>CALUMU010000001.1 GCA_944321825.1 Candidatus Amulumruptor caecigallinarius
TTTACTGTACAAAGAAATAGATATTTATCGACAAAAACGAATTTTGTGCCAAGAATTCATTCTGATGTATTTTATTTTTGTATTTTTGCATCCGTAAGAGTTACCCAAACAAGCAAAGCGATGTAGACCACGGCAATTAGGACGGTTGCCAACTCATTACCCCAAAACGAGGTAATTCTTCTAACTCTCTTAATTTCAAAGAGGTATATTCCTTATACAGATTTACGCAAATAATTTGATTGGTAATAAGTCATGTATATCAGACTTTGTTACTTTCAGAGATGTTGATGAAGGCTTGGATAGCATAGGTGAAATAGGTATTCGGATAGCTTTACTTTTCGGCGAGGATTACTCCGCCGATTATGAGGGCGGCTCCTATGGCGGTGTGGACGGTAAAGGGTTCGCCGAGGAAGATGACGGCGGCGAGGATGGTTACCAATGGGATGCAATAGATGTAATTGGCGGTTTTTTCTGCGCCCAAGGCTTTGACTGCGCGGTTCCACATTATGTAGCCGAGCATGGATGCGACGATGCTTAGAAACAGAAGGTTGCCATAGACTGCCGGGGGCAGGAGCAGATGCGGGTCGAACTGCCGTGGCTCAAAGACAAGAAATATTGCTGACGACAGGAGTCCGAAAAAGAACACCTTGCGGGTGATGAAAAGGGTGGTATAGCGTTGCCCCAGCATCTTCAACACGATGCAGTAGGCTGCCCACAGCAGGGCTGCGGCCAGCGTGAGTGCGTCGCCAAGGGGGTTGAGCCCGAGGTTAAGGGTGCCGTTAAGCACCACGAGCCCCACTCCGCAAAGGGCTATGAGCGAGCCGGCGGCCATGCGTCGCCGCAGAGGGACGTGGAGGAATATCCGCCCGAGCAGCATCGTGAATATCGGTGCGGTGCAGATGAGGAGCGACACGTCGGATGCGAGCGTGATGGCGAGGGCGGAGTTTTCGGCTATGAAATAGAGTGAGCCGCCGGTGAGTCCGGCAAGGCACATGAGCAGCTCGTCTTTTACACTGTCCGACCAAAGCCGCGAGTGGGAGACTGCGATGATGCACAGGTAGGCCAGTGCGAAGCGGAGGATAAAAATCTCGGTAGGGGTGAGGCCGGCTTCGATGAGTATCTTCGTGGAAACGAATGTCACGCCCCAGATGCTGACCGTCAGCAGGGCGAGCAGGTGGAACAGGAGAAGCCGCTGTTTCATCGTATCGTCTCTTTTTTTCTTGCAAAGTTAGCGATAGCAAAGCGTATTCCTATCCAGATTCTTTCAGTGAATATTACTATATTTGCACAGAGACCATCACGATACAATGGTAGCGCGGATATGATAACAAAAGGTGAAGTTTTGGATCTGTTGAAATCCACCGAGACTTATCGCGTGGAACGCACAATCAGTACTGGCAACATGGACAAGTTCTGTGAGGCTATCTGTGCGTTTGCTAACGATATGCCCAATTCCAGAAAGAACGGTTATCTTATCATAGGAGCATATGATGACGGGACATTGGCTGGAATGAAAGTGGATGATGGCTTGTTGAAGAAAGTCTCAGGCATCCGTTCGGATGGCAATATTCTGCCATTGCCCACAATGTCAGTGGATAGATTCGTTTTCCCGGAAGGTGATTTGTTGGTGGCAGAAGTGCGTCCGTCAGACTTGCCTCCTGTCCGCTATCGTGGTCGTGCGTTTATCCGTATAGGCCCACGTCGTGACATCGCAACAGAAGCCGAAGAACGCATCCTTGCAGAAAGACGCTGTTCGTTTATGGCCACTTTTGATGCCACTCCATGCTTGAACGCAAAACTGGAAGATTTAGATGTTGAATACATAAAGAACTCGTATCTCCCAAAATTTCTTGATGAAGAAGCGTTGACAGCCGATAAGCGTGACATCAAGGGGCAGTTGGTATCTATCCATCTTTACGATAGAGAAAACGATTGCCCGACATATGCCGGGATAATCTTATTCGGAACCAATCCGAGATACTTTCTTCTCGGCGATTATGTTCAGTTTGTCAGGTTTGCCGGGAATGATAAAGGAGGGGCTGTCTTGAATGAAAGACAATTTATGGGACCTCTTTACAAGATGCTTCCAGCATTGGAATCGTTTGTAAGGGATGGCATAATAACGCAACGCCCTGTGCCTGAATCTCTTTTTCGAGAAAAGACCGTATGGAACTATCCTGAAGGAGCCATTCGCGAGTTGATGATGAACGCCTGTATGCACCGCGATTACCAATCCAACATGCCTATAAGGTTATATCAGTTTGATAATTACATTGAGATAATGAATGCTGGCGGATTGTATGGCGAAGCACGGCCTGAAAACTTCCCATCGGTCAATGATTACCGTAATCCGCTTGTGGCCGAGGCGATGCGGGTGATGAAGTATGTCAATAAATTCAATCGCGGCGTTACCCGAGTCCAAGAGATGCTCAAGGACAACGGCAACGCTCCAGCAGCCTTTGATGTAAACACCATTACCGCTTTCCGCGTGGCAGTAGAGGCTACTAAAGACTCCGATAAGTCGGAATCCCCCAAGTCAGACACAAGTCAGGGCACAAGTCAGGGCACAAGTCAGGGCACAAGTCAGGGCACAAGTCAACCCCTAAGTCAACCCCTAAGTCAACCCCCAAGTCGGCTGGCTATAATAGAAAAGATTATAGAATATTGTAAAGAGCCACGCTCAGGTGTGGAAATAGCAGAACACTGTGGATTTAAGGATACAAAGTATTTTAGAGAGCGTTACCTCAGCCCGCTCCTCGGCACTCGCATCCGTATGACAATCCCCGACAAGCCGACAAGCCGTTTCCAGAAGTATCAGTCATTGTAGAATTTAAAATGTGGCTGTTGAAAAATAAAAATGGGGATGATTGGATCAAGACCGATAGCTTTGGTATATTGGTGCTGAAAATCAAGTAGGCGTAAAAGCATGTGGTGATTCCGGTCGATTTGCAGTTGTGTAATCTTGTTAGTGTGTATAGATTCCAAATCGAAGTGCAAAAATCGTTGAGGGGTCTGCAAGCAGACCGCCCCTCCAGAAGGAGAGAGGGGACGCTTTGCTATCGTAAATCCACAATCATATTTTGCACTTCGATTTGGAATTTACAGGTCGGAGGTTCAGTTTCCGTCCGAGTGTCACAGAACCTTGGGTCCACCATCAGCCACATCCCCTGTAGGGACACACGGTCTGTGCGTCCTCAACCGCAAACCGCTCCGAGCCAGATTTCAGACTGCTCAGGCACAAGGGCGCACAGACCGTGCGTCCCTACGCAGCGGACGGCATTATCTGTCCTTATAGAAGTATTGAAACCGTCCGTTAAAGCTCCGCAGGAGCGTAAAAACAGTAGGGTGGGGCGTAGCCCCGTTGTAAAGGGCGCACCCCGCCCCACATGATTAGTTCTGCAAAGGCTAGGTGGCGCAATCCATGACCATCGTCGGAAGATCTCCTTGTTGCCAACCGCTCTTGTCCGCAGGCTCCTGATGCGTGGGTGGTAGGCGGAATGGAAAAAGTTTGGGCGAAAAAGTGCAAAGTGTTTGATTTTTAGAAAAATATGTTGTACCTTTGCATCGGAAAAATAGGCACGTGTTGCGCCGATCCGTCTCTAACTGTTTGGCAGTCAGAGCGGATGGGGCGGATTGTGTGCCGTTTGACTGCAAAGGAAAAGAATCATAAGAAACGAAATAACAATCATCTATTTAAGCAACAAAAGAGACTAATATGCCTACAATTCAGCAGTTAGTAAGGAAAGGCCGCGTGGCGCTTGTGGATAAGAGCAAGTCGCCCGCCCTCGATTCATGCCCCCAGCGCCGCGGCGTTTGCGTGCGTGTCTACACCACCACCCCCAAGAAGCCTAACTCGGCTATGCGTAAGGTGGCCCGTGTGCGCCTCACAAACGGCAAGGAAGTCAACAGCTACATTCCCGGCGAGGGTCACAACCTCCAGGAGCACTCTATCGTGCTTGTGCGCGGTGGTCGTGTGAAAGACCTCCCCGGTGTGCGCTACCACATCGTCCGCGGCACTCTCGATACCAGTGGCGTGAAGGACCGCACACAGCGTCGTTCGAAATACGGTGCCAAGCGTCCCAAAGCATCCAAGTAATCACTTGGCTGACCGTTGAGAATCGCTCTTTTCCTTACTTGGCCCCGTGCCGCAGGTGGCCTGAAATGACAATCGCGGCGCAAACTAATAAAAATCAAAGTAAAACATCTCGTTTTACCGAGGTTTTTGGAAGGCTAACATATCACGGTTGAGTAAACGCCGGTCAGAGGATCCGGGCGTTGAAGATGACAGATGACAGCAACCAAGAAGCTCTTAAAACGATAAAACTACGCAAACTCACAATGAGAAAAGCAAAGCCCAAGAAGCGGGTCGTTCTCCCCGATCCCGTGTTCCACGATGTACGAGTGTCAAAGTTCGTCAACCATCTCATGTATGACGGCAAGAAGTCCACGAGCTACACCATATTCTACTCATCGCTTGACATCGTGAAGTCCAAGCTTCCTAACGAGGAAAAGACTCCTCTGGAAATCTGGATGAAAGCTCTTGAGAATATCACACCTCAGGTGGAAGTGAAGTCACGCCGTGTCGGCGGTGCTACTTTCCAGGTCCCCACCGAAATCCGTCCGGACCGCAAGGAATCCATATCAATGAAAAACCTTATCCTCTACGCCCGCAAGCGCGGCGGCAAGACCATGGCCGACAAGCTCGCTGCGGAAATCGTAGATGCCTACAACGAGCAGGGTGGTGCGTTCAAGCGTAAGGAAGACATGCACAAGATGGCCGAGGCCAACCGTGCTTTTGCCCACTTCCGTTTCTGATAGCATCGTGTCAATCAAATGTGCTTAAGCAAGATAGGCTGAAAACATCATTGATAACATATTCAAAATAACGATTTCCCCACTTTTACAATGGCAAAATCAGACGAACACCTGAAATATACGCGCAATATCGGCATTATGGCCCACATCGATGCCGGTAAGACCACCACTTCGGAGCGCATCCTTTTCTACACCGGCCTCACCCACAAAATCGGCGAGGTGCATGACGGTGCCGCTACTATGGACTGGATGGAGCAGGAGCAGGAGCGCGGTATCACTATCACGTCGGCTGCTACAACTACTTTCTGGAAGTACAACGACGACAAATTTAAAATCAACCTTATCGACACTCCGGGACACGTGGACTTCACTGTCGAGGTGGAGCGTTCGCTCCGTGTGCTTGACGGTGCAGTAGCCACATTCTGCGCTGTAGGCGGTGTCGAGCCCCAGTCGGAGACCGTATGGCGTCAGGCTGACAAGTACAACGTGCCCCGTATCGGTTATGTCAACAAGATGGACCGCTCGGGTGCCAACTTCTTTGAGGTAGTGCGTCAGCTCCGCGAAGTGCTCGGTGCAAATCCCTGTCCCATCCAGATACCTATCGGTGCCGAGGAGACATTCAAGGGTGTTGTAGACCTTATCCGCATGAAGGCTATCTTCTGGCATGACGAGACCATGGGTGCCGACTACTCTGTTGAGGACATCCCTGAAAACCTCCAGGCCGAAGCTGCCGAGTACCGCGACAAGATGCTTGAGAAAATCGCCGAGTTTGACGATACTCTCATGGAAAAATATTTCGACGACCCCTCCACTATCACCGAGGAGGAAATCAAGGTAGCCCTCCGCAAAGCCACGCTTTCGATGGAGGTCGTGCCCATGATTTGTGGTTCGTCGTTCAAAAACAAGGGTGTGCAGTGCCTTCTGGATGCTGTATGCGCATATCTTCCCAGCCCTGTCGATGCCGGTGCGGTCGAAGGCCATGCTCCCGGCGATGCTGACAAGGTGGAGAAGCGCGAGCCTTCGAGCGATGCTCCTATGAGCGCTCTCGCGTTCAAGATTGCCACAGACCCCTATGTAGGCCGTCTCTGCTTCTTCCGTGTTTATTCTGGCGATATCGAGGCCGGCAGCTACGTGCTTAACAGCCGTTCGGGCAAGAAAGAACGTATCTCACGCCTTTTCCAGATGCACTCCAACAAGCAGAACCCCATGGAGAAAATCGGTTGCGGTGACATAGGTGCCGGCGTAGGTTTCAAGGATATCCGTACCGGCGACACTCTCTGCGACGAGGCTCATCCTATCGTGCTTGAGGCCATGGACTTCCCCGATCCCGTTATCGGTATCGCCGTAGAACCCAAGACCCAGAAGGACCTTGACAAGCTTGGTGTAGGTCTTCAGAAGCTTGCCGAGGAGGATCCCACATTCCGTGTGCAGACCAACGAGGAGACCGGCCAGACCGTCATCTCCGGCATGGGCGAGCTTCACCTCGATATCATCATCGACCGTCTGCGTCGTGAATTCAAAGTTGAATGTAACCAGGGTCGTCCCCAGGTAACCTATAAAGAGGCTATCACCAAGCCCGTGCAGCTCCGCGAAGTATTCAAGAAGCAGACAGGTGGCCGTGGTAAGTTTGCCGACATCATCGTGCGTGTAGAGCCCGTTGACGACGGCTTTGAAGGCAACCTCCAGTTTGTCGACGAGGTTAAGGGCGGTAACATCCCCAAGGAATTTATCCCCTCGATCCAGAAAGGCTTCACCACAGCGATGAAGAACGGTGTGCTTGCAGGCTTCCCCGTAGAGCAGCTCAAAGTCACCGTGATTGACGGTAGCTTCCACCCCGTGGACTCTGACCAGCTTTCGTTTGAGCTTTGCGCCATCCAGGCGTTCAAGAAGGCTTCGGAGCAGGCTGGTCCGGTGCTTCTCGAGCCTATCATGAAGATTGAAGTCGTAACACCCGAGGAAAGCATGGGTGACGTGATTTCCGACCTCAACAAGCGTCGCGGCCAGGTAGAAGGCATGGAGACAAGCCGCTCAGGCGCACGCGTTGTCAAGGCCAAGGCTCCTCTGGCCGAAATGTTCGGCTACGTTACCGCTCTGCGTACCATAACCTCCGGCCGTGCCACATCGACCATGTCGTTCAGCCACTACAGCGAAGTAAGCTCGTCGATAGCCAAGCAGGTACTCACCGAGTGCCAGGGACGTGCAGACCTGCTCAAATAAGCAAATACTTTCATTCAACTAAATATGAGCCAGAAAATCAGAATCAAACTCAAGTCTTACGACTACAACCTCGTCGACAAGTCGGCCGAGAAAATCGTAAAGACCGTGAAATCGACTGGTGCGGTAATCTCGGGCCCCATACCCCTGCCTACCCACAAGCGCATCTTCACAGTTAACCGCTCGACTTTCGTCAACAAGAAGAGCCGCGAGCAGTTCCAGCTTTCAGCTTTCAAGCGTCTCATCGACATCTACAACTCTTCAGCCAAGACTGTCGATGCCCTCATGAAGCTTGAACTCCCCAGCGGTGTTGAGGTTGAAATCAAAGTCTGAGAGACTGTTACCGTCACTTAAAAATTTCTCAATCAAAGAATCTAATTAACTAAAGAAATGCCAGGATTATTAGGAAAGAAAATCGGAATGACATCCGTTTTCAGTGCCGACGGCCGTAACGTGCCGTGCACTGTTATCGAAGTAGGTCCTTGCGTGGTCACTCAGGTCAAGACCGTCGATACCGACGGTTACGACGCCCTCCAGCTCGGCTTCATCGAGAAGAAGGAGAAGCACACTACCCGTCCCGAGCAGGGACACTTCAAGAAGGCTGGTGTGGCCCCGCAGCGACACTTGGCCGAGTTCAAAGGATTTGACGGCGAGCACAAGCTCGGCGACACCATCAAAGTCGACCTCTTTACCGAGAACGACTTCGTGGACATCGTCGGCATCAGCAAAGGTAAAGGCTTCCAGGGCGTAGTGAAGCGTCACGGATTCGGCGGCGTAGGCCAGTCGACCCACGGCCAGCACAACCGCCTCCGCGCTCCCGGTTCGATCGGTGCCTGCTCTTATCCCGCAAAAGTGTTCAAAGGCATGCGCATGGCCGGCCAGACAGGCAACAAGCGTGTGACAGTTCAAAACCTCCAGGTCATCAAGGTGATGCCCGAGCAGAATATCCTCGTCATCAAAGGTTCGGTGCCCGGAAGTAAAGGTTCAATCGTTTTAATCGAAAAATAATGGAACTCGCAATATACAACATTGAAGGAAAAGACACCGGCCGCAAAGCCACCCTCAACGATGAGGTATTTGCAGTAGAAGCCAACGAGCACGCCGTATATCTCGATGTAAAGCAGTTTCTCGCCAACCAGCGTCAGGGTACAGCCAAGAGCAAAGAACGCTCTGAAATGTCAGGCTCGACCCGCAAGCTCCACAAGCAGAAAGGTGGCGGCGGCGCACGCATCGGCGATATCAATTCGCCCCTGCTCTCCGGCGGTGCCCGTGTATTCGGCCCCCGTCCCCGCGACTACCGCTTTAAGTTGAATAAGAAAGTAAAGGAACTGGCACGCAAGTCGGCTCTGACAAGCAAAGCTCAGGACAACATGATCAAGGTCATCGAAAACTTCTCTTTCGATGCTCCCAAGACCAAGGATTTCGTCAAGCTCGCCCAGAACCTTGAAGCCGAAGGCAAGAAGATTCTCCTCGTAGTAGAAGCCATCGAGCGCAATGTGGCTCTCTCCATCCGCAACGTGCCCAACGCTCGTGTGATGCGCGCATGCGACCTCAACACCTACGCGGTCATGAACTCTAACGCCATCCTTCTGACCGAAGGCGGCCTTGCAGTAATCAATAATCTTTAACCCCTAAAGGAGAAACCCACAAACAATGGACATCCAGATTACACCCATCGTCACAGAAAAGGCGACACGGCTTCAGGAGAAGCTTAACCGCTATACATTCCGCGTTTCTCCCGACGCCAACAAGCACCAGATCAAATCGCTGGTCGAGCAGCTCTACGGCGTAAAGGTTGAAGCAGTCAACACCATGCAGGTGCGCGGCAAAAACCGCTCACGCTGGACCCGCAGCGGCCTGCTCCGTGGCAAGACCACAGCCTACAAGAAAGCCGTGGTGACACTCGCCGAAGGTGAAACAATAGATTTCTATAGCAATATCTGATAAACAACAATGGCAGTAAGAAAATTCAAGCCCACAACACCGGGGCAGAGACACAAAGTTATTGGTGTGTTCAAAGGCGTAATCACTGCTACCACACCAGAGAAATCTCTTACGGTCGGACGGAAGTCAACCGGTGGCCGAAACGCCGAAGGCCACCTCACCACACGTTACCGTGGCGGCGGCCACAAGCGCCGTTACCGTATGATTGACTTCAAGCGAACGAAAGACGGTGTTCCCGCAGTAGTAAAGTCGATCGAGTACGACCCTAACCGTTCGGCCCGTATCGCCCTCCTTTACTATGTCGACGGAGCTAAAGCTTACATCATCGCACCCAACGGCCTTCAGGTCGGAGCGACTGTGGTGAGCGGTCCCGATGCTGCACCCGAGGTAGGCAACGCCCTCCCTCTGTCCAACATCCCCGTAGGTACCCTTATCCACAACATCGAGCTGCGTCCCGGACAGGGAGCCTTCATGGCTCGCTCTGCCGGCACATTTGCCCAGCTCATCTCGCGTGAGGGTGATTATGTGATTGTGAAACTTCCTTCAGGCGAAACCCGCCGTATCCTCGCTACATGCAAGGCGACGGTAGGTGTCGTAGGCAACTCAGAGCACTCGCTCGAACGCTCCGGCAAGGCCGGCCGTTCTCGCTGGCTCGGCCGCCGTCCCCGTAACCGAGGCGTTGTAATGAACCCTGTCGATCACCCCATGGGTGGTGGCGAAGGCCGTGCTTCAGGTGGACATCCCCGTTCACGCAAGGGCCTCTACTCGAAGGGTCTCAAGACACGCTCGCCCAAGAAGCAGAGTTCGAAGTACATTATCGAGCGTCGCAAGAAGTAATCCACTTTCACTTAACTCTCATTCACAACGTACACTATGAGTCGTTCATTAAAAAAAGGCCCGTTTATCAGCGTCAAGCTTGAGAAGAAGGTGGCTGCCATGGAAGAAAGCGGCAAGAAATCGGTCATCAAGACCTGGTCACGCGCTTCGATGATTTCACCTGACTTCGTCGGACACACATTCGCTGTCCACAACGGCAACAAGTTTATCCCTGTCTATGTCACCGAGAACATGGTAGGTCACAAGCTGGGCGAATTTGCCCCCACCCGCACCTTCCGTGGCCACGCCGGCAACAAGAAGAAATAAACCGCGCCGCGAGCCGACTACTTTATAATCAAGTTAAAAACAAGCAAGACATCTAAATAAAATGGGTGCAAGAAAAAGACTTTCAGCCAACAAAATGAAGGAAGAGCGCCGTCAGGTATCTTTCGCCAAGCTGACCAACGTCCCCTCGTCGCCACGCAAGATGCGCCTCGTCGCTGACATGGTGCGCGGCATGGAGGTGTTCAAGGCTCTCGGCGTCCTGAAGTTCTCCAACAAAGAAGCCGCAGCGAAGCTGGAGAAGTGCCTCCGCTCTGCCGTCGCCAACTGGGAAGCCAAAAACGACCGCAAGGCCGAAAACGGCGAGCTCTTCATCTCCACCATATTCGTCAACCCCGCGCCTATGCTCAAGCGTCTCCGTCCAGCCCCCCGGGGCCGCGGCTACCGCATCCGCAAGCGCGCCAACCACGTGACTCTCGTGGTGGACACAATCGATAACAAAAAATCTAAAAAGGCATAAGACACCATCATGGGACAAAAAGTTAATCCAATCAGCAACCGCCTCGGCATCATCCGTGGCTGGGACAGCAACTGGTTTGGTGGCAAAAACTATGGCGATACGCTGCTTGAGGACTCGAAGCTCCGCAAGTATCTCGATGTGCGTCTTGCCAAGTCAAGCGTTTCACGCATCGTCATCGAACGTACACTCAAACTCATCACCATCACTGTGTGCACTTCTCGCCCCGGCCTCATAATCGGCAAAGGCGGCGCTGAAGTCGACAAGCTCAAAGAAGAGCTCAAGAAAATCACCGACAAGGATGTCCAGATCAACATCTACGAGGTGAAACGCCCCGAGCTCGATGCCCAGATCGTGGCTGCCAACATCGCGCGCCAGATCGAAGGCAAGATTGCTTACCGACGTGCAGTCAAGATGGCCGTGGCAAGCACCATGCGTGCCGGTGCCGAAGGCATCAAGATTCAGGTCAGCGGCCGTCTCAACGGAGCCGAAATGGCCCGCAGCGAGATGTTCAAGGAAGGCCGCACACCCCTCCACACCCTCCGCGCCGACATCGACTACGCTCTCGTAGAGGCCCACACCAAGGTTGGCGTCGTAGGTGTAAAGGTATGGATATGCCGTGGTGAAGTGTATGGCAAACGTGACCTGGCTCCCCAGTTCACCTCCAACCAGCGCGATGGCCGTCCTCAGGGCGAGCGTGCACCCCGTCGTGGTGGCTTCCGCAAGCCCCGCAACAACCAGGGTGGCAACCGTTGAGCGAATCATTACCCAACATCATTCCCAACACTGTTAATTAAACGCAACCAAAATGTTACAACCTAAGAAAACCAAGTTCCGTCGCCAACAGAAGGGCCGCATGAAGGGTAATGCCCAGCGCGGCAACCAGCTGGCTTTCGGATCGTTCGGCATAAAGACTCTCGAGGCGAAATGGATTACAGGCCGCCAGATTGAGGCAGCCCGTATCGCCGTGACACGTTACATGCAGCGTCAGGGCCAGATCTGGATCCGCATTTTCCCGGACAAACCCATCACTAAGAAGCCTGCCGAAGTCCGCATGGGTAAAGGTAAAGGTTCGCCCGAAGGATTCGTGGCACCCGTGACACCCGGACGCATAATCCTCGAAGTCGAAGGAGTGCCCCTCGAAGTGGCAAAGGAAGCCCTGCGCCTCGCTGCCCAGAAACTCCCCGTGACTACCAAGTTTATCGTACGTCGTGACTACGACCCCACCCAAAACGTCTGATCCGTCATGAAGAAAGAAGAAATCAAAGAAATGGCAACCGCCGACCTCCAGGCACGCCTCGTCGAGATGGAGAAAGACTACCGCCAGCTCAAGATCAACCACGCCATATCGCCTGTCGACAACCCCGCGAAAATCACAGCCGACCGCCGTGACATCGCCCGCGTCAAGACAGAGCTCCGTATGCGTGAAATCAACAATAAGTAACCAACGAAACTGACCCAATTACACTATGGAAGAAAAAAGAAACCTCCGCAAAGAGCGCATCGGGGTCGTGTCGTCAAACAAGTGTGACAAAACTATCACCGTTACGGTGAAGTACAAGGAGAAGCACCCCATCTATGGCAAGTTTGTCAACAAGACCAAGAAGTACCACGCTCACGACGAGAAAAACGAGTGCAGCATCGGCGACAAAGTGCGCCTGATGGAGACCCGTCCCCTCTCTGCCACCAAAAGATGGCGCTTAGTAGAAATCATCGAAAAAGTGAAATAACCCCACACCCAAGACATCATGATACAGACAGAAAGCCGTTTAACAGTCGCTGACAACAGCGGCGCTAAGGAAGCACTCTGCATCCACGTACTCGGTGGTACAGGTCGCCGTTACGCTTCCGTGGGCGACATCATCGTAGTGAGCGTCAAGAGTGTGATTCCTTCAAGCGATGTGAAGAAAGGTACCGTCAGCAAGGCCGTAGTCGTACGCACAAAGAAGGAAGTGCGCCGTCCCGACGGATCATACATCCGTTTCGACGACAACGCCTGCGTGCTGCTCAACAACGCCGGCGAGATCCGCGGCACCCGTATCTTCGGTCCTGTGGCCCGCGAACTCCGCGCCACCAACATGAAGATCGTGTCACTCGCACCCGAGGTGCTCTGATTCCTCACACCCTCACTCTTAACAACGACAAACACAATCGACATCAACAACAATGAGCAAGATCAAGATAAAGAAAGACGACAATGTCATCGTCATCTCCGGCGAAGACCGTGGCACCACCGGCCGCGTCCTCAAGGTGATACGCGACAAGAATCGTGCCATCGTTGAAGGCGTTAACATCGTGACCAAGGCCACAAAGCCCAGCGCAAAGCACCCACAGGGCGGCCTTATCAAGATGGAAGCCCCCATCAACATCTCCAATCTGGCACTCGTCGACCCCAAGACAGGTAAGCCAACCCGCGTCGGCCGCCGTCGCGACGCCAACGGCAAGTTAGTACGTTACGCCAAGAAATCAGGAGAGGAGATCAAATAATGGAGACTACACTCAGCAAAGAATACAAGGAGCGCATCGTCCCCGCGCTCACCAAGGAGTTCAACTACACTACAGTGATGCAGGTTCCCCGCCTTGTGAAGATTGTCATCAACCAGGGCCTCGGACAGGCAACACAGGACAAGAAGATAATCGAGACCGCAATCAACGAGCTGACAGCCATCACCGGCCAGAAAGCCGTCGCTACACTCTCGCGCAAAGACATCTCTAACTTCAAGGTGCGCAAGAAGATGCCCATCGGTGTGCGCGTGACACTCCGCCGCGAGCGCATGTACGAGTTCCTCGAACGTCTCGTACGCGTGGCTCTGCCCCGTATCCGTGACTTCAAAGGCATCGACGGCAAGCTCGACGGCCGTGGCAACTACACCCTCGGCATCACAGAGCAGATCATCTTCCCCGAAATCAACATCGACAGCATCTCCAAGCTCCTCGGCATGAACATCACATTCGTGACATCGGCCAACACCGACGAAGAGGGCTACGCGCTGCTCAAGGCTTTCGGACTCCCGTTCAAAAACGCCAACAAGTAATCCATCCCACTTAAGACCCTACATCTTACAAGAATATGGCAAAAGAATCAATGAAAGCACGCGAGGTTAAACGTGCGAAGCTCGTAGCCAAGTATGCCGCCAAGAGGGCTGCCCTCAAGGAAGCCGGCGACTACGAAGGCCTCCAGAAGCTTCCCAAAAACGCCTCAAGTGTGCGTCTTCACAACCGCTGCTCCATCACCGGCCGCCCCAAAGGATACATGCGCCAGTTCGGCATCTCACGTATCCAGTTCCGCGAAATGGCTTCTGCCGGCCTGATACCCGGCGTCAAGAAGGCAAGCTGGTAATACAAGCCCGGTCGTAGCAAACCCCTTCAACCGAGACACCAAGATTTAATCATCCAAACCTCTCTTTTTGAATCAAGTGCTCATCTGACCGAGTATTACCGGCACAATAAGTCATCTTCCACGCTGATGCCACACCTCTCTCCCTGCGGCCGCGAATCCTCCGGCTTGCTTGGAGGCCGCGAGCCGAGCGTGAATATTTGAATATTGTTCGGAATGAGCCGAATCAATTTAAACAATCCACACAACAATGACCGATCCTATAGCAGATTATCTGACAAGATTGAGGAACGCCATCAAAGCCAACCACCGTGTTGTCGAAGTGCCCGCCTCAAACTTGAAGAAAGAGATCACCAAGATTCTCTTCGAACAAGGCTATATACTTAACTACAAGTTTATAGAGGGTGAGACCCCCGCAGGTGTGATCAAGATCGCCCTGAAGTATGACCCCGTTGACAAGGTCAACGCCATCAAGGGTCTCAAGCGCGTGTCACGTCCCGGATTGCGCCAGTACACCGGCTACAAGGACATGCCCCGAGTGTTAAACGGTTTAGGCATCGCCATCCTGTCGACCTCCAAAGGTGTCATGACCAACAAAAAGGCCCAGGACCTCAAGATAGGTGGCGAAGTGCTCTGCTATATCTATTAACCTTTAATCCCTGAAGAGTAATGTCACGTATAGGTAAAGCACCCATCGCCATTCCCGCCGGTGTGACTGTAACAGTCAGCGGCGATACCGTAACCGTAAAGGGCCCCAAAGGCACCCTCACCCAGAAATTCAACCCCGAAATCGACGTTAAGGTCGAAAACAACGAAGTGGTACTGACCCGTCCCAGCGACGACCGCGAGCACCGCTCTCAGCACGGCCTCTACCGCGCCCTCATCCACAACATGGTCGTAGGCGTGAGCGAAGGCTACCGCAAGGAGATGGAGCTCGTAGGCGTAGGTTACCGCGCTGCCGCCACCGGCCAGGTACTCGAGCTCGCGCTCGGCTACTCACACGCCATCTACCTCAAGCTCCCCCCCGAAGTCAAGGTAGAAGCCAAGAGCGAACGTAACAAAAACCCGCTCATCATCCTCGAGAGCGACGACAAGCAGCTCCTCGGTCAGGTATGCGCTAAAATCCGCAGCCTCCGCAAGCCCGAGCCCTATAAAGGCAAAGGTATCAAGTTTGTCGGTGAAGTTATCCGCCGCAAATCTGGCAAATCGGCAAGCGCCAAGTAATAAATACCACTCACCATACCATATTGAACTAATCTTATGTTTTCCAAGATACAACGCCGCAACAAGATCAAGGCCCGCATCCGCGGCCGCATCTCAGGCACCGCAGCACGTCCGCGCATGACCGTGTTCCGCAGCAACAAGCAGATTTACGTCCAGCTTGTCGACGACCTCGCCGGCAAGACTCTCGTGTCGGCTTCGTCTAAAGGCATCGCCGAAGGCAACAAGTCCGAAATCGCTGCAAAAGTGGGCGAATCTATCGCTAAGAAGGCCCTTGAAGCCGGTATCTCCGAAGTCGTGTTCGACCGCAACGGATACCTGTTCCACGGACGAGTTAAATCATTGGCAGACGCCGCCCGCAACGGTGGCCTCAAATTCTAATCAGAATCATGGCAAACAAGAACAACCGCGTTAAATCAACCAACGATATCGAGCTCAAGGATCGCCTTGTAGCCATCAACCGTGTGACCAAGGTCACCAAGGGCGGCCGCACATTCACCTTCGCAGCGATTGTCGTAGTCGGCAACGAAGACGGCATTGTAGGCTGGGGCCTCGGCAAAGCCAATGAAGTGACAGCTGCTATCGCCAAGGGCGTGGAAGCAGCCAAGAAAAACCTTATCCGCGTCCCTGTCCACAAGGGTACCATCCCCCACGAACAGGAAGCCAAATTCGGCGGATCTCGAGTTATCATCAAGCCCGCAGGTCAGGGTACTGGTGTCAAGGCCGGTGGTGCTATGCGTGCCGTGCTTGAGAGCGTGGGCGTGACCGACGTGCTCGCCAAGTCTAAAGGTTCGTCCAACCCCCACAACCTCGTCAAGGCTACTATCGCAGCCCTTGGTGAGCTTCGCTCCCCGATGCAGGTGGCACAGAACCGTGGAATATCACTCGAGAAGGTATTCAAAGGCTGATAAGGAAACCGCCGCGTCCCGCATACGGATTTAGAGACCGTATGCGCGGAGCGGATTCCGTGACCTTTTATTCCCTCCCACTGATTTATAATCGCTCTCCTCTATTAACCCACCATTCTCAATCATGGCACAGATTAAAATCACACAGATAAAGAGCCGCATCAAGGCTCCCAAGGTGCAGAAAGATACCCTCGACGCCCTTGGCATACATAAGATGCACCATTCGGTCATCAAAGAGGACTGCCCCTCGATCCGAGGCATGGTCAACCGTGTTCGCCACCTCGTAGAAGTAACCAACGTATAAGTTTAACCCCAGAAACACTAACTCAAAGTCATGGACTTAAGCAATCTCAAACCTGCCGTTGGTTCTGTCACCCGCAAGACCCGCATAGGTCGTGGTCCCGGTTCAGGCAAAGGCGGCACATCTACCCGCGGCCACAAGGGCGCAAAGTCTCGCTCTGGCTATTCCCGTAAGATCGGCTTCGAAGGCGGCCAGATGCCCCTCCAGCGCCGTCTCCCCAAGTTCGGCTTCAAGAACATCAACCGTGTTGAGTACAAGGCCATCAACATCGGCACTCTCGACGAGCTCGCCGCTGCCAAGAGCCTTGAAAAAATCGGTATCGAAGAGCTCCGTCAGGCCGGCTTCATCAACCGCCGTCAGCTTGTGAAAATCCTCGCCAACGGCACAATATCCCACAAAATCGCTGTCGAAGCCAACGCATTCTCGGCTGCTGCCCAGGCTGCCATTGAGGCTGCCGGTGGTTCGGTAACGAAAATCTAATACCCACACCCCCGATGAGTTTTATTAAAACAGTTAAAAACATATGGACCATCGAGGAGCTGCGCAAGCGCCTGCTGGTGACCCTGCTGCTGGTACTCATCTACCGCCTGGGTTGCTACGTGGTGCTGCCAGGCATCCGTCCTGAGGATCTTGAAGCTCTAAGCAACTTCACCAACAAGAGCGGGCTGATGCAGCTGCTCGACATGTTCTCGGGCGGTGCTTTCAGCCAGGCCTCGATTTTCGCCCTCGGTATCATGCCTTATATCACGGCATCCATCGTGATACAGCTCCTCGGCATGGTGCTCCCTTCTTTCCAGAAGATGCAGCGTGAGGGCGAGAGCGGACGCCAGAAGCTCAATCAGTACACCCGCTATCTGACAGTGCTGATTCTGCTCCTCCAGGGCCCTGCTTATCTGGTCAACCTCAACGTGCAGGTCTCCAGTGCCGGCGGCATGGCAGCTCTCGGCTTCTGGAGCATCGTCTACCTGACCGTCATCCTTGCAGCAGGCTCCATGTTCATCATGTGGCTCGGCGAGCGCATCACTGACCGTGGTATCGGTAACGGTATCAGCTTCATCATCCTCGTAGGTATCATCGCCCGTCTCCCGGGAGCACTGTTCTACGAGTTCACGAGCCGCCTCCCGGGTTCTACCGGTAGCCAGGGCGGTCTGGTGATGTTCATAATCGAGCTGCTTCTCCTCTTTGCCGTAACTATCGGTGCTGTGCTCCTCGTGCAGGGTACTCGCAAAGTCCCCGTGCAGTATGCAAAGCGTATTGTCGGCAACAAGCAGTATGGCGGTGCACGCCAGTACATCCCCCTCAAAGTCAATGCAGCAGGTGTGATGCCTATCATCTTCGCCCAGGCGATTATGTTCGTCCCCATCACCATCGCCGGATTCGGCTCTGCAGGTGATGCCACCCACGGCTTCTTTGCCGCGTTTAGCGACATCAACGGATTCTGGTACAATCTCGTCTACTTCCTGATGATTGTGGCATTCACCTACTTCTACACCGCCATCACGGTGCGTCCGCAGCAGATGGCTGAGGACATGAAGCGCAACAACGGCTTCATCCCCGGCATCAAGCCCGGAAAGAAGACGGCTGAATACCTTGACAGCATCATGTCGCGCATCACCCTCCCCGGGTCTATATTCCTCGGCATCGTGGCCATCCTCCCGGCTTTCGCACGCTTCTTCGGCATCAGCCAGAATTTCGCCCAGTTCTTCGGCGGAACATCCCTGCTGATTCTCGTCGGCGTAGTGCTTGACACGCTCCAGCAGATCGAGAGCCACCTGATGATGCACCACTATGACGGACTGATGAAGGACGGCAAAATCAAAGGCCGCACCACAGGTAGCGCATATTGATTACTGCCAGCCCAACACGTTAGATACTTAGATTTCGACTGACCCCATCACCCTATATCTGCTGATTATGATATTTCTGAAGACACCTGAAGAGATGCAGAAGATGCAGGCAGCTTGCACACTCGTGAGCGACACACTTGGCGAAGTGGCCAAGTGGGTCGCTCCGGGAGTGACTACACGCAAGCTTGACAACGTCGCACGGGAGTTCATGCTCGACAATGGCGGCCGGCCCGCCTGTCTCGGCTATGGAGGCTTTCCTGCCACCCTGTGCATCGAGGTCAACGAAGTAGTGGTCCACGGGTTCCCCGGCCCCTACACCTTGCAGGAGGGTGATATCATCGGCATTGACACCGTGGTGGAGCTCGACGGATTCAACGGCGACATGTGCTACACATTCCCCGTGGGCGATGTCGACCCGAAAGTCATGCAGCTGTTGCGGACTACCAAGGAAAGCCTCTACGTAGGCATCGAAGCGTGCCGCGAAGGGCGCCGCATAGGCGACATATCCAATGCTGTGCAGACATATTGCGAACGTCGCGGATATTCCGTCGTTCGCGAGATGTGCGGCCACGGCATCGGACGCAAGATGCACGAGGACCCAGAAGTCCCCAACTACGGCCGCCGGGGTACCGGCCCTGTCATCAAAAACGGCATGTGCATCTGCATCGAGCCCATGATAAACCTCGGCTCGCGCAACATCGTCATCGGCCATGACGGATGGACATGCACCACCCGTGACCGCAAGCCCTCGGCCCATTACGAGCATACTGTGGCTATCATCGGCGGAGAGACACGGGTGTTGACATCCTTCGAGCCGATACAGCAGGCACTGGCCGACAGATTCGTCTGACACCCCCGCTCAAAGCCCCACCATAGTAACATTAACATCATCACCGATAACTAAAACCAACACCGAGCGCAAGCTCACTGAAGCAATTTATGGCAAAACAAGCAGCAATCGAACAGGACGGCGTGATTGTCGAATCACTCAGCAACGCCATGTTCCGTGTGGAACTTGAAAACGGACATGAAATCACAGCCCACATCTCGGGCAAGATGCGCATGCACTACATCAAGATACTCCCCGGGGACCGCGTCAGAGTAGAAATGTCGCCCTACGACCTTTCCAAAGGACGTATAGCGTTCCGCTACAAGTAATGTAATCCGCCCTCTGCGAGCGCACCCGCGCCATAAAAAGCATCATAACTCCGATTAATTTAACACTTACAACCATAACATACACAATGAAAGTAAGAGCCTCTATCAAGAAGCGCAGCGCCGACGACAAGATTGTCCGTCGCAAAGGCCGCTTGTACGTGATTAACAAAAAGAATCCTAAAAACAAGCAACGTCAAGGATAATTTTATTACTTTTGCAAAATATTTTCATAGGTAACTAAATATGGCAGTACGTATCGTGGGAGTCGACCTCCCCCAGAATAAGCATGGCGAAATCGCCTTGACCTACATCTACGGTATCGGACGGAGCGCAGCCAGGTCTATTCTTGACAAGGCTGGCGTCGCCCGTGACATCAAAGTTATGGACTGGACTGATGAACAGGCCGCTAAAGTGCGTGAAGTCATTCAGGCCGGATACAAGGTCGAAGGCGACCTCCGCAGCGAAGTCCAGCTCAACATCAAGCGACTGATGGACATCGGTTGCTACCGTGGTATCCGTCACCGTATCGGACTTCCCGTGCGCGGACAGTCTACCAAAAACAACGCCCGTACACGCAAGGGTCGCAAGAAGACCGTTGCCAACAAGAAGAAAGCAACTAAATAATTTATAATTACAACATGGCAAAAAAGACAGTCGCAGCAAAGAAGAGAAACGTCAAAGTCGGCGCAGACGGCCAGCTTCACGTTCACTCGTCTTTTAACAACATTATCGTGTGCTTAGCCAACAGCGAAGGTCAGGTAATATCCTGGTCGTCGGCTGGCAAGATGGGCTTCCGCGGAAGCAAGAAAAACACACCCTACGCTGCCCAGATGGCAGCCCAGGATTGTGCCAAGACCGCTTACGATCTCGGCCTCCGCAAGGTTAAAGCTTATGTCAAAGGACCCGGCAACGGTCGCGAAAGCGCTATCCGTACCGTACACGGTGCTGGTATCGAAGTGACCGAAATAATCGACGTGACACCGCTGCCCCACAATGGCTGCCGTCCTCCCAAGCGTCGCCGCGTCTAATCTCTTATCTTCCTAACAAAAGATAGCAAATTAACCACATTTATATCTTCCGAGTCTAATCATCGACGGTAATTGCGCGTCACTATTGACCGCCATCAGGTGCCCAGCTGGCATCGCGGCGTAGCGGCTGACCATCGAGACGACGAAAGTGCCTTGAACGTGAAATTATGACTGCAACAGCGACTCCGTCCTTTCGGAGCGTCAATTACATGTCTTTTTATCCCTCTTATCAGTTGCAGTCGCGGCTGCACTAAAAGGCAACTCCGCCTCACGATCCTTTACCAGAGTAATCACAGGAATGGCACCGGCAGCACTCCGTTGACAGCGAGCGACAAGGCTCCCCGACGATGAATAACCTCGAATTTTTAACCAACCCATCAAAAAATGGCAAGATACACAGGACCTAAATCCAAAATCGCACGCAAGTTTGGAGAACCCATCTTTGGCGAAGACAAAGTGCTCGCTAAGAAAAACTACGCGCCCGGTCAGCACGGTCAGAACAAGCGCCGCAAGACCAGTGAGTATGGTGTCCAGCTTCGCGAAAAGCAGAAGGCCAAGTACACCTACGGTGTGCTCGAACGCCAGTTCCGCAACCTCTTCGAGAAGGCTTCACGCATGAAAGGTATTACAGGCGAGCTCCTCCTCCAGCTCCTTGAAAGCCGTCTCGACAATGTCGTATATCGTCTGGGCATAGCCCCTACTCGTGCTGCTGCCCGTCAGGTCGTACTCCACCGCCACATCACCGTCAACGGCGATGTAGTCAACATCCCCTCTTACCAGGTTAAGCCCGGCGACATCGTCGCCGTCCGCGAGAAAGCCAAATCTCTTGAGGTGATTGCTGACGCACTTGCAGGCTTCAACCACAGCAAGTATCCCTGGATCGAGTGGGACGAAAGCGCTAAGGCCGGCCGTTTCCTCCATGTACCCACCCGCGAGGATATCCCCGAAAACATCAAGGAGCAACTTATCGTCGAGTTGTATTCTAAGTAATCAATCTTCTAATTAATACGATCCTCAATGGCTATTTTAGCATTTCAGCAACCTGACAAAGTCTTGATGCTCGAAGCCAACAACACGTTTGGCAAGTTTGAGTTCAAGCCTCTTGAGCCGGGCTATGGCATCACCATCGGCAACGCTCTTCGTCGCATACTCCTTTCAAGCCTCGAAGGCTACGCCATATCTACCATTAAGATTGACGGTGTACGCCATGAGTTTGACACTATCCCCGGTGTCAAGGAAGATGTCACTAACATCATCCTCAACCTCAAGAAGGTCGACCTCAAGCAGACAGTGGAAGATGCCGAAGACGAAAAGGTCTCTATCACCGTGTCAGGGACGGAGGTGTTCAAAGCCGGCGACATAGGCAAGGCACTCACGCACTTCGAAGTGCTCAACCCCGACCTTGTCATATGTAATTTGGATCCTGACGCAACATTCAACATTGAGCTCACAATCAACAAAGGGCGCGGTTGGGTTCCCGCCGAGGAAAATGCATCGCCCAACGATGCCATCGATGTCCTCGCAATCGACTCCATCTACACCCCCATCAAGAATGTGAAGTACACCGTTGACAACTTCCGCGTTGACCAGAAGACCGACTACGACAAACTCACGCTTGAGATTACCACAAACGGCTCTATCCATCCCAAAGACGCTCTCAAGGAGGCCGCCAAAATCCTCATACACCACCTGATGCTCTTTTCCGACGAGAAAATCACTCTCGAGACCCCCGAGACATCCGATGACGAGGAATTTGACGAAGAAGTGCTCCACATGCGACAGCTCCTCAAGAGCAAGCTCGTGGATATGGATCTCTCGGTCCGTGCGCTCAACTGCCTCAAGAGCGCCGAAGTCGAAACCCTCGGCGAACTCGTGGTATTCAACAAGAATGACCTCCTAAAGTTCCGTAACTTCGGCAAGAAGTCGCTCACTGAGCTTGATGAACTCCTTGCCAATCTGAACCTGTCGTTCGGAATGGATATTTCTAAATATAAACTCGACAAAGACTAATCACTGACGATGAGACACAATAAGAAATTCAACCATCTTGGTCGCAAGAAGGCTCACCGCGAAGCCATGCTGGCCAATATGACCATATCGCTTATCATGCACAAGCGCATCAACACCACTCTGGCCAAGGCAAAAGCGCTGCGCATGTATGCAGAGCCGCTGATCAACCGCGCCAAGGATGACAACATGGCCAACCGTCGCCTCGTGTTCAGCTACCTCCAGAACAAGTATGCTGTCACAGAGCTTTTCCGCGAAATCGCGCAGAAGATCGCTGACCGCCCCGGAGGCTATACCCGCATCCTTAAGACCGGTAACCGTCTCGGCGACAACGCCCAGATGTGCTTCATTGAGCTCGTTGACTACAACGAAAACATGCTCAAGGCCAAGGACGAGAAGAAGACCGGCCGTACACGCCGTTCGCGCAAGTCTTCCAAGTCTGCCGCCGCTCCTGCTGCTGAAGCCCCCAAGGCCGAAGTTGCAGAGGCTCCCGCCGCAGCCGCCGAACCCGAAGCTCCCGCCGCAGAGTAATCTCTGCAGGGATTCAATCCGATACGGATCCAGCCCTATAGGGTTCCAATCCGATACAAACAGACCAGCCACCGCTTCTGGCGGTGGCTGGTCTGTTTCATATCCCCCCACCACTATCCTATAGATTGGCTAACTCCTCTAACTCCTCTAACTTCCATGTCTCCTAAGATTCCTAAGCCTCCTAAGATTCCTATTCCTTTTATATATTCGGCGTAATAAACAAGCAAGTGCGGTATGATTTGCATGTATGCGCGGCAATCGCTATCTTCGCGATTGCCGGGGTCGGAGCGGCTCCGGCGCGAATATATTTTATTGGAAGGCGTTTATTGACGCTTGATTCTTGACGCTCTGAAATTCTCGCAAAATTTCGTCACTGTCAAGGATGAAGCAGCGATAGATGTCCATGGCGATGTAGATTCGCCGCACTCCCTGTGCCGCCCCGATGGGCGCGGTGTGGGGCTTGCGGTCGCGGTTTGCATATATGAATGCGTGGGCTTCTGGCGTTGCTCGTTCTGCTACGATAGGCGATGCGAGAAGCCTCAGAGCGTAGGACGGGCGGCTGTAAGAATCTCCACGCATTCCGCGTTTGTATCATCTGTGCCGCCCGGGGATTGCGGCAACAAATCATCTTATAAACCATTATGAAACCGATCTTTACAAGAATTGTTCTGACGGCCACCGCCGTGCTCACCGCCGCCACCGCCCATGCCTACGACTTTGAAGTGGACGGCATCTACTACAACCTCCTTTCCGCCACCGACCGCACCGTCGAAGTGACCTACAAGGAAATGGGAAATAATAACTACTCTGGCGAAATAGTCATTCCCAACAAAGTAGCATATTCCAACATTGAATTTGTTGTGACTGCGGTCGGGGACTATGCGTTTAATGGCTCTTACGAACTGACTGGGGTAAAGATTCCTGACACAGTTATTATAATCGGAAATGGTGCTTTTTTCGGCTGCAGTAAGTTAAAAGAGGTTGTGTTGGGTAATTCTATTGACTTGATATCCAGTCAAGCATTTTATGGATGTCGTAGTTTGAAAGCCATTGTTATTCCTCCTTCTGTGACTGTAATTGGTGGAGGCGCTTTCATGTATTGTACTTCATTGGACTCCATTGTTTTGCCATCTTCCGTAAGCACTGTAGGACGTGGGATATTTGAATATTGTTCCTCCCTTACGTCGGTTATACTCCCAGATGGACTTGCTGAGATTCCAACCGCCATGTTTTTAGGTTGTAGTTCTTTGACTTCTGTAGAACTCCCAGATGGTATTACAACAATAGAACAAGAATTGTTCACTGGCTGTGTCAGTTTGAAATCAATTAAGATACCGTTATCTGTTACTCTCATAGATGACTCGGCTTTCAGTAGTTCTGGTTTGGAGTCTGTAGTGATTCCTGATAACATTAAACGCATTAGTTATGGTGTTTTTCATAATTGTGTAAACTTAAAGGAGATTGTTCTTGGAAAATCATTAGAGTGTATTAATACGAGAGCCCTGTCTGGCTGCACATCTCTTGTTTCAATCACGAGTCTCAACTTGGACGTTCCTACGTGTCAAACATATGTATTTGAAAATGTCAACAAATTCCAGTGCAAAGTATATGTGCCGGAGGGTAGCGTAGATGCCTACAGGGCAGCCGAGGGATGGAAGGAGTTCTTGTTTATAGAGCCGATATCCGAGTCGGGCGTGGACGAAATGGGAGCTGATGCCGATGGTGTTACCGCCGTGGAGTATTACGACCTGCAGGGTGTGCGCTTAGACGCACCCACCAAAGGTGTCAACATCGTAGTGTATTCCGACGGCTCCCGCCGCAAAGTCGTCCTCTGACGACCTAACCGCCACATGCGAAACCCTCGGAGAGGGTGGGCGGACAGTAGGGCGGGGCGCAAGCCCCGTCATACTGTCCACCCCACAAGCACCAGCCCTGCAAGGGCTACAATAAAAAGCACACCGCGTCAGCGGTGGCAAGTGCTTGCGCCGCCAGCCCTTGCAGGGTTGATTTACCGTCGGTAGCATATGTGACGGAGTTCGCGCTCCGCCCTATCGTTTTTACGCTCCTGCGGAGCTTTAAGGGTTCGGCTGCATCAGGGTGCGTCCCTACAAGGCCACACCAACAAACAGCGTCCACCAATTTCGGGTAGGCACATATCGCGTAGCGATGACATCGGTGGTTATGGCTTGACGGAGATGATGGAGCCGTCGGCGGTCATGGTGACGGCTTCGCGGTCAAGCAGCTCGCGGACGGCTTCGATGACGGCATCGCGGTGCGACGGACCAAGCTGCGCCACCATGTAGTCGATGGTGTGTCCGCCGGGCTGTCCGGCGAGATACATGACACTCTCCGCTACATTGACTGTGGTCGTGGATGACGCAGAGCGTCGGCTGCGGCACACGTCGCACCGTCCGCAGTCTGTCTCTGGCTTCTCGCCGAAATATTCAAGCATCCCGGTGACTCGGCAGCGGTCCGTGTCGAAAGCAAACCGCCGCATAGCTGCTATGCGGTGTTCCATCACCTGCTTGCGCTGCTCATAGACATTCAGAGGCATATCCACATGCTTGGGCAGCACACGCCGTATGGGCAGATAGAGGTAGGGCAGAGTGCGGCGTGGTATGTAGTGCAGAGCATGGAGCCGCGTAAGCTCCAACAGGGCTTCATAGACGGCGTTCTCGGTCATCTGGCATCTGGAGGCTATCATCGGCTCTGAGATGCCTACATAGTCGGCAAACAGCCCCGAATAGCTCCTCAGCAGGCATTGCAGCACACGGTCGGCATCGCCGCTGAGATCTAAGTCATAAAGCCGCTGCTTGTCGGTAAGCATCATGACACGTCCGCGTCCGCTGATGTCGTCGCTGTATTCGACATATCCGGCGCGTGTTAGCAACCCGAGTGCCGAGTGCGCCATCGTGGCGTTGAGGCGGTAGGTCGCTACGAAGCGGTTGAAGTCGAACTCGTAAGTGTGTCCTACGCCCTCACCCACGGGGACTGACACGAAGTTACAGGCCAGCTCGTAGACCTTGCGTATGTAATCCTTCGGGGGAAATGCGTCGGATATGCGCCGCGACAGGGTAGCCTTGTCATAAGGGGCTGCCAGCAGCACGGCGAAGGCGTGTTTGCCGTCACGTCCGGCGCGTCCGGCTTCCTGGTAGTATTCCTCAAGCGACGGCGGCAAGTCGTAGTGTACCACGACCCTCACGTCGGGCTTGTCTATGCCCATGCCGAAAGCGTTTGTCGCCACGATTACACGGAGCGAACCGTCTTTCCAGCGGTTCTGTTTGTCCGCCTTGTCTGCCGGGTCGAGCCCGGCATGGTAGTAGTCGGCACTGATGCCCTTTTCGGTCAGCATACGAGCTATCTCCACGGTGCGGCGACGTGACCTGACATACACTATGGCCGTGCCTTCCACGCCCCTGAGTACCCGCAGCAGAGGCTCCTCCTTGTGCACGTCGTATCTCACGATGTAGCTCAGATTGTCGCGGTGGAAACTCCGGGCATATATCCTGCGCTCCTTGAACGCGAGACGCTCCATTATATCTTCCGCTACCTGTGGGGTGGCCGACGCGGTCAGGGCGAGCACCGGGGCGTGGGGAAACAGCCTCCGCACATCGGCTATGGCGAGGTAGCTCGGCCGGAAGTCGTAGCCCCACTGCGATATGCAGTGTGCTTCATCGACCACTATCATGCTGACAGGCAGCGATGACAGGGACGACACGAATGTCGCCGAGCGGAGTTTCTCGGGTGATACGTAGAGCAGCCGCGCCTTGCCGGCATGGCAGCGGTCAAGCGCGAGGTTGTGTTCGCGCAGACTCATCCCGGAGTAGAGATATGTGGCAGGGATGCCTACGCTGCGCAGATTGTCCACTTGGTCCTTCATCAGCGATATGAGCGGAGTGACCACCAAGGTCACGCCGTCGAGCATCATCGCCGGTACCTGGAACGTCAGGCTCTTGCCGCCTCCCGTAGGGAGCAGCCCGAGGGTGTCGTGGCCTGACAGCACCGACGTGATTATTTCCTGTTGAAGCGGCCGGAACGACCCGTATCCCCAGTATTGGCGGAGGACGGCGAGCATGTCATCCGATAGAGTTCCCTGAAAGCCCATGGCTGTAGGCGGTCTTAGAGGCTGTTTTAAGTTTGCAACAGCTTCTTATTGACGGGGGCGGATTTCCTTGATGAGAAGCTGTATCGCAGTGTTTGACCGCATGTGCTTGTTTTCCTCGATGGTATAGCATATGTCAAACGGACGTCCGGCGTGGATGTGGTCGAAGTACCGCGCCATGTTGAATCCGATGCCGTTGAACACTTTGCCCGATGTGGGGTCGACAAGCTCCAGTTTGATATGCTCGAGGTTTTTTCCGACGAGCTTGCTCGTGCCGAAATCTGTAACATTCTCCGTACAGAACACCGGCTTCTGGTTGCCCGGTCCGAAAGGATTGAAGTGGCGCAGCGTGCTGACAAATTCAGGCGTTATCTGCGAGAACGTCACCACAGCGTCTATGTAGAGCTGCGGTGTGAGCTGGTCGGGTGTGATATTGGCGCTGACATATTCTTCAAACCGCCGGCGGAACTCCGTGATGTTTTCCTCCTTCATCGAAAGCCCGACAGCATAGGGATGCCCACCGAAATTTTCAAGCAGGTCGCGCACGCTGTCGGCAGCCTTGTAGACATCGAAGCCCTGCACCGAGCGTGACGAGCCAGTGGCCAGTCCGTTGGCGTTGGTCAGCACCACCACAGGCTTGTAGTACAGCTCGGTCAAGCGTGAAGCCACGATGCCTATGATGCCCTTGTGCCAATCCTTGTTGTAGATGACTATCGATTTCTGCGAAGCCAGGTCGTCGCTGTGGCCTTCAAGCAGGGCGTTTGCCTCCTCGGTGATTCGTTTGTCGAGTTCCTTACGGTCCTGGTTGTACTGGTCTATGGCTTTTGCGCGGGCGAGAGCGTCTGAGCTGTCGCGTGATACGAGAAGCTCCACGGCCTCGCGTCCGCTCTGCATACGCCCCGATGCGTTGATGCGCGGCCCGATTTTGAATATAAGGTCGCTGACGGTGATTTCCTTGCCCGTGAGGCCGCAGATGCGTATGATGCCTCGCAGCCCCATGTTGGGGTTGCTGTTGATGCGCCGCAGTCCGTGGTAGGCCATGATGCGGTTTTCGCCTACCATGGGCACTATGTCCGCTGCTATCGATACCGCTACCAAGTCAAGCAGTGCAAACAGGTCGGAAGTGTCAAGCCCGTTGGAGATGGCAAAAGCCTGCATCAGCTTGAACCCCACTCCACATCCGCTCAGGTGCGGAAAAGGGTAGTTGGAGCCTTCGAGCTTGGGATTGAGTATCGCCACGGCATCGGGCAGCTTGTCGTCGGCCATGTGGTGGTCGCATATGATGAACCCGATGCCCTTTGACTTGGCATATGCTATCTCTTCCACCGCTTTGACTCCGCAGTCGAGTATGATGATGAGCTTGACTCCGCTTTCGGCGGCTGCGTCTATGGCCGGGATGCTTACGCCGTAGCCCTCGTCGTAGCGGGTGGGTATGTAATAGTCTATGTTCGAGTAAAAATTGCTGAGATATTTGTAGACGAGCGCTACGGCAGTGGTGCCGTCTACATCGTAGTCGCCAAATACTCTTATCTTTTCCTTTCGCCCCATTACGGAGTTGATACAATCCACGGCTTCGGCCATACCGTCGAGCAGGAATGGGTCGTGCATATCACCGAGCGACGGGTGGAAGAACCTTTCGGCCTCGTCAATGGTGGTAATGCCACGCTCCATCAGCAACTCGCTGATAGGCTGGCAGTTGGCGAAGCGTTTGTCAAGCTCCGTCTCCTGCTTCTGCTGCTTGGATGTAAGGGGCACATAATTCCATGTCCTTGTCATTTATGTTGTTTTTTTATTTCCTCTTCGGTATGGCGGTCATTGGGAGACGGTGGCTCCCCAGACCGCAAAAGTGACGCCGGTCCGAAACAAGATGTCGTCGGGGTTACATGGTCTATTCGCGTCCTGTCATGCCAAGAAAAGAGGTCAGACAAGGATGTCGGGGATGCTTTTACATGCAGGTTATCCCGTGTAGTTCCGTATTAGATTATGTTGATGATAATTTACGGAGGTCCGGATGTGTAAGGCCGTTGCTTATATTGTGTTGCTTCGTGACGGTACTTTTCGCAAATTTAGCAAAAAATCCTCTATATTCCCTATCGGTTGTGTTAGAAACTCTTAAAGGTTCCGTAATAAATGGCAATCCCGCGCCAAACCTGTCGAGGGGGCATGGCGCGGGATGCGTGTATATGTCTTTATACGGTGTGTTGGCGGCGACTTATTTCACCACTACAAACTCTGCCGATGGGGAGTGTCCGTAGACGTTGCCGTTGCGTATGATTACATTGGCTTTGTAGCGGCCGTCGGGAACCTTGTTGCCGGCGTTGTCTGTCAAGTCCCATGTGCCGGCAGCCCCGACACCATGTGCGGTATATACGGTGCTGCCTGACATGTCGCGTATCACGAGAGTCAGCTCGGCTTGCTCAGGCACTGTGAGGTCTGTGATGCTGTAGCTCATCATGTCGCGAGCGGGGTCGTCCTCTACCGTGAGGGTTGCGTTGAGGTCGGTGCTTATGACAGTGAAGTCGATACTCTCGGATGCGGTGTTGCCGGCGTTGTCGCTGACTGTCAGGCTGAGGGTGTGCCGTCCGTCGGCAAGGTCTGACAGCGGGTAGACGAGTGCCATGCCGTTGTCGGCTGAAGGGGTCATGTGTGACAGCACGTTCTGGAGCTCTGTAGTCCCGTCAAGTACAAGGCGGAGGTTGTTGCTGAGAGCGTCCGATACGTCTATGCCGGTCAAGGCATCTGTCACCGTCGCGTACACCACAGGATTGGATGAGACTGCGGCGCCTGCTCTGAATGTGGCGGCGTTGTCGAGATACATGCTTGCAATCGTCGGGGCTTCGGTGTCGGATGATTCCGGGTCATTCTCGGCTTTGACAGAGAGCGACTTCGATACTCCTGTCGCTACCATGTCTTTGCCGGAAGATATGGCGTAGACGCTGATACGGTTGCAGATGCCTGGGAGATTGCCTGGAGGCATGGTAAACGAGGCTTCGAAAATGCCGTCTTTTACGGGAACCGTGAATTTGGCTATCTGGGAGTCGTCCCATTCCATTGCCATCTTGCTGAGAGTGGAGCGTTCGGGCCCGTCAAGCACTGTGATGGTCGCAGTGCCGTCGAATCCTGAGTCTGCTGTGTCGTCGCCGATGGCGGCGATGTGCCCTTTGAGCGTGACAGTGCTGTAAGGCTCGACGATGGTGCTACCTTCGTCATCGTCGGATGTGGAGGGCTGTCTGCCGGCGATTTCGTCGAGTACAGCCTTGTGGGTGAGTCCTATGACAGGGAGGGCAGGGTCGCCTGCAAGGACGTAGCATCCCGAATTGACAGTCAGGTTTTCATAGCTGCTGGCGGCCATGTTGTTGTCGCGCATGAGTGTGCGTTTGGCTGCGCGGTACACGTCCCCTATATACATCCCGGACTTTGCTGAATACAGGCGGTTGATGACCTCCTGCACCAGCATGGTGTTTTGTGTCGGGAACACTTCGCGGCATGCGGCCACTACTGCCATCATTCCGCCGCCTGATTTGGTGATGAAGTTATGGACCAGACTGTTGTTATACCAATCATATGTGAATGTCGAACAGGTGCCGAGAGCTGCAAAGGGCTTATGGTCGTAGTATGTCGACGCAATCAGCTGGTTGTTCCATACCGGGAATACGCTCTCGAAAGCTTCGGCGCGGGAGTGGCCTAAATATGAGAAGAAGTACGCGCCGGCGTTGAGCGAGGCGGCTATGTCCGAATGTACCTGGTCTTCACGGTTGTCGTTGCCGCTGTCATACAGCTCGGTATATATATTGTCGATTATACCGGCCGGATTGGCTGCTGCGGCCGTGGTGCGCGCTTCGTAGGCATCTTCGGTAAACTGCCGGCTCGCATCGCCCAGCATGGTCAGGCGGTTGAACCTGTCCGATTCGCCTGGGAAATTCTTGAGGTAGTCGCCGATTTTGTCCACGGCCTGGTCTGCGTCGGCCTGGGTCAAGGCATCTATTATGCCCACGGCCACGCTTGCGTAGGTCTGGTGGGCGCGGTCGCCGACGAAGTCGTCGTTGACTATGCCGAAGTAGTCGGCAAGTGCGTAGTTGCCCGTGACGACGTTTGTCAGGAACGGGTCTTCGGCTTGATATGTCAGCAGGTATCCGTTGCCGGGAGCGGCCATGTGCACATTGTCATATGACATGGGACCGAAGAGGAGCATGTAGCGGAATGTGCTTTTGTCGTCTACGATGGTGCGGTTGCCGTTGCTGTCGTAATGCCATATGTTCTCGTCGTCGTATTGGTAGCTGGCATCGCTGCTGCGTCCGCGTTCAAAGAGCATTTTGGCAAACAGACGGTAGGCCATGGCATGTGGTGTGCCGGATGAAAATTCGTTGATGATCTGGTCATGCGTGACGACTTTGACATCCATGCCCTGATACTCGCGGTGCAGGTCTGCGAGCTTTTGGGCCTGTGGTTTGAAAGCGTCTACAGTGACGATGAGCATTGTCGGCACGGATGAGCCGCCGGTGCCGATGGCATGGAGATTCTGAGGCTCGACCGTTCCTGCCATTTCGGGGATATACTGCGTCTTCGAGGGGTCAAATGCGATGAGCTGGCGGCATCCTGCCACGTCCTGGGTGCGGAAGTCGTAATTCCAGGCTGAAGAGGTCGATGTGGGCTGGATACGGGCGATGTTTGACGGGACGGACACGTCCCATACTATAGGTGCGGCTGAGAGTGTAGCTTCAGGCATGGAGCCGGAGGCTGGAATTTTTTTGGATAGCGCGAGGCCGGTGTTGGCGGTGTCGAAAGTGTTGACATACATCAGCATCTGGGCATCGCGGAGGTAATTCTTGCGAGTGTACAGCACCATTTCGTCATGACGGGCTATCCAGTTGCTCAACGTATGGGCTGTCCCTCCGTCAGTGTTTGGGGTCTCCACATTTATTACGATAGGATTGGAGAGCGCCGAAGCATCGGCCCCGGAGGGTATGATGACTTTGAAGCTGACATTGCTCCAGTTGGTATATCCGTGGTAGCGGTAGAGATCGGACTGTGCGTGGGCGTTGGAGACGGTGGTGGTCTCTATGTCTGAAACCTGCACATCGCTGACACCCGCCATGGCTGGGGTCAGCTTGAAAGTGGAGCTTGGGTTGCGGGTGCTTTCGAATCCGTAACGGATGTTGAGGTTGCAGCGAGAGGCGGTATTGCGGTCAGGGTCTGTAATCTCAAACCGGTATGAAAGCTTGTCTGTGCTTTTTCCGCCGATATAGAACACTCCGCCGTGTTCGGGATGCGATTCGCGCCAGCGCGAGTACTGGGCCGATATGTGTGTCGCCGGCCATTTGCCCGAACTTTTGGAGTACACTTCGGTCATGCGGTCATCCGTCCCGGTCAGGGCATCGGTCAGAATATAATAGGTATGATTGCTGTAACGGTTTTCCGATATGCTGAATGTCGGCTTCTTGGGGTAGGTGGCATCGGATGTGACAGAGATTTGGTAGATGCCGGGGTTGTAGAAAAACAGTTTCGCATTGTCGCCGCTGCCGGTCCTGTAGGTTTTTATAATCCCCAGGTCGTCGGGTGTGCCTGTATCGAGCTTGTTGTCGTGGAGTTCGTTGGTGTTGAAGCCTAATATGCGTACATTGCTGATCGACGGAAATCCCCAGTCGCGCAGCTGTGCTGCAGTAATCTGCTGCACTCCGGCCTTATCGCATCGGATTTTCACGTATCTGCCTCCTGGAATGGACAGCTTTGAAGATTGAGCGAAATGTGACTTGTCTACCGTGGCTGCCGAGACGGACGCTGTCGGCAAGGCTGCCGCTGTCAGTATAAATGCGCAAGATAGATTGAATAACTTTTGCAATAACATTGGTTGTAATGTCGTATATACGTGTGTTGTAATCGTTCTCCCGTAAGGGACCTGTAGTCGAATCATTTGATTTTTACTCTTATGGCTTCCTCCTCTCCGATGCTGCCTTCGATTATGTCATCGGGAGCTATGGGAAGTCTAACCGCGCTTAGCATCGGGATTATTACATCGCCTGTCTTGAGAGTGATGTAGCGTGATGCGGCCGATAAGGTGTCCTCTAAGGCTATGTCGCCGGGAGTCCACTGAGCCTGTGTCTGTCCGGCAGAAATGGCCAGCGGTGAGTCCAGACGAGGCTGCTGCCAGCGGCCGAGAGTCAAGGCCCCGTCAAAAGTCGACAGCAGGCCTGTCGGCTGTCCGTTGCCTTGGAGATGGTGCAGCAACTCCACCGGCACAGCCCATGCCCCGAGGGTCATGCCGTCTATATACCGTCCGGCAAACCGGGGTGAGATGTTTTTGCCGAGACGGCCTATGCGGTATGCCGGGCCGATGGCCAGTTCCCATGAACTCTCGAAAGGTGGGAGGAACACCGGCATCCCTGACGGAGTTACCGCCGAGTCGGGGATAAGCGTGAACAGGGGTGGCTGTGCCACTTTTAATCCTGGATGACGGCTGAATACGATTGCTTTCATCGGCCGCTGCCCTCCGCAGCTCCTCTGGCGGCGGATCCACCGCCTGAAATCTTGAGTTTGTGGTACATGACTGCAAGATGGGCATAGATGGATGTATCTTGCACTACTATGTCATCCCGGCTGACGATGCGGCACGGGGTGAAGTTCCACAGTGCGCGTATGCCGGCAGCTACCATCTGGTCTGCTACAGCCTGCGCATGTTCCACGGGGACTGCGAGTATGCCTATCTCCGCATGGAAGTCGCTGACAAGGTCGGCAAGCTGCTCGGGGAAATACACATTGATACCGGCACGTTGGTTGCCGGCCACTGACGGGTCGGTGTCTATGCCGGCCACGATACGCAGCCCGAAACGCTGCAATCCGCCGTCGGCGATGAGTGCCGACCCGAGGCTGCCCACACCCGCCATGATGGCATTGTGGCTTTCGCGGAATCCGAGGAATTCTCCCAGCCGCGATGCCAGGGCCTTGACCTCGTAACCGATGCGCGTCTTGCCCTTGATGCCGAGATATGACAGGTCTTTGGCTATCTGAGAGGCATCCACATTGATCTGGCGGGATATTGCTGTAGACGACACGAACTCAACCCCGTTGGAGTGGAGACGGTCTATGTATGCCAGATACCATGGCAGTCTGCTTAATGTAGGCTGCGGAAGCGGGTCGTGGCGGATTGGATTCTGCGGTGTCATAAAGTCCACAAAATTACGCTTTTAATCGGTTATAACAAAGGGCTTTGGACGGATTTAAACAGAATTTGCATTTGCTCGCTGCGGTAGGCTGCGGTTTTGTGTACCTGCGGACAGGGGCGGTCGGCGAGGGTGGTGAGACTCCCCGATATGTCGCGCCGCCGCATACGCCCCTGCGGTATGATGGCATGGCCTATTCGCGGCCTCTGACAGCGAGTTTGCGTGATTCGGAGGTGTATTTATCCCCGTCAGGCATGGATATGGAGGCTCTGTAGACGTAGATACCGGCAGCTATGCGTGACCCGGCATTCGTGGTCATGTCCCAGGATATGGGTTCGGTCATGTTGCCGTCGCTGTATACTTGCTTGCTGGTTACCCATACCCTGCGCCCTCCGAGGTCGAATACTTCGATTTCTACGTCCAGATCCTTGTCGGGACGGTCATGTGTGACATAGAATAGTGTCTCGGATGATGCGCTTGTCAGAGCATACACATCGATGAGGTCGGGGGCTGCAGTGTCGTCTACCCAGAATTCTATGGTACGGTCGGTACTGTTGCCGGTGTTGTCATACACGGTGAGTGTGGCGGTATGGCCTCCTCCCGAAAGCCCGGAGAGGGGATAGGCCAGCGAGCCGCCCGATGTCGAAGCAAAGTCGGGGCGGAAATAGTCGGTCAGGTCCGACAGCACACGGTAGCCGTCGAGCGTTAAAGTCATGGTGTGGCCGACACCGCCGCTGCCGAGGTTGATGGCAAGATTGTCGTAGGTATGGGCATACAGGGTGGGGTTGGCATCCACCGTTGTCCCGTCGGTGAAGTCGGCTCTGTTGAGATACATGGTGTCGATTACCGGGGGTACGTCGTCCGATGTCTCGGGCTTGAACCCTGAGATGGTAAAGTCGGAAAACCCTCCTAATGCGTCGCGTTCGCCCTGTGCGTCCACTGCGTACATGCTGATGAGGCCCGGACGGTTGTTGTTGGCGATGTCTATCGGTACGAGCATGTCGAGTTCCCAGCGTCCGTCGCGTACCGCCGCGCGGGCTTTGCTTAGCACGGGACCCTGCACTTCGTAAGTCTTTGTGACTGAAACGTTAGCGTCCTGGGCCAATGTGGTCATGTCGGTCTTGGAGTCGTAGAGGGTGACCTCTATCTCGCCGTTGAAGTCGTTGAGGGATTCGCCGGAAGTGGTGGTTATGCTTCCTTCCAACCTTATGTGAGAGCCGCCTTCGAGATACGGCGGTTCTTGCGCTCCCCCTATGGCTATGTCGTTGCCGTCCGTGACATCTGTGAGGGCTGCCAGATCCACTGCATATGAGGGTATGCTCTGTATCATGGCGGGGTCGCCTATGAGTATGTACACTTTGGCCTCGAAGCAGTTGTTGAAGTCGTTTTTCGTCTTTTGGAATACTTCGCCCACAGTCATGGCTCGACCCGAAGCGTGCGAGCGGCCGATGTTGCTGCTGAGGTACTTGACGAACTCTCCGTTGTGGTATATGGCGGCACTGCGGGTGGTGGCGATTACCGACACCGGACCCTGGGTGTTGCGCCACATCATCTCGGCTCCTGACAGGTTAGGGCCGTCGATCTGCGAATAATGGCAGCTCGCCGACACAACTATCGGTTTCCGGCGCAGCGACATCGACTGGACATAACTCGTGGGCATGATACCTGACCCTCCCCACACGGTCTGTGAAGAGTGTCCTATGTAAATCATCCACGCAGTGCCTTCTTGCAGTTTGTTTTTTACTACCTGCAAAGCCTTGGCGGCCATGCCGTTTTCAAGTTTGTAAAAGTCGAGGTATGCCTTTGTGGTCAGCAGCGCATTGCCGACGCCTGGGTTCTGGGGGTCGGACGGAGATGTCCATGCCAAGGCTTTTGAGGCGGCTTCGGCATCTTCCTGGAAGTCTATCGTGTTGCGGCTGAGGTCGGTTATGTACATTATGTTGCCGCGCCATGCCGAGTGTGTGTTGAGGCCGGTCTCGTAGTCGATTATTTTCTTGACAGTCTCAGCCGCCATCTCGCGGGTGGTCACAGGAAGCCGGCCCACAGCTATACACATAGCCGATGTGCCAGTCTGGCGCATGGTGGTAGAACCGTCCTGAAGCATCCCGAATACATCGTCGGTGTGCAGGCTCTGGTTGAACTCCACCAATCCCAGCGTGTCGGACCAAGCCGGCATCGCCGGATATGCACATTCACCGAGACTGGAGTTCTGGGTCTTGCGGCGGTAGTCCCATGTGGGACGGCCCATTATCAGGGCATATTTCAGTTTGTTGTCGTCGCGGTCATAAAACATCTTGAGCAGCCTGCGCATTGCCTGTATGTCGGGTGTGCCGGAGCTGAACTCATTATATACTTCGTCGAGGTTTGTCACTACGACATCCAATCCTTGTTTCTGCTTGCGGTATGCCGCCAGGTCGCATGCTTCGCTATACCACTGGGGAAGCGTGAATATGACCATGTCGGGGGTGGCGAGGGCATGAAGATTCTGGTTTGCCGTGTAGCCGATGATTTCGGGTCGGGGCAGCCCGTCGGCAGTCCGCCATGCCACGTAACGCCTCCAGGCATGGCCGGTAGGATAGTACCACCGGATGCGGTCACCGTCGGCCTGGGCGTTGAGCCGGGTGTAGCTGCGTGGATCCGACACGTCCCACACTCTGACCGATTCGTCGGCTGCTGCAAGCACTGCGTCAGGCGACTGGAGGGTGAAGTTGAGCGTGTTGCCTTCGAGTTTGAGGTATCGGAGATAGCTGACTTCGATGTAGTGGAGATTGGCCTTGTCGATGTTCGACGACTGGTCGCACGTTACGGTCACATTCAGGCTTTCCGCGCCGAATGTGGGCGATGAGGAGAACTGTCCGGTGCCCATCACGCCGTAGACATGGCTTTCGGTGCTCGACTGCCGGGCTGAGAATGTGCCTCCTGTGAAGTCATCTGAATCGGTCTTGACCTCGAATTTGGTCTGATATGCACTGACTGTGGAGTGGTGGAACGCAGAGACCCGCATGAGCACTTTGTTTCCGGCAGATTCTTTCACGATGCCGGGGAGGTCGAAGTGTACGGTCACTCCGTCGTTGCCTTTTAGACTTTCGCCGAAATAGACATGGCCGCTGTAGCTCGCCGATTCCTGCTCGAGGTGGTGCAGGAGGTTGTCACGGAAGTAGGTAGTCGCGGTCGCAGAGCTGCCTGGCGGTGTGGATGTGTCTTTGACGGGAGTGTTGCGGACTTCGTCGTTTTCGGTCACGAAGTAGTACGCTACATCGCTGAAAGCGTTGATTCGGTGGCTGGCGGCTGCATTGTCTGTGGCCTGGGACCATGCCACGGGTCCGCGGGCATAAAACACCACGCCCTGGCCGGTTAGCTCGGAAGGCGATTGTGGGAGGTCGTCGATTACAAATTCCGGACTCAGCTTCTCGTGGAGCTGCTCTCCGCCGTAACCGTATATTTTCACTTTCGACGGATCTGAAAAGCCCATCTGGCGTATCTGGTCGTTGGTCAGGCAGTAGACCCCGGAGGCTCTTACGCCGATTTTGTACCATGTGCCGGATGACAGACGGCTGTTGTCGGCAAATTCAAACTGCGTGGCTCCTGTCGCCGGCAGCGCATATGCCAGAAATATAAGTGAAAGCAGTAGGGCGGATATGTTGGCTTGTATGTGTCGTAGCAAGAATTTCATACTCTTTATATAACGCCGGTGTATCCCTGTTTATTGTGTCAGTCAAGCTCCATAAGCCACCGTTCCCAGTCGGCGGCGGAGCCGTTGAAAGTGTTGATGTCTACCTTGCCGTTGACTCCGTTGACGTGTCCTACGTGGCTGAACTGCCACAGCTTCATATTCCCTGAGTCTGGCACCCCGGTGAACGAGCACAGCCATAATGGGTAATGGGCGAACTGCTGGCTGAAAAACTTCTCGAATCCGTCCTTGTTGCTGTACAGCATCACTGTGTAGCCGTGGGCTTCGAGTGTGTTCATCATGGCCTGGAGCCGAGTCAGGATGTCGTGCGTAGTGTGGTCGCGTGGATTGCTCCATTCCTCTACGTCGATTGCCACTGGCAGGTCGAGATGCCTCCCCCTGATGCTGTGCATGAGGTTGAGTGCCTGCATGTATCCGCCGACATCGAACCTGAAGAAGTGGTAGACACCCACTTTCAGTCCGGCTTTGCGCGCCTTGCGGTAGTTTGCGGTGAAGTTCTTGTCTTTGAATGTGGCTCCTTCGGTGGCTTTGATAATCACGAATTGCATCCCCGCCGCTGCTACTTTGTCGAAATCCACAGCTCCGTTGTGGGCTGATATGTCGATGCCTCTTACGGGGTATTCGGCGACGGAAGGGGAGACTATCACGGCTTCTCGCCACCACATGTAGTAGGCGCACACTGCTCCAGCCATAGCTGCCAGCAGCAGTGCCAGCAGTGACACTATCGTGCGCAGCCGCATCAGGCGTATGCGCATCGTTATCTTGTGTAATATGGCTTTTGCCGTAATCACCGTGTAGCGAAGAAGAACTCTTGTAAATATAAAAAAACGAAAAAGCCGCCACTAAAACTCTCCGCTCTAAGCGGAGAGATGTGGTAGCTATTTCGAGATTAGAGTTGTATCCTCTAAAAAATGTCTGCTTGTTTCGGCAGATTACTTAACTACGGCAGCAGAGTCAGCTACTACGGCAGCAGAGTCAGCTACTGCGGCAGCAGAGTCAGCGGGAGCAGCAACTTCTTCGATAGCAACTTCTTCTACGGCTACAGTGTCAGCAGCTTCAGCAGCCTTGTCAGAGTTACCGCAAGCGGCAAACATAGAAGCACCGAAAGAAACAGCGAGGAGATAAACTAACTTTTTCATTTTCTTTTTTTGATTAAATAATAAAACAAATTTGTTTAGCTTCAAAAACGTTGCAAAGGTATGCCAAAAAGTTGGATTAGCAAATTTTTTTTATGGTTTTTTTGCCCTGACTTCGGATTTTCTCAAAAAAATCATAATTATTGTGTCGGAATCTGCATGTTTTTAACGTTTCTGTGCCATTACGATATCGTTGGCCATCTTGACGGCGATATTGATGTTGTCACAGATGTGGTCTTTGCCCAGCAGGCGGTCTATATTGGCATGCTCGAGGGTTTCGCGTACCTTGGGCACTACGCCTGACAGCACTACGTGGATGCCCTCCTGCTGCGACGACTGGATGAGCGTCTCGAGGTTGTGGATGCCCGTGGAGTCGATAAACGGCACGAGCCGCATACGGATGATGCGGACCACGGGGCGTTCGCTCTGTCCCACGCCACCGATGCCGTCGCGCATGAGTTCGTCAAATTTTGTGGCCACGCCGAAGAAAAACGGGCCTTCTATTTCGTAGACCGACACTCCGGGGAGTATGTCGAGCACCTCGTGGGCAGAGGTCTCGGTGCCTTCGGCTATGTCGAGCTGTTCGCTGTAGACGCGTATCTGGGTGTTTTCGGTCACACGGCGCAAGAAGAGGATGATGGCCAGCAGCAGCCCTATTTCTATGGCGATGGTCAGGTCGAAGATGACGGTCAGCAGGAATGTGACCACAAGCACCGAGATGTCGCTTTTGGGGTTCTTGAATATGGAGCGTATCGTGCGCCATCCGCTCATGTTGTAGCTGACCACTATCAGCACAGCGGCTAAGCATGCCATGGGTATCTGGTTGATGAGCGGCATGAGGAACAGGAATATCAGCAGCAGCACTATGGCGTGGACCACTCCGGCCACGGGCGTGCGGCCTCCGTTGGTGATGTTGGTCATGGTGCGGGCTATGGCTCCGGTGACGGGGATGCCGCCGAAAAACGGTACGACCACGTTGGCTATGCCCTGACCGATGAGCTCGGTGTTGGAATTGGTGCGGCTTCCTGTCACGCCGTCGGCGACGGTGGCTGAGAGCAGGCTTTCAATCGCTCCGAGTATCGCGATAGTAAATGCCGAGGGGAGGAGCATGTTGATGGTATTCATCGACAGTGTGAATCCGTGGGGCTGGGGAATGTCGGTGGCCATTTTGCCGAAACGGTCGCCGATGGTCTCCACGCCCCATTCGGGGGCGAAGCCTTTGATTATCCACACTGCCGCCGACACGATGATGATGGCAATCAGTGCGCCGGGAAGCCTTTTCGACACCTTGGGGGTCAGGATTATGATGAGCAGAGACGCGGCTCCGACCACCAATGTGGGCAGGTCGACATTTCCGAGGTTCTGGAAATACGCGCCCCATTTGGGCAGGAAGGCGGCGGGGACATCCTTCAGGCCGAGCCCGAGGAAGTCGTTGATCTGAGTGGAGAAGATAGTCAGTGCGATACCTGCGGTAAATCCGACTACTATCGGATAGGGGATGAACTTGATGACCGTCCCGAGGTGGAAGAGTCCCAGGAGTATCAGTATCAGTCCGGCCATCAAGGTCGCCACGGCGAGTCCTTCAAGGCCGAAATTGGCGATGATGCTGTAGACGATGACTATGAATGCGCCAGTAGGGCCGCCGATTTGCACCGAGCAGCCTCCGAGTGCGCTTACCAGGAAACCGCCGATGATGGCGGTAATCAGGCCGATTGTGGGGCTTACGCCGCTGGCTATGCCGAATGCGATTGCGAGCGGCAGCGCGACTATGCCGACGACTATGCCGGCGATGAGGTCGTCTTTAAGCCGTGAGGCCGAGTAGCCCTTGAGCATTGTCAGCAGCTTGGGCTGGAAATCGATTGTACCCGATAATTTCATTTCTTTTCGCTTGTGTAATCTTTTTTACCTTTTCTTTGCGCCGCCATGTCGGATGGCGACACATTATATAATATATAATAGAGTCTGATAATGCCAGGATGGGCAAGGATGCTCCACGCAATAGGAGGCGTAGCCTCTTGGGGTGCCGTGTCACGCGGCGGTGGCGGAGAGAGAATGCTGTTAAAAAATCGCAAAATGAGAGTGCAAATTTAGCAAATTTTCACGAAAAGACATAGACTTGCCCACAAAATCATCCGATCTGATTCCCGGCAGCGCCTCGGTAAATCTTACACGACTCACTTGTGCGTTCTTATCTTGAGCGGGTATATACGAAAAATGCGATGGCCTCACGGCTACCGCATTCTCGCGCTTCAGGATGGGCTTGAACCAACGACCCCCTGATTAACAGTCAGGTGCTCTAACCAACTGAGCTACTGAAGCATTGTCGCATATCTTGTGACGGCCTCTGCTGTCAAATGCGCCACAAAATTAGCGTTTATTATTGAAACATGCAAATTTTCGCCCCTAAATCTGCAATTTAAACCTTTTTAGGCTTCGGAGGGGCTGGAGGGGGATGCTGCGCCGGCTGCCAACGCTTGCCACAGGTTGTCGGCCGGCACTGGGGCGGTAACGTCTATCTCCTGTCCGCTGACGGGGTGGGTGAACCGTATGCGCCGTGCTATCAGCGATATGGAGCCGTCGGGGTTGCTGCGTTTTGCACCGTATTTCAGGTCGCCTTTGACGGGGCACCCTATGGATGCCAGCTGGACGCGGATCTGGTGCTTGCGCCCTGTCTCTAATTTCACTTCGAGCAGGTTGTAGCGGTCGCCGTGGGCTATCATCTCGTAGTGCAGCACGGCTCTTTTGCCGCTGGCGACGGGGGTGGGGGAGGCGTAGCTTTTGTTGCCCTGCTGGCGCGTGGTGATATAGTGCGTGAGGGTAGCCGACGGTTCGGCGGGAGTGCCTGCGGTGATGGCCCAGTAAGTCTTGTCGACTTTTCCCTCGCGAAACATTTCGTTGAGGCGGGTTAAGGCTTTGGAGGTCTTTGCGAATACCACGACCCCACCCACGGGGCGGTCAAGGCGGTGTACCACGCCGCAGAACACGTTGCCCGGCTTGGCGTATTTCTCTTTGAGGTATGCCTTGATGGTCTCGCTCAGAGGGGTGTCGCCGGTCTTGTCGCCTTGGACTATCTCGCCGGGGGCTTTGTTGACTATGATTATGTGGTTGTCTTCGTAGAGTACTTCCATTTCATTACGTTGCGTAAAGTTTTTGTATGGCAAAAGTACGAAAAATCCCGTAGAATACGGTTTCTTGTGCCATATTCTGCGGGATTGTTGGCTTATGGGAGTATAGCTCTTATTCTACGGTCCAGGTGTCGCCGGCGAGAATCATCTCTCGCAGTGAGTTGAAGCCTTTCTTGGCGCGGACTTCTTCAATCTGCTGGCCGACAGCGTCGTTGTAAGTGATGGAATCCACGTCGCGTATCACGCCCACGGCGAGCGGCAGTGTCTCGCCGTCCATCATGGCGAGCTGCTGGTGCAGGAAGTTGCTGGGTATCTTTGCGTCGTGGACGAGCACGTCGTCGATGGTGTAGCCGTCCTTGCCGAGTTCTACCGCCTTGATGTAGAATCCGTCACGCACGAGGCCTTTGTTCATATCCTTGCCGTAGAGCATCTTCTCTCCGTGGCGCAGGTGTATGGTGCGGTCGGCTCGTACCTCCTTGTCGGTGATGCGGCTGTGCACGCCGTTGCTGAATATCACGCAGTTCTGGAGTATTTCCACCACGGATGTACCTTTGTGGCTGGCGGCGGCTACCATGACTTCGCGTGTCGTTTCGAGTTCGACATCGATGCTGCGGGCGAAGAAGTTGCCGCGGGCTCCGAATACGAGCTCTGCCGGGATGAATGGGTCTTCGACGGTGCCGTAGGGCGATGACTTGGTCACGGTGCCGCGGTCGCTGGTGGGGGAGTACTGTCCCTTGGTCAGGCCGTATATCTTATTGTTGAAAATCAACATGTTGATGTCTATGTTGCGGCGTATGGCGTGTATGAAGTGGTTGCCGCCAATGGCCAGACCGTCACCGTCGCCCGAAACCTGCCATACGGTGAGCCCGGGGTTGGCGAGCTTCACTCCTGTAGCTATGGCGGCTGCGCGGCCGTGGATGGTGTGCATTCCGTAGGTGTTCATATAATACGGCAGACGTGACGAGCAGCCGATGCCCGAGATGACTGCGGTCTGGTGGGGGGCTACGCCTACAGCGGCCATGGCCTTGTGGAGCGAGTTGAGTATGGCGTGGTCGCCGCAGCCGGGACACCAACGCACTGACTGGTCACTCTTGAAATGGGCGGGGGTATATATGAGTTCTTCCATTGTTGTCTATCTTGTTGGGAACTGATTTTGGTTGATAACTGTTAGGATGGCGTGCGGCCTGTTATTTGCCGAGGATTTCGCGCACCTTGTCTACGATCTCGCTGACCTGGAACGGCTGGCCCTGCACCTTGTTGATGCGGTCGATGTGCGTAGCCGGGAAGCGGGCCTGCAGGTATTCGGCGCACATGCCGGAGTTGAGTTCGGCCACGATCACGCGCTTGTATCGGCTCATGATTTCGCCCATGTTGCGGGGCAGCGGGTTGATGTAGGCGAGCTGGGTAAATGCCATCGGTATACCGGCGGCGTTGAGCTCGCCGGTGGCGGTGCGAAGGTGTCCGTATGTGCCGCCCCAGCCGAGCAGCAGCGTGTCGGCATCCTTGTCGCCGAGCACTTCCTGCCGGGGTATGTCGTCGGCGATGCGGGCCACTTTCTCGCGGCGCAGTGCCACCATCTTTTCGTGGTTGGCTGGGTCGGTGGATATGGCTCCTGTCTCGCTGTCCTTTTCAAGGCCGCCCACGCGGTGCATGAGCCCTTCGGTGCCGGGCAGCGCCCAGTAGCGTACCAGCGATTTTTCGTCGCGCTTATAGGGCTTCCAGCCCTCGCGGAGTGATTCGGGCACGAAGCGCGGATGGATTTCGGGATATTCGTCGGCTTCGGGGACACGCCATGCGCTCGAACCGTTGCCGATAAATGCGTCGGTCAGCAGTATGACGGGGGTCATGTGTTCGATAGCTATACGTGCGGCTTCGAAAGCCATGTCGAAGCAGTTGGTGGGGGTAGTGGCGGCAAGCACGCAGAGGGGCGACTCGCCGTTGCGGCCGTAGAGCGCCTGCATCAGGTCGGTCTGCTCGGTCTTGGTGGGCATACCGGTCGACGGCCCTCCGCGCATAACGTCGATGATGACCAGCGGCAGCTCCGCGATGACTGCGAGGCCTATGCCTTCGCCCTTGAGCGCGAGTCCGGGTCCTGATGTCGAAGTGACTGCAAGGTCTCCGGCAAATGACGCTCCGATGGCCGAACATACGCCGGCGATTTCATCTTCCATCTGCACGGCCGTCACGCCGAGGTCCTTGCGCTTGGCAAGCTCATGGAGTATGTCGGTGGCGGGGGTGATGGGGTAGCTGCCCAAGAAAAGTGGGCGTCCGCTACGTTCGGAGGCCATGATGAGGCCCCATGCGGTGGCGGTGTTGCCGTTGATGTCGGTGTACACGCCCTTGCGGGGATTCTTGGTCTCGATGCGGTAGGTCGACACCGAGGCATGTATGTTGTGGCCGTAGTTGTAGCCGGCTTGGAGCACTTCGCGGTTGGCCTCGAAGATTGTCGGTTTCTTGGCGAATTTGCTCTGCAAGTGGTGTATGGCGGCTTCGATCGGACGGTCGAACAGCCAGCAGACGAGGCCGAGGGCGAATATGTTGCGGCATTTGAGTACGCTCTTGTTGTCCAAGCCCTTGTCGGCGAGGGCAGCCTTGGTCATGGAGGTGACGGGCACTTCTACCACCTGTGCGGTGATGCCGAGCTCCTTAAAGGGTTCGTTGGTCTGGAAGAGGGCTTTCTTGAGGTCGGCCTCTTTGAATGAGTCGATGTCGACGATGATTACACCGCCCTGCTTGAGAAATTTCACATTCTGCTTCAGTGCGGCAGGGTTCATCGCTATGAGCACATCGCATTTGTCGCCGGGGGTATGCACGTCCATGCCGACGCTTACCTGGAAGCCTGAAACGCCGCTGAGCGAACCCTGCGGGGCGCGGATTTCTGCCGGATAGTCGGGGAAGGTTGATACTTGGTTGCCTACGCCGGCTGATACGTTGGTGAATATGTTACCGGCCAGCTGCATTCCGTCGCCGGAGTCGCCTGAAAACCTGACGACTACCTTGTCGAGGACTTTGATGTCTGTTGTCTCCATAAAAGATTATATAGATGATTTCTTGTATGCCTATTGGTTTGTTGTGTGGCTCTCTGCGAGAGAGCTTTTGTGGTGGATAATTGCCGTGATTGGCGGAATTTGACCGACAAATTGTAACCTGTTGGATTGCTTTATCTTTCAAAATGGCAAATTTAAGAATTTTTATGCTTTCCGGCAAAAGATTTCATCCTCTTTGTGGCTGGTTTGCTTGAAATTTAACGCTTCAATGTTAGAAATACCTTGATGGCAATGTAAATTTTACCTACATTTGCGGTATGTTAACCAACTGTGCGTAAAAGCCGGTATGGTTTCGATCTGTTCCTGAGCTCTCATAAATTAAGTGCTTATGATTTACCCGAACACATCTAATAATAGCCGCCCCTTTGACTCCGATGCGGTGATCGGACGCATACGCCATCTCATCTCCGTCTCCCACCTGTCGCAGGCCGAGTTTGCACGGCGCATAGGGGTCGACCCCTCCAACCTCTCGAAGCATCTCTCAGGCCGTTTCCCTGTCACGGAGGGGTTGATTAACCGCATAGTCGCTGATTTCGGTGTCTCTAAGCCGTGGCTTCGCGATGGTGATGGCATCCCGTACCCCAAGCCGAGGCATGCTGTCGATTTGGTGGCTGAGGGCATACAGGCCTATGACGAAGCGTGGACGGCGGCCGAACAGTCCGCCCCCTCGCTGCTGCCGGTCTATGACATAGATGTGACCGCCGGGAGCGTCGAGCTGTCGCGGATGCTGACCGATGACCGCATAGTCGGGAGTGTCAACCTGCCGCAGCTCAACCCCGATGACATAATCGTCCGCGTCAGCGGCGACTCGATGTCGCCTACCATCCGCAATGGCGGCTACATCGCCATACGCCCCATCCGCGATGCTTCCATCATCTTTTGGGGGCAGATATATGTCGTGGTGCTCGACGACTACCGCCTTGTGAAATACCTCCGCCGCTGCCCCGGCGACGATTCTATGGTGGTCCTCCACTCCGACAACGCCGCCTATGACGACATGGAAGTGCGCCGCTCCGACATCCGCAACCTCTTCATCGTCGATGCAATCCTCAACTTCGACCTCCGCACCTAATTCTGTAGCATTATCAAAAAACTACTTTGAGTCGGCTCAGTTCATTATTGATTATAGTTATGGCAAACACAAATAATATGAATAATGACATATTTGCTGTTGTACCAGTCTCTGAATATGAGACATTGGTAGGGCAGATTGATAACCTATGGACGGTGGCGAGAAACCATGCCATGGATGCAGTAAACACCGAATTGCTTGATGCCAACTGGCAGACAGGACGATATATTGTAGAATTTGAACAGAATGGGAAAATTCGAGCCGAATATGGAAAATATTTGATAACGCGTTTGGCAAGGGATCTAACCGTCAGATGTGGTAAGGGCTTTAGCCGTTCTAACCTTATATATATGAGGAAGTTCTATATCTGTTTCCCAAAAAGTGAGACAGTGTCTCACCAATTGACGTGGAGTCATTACTTTGAACTTTTGAAATGTGAGAACGAAATGGAGATGCGGTTTTACCTTCATGAGGCCATAAATCAGAAATGGAAAGTAAGAGAGCTAAAGCGTCAGATTAAATCGTCGCTTTTCCATCGGCTTGCACTCAGCACGGACAAAGCCGGGGTGTTAGCCCTTGCCCGACATGGTCATCCGGTATTGACTGCTGATGATATTGTTCATGACCCTTATGTCTTGGAGTTCACGGGACTGCCGCACAAGAAACGTTATAAAGAAAGCGAATTGGAGAGAGCTCTCAAAGACAATATGGAAAATTTCCTCCTCGAACTTGGTAGAGGATTCGCTTTCATCGGTCGACAGTATGTGGTGCCTATTGGAGGACGGCAATTTAAGGTCGATTTGGTTTTCTACCACTGCATATTAAAATGTTATGTTCTGATTGACCTTAAACGCAATGAAATATCGCATGGTGATATTGGTCAGATGAACCTGTATCTCAATTATTTCAAAAATGAAGTCTGTATGCCTGACGACAATCCTCCAATAGGAATTGTTCTCGGAACAAAACGTGATGAGGTTTTGATGGAATATGCTCTTGAAGGTATTACCAACCAGCTATTTGTAGCTCGGTATCAACTTTACTTGCCTAAAAAAGAGGAGCTGCAAGCACAGTTAGACAAAGTGCTCAATGAGGTAGAGGGCTGAAGGTGTCTATAATAATGCAATCCTCAACTTCGACCTCCGCACATGCCCCCCACGAGCGGCTTTGTTATTTTATTGGCGCGGTTACGATAACTATTGCATATTACGAAAGTTATGTGTAAATTTGCACCGCCATTACAAGACGCGACGCCTTACCAGCGTCAAGTTTAATTAACTCTAAAACTCATAAACAACACAATAACGATGAAAAAAGGCATCCATCCCGACAATTACCGTGAGGTCGTGTTTAAGGACATGTCCAACGAAGAAACTTTCATCACCCGCTCTACTGTAGCCGCTAAGGAGACTATCGAAATCGACGGCGTGACATATCCCCTCGTGAAGCTTGAAATCACAAGCTCGTCTCACCCCTTCTTCACCGGCAAGCAGAAGCTCGTCGACACCGCCGGCCGCGTGGACAAGTTCATGAGCCGCTACGGCAACCGCAAGAAGAAATAATCAACCCCCTCCTCTTCGGAGAGTCTGATTCTGAATCATCGCATCGGCTTCCTGTATCGACAGGAGGCCGATGTCGTTTTTTTTTCGTAAATTGCCGTCAAAATATATAGCGTATGCAAGCAATACCACACAAGAAACCCGCAGAGACCGAACTGATACTTGTCAACATATCCGGCCACGACCGTCCCGGCGTTACATCGGCGTTGACCGAAATCCTCGCCCGCTACGATGCCGGCATACTTGACATCGGCCAGGCCGACATACACCACACCTTGTCGCTCGGAGTGCTGTTCAAGACATCCAGCGATGTCAGCGGCGACATACTCAAGGAACTGCTGCTCAAAGCTTACGAACTCAACGTCAACATCCGTTTCTCGCCAGTGGCCATCGACGAGTATGAGGACTGGGTCAGCCGCCAGGGCAAAAACCGCTGGATTATAACGATTTTGGGTCGAAAGCTCACCGCCCGCCACATAGCCTTGGTGACGGCTGAAATAGCGCGGCAGCAGCTCAATATCGACGGCATACAGCGACTGACAGGGCGTATGCCGCTCCGCGAGACTCCCGATGCCCCCGCTCAGGCCAAGGCTTGCGTGGAGTTGTCTGTTCGCGGCACCCCACTGAGCCATGCCGACATGCAGGCCCGGTTTATGGAGATAGCTCAGGCCGAGGAATTTGACATATCCCTTCAGGAAGACACCATGTACCGCCGGTGCCGCCGTCTGGTATGCTTCGATATGGACTCCACCCTGATAGAGACAGAGGTGATTGACGAGCTTGCCCAGCGCGCCGGGGTGGGCGACAAGGTCAGGGCTATCACCGAGAGTGCCATGAGGGGTGAAATAGACTTCTGCGAGAGCTTCCGCGAACGTGTAGCCCTGCTCAAGGGGCTGCCTGAATCCGTCATGCAGGAAATCGCCGAGTCTCTCCCTGTAACCGAGGGGCTTGAGCGCATGATGAAAGTGCTGAAGATGGCCGGTTACAAGACCGCGATTCTCTCGGGCGGTTTCACGTACTTTGGCAACTACCTCAAGCAGAAATACGGCTTCGACTACGTTTATGCCAACGAACTGGAGATAGTCGACGGAAGGCTGACGGGACGCTCCGTGGGTGATATAGTCGACGGACGGCGCAAAGCCGAGCTGCTGCGGCTTATAGCTCAGGTCGAGAATGTCAACATCGCCCAGACCATCGCCGTGGGCGACGGTGCCAACGACCTCCCCATGCTTGCCACCGCCGGTCTCGGCATCGCTTTCCATGCCAAACCCAAGGTCAAGGAGACTGCCGAGCAGTCCATCTCCACCATCGGTCTTGACGGTGTCCTCTACTTCATCGGATTCAAGGATTCGTTCATATCCTCCCCCGGCGGCAATAGTTAAGCGTTGTGCCATTATTGAGGGCATATGCCTCAACGATTTTGCCAATTGACATGTTATAGTCTCGTATGGATATATCTCAGATACTCATAGCTATAGGTCTCACGCTTGTAGCCGGTCTTTCCACAGGCATAGGCGGGTTCATCTCGTTTTTCACCAAAGCGGGTGACAGTCGTGTGTTGGCAGCAGCCTTGGGACTGTCGGCCGGAGTGATGGTCTATGTCTCGTTTATGGAGCTGCTTCCACAGGCCATGGAGCATATGGAACTGACGATGTCCCCTGTTTATGCGAAACTGTGGTCGTTGGTCGCGTTTTTCGGAGGCATGGCACTCATCGCGGCTATCGACTGGCTGATTCCCGAAGACGAAAACCCCCACGAAGTCCATTCGCTCTCGGAGCTTGAACAAGCCAACAGCCACCACCTCCGTCGCACGGGCATCATGCTTGCTCTGGCAATCACCATCCACAATTTTCCCGAAGGCATCGCTACGTTCGTGACCGCTCTCAATGGTGTTGAGATGGCTCTGCCCATCGTGGTCGCCATTGCGATACACAACATCCCCGAGGGCATTGCCGTCAGTGTGCCTATCTACCAGTCCACAGGTAGCCGCCGCAAAGCCATGACATGGACAGTGCTGTCTGGTCTGGCCGAACCGGTGGGAGCGGTGGTCGCAGCCATGTTCCTGTTGCCGTTCTGGTCGCCTATGATTGACTCGGTCTGTGTCGCAGCCGTGGCTGGCATCATGGTCTATATATCTTTTGACGAGCTTCTGCCCAACGCCGAGAGCCATGGCCACCACCACCTCGTGCTCGGTGGCGTAATCGTAGGTATGCTGCTGATGGGTGCCTCCCTCCTCATTCTATGAATACCCCATAATTAACCTTCATAAATCTCATAAGACCTTATCCGACCTGTAGGGTGCCCAAGCCTCCTAAGCCTCCTAAGCCTCCTAAGATTCCTAAGCCTCCTAAGATTCCTAAGTCTATATCCGCCTTATAAGTCTTTCCCTATAAAATGTTACAGCCGCAGGCGCGTTGCGCCCACGGCTGTAACCGTATAACTAAAAGTCCTTTATTCGCCGGCTTCTGCCTTGGCGCGTTCGAGATACTTCTGCATGTCTACATTGATAGAGGGTCCGTAGTCGGGATATTCGTCGACTATTGCCTGATATACCGATGCCTCTTTCTTGTAATCCTTGAGTTCGCGGTACACTGTTGCCTCCTTCATCAGGAAGTAGGGGGTGTAGGCAGGATTGTCGTCGGAGATTTTTACAGCTTTTTCGTAGCAGTTGAGAGCTTCGTCGTATTTCTTGAGATTGACGTAGCAGTCGCCTTTGAGAGCCTGTGAGCTTGCTCCGATGAGGGTCTCCGAGGCTTTGTAGTCGTCAAGGTAGTTGATGGCTTCCTGCCACTGCCCCTGCTTATACAGGAGTATTGCAGCATTGAGCTTGGCGCGGTTGCCGCCTTCGTGGCCGTAGTCGGCTGCTACCTGCTTGTACTGTACCAACGCGAGAGAGTCGTTGCCTTCTGACAGGGTTATGTCGGCCTGGCCTATGGCATTGCGGGCGGCTTCGGCTCCGGGTTTATGGATGGCGTAGATGTAGAGAAGCACGATGCACACCACGGCAGCTACGGCTATACATATCCAGGCTATGATTTTCTGATTGTTCTGCACCTTCTGCTCTAAACCTGTGAGCTGGTCGTTGAGGTTGTCAATGGAGGTGCGTGTCTCGTTGTTATTGTTAGCCATGATTACTCTAAATGTTTTGTAGGGTGGTTGCTGTTGTGATTAGTGGTTGTCGTTGTAGAACTTGAGTATGTTGTTCTGCACCTTTTCCTTGCCGCGGAGTATGTTGGTCAGCTGCTGTGAAAGGGCTATCGCGCCACGGCTGCGGAGATACTGGGTCGAGCTTTCGGTGAAGTTGTAGGGGCGGCCTTCGTCGTTGACCGAGGTCACGCTGAATACCACTACACCCTGGTTGCCCTGCATGGGCCCTACGAGCTGGCCGGCCTTGGCTACTGATGCCTTGGCTGTGAGGGCGCTTTCGCCCATGCCGATTTTCGGTATCATAAACTGTCCGAACGACACCGATGTCGTGTCGGCCTGTGTGCCCATCAGGGCTGCATAGCCTGCCACGTCGTTGGCCTTGCCATTGTATTGTGCCATGAGCTTCTCGGCTTTTTTGTCATTGGTTATCTGGCGGACGATGAAGTCGCGTACCGAGGGGTCGGAGTAGGGGGCATACGCATCGTTGTAGATGTCGTCGAGAGCTACAGCCATGAAGTGACCGGCATCCTCGCCTCCGAGTACATCGCTGACTTGGCCTTTCTTGGCGTTCATAGCCCACGACACTGCGTTACGGCTATCCTCGATGCCGCCTACCTGGGGTGTAGATGCCGTGATGTTGGCGTTTTGGAGCACGTATCCTGCCTTTTCGGCATTGGCGCTGAATGTCTCGGATGTCTGGTTGTCGGCGAGGAACTTGTCAAGACCTTGCAGCAGCTTGTTGATGGTGGCGTTGCTGGGGTCTACGGTATAGCTTACCACTGCGTAGTCATACACGGTCACAGGTGCCTTGACCTGGTTGACGCGCATGATGCGTCCGCCCTGTGATGCGGTCAGGGTATCAGGAGTGAAATACGCTCCTTGGGCTGCGCTTTTGACTGTCTCTGTCAGCTGCGAAGCCTGGGGGTCGAGAAGCGAGAGCCACAAATCTTTCTGTGAACCCTGCACATTGCTGCCGGCGGCTACGGAGTCGAATGTGAGCGTGCCGGCGTTGAGCCCTTTGATGATTGAGTCGCGCTCGGCTTTGCTGCCGGCGATGGCTATGATGTCGATGTTGACCGAGTCGATGCCCGATGAGCGGCCTATCATCTTGGCGATGGTGTATGCATCGCCGCTGTTGCTGATGACCTTGACTGCGGAGTCCGATGCTGACTTAAGGAAATCCTTGATGCGGGTGTCACGCACTGAACCTAACGACGATGTCTGACGGTTGACCACGAAGTCCGTCATCTCGGCAAGACCCTGGGTCTCAGGCATGGAGTTGAGGGCTGCGATGGCTTCGTCTACACGCTTCTGGGCGGCGGCACGGTCCTCGGCCGAAGGCTGTATGGACACGTTGACGAAGCTTATCCGGCGCATCGGCTCGTTAATGGCAAAGCGCTTGTACTCTTTCTCGTAGCGGGCTTTGATTTCATCTTCGGAAATCTCGCCTATCTCGCTGTCGGGAACAGTGGTAAACGCTTTTTGGGCAAATACGATGTTGGCTACGTGGTTGTTGTCGTTGTAGATTGAACGGGCATCCAGCTCGTTGGCCACAAGTGTGCCGGCAAACAGGTTCTGGAACTTCTGCTGCAGCAGCGACTGCTCTACCTGCTGCTCGAGGTTGAGCCAATAAGCACGGAGCTGCTGGGCCTGCTGCTCGGTCATGCCGTATTTCGTTGGGTTGTAAGCCATGTCGTGAAGCTCGGATGCTGAGTTGACACCTACCTGCGAGCGTACCATCTGGTCAAGGTAGGCCGAGCCGTTGCCCACCATGGCGTTGGTAAGCTCTGCGTCTGACACGCTCAGGCCGAGGGCCTCGATTTCCTGCTTGTAGAGCTTCTCGGCTATGAGCTGGTCGAGCACCTGCTGTTGGAGCACTGCATTGTCAAGGTTGCGTCCGCTCTGCTGCATCTGGTGGGTAGCTGTTTCGAGACGGTCCTGGAACTCGCGGATGTCTATTTTCTGTCCGGCCACCTTGGCTATGGTGGTGCCGGTACCAAACAGGGTGCGTCCCGAGGTGAAGAAGTCGCCAATGATAAAAGCGATCAGGGCTGCACCGATAATGACCAGCAAGAGCACTGACTTGCTGCGGATTTTCTCTAAGGTTGCCATTTAAGCTGTTAGTCGGTTTATTTTGTGATTTATTTTGTGATTTTTTAAGTCGTTGGTGGTAAGTGAACCGTATTTCGCATTTAAACGCACAAAGATAGTGCTTTTTGACGGGTGTGCAAAATTGCAGATGCTTTTTTTGCCCAAATTTGACTGATTTATACGCTCTTATAGGACTCCTATGCTTCCTAAAAGTCCTATATCCTCTTCCAAGCTATTTCAGCCCGAAAGCCTCGCGCATCTGCTCCACCATGTCGAGCTTTTCCCATGTGAAGAGCTCCACCTCTACGTCCTTGTCGCCGGCTCCTTTGGAGTGGAAATGCTTGGTCACGGTCTGTGGTTCGCGTCCTACATGTCCGTATGCAGCCGTCTCCTCGTAGATGGGCTGGCGCAGTTTGAGCCGCTTTTCGATGGCGGCGGGACGCATGTCGACCATCGCGGCGACTTTGGCTGAAATCTCGCCGTCGCTCATGCCCACCTTGGCTGTGCCGCGGGTGTTGACATAGAGGCTCACCGGCTGCGCCACTCCGATGGCGTAGGCCACCTGTACGAGTGCTTCGCGGGCTACTCCGGCAGCCACTAAGTTTTTGGCTATGTGGCGAGCCGCATAGGCTGCGGAGCGGTCCACTTTCGAGGGGTCTTTGCCCGAAAATGCGCCACCGCCGTGTGCGCCACGCCCGCCGTAGGTGTCCACGATAATCTTGCGCCCGGTCAGGCCGGTGTCGCCGTGGGGGCCGCCGATGACAAACTTTCCTGTCGGGTTGACGTGGAGTGTCACATCGTTGCCTATCAGGGCTTTGATGTTGTCGGGCAGCTTGGCTATGACTCGCGGCAGCAATATCGTCTCCACATCGTGACGTATCTTGGCGAGCATCTCCTCGTCGGCCTGGATCTGGGTCTTGGTGCCGTCGGCGGTGACGAACTCGTCGTGCTGGGTGCTGATTACTATGGTGTCTACTCTGACGGGACGGCCTTCGGGGCTGTATTCCACTGTCACCTGGCTCTTGGCGTCCGGGCGCAGGTAGGGCATCTCTTTACCCTCGCGGCGTATGTCGGCGAGTTCGCGCAGCAGGGCGTGGCTGAGGTCTACGGTCAGGGGCATGTAGTTGGCGGTCTCGTCGATGGCGTAGCCGAACATCATGCCCTGGTCGCCTGCCCCCTGCTGCTCGGCATCTTCGCGCGTCACGCCGCGCGCTATGTCGGGGCTCTGCTCGTGGAGCGCACTGAACACTCCGCACGAACTGCCGTCAAACATCAGGTCGCTCCTGTTGTAGCCGATGCGGTTGATGACCCCGCGTGACACCTCCATCAGGTCTATGTAGGCGTTGGATGTGACCTCTCCGGCCACCACCACCTGCCCGGTCGTGACAAGTGTCTCGCAAGCCACATGGCTGGCGGGGTCGTAAGCGAGAAAATTGTCGAGGATTGCGTCTGAAATCTGGTCAGCCACTTTGTCTGGATGCCCTTCGCTGACTGATTCCGAAGTGAATAGGTAATTGTTGTTGCGGTCCATAGCTTTTAAAAATTTAGTTGATAATAAAACCTACGGCCGTTTGCATTTTTGGAGATGCATAATGCAGGACACATGTTCTGAATGTCCGTTTTTAGCATTTTTTCGAGTGGTTGCAAGCAGCCAAATCTTTCCACTGCCGCAAAGTTACTAATTTCTCCCCATTCGCCCAAACATCCCCCCCTCCTGCCTTATCCGATCTTGATGCCTTTCTCCTTAAGAATTAAAAAAGCATATAGGCTGCAGTTCATCGCCGACCGCAGCCTATATGACTATCAAAAAGAGGATGTTCTAACCGTTTACTTCACCATGACCTTTTCGGCCTTGCCGCCCGACACCTTGATGTAGATGCCCGGAGTCTGCGGCTCGTGGCTGACAGGGCTTCCAGTCAGGTCGTACCACCGTGTATCGCTACCGGCAGCAGCGTCGCCGGAGATGTCGTCGATACCCGATGCGTCAAGCACCTGTATGCCGGGTATGGCGCCGATTTCGCCGGCCATGTTCTCGGAGAGGAGTATGGAGTAGACACCGGGGGCGGTGTCATCGGCGAGAGTGCCTTCGAGCTTGACTGTCTTCTCCTCGCCGGCTTTAATAGTGGCGTTATAGGTGCCGAAAGCGTCAACCCAAAATCCTGACTCGGCTTCTATCAGGTCGGCCTCGATTTCTATCTCGCGGTCGCTGGTGTATGTGCTAAGCAAGGTCACTTCGATGCTGTAAGGCTCTCCGCATGTCAGTGTCGGCGGACAGTCGTAGCCGGTGAGATAGAGGCCGGGGGCTGCGCTGTCGGGCGAGATGGTGACCTCGTCGTCGCTGACTGTCAGAGCGATGTATTCACGTTTACCGTAAACCACCCTGATTTGTTCCCACTCTCCGTCACCGAGGCGGTATGTCGGGTAGGCTTTGTAGTCGCCGTTGGCCACGGTCGAGGGTATCTCTCCCTCGATGTAATACACTCCGTAGTGCGATGCGAGTTCGTGGTCCACGACGTTTTCACTCGTTATGTATATCGGCTCTGCCTCGCTGTCATCGTCGCTGGCGAGCATGAAGCCGAGAGTGAACGTGCCGGGCCAGGTGCCCAGATTGCAGAAAAGGTAGGGAGGCATGTTCTGCATCGGCTGTATGGTGACGGTGCGCTCCTCGGCTGAGGCGACGATTCCTGTCTGACAGCCTATATAAGGGGCAGGCTTCACCGACCCTGCCTGTGGCTTCTGCACTCCGAGCACGGCATCCTGGTCGCTGTTGAAGCCTCCGTCACCGCCGCCGGCTCCGAGAGTGTACGGGTCGAGAGCCGACAGCAGAAAGTAACCGTCGGACATGCCGCTCCAGCCCCAGTTGATGTGGAAATAGCCGTCGCTGCTGTAGCCGTCGCATATGAATGAGTGGCCTCCTTTGCTCCCCTGTCCTCCGTAGAGTATCGGACCTACGTTGGCGAGATTGTCATGCATCATCCGCTCCCACTCGTCCAGTGGGTAGAAATCGCGGTATTCCAAGCGGGCGGCTGCGTCGTAGCCGAAATGGTCCACCAACGCTACGGGCAGGTTGAATGTATATGCTCCCGAACCTCCGTCCTCAGCAAGTCCGTAATTCATCTCTACGCTGTAGCCGCAGGCTTTCATCAGCGTGGCCACGGCCTGACGCTGTGTCTCGCTGCCCGGATTTTCGGCAGTATACGTGTCGAGCATGTCGTCCCATGCCAGCGGAGCGGTGGCGAGGTCCATCGAGAGGGTCTCGCCGTTCCACTCGTATGACACACTCCCGGTGCCTACCGCCGGCCAGCGGTGGTAGTTCATGGCCTGGGCCATGGCGGTTGCGACGCACCCTGAGTATGTGCGGCTGCCGTTTTTCAGCGGACAGAGGTCGTTGTAGGGAGAGCCTTGGTCCCATGTCGTCTGTACCAACGGCTCTATGGCGGCCATGTCGCCGTCGGCATAAGTTCGGGCGGTATATGTGGCCGCGCCGTTGGCTGTCGCCCATGCTATTTCGCGGGCATACTGGTCGAGCCACCAGCGCATGGCCGGGGGCATCTGGTCTATGTCGGCAGGGGCGTTGTCGCTATAGCCAAGCAGCGGGGCTGCCACATCGTCCGCGCTGGCGAATATCGTGCGGCTTCCGGCGGCGAACACATAGTATGCAGCCTCGCCGGCGGCGGTGTGTCCTGTAGCCACGAGTTTCGGCTGGGCTTGGGGCGAGGCGGACTTGATGCGGTTAGGTGCGCTTGCCTGGAGCCTCGACAGGGCTTCGTCAGGGGTGAGCTGCCGCGCCGCAGCGGTCAGGCACGACAAAGCGATGAGTGAGAGTACGGTGGTGCGTAACATAGGCGTTCTCGTTTTTTTTTAGGTTTATTGTTAGAGTCTGTTTTTTAAGGCTTACTTATTTATTAAGGTTTATAGAGCGGTCACAGATGTTGAGCATTCGCCCGGCTTCCATCCATCTGGTCAGCACGTCACCTGTCAGTTCCATATAGGAGATGTCAGGTATCGTCTCGGATGTTACCAGCTCCCCTGTGGCGGTCAGGGCGTAGAGGCTGAATGTATATGTCCGGTCGATTTGGTAAGCCCCTTCGGGGTCTATCGCCGGGTAGTCGGTTTTGGGAGTGCCTTCGGCCTTCAGCACGGCTTTCGATGGGGCGGAGGCGACGTTGATAGAGACTGTTTTGTTAAACGGACCTGTCACGGTTTCGGTCTTCGTGCTGCCGTCGCTGTCGGTATAGGTAACTTCCATGTCGAAATATTTGTATACGTCCGCCGAACATTCCACTGTGTACACCGCCTTGTATGATGCCACGGTGGCGGGTTGTGTCGGTGTCTTGGGCTCGTCATCGTCGTCGCCACATGCGGTCAGTGCTGTTGTCATGGCGATCGCTGCGGCGATGCCGATGATTTTGTGTAGTGTTTTTGTCATAAATTAAGGTGGGTTTGATATATGGGTTGATGAAATGATGTGTCTCGGTTGGTTGGTACGATGCCTGTCCGTTTCTTGTGTTGCAAAATTGATGAAATGCCTTGTAACGGCATTGTGGTTCCTGCCGAAGTTTGTACGGATTTTTGTACGAATCGCGTTTTAGACATGGTTTAAGACGCTTTTTCTCTATCTTTGCGCCATGGCAGTAAAGAAGATACTATTAATAATAGCAGTGGCGGTGACGCTACATGCCGCCGCTTCGGCCGCTCCGCAGATTCCTGACTCCATGCTGACGGAGAGACGCCTTAAGGTCATGGTTGTCGAAAACCCCGACAGTGTGCTGCGACTGCTCGATGTCGCCGAGGCGCGCCGGCTCCCGTCCTTGCCCCAGTACCGCATCGACCTGCTGAGGGCGTTGGCATATAACGAGTTGCGCATGTTCTCACTCAAGGAGCGGTACGCGCTCAAGACCCTTGACGACGATTCGATAGAGCAGCATCCCCATGTGCGGCTCAATGCTATGGCTATGGCCGTCTCGGCATCCTCATTCTACGGCAATTACGACAGGGCATATGCCATGGCCATGGACGCCATAGAGCTTGCCCGCGACATCGGGAACAAGCCGGGCGAGTACAATATCCTCCAGTCGGTAGCCGACATAGCCTTCGATTTGGGCGACCGCGAGCAGGGTTACGCTTACCTTGATGAAATCATTACTTCGGGCTATGCATCAGGCAATGTCCGTGAGCTTGCCAACGTATCATCGGCTCTGGGTGCCAAGGTTATACAGCTCTATGCCGACGACCGTTATGCCGACGCTCTCGCCGAGAGTGTCCGCCGCATGGATGTCATAGGCCGCATCGACAGCATCGGAGGTGCGCCCCCCGGATTCACCGACCAGCAGCGTGCTTACACCTATGCCCGCATCGCGTCTTCGGCTGCCTATCTCGGCGACAGCCGCCGTGCCGCGCAAGCCTATGACGATTTCATGGCCACGCAGTATGCCTCCACCGACTACGGGCGGGCTTTCATTGTGGATTATCTGCTCGTGTCGCGCAGGTTTGACAAGGTGCTGGAGTTCACACGTCCGCTGTATGCCGTGCTGCAGGCCGGCGACACCATCAATGACGATTATTATGGTGTCCTGTTTACCAATGCCAAGGCATACTCCGGACTCGGAGATGCCTCGCGGGCATTGTCGTTGATGGAGAGAGCCTCGGCTATCAGGGACAGCTTGGTGCAGCGAGAGCGGCGCAGCCATGCTCAGGAACTCGCTGCGATGTTCGAGCTCGGAGAGAAGGAACTGGCTCTGTCGCAGGCGCGTGAACAGTCGGCTCGCCGGCTGTCCATGCTTTCGGTGGCTGTCGGAGCGGTCGTGGTAGCGGTGATTGTCCTCATTGCCCTCGTGGCTCATTATCGCGTGGTGCTTAAGCGTAACCGCATGGCTGCGCGGCAGATTGACGAACTGATGGCGCAGCGTTCGCTGCTCCGTGGCGATGCCGGTTATGGCGAAGCTCCACAGTCGCAGGAGGATTACAACCGCTTTGCCGAAATGGACAGGCGGATTATATCCGACCGCTTGTTTCTCCTGCCGGGATGCAATCGTGACATGATTGCCGACAAGTGCGGCCTGCCCAAACCTGCTGTTTCCTCGCTGGTCCAGCAGTTTGCCCACTGCTCGGTGGGTGAATACGTGTGCCGCCTTAAGGTTGAATATTCGGTGTCGCTCATCAAGCAGCACCCCGACTGGACCATCGAGGCTATCGGCTATGCTTCGGGTTTCAACAGCCGCAGCACCTACTACCAGCATTTCAACCGCGTGTTCGGCATTACCCCCGCCCAGTACGCCTCCCAGCAACACTCCTCTAAAAGCTGATTCTGCTAACATTATAGGTCTCATAGGATTCCTAAGCCTCCTAAGCCTCCTATGGCTTGTCCTTGACCGCAAAAAATTAAAGAGAGCCGGCTTCGCAGTCGGCTCTCTTTGTTCCACTCTCAGGTGATATTCTAAATCAGAGTTCTATATATATGTTATTTATGTGAGATATGCGTAGGACAAAATAATCTAATCGTTTCGTTTTCATTGCTTCCTAACATGCGGGAAATCTATTGGAAACCGCCCCGTGATTGTAGGAGACAAGGCGAGAGAGAATAATTTTATAAGAGCATCTTTCTATGTCGTATTCTGTGTTTGGCACACCTTTGTTCAAGGGTGCGATGCAAAATTACAATGGCTACAACCGTTTGACAAACAGTTGTAGCCAAATAGTAGCTGCTTGTAGAAGTTTATGGCTTGATTGATAGTGAATTAATGTTCCGAAATTATCCCCAAATAGTAGTTGTTGGTTGTGGTTTTAAGTGCGGGTTACAGCCCGATTTTCATCACTTTTTCCTCAAATTCATCGCGGTCGCCTATGGCTGCATTGCGCATTTTGACGCGATAGTTGTAGATGGTCGAGGTGCTTCGCCGCAGGAATATGGCGATACGCTCCGACTCGGTGATGCCGAGGCGCATCAGCGCGAATACGCGCATTTCGGTGCTGAGGGTGTCGGACGATGGCATCACCAACCGCTTGTCGGGCTCGATGAGTTCGTTGAAGCGGTCCACGAAGTCGGGAAACAGCTTGAGGAACGTCGCGTCGAAGTTGTGGTAAAACTCCTTGAGTTCGCGGTCGTGGAGCGTGGAGGAGTTGAGGTGGTCGAGCATCTGCTGCACTCCCTTGTTGCGCGCTATTGCGCGCAGGTTGTTGCGGTAGCTTTCAAGGCTGTTGATATAGTAGGAACACAGGTTGAGATACTGCAATATATAAGCATCCTTGGTGTTGTTGCTCTGGGTGAGGGTGCGGTTGAGGGCTTCAAGCCGCCTTGAAGCGATCACGAGGTTTTCGTAGAGCTGCGTTTTCTCCCGGTTGGCTTGGGATGCACGCTGCAGCTGCTTGTAGAGCATCCACAGCACCACTAAGAGTGTAGCGGCCAGGATGGCAATGCCTATGGTCGTGTCTGTCTGCAGGCGCGTGCGTTCCTGGTTGCGCTTGTCGTGGGCGGATATGATGGCTGGCATCATGTCGTTGAGGGTTCGGAGGTTGTTGTTGACATTGGCTGCATAGTGGTCCTTGGTGGCGAAAGTCAGGTAGCGGTAGGCGCGGTCTACATCGCCGTTGCCGAAGAGTATGGTCGCCAGCTGGTAGAGCGAGGTGTAGTCGCGCACCGGCGATGTAAGGTCGTGTATGGAGCTGTTGGCCAGAAGCTGCGTAGCCAGCACCGTGTCGCCGAGCGCGAGGTGTATCTGTGCCGTCACGAAGTCGACCATGGCCTTGCCGTGGCTGTTGTTGGTGAGCCTCTCCCTGTTGGCGGTAATCAGGTCGAGGGCTTCGCGGTGCCGTCCGAGGCTCCTTAAATAAGTGGCGGTGTTGTATATTATCCCTACGCTGTTGGGGTTGGAGTTGTGTATGAGCCATTCAAACTCTTTGTCCGCCCGGTTGCCTTTGGCAAACTGGTGGTTGGCTATTGCGTCGTAGTAGCCTTTTTTGATGTCGGTATAGCGAGCGGTGTCGGTCTGGGCGAGCGATTTGAGTGTGTCCATGGCCACGATTTCATTGCCTAAATAGAGCTCGGTCTTCGCTATGTTGACCTTGGCCTGAGCCATGGCATGACTGTCGCCTACTTTGAGGGCCGCGTCATATTTGAGACGTGCATAGTGCGCGGCGGAGTCGAAGTCGTATGAAAAGTAGGAGTCAAACAGACGGGTGTACAGACCTACGAGCTCGCGGTCGTCGAAATCCTTGCGAAGCATACGCAGCTGGCTTAGGCGCTGTTCCTTGTCGGCTATGATGCGGTCATGCACCGACATGATGGAGTCTATGCGCTCGAACGCCTTCCGGGTTTCGGGAGGATAGTCGTTCTTGTCCTGCATACACCCGGTCATGGCAAGCGCCATTACGCAACAGGCGACAACACAAGCCGATGGCCTGAGAGGAAATATATGCCGTATCAGACAATCCCGAAAAGACGTGGAAGTCCTCTGTTTCATGATATTCAATAAGAAATTCAACGCGTGGTTAGGAAATTTGAACTCTGAATTTGACTGATTGAAGCTTGTTTCAACCACTTCAATGGTTATAACGTATGACAAAGATACGAAAAAACAGACATTTCTCCCACCGCTGACCACCGTATTGGCGTAAAAACACACATGCAAAGCCCTTAAACCTTGAAGACTCTAAAGACCTTAATGACTCTACCCGACCTTATCCTGACACATTATTATAATATTATTGTGAAAAAATCGCTAAATTTGCACATCTTTAGTGAATGCTCACTTATAAAATTTTAGTTGCTTAACCTTATGGACTTATTTGACACAATCAGCGCCGACATCAAATCGGCTATGCTGGCCAAGGAGAAAGTGCGTCTCGAGACTCTCCGTGGCATAAAGAAGGAGTTTCTTGAAGCAAAAACCGCCAAAGGGGGTGACGGAACTCTCAGTGACGACGCAGCCTTGAAAATCCTTGCAAAAATGTCAAAGCAGCGCAGAGAGACGGCTGTAATATATGCCGGACAAAACCGTCAGGACCTCGCCGACAATGAGCTGGCCGAGGCTGCCGTCATCGAAGAATACCTGCCTAAACCGCTGACCCCGCAGGAGTTGGAGGCCAAACTGCGCGAAATCATCGCCCAGGTCGGGGCTACCTCGGCCAAGGAGATGGGCAAAGTCATGGGCGTGGCCTCTAAGGCTCTGGCCGGACGTGCCGACGGCAAGGCCATATCGGCAAAAGTCCGCGAACTCCTCGCCTGACTCGGCCCAAAATAGGGTGTCGGCAAATTTTTTTCTGAACACTCTTAAGAGGTTTCCCCGATACAATTTCGTACAATAAGATTATACATATCAATAAAACATGCTTACCCTACAGCAGATTAAAGCGGATCCCGCACTGATAGTCGAGCGGCTTGCAGTCAAGGGGTTTGACGCTAAGGAGAAAATTGACGAACTCATCGCGCTGGATGACCGCCGCCGTGCGCTCCAGTTCAGCAGTGACAATATGGCGGCAGAGCTGAAGAAACACGCCGCCGCTATCGGTGCTCTCATGAAGGAGGGCAAAAAGGACGAGGCCGACAAGGCCAAGGCTCTCGTGGCAGAGCTGAAAGCATCGCAGGGTGCCGCAGCCGCCGAACTCGCGGACGTGGAACGCTGCAGCCGTGAGATACTCCTCACCATCCCCAACATCCCGTGTGCCGCAGTGCCCCACGGCAAGACTGCCGCCGACAACGTGGTAGAGAAGACGGGAGGCCCGATGCCCGACCTGCCCGAAGATGCGCTGCCCCACTGGGACCTCGCCAAGAAATACAACCTTATAGACTTCGACCTCGGAGTGAAAATCACAGGCGCGGGCTTCCCCGTCTATGTAGGCAAGGGTGCCCGCCTGCAGAGGGCGTTGATACAGTTTTTCCTCGACGAGGCCGGGAAAGCGGGCTATCTGGAAATCCAGCCCCCCTATGTGGTCAATGAAGCATCGGGCTACGGTACCGGCCAGCTCCCCGACAAGGAGGGTCAGATGTACTACGTCAATGAGGACAACCTCTATCTCATCCCCACCGCCGAAGTCCCTGTGACCAACCTCTACCGCGATGTGATACTTACCGATGACCAGCTCCCGGTCAAAAACTGCGCCTACTCGGCATGTTTCCGCCGCGAAGCCGGAAGCTACGGCAAGGATGTGCGAGGCCTCAACCGTCTGCACCAGTTTGACAAGGTGGAGATAGTGCGCATCGAGAAGCCCGAAAACTCCTACGCGGCTCTCGAGGAGATGAAGGACCACGTGCAGGGGCTGCTTGAAAAGCTCGGTCTCCCCTGGCACATACTGCGTCTCTGCGGTGGCGACATGAGCTTCACTTCGGCCATCACTTTCGACTTCGAGGTGTTCTCTGCCGCCCAGAAGCGTTGGCTTGAGGTCTCGTCGGTATCTAATTTCGAGACATACCAGGCCAACCGCCTCAAGTGCCGCTACCGCACAGCCGACAAGAAGACTGCTTTGGTCCATACCCTCAACGGCTCGGCTCTGGCTCTCCCGCGTATCATGGCTGCGCTCCTTGAAAACAACCAGACTCCCGAGGGAATCGTGGTTCCCGAAGTGCTCCGCAAATACACCGGATTCGACATCATCAACTGATTCTAAAGCCCGACAATATCAGACATGAACATATCACTCAACTGGCTGCGCCAGTATATCGACATAGACCTTGACGCGGAGAAGATTGCCGAAGTCCTCACGTCCATCGGCTTGGAAACAGGCGGGATAGAGGAGGTGGAGTCCATCCGTGGCGGTCTCAAGGGCATAGTCATAGGCAAAGTGCTCACATGTGTTGAGCATCCCGACAGCGACCATCTGCACATCACCACCGTGGACCTCGGCGACGGACAGCCCACACAGATAGTGTGCGGAGCCCCCAACGTTGCCGCAGGGCAGACCGTCGTGGTGGCTACCGTAGGCACCACGCTCTATGACGGCGACAAGGAATTTAAAATCAAGAAGTCCAAAATCCGTGGCGTGGAGTCGTTCGGCATGATATGTGCCGAGGACGAGATCGGTGTCGGCAAGAGCCACGACGGCATCATCGTCATCACCGACGATGTCAAGCCCGGCACTCCTGCCGCCGATTACTACAACCTCACTTCCGACTATGTGATAGAGGTAGACCTCACTCCTAACCGCATCGATGCTGCCAGCCATTTCGGTGTCGCCCGCGACCTCGCCGCATGGGATGCATGTCACCGTGACGGAGCCGCGCTGAAGCGTCCGGCGGTCGACGGTTTCCACGTCGACGACCCCGACGGCGATGCCATCCGTGTCAAGGTGGAGGATGCCGAAGCCTGCATACGCTACAGCGGCGTGACCATCCGCAACGTCGCGGTCAAGGAGAGTCCCGACTGGCTCAAACAGCGTCTGACTGCCATAGGCCAGCGTCCCATCAACAATATCGTGGATGTCACCAACTACATCCTCCACGGCTTCGGCCAGCCCCTCCACAGCTTTGATGCCGACCGCATCGCCGGAGGTGAAATCATCGTCAAGACCGCCCGCGAAGGTGAGACGTTTGTGACTCTCGACGGTGTGGAGCGCAAGCTCGACAGCCGCGACCTGATGATATGCGACGCCGAGAGGTCCATGTGCATTGCCGGCGTGTTCGGCGGACTCGACTCCGGCGTGACCGAGGCTTCGCGCAATGTCTTTATCGAGAGCGCATGTTTCCACCCCACCTATGTCCGCAAGACTGCCCGCCGTCAGGGACTCAACACTGATGCTTCGTTCCGCTTCGAGCGCGGCGTGGACCCCAACGGCACCATGTACAACCTGCTTCTGGCGGCTATCCTGATTAAGGAAGTGGCAGGTGGGGAGATTGTCGGCGAGCCTGTCGACATATATCCTCGCGAAGTGGAGCGGGCGAAGGTGCATCTTGAATACGGCTACCTCGACCGTCTCGTTGGCGCACACATCGACCCCGCCAAGGTCGATGCCATAGCCGCCTCTTTGGAGATGGAGATTGCCGGCCGTAGCGAGGATGCGGTCGACCTGCTGATACCCACCTACCGCGTGGATGTGACTCGCCCTTGCGACGTGGTGGAGGACATCCTCCGCATCTATGGATATAACAATGTGTTGCCTGGCGATGAGGTCCACTCGTGCCTGCAATACATGACCCCCACCGACAAGCATGCGCGTCTGACCGCCGAGATTGTCGCCATGCTTGCAGCCCGTGGCTTCAACGAGATAATGTGCAATTCGCTCACATCCGAGCGTTATTATGCCGACAATGAGGCTTTCCCCATGTCGCATTGCGTCAAGCTGCTCAACCCCCTCAGCTCCGACCTCGGAGTGATGCGCCAGACGCTGCTCTACGGAGGTCTGGAATCCATAGCCCGCAATGTCAACCGCCGCGAGGAGTCGCTGATGCTCGTGGAGAGCGGCAATGTGTATTTCTTAAACCCCGAGGCGGAGTCGACCGCCGAGCGGCCGCTTGCTCCTTACAGCCAGAAAGCCAAGTTGGGTATGTGGATTACCGGCAATGTGTCGCCGGGCAACTGGGTGCGTCCTGCGGCCGAAGCGACCTTCTATGACCTCAAAGCTTATGTCGAGGATGTCATGGATCTGCTCGGCATCTCTATGCGTGAACTCAAATGGGAGGTGTCGAAACATCCGCTCATGGCGGCTTGCATGACGGTCGGCAGCCGTAACGGCAAGCATCTCGCTACGCTCGGCATCGTGGCCCGCGCCCAGCTCAACATGATGGACATAAAGCAGCCTGTCTGCTATGCCGAACTTGACTGGGAGGCTCTGACCGCCATGGCGATGAAGCGCAATGTGACCGCGACCAACATAGCCAAGACCCATCCCGTCAAGCGCGACCTCGCCCTGCTCGTCGACAAGGCCGTGACCATGGACCAGATAGCCGCCGTGGTGCGTGACAGCGAGAAGCGTCTGCTTCAGGATGTCAGCCTGTTTGATGTCTACGAGGGCAAGAACCTGCCCGAGGGCAAGAAATCGTATGCAATATCGCTGACGCTCCAGGATGCCGAAAATACCCTCCAGGACAAGCAGATTGAAGCGGTGATGGGCAAGGTGACTGCCAACCTCGGCAAACGCCTCGGTGCTGTGCTCCGCTGACAGGGCTTACTTATTTTAGCAACATAAACCATAAACATAAATCAGATCAACTCACCACTACTATGGGAAGAGCTTTTGAATACCGCAAAGCGCGGAAACTGAAACGCTGGGGGAATATGTCGCGTACATTTACCCGCATAGGCAAGGAAATCACTATCGCTGCCAAAGCCGGTGGTCCCGACCCCGACACCAACCCCCGTCTGCGTGTGCTGATGCACAACGCCAAGGCTGCCAACATGCCTAAAGACACCGTGGAACGTGCTATCAAGAAGGCTACCGACAAGGATTCGAGCGACTACAAGGAAATCACTTACGAAGGCTACGGACCTTTCGGCATCGCCATCTTCGTGGAGGCCGCAACCGACAACAACACCCGCACCGTCGCCAACGTCCGTTCATATTTCAACAAACACGGCGGTTCGCTCGGCACACAGGGCTCGCTGACATTCCTCTTTGACCACAAGAGCGTGTTTAAAATCAAACCCAAAGAGGGCGTCAGCCTTGAAGACCTCGAGCTTGAACTCATCGACTACGGTGTGGACGAATTGGATAACGATGAGGACGAAATCGTACTCTACGGTGCTTTCGAGGAGTTTGCCAACATCCAGAAGTACCTTGAGGAAAACGGCTTCGAAATCGTCAGCGCAGAGTTCGAGCGCATCCCCAACGACCTCAAGGAGGTGACGGAGGAGCAGCGCGCCTCAATCGAAAAGCTCCTCGAAAAGCTCGAAGAAGACGAAGATGTCCAGAACGTATTCCACAACATGAAAGAGGACTGACCCTTTCGGTCGGATCACACCTAAATTTAATTAAACCTTTTGAGGAGGCCGCATCATTGATGCGGTCTCTTTTCGTTTGCGGAGATGTCGCCCGAGGAGCGGTGGCGGCGGGCGATGCGTTTGAGGTGCTTGAGGCGGCGGCGTCCGGCGGCAGCAGCCCGGCGTTTGACTCTGGCTGTCTCTGAGGGGACGGCAATGTCGGTGTACACCTCCTTGGGGGAGTCGGTGGACGTGCCCCTTGTTGATATGTCGGTGGATATGTATGGTTGCCCGGATGCGGTTTCCTCCATGGCCGTGGCTGGCATGGCAGGTGCCGGGGTCGGTTGAGCGGCGTTTTCTTTGGCTTGACGGCGGCGGGCGGCAGCCTCGCGGGCGCGTTGGGAGCGTTCACGGGCTTTCTTGATGTGTGGCACGAGTAGCTTGACCACGACCTGCTCCACGTCGTTGAGCGGCTTGGCGTAGACATAGCCATGGATGTATTCGTGGAGGGCGGTCATGACTTTTGCAACGTCGATCTGCTTGCAGTATTTGCTGGCGGATTCGACCTGGCCTTTGATGCTGAGATAGAATTTGCGCGACACGGGTTTGTCCCACTTGGACTGGCGGCGGCGTGGTGAGGATTGGGGGTATTTCATCTGTTCCATAAAGCATTTTTGTGCAAATCTACACCTTGACTATACTGAAACCGTGCGAAAACATCAGTGGTGATGCCATGACGCAGATATCACATCTCGCTATAAAGCAAAAGGCCGTGGTCGGATTCCACAGCCTTTGTCTTGAGAAAAATTCACCATTACTGGCGCGTGAACGTGACAGTCACGCCGTCGTCGTTCAGGGTAAGTGTGGCGGGGTCTCCTTCGATGTCTACGTGGTCGAATTTGATGCCGTCGGTAGTCAGTTCTTTCTGTATGGCCTCTTCAAGCGAACCTGTGATGGCCGGCAAAAATTCGTCCATGCGTGCGGCCATGGCCACTTTCATGACTTCGGGTATGTCAAGTTCGACTTCTTCGGCAGGGATTTTTACGGTCAGGTTCTCCGGCTTGAACGTCAGGATCAGCACGCCGTCGGCAAGCGACCACTGCCCCGTGCCGTTGACGTGGCATTTGACATTGACTTTCATCTCCCGGCTGCCCATCTGCTGCCCTTTGAAATCTACGGTGGAGACAAAAGTGCAGTCGCCCTTCGAGGCTTCTGAGCCGAAATCTATATCATATACGGTGGTGATGGCGGCAGTGCCTTCCATTGCTTCTGCCGGAGCAGATACCCAGCGTCCTCCGAGGGTTGTGGGAACTTCGGCGACCATGGCCGACGCGCACAGCAGAGCTGCCGCAGCAAAGAAAATGTGACGTTTCATAGTTTAAATCAGTTGCGTTGAGTAAGATAAGTATTTGTTGAAGTGACAAAATCTTAGTGGGCTTCGAGCCAGTTGGCCCCTACACCGGCTGAGACCTCCAATGGCACACGGCCATGGTAGGCATCCGACATGTCGGCGGTGACAATCTGTTGCAGACGCTCCAACTCCTCAGGGACGACGTTGAATATCAGCTCGTCGTGCACCTGCATTATCATCCGCGACCGCAGCCCGGCCTCCTCCATGTGGCGGTATATGTTGATCATCGCTATCTTGATGATGTCGGCGGCAGAGCCTTGCAGGGGAGCGTTGACGGCGTTGCGCTCGGCATAGCTGCGCACCACCGAGTTGCGCGAATTGATGTCGGGCAGATAGCGTTTGCGTCCCATGAGCGTAGTTACGAAGCCTCGCTCCTTGGCTTCCTCGATCTGCTTGTCGATAAACTCGCGGATGTGGGGATAGCTCGCGAAATAGCCCTCGATAAGCCGCTTGGCCTCGGCTCGGGGTATGCCTAACCTCTCCGACAGACCGAAAGCCGATATGCCGTAGATGATGCCGAAATTGGCGGTCTTGGCGTTGCGGCGCATACTGTCGGTCACGTCGCCGATGGGCACCTGGTACACCTTGGCGGCGGTGGAGCGGTGGATGTCTTCGCCGGCATTGAAGGCGTGGACCATGTCGGGGTCGCCCGACATGTCGGCCATGAGCCGCAGCTCTATCTGGGAGTAGTCGGCGCTCATAAACAGGCATCCCGGGTCGGCTATGAACGCCTTGCGTATCTCGCGTCCGTCATCGGAGCGAATGGGAATGTTCTGGAGGTTGGGGTTGGCCGACGAGATGCGTCCCGTGGCTGTGACAGTCTGGTTGTAGGTGGTGTGGATTTTGCCGGTGGCAGGATTGACGAGCTGGGGCAGCGCGTCGATATAGGTCACGAGCAGTTTGCGCAGTGCGCGTATTTTAAGTATCAGGTCCACTAACGGCACCGTGTGGCGGTATTTCTCCAATATCTCTTCGGTGGTGCTGTAGAATCCGCGTTTGGTCTTTTTGGCGGCGGGGTCTATCTTCATCTCTCCGAAAAGAATCTCCCCGACCTGCATCGGGCTGGCGATGTTGAATCTGCGACCTGCCATGCGGTATACCTCCTCCTCCATAGCTGTGAGCTGGGCGGTGTAGCGCAGAGAGAGTTCATGCAGCTCGTCGGCGTTGATCCGCGCCCCGGTCCATTCCATTTCGGCGAGCACTCGCACCAAGGGCAGCTCTATGTTGTCGAGCAGAGGGAGCTGGTCGCGGCTGATGATTTCGCCTTTGAGCGGTTCGTAGAGCCGCAGGGCCGTCAGCGCGCTTTCGCAAAACAGCTCGCAGGCATCTTCTGTCGCCATTGGCTTGTAGCGGCGCAGCGAGCGGACGTTGTCCGTGTAGTCGATGGTGATGTAGTTGAGGTAACGCGCGGCCACCGTCGGCAGACGGTGACCCGTCTCGGGTTCGAGGATGTAGTGGGTCACTGAGGTGTCGAAGTAGTCCGCCCTCCAGTCGATTCCCTCGCGTTTGAGCAGCAGGTAGTCCGATTTGATGTCGTGGCTTACTATGGCCACCGTCCCTTGGCCGAAAAGCGTATTGAGTGCGTCCATCAGCTCTGCGCGGGATTTCCCTTCCGGCACAGGGATGTAGAAGCCGTCGCCGTCGGCAAAGGCGATGGCTAATCCGCGCCACAGGGCTGTCATCGCCTGGTCGCCTATGGCGTAGAAGTCTACTCCGATGCGCTCCTCTTTGGATGCCCGATCCACCACGGCGGCCACTGCAGCGGGGTCGGTGACTACGGTGAAACTGTGGGCGATGCCATTGAGGGTGTCGCCAGCAGGCAGTATGTCCGATGGAGAGCCGTCGGGATTCTCGATGTCGAACAGCGAACCCATCGAGCCTTCCTCCTTGGGCGTATCGGCCTTGGCGGATGCAGCGCGGTCGTTAAGACGGTTGAGGAACGTGCGGAACTCCAGTTCCCTGTACACCTCCTTCAGAGCGTCGACATCTTCTGGTGTGCGCACCAACGCGTCTATGTCGATGTCGAGCGGCACATCGGTCTTGATGGTAGCCAGCGTTTTGGAGAAGCTGATTTGCTCGGCATTGTCCCTGACCTTGCGACCCACAGCACCCGGGATTTCGCCGGCCTTGTCGAGCATGGTCTCTACATCGTGGTAGGCGGCTATGAGCTTCTGTGCGGTTTTCTCGCCTATGCCCGGACAGCCTGGTATATTGTCTGACGCATCGCCTTCGAGCGCGAGCAGGTCTATCACCTGCAGCGGGGAGCTGATGCCGTAACGCTCGCATATCTCCTTGGGCCCGCGTATTTCGAAGCCCTCGCCTCGCAGCGCCGGGCGGTACATCCACACATGGTCGGTCACCAACTGGCCGTAATCCTTGTCGGGTGTCATCATGTAGGTGTCGTAGCCCTTCTTCTCCGCCATGCGGCTCAGGGTGCCTATCACGTCGTCGGCCTCGTAGCCCTCCACCTCTATGACGGGGATGTTGTAGGCGCGGATGATGCGTTTGATATAGGGTATGGCTATGGTGATGTCCTCGGGCTGGGCTTCGCGGCCGGCCTTGTACTGGTCATACATCTCGTGGCGGAACGTCGGTCCGGGCGGGTCGAAGCATACGGCTATGTGAGTGGGGTTTTCCTTGCGGAGCACCTCGTCGAGAGTGTTGCAGAAGCCGAATATGGCCGATGTGTTGAGTCCCTTGGAGGTGATGCGCGGGGCGCGTATCAATGCGTAGTAGGCCCTGTAGATGAGGGCGAATGCATCAAGCAGAAACAGCTTTTTATTTTCCATAAAGTAACTAAAGTTACTATATCGTTTTAATTTGAATAGTTACTTAAAGGCAAAAGTATAAAATATCCCACCATTTTTCAGACCTTTGGCAAAGTTTTTGTAATTTTGTGCCGAAAAATAGCCTTGATGAATCCTTTAGAGTCTATACAAGCGACTATAGCCGAACCATTGGACCTGCTCAACGCCCGTATATCCGAGGCGTTGATGTCGTCAAATGCACTCATGAACAAGGTAGTCGAAGGCTATCTTGCGACCAAAGGCAAGCAGATACGCCCCATACTCGTGCTGCTGTCGGCGAAGCTGCTCGGCGGCATAAACGACGATGTCATTAAGGCCGGCGCGGCGGTGGAGATGCTCCACAACGCCTCGCTGATACATGACGACGTGGTCGACGATACCGACCGCCGGCGTGGACTGCCCACCATCAACAGCGTCTGGGACAACCATATCGCAGTGCTCGTGGGCGACTTCTTCGTAAGCACCGCCCTGCAGCAGGCGTTGTCAACCGGCGACATACGCATAGTCAAAGCCATGGCGGGGCTCGGCAAGATGCTTTCGCTCGGCGAGATAGACCAGATTTATAACGCACGATTCCACCGCCTGACCGAAGAAGCCTACTTCGAGGTCATATCGCGCAAGACCGCATCGCTATTCGTGGCTTGCGTGGAGATGGGTGCCTATGCGTCAGGGCTTGAGGATGACGACCCTCGCCTGGCCGTGCTGCGAGGATTCGCAGAAGCGTTGGGACGCTGCTTCCAGATCAAGGACGATATTTTCGACTATTTCGACGACCCTCGCATCGGTAAGCCTACCGGCAATGACCTGCGCGAGGGCAAGGTGACGCTGCCCCTGCTTTACGCCCTGTCGCGCAAGGAGCATCCGCTTGCCGAGGCCATGTCGGCTCTGTGTGCGCAGGAGGAGCTTGACAATGACGGCATCGCCGCCCTGATAGGGTTTGCCAAAGATGCCGGTGGCATAGAGTACGCCTACAGCGTGATGGAGCGTCTGCGCGACGAGGCTGTAAGCTCTCTGACAGCAGTATTCCCCGCCGATGACGAGTCGGTCAAGGCTTTTGTCTCCATTTTCGACTACATCATCCACCGCGATTATTAATCGCGGCAGGTGGATTACCCTCAAATAATATCCTTTCCCACATGAAGAAAATCATACTTACCGGCGACCGCCCTACCGGGCGTCTGCATCTGGGCCACTATGTAGGCTCGCTGATGCGGCGCGTCCAGCTGCAGGAGTCGGGCGAATTTGACAAGATATACGTGATGATAGCCGATGCGCAGGCTCTCACCGACAATGCCGACAACCCCGAGAAGGTGCGCGACAACATACTCAACGTGGCACTCGACTATCTTTCGGTAGGGCTCGACCCGCAGAAGACCACCATATTCATACAGTCGATGGTGACCGAGCTGACCGAGCTGATGTTCTACTACATGAACCTCGTGACCGTCAGCCGTGTGCAGCGCAACCCCACGGTCAAGACCGAGATAAAGATGCGCAACTTCGAGGCCAACATCCCTCTCGGCTTCTTCAGCTACCCGGTCAGCCAGGCTGCCGACATCACGGCTTTCAAGGCCACTACAGTACCCGTCGGCGAAGACCAGGCCCCGATGATAGAGCTGACACGCGAAATCGTCAACCGCTTCAACCACGTCTACGGCCCGGTGCTCGTGGAGCCTGAGATCGTGCTGCCCGAAAACGCCACCTGCTGCCGTCTGCCGGGAACCGACGGCAAGGCCAAAATGAGCAAGAGCCTCGGCAACTGCATCTATCTCTCCGACACCTCCAAGGAGCTCAAGAAGAAGGTCAACAGCATGTACACCGATCCTCAGCACCTCAACATCGAAGACCCCGGGCATCTTGAAGGCAACATCCCGTTCATATATCTGGACGCTTTCTGCCGCCCGGAACACTTCCAGCGTTATCTGCCCGATTACGCCAACCTCGACGAGCTTAAGGACCACTACACACGCGGCGGCCTCGGCGACGGCACAGTCAAGAAATTCGTGTTTGCAATCCTTGACGAACTCCTCGCCCCGATACGCGAAAAGCGCGCTTACTGGGAGCAGCATCCCGACGATGTGGCGGATATACTCTATAACGGCACTCAGGAGGCCCGCGCCGTGGCGGCAGAGACCCTTGCCGAAGTGCGCCGAGCCATGAAAATCGACTATTTCGACTCCTTCTTCAAGAAGAAGTGAGCGGGCCGACATAAACAAGGGGGCCCGCCATAGCGGGTCTCCCTTTCTCATATCTCATATTACCACCATACACAAACTTCTAAAACCTTAAACTTTTATGAAACACTTACTTGCCTTGCTGCTCGGCGGTGCGGCTCTGTCCATAGGGCTGGCATCATGCAGCAACACCAAGGCTTCGGCCGACGACGAGGATGTAATCGTGCGCGACAGCACATTTACCGAAGTCATCCATCCCGATTGGACGCGCAATGCCGTCATCTACGAGGTCAACTGGCGGCAGTATTCTGACAGCGGCAAGATTGCCGGCGTAGCGAAAGAGCTGCCACGCCTCAAAGAGTTAGGCGTGGACATCCTATGGTTGATGCCTATCCATCCCATATCAGAGGTCAACCGCAAAGGCGAACTCGGCAGCTATTATGCCATAAAAGATTACAGGGCTGTCAATCCCGAACTCGGTACTACTGAGGATATGAAGTCGTTCATCGACAAGGCTCATGAGATGGGATTCAAGGTGATACTCGACTGGGTGGCAAACCATTCGGGTTGCGACAACGTATGGGTCACCGAACACCCCGACTGGTACGAGCGCAATGATAAAGGCGAGATGTACGGCCCGTTTGACTGGACCGATGTGTATGTGTTCGACTACACCAATCCTGAGATGCGCAAGGGCATGATCGATGTCATGCTCTACTGGCTCAAAGATATGGGCGTGGACGGTTTCCGTTGCGACGTGGCCATGGAAGTGCCCACCGACTTCTGGAACGAAGCCCGCGTGGAGCTTGAAAAGGCTAACCCGGAGGTGTTCATGCTTGCTGAAGCTTCGCAGCCCGACCTTGAGGAGAAATGCTTCGACATGGCGTACAACTGGCCGATGAAGGATCTTTTCAGCGCCATCGCTGCTACTGCCGGTCAGTACACATTCGTAGGCCCTAACGAAAAGGAACCCCGCAAATTCCCGGCTACCACGGCTGTAGCCATCGACTCCCTGCTTGCCGCCCAGGCCAAAGACTATCCCACCGACTCCTATATGATGAACATGATTACCAACCATGACCTCAACTCGTGGGAAGGTACGGAGTTTGAGCGTCTCGGCAACCTCCAGGGCGCGTTTGCGGTGCTGACGTACACTCTGCCCGGTATGCCGCTGATCTACACCGGCCAGGAGACCGGTATGAACCGTGCATTTGAGTTCTTCGTAAAGGATGTACCTCCGACATGGGAACCGCGTAACGAATACTTCACATTCTACAAGACCCTCAACAACCTCAAACACACCGAACCGGCTCTGCGGGCAGGCGTACTCGGCGGCAAGATGGACCGTTACCCCACCACCGATCCCGACCTCTATATCTTCTCGCGCACAGCCAAGGGCCGCACCGTCACCGTATTCACCAACCTTGGTAACGAAGAGGCTAAAATCGAATACACCGGAGCCAAACCCGCCAACACTGAAGGTCTCGACATCTTCACCGGCAAGGTTTCGGCATATCCCACGAGCCTGACCCCGGGCCAGTATGCCGTCTACACCAACAACTGATTTTTTCAGTCCTATAGAGTCTAAGACTTTCGTAGCATAAAAGAGCCGTATCGCAGACATCTCCCCCGAGAGGGAGGGCGTGTGTGATACGGCTCTTTCCTGTGGAGCATTGCCAACAACGTTATTACTAAGAACATTGTTACTAATAAAGTCCTTAGCAATGACCGTATTGCTCACACGACGGTAACCGTTGGCTTTCCTGTATGGAGCCGGGTGAGAGATGTGGAGACTGTAAGGGCTCTTTAGAGGCCGGATAAGTCCACTTTGTAGAAAGTCGGAGCGGTTTGCAGTCAAGGACGCACGAGCCGTGCGTCCCTACAGGGAAGATGGTGTCCCGAGGTTCTGCAACACCACACGCGCAGAAAGGGCTGGGTCAGGGGTTGGCCGGAGGGCAAAGCTCCATTATCCGGGATACGACAGCGGAGGGCTGGATGCGGTGGAGGCACGGATAGCCGCCGATGCGGCACGGCTTGTCGCCGAACACCGAACATGGACGGCACTCCAGTCCATCGACTTGGATATACTCGTTGGGGCGAGGGCTGTCGGGTGATTGGTAGGGGGCGAAGCCCGTCACGGGCGATGTCGCGCCCCAGATGGATAGGGTGGGGGTGCCTACGAGCGAGGCGAAGTGCATGTTGGCGGAGTCCATGGTGACCATCAGGTCGAGGTGGCTCATCAGCGACAGCTCGGCTTCGAGGCTGAGTCCGCTTCCGGCGAGCGATATGACGTTGCCGTGGTCTGCCGCCCAGCCGCCGAGGATTTCAGCCTCGCGTCTGCCGCCCCCGAATAGGTATATGCGAGTGTCACTTTTCGCTGCGAGGAGGTCGATTACCTGCTTCATCAGCTCAGGGGGGTATATTTTGCCCTCGTGGGCGGCGAATGGAGCTATACCTATCCAGCGTTCGCCCTTGTGGCGATGGCCTGTCAGATGCTCGAACAGGGTTTTGTCGCCCTTGCCGTCAGGAAATACCGAACGGAACGCGGCGGCAGGCTTGATCCCATGTATTCGGGCGAACGGCGCGGCGTAGCGTATGAAATTGGACGAGACTTCGCGTGGAGCTTTAGAACTGTGACGGATGATGTCGCGCTTGGCCTTGCGCGCCTTGTCGAAACGCAGTGTCTTGTAGCCCCGCAATAGGCATACCAACGACAACAGACGCGACCGCATCACGTCATGGAGATCCACGAAGTAGCGTCCGTCGTTGCCGTCGCCTTTATCTTTGACGGCATCCACAGCATCGGCAAGGGTGCGGTAATCGCTAAGCGGATTGCCTTTGAAGTCGAGACCTATGACTTCGAGATTACGTGGCGGATTGACGAATATGCGCGTCATGCCCCGTTTGGTCAGCATGGTGAAGCGGTAGCTCGGATTGGCCTGTGCCAGTCCGTAGACGACCGGGATGGTCATCGCCACGTCGCCGATGGCTGAAAAGCGGGATATGATGATGTGCATTGAGCCGTATGTGTGGGTGCGGGGCTTGGTGTATGTGGGTATCGACAGGGCAGCCCTTATTTCTTCTGGTAGAGGACGGGGTTGGTGTCGGTGTCGTTGTACATCTTCATCTGGCGGTAGACTTTCATGTACTTGCGTCCGGCGGCGATATCGTCAAGGAGGGCATCGATGGCTGTGGTGAGGTCCACGCGCTGCTCGAGGAGGACGTTGAGTTTGGCGCGGCATTTGGCGACGTGTTCTGGAGTGGCATCGGTGCGGTTGACTTCGCACTCCATGTGGTATATTTTCAGTGCGAGGATGCTCAGGCGGTCAAGCGCCCAAGCGGGGCTCTCGGTGTTGATGGTCGCATCGGCTACGGGCTTGACACCGGCGTATTTCGTGCGGAAAAATGTATCGATTTCCTCTACCATGTCGGTGCGGTCCTGGTTGGAGCGGTCGATGCGGCGTTTGAGCGCGAGGGCGGCCACGGGGTCGATGTCGGGGTCGCGTATGATGTCCTCGAGGTGCCACTGCACAGCGTCGATCCAGTTTTTCTCAGCGAGGGTATGCTCGATCGATCCGGCCTCGAAGGGGTTGTCGAATTTGGCGTCGACATCGTCGGTGATGTGGTATCGTGAAGTGGTGTCGGCAAAGATGCGGTCACATTTTTCTGCAAATTTCATAGTATGGTCGGTAGGGTTTTATGGGTAATGTTATATATATGGAGATTGATAATGGTTGGTCAGAATTCCTGTCTGATTTCGTATTCGTTGCGCCGGGGGGAGTTACGTACCACCAATTCGCCGACGAAGCCCGCCAGAAAGAGCTGGGTGCCGAGAATCATGGTGGTCAGCGATATGTAGAAGTAGGGTGAGTCCGTGACGAGGATGTAGTGGTTGCCGTGGTACATGTTGTAGAGCTTGATGGCTCCTACGGCTATGACGGCGATAAGGCCGATCAGGAACATCAGCGAGCCGAGGAGTCCGAAGAAGTGCATCGGTTTTGCCCCGAATTTGCCGGTGAACCAAAGCGTCGCCAGGTCGAGGTAGCCGTTGACGAAGCGGTCGAGCCCGAATTTGCTTGTGCCGTATTTGCGGGCTTGGTGGTGCACCACTTTCTCACCTATGCGGGTGAACCCTGCATTTTTGGCCAAATATGGCACATAGCGGTGCATGTCGCCGTAGACTTCGATGTGCTTGACGACCGTGCTGCGGTAGGCTTTGAGTCCGCAGTTGAAGTCGTGGAGGTTGTGGATGCCGCTGACACGCCGGGCTGTGGCGTTGAACAGCTTTGTCGGTATGGTTTTAGACAGTGGGTCGTAACGTTTTTGCTTCCATCCGCTGACGAGGTCGTAGCCATCCTCGGTAATCATGCGGTAGAGCTCCGGGATTTCGTCGGGCGAATCCTGCAGGTCGGCATCCATGGTGATGACCACCCGTCCGCGGACGCGTGCGAAGCCGGTGTTGAGAGCCGGCGATTTGCCGTAGTTGCGGCGGAACGACACTCCGCGGACATTGGGGTTGGTGTTGCTCAGACGCTTTATCACGTCCCAGGAGCCGTCGGTGGAACCGTCGTCGATGAAGAGTATCTCGTATGAGAAATTGTTGTCGGCCATTACGCGGGCTATCCAGGCTTCAAGCTCGGGCAGCGACTCGGATTCGTTGTAGAGGGGTACTACTACGGAGATGTCGGGGGCGGCTGAGGCCGGAGTGAGGGTGCCTGTATCGGGGGATGCTGATGTCGCCATCGCGGGTGTCGTTAGAGAGTGGTATTGTTTGTTTTTTGTGCGGTTAACGGATGCCGGAGGTCTGGCGGGGTCTGATGACCCTGACAATCAGGGTGGCGAGGAGCGAGATTACCGAGCCTGAAAATATTTCAAACCACAGCATCTGGATTACCATCTGTATGGGTGAGGGGAGGAGTCCCTGGGTCAGTATCGACTGGAGTATGTCGGCTACCTGCTGACCGTTTTCGACCGACTGGTAGAGGTCTATCATGTGGCGAACCTGGGAGCTTAGCCAGTCGGGGTCGATCCAGCGGATGTAGACGTAGGCGACGAGGCCGGAGATGATGCCTCCGCAGGCAAAAGCCATGATGCCCTGCATCCACAGGCTTGAGAACTGCGACATGCCGCGGTCACGGATCCATGTGCGCCTGAGCATCATGAACACCATGACGGGTATGGCGGCAATCAGGCATGTGGACAGTATGCCGAGCATCGGCACTTCGAGGGCGAATGCCGTGGTGAAAAACAGGACGCTCAGATATGCTCCGAGTATAAATCCGTTGTCGGCACCCTGTTTGTACGGGTTGGTTAGTCGTTGGTCGGTTTCCACAAATTTAATCGGCGTTGTAAGCGGGTATCGGGATAAGGTTATTGCTACCCACTCACAAAGATACGAAAAAAAACAGAGTGCGGCACACTAATTTGCGCGGCACTCTGCCTTTGCATAATTCCCGGACGGGTGCAGTTCAGTTCAGGTGCAGCCCTGCAATTTGCCTATGAGGGTTGTGGATTGATATCCTCTTGTCGTCATGCCCAGTTCCATTCTCCAATATAGCGGATGGTTTCCAAATGATTTTGTGAAGCCGAATGTGACATCATATCCGATATTGGATTTGAAACATAGGATTTATAGGAGTCCTAAGACTCCTATAAATCCTATGTCATATGTGGTGTGTGGTAGTGTCAGCGGCGGGCTTTGCGGCGGGTCGCTTTCTTTTTGCCGGACTTGGATTTGGATTTCGCTGCGTATTTCGCTTTCTTGTTTTTGCTGTAGGCTGGCGCGTAGTTGACGGCTTTTTCGCAGGTCTTGCGGTCGAAGGCGAATACGTCGCGGTGGGTGGTGTAATTTTCAAAGTCGATGATGGCGCGGGGGTTGATGGCTATGCCCATGTAGCGGGTCTCGAGGTGGAGGTGCGGGCCGGTGCTGCGGCCTGTGTTTCCGCCTTTGCCTATGAGCTGTCCGGCTTTGACTTGCTGTCCGGGTCGCACGAGGTATTTCGACATGTGTCCGTAGACTGTCTCAAGGCCGTTGTAGTGGCGGATCACTACATAGTAGCCGTAACCTCCGCGGTTGTAGCGGGCGATGCGGACTACGCCGTCGAAAGCTGCTTTTATAGAATCGCCGATGTTGAGCTTTATGTCGATGCCCTTGTGCATACGGCGGAACTGCCTGCGGTAGCCGAATTCGCTGGTGACCTTGCCTTTGACGGGGGCTACGTATGAGCTGACATCGATGTCCTTATGGTCGGGGATTGAGACTTTGCTTCCGTAGGGGTTGATCGACTGGTTGTCCCAGAATTGCGATGTGAGTTCATCGGCATCAAGAGCTTCACGGGCTTCGATTTCCTGAATGAATCTCTGGGTGTTTTCAAGCTTGAGGTGCTCCATCAACGGAGTCTGGCTTGCAAGAAGGTCGCGGTGCTGGAATTCGTGGTTTTCGGGGATGTGGTATGTCTGTGCTGCGAGTCCTGCATAAGTAAAGGCCGCAGCTGCAGTTAGAAGGAATTTCCGGACGCTGGAGGGTTGCATTGGTAAGAGATGTTGTGAGCTGGAAGGGAGGATTAGAGAATAGAGGAGAATGTGTTAAGCAATTTTTACACTTATTGCGTTTATGCTACAAAGGTAGTGAAGCATAGGTTTTTGCGCAAATGTAAACGTTTTGTCGGTTGCACATCGCGTGTTGCGTTTGTGCAACTGCTGTTGTATTGGAACTGATTATCAATGGTTTATGAACCGGGGTTAAATTCGGTTAAATAAAATGTCGAAATCTTACCCATTAAATCAATGTTTAAAATGTGTAAAATATTGTATTTTATTTAATCTGAATTTTAACGTTTGTCCATGCCGTGTCAGAGCTGGACGGCGAGGGCGCGGGCTATGGTCGGGGCCATGTCGTAATAGCGGTATTCGGCGAGACGGCCTCCGAATATCACGCCCGGGGTGGCATCGGCGAGGGCTTTGTAGCGGTCGTAGAGGGCGGAGTTGCGGGAGTCGTTTACAGGGTAGAACGGTTCGGCTCCGTCGTGCCACTCGGCGGAGTATTCGCGAGAGATGACCGTAAGAGGGTTGGAATAGACATCGTCGCCGAACGCCTCGAAATGCTTGTGCTCGATGATGCGTGTATAGGGGACATCGGCAGATGTGTAGTTGATGACGGCGTTGCCCTGGAGGTTGGCTTCATGGATGGTTTCAGTCTCGAAGCGGACGGTGCGGTAGTCGAGGTGTCCGTAGCAGTAGCCGAAATACTGGTCGATGCAGCCGGTGAATACGACCTTGTCGGCCATCTGCTCCCACCGGGTGCGGTCGGCGAAGAAGTCGGTGCCGGTAAGCACGTCGCTTCCGTCGAGGAGTGCGTCGATCAGGGGGTTGTAGCCGCCTATGGGGATGCCCTGGTGGGAGTCGTTGAAGTAATTGTTGTCAAAGGTCAGGCGGACCGGGAGGCGGCGGATGATGAACGCCGGGAGCTCGCTGCACGGCCGTCCCCACTGCTTTTCGGTGTAGCCTTTGATGAGCTGGAGGTAAATGTCGCGGCCTATGAGTGCGAGGGCCTGCTCCTCGAGGTTGCGCGGCTCTGTCACTCCGGCTGCTTTCATCGCCTCCAAGGCTTCCTGCCGCTGCTCGCCGAGCCTGGCTTGGGCCTCGCCGGGGGTGCGCACTCCCCACATCTGATAGAAAGTGTTCATGTTGAAGGGGAGATTGTACATGCGTCCGTCGGGGGCCACGGCTACGGGGCTGTTGGTGTAGCGGTTCATCTCCACGTAGCGGTTGACAAACTCCCACACCGCCTTGTCGGAGGTATGGAATATGTGTGCGCCGTAGCGGTGCACGTTGATGCCGTGGACGTTTTCGCAGTAGATGTTGCCGCCGGTGTGGGTGCGTTTTTCGAGCACCAGGCAGCGCAGTCCGGCATCTGTGGCGCGGCGGGCCACCGTGGCTCCGAAAAGCCCGGAGCCTACTATCAGATAATCGTAACGGTCAGCGATGCCGTCGGGGTGAGTGGATGTTGCCATGATGGATGTAAGTTTTGATTAGACCTCTGGCACTCTAATATAACGCTGCGATATGGCGCAGTTTGGTCAGTCGTTCCATGAACGATTTGTCTTGTTTTATGGAGCGCATGTTGTATTTTGTCTGAAGGCGCATCAGTGGTTCGGAGTCAATCCCTAATGCGGCTTCAAAAAGCAGTGCGGTCTTTTCGGTCAACGGACGATGGCCGTTGAGGATTTCGTTGAGAATCGTATAGCTTATCCCCATATCCTCGGCCAATTTGCGTTGCGACATCCCACGACATTCAAGCTCATCTTTAAGAATCTCGCCTGGATGTGTCGGAAAGGCAGGTGTAAGATTATTTGCCATCATATTTTTGATGTTTTTCGGGGTTCAAAACAGTTTCTTAATGTCATTTATAATGATTTGACAAATCTGTGATGTTGCAGATAGAAGCGATGACTTCATCACCATTTAAAATCTCCTTGAACTCGATCCGATATTGGTCGTTTACCCTCACAGAAGATAGACCAGCCTTATCTCCGCTCAATTTCTCATACCGTAGGGAGTTATATTGAAATAGCGAAAGCACATTGGGGAGTTCGGTCATAAGGTCGATGACTCGGATATAACGTTTGATGATCTGTGGCTGAAAACGGTGTTTTTTGCCAGCATCGCCTTCGACATATAGGTCTCTGAGATATGGTTTGTCAAACCGGATTTCCATGTCTGCAACGTAGGTACAAGGCAAAGTTACGAAATGTTTGCATATTCACAAAAAAGTGAATATGAGAGTTGGTTATCGGGGAATATGGATCTTTTCGGGATGTTTGTTGCGCATGAGGATACGGGAGAATATGTTGCCGTAGATGAGGTGGAGGAAGGTTTCGAACTTTGAAAGCGGCCATCGGCGGGTCCGTCTCTCCACGTGTGAGTTATTCATCTCTGCATAAAGTTTGTAGCAAATCTTACGATATGGCTTAAGTATGAGCCGGGTTATGGCAGGGAAGTGGCGGTAAAACTCGTTGCGGATATTGACATGCTGGAATGTGCAACCATTGATAGTCTCGTCGCTCAGTGATACGTTGACGAGTATGCGGTAATAGGCTATAGGCTCTGAGAGAATACGTATGATTTCGACACCGCTCAATAAGCACTTGATATAGAATGCCTGGTCAATAGGGGGATAGTATGTCGCGTCGAAGCCGCCTAAATGGATGGCGGTCTCGCGCTTTACGCACATCCCGACAGGTGCACCTATGTAGTTGCGGCTCACGAAATGCCATTTGCGTACTTTCTCCAAGGTGACTTCCGTGATTTCATCTGTTTTGGCGAAGGTGTCATAATCCATGGTAAAGGTCGGGAATATGAGCCGTTGGCGGTCGGAGCTGCGGATTACTTCCGACATTATTTTTAGGAACGCAGGCGAGAGCATGTCGTCGTCATGGAGCATCACCATCCATTCGCCTTTTGCCAGTTGGCATAGCCTGTTCCAATTTCCAGCCATGCCGAGGTTGCGTGAGTTTTTGTAGTAACGCAGGTTGGGGATGGAGCGGTATGCGTCCATCAACGTTTCGGTTTCATCGTGCCGGACTGGATTGTCGTCGCAGACGACAATTTCATAGTCGGAGTCTCCACGCTGGTTTATGATGCAATCTACTGCATCTTTCAGTGTCGATGCCCGGAAGCATGTCGGTATTATAAAAGTGATGAGGGGTGCCGGACGTGCCTCATCTCCGAAAATCAGGATTGTCGGATCGTCGGCTATTTCAAGGAAGTTGTTTTTGAAGAAGTCAGAGTAGGCTCTTCTCGATGGTTTCTTTAGTTGGGAAGCTGAATCTTTTGGCGAAATGGGGGGGGGTAAACGCCTGATTTACACTGGGTTGTAGCTGTCATGGAGATTGGTGTAGATAGATGTGATAATGCCGGGCATCGGCCGAGGGGAGATGACGGCAAATGATGGTGATGCAAAAGTAGCAAAAATATCCGATGAAAAGAAACTGGGGCGGAGCGGCTATACTGGAACACGTGGAGCGGCGGATAAATCGGAGGGGTTATATGGAGTTGTGCGGTGTCTTGTGGAGGGGGCTGGGGCTTCCCATGAGCAGCCAGGCGGTCCAGCGGTTGCTTTTTGAGAGCTTGGTCAGGGCGATGCTGGCTGCGAGAAGCAGTATGGAGAGAAGGGGTGTGTAGAAGAATGTGAAAGCCGGCGTGTCTGCTTCGCCGGCGAAGGGCAGCAGATGGGCATACTTGCGCAGGGCTATGAAGTGGAAGGCGTAGATGCCAAGGGTCATCTGCCCCCATACGGCGAGCAGGCACGCAACTTTGCGGGGCTGCTTCGAGTCGAAAAGGCAGATGAACAGGGCTATGAAAAAGACCGACCCCGAGAGTCCTGTCAGAATCCGATAGGCGCGATAGAGATAGAGTGTCGGGAATCTGACGATTTGGTCCCAATGGTATGTCAGGGTACATTTTATATAGACTTCGCCCGACAGGAACATCAGCGTCGCCAAGAAAACCAAGCCGGAAGCGACGGCTATGGTCAAGGAGTGGCGATTGAAGATGTCAGAGTACCAGCTTACGAGTCCTCCTGCCAGAAAGAAGGGCAGCATGTAGACGTAGTGCAGCACCGGGGTCTCGGGGATGAATTGGGATGCCAGTGCAGCGAGTACAATATATAAGGTGGCGTGCCGGCCTTTATATGCGAAGAATGGATATGCTACAAGGCAGCAGACGAAAGCGCTTTTGAGAAACCAAAGCTGGTTCCAGAATGTTTTAAGGAAATCGGGTTCGGATCCGTAGGATGCGTTGATGTCAAACGTTATGTTGATTGCGGCGATGATGAGTCCGAGGGTTATCGCAGGGAGCATCAGTTGCCGGAATTTCTTTTGTGCAGTGGTCAGGAAGCCGCTTTTAAGAGTCATGGCATATATCATCCCCGTAAGCATCATGAACAGCGGCATGTGGAAGGAATAGATATATCGCAATGTGGCATTGCCGGTCCAGGCGGCATCTTCGTTCACCCGACAGCACAGCAGGGTGTGTCCCCAGACGACAAGGAAGCTTGTGAAGAATTTAAGCAGGTCGAGCCAGACGATCCGCGATGATCGGGCTGCTTGCGTCTGAGTGTTTCGGGGGGGGTAAACATGTTGGTTTTCAGTGTGTTACTGGTGGCGTGAGGGGCGGAGGTAGGCGAGGGCTTCGCGCTGGACTTTGCTGCCGAGGAGGGTGTTGAGGAGGAGGTAGACCCCTGCGCCTGTGATGCCTTGGATGGCGAGGACGGCTACGGGGTGGGAGGGCCACGAGGCGTGGGGGAGTGCGGAGGCGACCTGTGCCGGCATCCACCATGCGGCGGCCATGGAGAGGGCTGTCAGGAGGATGTAGGGCGCGACATCCCACAGCATCAGCCAGACGCTGCGGCGGATGTAGCGGGCGGCTATCGCCATGGTGGCAATGCATCCGACGGCTGTGGCCGCGACCTGCCCCCAGAGGAATATGCGGATGCCGAGGGTGATGTCGGCCCCGGATGTGAGGGCGAGTGAGCCGAGGGTGGGGATGATGGCGGCTATGGCTACACCGTCGCGCAGGGTCTCGCTGATGATGAGCATCCGCGAACGGCCGAGGGCGAGGATGTAGTTGTTGTAGACCATCGACATGACGGTGAACACTCCGCGCAGCAGCAGTATCTGGAAGAGGACTATGGAGGCGTCCCATTTGGTGCCGAAAAAGAGGTGGAAGATGGGGGCTGCCATGACGGCGAGCAGTCCGAGGGCCGGGAAGGTCAGGTATGCCGCGCAGCGGTTCATCTTGGCGGTGGCATGGGCAAATTCGTCGGGACGGTCCTGGATCTGCGAAAGGGGCGGCAGGAACGCCTGCACGAGCGACTGCCCGATGGACATCACGCCCATCTTGCTCCATTTGTCGGCCTGGGTGTAGAGTCCGAGGGATGCCATGCCGGCGCGGTTGCCGATGAAGAAGCTGTAGATGTTGAGAAAGACGGTGTTGAGCAGCGATGCCCCCATGACACCCATTCCGACCGAGAAGAACGACCGCAGAGCCTTCCACGAGAAGCTCCACAGCGGCCGCCATGAGGTAGTGGCCCAGAGGACCGCGCTTTTGACCGCCGAGAGGGTGATGGTCTGCCATACGATGGCCCATGCGCCGTAGCCGCAGACGGCAAGCCATATGCCAGTGACCGCTCCTGCTGCGAGGGCTGCGCTGTCGGCCACGGCTATCATGCGCACATCCATCTGCTTCATCAGGCGGTTGGTGGGGACGATGGCTGTGGCCGTCAGGATAAACGACAGGAACATCACACGCGAGAGCGGGATGAGGCGCGCATCGCCCTGAAACCAATCGGCTATGAGCGGAGCGCAGAAGTAGAGGAGCGCGTAGATGCCCACCGCCATGGCGATGTTGAACCACATCACCGTGGAGTAGTCGAGGCGTGTGGGGGCTTTGCGCTGGATGAGGGCGGATGAGAAACCGCTGTCGACAAAGAGGTTGGCGAACGCCTGGAACACCATGACGGCTCCCACGAGCCCGAAGTCGTCATGGGAGAGCATACGCGCCAGCACTATGCCGGTGACGGCATAGAGAATCTGGGTCGCCACTTTGTCGATGAGCGACCATTTGATAGTGTCGGCAACCTCGCGCTTCACCCTATAATTATTCGGCTTCGAGTTGCTCTATGGGTTTGAGCTTCACCCCGAGGGTGCGTGATTTGATGTCTTTGGGGTTTCCACCGAAATAGACCGTGCCGCTCATGCCGGTGACCGACAGGGTGCCTGTGGCGTGGCAGTATATGGAGCCTGTGCCGATTACGTTGCATTTGGCATCCTGCGACAGCAGTGACGCGCAGTTGACCGAGCCGGTGCCGGTGTTGCCTATGGATGCGGTGGTACATTCGCCTTCGACGGCGATGGTGCCACGGCCAGTAAACTTCTTCACGTTGACCTCCGGGGCGCTTACACCGGCGACGATGAGGCTTCCGTTGCCTTCAAGCCTCGCCTGGAATTTCGGCACACGCACATTGCCGGTGTTGGCTGTGACGGTGGAGTCGCCGTTGTTTTGTATTTTGACCAGCATCGTTGACGACACGTGTACTGTGGGGATGCTTTTGGCATCCATCATCTCTTCTGACAGGCGGATTGTCAGGCGGCTGTCTTTCTGCTCGAAGCGTATTGCCGAGGCCATGTTGTCGGGGGCTTCGAAATGTGCCTGCACGCTGTCGGCTGACGGTGCGATGGAGTAGTCCACGTTGATGCCGTCAAGAACCTTAAGCTCGGTGAAGTCGTTGAGTTTGAGGCTGTAATCCTTGACGGTCTGCGCACAGATGGCGGAATCTGTAGCCATTGTGACGGCCATGGCTGCGCAGAGGCTTGCTATCTTCAGATTTCTCATGACGATTGGTTGTTATGATGGGTTAGTCCACAAAATTAGTCATATATATCACTAAATCAGTCATCCACCTTGATTTTTGTTGACTGGCTTATGCTGTGATTGCGTGATGCGTCAGGGTTGCGGAGATTTGCCGGGAGTATCGGCGAGAGAGGGTATGATGTCATGCTCAATGTGGTGCAGGATTTCCATCAGGGCTGCGTTGGTGTCGGCGCGGAGCATGGCTATGCGTGTTTCGCGGAAGTTGGGGATGCCTTTGAACAGCGGCGATGCCGCCAGATGCCGGCGGATGTGGAGTATGCCGCGATACTCGTCTATGCGGTCGATGCTCTCGGCAATCTGCCGGTGGATGAGGGCGAATTTCGCGGCTACGGACGGTTCGGAGGGCTCGAGTCCGAGAGCGGCGGCTTTGAGCGGGCGGAATATCCATGGCGCACCGATAGATGCTCGCCCCACCATCACGCCGTCGACACCGTAGCGGTCGAAGGCATCGCGTATCTGTGACGGTGTGCGGATGTCTCCGTTGCCTATGAGGGGGATGGTCAGGCGCGGGTTTTCCTTGACGCGGGCTATCATCTCCCAGTCGGCTTCGCCGGTGTACATCTGCGAGCGTGTGCGACCGTGGACAGTCAGGGCTTGTATGCCGCAGTCTTGCAGCTGCTCGGCGAGGTCAACGATGATTTTGCTGTTGTGGTCCCAGCCGAGGCGAGTCTTGACCGTCACCGGGATGTTGACCGCCCGGACCACGGCGGAGGTGATTTCGAGCATACGCGGGATGTCGCGCAGCATCCCTGCTCCGGCTCCTTTGCCGGCTACTTTCTTGACCGGGCATCCGAAATTGATGTCGATGATGTCGGGATGCGCGGTCTCCTCGACGATTTTCGCCGCCTCGACCATCGGGCCGACTTCGCGTCCGTAAATCTGTATGGCTGTGGGGCGTTCGGCAGGGTCGATGGCGAGTTTGCGCGTTGTCGCGGCGATATTGCGTATCAGGGCATCGGCCGACACAAATTCGCTGTATGTCATATCGGCTCCCTGCTCCTTGCATATGAGCCGGAAAGAGCGGTCGGTCACATCCTCCATCGGAGCGAGCATCACCGGGCGGTGTCCTATATCGAGTGTCCCTATTTTCATTGAGTTGTTTCGTTGAGATGTTTGCATAAAATGGCGGCTGCGGGGTTATTCCAGACCCGGAGGTAGCGGTTCGCGGTAGCGCAGCAGCAGCTCCTTGAGCGGCACGGAGGTATTGTGGTCTGTCACATACATGGGTGTGCGCGGAGCGTAGGTAGGGCTTGCCAGCGACAAGGTGGCATCAAACCGAGGGGTGGCGATGCCGGCGAGCTGCAATGCCGTGTGGAAATACGATGACGACGATGACACGAGGCTGTCACGATGGGATGCGATTGTGTCCCACATGCCGGGGTATAGCTCGCGGTAACGTGGACTGAGCCACGCTATCATCGGGACGTGGATCTGCATGGCTGTGGGGATGGGCGAAGCGTGCATGAACCGCTCGTCATCGGTGTCGTAGAGGTCTTCGCCGTGGTCGCTGGTATAGAGCATGGCGGCCGGGATGTCATGCCGCAGAGCCATTGCGACGATGCTGTCGAGCATGTAGTCCTCGGCTACGATGGTGTTGTCATAAGCGTTGAGCATCAGCGGACGGAACTTGGCTTTGGCTTCAAAAGGGCCGTCGGGGGTGAAGCGGCGTATGGATGCCGGGTAGCGGTCGCGGTAGTCGAAATGCGAGCCGTAGGCATGGATGACTATCAGCTGCCGTGGTGCGCGGCTGTCGATGCGGTCACGCACGTAGGGCAGGAGATCGAGGTCGGTCAGCGGATGGCCTGCCACCTTGTCGGCTATGTAGCAGGTGGTGTCGGCTTCGGCGCAGAAAAACTCCACGTAGCTGTGGTTAGGTTTCTGTGCAGTGATGACTGCGGTGGCGTATCCGGCTTCCTTGAAAGCTGTTATGATGCTCTTGGCCGTGGGTAGGCAGCTGTAAGTGTCGGCATCGACGGCACTGAGGAGCATCGGCACGCTCTTGTGGGTGGTGTTGCTCGAAGTCAGTACGCGGGGGAATGCCACAATGCCGTCGCGTCGGCTCAGACGGGGATTGGTGGGGCGGTCGTAGCCGAGTAGCTGCCAGTTGTGGGCGCGGGCGGTCTCTCCGACGACTAATATCACCAAACGAGGTATGGAGTCGTCGTCGGCGGTCATCCGAGCGTCGAAGGTGTAACCGGCCGAGGTATGGGCGTAATTGGCCAAGTCGGAGGCTACGCCGGCCGCGTGTCCCATGTTGTAAGCCACATTGACGGGATAGAGGTCGTTGGATGCCTTGTAACCCGGCGAAAACAGGTATGCCGCGCACAGCGACAGCACTCCGAGAGACATGGCGATGTAGCTCATGGTGCGTGAGCGGGCAATCCATCGTTGCGGCAGGATGACGCGGCGCACTGTGGCGACGATGCCTCCAGCGATGCCTCCGCCGTAGACGACTGCCACCACGACGACTATGACCATCAGTCCGGCAAGCATCTCTCCGGCTTCATCGGGGTTGGTGGTCAGGAGGTTGAGGAACATGTCGGAGGCTATGACCGAGCGGCCGTAGAGATAGAGCAGCACGAGCTGGAACGCTGCGAAAAACATCAGGGGTAATGTCCATAACGTCACCCGGCCTATGCGTCGCGACAGGGTCATCAGCCATAGGTAGACACCTCCGGGGAGCAGCGTGTTGGCAAGGATGCCCCAGAAGCCGAGCGGCTCGGTGATGCACAGGGCAACGTTGGGGGTGAGCAGGGATGCGTAGACTGCCAGCGCAAATGCTCCCCACAGGGCGGTTCCGCGCCGTCCGGCAGGTGGAGATGAGTGTATGTCGAGATTGTCGTTTGCTGTCATGGCAGGGTGTCTGTGGTGGTGTGATTAGCGGCGGTCAGAATGCCTCGTTGATACCGAATACGAAGCCGTTGCAGTGCTTGCCGAATCCGATGTCGATGCGGACATTGGAGTTTTTCTTGAACTCCCAACGGTAACCTACGCCGACGTTGGGGAGTGTCTGGCTCAGGCGGAAGCCGCCGAGATTGGGGGCGATGTAGCCCACTCCTCCCCAGACTACGAGGCTGTTGCGCCGCCATACGTGCTGGCGCAGCTCGACGGTGAGATCCATCTCGCACTTGTCGCGGTACTGGCCTTCGTAATACCCACGTAGGTTGTTGCTGCCGCCGAATGTCGAAAGCATGTTCCAAGGTACATTGCCGTAGGAAAAGCGGCCGTGGATGCGCTCTGCCAAGATGCCGCCGCGCCACACTCTCTGGTAGGCGCGGGCGGTCAGGGCTGTGACGCTGAATGAGTGAGACGTGTTGCCCATGAAGCGCGGGTAGAACAGCTGCTCGAACTCCACAGTGACTCCGCGTGTCGGGGCGGTAAGATTGTCGCGTGTGTCAAACATGCCCGACACTCCCACGCCAAACGAGGTGACGCGCTGCGGTTGCGTGGCCCATACCGCCGAGTCGGTGATGTTGGTGGCTTTGACACGGGAGAAAAGCAGTCCGGGACCGACGAAGATGTGCCGGCCTATGCGCATGAGACCGTCGATGCGGGTGGAGAAGTATATCTCGTTGTATTTCGACTTGAAGTCGTCGTTGACGGCTCTGTCGTAGCCTATACCCCAGTAGTCGGTGGGGCAATAGTAGTAGTCAAGAAGATAGTTGATGCGGAAGCGGTCACGGGGGAATATGTTGGTACCTTCCAGCCCGGCTTCGACGAACCCTGAGGTGGAAATCTTGCCTTTGATGGCCACGAACGAGCGCGGTATCAGGGAGTCCGGTTCGCCGAGGGAGTATGAGCCTGTGGCCACTACGCCGAGGGCGAGTTTGACCTCGTTGGAGTAGAACGGGCCTCCGATGACACCGATGTCGAATGCTTTGGGGTCTTTCTTGGGCTTGTTGGAGTCGTCGAAGTATGCCTTGATGCGTTCGATGATGTTCTTTTTCGCCGGGAGAGAGTCCGCAGGGGCGGCGATGCTGTCGACGGGGAGCGGTGTGGCCGGTATGGAGTCCTGTCCGGCGGCGCATAGGAAACATGCCGCCAGCATGGCTGTGGCGGCAGTGCATCTCCACCAGAAAGCTTTAATCGTCTGAAACATGGCCACAAAGATAGCAAAAAAGCCACAAACAGCCGGTGTGGCGGCATCGCATAAAGTGCCTTATGGGTGGTAGAAACTTCCAAGGCAGGTTCAACTGGCAAGTGCAAAATTAGCGATATGTTTGAAGAATTCTTCTTTTGGGGTTGAAAAACCGAGCCTTTTGCGAGGGTGGAGGTTTTGTATTTGTGGGGAAAACTGTTTAACTTTGTGAGGCTGACGAGGATGCAGCGTGGAGTGTGTTAACCTTGAGACATGCTCTTGGAGCCTCTTAACCTGGATAACTTCTATGGCTGATAACGAGAAATGGACTGAAATCGAGCACTTGCCCCTGTGGGACGAGGAGTTTTATGACGTGTACACGGCCAAGAAATATGGCAAATGGGTGATGCTCAAGACGCTTAAGGAGCAGTATCGCGACGACCCGGCGATGCGCGAGATGATAGAGCGCGAGTTTGACGTGCGTTACAACCTGTGCCACCCCAACATCGTGATGATCAACGACTTCGAGGAAGTTCCCGGGCTTGGGATGTGCATCATCACCGACGACGTGTACGGCGACTCTCTGCGCAAGCTCATCGATGAAAAGAAAGTCACAGAGGAGCATCTGCGCAAGGTGTGCCACGAGCTTGTCGAGGCTATGGAGTATATCGAGGCCAACCATCTCGTGCACCAGTCTATCAGGCCGGAGACCATACAGTTTACCGAAAATATCGGCAACCTCAAGCTGATAGATGTGGGTTTTGACCAGAAACAGTCGCTCAAGCCCGACGATGTGGAGGAGGATATACGCCAGTTCGGCAGGGTGCTTACGGAGACGCTCGATGCCATGGGCAGCCACAATCCACGTCTGCGCCTGATAGCCCGGCAGTGCCTGAGCAAGGGCAAGCCGCATTTCCGCTCGGCCAACGACCTGCATATGGCGTTGCAGGGGCGCAACAACAGCCGTCTGCTCGTGTGGATTCTCGCCTTTCTCGTGGTCATGCTTGCTGTGCTCGCTTGGCTTTCGTCAGGTTACGCCCCACAGCCATAACAGATAGAAAAACAAGAAGCATAAGTATACAACCAATGTCAGTAGAAATCAGAGAGATACCCAAGACGCGCCAGGCCTTGAAGAAGTATGTCGAATACGGCATAGACCATTACAGGGGCAATGACTGCTTCGTGCCTCCGCTGGTGTTTGATGAAGTGGCTACGCTGCGTCCGGAGGGCAACCCCGCGTTCGAGTTCTGTGAGGCGCAGTCTTTCATGGCCTACCGTGACGGCAAGCCCGTGGGACGCATCACCGCGCTCATCAACCGCAGTGTCAACGAGCGTTCGGGCCGCAAGGAGGGCCGCTTCGGCTGGGTGGATTTCATAGATGACGAGGAGGTGGCGGACGCGCTTTTCGCCGCAGCGTCGGATTGGCTGCGTCAGCGCGGTATGGAAAGCATCGTAGGACCTATGGGATTTACCGACATGGATCACGAGGGGATGCTTGTCGAGGGGTTCGACGAACTCGGCACCATTGCCACCATATATAATTATCCGTATTATCCGCGCCATATGGAGCGCATGGGGTTTGTCAAGGACACCGACTGGGTGGAATACCGTATGACCGTACCCGACAAAGTCCCCGACAAATACCAGCGTATCTCCGACATCGTCAGCAAGAAATACGACCTGCACGTGGCCGAAGTCAAGAGCCGCAAGGAGCTGAAACGCCGTTACGGACGAGCGTTTTTCGACTTGGTCAATGAGGCGTATGACCAGCTGTACGGCTATTCGCCACTGACTCCGGCACTGATCGACCATTACATAGACATGTACCTCGGTGTGCTCCGCCTTGACGACATCTGCATCATAGTCGACAAGGATGACAACCTGGTAGGTGCAGGCATATCGCTGCCATCGCTTTCGAGGGCGCTCCAGAAGAGCCGGGGGCGGCTGTGGCCGTTGGGGTGGGTGCACATCCTCCGTGCACTCTACTGTCACAACGACATCGTGGATCTGATGCTTGTCGCCATCAAGCCGGAGTTTCAGAACAAGGGAGTCAATGCGATGCTCTTCTCGCACCTGCTCCCCAACTATATAGCCAACGGCTACAAATGGGCCGAAAGCAATCTTGAACTCGAAGACAACCATGCCGTGCAGCTCCAGTGGCAGTATTTCGAGCGTCGGCAGCACCGCCGCCGCCGTGCCTACCGCCGAGATCTGTAAGTAAAATCACAATATACCTAACCATGAAAGACATGACCATCACCACTACGGTAAAGGTGGCGCGATATTCAGAGCTTGACGAGGCTGACCGCCGCTTGGTGGATGCAGCGCGTGAGGCTTCCCACCGCGCCTACGCACCCTACAGCCATTTCAACGTAGGGGCTGCGATACTGCTCAGTAACGGGCAGACGGTCAGCGGAGCCAACCAGGAAAACGCGGCTTTCCCATCGAGTATGTGTGCCGAGCGGACCGCCGCCTATTATGCACATGCCGCCTATCCCGATGCGCGGTTTGAGTGCATAGCCATTGCGGCCATGGGGACCGACGGTCGGGAGGTCGCCGAGCCGGTGTCGCCATGCGGTGCCTGCCGTCAGGCGTTGTTGGAATACGAGCATATAGGGGCAAAGGATGTGAAAGTGCTTCTCGTGGGTCGCGATGAGATATACGTGCTGCCGTCGGTGCGTTCGCTGCTTCCGCTTTCGTTTACGGAATTTTGAGGATAGAGGCTGCAAAATCGTCGCTCTGATTCAGCCGGCTAACTTATGTCGCGAAAAATGCGTATCTTTGCGGCATGTTTGACTTAAGAGACTTTCACATTGCCATAACCAAAGACTGTCTGGCAGCGATGCCGATGGTTACTTTCGCCGGCAAAATAAGTCTTGTCGACACTGTGGAGAAGGCCGCCGATGCGCTTGCATACCTCAGAACGCAGTCTCGTGTGGGTTTCGATACGGAGACACGCCCGTCGTTTCGCAAAGGGCAAATGAACGAGGTGGCCTTGATGCAGGTGGCGACGCTTGACCGTGCGTTCCTGTTCCGCCTCAACAACATAGGTATAGACCCTGTCAGGGATTTCCTGCAGGACGGGGACATACTGAAGATAGGTCTGTCGCTGCGCGACGATTTCCAGATGCTTCACCGTCGGGGCGAGTTCGAGCCTTCCGGCTTTGTTGAGCTTCAGGAACTGGTCAAGCAGTACGGCATCACCGATGCGAGCCTCCAGAAAATCTACGGCATAATGTTCGGCGGGCGCATATCCAAGTCGCAGCGCCTGAGCAACTGGGAGGCCGCCGAGCTCACCCAGTCCCAGCAGGTATATGCCGCTATAGATGCCTGGGCGTGTCTTAGGATATACAATACCCTCGAGGCCGGCGGATTTGACCCCGACGAGTCCGAGTTCAAGCAACCGGTAGTAGAGGAAGCCCCGCAGCACCTCCATGCCGCCGGCGGATGACCGGGACGTACTTGTCATTCGCACCATCGCTCCTCCTCTCCGGCTCGCTTTTTCTTATTTTTTCTTGACCAATCAGTCACATCTTAATCAATACATGAAACGCTCAACCTGGATTCCGCTACTGCTGCTTATATATCTTGCCGTGATGAGTTATATCGGACGCGGCGAGCTTGCCGCAGGCAACTATCTGTATTATTTCGGCCTGATATCCCTCACATTGGTGTGCATACTGCTGTTGCACCTGCATCTGCGCCGCGTGGCGCGTCAGAAGGGCGACAAGCACATCACCAAATAAATTGTGGGGCGACTTCATCCTCTTTGTGAATATTTAGTAACTTTGTGGGCATGAAAGACTTTTGGCAGCTGCTGATACGGTTTGTACCTCCCTACAAAAAGTACTTCATCGGCAATATACTATGTAATATACTGACGGCGTTTCTGACGCTGTTCTCGTTTGCGGTAATCATCCCCATACTCGAGATACTTTTCGGCATCAACAAAGCCGAATATACATTTCTGCCCCTTGGAAGCGCGAGCCTCAAGGATGTGGTGGTCAACAACTTCTACTACTACACCACTATCTGCATAACGGAGTGGGGTGCGAGTGCGACATTGGCATTGCTGGCTCTGCTTCTTGTGGTGATGACCGGTCTCAAGACGGGTACCGCCTATTTGGCATCATATCTCATCATACCGATGCGTGCCGGAGTGGTGAGGGATTTGCGTAACTATGTGTATGACAAGGTCACGACGCTGCCGATCTCGTTTTTCACCTCAGCTCGCAAGGGCGATGTGATGGCGCGTATGAGCGGCGATGTCGGAGAGATAGAGAACTCCATCATGGCATCGCTCAATATGATGTTCAACAACCCTGTGATGATTATCGCGTGCTTGGTGATGATGATAGTCATCTCGTGGCAGTTGACGCTGTTTGTGCTCATACTCCTTCCGTTGGCCGGATTGGTCATGGGGCGTGTTGGCAAGCGCCTGAAGCGCAACTCGCTTGAGAACCAGCAGCAGTGGGGTACGATACTCAGCAATATCGAAGAAACCCTCGGCGGTCTGCGCATCATCAAGGCTTTCACTGCAGAGGAGAAGGTCAAGGAACGGTTTCACCGTGAGAACCAGCAGCTCTACAAATTGTCGTGCCGTCTGGCCCGCCGCCAGAGCCTTGCCCATCCGATGAGCGAGTTTCTGGGTACGATTACCATCGCTATAGTGTTGTGGTTTGGCGGTACGCTTATACTCCATGGCTCGTCGTCGATTACTGCGCCCTCTTTTATATATTATATGGTGATATTCTACAGTATCATCAATCCGGCCAAGGATCTGAGCAATGCCGCTTATAATATACAGCGCGGACTGGCCTCTATGGAGCGCGTGGACCTTATCATGAAGGCCGAAAACAACATCAAAGACCCGGAGCATCCCGTAGATGTCAATCCGCAGGGGGGCATGGTGGAATACAGCGGGGTGAAATTCGGCTACGACCCGTCGACCCCTGTGGTGGAGGACATCAGTTTTTCGATCAAACCGGGCGAGACGGTGGCTCTCGTGGGGCAGAGCGGCTCAGGAAAATCCACTCTTGCAGACCTGTTGCCACGCTTCTATGATGTCGATGCCGGGCATATCGCTATTGACGGCACTGACGTGCGCGACCTGCGTGTCCAGGACTTGAGGTCGCTGATGGGTAATGTCAATCAGGAGGCCATATTGTTTAACGACACCATATATAACAACATAACATTCGGTGTCAAGGAGGCTACACGTGATGAGGTCATAGCCGCCGCCAAGGTGGCTAATGCCCACGATTTCATCATGGCTACAGAGGACGGCTACGATACCTGCATCGGTGACCGTGGATGCCGCCTGTCGGGCGGTCAGAGGCAGCGTATATCCATAGCCCGCGCCATACTCAAAAATCCGAAAATCCTCATACTCGACGAGGCCACTTCGGCTCTCGACACCGAGAGCGAGCACCTTGTACAGGAGGCTCTCGACCGCCTTATGAAGTCGAGGACCACCCTCGTCATAGCCCACCGTCTCTCCACTATCCGCAATGCCTCGCTTATATGTGTGCTGCACGAGGGGCATATAGTGGAGAAGGGCACCCATGACGAGCTGATGGCTCTCGGCGGCTACTACAAGCGGCTTGTTGAGATGCAGTCGTTCTGATAACCTATACGTTTTACGCCGATGGTTAACGTCACGCCGCTGCTCAGACCGTATTTCCGGCATGTGTCGCTGAAAGCTCTCAGGACTCATGATGATGTGGAGGAGTCTCAGATGCGCGTACTGCGCACTTTAGTAGGTAAAGGTGCGGCGACGGTCTACGGCCGGCGATACGGCATCACGCGCCTGATGACTTACAGGGAGTTTGCCAGCCGTGTGCCGTTGGTCGGTTATCCCGACATCAGGGTCGATATAATGGATGCCGTGGCAGGGCGAAAGGATGTGCTGTGGCCCGGAGTCACGAAGCGTTTTGCCCAGTCGTCAGGCACTACCGACGGCAAGAGCAAGTATGTGCCACTGACCGACGACTCGCTGCGGCTGAACCATTACCGTGGAGGGCTTTACAGCGTGGGGCATTATCTGCGTTTCAACCCTCAGAGCCGCATTTTCGGTGGCAAGGCGTTTATACTCGGCGGTTCGTTTGCCAACGAAATCTCCGGGCTGGCGGCCGGTGTGAAAGTTGGCGATCTGTCGGCGCATCTGATCGACAATATCAATCCGCTTGTAGAGCGGCTGCGTGTGCCTTCGCGCGATACCGCACTCATGGAGTCGTGGGTCGACAAGCTGCCACGGCTCATAGCAGAGTCCATCCGTGAGGATGTGACCAATATTTCCGGGGTGCCGTCATGGTTTCTTACGGTGCTACGCGGAGTGCTCAGGCAAGCCGGAGCCAGTTCGATCCACGATGTGTGGCCAAATCTTGAAGTCTTTTTCCACGGAGGCATCTCCTTTGCCCCTTACCGCGAGCAGTATGAAGCAATCACCGACGCAGGGCGGATGCACTATCTTGAAACCTACAATGCTTCGGAGGGATTCTTTGCCGTGCAGGATGATCCCGCCATCCGTGCCATGTTGCTGATGATATCCGACGGGGTGTTTTACGAATTTATCCCGGTGGCGCGGTCGGCTGAAGCGTCTCCTGTCGCAGTCCCTGGGTGGGAGGTTGCTGACGGAGAGGTGTATGAGTTGGTAATCACGTCGTGCAACGGTCTGTGGCGTTACCGTCTTGGCGACACGGTGCGCATCCATGGCACATCGCCTCTGCGTGTCACCGTAGAAGGCCGTACCAAACAGTATATCAACGCTTTTGGCGAGGAGCTGATGGTACATAACGCCGATGCCGCCATGGCTAAGGCATGTAGCCTGACGGGGGTATCGGTGGCAAATTATACCGCAGCCCCGGTCTACACTACCGATCGGTCGAAGGGGCGGCACCAGTGGCTTGTGGAATTTGAGACCGCCCCTGCCGACATCCCGGCGTTTGCAGCCGTGCTCGACGAAGCCCTACAGAGCGTCAACAGCGACTACCAGGCCAAACGTTCGGGCGACATATTCCTGTCGCGGCTGACCATAACTGTGGCGCGTCGCGGACTGTTTGACGACTGGCTCGCGTCCACAGGCAAGCTCGGAGGGCAGCGCAAAGTGCCGCGCCTCTGTCCCGACCGCCACATCATCGAGCCGATGCTTACATTCAACCGCTGACCGCTGCTTGCACCGCCAGCCCCTGCAGGGCTAAATCCATGTGGCGCATCCTTGCAACGGGGCTTGCGCCCCGCCCTACTGCTTTTACGCTCCTGCGGAGCTTTAGCGGACACGGATGGTGCCATGTGTTCGCGCTGTGGCATAGGCTTCATCCACTAACAGGTGCGTTGCATGTTGGCGAAACCTTGTAGGGAGATGGTGTGGGAGGATTTGAATGGGCGCGGGCGGGGAGTGAAAATGTCGTGAAAAAATCATATCTTTGCGTAAGACACAATGAACTGATTTAAACTTATTCCAAAATGTTAAATCCAGAACTGATGCAACCTGTTGTGTTAACCTTTCGGTCTGTTTCCGGCCGTTTTCTTCTCTTTTATCGGTCACGATGGGACCCCATCGCTCCCTCAGAAAGCTCAAAAACGACTCGTAATCAGCCACGAAATGTTAATTCGCAATAAGTTTAAATCAGTTCGATATAGTATCCCGGATATGAGAAAGAGCAGTTTCCTCAAATCATCAGTGGTGGCGGCCGCGATGTGCAGTGCGGTCGCGGCGATGGCAGGTGATGCCAAGTATATATTTTATTTTATCGGCGACGGCATGGGCGCTGGACATGCCATGGCCACCGAAAGCTATATGCGTGACATCCGCAAGGCCGACATGCCGCTTATGCTGACGTTCCCTGTCACGGGGTTGGTGTCGACATACTCGGCATCGAGTCCTGTGACCGACTCCGCTGCCGCCGGGACTGCCTTGTCTACCGGGTCGAAGACCCGTAACAGTATGCTCGGCATGGCTGCGGACACTACCGAGGTGTATTCCATAGCCCGTGCCCTCAAGCAGGACGGCTACGGCATAGGCATCGTGACAAATGTCGCTCCCGATGATGCTACCCCAGGGGCGTTCTACGCCCATGTGCCTGAACGCCACATGTATTACGAGATAGGGTGCCAGGCCGCAGCAAGCGGATACGAGTTTATAGCCGGGAGCAACTGGCGCGGACTGCGGGGCAAGGACGGCAAGCCTACCGACCTGCCTGAGCGTTTTGCCTCGGCCGGTTATGTCACCGTGCGCGGCACCGCCGGGCTTGACACTGTCACGTCGGGCAAAATCGTGATGCTCTGCACGGACAGCATCGCCTCCGACCTCGGTTACACCATAGACCGCAAAGATCCGCAGGCTACGACGTTGGTGGATATGACCCGTGCCTGTCTCGCTCAGATGCAGCGCGTCAGCCCCGACAAGTTCTTCATGATGGTCGAGGGCGGCAATATCGACTGGGCCGGACATGCCAACGATGCCGCCACAATCATAAAAGAGGTGGCGCATTTCAATGACGCGCTTGCCTTGGCATATGAATTTTACGAGAAGCATCCCGACGAGACGCTGATAGTGGTCACCGCCGACCACGAGACCGGCGGCATGGGTCTCGGCACGACATTTACCGGCTATAACATGCGTCTGGACCTGATCGACCACCAGAAGAAGTCAAAGGATATATTCAACCAGGAGATAGAGGCTATGATAAAGTCGAGGCGCATCTACACTTTTGACGACATCAAAGAGAAGCTGACCGAGGATTTCGGCATGTACACCGCTATCCCTGTCAACGAGGAGCAGGACGGCAAGTTGCGCGAGGCGTTCAATCAGACGTTCGTCGACCGCAACAGTGGCAAGCGTACCGTCACCTATTATAAGAGCTATTCGCCTTTCGTTATGGAGACATTCCGCATACTCGGCGACCACTATGGCATCGGATTCACCACAGGCGAGCATACGGGATGCTTCGTGCCTCTGTATGCTGTCGGTGTCGGGGCGCAGAGCTTTACGGGATTCTATGACAACACGCAGGTTCCTGTGAAGATTCTCAACCAAGCCGAGCGCTGATTGTTATAACTGATAGTAGGGGATGCCCCTGCTGTTAATTGGATCATATATGACTATCAAGAAATTAATCGTCGCATCGCTCGCATTAGTGATAGGATGCGGCGCGGCAATGGCTGCCGATCGCATAAAGGTTGACCGCAAGGCCATAGAGTCGACCGTAGTCAAATCGCCCGAGAAGCGTAACGCCCTTGTGGCGAAGTATGAAAAGGGAGAACCCCTTACCCCGGCAGAGATGGCGGTGGTGTACTATGGCCAGGCATATGTGCCGGGACACAAGCCGGCGGCATCGTATCCCGACGTGGATGCTGCATACGCCCGCAAGGACTACCCCGCCACGTTGGTATTGGTCGATGCAGTGCTCAAGGAGAATCCCGTGGCATTGAACCAGCTTTTCAGAGGCTATGTGGCTGCTGCCAACAGCAGCGAGCCGCGCATCAAGGCCCGCGCCGACAATTTCCAGAAGCGAATCGATGCCATCTGTTCGCTGATATTCTCGTCGGGCAGCGGTGTCACCGGGGGTGACCCGTTTGTCGTGCTTACCTCGGAGGATGCCATGGCGTTTGTGCGCAACTATCTGCAACCCACCGAGATACTCGGACAGGCGCAGATCGACAATATGGATGCTATCAAGGTGACGTGGCCCGACCAGCCCGAACCTGTGATATTTTATTTCGCACGTCCCTGATGATGTTTTTGGCGGATGGTTATAGGATTTGATGCCAAAAGGGCGGTTAGCAACTTCACCGGCTTGGGCAACTACAGCCGGCTTGTCATCGAGGCTCTGGCTTCGCGCCTACCCGATGACCGACTGCTGCTGTACGCTCCGCGTATGCGTCAGTCCGCGAGGCTTGCTGCGGTATTGGAGCATCCTAATGTAGAAATCCGTCTGCCACGAGGTGCTGTATGGCCTCGCCTGTCGGGGCTGTGGCGTGTGCATCGCGGGCTGACATCCGATGTGATGGCTGACGGTGTGGAGCTGTTCCACGGCCTGAGCAATGAGTTGCCCCTTGACATCGCCCGGGCAGGAATCCCTACAGTGGTCACCATCCATGACCTGATATTCAAGCACTTCACACGCGGCTACAAGCCTATCGACAGGCTGATATACGACTACAAATTCCGCCGTGCCGCCGAGACCGCCACGCGCATTATCGCAGTTTCGGAGGCTACCCGCCGTGACATCATATCGTCATACGGCATTTCTCCCGACAAGATAGATGTGGTGTACCAGGGGTGTGATGCGCGGTTTCTGCGGCGTGTCACCGATGAGGAGTTGTCGGCTGTGAGGCGGAAATATGCTCTGCCTGAGCGGTATATCATAAGCGTGGGGACTATAGAGCCGCGCAAAAACCAGATGCTGACGCTTGCAGCCCTACCTCAGCTGCCGCATGATGTAAAGGCCGTCATCGTAGGGCGCGCCACTCCGTATATGGATGAGCTGACGCGGTTTGTCAGGGCAAACCGTTTGGCCGACAGGGTGGTGTTTGTCCATGATGCACCGTTTGATGACCTGCCTCCGCTGTATGCCGCAGCCACTGTGGCGGCATACACATCACGCATGGAGGGCTTCGGGATTCCTGTCATCGAGGCCATCAACTGCGGCACTCCTGTCGTGGCATGTACAGGGACATGCTTGGAGGAGGCCGGGGGGCCGGGGGCATTATATGTGCATCCTGATGATGCGGAGGAGATGGCTTCGGCAGTATGCCGTCTGCTCGACGACCCGGCTTTGGGGGCATCGATGGTCGATGCCGGGCGTGGGTATGTGGCGCGGTTCACTCCGGCGCAGTTCACGTCAGACCTGCTGCGGGTCTATCGCAGAGCCATGGCGGAACATCGGTGAGGGCAGGGCTTGCCGGACGGTGTCGCCTGAAAGGATAGATTTGATGTATGCGTGGAGCGTGAAATTGCCGGTCGAACATCGCTGCATTTCCGTCATGTAAGGTGTTGTATACCATTGCTTTTACATGTTCTACCGATAAATCGGTCGTGTCCATTTATGGGAATCCTTTTTCCGTGGTTTTCACCCACGTCGATTAGGTTTGTCCCCTAACGTGGAGGTTGTTTGTCGGCGGAGTCCTGTATAGTGGCGCGGCGGCTGCACCGGGGTGCAGTTCAGTTCAGGTGCAGCCCTACAATATATATCGTCGGGTGTATATCGTCGGGTATATATTGTTGGGGGGTATATCGTCGAGTCTATATCGTCGGATCCGTGTGTCTGCTGGCTTGGGGAAAACGATAAGATGGTATTGGGGCGTTTTCCAAACAAATATGCCGGGCAGCATACGCAAGCGGCAATGTTTTATGATTATGTGTGATTTTAATAAAAATTAACAATGGGGGGGGGTAAGTATTAAATTATATTTAATTTTGCACGTGTATCGGGCGTGCTGAGGATGTGTACGCTTCGATACGACCAATCATGAAGTATAAATGTTGTTCTGTCTTACAGACCGATAAAATTCTAATTATTAACATTAAAACCATAGAAACATTAACCATGATGATTTTGCAAAAAACAGTCAGTGCTATCGCGCTTGCAATGACGCTTGCCATGCCTTTCTGTGCATCGGCTCAATCCGGCGTTGAGGAGATGGAAACGAAAGGGAAACCCAATGTCCTCGTAGATTATTTTTGGTTTACTAAGAACATGAGGTATGCGTCATTAGCAGCCACGCAGCTTCGAGGATATGCGATAGAGAGCTTGATGAACACCAAGCGTGCGGAAATCATGGACGTTGAGACTCTGCCGGCCCTGCAAATTGAAGCCGAGCGTCGTGAAGAGGGAGTAAATGCCGGAGATGATGCCGAACGTATCAAGGTTATGGCTCAGGAAGGTGCTAACGCCATCTTGACCGCCAGCGTTACAAATGTCATCGTAGAGAAAAAGAAATTGGATGACGGAAGCATATATTATGAGGCTCAGGTAGCTTATACAATCAAAACCATCAACCCCAATAACGGCAAGGCAATCCTGTCGCGTAATTTCACCCATGGAGGCACAATGCTTGGTGATGATACAGGCAGCACTCCTGAAGAAGCTCTTGCCAATACCTGTAAGCAGGCACGTGGCGGACTGACAGGATTCTTCCAAGAGGCATTCCCTCTGTTCGGTCTGCTGCTTGAAACCGGCGAAGTCAAAGGCGACAAACTCAACTCGGCATATATAAGCCTTGGCGATAATCACGGCGTAGCCAAGAAGGATAAATTCGATGTATGCGTTGTACGCGAAATAGCTGGCAATAAGTCGACCAAGGTTATCGGCGAGGCTGAGGTTGATGCCGTGGAGGGTGACAACATCTCTTTGGTAAAAATCAAGAAGAACCAGAAAGAGGTCAAGGCGGCTATCGACGCTGGTCAGACCATTGTATTCAAGTCCAAACCTAAAGGCGAGAACCTTAAGGATAAGTTAGGTAAGTGGGGATTTTAATCTTAACAAACAAACCAACATAATCACATGAAGCACTGCAGGCTCATGTGCATCGTATCGCTCATTCTGTGTCTGGGCCAAGCCCGGGCACAGAATTTCGGCGATGATGTGCAGTACATTTCGGGAAACGAATATGCCGTGACGCTCCAAGCTACCGGGGTCGACGCGAAGAAGAAGGAAGCCGAGGCGATGGCCATCAAGTCGGCGTTCAACGCCCTTATGCACACCGGCGTGGATGGGCTTAAGGGCGGACAGCCGATACTCAGCGAGAAGAAGGCGGATTACGATTACCGCTTCTTCTCCGACGAGCGTTATGTCAATTACATCGTCGGCCAGCCCAAGACCCTCGAAACCAAGAAAATCGGGAGCAAACAGAGAGCCACTGTAGTGGTGTCGATCAATCTGCGCGGTTTCCGAGCCGAGCTGCAGCGCAACAAGCAGGTGATTTCGCCATCATGGGCCGATGCCAAGCAGACCGAAGCGACATCAGCCCTCAACCCTACGATAGTCGTCGTGCCATATACCGACAGCAATGACGGCTACAGCTTCGAGGCGATGCGCCGCCGCGTAGAGGCGCATCCGTCGGAGCGATATGCAGTGGAGCGCGTGGCTGAGACTTTCCAGAACCACGGATTCAAGACCCGCGATTTCGTCAGGATGCTCATGAACGACAAAACCGGCGACCTGCTCCGCTCAGGCACCCAGACCGACGACGCCACGCTCGTGGTGCAGCAGCTTCCGGGCGACATCGTGGTGACTGTGGGCATCAGTGCGCAGCGCAACGGCAACACTACCCGCATCAGCCTCGAAGCCAAAGCCGTGGAGCGTCAGACCGCCGGACGGCTTGCCACGAAGACATTTGCCAGCGGTTATTACCACACCACCGACACTACAATGCTGGTGCGCGAGGCCGTCAAGCAGATAGAGAGCGGATTTTTCAAGCAGCTGCAGGCCTCGTTCGAGCAGATGATTAACAAGGGTCGCGAGGTGCAGCTCACATTCAGCCTGTCGGAGACGGTGACGGACTGGGACTTCGACCAGGACTCTCCCGAGACTGGCGACTACTTCAAGGATGCCCTCGATGAGTGGCTGCGCGACAACGCTTTCCATGGCATATACGACATGAGCCAGAGTACCGACAAGTACATAAGGGCCTCGGTCAATGTGCCGCTGTGGAATGCCGCGCGTAACCGCTCCTATACACTGTCGAACTTCAGCAGCGACCTGCGCAAATTCTTCAAAAAGCAGCTCGGAGAGAATTATAAAGCTAATGTGACCTCTATGGGTCAGAGCATGAGCATAGTGATAGAATAGAGGTGTAAGTTCCCATTTAATACTTACCAGAACCATGAAACGATATATGCTGATTAACAGGCATTTGTGTGTATGTTTGATGACGTTGATTGCAGCTTTTGTCCCCGCCTCGACTCTGGCGGGCGACAATGCTGTGAAGTTTTACTTGGACAATATCAGTGTTACAGGGATGCCGGCGGATGTAGCTGCAGCCATAGAGGATAAGTTGCTCGCGGCATTGAGCCGCACCGAGGCCGTGGACATGTCGCAACACAATGTGTTCCATATCATCCCGACCATCGACTTCACCGAGGCGGCTGAGACCGAGGGGATGATAAGGGAGGTGGCAAGAGTGCAGGCCGACCTGAAGCTCGCGGCATGTAATCCTGTGGACGGCACGGTGTACCACATGGTGACCATACCCCTGAAGGGGAGTGCGGCGGGCGGCAAAGATGCCGCCATGCGCAAGTTGGCAAATTCGCTCAAGCCCACCGACCCGGTGTTTGTGAGGTTTGTGCGCACGAGCCGCCAGCGCATACAGGACCACTATGCCGAAAATTGCGGCAACATCATCGCTCAGGCGCAGCGTCTTAAAGGGATGGGCCGCTATGCCGAGGCTGCAAGCTACCTCTCTGCCGTATCGCCGTCCGTGGCATGTTTCGACCAGTCGGAAGCCTTGTTAGGCGAGCTTATGCCATACCTGTCTCAGAAACCCGATACAGTGGTGGTTGTGGAGCAGGTGGAGGTGCCTGTGGAGACAATCGTAGAGGTGCCTGCGCAGCCTGACACCGTAGTGGTGGAGAAGGTCGTGGAAGTCCCTGTCGACACGCCTAAACGGAAGAATCCTGTAGGAGGTGGACACGGCATTGTGACCATCGAAGGGCAGGACTTGGAGTTTGAGATACTCAGCTGCGTGGGCGACATGACCCGACATGCCATCAATATCTCGGCCCGTGTGACCAATACCTTGTCAGACAACCCTAAGCCGTATGTCTATCTTGTGAACGCTTTCACGCCGTCGGGAACCGAGCTGACCAAACTCAGCTTGGACGGTCAAAGCGGCCGTTCGCGCAACATTTCGATGCCTTACGGAGTGCCTGTGACCGTGAAGTTCTCCATCACGGATGTCCGCGACCGCATAGACATGCTGACATACTTGGAGCTGTCGATACGAAGCATCCGTGTATCCGTGCGTGAGCTTCCTGTCCGCTGGCGTTGAGGCCGAGTTGAGAGAGTATAACCCCCCAAAAAGATGAGTTATGAAGTTATCACGTATAGCGGCAGTGCTTATGGTCATGGCGGCTACGGCATTGCAGATGCAAGCAGATACGAAGGTGGTGGAAAAGAGTGCCAAAAAGCCGCCCGAGTGGCTCGGCGGTGCACCTGACGGCTACCTGATAGTCACCGTGGAGGCTCCGACGCTGTCGGAGGCTCAGCGCAGGGCCACGGCCGAAATCACCGAGCGGATCATCCACTCCGTAGCCAGCAATGTCACCGTGGAGCAGTCGAATGTGGCTACCGAAACCATCACCAACGGTAGCGTATCGGAGTCGAGCGACACCTACCATCGCTCGTCGAGCATCCGCACCGCCAATCTCCCCTTTATCAAAGGCATCTCCCTGTCAAAGGCTGCCGACATATACTGGGTGAAGCTGCGTGACAAGAAAACCAAGGTGGAACACTACCAGTATTCCGTCCAGTACCCCTATACGCGTCTTGAGCAGCAGATGCTCCAAGCCGATTTCGAGGAGCTTGACCGGCAGAAAGTCGCCGAGTTGGAGAGCCTTGAAGCGCAGGTGGGCGAGATTACCGCATTTGAGCAGATAGCCGCCGGCATAGCGCGGCTCGACGCTCTTGCCGAATACTTTTTCGACAAGCCGCGTGCCGCCCGGGTCAAAGGGCTAAGGACGCAGTACAACGACCTCTATAAGTCGCTCGGAGTGGCAGGGCAGATAGTCCAGCCGGGAGTGATAGAGTGTGTGCTGACCGTGCAGAGCCGCCCTGTGAGCTGCGGCATGGCGCCTGTCGCCACATCCAACTGCGCCAACAACCTGCAGGTGTCGCCGGAGCAGGGCAAGTTCAAAGTGTATTACGAGACTGCCGACTGCCTTGACGATGGGGATAATTACGTGGATGTAACATTCCGCATCAAGGGCAAGAGCGTGTCGAGGCACTTTGTCATCAAAGCCGGAGCTGACGGCGCGGACGGAGGGAAGTTCGCCGTGGTGCCGTGTGACCGCGTGGTGTTGGTGGCAGGGACAATCGATGTTTCGGCTGCTACTGTCGGGGATGTGGACATCACCATGACGCTTGACAACCGTGGCGATACCGACTTCGGCGTAAAAGCCCTCCACATGTCTGTACCCGGACTGGCTACGCCGATCGATGTTGAGAATATCGATGCGATATACACCTCACGCGGCATAATCAAGCTGCGCTGCAAGGTCATGGGGACTCTGCGTGTCATCTCGGCCGGACAGGCAAGCACGGTGACAGGAACAGTCGATGTGGTCAATCCGCTCACCGAGCGGGTGGAGCGCATACGGTTCGCGTTGCCGTTTACGGTCAACTGGAAGTAGGCCATATTACCTGGTACATAGAGTAGGTCGCATGACCGTCGTTTTGTTATACTGAACTTTTACATTAACCTAATTAATAATTGACGAGACATGAAAAAGATTATTGCAATTTTCGCCACATTCATGATGCTGATATCCGGCGGCATGGGCACAATCGAAGCCCAGCAGCTCACCAAGTCGCAGGAAAAAGCCATACAGAAAGATGCCAAGAAGCGCGCCAAGGAGCTTAAAAAGGCCGGTTGGGAACCGCTTGCAAGCTCTCAGACCATGGAGTATGCGCTTATCAAGTACCGCACATACATCGAGACGGACGAGGAAAACCGCATCCCCATCACCGGCATCGCCCTTGGTCAGAACAATAAGATAGGTCGTGACAATGCCACACACGCCGGTATAGCCAACTATGCTGCCCGCGCCAAGGCCCAGATTGTAGGCAAACTCAAATCGGTAGCCTCATCCGATGCCAACAAGACATCGCAGGAGGAGATAGACCGCTTCGGCGAGGCTTACGAATCTGCTGTGAACACGAGCATCGGCTCGCTTGCCAAAGAACACTTCACACTTGTTCGCATCCCCAAGAAAAAGGAGGGTGATACAAAGGAGTACAATGTGTTCATGTCTATTGACGAGACTGCTGCCCGCAAAGCCCGAGAAGAAGCTGCCCGTGAGGCCCAGCAGCAGGCATCGCTTGGCAGTCTGAGCGAGATGGTCGAGGAATTTATCGGAGAGCCTGTAGCCGGCGAGGAGTAATTCCGGACCGTGATCAGTTTTCCCAAGTCTCTAAGCTCACTTAAACCTCTACGCCTATGAAATGGCATAGACTTATCATAATGGCAACGCTGCTGTGTCCGCTACCGGGCATGGCGGCGGATGCCCCTGATGATTTCGATGACTTCATGAACGAGAGCATGAAGGGTTTTGACACGTTCATATCCGATGCCAACCGTGATTTCATCGACTTCATGCGTCATCCGTGGAAGAAATATGAGGGTAAAGAGCCTGAGAAGAAGCGCGTGGTGCCCGAACCTCCCCAGATGCCAGTCTATGACCCTAAAGCCCCGGAGTCTAAAGAGCCTCCGAAACAGCTGACAATCAAGGAGATTCTCGACTTGACTACCAAGGAGGGCAAGCAGGGCGGCTCGACCACCGCACAGGGCGGCGAGCCTGTCACTCCGGCACCGGCACCTGAACCGAAGCCTGAGCCCAAACCGACCCCGACACCTACGACACCTACGGTTCCTAAGACTCCTACAACACCGACACCAGATTCTAAGCCGGCTCCCAAACCCGACACAGTAAAGGTGGTAAAGCCTACACCTACGACACCTACGCTTCCTAAGACTCCTACATCACCCACCACTCCCTCGACGCCTACAAAGCCGTCGACATCGCCGCTCTACAGCGGTGGGGCAGGACGAACGAAAATCACCTTCATGGGCATCGACTACCATGTCAGCAATGCGCTCGACAAAGTGGTGACGCTCAAGGGTATCGATGAAAACTCGCTTGCTGACGGACTTGAAACTCTCTACAAGAGCAACTACAAGCCGCTGCTTGACGACCTCCGCACCATGCGCAGCAAGGATCTCGGCAATGACTGGGCACTGTATTTGGTGGTCAAGAAGATTGCCGAGCAGTTTGGGGGCAAGAATGAGAGCGTGTTGATGAGGCAGTTCCTCCTCAACAACCTCGGATTCCGTGCCCGTATGGCCAAGGTGATACAGAAAAACGCTCTGACGCTCCTCGTGGCTCCGGCATCGCAGCTCTACGGCTGCGCGTTTATAGCGGAGGGCGACGCGAAGTTTTACGATGTGGAGTCGGATCAGCCGTACTCCTACAAGATGTGCTCGCGTGAAGCCCCCGATGCCAAGAACAAGATAGACATGAGTATGCGGCAGACTCCGCGTTTTGCCGGAGGGCGTAAGTCGTCGTCGCATCAGGGCAGCCGTTACAAGGCAGCAGCCTCGGCATCGGTGCCTGTGGAGCTGATGGAGTTTTACAACCAGTTGCCGCAGTGTGACTATGGCGTGTACGCTACCGCCAATGTCGACCAGAAGTTTTCTGACGAGTTGCTCGACGCTCTGCGCCCCGCCATCAAGGGCAAGAGCGAGCGCGAGGCGGCCAATATACTCTTGGATTTCGTGCAGAGCGGCTTTGACTATGCCACCGACCCCGAGCAGTTCGGCTACGAAAAGCCTTTCTTTGTCGAAGAGCTGTTCTACTATCCCAAATGCGACTGCGAAGACCGCTCGATGCTCTACCGCTATTTGGTCACCAAGCTCTTGGGGCTGGATGTCATATTGCTCGACTACCCCAACCACATAGCCACGGCTGTCCGCTTCAACGGCGACGTGCCGGGTGATTTCGTGGTAGGTGGCGGCGGCAAGTATATCGTCTGCGACCCCACATTTATCGGTGCTCCCGTAGGCATGGCGATGCCGCAGTTTAAGAACGTGGCCGCCGACCTGCTGAAATACTGATAAAGCTAACGTTGAATAAGAGCCTGTCTTGGATTAACGTTTGAATTTCTACAAGTTATTTCGGAGGGCTTTGCTTCTTGCAGACGAGCGAGTGTGGCAGCCACCTTACCGACTCAAAAGGAGCAAAGCACCCGAAAGAACGCAGCCGAGACAGCCTCTTACACCTTTATAATACGGCATCTTTGGGCCCTCAGCCACAGCCTTACTCGTTATAATAGCCCGCTATGTGCCTCGTCAGACTATGGCATATGACTCAAATCCTGCCTATAAAAATTTAACTGTTAATCCAAGACAGACTCTAAAGATTATGAAAATTAAAGTATTCATAGTCGCAAGTATGATGTCTCTGGGTGTCGCTATTGGCACCCAGGCTTCATCTTGCGAGCCGTCCGTTGCCGTAGGCGCGTCATTAGCTCCTGCGGCAAGTCAAACCACAGCAAAACGAACAACTGTCTCAAACATGTCTGACGGCTATGTTATGACAGCCAAAGGTTTTGGCCCGATAAAGGTGGGGATGTTGTCAACCGCGATTCCCAAAACGCTTTCGGGTGTCTATGATAAACTCGTGTATCATAGGAATACCAATAATAAGCCCACCGAGACGTGTGAACGTTCATATCCACACATTAAAGGGTTTTATATCGGCACTCTCGGGACTATACAGACAGTCATACTCTATGTAGATAAGCGGTCTAAATTGTGCGGTGCGGTGGTTTATTCACCCAAAGTAAAATCGGAAGCCGGAGTCTATCCCGGTATGCCTGAAAGCCAATTAAAAAAGGTCAAGGGTATACAAAGCGATGTGGATGTAATGAGCGGAGAGACCGCTTATTGGGATTCTAACCACATAGCATATTGGCTGACATGGGAAGGACCCTCAAAAGTTGCCGGCATGGCTTTCGGAGACTACATGGAGTGACGCTCCGACACTTATCATAAACCAAATACCACCAATCTATAAATTATTAACTATCAAAAAAATTACAATGAAAAAGGTATCTAAGATTGTTGCCGTCATGCTGTGTATGACGGCGATGGCTATGACCTCATGCAAAAGTGATGACGAACCCGAAGTCCCTGTGAATACTTCAGGTATTCCAAGCGATGACTTGCATCGGAAAATCCATCCATCGGCAGTGCTACTACCTCAATCCCCAACATGCAGTACACCGTGGAGCCAGACGGCGATGACGCAATCATCCGTTTAGACATGACCGGCATACAACAGGCCGGCAGTTATGACTGGATGCGTCTGGTCGGGACTGCTCAGGACGGCCAGAACGTATGGCTGTCGGTTGACGGAAAGCCTAAAGGCATATCGGTCTACAACAATGCGGATGACAACGCTAACGCACAGGTGCTTTCAGCTGATTTGGTGTTCCTTGTCGACAACTCTGGCAGCATGAGTCAGGAAGCTAATGCCATAGCCCGCGACATCAAGGAATGGGCGGTGAAACTTGCTGCGTCAAGCCTTGACATCAAATTTGCCTGTGTAGGTTACTCGGAGTATGGCACAATCAACGGCGCTATCAATTTTACCGACGTAGAGTCGCTGAGTGCTTTCCTTGACCGTTATACTGGGACAAGTCGCACGACAGGCTTTGTGGGCGAGGATGCAGAAATACTTAAAAATGCGGCTGATGCCATGCAGAGAGTCTATGACGAATGTGGCGGCATGGCTCTGCGTTATGCTGATGCCAATCTGACTTTCCGTCCGGGTAGCAACCGCATATATGTCAATTTCACCGACGAACCCAATCAGCCGAACAGTAATGAGGATTATTCGGTAGAGTTCTTCGCCGACCAGGCTAATTGGAGTACAAACCAGGGTACGGTGCATACGGTATATAGCGCCAGTCCATCATTTACCGAACGGCCTCTGTATCGTGAGTATCCATGGCGTATCTCCGAATACACAGGCGGTACTATCCTGTATGCTTCGTCGAATTTCTCAGGTGTGACATTGGATAGTCTTCCTGTGACAGGAGCCATGACCAACTCATACGTGATACGTTTCACCAATGTGCGCGAATTTATGGACGGCAACGACCATGAGGTGAAGATTACCGTGCTTTCGACCGATGGCGAGACTCGTGCCGAACGCATATTCTATATGAATTTCGGCGTAGCGCAATAACACACATATTGATATGAAACACGGCTGTCAGAATACAGCCCATTAAAGATAATAGCCATGGAGGTATCTGTGGCTATTATTTTTTACTGTGGCGGAGGGGGTAGGAGATGGCGTAGGCTGCGGCCTGGAAGATGACTATTAGTGCGGAGCAGGGTACGTCTGCTACGGTGCTGAGAAACAGTGCCGAGTAGGAGGTGACGAGGCTGATAGCCACTGCATAGAGAGCCATCGGGGCGTAGCGGCGTGTGAGGTTTTCGGCTGCAAGAGCCGGCAATGCGAGAGATGACATGAGCAGCATCACTCCGATGAGGCGGATGGTCAGGACTATGCCGATGCCTACGAGCATGGTCATCATCAGGTTGATGGCGGAGACTTTCAGGCCGCTGACACGGGCGAAGTCGGGGTCGAACGCGCAAGCCATGATGTGGCGGTGCCCGATGACGAGAACCGTCAGCAGCACGGCGGCATATACAGCTTCCATGATGAGGTCGGCGGTGCTGATGGTCAGGATGTTGCCGAAAAGAAATGTGGTCAGTTCGGGGACATAACCCGGTGTCATGAATACGAACAGTACGCCTATCGCCATGCCTATCGCCCACACCACTGCTATGGCCGAGTCGGAACGGACGCGGCCGCTTGCCGACATCCTCTCCACAATCAGCGACGACCCTATGGCAAATGCCATCGCCGGCCACAGTGGGTTCCAGCCGAGGAAATAGCCGAGGCCAAGACCGCCGAAACATGCATGGGTCACACCCCCTGCCAGGGCAGCCATGCGTCGGCATACCACGTAGACCCCTATAAGGGCTGCAGTGATGCTGATGAGTCCTATGCCCCAAAGGGCGTTTTGGAAGAAACCGTATTGAAGCAAATCCATTGGAGTCTATTGTTGCGCCTTGCTTATGGGCGTGTCTGTGTCGTGTTCACGCATACGTAGCAGCAATTCGTCGCGCACGGCTTCGGGAAGCATCAGATGCCGCATACCTATGCAACGCGCCCACAGACCCAGCTCGTCAGCCGGGACCGACATCATTACATCGCGAAACTCCTCTATCTCATCATTGGTGTAGTCGGCAGGCTTCTTGCCTTGGAACCGGTCAAGCTCCTCGTCGTCGAAGTAGAGGTCTTCGGCTGACTTGGGAAGCCCTTTTTCGCATATGGCGTGGAGTCCGCAGCAGAGTCCCGATGACGAGTGGCAGCTGTCAGCGGAGGCGGTGTAATCGTCGTTGGTGGATGTGACCTTAGACACCGGTCGGTTAGCTGCCACACGGCGTTTGCGCCACTGCGAGTAGCGGTAAAATATATAGAGAGTGAGTGCTATCCAGACTATGAGCAGTAAAAAGGGCAGCATGGCGTGGGGCTGGTTACTTATCGTCAGCGTCGTTCTCGGAGGGTTCTGAAGCGTCAATGACAGTGAATCCTGCGCTGCGCATGTCGTCCCAAAATGTCGGGTAGCTCTTGCTGACCACTTCGGCATCGTTGATGACGATGCCCGGGATGAATATGCTTACGGCGGCGAGAGCCATGGCCATGCGGTGATCGTCATACGTGTCGAAGCGGGGCATCTCGAATATCGGAGTGCGCCGTCCGTCCCATTCCATCAGGTCGTCGCCGGTAACCGCGACATTCACTCCGATTTTGAGCAGTTCGCGGCGCATCGCCTCTATGCGGTCGGTCTCTTTGATGCGGAGCGAGTGGAGTCCAGTGAACTTGAACGGTATGCCGAGCAGCGCACATGTGGCTATGACTGCTTGCGCCAGATCGGGGCAGTCGGAAAAGTCATAGTTGATACGCGCATCCTGGTCGGGAGATGCCAGCAGGTCAAGGTCGGCATCCTCGCCGTCGGCGGTGTTGATGCCGAGGTGGGTGAATATTTCGCTTACCACGGAGTCGCCTTGCTTACTCGGAAGTTTGAGACCGTCGAGCCCAACAAATCCGCTGCTTACGGCTGCGATTTCGTACCAGAACGCTGCCGCGCTCCAGTCGCCCTCAATGGTGAAATCGCCCGGGCGGTAGGATGCTGCCGGGACTGTGATGGTGTTGCCTGTGAAATCGGCCTCCACGCCGCGCTCTGCCATCATGGTGAGTGTCATAAGTATATAAGGGCGTGAGGCTATTTCGCCTTCCAGCGTGAGTGTGAGGCCGTTGGTCATCACAGGACCTGTCATCAGCAGGGCGGATATGTATTGCGAGCTGATGTCGGCTTTGACTTTCACCTCGCCGCCTGCGAGTTTGCGGCCACGTATGCGCAGCGGAGGGAATCCATCTTCAGCGACATACTCTATGTCGGCTCCGGCCTGCCGCAGGGCATCAACGAGGGCATGGATAGGGCGGTGGCGCATACGGTCGCTGCCGTCAAGCACGATGTCGCTGCCATCCGTTGCTGCATAGTAGGCTGTCAGAAAACGCATGGCGGTGCCGGCAGCCCCTATATTGACTTCGCGGGCATCCCGACCTTGGGTGAGCGCAGCCGACAGGACATCGGTGTCATCGCACTGCGCCAGATTGCTAATCGTACCCTCTCCGTCGGGGGTAAGGGCTCGGAGTATGAGTGCCCGGTTGGAAAGGCTTTTTGACGATGGGAGCGAGATTGATGCTTCCAGTATGCCGTCGGGCGGCGTTATGCGCAGATTCATTGCTGTGAAAGGAGTAATTTCTTGAATGGGGCGAAATGTCGCTGCATCGGTATCGACTGCTTCTCCCCTTTGAGGAATGCGTTCAGGCGGTCAGGAATAGCGACTTCTTCTCCGATTATGGACTCCACGGTGTCTTTGAACTTGGCCGGGTGGGCAGTTTCAAGGAATATGCCAGTTTCATCGGGGGCGAGACCTTCAAGCAGGCTTCGGTATGCTACAGCTCCATGAGGGTCAAGCAGGTAGCCCTCCTTAGCGAACGTGTCGCGCAGGGTCTCGGCTATCTGTTCGTCGGTGTATGTGCAGCCTGAGATTTCGGCAGTGATGCGCGAGTGGTCGTGGCCGTAGAGGTCAAGCACCCGGGCGAAATTGCTCGGGTCGCCCACATCCATGGCGTTGGCTATGGTGGCTATGGATGGCCGGGGGTTGTATTTGGCAGTCTGTAGATACTGATAGAAGATGTCGTTGGCATTGTTTGCCGCAATGAATCGTTTGATAGGCAGGCCCATACGTTTGCCGATAAGTCCGGCGGTGATGTTGCCGAAATTGCCGCTCGGCACTGACACTACGACATTGTCGGTGCGCATACCCTTTGCTGCAAGCTGGGCGTAGGCATGGAAGTAGTAGAACATCTGGGGCAGGAAGCGGGCCACGTTGATGGAGTTGGCAGAAGTCAGCTGCATGGCCTCGTTGAGTTCGGCATCCATAAATGCCTGCTTGACAAGAGCCTGGCAGTCATCGAAAGTGCCGTTGACTTCAAGCGCGGTGATGTTTTGGCCGAGCGTGGTAAACTGTGCCTCCTGTATGGGGCTTACCTTGCCTTCGGGGTAAAGGACGAATACACGCACACCCTCCACACCGAGGAATCCGTTGGCGACGGCACTGCCTGTGTCGCCCGAAGTGGCTACCAGCACATTGACCATGCGGCCATTGCCGCGCTTGGCATTGAAGTAGCCGAGCAGACGGGCCATGAAGCGAGCGCCTACATCCTTGAACGCCAGAGTGGGCCCGTGGTACAGCTCAAGAGCATAGCGGTTTTCATCCACATGCACCAAAGGTATGTCGAAATTGAGCGTTTCGCTGACTATGCGTTTCAGCTCCTCGCTTTCTATGTCGCCGCCAAATAACGTGTTGGCTACGACATATGCTATGTCGGTGAGGTTCATCTCGCCGATGTTGTTGAAAAACGCCTGCGGTAGCACACCGATTGTTTCAGGCATGAACAGGCCTTTGTCAGAGGCGAGGCCGTGTACCACCGCCTCTTCGAGAGTCGCCATCGGGGCTTTGCCCGACGTGCTGTAATATTTGATATGCTGGCTCATCAGTGTATATGAGTATTATTGTCGCTATTTTAGAAATTCGCGGATGAATTCATCGCCCTGCATCAGGCCGTAATAACCGTTGGCGGCTTCGGCCTCGGTGTAATGCTTGACACCGTCGGGTGTGATGTCGGGACGGTAAATCAGGAAAGGCACAGGGTGGTTGGTGTGTGTGCGAAGATGACACGGAGTGGGATGGTCGGGCAGCACTGCAATGGCTACCTCTTCATCCATCTCATTTACTGCATCAAGCAGGGGGCGCAGCACTCGCTGGTCGAGGTATTCGACAGTGCGTTTTTTCAGCACTGCGTCACCTTCGTGTCCGGCCTCGTCGCTCGCCTCTATGTGGAGGAATACGAAATCGGCATCTCCTTTGAGAGCGTCAATGGCAGCCTGTACCTTGCCCTCGTAGTTGGTGTCGGCAAGACCTGTGGCACCGGGGACTATGACAGGGGTAAGACCGGCGTACACTCCTATGCCACGGATGAGATCTACGGCTGAAATCACTACACCTTTCTTTATGCCGAAGAGCGTCATCATCGTCTCCATCGAAGGTTTGTAGCCCGGACTCCACGGCCATATGCTGTTGGCGGGGTCTTTGCCCTCGGCTATGCGGCGGATGTTGACAGGGTGGTCACGCAGTATCTCTTGCGAATCGAGGATGAGGGCGTTGAGGTAGTCGGCTGTCTCCTCCGCTTCGGGTACGTCGGCTTTTATCATCACATCCATCGACTGCGCACCCGGCACATCGTGGGGTGGAGTACATGATATGCGTTTGTCGGCATCCTTGACCTTGAGGAGATGCCGGTAGCTTACGCCTGTGTATATTTTGAAACGACCGTCGGCGAGACGGGTGTTGAGTGTTTTGATGAGTTCGTCGGCCTCCTCGGTGGATATATGTCCGGCTGAATGGTTCTTGATGGTGCCGTCGGGGTTAAGGCATATCAGGTTGCATCTGAGAGCCATTTCGTCAGGGTCGATGTCTATGCCCATGCTGGCGGCTTCGAGAGACCCGCGCCCCTCAAATACCTTGGGAACGTCGTAGCCTAATAATGACAGGTGGGCGATTTCGCTGCCCGGGTGCATCCCGTCGGGGACAGTGGAGAGCAGTCCGAGACGGCCATGCTCCGCCATCATGTCGAGAGTGGGAGTTTCGGCGGCTTCAAGCGGGGTCATGCCACCTAAAGCGTCGCAGGGTTCGTCGGCCATGCCGTCGCCGAGGACTATTATATGTTTCATGCGTTTGAAAACTTTTCAGAATGTGGTGTTTCCTCTTAGGAGGAGAGGCTTATCGGATGTTGGCTATGCTTATTATGTCGGCAAATACCCCGGCAGCTGTCACTTCAGCACCGGCTCCGTAGCCTTTGATGACCATGGGGTACTCCTTGTAACGCTCGGTGGTGAGCAGGATGACGTTGTTGCTGCCTTCGAGGGAATAGAACGGGTGGTTGTGGCCTACGCGTTTGAGCCCTACGCTGACAGCTCCGTTTTCGAGGGTCGCGACGAACCGGAAATGCTCATCCTTGGCCTCAGCCTCGGCACGCTGGCGTTCAAACTCGCCGTCGAGCGACTTGATGTTTTCGAAAAACTGCTCTATGGTGCCTTCAAAATATTTTTCGGGAACGAACAGATTGCGCACCACATCGGTCTGGTCGACCTTGTAGCCGGCTTCACGGGCGAGTATGACAAGTTTGCGGATTACGTCCTTGCCCGAAAGGTCGATGCGCGGGTCGGGTTCGGTATATCCTGCATCCTGAGCCATGTGGATGGCTTGGCTGAGAGGAACATCCTTGCTCAGGACGTTGAATATGTAATTGAGGGTGCCCGATACTACAGCCTCGATTTTGAGAATCTTGTCGCCGGAGTTGATGAGGGAGTTGATGGTGTTGATGATGGGCAGACCGGCACCGACATTGGTCTCAAACAGGAATTTGACATCCTTTTTGCGGGCTATGGTTTTGAGCTGCTTGTAGCTCTCGTAGTCGCTAGATGCTGCTATCTTGTTGGCTGCCACGACATTGACGTTGTGTGAAAGCAGAGTGGGGTAGAGGGCGGCAATCTGCTCGCTGGCGGTGCAGTCGACAAACACGGAGTTGTAGATGTTCATTTTCAGCACCTCGTCAACGATGACCTGCGGTGTGGCATCTATCCCTTTATCCTTAAGTAGTCGGGGTGCGTCGGTTGTCTCAAGACCGTTGCGGTCAAAGATGGCACGTTTGCTTGACGCAATGCCCACCACGTTGAGCCGCAGGTTTTTATTGCGCAGCAGTTCGGTCTGCTGCTTGCTTATCTGACTGAGAAGGCTGCGGCCGACGTTGCCGATACCCACGAGAAACAGGTTGAGCACCTGGCTTTCGGAGAGGAAAAACGAGTCGTGTATCACGTTGAGAGCCTTGCGGAGGCTCTTTTTGTCGATTACAAATGAGATGTTGGTTTCCGAAGCACCCTGGGCGCAGGCTATGACGTTGATGCCGTTAGAGCCGAGGGTGTTGAAAAGTTTTCCGGCGATGCCTGTGGTGTGCTTCATCTTTTCGCCCACCACAGCCACGGTCGCCAAATCCGGCTCCGCCTTGATGCTGTTGAACATGCCGCTTGAAAGTTCCTCGGCAAACTCCTCGCTGAGCACCTTGACGGCGAGGTCGGCATCGGCGTTGCGCACGGCTATTGATGTGTTGTTTTCGCTCGCCGCCTGAGAGACGAGGAACACGCTGACACCGTTGCGTGACAGCGCGGTGAATATACGTGCATTTACACCTATGACACCCACCATGCAGAGGCTCGTGATGGTGACGAGACATGTGTCGTTGATTGACGAGATGCCTTTGATGAGCTGTCCGTCGCTCCCGCTCTCGTTGCTGATGCAAGTGCCGGGAGCGGATGGGTTGAAGGTGTTTTTGACTAATATGGGGATATTCTTGTGGTAGACAGGATAGATGGTGGGGGGATAGATGACCTTTGCGCCGAAATTGCACAGCTCCATAGCTTCGGTAAACGACAGATGGTCAATCACGTAAGCCGAATTGATAACCTTGGGGTCGGCGGTCATGAATCCGTCCACATCCGTCCAGATTTCCAAGACCTCCGCATCGAGAGCTGCTGCCATGATGGAGGCAGTGTAGTCGCTGCCACCGCGTCCGAGGTTGGTGACATCGCCTTTGGAGTCTGAGGCAATGAAGCCGCCCATGACGGCAGTGTTCCAGTCGTCGCCGTCAAAAGCTCCGTGGATAAGTTCCTGTGTCAGCTCGTTGTCAAGGATGTGCTGGCCGTAGGCGTTGGTTGTTGTCTTGATGATGTTGCGTGAATCGAAATGCGTAGCACCCGTGATGATGTTGCTGATTATCACGCTTGAAAGCCGTTCGCCGTAGCTGACGATGATGTCGAGAGCGCGGGGCGACAGGTCGCGGAGCAGGGTCACGCCGCGATATATGTTGGCGAGTTCGTCAAGCAGCAGCCGGGTCTTGTCCATGGTGTCGCTGCGGCGTGATTCGGGTACGATGCCCTCGATTACGTCCACGTGGCGTTGCACTATCCGTGCGTATGACTCCAGATAGGCTACATCGTCCTTGACAGCCAGATTGGCAGTGGCGATAAGCTGGTCGGTGATGCCGCCGAGGGCAGAGACCACCACGACCTTACGTCCGGGGATGCCTTCGACTATGCTTTTGACATTACGCAGACTCTCTACAGTGCCTACCGAAGTGCCGCCAAATTTCAGAACTTTCATATGTTGTTGTATCGATACGGGGTTGGAGCATCCTGCCAGCCGGTTGATTGTTTTGCAGATTATGTAGCCGTAAGAAGCTGTTTAGATTTAAAAACAGCTTCTAAGCCTCATGCAGGATACCGAAAATGATATGTAAGTTGCTTATAAGCTTTCAATCTACAAATTTAGCAAATTCCCCCCAACCGCCCAAATCCCCCTGGAATCCCAATCCCAAATCAATCACAAGTATATGCAGATTGTTTGAAATGAGCGATTGTCGCATCAATGCAGAGGGTAAAAGAGGGTAAATACAAGACTATAGGTATAAAAACGGTTATCCATCTTTTATTATGAAGCGGATAACCGTTATGATATTGAATATGTTAGTATGCGAAAGGGTCGGGGACTTCTCCCCAATCACCTCGTTGGTGGTGTTCAATCGCGCGGACTCTAGCAGACTCAAATAGCTTATCCATGTAGAACTCAGGATAAACTTCTTTTATTTGAAAAACGGCATAGTCAAACAAGACTACTAATATGGCGGAGCAATGTTTAACGCACCAATCAAGATAGGATGGGTTTATGTCCAGTACATCCGCTAAAGAAAGGCCTTTATATCTTCCAAAATTAAATTGGTCTTCGATGGTTTCAAAAGTGCAAACAGGTGCCATCATGCCTCGATTTTTACTTCTTCGGGATTGTAAACCTCATATATGACTTGGTCGGACACTTTAGAGACCCTGCGTGTAATGACCGCAAAACTTGAAGCCATGCCACGGAGTTTTGAAGATGACTGGAAATACAAATCGTTTTCCCGCGGATAGTAAAAGGCTTGCCTTTCGCCAAATGCGCCTTCAATTTTTACGTTTCCATATGAGGTAACTTTTGATTCCACAGATTCGCCTGTAAATGCTTGCCAATATGCGTTACGCCAACTGCCATATTTACTGTCTTGATAATAAGATGATAAAAAGTGTGGCACGTGGAGCTGGTACAGATTGTATTTCTCCTCACAAGCTTTTTGTACAGACGTTAAAATCGGGAAAGCACGAGATTCATAGACTACACGGTTGGAGAGTACCTTTGCCTGTCCGAGTGCTGGCATATCGATGTCTACATCCAATGCTCGTCCTTGCGTAGCTACAAAGCCATAGATATATGCTTTGTAATCAAATAAAGGCAGTTTTACTTCCATTCCTTTGGTTAATTCTTTGCCATTAGCTACGGCTTCAAATAAATTCATTGTTGAAGTTTCAATCATCATAAATACTTAATTATTTATTTTGAAAATACTTTAAGGTATTTTTCTCCTGCTTTAATAATGAATAATCCATTACCAATAAAAATATCTCGTGGAATACCGCTGTATATTACGCATCCATCTGCTCTAATTATTTCGATATTCTTTGCTGTCAAATTAGAACCTATCAAATAGCCATTGTCTATATGAAGATTGGATTTGAGGTCATCGAAAATTGTTTCTGATGATGCGTCGTCAGGTATAACAAATGTTTTGACTACACGCACCGCAGGGTTGTAATTAATGTTGCCTTCTTGTGTTGCTCGTATAGTTACTTTTCCAGGTGCTAAACAATCGATAAAAGTTCTATTCCCGGACTTATACTCTGAAACATTTCCCGATATGATGTAATCAATTTCAAGACCAGAATCAGTGGAAGCTAAAAGTTCTATTTGATCTCCTGATGAAACATTGTTAAAATCTTGCTCCCAAGTTATTGTCTGATTTATTTTGGTGATGGTAAGCATACCCTTAATATAATTAAAGGAATAGTTTGTGGCATCTGCGTTGCCGATGTTAATCTCATACTCGCCACAGTCTGACAGCAATGTCGCTTCTGTGCTTATAATCGGGGCTGATTTTAAATTTTGCGCCGATTCATTGTTTACAAAACCGCTTATTGTATATGTCAACTCAGGATTTTCTGTTTTATAAGGTCTTTCCTTGTCATCTGCTTTTATTGTCAGAGTCCTTTTGCCAATGGATAGGTTTCCATTAACATAATTGATGGTATAGTTGGGCGATTCTGCTCCAGAGATAGCAATAGAATAATTCCCCACTTCGCTATTTTTTACGGCGTTGGTTTGCAATGTCGGTTGCACAGTCAAACAATTTTTATCATCTCCATTAACAAAGCCAGACGCTTTGTAATCTAAGGGAGGGTTATCTTCAAAATATAGCTTAGATGCATCGTTAGCTTTTAAGATAAGATTCTTTGGGAGGATGCTTAAAATGCCATTGTTAATTCTTGAAATCATGTAATTTCTTGCCTCAAAATCAGTTGCAGAAACAATATAATCTCCAACTGTCGATGCAGAATTAGCATCAGTTACAAACTTTGGGACTGATACCCAATAGGGAGAAGTTTCTTCATTTTTTAAGCCTTCATATGTCAGAGAAAATTGGGGGTTGTTATCTCCATAGATTTTTTCCGTATTGTTGATTGACGCATTTAAAGCGGCTTTTGTAATAATAAGGCATGCATCATCATATTCAAACTTATAGTTAGGACTTTCTGCGTCTTTAAGTGCAATAGGATATGTCCCGACATTAGATTTGCGAGATGCTTGAATCTCATATGAAGCTGCTTTTGTCAAAACTTCTTCATTTTCACCATTTTTAAATCCACTGTAATGTATTTCTGGTATTGGATTATCTTCCCCATATTCTCGCGTAAGGTCAGGGCAAGATACAAGTATTGGTGCAGCTGTGATACTTAAAGTGCCTGGTCGATATCTTTTAATCTCATATCCATCAACATTGCCATCACAACTAACTTTTATGGGATATGAGCCAATGCTGGAATATCTGGTAGCTTCACACTCATAACTTGCATGATACCCCTCTGCTAAAAGTGATTCGTCACCAGGAATTACCCCATTAAATTTAGTTTCAAAATTAGGATTTTCATCCCCATATTCCTTGTCGCATGATATAGCTTCGGGTTCCAAAAAAGCTAATTCGCGAGTAAGTCTGCAGTCAGAGATGGATAAGGTGTATGATTTCTGTGTTTGCATACTTAACAGGAACATTACATAAGATTCTTCGAATATAGTGAATGAGTATTCTGAAGCAAAGGGTTTATTGGAACCTCTTGTCTCGTTTATTAAGTAATCATCGGAAGTATCAATTATATCATCGGTGGAAACGATTATTCGAAATATTTTCGTAAATCCACTGCCATAATCTGGATCCGGTCCCCCATTATAGTTGAAGGAACATTTATATTTACCGGGGTTTAATTTCATCGTTTGAGTTATGGCGCAGGTATAATAGCCCCAACTGGCGCTACTACCACCAGCCTTGAGATAACATACGCCATCCTCAACCCAAACTTTTGAGAAATTTGGATTATCTGATGTCCTTGTCTCCCAGCCATCTAATCCCTCAGTAAAGTCTCCATTAGAAAGGAGGTTTTCGTTTTTATTATAACCAAATGCATATATGGTCCAAATGGATAATAAAGTAAATATGATTGCTCTCATAAGATGTGTGTTAAATAATTGTAATGGATTTTATATCGTGTGATGATATGAGAATTTCTTCTCCGTCCTCTGTAATCATGCCAACGATGCTACGCTGAGGACAATCAGCTTGAACTGCTTTTATGAAATTTCTTACAGTAACGTCTTTTTTGTGCCATTGACATATTCAATGGTCACGGTCTTTCCATGGAATAGCTTGATAATCACCTCATCATTTTCATTTTCTAAAATTTCAAGATTGGTCATATTATCATGTGTTTTGTAACCAAGCAGCCCGACTTGGAATGAATAAAAAAGAGGCGTGGGCTGTTATGCCACGCCTCTATGAGTAGGTGCTTAGGAATACCTTTATGCGAAGATGTGGAAATAACAGCTCCACGCCTGTATGGACGTGGAGACAGTCATGACATTCTCTTGCGCATCGAGTATAGGTTCCTAAGCTTTACTCATACAAGCAGAAGACATAACGTCTCTTGTGTTAACTATGTAGTGAACGGGCCGCTGCCCGTACAATCGCAAAGTTAATATATTTTTCTATTTATTGACATTTTTACATCAATAAAAATTTGGTCTTCATGGAACAAATGTGGGTGAGAATCGGAGTTGCGTAAAAGTGTTTAACTTTGTGGGGGTAAACCAATAAATAGAAGTATGATGAAGATGAGAAAGATGCTGCTGGGGGCGACGTTGATGGTCGCTGCGGCTGTGGGCGGTGAGGAATATGTGAGCATATCGGGGCGCGTGACAGACTATCGGGGCGAGCCGGTGGATTCGTGTGCGGTATGTGTGTCAAATCCTGATTTCTCCACGGCGTATATGACGATGACGGACGCTGCGGGTTCTACAGGATAGACAGCGTGGCGCGAGGGGCGTATGCCAATGTCTGCGCTATGCGCCCGGAGGAGTATCCGCGCCAGAAAGCTGTCAAACCCGAAGACATGAAATTGGAGTTTTGGGCATGGAACGTCATAGCCGACAGGGACTTGACATTGAACCTGCGTTATGACAAATTAGAACTGTACGGCACTACTGCGTTCTGCGAATACGGCGGACGGCCTGAAATGTTCATCTACACCCGTCCGATGAGCGTCACGAAAGTGCTGAGCTATGAGGACTATATGGATAAGGCTGTATGGGAAAAACATAGCAATGTGACCGTGGAGCCTGAATATATGGAGTTTGAGGTGTATGTGGACGGGAAGAAGTACGAGATTATCTCAGTGCAGCATCTGTCGTTGCCCAATACTAACGGCAATCCTGTCAACGACGACTGCTATCTGATTCAAGTGCCGATGCCTGAGGATGTGCATTACCGCAAGGATGGCAATTATGAGGTGAGAGTGGTGGGGCATAACACCCAATATGACGAATGGGGCGAGAGCGTCTGCTATCTGCGTCCCTTTGCCTACCGCTGGGGCGAAGCAAGGAAATAATAAACCATGTCCATCGTTTAACAAATTAAGAGGCGAACACTTTATTTCGTATCAAAATCCTGAAATAGGGACATTTCCCATTGATGGCTAAATCACGGGCGTCGTTTCCTTTCCTGAATCTCACAATCTCAAATTGATGAGGGTTGTATTTGTGAAGGAATGTTATCGGAACGCCCATCACTCCAGGATAATCCTTGGGTATGTCTTGTGTGCGGTTCACGTTTATACCTTCGTAGTTGTCGTATTTGGGATAATACATCTCATTTCCGGCATAGACCTTGCTTAAATTTATGAACTCTCTCCGTGAGGGCGTTTCTAAATTGGTCAGCCAAAGGCAGTTGTTGGGGGAGATTATTTTATTGCCCATTTCATCGGTCCTCGTCTCTGTCCCATACAAACTGTATGATTCGGGAACGATGAAACCTGAGATGCCGCGTCCTAAATTCACTCCAAGCCATGCTTTGTTTTGCTGAATGAGCTTGAATATGTCTTTGTATGTGATGGCATTGATATTGCCGATGATAAGAAAACTTTTATGATGACTGGTAATCACAGATACAAATTCCCTGAATAATGAAAAAGGAGGGTTCGTGACTATAATGTCGGATTGCTGTAGAAGGGCGATACATTCTTGGCTGCGAAAATCACCGTCACCTTTGAAAAAAACGATATGGGGGGGGGCTGATGGGTCTGCCTCGTAGCCGTCAAAAACGGTATAATACCCTTTTCCGCATGTGTATGGCTGGAATAAATCGTATGTCGACGGCCTGTAGCATGACGCAATAAGGCGCTTCAGGCCGAGACGCTTGAAATTGTCATGGAAGTATTTGTAAAAGTTGCTGATATAAGGGTCGTCGCAGTTGCAATAGACGGTTTTCCCGTTAAAATCCGATTCGTAATGCACCAGTTCTCTCTCGATGTCGTCAAGCAAGGTGTAGAACTCATCGCTTTTTGCCCCCTTGGCTTTATGCAGCAGGGCGTTAGAAGCATTTCTTGCCATAGTCTTACTCTTGCTTGTGGGTTGTTAACTGCTTAAAGAGCCGACTCCCCAACGCCGTAAGTGCGGAAGTGGCGATATCCAGCATTATCTTCATCATTTCGTTGACGCTCCAATCCTCGCCGTCCCCTTGTGTGTAAATGGATGCAGCTTGCAGCATTATTGTTTTGTCGTCATGATGTACGAATTTGTTAAGGCAGAGGTTTGTGTTTATGGGCATTCCATAATTTGCCGCCGTCAGTCTGTCAAGCCGGTTTAACATCCCTGAATCATATTCGAGGACTACCAGCCTCCCATCAGGACGCATGACTTTAATGGTTTCTGTAAGGAAATTAGAACCTGCGAGGAATAAGACGTATGGGAAATAAGACTCCCCAAGCATATAGTTGGCAATTTCAGAAATGTTTTTGTGTGACCGTTCTATGGCATTTCCAGCCGCCATTAAATCCTGATTGTTGTTTTTGCCGACAAGAATCCCGGATTTGATGTTTTCAATATCCCGGCCTTGGTATTTGGCTTCTGATACTAAAATGACATGCCATACACCCATGTCGTCTTTGACTTCAATCAATCCTCCATCTGGAATAATGCTTGAATTGGGAACAAATAATGTCTGCCCCAAGCTGGAGTCGATTCTTTTTAGTGCGTCGTTGATTTCCTGTTTTCTTATGCTGCTCCTGAACCGAAATTCAAGAGTGGGAAAACGTTGTTGGAGTTGGGATAGGACTGCGTGCGAAACCTCTCCTACGGTTGTGTCGTGCAATTTGGCATTAGGACCGAAAATGCCGATTTCTCCATGGGAATCTTTGTGCTGTATGGTTAATCTTTGAGATTGGTTTTTCTTGGCCATGTTGCTTTATGCGCACGTCTTTATGAGTGAATCGATGCAGTGTTCATAACGCAAAATTAACGAATATATTTGTGATGTACAATATGCAAAGCAGAGGGAAGAAACGCCGATACTCTTATCTGCGTTTCCCGGCATGTCTGACCCAAAGAATCACGGACAAGGGAAAAGTTATTGCCAGTCCGGCATAAACAGGGACAGAGTGGACGATTGCGATGAGAGCCGTCGCAATAAGCTGCGCAAAAAGGAAGAAGAGGATTGGCGTTTTGTAACTCAGCAAAGACACCGAGCGGCCTTTTGTGCATTTTCGTGAAATGCAATAAGTGCAAAATACGCATGTGCTGAAAACAAGCAATATCCACAGGTATTTAAGACGACCCTCAAATATCCAAAAGCCCCCGAAAAGAGAGAATAGATTGGCGCACACAGCTATTCGTGATGTCAGCATTTCAGCATCAAACAGGGATTGTGGTGTGTCGGACATTGGAACTTGCGATTGCGTATGGTGTAAATGGAATGAATGGCTGTAAATGAGAAGTCGGGAACTGTCTGAAGATAGTTCCCGACTTGCGTACCCGGACCCGGGATCGAACCGGGATGGATTGCTCCAACGGTGTTTGAGACCGTCGCGTCTACCGATTCCGCCATCCGGGCAAGCTGTCATCAGCGGTAGGCGACCACAAAGTTACGCATAAAATCCGAAATCGCAACAATCCTGAGAAATATTGACACCGATGACAGCTCTCCGACATACTCCGCAGCCGATCACATCGATGATGCCGGGGTCATGCATTGACGGCGATGGGGGCCGGTGCAGGGCCAGCCCTGACAAAAGCGTTGGCCAACGGGTGTCAATTAGGCGAAAAGTGCATATATTTGCATATTCTAATTTCTGAACCACGCCATATTACACACCATTATATGATCGAACGGATAGTTATCATCGACAATGTGGATCCTGTCAGCTTCTACGGGGTCAACAATTCCAACATGCAGCTCATACGCAACCTCTTCCCGAAGCTGAGGGTGACGGCTCGCGGATCGGTGCTGAGGGTGCTCGGCGATGAGGACGATACGGCTCTGTTCGAGCAGAAAATCAAGGAATTGGAGGCTTACTGCGCCAAGTACAACAAGCTGACCGAGGATGTCATCATCGATGTCATGCGCGGCGACAAGCCCAAGGATGTCAAGAGCGACGGCGTGGTTATATACGGTGTCAACGGCAAGCCCATCACTCCGCGCAACCATAACCAGAAGCTTCTCGTGGAGGCTTTCAACGACAACGACCTGACTTTCGCTCTCGGTCCGGCTGGCACGGGCAAGACGTATCTGGCCATCGCGCTGGCGGTCAAGGCTCTCAAAAACAGGGAGGCGCGAAAGATTATACTCAGCCGCCCGGCGGTGGAGGCCGGCGAAAAGCTCGGATTCCTCCCCGGTGACATGAAAGACAAGATTGACCCTTATCTGCAACCCCTCTACGATGCTTTGGAGGACATGATTCCGGCTGTGAAGCTAAAGGAATACATGGAGAGCAACGTAATACAGATAGCTCCGCTGGCGTTTATGCGCGGACGCACGCTCAATGATGCTATTATATTGCTTGATGAGGCGCAGAATACCACGGTGCACCAGATAAAGATGTTCCTGACCCGACTCGGCATGAACGCCAAGATGATTATCACCGGCGATGTCACCCAGATCGATCTCCCGCGCTCGGTGGCTTCAGGACTCGTGCAGGCGTTGAGGGTGTTGCGCAATGTTCCCGGAATCGGCAGGGTGGAGTTCGGCAAGAAAGACATCGTGCGCCACGCCCTTGTGCAGCGCATAGTGGAAGCCTACGACCTCTTTGACAAGGAGCAGCAGGCTGCGCAAGAGGCGGCTAAGTCTAATGAAGATAGCCCGAAAAACTCTTAACAATAAATCATTTTGCGCGTCATGCCGCCGTCTATGACTATGTTTTCCCCGTTGATGAAATCGTTGGCGGGGAGGGCGAGCGTCATGCACATGCGGGCTATGTCCTCGGGGATGCCGACACGTCCTGACGGATGCTGCGAGTGGTCGGCTTCCGTCAGGCTCTCGTAATCGGTCGTAGCTATCCATCCCGGAGAGATGCAGTTGACAGTGATGTGGAGCGGGGTCAGCGACATCATCAGCGAGTGGGTCATGGCGAGGATTGCCCCTTTGGAGGCGCTGTAGGCTGTGGTGTCGGCTTCGCTTTGCAGGGCGCGGGTGCTGGCGATGTTTATGATACGTCCGTAGGGGTTCTTCTCGGTTTGGTTTGTGCGGTGGATTGCCAGCGTCCGGGCGGTGACGAGCAGGGGAGTGAGATTGATGGCGAGCACACGGTTGAAGTCGCTGACCGAAGTGTCGATGAGGGGTTTGAAATCCGCAATGCCTACATTGTTGACGATGACGTCCAAGTCGCCCCACTCCTCCATGAGGGATGATAGTGTTGAGGCCAAACTGTCGGAGTCGGCGACATCCAGCGGTATGAATCGTGCGCCCGTCGCTTGGGCAGTCGCGGTGCCGTTCTTATGGTCGATGTCGCAGAACGCAGTGCGGCATCCGGCGTTGCAAAACTCCCTGACTATGGCACGTCCTATGCCAGATGCACCCCCGGTGACGAATACCCGGCGTACGCCCAACTTGTAGGTAACGCTTCCTGCCGCCTGTCCTGTAGGAGTCTTGCGCGGACGGTATGTTGTGGCGACACCACGGCGGTGTTGCTCCATCTTGTTTTCTAAGTAGTTGTCGGCCATGTTCTTGGTGATATGGTATACGGTACGAATATATAGCTTTTTGGTGATAAGGTATATGGTACAAAAGTAACCATAAAAAATGAAACCCGCCTACTCTTCACGAGCCGACGGATCTCTAACCTATGATTCACTTATTTCTTGTTGTCCTTTGTGTTGGAGTTGATTAGGGAATAGAAGAATAGCTATACAAATGGTTGTGCTGTGTCTTGTTGTCGTTGTTTGGGAACTGGCGCAGCCGCAGTCAGCAGCCCTCCGCCATAAATTCCGCCACAAAATTACTCAACAAATCCGAATCCCCCAAACATTTCCGGCTAAAACTCAAAACTACAGCTTAAGCAAGCACACCGAATCATATTATTCAAAAACTGCCGATAATACTAATAAAATAACGAAAAGAGAAAACCGGTACGAACTAAGAAAATTTCAAATGTTTGCAATCAAAATTAAAATGTCATAAATTAGCACGACAAATCCGAAACCCCTATTTGCCGCACGGAGCAGGTGCACCGGGGGTGCAGTACCACGGCCAGAACGGTGTGGGGTGTCGGAAATTTTGGCGGAATGGAGGGGCGGGTGTTGCGGATGTGAAGAAAAAGATGTAACTTTGCACCTCAAAACGTCCTGCACCCGGTGTGCGCGGATTAAGGCTAACATAAACACAACACAATAAATCAAATACGGCAATGAAACGTACATTCCAACCCTCAAACCGCAAGCGTGTCAACAAGCACGGCTTCCGCAGCCGCATGGCCACAGCCGACGGCCGCAAGGTCCTCGCTCGTCGCCGCGCCAAGGGTCGTCTGCGTCTCACGGTAAGCTCCTCTATCGCCAGCAAGTAATCAAGGCGATAGTGACGCTCCGGCAGTCGATGCTTTAAAAACATCTTTTTTCAATCAGGCATAATTGCCGTTAATCCGGTTTCCGCCATGCGTAACGACCATGCTGCGGGCTGCGATTATCGGCATTTTGCTTTTTGTGGCGGATTTTTGGCTGGTTGTGTGAAAATTTCAGTATCTTCGCATGGAGTTGGATTTCGCAACAAAAGATGTCCGACAAGTGTTTTAACTTTAAAATTTTTTCTATTACCCCCAAAACACCCTAAATTGTTAAGGCTATGAAGATTACAGCATCGTTAACCGCTGCGGCTGTCGTTGCTACGACCATGCTGGCGGCATGTTCGGGCAACGGCGGCGAGACCGCCGGCAGCGAGGAAATTTCCAATTTTGAAATCCGCGAGCAGCTCAAGTCGGCATCGAAGAGCTACAAACTGGTATATGCGTCGGGCGACACGGCGTATGTCACGCTGTCGGCTACAGTGCAGTGGCCGGTAGAGTTCGGCGGGTCGGACGTGATAGCCCTCCGTGACACAATCATCAACGCTCTCGGCACCAAGTCGCCATATAATATCGACCAGGCGATGTCGGCATATGTCAATAACAACGAACTGATAGAGGCCGGGCCGCAGGTGACGGTGTCGCCTGTAGACTCCATATCCCCGATGACCGACGAAACTAACTCGTATGACATAGAGACCACCATTAAGGTCACAGAACTCAACGAGCAGACGGTCACATACCAGATTTATAACTATTCGTTTACCGGGGGCGCTCATCCCAATTACGCTTACATACCGTTTACTTATGACCTGTCGGCAGGCAAAGTGCTGACGTTCGACATGCTCTTCAAGCCCGGTAGCGACGATGCGCTTATGACATTGATACAGGAAGCTCTTGCCAACCAGCTCGGGGTGCGCGATCCGGCCAAGTTGGGCGAAGCCGGCGTGTTCACTGACCAGTTGTTTGTCAGCCGTAACGTGTTCGTGTCCGACGGTCAGATAGTGTTCCATTACAATCCTTACGAAATCGGCCCGTATGCTTTGGGTCAGATGGATGTAGCTCTGGCTCCTTTCGTCATAGAGAATCTGCTGACTTCCGAAGCCAAGAGCCTGTTGCTTAACTGATTATCTCTGAGTTTTTAAGACGGCGATATCATATGGGGCAGGGGACGCACGACGGTTTGCGTCCCCTGTCTCGATAGGGCTGTCCTTGCACAGCGGATGTAGTCATAATTTTGTGTTTTGGCACAAAATTATGCTGTGTCGGCTTCCTTTCCATGCGAAAATGTCGGCACTTTTTCAGATACTGACCGATAGTACTGTGCCATTAGATCCGCAGGAGGTGGAGTTGGGATTGTGGCGAAATTTTGGTATCTTTGCTGCTTGTAATCACCAACTGTAATTGATACATGGATTTTGACCCTCTTCCGGCCACGGACGCATTGGCTTGCATAGTCAATGGCCTTGTCGCTGTGGCCCTTCCGGCATCGTTTGATGCTTCCCAGATTATGGCTCTCTGTTGCGCATTGGTTGCGCTTGTAATCTCAGGGTTCGTTTCAGGCAGTGAGATTGCCTTTTTTTCCATCACTCCCTCCCAGATTGAAGAGATAGAGAGCCGCAACCCCTCGTCGCGTGCTTTGAAACTGCTGGCTCAGCCGGAGCGTCTGCTGGCCACGATACTTATAGCGAGCAATCTGGTCAATGTGACTATAGTCGTGCTGTGCAACTATGCCCTTGGGCCGGTGTTTGACGGGATGCCTGAATGGGCAAGTTTCGTGCTCCAGACCGTCATACTGACATTCCTCATACTGCTTTTCGGGGAGATACTGCCCAAACTTTATGCCAATACAAACAATCTCGGTTGGGCGCGTTTTGCCACCCCCGGCATGTACCTGATATCGGTGCTGTTCCGTCCGTTTTCGTCCGTTTTGGTCAAATCGTCGTGGATAGTCAAGCGGGTTGTGTCGAAGCAGGAGGAGACCGTGACCACCGATGACCTGTCACATGCGCTTGAGATAGCCGATGTGCAAAACTCCGATGCGAAGATGCTCGAGGGCATACTGCGTTTCGGCGACACTACTGCGTCGGAGGTGATGACCCCGAGGGTCGACATAACGGATATCGACATTTCCGCCGATTTTGCGGAGGTCATGGAGACTGTCATATCGAGCGGTTTCTCGCGGTTGCCTGTGGTCAACGGTTCGCAGGACGACATCAAGGGTGTGCTGTATAGCCGCGACCTGCTACCATATATAGGCGTGGAGCCGCCCAAGGGCTTTGAGTGGCAGTCGTTGCTGCGTGAGCCTTATTTCGTACCCGAGTCGCGCCGCATAGATGACCTGCTGGAGGATTTCCGCCGTCGCCATCTCCACATGGCCATCGTCATCGACGAGTTCGGCGGTACCCAGGGGCTTGTCACCATGGAGGATGTGCTTGAAGAAATCGTAGGCGATATCGACGACGAATACGACACAGAAGAAAAGACCTACCGCAAGCTGCCTGACGACACGTATATATTTGAAGGCAAGACCCTCCTCAATGATTTCTTCCGCATCACCGGTCTTGACGAGGATGATTATAAAGAGGTTACAGCCGACAACGAGACCTTGGCGGGTATGCTGCTGTCGATCAAGGGCGATTTCCCTCGCGACAAGGAACCGCTCGTCTACGGCCGATGCCGCTTTCTCGTGCTTGACGTACATAACCACCGCATCGCCGAAGTGCGCGTAAAGGTGATGCCCGATATACAGACTCCGGAATGAACACATCTGAATATTCACCCCTCACCATCAGGATAGGTAGCATAGAGGAACTTGACCGTGCAGCATCGCATGTGCTGTCGGCCATAGGCCATAGGACTGTTGTGGCGTTCCACGGTGCGATGGGAGCCGGCAAGACTACGCTTATCAACGCTATCAGCCGCGTTCTCGGAGCTGTGGACGATGCTACTTCGTCACCGTCGTTTTCCATAGCCAACGAATATGTCGGAGCTGACGGCGATACGATATACCACTTCGATCTTTACCGGCTCAATGACATAGAGGAGGCGTATGACATGGGATTTGAGGAATATCTCGACAGCGGCAGTCTGTGCCTGATAGAGTGGCCCGACATCGCCGAGTCGCTTTTGCCTGACGACACCGCGCATGTCTATATTAAGGAGATGGACGACGGCTCTCGCGAAGTGAGGATCATCTGAGGTGGGATGCCGCCAAGGTAAACACCGACAGGCGGAGCGTCGGATCGGCTGAATGTAGAGCCTCTGCTGCTGCCAGTATGGTCGCGCCCGTAGTCAGGACATCGTCTACTATCAGCACATGCGACAGCCCTCTTAGCTTGTCGGGCAAGGCTTTGAATCCGTTACGGGCATTTATCCACCGGGCATAGGCGTTGCGGCGGGTCTGGGTGGAGCGATAACGCGAGGTGGCGAGTCCGTGTACGATGTTGATGCCGCTCACATCGCGTAGTCCGAGGGCTATTGCATCGCTTTGGTTGTAACCGCGCCGCAGCAGTTTCAGGGGCGACAGGGGGATGGGGATGATTGCATCTATGCCGTCAAAAAATCCGTCATGCTTCAGTGTCAGGGCATAGCGGCGGGCCAAAATCCTGCCTATGCGCGGTCTGCCGTTGTACTTGGCGTGGTGGATGAGACGTGCGTGAGGGGTGTCGCGGTAGTACCAGAACATCGACCCGACGCGCTCGAAAAGCAGGTGTCCGGCGAGCCGTTGGTGCAACAGGTTGAACTCTTGCGTGTGGAGGCCGACCATCGGCATGGTATTGTAGCACTTCAGGCAGACGACATCCTCGCCTTTGACCAATGCACATCCGCATACTTCGCATGTCCGTGGCCATGCGAGGTTGGCCAGTGCTCCTGTAAGGTCGCAGATTGCTTCCGAAATTCTGTGGGACATGGGAGTGGGGAGTGAACGTGGATTATTGGTCGTCGTGCCAAAGACGAGGGTCTCTAATGAGTGAGGCTATCAGCGGCAGTTCGTAGCCGCGTGATGCTCCGTACCTGAATATCTTTGTGCGTCCCTCATATGTGGAGGCTTCCTCTCGGAGGGCTTTGCGCTTGGCGCGGAGCAGCTGCATCAGATTGTCGGCATACTCTGTGTCGTCTATTTCATCCATAGCCTCGTCTATCATCCATGTAGGGATTTTCTTGGCATACAAGGCTGCGCGTATCTTGATGCGTCCCCAGCGGGCGAAGCGGTATTTGTCGACTACGAACGCATGGGCGAAGCGTTCGTCATCGACGAAACGTCCTTTGGCCAGGCTGTCTATTATCGCCGATGCTGCCGCTCCATGGATGCCCCAGCCGTGCAGTTTGGTAAGGATTTCCGACGAGCAGTGTTCGGACGCGGCACACAGGACCTCTAATTTCGTCTGTGCGGCCTCGGAGTTTAGGGGTTCGGCTCTGCGTCGTCTCATGATTGGCGTGCGTGTATGAACCGCTGCTTGCCTCTCTCGTCACGTATGATGTCTATGCTCATGAAGCCGGCATCCGCCACTGTGGCTCTGGTCACTATAGCGTACAGCGGATTGATTTCAAGCCAAAGAGAGCCTCCGGGGTTCAGGCTGGCACGGGCATAGCGGGCTATGGCGCGGTAAAATTTCACAGGGTCGTCATCGGGGACGAACAGAGCCGTGTGCGGTTCGTGCATCAGCACGTTTGCGCCCATGTCGGCTTTTTCCTGCTCTGCGATATATGGAGGGTTGCTTATGATGATGTCGCAGCTGCCCCTGACAGGGGTGGCCGAAAGTATATCCACGGATTTGAAATCCACTTTGGCCTTGAGTGTGTCGGCATTTTCCTTGGCGACAGCCAATGCTTCATCTGAGATGTCTATGGCGGTCACGATGGGAAATTTCAATGCCCGCGCCATGGCTATGGCTATGCATCCGCTGCCGGTGCCGATGTCGAGGATTCTCAGGTCTGTAGTATCTCCGCAGTCGGCTATAGCCATGTCTACGAGCTGTTCGGTCTCCGGACGTGGAATCAGTACAGCCGGAGTGACTTTCAGGGTCATACCCATCCAGCGGGTCTGCCCCAAGGCATATTGGACGGGTGTGCCGGAGGCTATCCGGGTGACAACCGACTGGACCTGTGACGCGAGCCAATCCGTGATTTCGTCATCGCAGCGTGTGATGAGATCTACATGTGTGTAACCTTTGAGTGCGGCAAATATGTCGCGTACCATCCAGCTGGTTTCAGCCGGGCTGAATCCGGCTTCGGTCAGCCGCTTCCGGGTATTGCTTATGCAGACTGAGAGAGTCATTGTCAAGCTATAGCTATTATGCCTGTGACAAGTCCGAAGATTGCCATCAGACCTATCAATGAGCCTATGATGCGGTTGACTATCCACATGGAGCGCAGGTTGAAGTGTCCGCGCACTTTGTCGACTATGAAGGTTATGGTGGTCCACCAGACTAAAGCCCCGGCCACGATTGATATGTAGCCGACTACGTAATGGTAATACCTGTAATCGGGCGAGAGGAAACTGAACCGGGCAAACAGGCTTATGATGAAGAAGAGTATCAGCGGATTGGAGAACGTGAAGAGGAATCCGGTCCAGAAGTCGCGCCAGTAGGTGTTGGATGTCTCCGAGGGGGGACGCAGCGAGCGTGACGGGTTGGCTTTGAAGAGATACACGGCATAGCCGATGAGGAATATCGAGCCAATTATCTGCAAAACGCTCTGGTTGCGCTCGATGAAATCTATGACAAGCGACAGTCCCAGTCCGGTGAGCAGGCAGTATATGATGTCGCTGAGACCTGCACCGAGGCCGGTGAAGAATCCGGGCCAGCGTCCTTTAGTCAGCGTCCGCTGGATGACGAGTACCCCTATCGGGCCCATGGGAGCCGATATGAGTATGCCTACCAGCAGTCCGCTAAGCATTATCGAAAATATACTTGCCATATGGATTCACTCACGTTAATTCAGGTATGACGCCGACAGTCTCACTCATTTGGTTTGCCTTTGCGCTTCTTGTTCTTAGACCCGGTCAGCTGCTCCTTGGATACCAGAGGTGGTAGCGGGTCTATCTTGTCGATTGAACTCTGCCGTGGTTTGGGGTGTGCGGTCATGAATTTCAATATCTCAAAAAGAGCCTGACGGTATCCCCTTAGTTCCAACACCTCGGATACGGTGTCGAGGGTCGGATGCCACTTAAGTTCATCCTGTATAATCATTACGGTCTCAAACATGTGGCCTCTGCGCAGCAGACTCATTACCAAGGAGAGGACGGTGGTATATGACATGCGCCCGGTACGCTTGTCCGGGATGTCGCTATCGACGTCGTCGCTGTTGTCAATCTGCATTTCATCGTTTTGCAGAGCATTGCGCAGATCCAAGCCGTAATCTATGACTTTGTCAAACTGACGGGTCAGATAGAGCATCAGGAACATATGCTCGGCACCCTCCTCGGTCAGATGGTGCCGGAAGTATGTCTCGAGCACCTGAGATATCATCGTAGGGCTGTAGTTGGCATCGGGGCGTAACAACTCCTGTGACCACTTTACCCAAGCATCGCCTGCGGCTTCGGGATGGTGCTGGCGGAAGAGTTCCAGACGCGGTGCTATGTCTTCAATCTGCAGCTGCATGAGTGCGTTGATGATGTCACGGTCGCCAGGGAACTTGTCGTTGGCAGTCAATAGAAGCTTAAGGGCTTTGTCGTTCTGCTTAAGCAGCCAGCTGTAGGTGGACGCAAGCAGTTGGACCGGGCGTGTGTTGCCGTTTTCCAGCGATTCGTTGACGGCATCTTCGCCGATGAGTTTGACTATCTCCTCGGGGTCACGTTTGAGGGCAAACAATGCCTGGGCTTTGAGATAGCGGGAAGTCTGGCTGTCGGGATTGACGGCCAGCGAAAACTCTATGCACTGCAATGCTTTTTCGAAATCGCCTTTCATACCTGCGGCATCGGTCAGGCGGTTCCAGAACGACGGGTTGAACGGATCTATGTTCGTCAGTTCCTCTAAATACCTTATGGCATTGTCGAAATCGCCCTTCTCATAGAACACCTCGCCGAGTTCATATAGGTAGGTGGGGACATATGTCAGTTTTTGGAGTATGACTTGATGGTTGTCGATCAGCCACTCGTAGCAGCTGAGGTCGGCGGCGAGATCCACAAGCTGTATTATCTCCTCGTCCTCAAAGCTGCTTACTGAAGCCAGTATGCTGTCGAGCTTGTCCACGGCTTGCGGGCCTGGCGACTCTTTGATGCGGACACTTAGTATTTTTGCGAGGATATTTTCCGGGTCGACGTTTTTCAAAATGTTCAGGACCACGGTACCGTCCATCCCCGCATAATAACAGTTATATGCCCGGCGCACGGTCAGAGCCTCGCTGTGGGGATATTGTGATGCCGCATGAAACAACACCTCCGACATGATGTAGTCGTCATCGTTGTCGTTGGCATAGTCATATATCTCCACGAGTTCGCCCTCGGTGAAGAATGCTCTGTCATGACCGTCACGTATCTCGTGGCGGAAACGGTCGGTCAGTTCCTGGCGTTCGTCTCTATCATCCATATGTTTTTTTGCGAGTTACTCATGGGTTCGTTAAATGCCTTTAAGCCCTAACAGGCTTCGTAATCTCTTGATTTGCAGGTAAATACCCCCCCCATAGACCTTCCAGCCGGAGAGGTCAATCATATCTCCGAGCATCAGCTGGGTGTCAGGGGTGACAAATTCCTCATATCCGCCTACAGGGAAGAATGTCACTTCTCCTACGTATATCCTGCCTTTGGAGATGAAGAAGTCTACCCTCAAGAACGGCAGTCCGGCCGACAGTCGGGATGCGATCCGTATCATCTCGTCGAGGTTGGCGGGACGTGGCTCGGGTTCGCGGTCGACAAGACAGTCTTTTTTGATGATGTCCATCTTGTGCCAATCAGGCAATGAGTAGTGGGTGACATGGCGTCCCTCAAACCATGTCTTGTCGATGTATGCTATACGAGGCACCCCGTTGAAGCAAAACAGCCGGAAGTCGTCAGGCGACCTCTCTGTCTCCTCGTTGGGTTCGAGAAACTCTTCGGCTATTATACGCCGTGGGATGTTCTTGTAGACCCATTCGCGCATCATCTGATAATGGCTGGTGGCGAGACGCTCATTGAGAAACTTCCGGACTCCCTCAAGGTCGAAAGCAAGATTGTGTTTGTCGAGTGCTTTGCCTGCTGCAAGGTCGTCTTTGTCACGTACTATTATGACACCTCCGCTGTCATGGTTGGTCTTGAGGACAAACCGCCGGGGCAGCGAGTCGAAGTCGATGTCCTCTGCACGATTCCACACTCCTAACAGCTTCGGCACATATTTCTCCCCTACACGGTCGGCAATCCATTTCTTCGCAGCGTATTTGTCAGCCATGACGGTGTATTCCGGCTTACGTTCGAGGAGCTTAAGATACTGTATCTTCTCGTTGAACGTGCGCGGATTCGTCAGGTCGAGTTCGTAGCCCATCCTCTGTCGCCACTGCCGTTTTATCTTGGTCTTGTCGCTGGAACAGAGTTTCCTGAGCCGGTATATCGCTGTGCGTAGGTTCATGTCAGAGGCGGTAAGTCATAATAGGGTTATTTCTTCTGCTCTTTGGCCCAGGTGTCTTTGAGGGCTATGGAGCGGTTGAATATCAGATGTTCGGGGGTGCTGTCGGAGTCGGGGGTGAAGTACCCTACGCGCTGGAACTGGAAGTGGGTGCCAGGCTTGGCCTCGCGGGCGGCAAACGGCTCGACTTTTATCCCCTCCACCACTTTGAGCGAGTCGGGGTTCATATGGTCGTGGAAATCGCCTTCGGCTTCCGCCATGTTTTCCACCATGAAAAGGCGGTCATACAGGCGAGCTGTCGCATCGACGGCATCCTTGACCGACACCCAGTGGAGTGTACCCTTGACCTTGCGGGCCGCTCCGGGCATACCGCTGCGGCTCTCGGGGTCGATGGCGCAGCGCAGTTCGGTGATGTTGCCGTCTGCATCCTTGATGACATCCTCGCACTTGATGATGTATGCGCCTTTCAGGCGCACCTCCTGGCCGGGGGCGAGGCGGAAGAATTTCTTGGGTGGATTTTCCATGAAATCGTCGCGCTCGATGTATATTTCACGGGCGAATGGCATCTCGTGTGTACCGGCAGCGGGATCTTCGGGATTGTTTTCCATGCTGACCATTTCGGTCTGGCCTTCGGGGTAGTTGGTCAGTACCACCTTCAGGGGATTCATGACGGCCATGACGCGAGTGGAGATGGCGTTGAGGTCTTCGCGCACAGCATGTTCCAGAAGGCTCATGGAGTTAAGGGCTTCAAATTTCGTGTAGCCGATGCGGTCTATGAAGTTGCGGATGGAGCGAGGCGTGAACCCTCGGCGGCGCATCCCCGACAATGTAGGCATACGGGGGTCGTCCCAGCCGCTGACCAAACCTTCTTTTACGAGCTGGAGCAGCTTGCGCTTCGACATTACCGTGTATGTCAGGTTGAGGCGGTTGAACTCGATCTGGCGGGGACAGTATTTCTCCGGGTCTTCGGCAAGCTCTTTGACGAAATAGTCGTAGAGCGGACGGTGTACCTCAAATTCAAGGGTGCAGATAGAGTGGGTTACTCCTTCGAAATAGTCGCTCTGTCCGTGGGCGAAGTCATACATCGGATACACTTTCCACTTGTCGCCTGTGCGGTGGTGGGGATGGTGTATGATGCGGTATATGATGGGGTCGCGGAAGTGCATGTTGGGGCTGGTCATGTTGATTTTTGCCCTCAGCACACGCGCTCCGTCAGGAAATTCTCCGGCATTCATGCGGTGGAAGAGGTCGAGATTTTCCTCTGGTGTACGGTTGCGGTAAGGGCTTTCGACACCGGGCTGTGTCGGGGTGCCTTTCTGTGCGGCGATATCTTCGCTGGTCTGGTCGTCGACATATGCTTTGCCCTCGCGTATCAGACGTTCGGCAAACTCATAAAGCTGGGGGAAGTAGTCGCTTGCATAGTATTCGCGGTCGCCCCAGTCAAATCCGAGCCAGTGGATGTCCTCACGTATGGAGTCCACATATTCCACATCTTCCTTGACGGGGTTGGTGTCGTCGAAGCGCAGGTTGCATGTGCCGCCGAATTTTTCGGCCACACCGAAGTCCATACATATGGCCTTGGCGTGTCCGATATGGAGGTAGCCGTTGGGCTCGGGTGGGAAACGGGTGTTGAGTCTGCCGCCGTTTTTGCCGGCCGCGAGGTCGTCGCTTACAATTTGCTCAACGAAGTTGAGGCCTTTCTTTTCCTCAGCTGCTTCGGGGGTCATCGTTTCTTCATTCATAATCGGAGATGCAAATTATGTGTGTTTCTATGTGTATTTTCTATGTGGTAATGATTTGGTTAGTGTTTCACGCCGCCCTTGATGCCGCCTTTGACACCTCCTGACAGGGCGAATATATTTTGGTCGTAGCTGACAGTCTTGCGTTCCATCTCGCGTTTGCGCTTGATGGCGAGGGCAACCAGGCGGTCCATGAGCTTGTCGAACGGCAGGCCTGTGGCTTCCCAGAGGTAGAACGACAGCGAGCCGGGTATGGTGTTGATTTCGTTGACGTAGATTTCGCCGTTGTCCTTGTCCATGATGACATCGACGCGGCTTACGCCGTGGCACGACAGCACCCTGAAGGTTTCCCCGGCGAGGTAGCGGATGCGGTCGCTGACCTCGGTGGGCAGGTCGGCAGGGATGCGTTTCTGCGATGCCTGCATCCCCTGTGCACCCTTTGTGCCACCCATGTACTTGTCCTGATAGCTAAGGATTTCGCCGCTTTTGATGGGTTCCTCGCACACGGATGTGGCATAGTCGTCGCAGTCGCCGAGTACGGAGCAGTTTATCTCCTTGAGATTGTCCACCATATGTTCCACTATGAGGCGAGTACTGTATTTTTCGGCTTCGTCGATTTTGGCAATGAGCTGGGTGCGGTCGGCTGCACGTCCTATGCCCACGCTTGAACCGAGGTTGGCGGGCTTGACTATGACAGGATAGCCGATTTTCTTCTCTATCTCCTCAATCAGAGCGTCACGCTGGGAAAACCACTGCTTGTCGGTGAACCATACGTAGGGTACTACTGGCACGCCGCACGACCCCAGTATCATCTTCATCGTGATTTTGTCCATACCGTTGGCGCTGGCCAGCACGTTGCATCCGGCGTAGGGGATGCCGATTGTGTCGAGGACTCCCTCAAAGATGCCGTCCTCGCCGTTGGAGCCGTGGAGCACCGGGATGACCACGTCGAGATGCGCTATGACGGGGTTGCCGCCGAACATAGGTTTTTTGGCTCCGTAGAGGTTGTAGTCTCCGTAGGTGGGACGCATGTACACTTCTGTGCACTGCTTGAGCAGGGCAGGGAGGTCGCGGTAATTGGCTACGTCGAGCAGAGCGTCGCCTGTGTACCAGCGGCCCTGCTTCGTTATATATATAGGTGTAACGTCATACCGGTCACGGTTTATGGCGTGCATGGCCTGGGAGGCCGATATCACTGATATTTCGTGTTCGGTGGAACGTCCGCCGAAAAACACTCCGATATTGGTTTTCATTTATTTAAATGTGTCTGGTAAATCGTTTTCATACAGCACCGTGTCGCCGCTGCGGGCTATCGGGCCGAGCATGAGTTGGGCTTCCGCAAATGTATCCACAGTCTCCACGCGGCATGTGGAGTCTTCGACCGATGCTATGCCGTCGGTAAGGGACTGGCGGTTGTACCGCCCGACTATGATAGCCACATCCGCTGCGGTGGCGATGTAGGTGCCGAGACGGTAGTTGAGCTCTTCCTGCTTGTCGCCAAGCTCTATCATGCCGGGCGTGATGACTATGCGCTTGCCCGAGGTCATGTGGCGCAGCACGTCCATCGCCATCTTCGAGCCTGTGGGATTGGAGTTGTAAGCATCGTCGATGATGGTGATTCCACCGGCGGTGCGCTTGACATTGAGGCGGTGTTCCACCTGCTCGATATGCGCCACTGCATAGGCTATTTTGTCAGGATCCATGCCGAGGCGCAGGGCTACGATGACAGCGGCTATGAGGTTGGAGATGTTGCACTCGCCCACCAAACGGGTGTGAAGCTTCAGCCGGGAGTCGTTTTCGCGGTCGACTACTGTAAATTCCGTGCCGTCAGGGGCATAACGGATGTCTTCGGCGACATATCGCGCTCCCTCGGTCTCTGTGACGGCATAACGGATGCACTCTACGTTGCTGACTGGCCGCGACGCACACATCGGGAAGTCGTTGTTGACCACGGCAAGTCCGTCGGACGGAAGCGCTTCGACAAGCTCGAATTTGGTGCGCTGCACGTTTTCTATCGAGCCGAACGATTCAAGATGCTGCTCGCCAACGGCAGTGACTATGCCTATCTGCGGATGCACGAGGTCGCATATCTCCTTGATGTCGCCGACTTGTTTGGCTCCCATCTCTACGATGAACACCTCATTGTAAGGCTTCATCATCTCCCTTATCGTGCGTATCACCCCCATCGGTGTGTTGAAACTCCCTGGGGTCATCAGGGTGTCGAACTGCTCGCTGAGTATGCGGTGGAGATAGTGCTTTGTAGAGGTTTTCCCATAGCTGCCGGTGACACCTATTATTTTAAGTCCGGGCATCGAGCGGAGCATTGACACGGCCTCGTCGTAGTATCGGCGGTTGATGCGCTTCTCCACAGGCTGCAGCAGCCAGCCGGCGGCCATGGTGATAGGGTGGCTCAGCAGGTAGAGAGCTATGGCTGCGCATGTGACGGTGTGGCATATCTGTTCGAGCGGTGCACACATGGATAGAGGCACCACTGCCGCCGCACCTGCGATTATGGCGACCGACAGCTGCACGGAGTATATACGCTTGGCGCGGGCGGTCCATACGAGCGGCTTCTTGTATATGGCACCCAGCAGCCTCCCGGCGGCGCATACGCTGTAGAGCAGCGCGCACGGCATTGCGACTACAGCCGGAACCATCGGGGTCAGCAGAAACAGCAGCACCACTATGCCCGTCAGGCGGATGACCGAAGTGGTGTCGCCCGATGCGCGTAGCCAGCGCATGTACCTGTCGTTGCGGTAGGAGTTTTGCTGCAACATCATCAGGTCGCGTTTCAGCTCTGCCGGAAAGGGTACGAGAGCCGCCAAGGCTGTGAGTATATATATAATGTATATCACTATGTTGGTAATTTTTTTAATCGGTGGTGGTTAGCGGTCAGCCAGAAAATTAGTCAAGACGGATGTGAATTGCGGCTGCGCGTCAAGGAAACTGTAGTGGCCCGCATTGGGGAACGACACTAACCCTGCGCCAGGGATGAGCTTCGCCATGGTACGCGCCTGCTCCATGGGGGTCGCAGTGTCATTCTCGCCCCAGATGAGAAGGGTAGGAGCTTTGATTGCTGGCATGGCTTTGCATAGGTCTTCGTTGACCACTTTGCTCAGTATCGCCCTCATGCGCGGAGAGGCCGCTGCGTAGTCTGCGGATCCGCGCCGCGCCCTCATGCGGTCGAGGCGCATACGGGTATTTTCGCGCCCGATGAAGAAATACATCAGCCATTTCATCATCTTGAACGAATACACCTTGCGGTAATAGGTCAGGGTGCGGCGTGGTTTCACTCCGGCAGCATCTACGAGGATGAGTTTGCCCACATCGTCGTGGCGCGAGCTGTAGAGTATGGCTACACGGCCTCCGAACGAGTGGCCGAGAAGCATCGGGCGGCTTATGCCTTCGTGGGCTATCAGTTCTTCAAGCACCCGCGTATATTCCTCCACGCCCCACACCTCTGCAGGCTCCGCGCTCAGGCCGAATCCGGGGAAATCGATGTTGTAGACCTTGCATCCGGCAGCGAGGGCGGTACGCTCGACGCTGGCAAGCGTCGTGGTGTTGCATCCCCAGCCGTGCATCAGTATGATAGGATGCCCCTCTCCGGCGACGGTATAGTGTACCCTGACACCGTTAAGGGTGGCAAATCGGTCGGCGGTCATAGCGGCAGAGCCTGATGATTGGTCGGACATGTTCATAGCCATTGGCGTGTAGATACTGATTCAACCTACAAAAATAGCACTTTTCCGCCTTTCACACAACGCCACTGCCGCAAATGGACGAAAAATCCGTGAGAATCGCACCTTCACGGCTCCGCATCCCATCCCTAACATCATAGCCGCATCTTGCACTCCCTCCGAGGGTTACTATGTTTGCTACCATAATGGAGTACGAACGTAGGGATGTACCCTGGTGCATCCGCCCATAAAGCTCCGCAGGAGCGTAGAAACAGTAGGGCGGAGCGCAAGCTCCGTCAATAGGCGGAATCCCGGACGGTCAGCCCTGTCAGGGGCTGGCGGCTGCACCGGGGTGCAGTCTGACACACGTCGTTCAGGCTGTTTCAGTTGCGTGATTTTCACAGCGTTGTATGCCCTACAGGGGATGCGAGTGTTCCGAGGCACTGCAACACCCTCCCTGCATAAAGTGATACACCGCAAACGCGATGTGTTGTCGGAAATCGTAGCTATAATGTCGAATCTATCAAATGGGTGTTTATATTCGGATTTATTGATTTTAATTTATTGATGAAACCGCTCTTGTGTTTAGGAGAAATAATGACAGGAGTACGTTGTTTATTCAAATAGATGCCTATCCTATCTAAGGATGCCGCTGGAGCCGATACAATGGATTTGGAGGGGCTGATCTTTGTAATGTCCATGATACGGATTTTGTCGTTTATTAAAAATCCGCATTTGATATTTAGAATATTATCGGTTATAATGTATCTGGTGCTAAAAAGACAATAAAAGATAAATGCCAATAGTCCCAATGATATTATGGCGGCAGTCCATGAAAAAGCGAATAATAAAACTGGTAATAATGGAATAATGACAACAGCCATTATAAAGCATATTAACCATAAATCCACCTTTGATTTATAAACCTCTTTCATTTTGTTTCAATAATTGGAATGTTGTTGGCTATAATTGGCTGTTTAGACAGATTTAGATTGACTGTCTGTTTGAGCTGTGTTAGGTTAAGGCGTTGTGCGTCTTCGCTGTACAATTTTTTGTAGATATCTTATAGCATCGTCTATAACTTTATATGTAAAAGTAAAATATTACAAAGTGAAGATACTAATTTATTTCCACACAGCAAAATGGAGCTACCGCCCTTTTTATGCTCTTTGTGGCGGTTGTGGCGGAAATCAAGAAAAAACAGGTGTGGAGCTTGGTAATCATTGGAAAAATGTTGTAATTTTGCGTTAGCTCACTGACCAGAGGGTGGGTGGGTTGTTTTTGTAACAGAAAAGACGTTACTGAACGCTGATCTTTTGTCGTCCAAACTTCGCAACTTTGAACTCCTTCAGAAGATTAAGCAACAGGTTACGTCCGCGGTGATGATTATCACGCGCTGTGATGCTCGTAGGCCCAGGCTTGGGAGTATCTGTAGCGTAATATATCATCCGGCGTGGGCTGGCTATGTTGCATATCCGAAGGAGGAGGCAATGCGAAGGCCCGGACGACGGATATGCGCACAGGTACAGATTCCCGCGCCTTTTTTATGCTCTAATATTAACCGTTATCTATGCCGGTCCGGGGAATCGTCAGGCAGCCTTTGTCCTTATATTATGAACCCGGATTCGTCTCCGTCGGGCGGTAGGATTTCGGTGGTGATCAACACCTACAATGCCCAGACCTATCTTAACGAAATACTGCAATATCTCAAGGGGTATGATGAGATTGTGGTATGTGACATGGAGAGCACCGATCATACGGAGGAAATCGCCCGATCGAACGGTTGCAGGGTTGTAGTTTTTCCAAGGGGAAACCACCGTTTTGGCGATCCGGCACGTAATTTCGCCATCCAGTCAGCCGAAAACGAGTGGGTGTTGGTGGTCGATGCGGATGAGATTGTTCCGCAGGAGCTGACGGAGTATCTGTATCGATATATACAAAGGGATGATTGCTGCGACGCGCTGTTCATCCCCCGGCGCAACCTGCTTTTTGACAACCGCCCATCGGTGGCCTATCCCGACTACCAGTGCCGTCTGATACGCAAGAGCCGGTGCTATTGGCCTCCCACGGTCCATTCCAAGCCGCGGATTGACGGCTCTGTCGGTTATATCGACAGGAGGCGGACTGACCTCGCCATGATTCACAAGCCGGTCACGCTGCGCGAAACGTTCCGTAAGATGTGCGTTTACACCGACCTCGAGCTTGACCGTCGGATTTCCCGGCATAAGCGGCCCATATCATTGATGAAATTTATAGCCAGCCCCTCTTTCAGGTTTTTCAAGACTTACATCCTGAAAGGCGGCATATTCCATGGCCGCAGAGGCTACATAGAGGCGCGGTGCGATGCCATATACCGCTTTATGACCCTTTGTAAGATATACGAACGCCAACTTACCACTACACATACCGAATCATGAAAATATACGCAGTAATAGTCACTTTCAACCGCCTTGCGCTGCTCAAGCGCAGCATCGAAGCTGTGCGGGCGCAGACGCGCACTCCTGACAGTATAATAGTGGTCAATAATTGCTCTACCGACGGGACTGCCGAGTACCTTGACGGACTGGCTGCCGCAGGGGCGGTGGTGCATCTGCCGCTGCCGCGCAATGTAGGCGGTGCCGGCGGATTCAAGGCCGGGCTGAAATATGCCGTTGAGGACGGCTGCGACTGGGCATGGCTGATGGACGACGACACCATACCGCGTCCCGATGCTCTGGCCCAGCTGGAACTCGCTTCGTCAGCTGCCCCCGATGTGGGGTTCGTGTGCAGCAAAGCCGTGTGGACCGACGGCAAGGTGCATAGGATGAACATCCCCGGATTCTACGCTCCGTCGAAGTATGAGCCTATCAACCGGTTCTCCCGCCCTGACTGCCCGGTGTTTACATGCTCTCAGGCGACATTCGTCTCGTTCATGGTGTCGGCTGTAGCGGTGCGCAAGGTGGGTCTGCCGTTGGAGGAGCTGTTTATCTGGAGCGACGACATCGAATATTCCCGGAGGATAGTAAAGGAGGGCGGGATGCTGGGTATGTATATCGATGACAGCATCGTGGTCCACGCTACCGCCACCAACACTGGCGGCACATGGGCGACCTCGCCGCAGTCGGAGTGCTGGAAATTCTTTTATCAGGCCCGCAACGAACGCTATCTGACCGGGCGTAACCGGCTCTGGATTGTAAGGCTGCTGTCCAATCTCAACTATATCCGCCGTATGCGCCGACGCATCAACCGCCGCCCGGGCAATGACCGCAAGGAATTTCGCAAGGTGCTTTGGAAGGGCACTGTCGCCTCGATGACCTTTAAGACGAAGGTCGACTATGTCGATGACTCTAAAAAGCTGCTGTAAAGCTGTTGACTCTTTTGACTTGTACCATATGAAAATGCTTCCAGCAGGCACGGAGCCTGAATTTGCATTAGGCATAATCGGTGATTTCTACAAAGAATGTTCTTGCCTTCATCAGGGACGCAACACTGTCAAGCTCGTCACGACCTCGTTCTGGCCTCGTCCGTTGGTGGTCAAGCGGTTCGGTACGCCTAACGTTTTTCAGCGTATAGGGGCGTTGTGGAAAGGTGACAGAGGGCTGAGAGCCTACCGCAATGCCGAGGAGCTACAGCGTCGAGGATTTGCCACGCCGAAGCCCATACTGTATGTCGATGCTGACGGGGCAGGTGTCTATATAGCTACCGAAGTGGATACAGGGGCTCCTCTGTGCCAGTTTATAGGGCAAGAGGATGTGGAGGACGCTTTGGCCGACAGTTTTGCGGCTTTTACATACGACCTCCACAATGCCGGCATCGTCCACCGGGACTATAACAATACGAACATCCGTGTGCGTAGCGGGCATGGCGGCTGGACATTCTCGCTTATCGATGTCGACCGTATGAGCATCGACAAGTACGGGGTCAGGCCGTCGGCAGGCAAACGCTTGAAAAACCTGCGGCTTTTCTCCGATGCGGGGAGTTTCTATAAGAAAGTGCTGATGCGTTATGTGGCTTTGGACGGCGACATGTCCGTGAAGCGGTTCCATAAAGAGCTGGAGGCGAAGATGATGCATGACAAGCGTTATCGCCGCAAAAAACTGATATTAAATAAGTTGAAACGAATCTTTTCGCGTGTATGAGAGTTAAGACTCTGAGCCATATTGTTAAAGCTGTATCTAAGATGTCACCGCTGTTGTTTTGGATTCTGGCGGTCGTGTGCTGCGTCATGGAGATAGCCGCATTATTAGACCCGCACCTGCCTGAGATACGAGTTGCGCTGGCTGACTTCTCGTTGTTGCTGCTGCCGTATCTGTTCATTAAGCCGAAACTGCGGTGGGCGGTATGGGTTCCAGTCGCCTTAGTGGCGGTATATGCGCTCATAAGCCATTGGTATTACGCAGTGTATGGCGACATAGTACCTTTGTCAAGCATATTGGTAGCACGCAATGCCGGGGTGTTTGCGCTTGAAGGCGCACGCGGAGTGATGGGCTGGTATGATGCTTGGTTTGTGGTGCCGCCGCTGGCTCTGTTGGTGCTGTGGGTGGCGTGGCGGAAGCGGATTGCTGGAGGGAGACCATTTGCTGCAAAAACGCGCATAGTTGTTGCTTCGGTGGTGCTGATGATGGTAATCGGCAACCAGATTTACGGATTCATGTGCTATAAGCGCGAGTCGTCGAAAATCGACCGGGAGGTCACGATAGGCAGCTTTTATGCCCAGATGCGCTCCATGGCGCTGCGCACAGCTCATGTCGGCGTATATGGCTGGCTGCTGTATTTCGGTCACGAACTGTATCTGCTGGCGAGTCCCGATTTGAAGCTGACTCCCGTACAGACGGCGGAAGTGGAGCGTTTCATCGCTGGAAAGCGGCAGCAGCTCGGTCATGTGCCGTCATCAGGCAGTCTGCTTGACAGCTTGAAGCAGCGCAATGGGTCTAAAAACCTGATTTTCATAATAGTGGAGTCGCTAAACTCGGCTGCTGTCGATACTGTCATCGAGGGTGCTGCGATAACACCGCACCTCAGCGCGTTGCTCCGCTCGGACTCGGTGGTGTATTTCAGACGTATGCGTCCGCAGGTGCGTGATGGACGTTCGTCGGATGGCCAGCTGATTTACAATACAGGGCTGCTTCCGCTGGTGTCGGAACCTACTGTGGCTCGTTACGCCCACGCTGACTATCCGTCGCTTGCCAAGGCTCTGAGACGATACTCGTTTGAGGTTATCGGCGAGGAGCGGTCGGTATGGAACCACAACATAACATCGGTCAGCTACGGGTTTGACACGAATTATGACAATTCGGACCACGGGGAGCGCGATTTCGCCAAAGTGGACTCCACTTTGTTTGAGTTCGCCATACAGAAAATGTCGGATGTCCGTGGCCCTGTATATTGCGAGATTGCCACGATTGCAATGCACGACCCCTACGACTCGCCGTGCGGGGCGACGACTGAGATATCGCGCTTCAAGTCCATGGGGGAGGCGGAGCGCAATTACCTTGAGCGGGTGCGACGCTTCGACAGCCAGTTGAGCCATTTTTTAGACAGGCTCAAGGCCGAGGGACTTTATGACGAGTCGGTTATCGTGATTGCATCCGACCACGATGCCCGTGGTGTGGATGTCGCCAAGATGGGGTCTGACATTGTGTTTATAGTCCTTAATGCAGGGCTTGACATCAGGAGCGACGCTGTGATAGGGCAGATTGACGTTTTCCCTACGCTGTTGCAGATAATGGGCCGCACGGATTACCGATGGCCGGGAGCGGGCCGTGGACTGGTCGGGAGAGCATCCGACAACGCGGCAAAAGATGGCTACGGTAATCTGTACGGCTCTCCGTCTGACAGCTTGGCAGCACAGTTGGGATATGAGTGGGAGATGTCCCGGCTCCTGATTAAGAGCCGCTATTTCGCGTATTGAAACCTTACAATCCTCAACCATGATGACAATCAAGTATATACAGACACCGTCGACCAACAAGGCCAAAACCGACATAGACCTCTTTTGCCGAGAAGCCGGCTATCGTGATGTGTCTGTCCGCCCGCCGTTCGGCGGTTCAGTAGGGAAATTCCTTTGCAAGACCGCCACCGTGGCACGCTTGGTGACGAATCTGCACAAAGGCGACGTGCTGATTATACAGTATCCCTACAAGAAATATTACAAAACGCTCTGCCGCATAGCCCGGATGAAAGGCGCTCGCACCATAACCCTTATCCACGACCTCGGGGCATTCAGGCGCAAGAAACTTACCCCGACCGAGGAAAATTGCCGGCTGTCGCTGACCGACTGCATAATAGTGCATTCCCGTGCCATGGTGCAGTGGCTTGCCGACCATGGTTGCCGGGTGCCTATGGTGGTGCTCGACATATTTGACTACCGTTCAGGTGCGGCGTTCAAGCCACGGCATACCACAGGCGCAGCCCCGACGCGCATCGTGTATGCCGGCAGTCTGGGCGAACGTAAAAACAGGTTTCTGTATGCCTTCCCTCCGCTGATACCTTCGTGCATTATTGCGGTATGCGGTCGCGGCCTTGACGAGGACAAAGTAAGCAACCCTGACGGTAATTTCATATATCGTGGTTTCGTGCCGTCGGAGCAGTTTATCGACAGTCCCGACGGCGACTGGGGGCTGGTATGGGACGGCGATCTGACCGACTGCTGCGGCGGAGTGTGGGGCGAGTATCTGCGCATCAACAATCCCCACAAAGCGTCGTTCTATATCAGGTCGTCTATCCCGGTCATCGTCTGGAAACACTCGGCGATGGCACCGTTCATCACGGCCAACCATCTCGGCATCGCGGTGGAGTCGCTGGCCGACCTTGAGACGCTCCTGCCGCAGATTACCCCTGAGCAGTACAGCGCATATGCCGCCGCATGTGCCGACTTCGCCCGCCGATTGGACGAAGGCCATTTCTTCCGCAGAGCCGTCGCCAAGAGCCTTGATATTCTCTTTTCCCCGAAGTGCCCGGAGAAATAAGAATGATGCTTGTCTGCGGTCTAAAGAGATGCTTGTCTAAATCTGCGGAATGTCTTTTCGCGGATGTTTGGCGGATTGGAATAAAATTGCTACCTTTGTGAGCTAAAATCCGTGTCGGGCTCGTCGTGAAGCAGCTTGCACCGCTCTCTGATGTGGGGCGGCTCGCCTGGCGGAATAACCTTTAATAAACTCTTAATAAACGCAATGTACGTTATCGTAGAAATCCAGGGACAGCAGTTCAAAGCTGAAAAAGACAAGTTCCTGTATGTACACTATCTCGGCGAAGCAGTTAAAGAAGGAGAAAAGGTCGAATTTGACCGCGTACTCCTCGCTGACGCTGACGGAGAAGTGAAGGTTGGCGCACCCACAGTGGAAGGCGCAAAGGTAGTATGTGAAGTCCTCACCCCCCTCGTAAAGGGCGACAAGGTGATTGTATTCAAGAAGAAACGCCGCAAAGGCTATCGCCGCAAGAACGGTCACCGTCAGTACTTCACCAAAGTGTTAATCAAGGAAGTAGTAGCCTAACCCTCAAAATCATCGCTAACTAAACACAATGGCACACAAAAAAGGAGTCGGCAGTTCGAAGAACGGCCGCGAATCAGAAAGCAAACGTCTCGGCGTGAAGATTTTTGGAGGTCAGTACGCTAAGGCAGGAAGCATCATCAAGCGTCAGCGTGGCACAGTGCACCATCCCGGCCTCAATGTGGGTCTGGGCAAGGACCACACCATATACGCTCTCGTAGACGGCACAGTGGTATTCACCGTTGGCCGTAACGGACGCCGCTTCATCAACGTTACACCCTCTGAGGCATAAGCATCACTGTCACGTGTATGCCTATGCCGGAGCATCCGCTGGCTCACTCAGCGTGGCGGTGCTTTGACACGGGACATTAAAGGAGGGGGTATGGTATCATCCATGCCCCCTTTTGTTCATAACCTTAAATCTTTTTTTCTACTACTCTCGGCGATGTCAAAAAATCTATTAAGCCGTTACATATGGATTATCGACACCATCCGCCGGCATGGGTCGATCACACGCGAGGAGTTGAACCGCCGTTGGCGTAACTCGCCGTTTTATACCGGCGAAGACCTGCCACGGCGCACTTTCTACAACTACCGCAATGCTATAGAGGAATTGTTTAACGTCAATATCTGCTGCAATCCTTCCACATATGAGTATTTTATAGAGCAAAGCGATGCACACGAGGAGAGCATGACCGACTGGTTGCTCAACTCTGCGGCAACCAACAGTGTGCTGTCGGGGGCGCGTGACCTGTCGCAGCGCATCTTCATCGAGGATGTCCCCTCGGCGCGCGTTTACTTGTCTACGGTCATGGACGCTCTCCGCGAGTGCCAGGTGCTGAGATTCACCTATCATTCCTACAGCCGCTCCATGCCTACCCCGGGTCTGCAGCTCGAACCTTATTTCCTCAAGATATTCCGTCAGCGGTGGTATGTGACCGGGCGTAACCGGGCGGAGGACACCATCAAGACATATGCGCTTGACCGCATGTCGGATGTCACGATGGATGCCGAGCGGTTTGTGATGCCGGCCGATTTCGATGCCGAGAGCTATTCACGTGACTCTTACGGCATCATATTCACCCACGGAGAGGCTAAGACGGTGCGCATCAAGACCGACTCGCGCCAGGCCAAGTATCTGCGGGCACTGCCGCTGCACCATTCGCAGAGCGAAATCATCCACGACAGCTACTCGATATTCACTTACCGGCTCCGCCTTACGCCCGACTTGGTGCAGGAACTGCTCAGTTACGGCCCCCGCATAAAGGTCATCGAGCCGCCCGAACTCCGGGCCATGATGGTCACCAACCTTCAGGAAGCTCTGGCGCAGTATTCCTGACCCTCCCCATCCCCCTTTATCGTCCGCAACCGATGAAACATCATCATAACGTAGGGTCGCCACAGGTGGAGACCCTACGTTATGTGGCTGGTTTGTTGGACGTGGGACGCACGAGCCGTGCGTCCCTACAGGGGTGTTACGTGGTTACGTGGTGCTATCAATACGTTATGGGGTTGGGGCGGATTGGCCGAAAAAGGTTAAATTTGCACCAAACAAGGCAGTTACAGAATCAAACAATATCGACTTAATTTAAGCAGTCGTTACTTATGGAGAAGAAAAATATACGAGACCTGCACCGCATGAGTGTCGCCGACTTCCGCGCAAGCGAGAAGTCGCCGTTGGTGGTGGTGCTTGACAATGTACGCAGCCTCAACAACATAGGCTCGATATTCCGCACGTGCGACGGATTTGCCGTAGGGCGCGTGATACTTTGCGGCATCACTGCGACTCCGCCATCGGCCGAGATCCACAAGACCGCCCTCGGCGCGGAAATGTCGATGGACTGGGCATATTATCCCTCAACGCTTGATGCGGTCAAGGCTCTGCATGACGAAGGATATACGGTGTGCGCCCTCGAACAGGTCCATGGATCTGTCCCGCTTCCCGGTTTCATCTCCGAAAAGAGGCGTAAATATGCCGTCGTGGTCGGACACGAAGTCCATGGAGTGTCGCAGGAGGTGGTGGATGCCGCCGACATCTGCCTTGAGATACCCCAGTTCGGCACTAAACACTCCCTCAATGTCGCTGTGTCTGCTGCGTTGGCTGTCTATCAACTGACGTTCGGGCAGCAGGGCGAGTGAAGCCCTGACCGGCTCGCTTTAAAGGTTCAGACCGGCTCTCCGTGGTGGTCTATCTCTCGGGGTTCGCAGCCCGGCTCGCTGTACCACTGGGAGTACATCAGGTAGTTGCGGGCGATTTTCTGGTTCATCTCACGGGCTTTGTCAGGCTCGACCATCTTGATGAATTTCGCCGGTGCGCCACCCCATAGCTCGTTAGGCCCTATCTTGGTGCGTGAAAGCACCACGGCTCCGGCAGCTACCAATGCTCCTTCGCCTACCTCCGCATCGTCCATCACCACCGCGCCCATGCCGATGAGGGCGAAATTGTGGATTTTTGCGCCATGGATGGTCACGTTGTGGCCTATGGATACATCGTCGCCTATCTCGATGGTGGATTTCTCGTAGAGGGTGTGCAGCACCGAGCCGTCCTGTATGTTGACGCGGTTGCCGATGCGTATGGTGTTGACATCTCCGCGCAGCACGGTGTTGAACCATATGCTGCAGTCGTTGCCGATGGTGACATCGCCTATGAGTTGGGCTGTGGGGGCGAAAAAGCATCCCTTGCCGTAGGTGGGAGTAAAGCCGCGTAGCGGTATAAGTAGTGCCATAGTGGTGGATGTTAGGGATTGTATGATATGCAAATTTACAAAAATAGCGTTGATGCACGGACGTTTCGTGACGGAATTTGCGGCTTGTTTTTCATCAAGCGATTCATTACTTTTGCATATATGAAAGCTACAAGGATATCCCCGTCAGAATATGCGCGGCTTTTCCCCGCCACCTCGGTGGTGTATAACTCTGTGGAGTTCAGCGAGCTTAATAGCTGTAAGTGCCAGGAGGTGCATTATATCGCCTTGGCTGATGACGGCGGCAAAGTCCGTTTAGGAGCCACATTCGGCATGGTTGATGGTGAGCTGCGGATGCCGTTTTCGGCACCTTTCGGCTGTATCGAAGAACCCAAGCCTCAGCAGGTGTCATATTACGTAGATGCCATAGATGCGCTGAAATCCTATGGCGATGAGCATAAGTGCCGCCTACGCCTCACATTGCCTCCAGTGATATATTCCAGGCACTCGCATATAGAGAAGCAGTACCTTGCGGCCATCACGCGGGGCGCCGAGCTGCTGTACACCGATTACAGCCATGCTATGCCTCTGTCGAGGGATATGGATGTGTTGAAGCTGCTCACTCCACAGTCGAGGCGTAAATACAAGGCATCTGTCAGGGCCGGGCTCGAGTGTCGGGCTTATGATGCATCGGATTTTACAGCCCTTGAAGAGGCCTATAGTGTCATCAAAATACATCATGAGGCTCATGGCTACCCTGTGCGTATGACATTTGACAATTTAAGGGACACGATAGCCCGCATGGTCGGGGGCAGTGTGTACATGGTGAGCCACGGCGGATGCACGGTAGCTGCTGCCATCAATTATCACCATCCATCAGGGATAGTTCAGGGTGTCTACTGGGGTAACATCCCGGAATCTGCCGGACTCAGCCCTATGAACAATATTGCAGTGGAGATGTCGATAGACTTTGCCCGTCAAGGTTTGCGCTGGTTTGATTTAGGTCCGTCATCTATACGGGGTGTCCCTGATGCCGGGTTGTGCCTGTTTAAGGAGTCGCTTGGCTTCGGGCTTTTTACAAAACCGACATTGATGGTGTAGATATACGTAACTCCCGATTGGCAGAAAAATCGTATATTTGCAGTTATAATCGTTTTAATTTGAACAGTTAAGTGAATACTCACTTACTTGCATACTCACTCATAATATGTCAGTTAAGCAGACTATGCTTGAGATTCTCGAAGCCGAGAGTCATGCCATACAGAATATCCCTTACTCCGCCGCCTATGATCAAGCCGTAAGCCTTATCGTGGAGCATGTCCATGACCACGGAGGCAAGCTCGTCACCGCAGGGATGGGCAAAGCGGGGCAGATAGCAATGAATATCGCTACGACATTTTGTTCGACGGGTATCCCTGCCGTCTCGTTGCATCCAAGCGAGGCTCAGCATGGAGATCTCGGTGTCTTGCAGCCGGGCGACGTGATGCTGCTTGTCAGCAATTCGGGGCGCACACGCGAGATTCTCGAATTGGTGGAGCTGGCAAAAAAACTGTATCCCGCTCTGCCTCTGATAGTCATAACCGGCAATCCCGACAGCGAATTGGGTCATATGACTCCTGTAGTGTTGTCGACAGGCGGAGCCCCCGAAGTGTGTCCTCTCGGACTGACTCCTACCACTTCCACCACCGCCATGACTGTCATAGGTGACATTCTGGTGGTCAACGTCATGAAAGCTACCGGGTTTACGCGCCGCGAGTACGCTTTGCGCCATCATGGCGGTTACCTCGGCTCTGTGGCATCGTCGGATAAGTGATTGCCACCCCTACAAGGTATAAAACCAGCTTATACATATAAATGAAGAAAGCAGCAGTCATCGGTTCGTCGGCTCTTGGCATCAATGCCGCCGACGGCATCCCTGCATCCATGTCGCCTGAGGGACGCATGCTCCATACCAGCGTACATCTCGCCCGCAATGGCGTGTCTGTGACCTTCGTCAGCGAGGCGGCACGGGATCGTGTGGGCGATTTTATAGTGGACTACCTGGCGGCTCACGGAGTGGCCACGTCGAGCATCGACCGGTATGCCGGAGGGCATACGCCGCTCAATCTCAATTTTCTCTCTGACAGCACACATGGAGTGTCTGATACGGTGCGCTACCGTGTCTATCCGGATGATATGTTTGATGCCGTGTGGCCGCGCATCGACCGTGACGACATCGTGGTGATGGGCGATTATTTCGCTGTCGCACCCCGCAATATTAAGTTTGTCAGGGAATTTGTAGGCTCTTGCCGCCAGCGCAGAGCCATGGTGGTGTATGCTCCGGGATTCGATATCCACGAAGGCAAGCAGCTGACTCCTGTCAAACCGTCGCTTCTTGACAATCTCGAACTCGCCGACTTCGTAATTGCTACCGAGTCCGAGCTCCGTGATTTTTTCGGTAGCAAAGACCTTGATGCTGCTTATCGTGACAGCATCTCGTTCTATTGTCCTGATTTCATAGGTCTGGCGGTCGGCGACCAAGGCCCCTGCATACGTTATTATTCACCATCGGGGACAATCAGCCAATCTCTCCCTGATGAAAGCCTTGTAACCACTCGCGAGGGAAATGCGGTCGTTATCGCCGCTTTGGTCCGCGCCGTCATGGAGGGCGGCATCGGCTTCATGACGCTTGCCGAGGGTCTTGGCGACGATGACCGTTGTGGATTGCTGGAGGCCATGGATACCTCACACATGTCGGTGTAAAAGTCTATTACAATTACAACAATATCAACAACCTGACACATGAACGTCACTTCGTTAGACTCACACTTTATGACCGTTGCGTCCCCATTAGGGTCGCTTACCGCGTTGCGCCGCCGCTCTGGCGCGTTGTCTGACCTGATGCAGCAGCTCAAGGATGTCGATGGAGTGGTGGCTTATGACTATCTGAGGATGCGTGCCCTCCGTATGGCCGACAAGGGAGAAGCGCAAAATGCCATATTGCTGTGCGGTCAGATGTGCGAGTATATCGCGGAGACAGGAGACGAAGGCCGTCAGATGTCGGACTTACACGCCATGGGGCTGTCGGTGCTGACAGCTCTGCACTCGCGTGAAGGGCAGCCTGAAGATGCTCTTGTCTGCGGAGCCGCCGCCCTTAATGTGCTAATGCGTGAACCCAAGCGCAAGGATGCCCTGTTCCTGAGCATCCTCGGGTCGCTGCTCTACGACCTCGCTCAGGTGCATGCTTCGCGTGGGGAACTCAAGGCGGCTGAACGTGCTATAGAGAAATGTGCATCCCTGTTTGAACGCCTTGCCAAGGATGACCCCGAACGTTACGGCCCGGCTCACTTGGCGGCCATAGATGCTTCGGGCGGTATATACCGTTCGCGCGTCAAACAGGCCAATATGCTTGCCCATTGCCAGGTGGCTACGATGACATACATGGAGCAGCTTAAGGTGGTGGCTGGCGACGACCGCGCCATCACTATGGCTACTGACAGCCTGATTGATTCGCTCGCCACACAAGGGCGGACTTTGATGCAGATGGGTCGTCAGCGGGAGGCTGTGGCTTACTTCACCCGTGCGCTCAAATTTCTGACAAAACTCGAACCTGAGCTGACTGTCCGGGGGCTGACGCTGTCGATTGATCTCGGCGAGGCTCTTGTCGCGGCTAAAACCACCCGTGACAAAGGGGTACACCTGCTCAATACGATGCTTCATAAGGCCACGAAACTACAGGCCGACGACCAGCACCGGCGTATCGTGGAGATATTGCTCAACGTTAAGACCAACCGCTTGGATATCCTCTCCATATGGCACAAAATCGTTCCGAGGTGACATGTCTATCCGTCTGTTATGGGTGGAGGTCTGTAGTTTCGGACTTATAGACAGTATCGCTCTTAGATACGTGCCGGGATACCTTGTGGCGCAGCTGGGTCTTGGCGAATACTGTCATGGCATATATGTCTGAGAGCTTCAGCAGCAGGTTGCGGCATCGGACAAGAGGGGAATGATTGTCCGACTGGGACACTGTGCGCATGATTCGATGATGCCACCAGAGGAGATAATTATGCTGTAGTAACGCTATCTGCATACGTGCATCATAATTTGCGCGGTCGTATTGCCGTGCAAATCGTGACGATGACTGCGACACGCTCTGAGGATGGATGCGGTATTTTACCAACGGCTCTTTGACGACTCCGATATGACGGCCCGAAAGCGCGTAGCGGAAAGCAAACGGGAAGTCTTCAAGCATCGGATATCTCATGTCCATGTCCCCCAGGTCGCGCAGGGTCTGGGTGTGGATGAAGAAGGCGGGTCCCTCCACTATGCCTCCACCGCAGTGATAGGCGAGGTTGACGGCCTGCTCGTAGGGATCTGCGGTGTCTAAATAGTCCTGCATCATGTATCGTGGGCCGATAATCGAGCCGTCCTCGTCTATACAGATGACTCCTGAGATCAGTAATCGGTCATCGCTGTCGGCAGCGTGGTTGGCGAAACACTCTATGCAACAGGGAGTAAGGATGTCATCGCCGGCGATATATTTTATCCACTCGCCCCTCGCATGTTGCAGGGCGAAGTTATAGTTGCCGCAGATGCCGCTATGGGTGGGTGGATAAATAAATTCTGCACGCGAGAAGCGGTGGCGGTGTGTCTCCACCCATGAGCGGCACAGTTGTGGGGTGTCGTCGGTGGAGTGGTCGTCGCTGATAAGTACTTCGACCGGGCCGGTGTATGTCTGCGCCAGTATGCTTGCGAGGGTTTCGTTAACGAAACGCGAAGAGTTGTATGTGACTACTACTATGGTGATAAGGGGATGTTTCTCTGTATTCATGATTGGTTGATACGAGCTAAACGACTGAGTAAGAGTTGAAAATCAGCCGGAAAGACGAGCACGGACATGCAAGCCCGCAGGGTTGCATGATATTTTGTGTATAACTAATGTTTGTGAGTCACTTATCTGAATAATGACCGCCAGCGCGAGTAGCGGCCGGAGGTCACAGACCAATGCCGGCTATACGGAGTGTTTATGCCGAGTGCATGGAGCATCTTTATGCGCATGATTGCGATGGATTTCAGCATCGGGCAGGGTAGTGTTTTGAAGATTGGCAAGTCGCGCCACGGAGATATGCGGTAATATCTGCGCCACACGGCGTGGAGAGGGTGGAACATGAAAGTGCCGTTGAGCCATGGTTTGTACTCGCCGGTGTAGTGGATTATGGCTTTGCGCCGGCCTGATGCCAGACGGGCGGCGAGATTCCTGATGTCGGGAGGTATCATGGGGAGGTTGTTGGTGAGCAGGAAACCGGTCACGAGGTTCCATTGCAGAGGGGCGTATGCCACGTGGCCGTCAAGCACCATGTTGAGCGCGTCCTGGTCGGGATACTCCAGCGTCGTGGCGGATAATATCTGTAAGCAGCGGTCGGTCAGGTCGAGCTGGCGGCATCGGTCGATGTCTATTACCATTACGCCCGAGTTGAAGTATGGCGAGCTGATATTGAGCCGTTGGTAGTTGTCGAAGATGAAGTGGTTTATGTCGGGTACGGCCACCGCGGCATTTCCGTCCATGGGATGCTCCCACAGTGGATAGATATCGGTGTTGACTATGATGTCCCCGTCAAAGTATATGATTTTGGGCACATAGACCGGCAGGGTCTTGATGAGAACCAGCCGCAGATACATCTCTTTAGGCCACTCGCCTTTGGCATCCGGCAGGGAATCTATCTCCTCTTGCATCACGTGGATTATGTGTATGCGGCAGTCATAATCGGCTTCTAAAGTCAGAAAGCGGCGGCGGTTGTCGGGGTCGTTGTCGGTCGTGGCAATCCATATCTCCATGTGGTGACGGCGGTTGTTTTCGAGCAGCGATGTGAGCATCACCCCTGTGCACGGGCAATAATGACTGTCAGGACAGCAGAGTATGTGGATGTGTGACGGCTTAATTTCGTTATTCATGGGAGTAGTGATTGGAGGGGAAGGCTGTCGGTCAGGAGCGTTTCGGTATTTTCATCCATAAGCTGTCATAAGTGGTGCGGATTTTCAGCCGCCAGCACATTTGTAGTTTTCTCCTGTGGAAGCGTGTCATAAAGTCGGGCGAAAGGCTGCGGCGTATGTGGTTGCGCCATGGAGAGAGTTTGCGGTAACGCTCCCAGATGTATTCCAAGGGATGAAATATGAGCCTACGGCAGTCCCAGGGGTGATATGGCGCGTAGTAGTGTATGATGCCGCGTGATGCCCCTGACGCAATTTGGCCGACGGCCTGACGCTCGTCATCGGAGAGGTCGGCGCTGACCGGTACTAATGCCCACGGCATGAGATTCCATTCACACGCCAGAGGTTGCCAGCGTCCGTGAAAGGCTATGTTGAGGATGTCTTGGTCGGGATAGGCCAGCCGGGAGCCGTGTTCGACGGCGAGACTCAGCATCATGTCATTGATGTGCCTATGCCGTATCTGCCCAATATCCATAAGCATCACTCCCGAATTGAAGTAGCGGCTGGATTGGGGCAGGGCTTTAAGTGGGGAGAGGAGACCAGTGAGAGCTTCGTCGGCACAGCAGTTTACGTCCCTGACGGCAGCACATGGCAATCCGTGCATTTCTGTATCCCACAGTGGACGCAGATTGCAGTTTATTATGACATCGGAGTCTAAGTAGATTATGCGTGTGACATTTTCGGGAAGCAGGTCGGCGGCGAAAAGGCGGAAATATATAGACTGTGCCCACTTGCCGTTACTTGGGGGTATACGCCGGATGATACCGGGGGGTATAGTTGTAATGTTGATTTCCGCACGGTATTTTTCTTCGAGCCTTTTGAAGCGGATTGTGTCCTGCTTACTGATACCGTCGGTGAGGATATGGATAGATAGCGGTTCTTCCCTGTTGTTTTCGAGTGCCGAGGTGACAGTTACGCCGCAATATGCGGCGTAGCGGGAGTCAGTGCAGCAAAGTAGATGAATCTGGGGGGGGGTAAATCGCTGATTTACAGTGTGTTAATGTGTGTGGATTTAAGACGGGCATGTGTCAATGATTAGTCTGCCGCAAATTAATAAATTTTATGATTTGTGAGCGTAAAATAGTGTATGTTTTGCAACATATATTAATCGGGAGTGTTCGTGCTACTTATCGATGTACAGGAATCGACATATGCCGGTCAGTCAAACAGTATGAAAGTGTCGTTATATGTGCTTCTTATTCCGAGGCGGTGGAGCATCTTGAGGCGGGTTATGGAGATTCGCTGTCTGATTGGTATCCGTATGTGTTTGCAGATATCGATATACTTCCATGGTGATTTCCTGTAAAACCGGTGCCATGTGGAATATAGCGGATGGAATGTATCGGTGCCGGTTATCCACGGTTTGCAGAAGTCGGTGTAGTGTATGATGGCGTTTCTTCTGTTGTGTATGATATTCCTTGTCATACTGATGATTTCTGGCGGAATAAACTGATAGTTGCGGGTCTGCATATACCCGGTCACGAGATTCCATTGCAGGGAGGCATATACTACGTGGCCGTCAAGCACCATGTTGAGGGCATCCTGGTCAAGATAATCCAGACGCATCGTGGATATTATCTGTATGCACCGGTCTGTCAGGTCGAGCTGACGGCAGCGGTCGAGCTCCAGTACCATAACGCCTGCGTTGAAATATGGCTGACTGATGTTGAGCCGCTTGCCGTTGTCGAAGAGGTAGTCGTTTATGTCTGTAACGACCACAGCCGCTTTGTCGCCCATAGGATGATTCCACAGTGGAGCGATGTCGGTGTTGACTATGATGTCCCCGTCGAGATACAGGATTTTGGTCACATCAGCAGGAAGGGATTTGAGCACTGTCAGACGCAGATATGTAGCTTTCGACCAGAAGCCTTGGCCGTCGGGCAGTGCATCCATTTCTTTTTGTGTCACATGGATGATGTGTATTCGGCAGTCATAATCATCTTCTAAGGTCAGAAAGCGGCGGCGGTTGTCGGGGTCGTTGTCGGTCGTGGCAATCCATATCTCTATGTGGTGCCGGCGGTTGTTTTCGAGCAGCGATGTGAGCATCACTCCTGTGTACGGGCAATAGTGGCTGTCAGGACAGCAAAGGACATGGATTGCTGGGGGGGGGGTAAACACCTGATTCATAATGTGTTATGCTCCTATGGTATCGTGAAAGGTGATGATGGTTGTCTTGTTGCAAATTAAGCGATTTATTGTTTTGTTTGCAAGCTTGTGCAGCATGTTGTGTAGCATGTTTGCGTTCTGGGCAATCTGCTGTACCTTGGTGCAACCCTACATCTGTGCGGCGACCTTGTCCGCCTTTCGCGCCGGCCTTGCAGGGCGGCGTATCTACGATTCGCGGTATTGCAACGGGGCTTGCGCCCCGCCCTACTGTTTTTACGCTCCTGCGGAGCTTTTGGCGGATGCGTCCTCGTATATCAAAAGTGTTGCATGGAAGCCCCAGAGGGGCGGTGGGATAGTAGGGCGGGGCGCAAGCCCCGTTACAGTGACGCACCCCACATAATCAGCCCTGCAGGGGCTGGAGGCGTAAGCCATGGACACCGTTGGACAATCCCCTTGTTGCCGACCGCTCCCCCCCAAAAAAAGGCAGAGCTGTGCCTCCCAATGGCACAGCTCTGCAATATATTCAATGTGTAAAATTATATTTTACACTAAGTGGGCGATAAGGTCTTCGCGGTCGCCCGGGAGCAGGTCTATGACAGGAATTTCTATCATGGTGTAGGCTCCAGGCTGCTGCTTCATGGAAGCGCGGGCCACGCCTACGAGTATCTGGGCGGTGAGCGCGGGGTTGTTGATCGACATGTTGAACTCGAAACGCTGGTTCTGTGTACGTCCTGACACGCCCTTGCGGGTCATGTTGACTCCGTGGCCCATGTCCTTGACGGCATCGACCGAGGGCACGGCCATCACGTGGGTCTCGTCGCTCGCGAAGTAGGGGTCTTCCTTGACCGCCTTGGCGACATCGGCCAGTTCTGCGCCTTCTTCAAGCTCCACATATACCATGCGGCGGTGTATGCCTGTGCCGAGGGGTATGGTCATGGAGAGGGCATCTTTGACTCCGGGCTTGGATTTGACGCACACGGTGTGGCCCATCGACATGCCGGGGCCGAAGTTGGTGTAGGTCAGACCGTTGGGTGCAGCGGCCTGCATGAGGGTGCGCACTACCGAGTCGCTGCCCGGATCCCATCCGGCTGCTATAACGGCTACGGAGTTGCCGGATTTGGCAGCATTGTCAAGCGACTTGCGCAGACGGACTATGTCGGTATGTATGTCGAAGCTGTCGACGGTGTTGATGCCTTGGGCAAGGATGTCTACGGCGTGTTTCTCCACTTCGCGTGTAGGAGTGGCAAGGATGGCTACGTCCACCTTGCCGAGCTTGCGGATGTCGGCTACTACGGGGATGCCGGCGAGTTCGGCAGGGCGCTTCGACGGGTCACGGCGCACGATGCCTGCGATTTCAAAATCGGGTGCTTCCTGGAGCGATTCCACCACGAAGCGTCCTATGTTGCCGTAACCTACTACGGCTGCACGGATTTTTGTCATAAGTAATTATTGATATTTGTTGATACTGTCGGTTGGATGTTATATGCCGCTCACTATGGCTTCGGTGTCGCGGGCTATCATCATCTCCTCGTCGGTAGGCACTACCACCACCTTGACCTTGGAGGCGGGGGTGGAGATGACCGTCTCGGTGCCACGGGTGGCGGCATTGACTTCGGCATCGATTTCCACGCCCATGAAGCCGAGGGGCTGGCATACGTTGAGACGCACGCCGGTTTGGTTCTCGCCCACGCCGCCGGTAAATACGATGATGTCCACGCCTCCCATTTCGGCAGCGTATGCACCGATATATTTGAGTATGCGCTGCTCGTACATGTCGAGGGCGAGGACGGCCATCGGGTCGCCGGCGCGGTCGGCAGCCTCGATTTCGCGCATGTCGCTCGATATGCCCGATACTCCGGCCACTCCGCTGTCCTTGTTGATGATTTTCTGCATATCTTCAGGACTCAAGTGGTGCTTGGCCATCAGGTATGTAAGCGCACCGGGATCCACGTCGCCTACACGTGTACCCATCATGAGACCTTCGGTAGGCGTGAGACCCATGGATGTGTCGTAGCTCTTGCCGTGGCATACTGCCGTGATCGAGCCGCCGTTGCCTATATGGCAGGTGATGATGCGCTGCTTGGCGATGTCTACGCCAAGCATGTCGCATACGCGCTGCGACACGTAGCGGTGGCTCGTGCCGTGGAAGCCGTAGCGGCGCACTCCGTCCTCCTTGTAGTATTTGTAGGGCAGGGCGTACATGTAGTTTTTGGCTGGCATGGTCTGGTGGAAAGCGGTGTCGAATACAGCCACCTGGGGTACATCGGGCATGAGGGCGGTTATGGCCTCGATGCCTGTCATGTTGGCAGGGTTGTGGAGCGGTGCGATGTCGTAACATTCGCGTATCATCTGCTTGACAGCATCGTCGATGAGTACGCTGGCGTTGAATTTCTCTCCGCCGTGGACCACGCGGTGGCCTACGGCGTCGATTTCGTCAAACGAAGCTATGCAGCCGTATTCTGCGCTGATGAGGTTGTTGAGTATCGCCTGTATGGCTCCTTTATGGTCTACGGTGCCGAGCTCCTCGGTCTTCTTGGACCCGTCGGAGAGCTTGAACTTCAGCATCCCGTCCTCGAGGCCGATGCGTTCCACTCCGCCCTCGGCCATGACGCGGCCTGCGGAGGTGTCTATGAGTTTGTATTTGACTGAACTGCTACCACAGTTGAGCACGAGTATCTTCATATCTGTTAAAAATTTTATGTCTGTGGAAATGTAAGTATTGTGATGGGAGGTATATCAGGCGGGCAGCGGGGCAGGGCATACGCCTCCACCTTGGCCGTGTTTGATGCCTATGGCCTGATTGGCGGTGATGATGATAGTCTTGAAGATGTCCTCGGGGAAGCATCCGCGTGACAGGTCGTTGACCGGGGCGGCAAGGCCTTGCAGTATCGGGCCTACGGCTTCTACTCCGCCGAGACGCTGCACGAGCTTGTAAGTTATGTTGCCGGTCTCGAGCGAGGGGAATACCAATACGTTGGCCGTACCTGACAGGGGGCTGTCGGGGGCCTTGGAATGTGCCACTCCGGGTACGATGGCGGCATCGCTCTGCAGCTCGCCGTCGACGATGAGCGACGGACACATCTCGCGGGCTATGCGTGTGGCTTCTATCACTTTGTCTACGCGCTCGTGCTTGGCGCTGCCTTTGGTCGAGAAACTGAGCATGGCTACGCGGGGTTCGATGCATGCTATGTCGCGTGCGGTCTGTGCTGCCGACACTGCTATCTGTGCCAGTTCCTTGGCGGTGGGGTCGGGTACCACGGCGCAGTCGGCAAACACCAGTACACCGTTGGTGCCGAACGGCAGTCCTTCAGGCACAAGCATCACGAACGCTCCTGACACCACCTCGATGCCCTTGCGCGGTTTGATGACCTGGAAGGCGGCACGGAGCACATTGCCGGTGGTGTTCATCGCGCCGGCCACCATGCCGTCGGCCTCTCCGGATTTGACCAAAAGACAGCCGAGATAGAGGGGGTTGGCAGCTGTCATGCGGGCCTGCTCCATGGTGACACCCTTGGACTTGCGCAGCTCGTAGAACAGCGGGGCGTAAGTGTCGATGACCGTCTGGTCGCCGGGGTTGACTATGCGCGCACGTGATATGTTGTCGAGCTTGAGCGACTGCGCCATGTGGGTTATGTCGGTGGGGTCGCCTATGAGCACTATGTCGGCAATGCCGTCGTGGATGATACGGTCGGCTGCCGTAAGGGTTCGCGGTTCGGTACCTTCGGGGAGCACTATGCGCTGGCGCTCGCCCTTTGCTGTCTCGATTAGTTTTTCAAAAAGGCTCATGGCTCTTCAATGTGTTTATATGGTTATTGATATAACATGCAAATATACGAAGAATATTCGGCGAAAGAAATAGCGGAGGTCGGCCGTTGGCCGGTCCGCGACGGCGGAGCCGATTTCTTGAGTCAAATATACGAATAAGTTGAGTGCAATGTCAAATTTATTTGAACATTGCCGAGCGGGAGTATATTGGACAGAGTCAAATATACGGAAAATTGATGAACCAGTTTCTCGTTAGATGTAAACATTCGCCCGAGCGGCGTTGTTTTAAGATTAGAGCTGGGTTTAACGGCAAACCGGCTCTTAATTTGCTCATATCATGGATAAAAAACGGCGTAATAAGATAAATTCGTGGCTTCTTATCGGAGTCTTGGTGTTGATAGCCCTGTTGCTTATATGGCTCACGGTAGCTTCGTTTTTCGGCGACACCGACGTGGCGGCTTTCATCCCGACCCTTCTCTGACAGCATGTCCTACCGATAAATCGGTAGGATTCAAGGTCTTGCATTGATACCGTGGGCTTTCGCCCACGGCTATTGTCTTGTCACCGCTGACGCGGTGTCGCCGGGTTTGGTGTGCCCATTTGTCCTTGCCATCGCTGACGTTGTGTTATCCGATCTGATGAAATGTGTGTCCGGCGGAGTGGTTGCACCGCGTGAGCGATGCTGAGATACATTGTGTTGTCCGATGGGGTATTTAATTGTTATTGATATTGATTTCTGATGTGTGACACCGCGTAGCGGTGCTGAGATAATAGCCGTGGGTGAAACCCACGGAAATGTAACCCGACATGATAAAAACGATCGATTTATCGGTCGCACAATCATTCTGGGTTCTTGGGTAAAAACCTGTCATCGTATTCTAACCTATCGACAGCCAATAATCGCTTAAATTCATCGACCATAGTGACTTTTGCATGGTGCTGTGGCTGATTTTCAATATATTGGCAGAGGGGATCAACATGTGATTGAGAGATGCTTATGGCTGCATATCCATCTTGCCATGAAAATCTGCATTTGTGTTTTGGCTGAATCCATTTGTTGGTGTGTATCTTGATGTCTTTTACTAAGTTGGCGATATTGACCGATGTATTACAACTTATTAATAAATGTACATGGTCACGCCATCCTCCACCTTTGATAAGTTTCTGCCCATTATTGCGTATTATCCCTGCTATATATTTTATAAGGTCGTCTCGCCAGTCATCATGAAGCATAGCATCACGAAATTTCACCGCAAAAACGATGTGGATATATATTTGTGCGTAGGTATTAGCCATTGTTGTGTCTTTTTTATGGTTGTTCTACCGATAAATCGGTAGAATACAATGTTTTGCATTGATACCGTGGGCTTTCGCCCACGGCTATTGTCTTGTCACCGCTGACGCGGTGTCGCCGGGCATGTTATGTCTGATGAACGCTGGTCGCATCGCGTAGCGGTGTCTGATGGGCGTTGTGCCACCGCGTAGCGGTGCTGAGATAATAGCCATGGGTGGAAACCCACGGTAACAGGGGGACAACCAATTAATAAACAACCGCGTAGCGGTTGGGCATAACTGGCGAGGTGTCGCGTCTACAAATCGGGTGTGGGGTCATGCGTCGAACTCGACGGGTCCTTCGCGGAGCACGTGGGGGACGATGGGGTCGGTCAGATCCACTATGGCCGAGCCTTGCAGCCCGCCGGAACCGCCGTCGATGAGCAGCGAGGCGATGGGTGCGAAAGCCTCCACAAGCACTTCGGGCTGCTGGGCCGTGTCGTCATAGGGAGATGCCGCCACGGATGTCGTCATGATGGGATGACCGAGCGTTTCGGCCAAGGCGCGGGCTATAGGATTGTCGGGGATGCGTATGCCCACTTCCTTGCGACCCTTGAACACCTTGGGCAGGTCGTGTGACGGAGGGAGTATGAAAGTGAATGGGCCAGGCAGATGCCGTTTCATCACCTCGAATGCGCGGTTGTCGATGCGGGCGTAACCTGCCGCCTGCGACATGTCGGCGCACACTATCGACAGCGTGTTGCGCCGTGTGTCTATCCCTTTGAGATGGCACAGACGCTCTATGGCGCGCTGGTTGAGGGCGTCGCACCCCAAGGCATAGAGGGTGTCGGTGGGGTAGATGATGATGTCGCCGTCACGCATCGTTTCGACGGCCTCGTCGATAAACCGCTGGTTGATGCTCGTCGGGTATATCTTAAGTGTTTTCATTGTCAAGATTGTCTGCCGGCCGGATGGTATATTAATGTCATGGCTTTCGCGGGCGTGATGATTTCCTCGGCGACGCGGCGCAGCATCGCGGGTGTTATGGCGTTGTAGCGGTCCACGAGCGTGTCGATGTCGTCATGCTGCATCTCTGTCTGCGCGAGGGTCTGCGCCTTGTTGAGATAACTGAGCATGGCGAACGTGTGCTGGCTTTCGTAGCGTGTGTGGGCGCGGGCGGCTTCGTCGTCGGTGACACCCTCGCTCCATATTCGCGACGCTTCGTCTATAAGCCGCTGTGTGGCGCGGGCTATGTCGCTGTCTGTGTCGGAGGTGATGCGGGCGTTGAGCATCAGCAGCCCCGGCTCGTCGCTGCCGAGGATGGATGCGTCGGCATAGGTGAATAGCGGGTCGGACATCATGATGTTGCGGTAAAACCGCGAAGCGTGACCCGATGCAAGTATGTCGGTAATCTGGTCGCACTCCAAGTAGCCCTCTTCGCCGTAGCCGGGCATACGGAACGCTATGGTCAGGGCTGTCTGCGGCACGTTGCCGCCGGCTTCGGCGTGGCGTGGCCCGTCGATGTCCGTCAGTCGCGGATATTCGCGCGGAGCTATGGGGCGGGAGGGGATGGTGCCGAACCATTTCTCGGCGAGCCGCAGGGTATCGTCGGCGGTGATGTTGCCGCACACTGCCAGCACGGCGTTGTTGGGCGCATAGTGGCTGAAGAAGAAGTCCTTGACATCCTCCATCGTGACATCGCGGATGTGGTCGGGGGTGAGGCCGATTGTGGGCCAGCTGTAGGGGTGGGAGTCGAAAGCCATGCGGCGCATGTGGTGCGACATGTCGCCGTATGGGCGGTTGAGGCAGGTCTGCTTGAACTCCTCTATCACCACGCCCCGCTGCACTTCGAGGGTGCGCTCCGAGAATGCAGGCGACAGCATACGGTCGCTTTCGAGCCAGAAAGCGGTCTCGGCGTTGATAGCGGGCAGGACGATGTAGAAGTTGGTGAAGTCGTTTGATGTCCAGGCGTTGCTCATGCCTCCTGCCACCTCTACCTCGCGGTCGAAGGCAGGTATGTTGACCGAGCCGCCGAACATCAGGTGCTCGAACAGGTGAGCCATGCCCGTGCGTTGCGGCGACTCGTCACGCGCACCGACATTATACATCACGTCGACCGCCACCATGACCGTTGAAGGGTCATAGCAGTGGACTATGCGCAGTCCGTTCGGAAGGGTGTGTCGGGTGATTTCTGCCACGTCGGTTTGTGTTTATGCAGCGTCCTGAACAGTCCTTAAGTGGATACCCACTTACTCCTCTACGACTTTGGCGGACAGGATTTTGACATCGTCGACGGGGCGGTCGTTGCGGTCGGTAGCCACGGCTTCGATTTTTTCAATCACGTCCATGCCGCTGATGACTTCGCCAAACACCGTATATGCTCCGTCGAGGTGCGGTGCGCCACCTACGGTCATGTAGGCTTCGCGCTGCTCCGGCGTGAGCGAGAAGTCCATAGCGGCTCCCTCGGCCTCGGTCCGGGCTACGAGCTCGTCCTGTAGTTTCTGCAATCCGGCCTGGTCCTTGGCGCGGCGCAGCGACATGATGGTGTCGCGGTGCTGCTTGACCAACCCTTCGAATATCTGCTGCATACCCTGCTGTTTGAGCTGGAACTCCATCTGCTTGAGTTGCTGCTCGTTGAATTTGCGGCCTGTGACGATGTAAAACTGGCTTCCGCTCGAGCGGCGTTCGGGGTTGACCTGGTCGCCGGTGCGGGCGGCAGCGAGTGCGCCGCGCTTGTTGAAGTATTTCGGCGATACGATTTCAGCCTCTATGGTGTAGCCGGGGTCGCCAGTGCCGAGCATGGTGCCTTTGGCGGCGTTGCGCGAGTCGGGGTCGCCGGTCTGCACCATGAAGTCCTTGATGACGCGGTGGAACAGCAGTCCGTCATAGTAGCCGTCCTTGACGAGCTTCAGGAAATTGTCGCGGTGCTTGGGCGTGTCGCCGTAGAGCCGCAGGACGATGTCGCCCTCTGTGGTCTTGAACTCTACGGTGGCATCGTGTGATGCGGCAGTGGTATTGGCAGTGTCGGTAGTCATCTCTTGTTGTGTGTTTTGTGCGTTGCATCCCGTCGAGGTCATAATGACCGTCAGCGCGAGCAGCAGTAGTGAGTGTATCTTCATCTTTTTGTGGTCAGATTTTGCCGGAGGCAAACACCCGCTTGTGTATGCGGCGGAAGTTGTCGTCGGTGCGTATAAGCTCCTCGGCGCGGGTCTCGTAGTCCACGCCCCACAGGCTCGGCAGCAGGTCGGGGATATAGCGGTGTTCGCGGTCCTTGTCTATCGCGGCCTTGACCAAGCGGTCAATGGCACCGCTGAATCCGTGGGGGTCGATGGCCGCGAGGTAACGTGCAGCCGACACTACAAACTGGCCCGTGAGGTCTACCTTTATCATATTGTCGGTCAGCCGGGATATGTCAAGGTTTTCGTCGCCGATGTGGTTGGCGATGTATTCGTAGGTGAGCAGTCCGTCGGTGTCCTTGCTCAGTCGTTTCATGTCGTCTTCGGTCATAAGATATCCTGTGATTATGAGGGAAGTTGTCGTTATATTCATGCAAACTTACTAAAAAATCCGCATATTAAAGCCTTTTAGAGCATTGCATATTAGTTGTCCTTTGCGAAAAATCCCTCATAGGAGAGGTCTTCGTCAAGCATCGGCCAGTGCAGCCCGAAATATGACATGGTATAGCTGTGGCGTTCCTGCTCCGATGCCGCACGGAGACTTTTGTAATCGGCGTATTTTTCGCATCCTTGTTTGCCGTCGAAAGTCTCTATCCATATAGCATCGTCAGTCAGCCACACCCTCTTTATATCATTTTTGTTTATTGCTTTTTGTGTTGAAAAAATTCTTTCCATCGTTCTATGATTATTTCCTGGTTTTCTTCGATTAAGGATTCGATTAACTTTATTTCATTCTTCTTAAACCCATAGTTTTCAATAAGCATTATATCAGGGTGGACATTGAACTTTGCCTCACAATCACCTTTGCTTATGTGTACATGTATGGGTTGATGGTCGTTGGCCCAGAAGAAAAATCGAAATCCGAATAAAATAAATAGGGTAGGCATAAGGGTGCGCTTGAATTTAACGTATAATCAGTGTTTTCACAAATATACGAATAAGTCGAGTGCAATGTCAAATTTATTTGAACATTGCCGAACGTGAGTATATTGTGGACTAAGTCAAATATAGCTAATGCAATTGCGCGGAGTTGTCGCCTTCGCTGTAGAGGGTGTTGCAGAACCTCAAAAACACAAGGAATCAATTTTATAAATCCCTGACAATCAGTAGTGAAAATTTGTGGTTGTTGCCAAAAAAAGGAGGTTCTGCAACACCCTCACAACAATGGGGTGGCGCATCCGTTTATACTGAAGCTCCCTCCGGGAGCTTTGGGGGGCTTGCGACAGGATTCGGTGTGATAGCGGAGCCCCGGAGGGGCGGGGGAGCAGTAGGGCGGGGCGCAAGCCCCGTTGTTTGGCACACGCCACCGTAATACAGCCCTGCAGGGGCGAGCATCGCGTTCGCGATGTGCCCGGCTTGCGCCACGCCCTACTATCTCTCCGCTCCTACGGAGCTTTGGTTTGGAAACTGTGGGATAGAAGCAGTCCGTGCCGTCCCGGAGGGGGGACGGCACGGATCAGGTTTGCGTATGAGTAAGGCTTTGCAGCCTTTGGGGTTACATCAGGAGGGCTGTCAACGCACGGGGAGTGCCATGGGGACGCGGAAATTGCGTACCTTGTTTTTGGCTCCCTTTTTGGCGGTGCCGAACGCTGCGGCTGCCGAACGCTTGCTGATGAGCTGTATGGCCTCCATAGTCTTCTGGGCACGCTTGCTGGCATAGAGCTGCTTGAAGTTCTTTGCACTCTTGGCTGCCACCTTGCGGGCCGACTGCGCTGCATCGGGAAGCACTACGTTGAAGAGTCCCTGGCGATTGGAGATGTATAAATCGTTGGATGATTCAGGTGTGGCATACATCATCGAGGGGATTGTGCCCTCCGCATCGGTTATGGCGGGCGGGAATGATACCACGCCGTCCTTCAGGGTTCCGGCGATGCCGGAGTTGATGAGGGTCTGGTCGTTGATTCCGGCTTCAGAATAGTAGTAGGTGGCACTCATGATTTCCATTGTCCCCATTCCTTGGGGAAGTGTGCCGGCAATGAAAGGCGGTATTTTAACGCAGTCGACATTTGATGCGTCGATTACCATGTTCTCATCGCTGGGTGTAAAGCCGTTTAGGGCTCCGGCAAATGCGTAATACTGGTCAGCATAGGGTGTCACTACACGGTACTGGCCTGCTTCGGTCTTGTGCTTCTGTACGGGTACGTCATAGGCGATGATGTCTCCATCTTCGAGCAGACCGCCAGGACAGTACAGAGCCACTACCATAGCGTCGGTCATCTGTCCCATGCCGATGGCTTCCCAGTTGGCATCGTCACCCATCTCAGTCACGGACTGGAACTTGACACCTACAGTCGATGTCTCGGCGATGGCACCTTCATTGAGCGAGAATGCCACGAATGTGTAGTTGGCCGACTCCTGGGGTACTTCGTACATGAAGCTCTGCGAGTTGCCCTCGGTAATGGTGGCTTCGGTGTAGCCGTACATGCCTTCGGGCAGCGGCATGGCATCGGGATCGTCAGATTCCTGACGGGCTTCCCAGTATTCCTGCAGGGCTTCAGCGGCTGCCGATGAGCTGTTGGTCTGCACGAGGCCTACCACGAAGTCGCGGCAGTCGGTACCTGTGGCTGTAATCTCAGCCGAGAGGTATTCCTTGGTCTTGTCGGCGTTGAAGGTATGGCCGAAGTATGCGAGCTCGAAAGAGTAGTCGCCGAGCGAGCCGCCGGGGAATACGAAGTTGAACGTCTTGTAGTTGATGTAGCCTGTCGTACCGCTTGTGGTGTTTTCGCGGAGTATCAGCGCTCCCATACCTACTGCATTGGGGATGCCTCGGAAGTCGTCAGTGCCAGGTGTCGCATTATAGTTGGGTTCCTGTACCCATCCGTCGATGACGCTGATAGCCTGCTGGTTGGCAGGGTCTTGGTCGAAGACTGTGAAGTAAATCGGAGATACGAACGAGTCGTATGCATCGCCGGCACCGAAGAGGTCGATAGGCAGTGTGTAGGTCTTCATCAGGGCGAGCGTCAATGTCTGGTCCTCACCCCAGCTGAAGTTGATACCCTCGGAGTTGGTGTTGTCTTTGTCCCAGAATGTGGTGCTGTAACCGGGAGGGCAGATGTAGAACTCTATAGCTTCGGGCCATCCAGCGGCGATGTACTCTTCGTATGTCTCGCCTTCGTCCATCAGGTATTCGTAAGGATGGTAGATGCGGTAGTGTCCGTAGTAGCCTTTAGAGCCTTCGGGCCATTCGGCATCGTCGACCTGCACTTCGGCAGATCCGGAGGGCAGAACGAATATGTCATTGGTCAGCTGGCCTTTGCCGAGTGTGCGCCAGATAGGCTGCGGGTCGCCGGCGGAGATGCTCACGCTGAGGATTACAGAGCTGTTGGCTCCCAAGGCGAGGCTCGAAGTCGACTCGATTTTCAGGGCCATCTTGTAGGTACCCTCGGCGGTGGTGGTGAGGGTCACGGGGATGACGGCCTCGTTGCTGCCGTCGGCAAATGAGGCTGTGGTGGCGAACGTCCAAGGATCGGAAGCTGTCACAGGCACGGTGTATGCACCGTCGGAGTCGGCGGTGTAGCCGGCTACTGTCACAGTCTCGGTGCCAGAGGTGGAGCCTCGGCGGATGACTACGTTGAACACCGGTGAGGGTATTTCGTCGCCGGGCTTGTAGATGGCGCTCATGGACTTGCGGTCAAAAGTCACGCCCTGGCCCGAGATGCCGTCCTCATCCCAGTATTTGTCATCGCTGCACGACGATGTCAGGGCTGTCACCGCAGCGAGTGCGGTGACGGCCAGGAATGAAAGTTTCTTATTGAGTTTCATATTCTGAACTATCTGTTGTGATAATAGTAATGGATAATGGAGGAGAGTCCCGGGATTATTCTACGACCGGCGAAGGCATTTCAGACGAGGGGTTGTTGTCAGCCTCTGAAATCATCGGGTTGGCCTGTATTTCGCTGTTGGGGATGGGGTAGCGGAGCACATTGCTCTCGGCAGGTACGTTGTACACCCAGTTGGCGGGCCAGCCACCGCCGCGACGGTCCACGGGCTTCTTCAGACGCATGATGTCGAAGTAGCTCATACCCTCGCCCCAGAGCTCTATGCGGCGCTGGAACCACACTTCGTCCTGGATGGCGGTGGGAGTGGTGGCTGTACATGAGTACGACTTGAAGCGGTAAGCCTTGACAAACTGCTGGAGTGTCTTCTTTGCTCCCTCGGGGTCGCCGCCCATGGCCTGGCCTTCGGCCTTGATGAGGTACATCTCCTCGATACGCATCAGAGGTATGTCCTGGCCTTTGAGGTCGTTGGCGAGCTGGTTCTGATAGGGGGCGAACTTGACCTGAGTGTAGGCCGGCATGTCGGAGTCCTTGCAGTAGGCCTGCTGCTCCTCGGTGAGGTTGGCTGATTTCTTGCTGGAGCTGAGCCACCATCCCTTGCGGGCATCCTTGGTGGGTATCTGGTCATAGAGGTTCTTGGCTATCATGCGCCATGCGCCCACTTGTGCATAAGAGTTGTCGCAGAGCGAACCCATGTGCGAGGGCCAGTTGACGATACTCGATGTCACTACGCGGTCGGTCTCGTTGATGGCGATACCCCACATCCAGTTGTTCTCGTCGATTGACCAGAAACAGGGCTTGGATACGTCTTCGATTGATGCCGGCGCACCGTCAAAGGCGTTGATGGCGCTCTGGGCGTCGTTGGCGGCTTCAAGATACTTGCCCATGCTCAGGTTGGCGCGGGCACGGAGTCCGTAGGCCGTGGCGAGGCTCACCAATCGCTTCGACTTCGAAGCAAGCACTGATGAAGGAGTGACCTTGGCGCTCTGTGCTGCGCTCAGGTAATCGATGGCATCGTTGAGGTCGGTCATGATCTGGGTGTAGACATCCTGCACCGACGCGCGTTTGGCACCGCCTACGGCAGATATTTCGTCGACGTTGAGGTCGGTGATGATGGGCACGCAGGGCTGCGATTCGTGGCCTACGTAGTTGAACTGGTAGAGCTGCGCGAGCACCCAGTAGTCAAAGGCGCGGATGGCCTTGGCCTGGGCTATGTAGAACTTCATGGTGGCATCGTCGCTCTCGTTGCCTGTGGTCTTGAGCAGGGTGTTGGCGGCGTAAATCTGGCTGTACATGTAGCTCCAGACAAGGTTGGTGCCACGGCCTGTGATGGTGGCATCCGACATGTCGTTGGCCCATGAGAACCAGTTGTAGCCCGAGTTGGTGCCTACTAAGTCCATGCCGCGGCTGTCAAGCGCGAGCATCACCGACGGATATCCGAAGTCGAAGTGGTATGCATAGACCGCATTGTACTGGTTGAGTACGGCGGTCGTACCGGCTACGGCGGCTATGAGCTTCTCGGGAAACTCCTCGGTCAGATCCGTCTTCTGATCCGTGGTGGCGTAGCCGCCCTGTATCTCCTGATCGAGGTCGTTACATGCCGCGAGGGCGAGTGCCGACAGGCCGATAGAGAGAAATTTATTGATGGATTTCATATCTTATTAGTCTTAGGGATAAGTCTGTTATTGTTAAGACATCTCTGCACACTCATCAGAACGATACACGGATACCGCCGGAGATGGTGCGGCTGGGAGAGTAGGTGGCGTTGATTGATGACAGGTAGCTCTGACGGGGGTCGAGACCCTTGCGTGCGCTCCAGAGAGCCACATTCTCGGCGGCACCGTAGATGCGGAGTTCGCTCAGGCCGAGCTTCTTCACCCAGTCTCTCTTGAAGGTGTAGCCGATGGTGATGTTGTTAAGAGCGAGGTAGTTGCTCGATACCAACCAGCGGTCCACTGCCGCAGTGTAGACGGTGTACTGGTCGTTGGTGGCCAGACGGGGCACGTCGGTGTTGGTGTTGGTCGGGGTCCACGCGTTGAGCAGGTCCTTGTGCATGGCCTGTCCTAAGTATGTGGTGTTGCCGCCGTACATGAGCTGGCAGTATGTGTTGTCGATGATCTTGCCGCCGAACTGGTATGCAAACGACAGCGAGAGGTCGAAGCCGTAGAGCTTCAGCTCGGTGCCGAAGCCGCCGTAGCCCTTGGGCATCATGTTGCCGGTCGACTTGCGGTTGGTGTTGTAGGCTTCGGTAGCGGAAGTGGTGGTGTATTCCACACCGTTCTCGTCCTTGGCATAGTAGAGAGCCAGACCGGTGGTGGGCTCTACGCCTGCATACTGGGTCAGGTAGTACTGGTACATCGACTCGCCTTCGCGGAAGATGCGCGAGCCGCTGATCCACTCGCCGTTGAGGTCGGGGTGGAGCTTGAGCACCTTGTTCCAGCCGAATGTGATGTTGGCGTTGATGTCCCACTGGATGTCCTTGGTGTTGAACACGTTGTAGTTGACATCGATTTCCACACCGTTGTTACGCATCGAACCGATGTTCATAGGTATCGACGAGTAGCCGATAGAGGGGCTGGTGGGCTTGAAGTAGAGCATGTCCGATGTCTGGCGGTTGAAGTACTCGATAGTACCTGCCACCTTGCCGTCGAGGAAGCTGTAGTCGAAGCCGATGTTGAAGTTGTTACTGGTCTCCCATGTGATGTCGGGGTTGCCCTTGAAGTAGAGGGTGGCATCCGACCATACGCCGTTGCCGCCGGTGAGCTTGTACATGTCGGCGTAAGCGTAGTAGTAGCCGTAGCTTGAGGTGCCGAGGTTGTCGTTACCGTTCTGGCCGAACGAAGCCTTGAATTTCAGCATGTCGAGCCATGTCCAGTCCTTGGCGAAGTTTTCTTTGGCGATTTCCCATGCGCCGCTGACTGACCAGAAGTTGCCCCAGCGGTGGTTCTTGGCGAAGCGCGAAGAAGCGTCGCGGCGGAACGAACCCATGAAGAAGTACTTCGAGTCGTAGTTGTACTTGGCGCGGAAGAGGATGCCGCGTGTGGCGTAGCCGTATTTCATGCCGTATGCACCGTAATCGTCGATGGTGTTGCTCACATAGGGGATGAAGGGGTCGTAGAGGTTCGAACCTGCGGCTTCGACGTACTCCACGTTACGCTCGAGGCTTTCGTAACCTGCCATGAGGTCCATGTTGTGCACGTTGTTGAATGTGCGGCTGTAAGAAGCCAAAGCCTGCAGGGTGAGTGCGTTGGTGTTTGTGGCCATCTGGATGACCTGTCCGCCATATGTCGATGACTGGCCGTAGAGGGGAGTGTGGAGATAGTGCAGACGCTCGTTGTTGGTGGTGTAGCCGATGGTTCCGGTCACGTTAAGTCCCTCGATGGGGGTGACGGTGGCGTACCACTTGCCGTTGAAGAAGTCTGTCAGGTATTCCTCGGTGTCGTATAAGAGCGAGCTGACGGGGTTGGCACCTGACATGTAGTTACGTGACAGGCCGTGTGCGTCGTAGTCCTTGCTACCGTAGTCATACACGGGGTTGCCGGTAGCTTTGTCGTAGATGATGTTGCCGTCGGCCGAGCGCAGGTACATCGGGTACACCGGGCCCATATAGTAAGCCATGAAGAAGGCGTTGCCCGATGAGCTGGATGCGTCCGTGTCCTGGTCGCCGGGATATCCGGAGTTGGTGTAGACATATGACATGTTGGCACCTACCTTGAGCCAGGGCTTCATCTGGTAGTCCACGTTGAGGCGGGTGGAGAAGCGCTTGAAGTGCGAGCCCTCGATAAGGCCGTCGTTGCCTAAGTAGCCGGCTGACAGGTAATAGTTGATTTTGTCAGACGAACCCTGCAGCGAGAGGTTGTATTCCTGACGGAAGCCGTTGCGGAATGTGTCCTTGATCCAGTCGTCGGGGGTGTAGTAATATGTGCCGTCGCTGTAGCCGAGGGTGGCGTTGGGGTTGATGTCGAAGTTCTCGTTGAGGAAGAAGTTCTCACCCTGGGGCAGAGTGTAGATCTGGTAGCCGAGCGATGACCACAGAGTGCTGTTGGCGGCTGCGAGAGCCGAAGAGCCGGACACGCCGTTGACATAGCGGGCGTTGTTGTATATCGCCTGGCCGACCATCTTGAGGTACTGGTCGGTGTCGGTAACCACATCGTAGTTGGGGATGGCGCGGGTGTTGGCACCCCAGCGTGCGTCGAAAGTTATCTTCACATCGTCGTCGCGTTTACCCTGCTTGGTGGTCACGAGGATTACACCGTTGGCACCGCGGGCACCGTAGAGGGCGGTCGAAGCAGCATCTTTCAGGACGGTCATCGACTCGATGTCCTGGGGGTTGAGCTGGTTGATATCGCCTTCATAGGGCATACCGTCCACTACATACAGAGGCTGAGTGCCGGCATTGATCGAGCCGACACCACGGATGAGCACCGAGGGGGCGGTACCGGGCTGGCCGTTGGAGCTGAGGGTCTGCACACCTGACACCTTGCCGGCGATGGCCGAGGTGACGGTGGTCACGAGAGCGTCCTGCAGCTGCTCGGATTTTACCACAGAGGCAGCACCGGTGTATTCTGATTTCTTTGCCGTACCGTAAGCCACGACCATGACTTCGTCGAGACGGTTGGTAGAGTTGACGAGCTTCACCGTCATCCCGTCGGTAGCGGCTACTGTGGCCGCATGCATACCCACGTAGCTGATCTTGAGCTCCTTGACGTTGGCAGGGATGCTGAGAGTGAATTGGCCGTCGATGTTGGTCGCCGTACCTGTCCCGCCCCCGATGGGCATGACAGTGGCGCCTACTAATGGCTCGTCATCCTCGGCGCTGACCACGGTACCCGTCACTGTGCGTGACTGTGCCGAAGCCTGCACGGCGAGTGCGAAGACTGCCACAAACAATAGCAATAGCTTTTTCATAGTTGGGTGAAAAACTTGGTTAAAACATACTGATGTTAAGAATGAACTATCTTTATCGAATCCTCGTTAGTCCGCCGCGGACAACGTACACTCCGCCGGCCGTCGGTCTCTGATGCGCCTGGTTTTTGCGTCATAATCTCAGATACCGTTTATATGTTTTTAATCCCATCATATTCGTTTATGACTCTATCCTACTTTTTTGGGCAGTGCGTCGGCACAGTCCGCAACACAATCAATAGGCTCCGGCCCGCAGACAATGACCGCGATGTCATAGCGGCGTTCGAGCGGTTCATCACCAAAGCTCCCTACAGATACCGCAACGGGCATCCCGTATCGGTGAAAACAATACAGCACTACCGCCACGCCCTCGCTTATCTGAGGGCTTTTGTCGCCGACAAGGGCATAGCACACCTCACGTTCGATGCCCTCAACCGCGATTTTTATGAGCAATATGTCACATTCGCCTACCACAAGCACCTGCGTCTCAATACGATAGGCAACCATATCAAGACGTTCAAAGTGCTGGTCCGCTCCCAGCCGCAACATGTGCAGGAGCTTGCATGGGAGTTCATGCGCTGCGAAAGCCTGCGCGAAGAGACCGATGCCGTGGTGCTGACCGAAGAGGAGCTGAGGCTCATCGCATCTTTTCCGCTGCCCTCGCTGCTGCTCCGCAGAGTCAGGGACCTATATATATTAATGTGTTGGACCGGGGTGCGCTACTCCGACCTGTCGCAGCTGACACGCGACAACATAGTCACGGATGCCAACGGCGATGCCTATTTCAGCTTCCGTGCAGCCAAAAACGGACGCAAGTCCATGGTGAGGATTTTGCCCGAGGTAGATGCCGTGTTGCAGAAGTACGACGGAGGCCGTTCGCTGCCGCGTGTGCCGTCCAACACCCGCTTCAACCTCCGCCTTGACGCGATGCTGGAGCTGATGGCAGCCACACCCCAGCTCGCATCGCTCAACGACCCCATCACACGCACATTCACGGCACTGCGCCCCAACGGCACCATAGGCTACGTCCGCGAGACGCTGCCACGGTGGAAACTGACCCGCTGCCACACCGCCCGGCGCACTTTCGCCACAAACATGCGTCTGCGGGGCAACGACCGCGATGTCATCTGCGCAGCCACGGGCCACCGCACCGAAGCAGCCCTATCGCGCTACATCAAGGACACCCTGCTCGACCGCGCATCGCGCCTGCACTGACCGCTAATCCCCATCACAGCATCGCGTCAGCGATGGCCAATGTGACGACCACGGCTTGCGCCGACAGCCCTTGCAGGGCTATTTTATAGGCGGTCATCATTAACGGGGCTTACGCCCCGCCCTACTATTCCCCCGCCCCTGCCGGGGCTCCCATCAAGCCGCAAAAGCTCCGTAGGAGCGTAAAAACAGCAGGAGGGCAGCACAGTGGGATATGGTGTGGTGACAAGAAGGAAGCCCCAGAGGGGCGGGCGGACAGTAGGGCGGGGCGCAAGCCCCGTTGCAAGTGTGCGCGCCACCATTCCAAGCCCTGCAAGGGCTGGCGGCGCAAGCCTGGAGTATCGCTGCCACCGCCAACCATGAATCCGCTGCAAACCATGCGCCGTCGCAATCGCAATAATCGCCATGATGACGGCAATCGCCATGTTTTAAGGTGCTTTTTGGATTTGACATGCGGATTTTCCATACATTTTCCCGATTCCACACGCCGAGAAGATATGTTATACAACACTATTTTTGAAGCATATCCCCTGACTCCGCACTATTTTAAATGTTAATATCATTTTGCCACAAATTTCCATGTATTCCTCCCGTTATACACGCCTTTCTGCATCCGATTCCGTCAACCTCATTCGCATCCAATGGCAATATGCCAAAACAAACGTGAATTAAAAGACGCTGAAACACTAAAAAATGACCGTTTTTCCTTTAAAAAGCCAAAAAAAATGAGCATAATTTGTAACTAAACATAAAAAAGTGTAAATTTGCAACCTATAGCAGACATCTTTCGTCATGATCAGATGCCGCTACAGGTGATTAACATTAGCCAAGTATCTAATACACAGGCACGTTGCTCTTTTGACACCCCATCGTTGTCAAACCTGCCTCTCTCCCTACTCCTGTCACGCCCGGCCGGCGAAGTGTACGTTGTCCGCGGCGGACAACGTACATCCCCGGCTCAGCCCTTTAGGCTTCCTAAGCCTCCTAAGAGTCCTATATCCCCTTTAGGAGTCCCCAGCAGACATCACACACTAAAAATACCAGTATGTTTTAACCAGTTTTACACACTATGAAAAAGCTATTGCTATTGCTCGCGGCGGTCATTGCGCTCGCCGCGCAGGCCTCGGCCCAGCCGCGCACGGTGACAGGCACCGTACTCTCTGCCGAGGACGGCGAGCCTCTGGTCGGGGCCACCGTCACCCCCGTCGGATCAGGCCAGCCTACCGCCACCGACATCGACGGCCGCTTCTCTCTGCGGCTTGCCGCCGGTGTGACCGATCTGAAGTTCACCTACATCGGCATGGACCCGCAGACCGTGGCCGCCTCCGACGGCATGACGGTCCGCCTCGTCAGCACCGCCAACCGCCTCGACGAAGTCATGGTCGTCGCCTACGGCACCACCAACCGCCAGTCATATACCGGCTCGGCTTCGGTGGTCGGCTCGGAGCAGATTGAAAACCTCGTGGTGACGGATGTGACATCGGCTCTTAACGGTAACGTTGCCGGTGTGCAGCTCCAGAGCTACAACGGCGCACCCGGAGCCGAGCCTACGGTGCTTATCCGTGGTGTCGGCTCTATCAACGCCAGCACAACACCGCTCTATGTGGTCGACGGCATACCCTATGACGGCGGCATCACATCCATCAACCCACAAGACGTGGCTTCGATGACAGTCCTCAAGGACGCAGCTTCTGCCGCCCTCTACGGCGCACGCGGCGCCAACGGCGTAATCCTCATCACCACCAAGCGAGGCCAGACAGGTCCTGCCAAGGTGACTTTCGATGCCCGCTGGGGTGCCAACTCGCGTCAGGTGAGCGACTACGAGACCATAACCGACATCCCTACATACTACCAGCAGTATTACAAGTCGCGTTACAACTATGCCATGGACGCTCTGGGTGATGCCAATGCTGCCTGGCAGTTTGCCAACGGTCTAAATTATGCTAGCACTGGCATGATCCAGCCCAATGGCACAAAAAATATCTTCGGCTACCAGATGTGGACCATCCCTGACGGCGAAGGACTCTTCATGCCCGACGGTTCGCTCAACCCCAACGCCTCTCTTGGCTATCGCGATGAAGCTAACGACTTCTATCTCCAGCCCGACGACTGGAAGAAAGGCACTTACCGTAACGGTTTCCGTCAGGAATACAACGTCGCTGTGAGCGGCGGCGGTGACCGCTTCAACTACCATGTCAGCGCAGCTTACCTGACCGACGACGGCGTAATCCAGGAGTCGAACTACGAACGACTCTCTACCCGCGCCTCGGTGGAATATCAGGCCAAGTCTTGGCTGCGCCTTGGCACCAATCTCGCCTACACATGGGAAAACTCCAACACCCCATACGGACAGACCTCCGACGGCTATTCGGGCAACGCTTTCTATGTAGCCAACTATATGGGCCCGATGTACCCGATGTATATCCGCGATGCCGCCGGTAATATCCGCTACGACTCGTCTACCGGTAAGCCGCTCTACGACTTCGGTATGACCCCTCTTGAAGGTATGCCCATGTCGCGTAGCTGGATGAGCGGTGCCAACCCCACAGGTACTCTCATCTATGACAAGGAAGAGTACATCCACGATGTGTTCAACGGCAAGTGGTTCGCCCAGATTACCCCGATCGACGGTCTCAAGCTGACCGGTACCATCGGCTACTGGACCGACTGGCTCCGCAACAACGTCCTCGGCAACAGCCTCCACGGCCAGATGGCTATGTATGGCGGCAATGTCACTCAGGAAACCATCCGTAACCGCTCCCTCAACCTCCAGGTGCTTGCCAACTACACCAAGACCTTTGCCGACGTGCATAACCTCGACGTACTCCTCGGTTATGAGAGCTACGACCTCAACATTGCCAATATGTGGGGTCAGGGTGAAACCATCTACTCCAACGACAATTACACCCTCAGCAACGTTATCGACAACATCACAGTCGGCGGCTCTATCGACAAGTACGCCACCCGCGGTATCTTCGGCCGTGTCAACTACGATTATGACAACAAGTACTTCGGCAGCGTGAGCTACCGCCGCGACGCTTCGTCGCGCTTCGCGCCCGACAAACGCTGGGGCAACTTCTGGTCGGTCAGCGGCGCATGGAACATCGCCAAAGAGAAGTTCATGGAACCCTTCACCAACGTCGACCTCCTGAAATTCAAGGCTTCGTTCGGCCAGCAGGGCAACGACAACGTCGGCAACTACTATGCCTGGGCTGACCAGTATACGGCCAGCGGCTCCAATAGTCTCTGGTCGGTAGGCACGCTTTACTATAAGGGCAACCCCGACCTGACATGGGAGACCTCCAACAGCTTCAACATCGGCTTCGACTTCAGCTTCTTCAACTCGAAGCTGATAGGTTCGCTCGAATACTTCCAGCGTCAGACATCCGACATGCTCTATTACAAGCCCATGGCACCCTCGCTGGGGTATTCGTCCATGCCTATGAACATCGGCTCTATGCGCAACAACGGCATCGAGCTCGACCTCACAGGCACAGTGTTCCGCAACAAGGATGTGGAGGTGAGCCTCAACGCCAATCTCACATGGATTAACAACAAGGTGCTAAAGCTCCACCCCGACCTCAACGGCGAGTGGATCAGCGGCTCGCGCATCTTCCGCGAAGGCGAGTCCATGTACCAGATTTATTCAGTCAAATATGCCGGGGTCGACCCCGAGACCGGTGCTGCCCTCTACTGGGCCAAGCGCACCGACGGCACCGAGGAGAAGACTACCAACTGGTCGCTCGCACGTAACGGCGATGCCGCTAATGGTTATGTCGAAAACCGCTGCGCTTCCGGCAACCTGCTTCCTCCCGTATATGGAGGTTTCGGTGCCAAGGTCAACGCCTACGGCTTCGACTTCGCCATCAGCTGCGGCTTCCAGGCTGGCGGCAAGATGGTGGATTACGGCTACCAGCTGCTCATGAACGGTGCCGGCAGCGGCGATGTCGGTATGGCTCTGCACAAGGACCTGCTCAATGCCTGGACTCCTGAGAATACTGATACAGACATCCCCCGCTTGATGTGGAGCGGCAACCAGTCGACCTACATGACCGCCCTGACTGACCGCTGGCTGATATCGAGCAACTATTTCTCAATCAACAATATCACCTTCGGCTACACCCTGCCCAAGTCGGTTACCGACAAGATGCACCTGACATCTCTGCGCGTCTATTTCTCAGGCGACAACCTCTACCTCTGGGCGAAGCGCAAGGGACTCGACCCCCGTCAGAGCTACACATCGTCGTATGCGGGTTCGTACTCGGCCATGCGTTGCCTCTCAGGTGGTATCAGACTGGAATTCTAATAAGTAAGTCGCAAAACAATTATGAAAGCAACAAAATATCTTATAGCAGCTTTGGCTGCGTCGGTCCTGGCTGGCTGCAACGACCTTGACACGTTGCCCATGGGCGACAAATACACCGACGGCCAGCGTCAGGAGGTGGTCGACAAAAATCCTGCTGCCATCGAGTCGCAGATGTCGGCAGTGTATGCTAATCTGTACACATGGAGGCAGAACACCACAGACTATTCCGATTTCGGATTCCCCGCCGCTGTGCTCGGGCTTGAAAACCGTGGGCAGGATCAGGCTGTTGTAGTCAACGTCTACGGCTGGTTTGACAGCAGTGCGCTCTATTCCGACAACTCCTCTACCTCTACTTTCACCACCTGCCTCTGGGGTACTTTCTACAAGACCATCTACTCGTGCAACAACCTCCTCAAAGGTATCGATGCCAACACTGATGACCCCGAACTGCTCTGCTATATCGCGCAGGCCAAGGCGATGAGGGCTTGGGCTTACACTAACTTAGTGCAGCTCTACTGCAAGCCCTACACTGTCAACCCTCAGGCTCCCGGCATCCCGGTGATTACCGAGGCCAACGACGAGGCGGCCGCCACCGAAGGTGTGTCGCGCGGCACAGTAGCGGACGTGTACGCCCAGATCCTCTCAGACCTCGACTATTCTATCGATATGCTTCTCAAGGTCTATCCCGGACGCTACGACAAGCGGTTTGTGGATCCGGCTGTGGCATACGGTCTCCGCGCCCGTGCCTACCTGCTTATGGGCAAGGGTACTGAAGCCGCCCTCGATGCCGAAGCCGCCATGCAGCTTGCCGATGCCTCTCCGGCTCTTGTGGAGGATGTGGAGAAGCCGGCTTTCAACAGCTTCGCGCAGCGCGATGTCATGTGGGGCGTCCATGTCTCCGAGAAGGATGCCAACGGTCTGTACACATTCGCCGGCATGATGGGTTCGCTCACCTACGGCTATGCCTACGCCGGCCAGTGGCGCACCATCAATGAGCTGCTCTGGGACATGATTCCTGACGCTGACGTGCGCAAGTGCTGGTGGGTCAACCCATTCGACTATAAGCCCAGTCCTAACGTCAACCCGGTCTACAAGGTGGGCTATTCAGCTCTCGACAACTATATCGTTGACAATTCATGGGTCAGCATCGAAGGATATACAGCTCCATGGTATGTCGCTCTCGTTGGTATTCCTGACTATGCTGTCGTCAAGTTCGCTCCGTACCAGGATGAGCTGATGAACACCATCGGCGCAACCGATATACCCATGATGCGCTATGAGGAGATGCTGCTTATTCAGGCTGAGGGTCTTGCAATGTCGGGTTCATGGCCTGATGCCAAAACCATCGTCGAGAACTTTGTCAACAACTACCGCTGGACCGACCCGACTGCACCCTATGTGTGCAACGCGTCATCGAAAGAGGAGATGATCGACGAAATCTGGTTCCAGCGTCGCATCGAGTTTTGGGGCGAAGGCTTCAGCTACTTCGACTGTCTGCGCCTCCAGAAAGGCATCGACCGTCGTGGCGGCGGCTTCCCCGCGGAATGTGTGTACGAAATCCCTGCCAACGACAACATATTCCAGTACATGATTCCTACAGGCGAGCTTGAGGCAAATGTTCAGCTCAAGGGTAAGCAGAACCCCGCTGGAACAGTCTCACCCAAAGCTGACAGCGGCACACCCTACTGGTATAAGCCCGGCGCATAAGCCAGGAAACCCTTTGCAACAGCAACACACCAAGCCCTTAAATTTTTCTTAAAGCTCATTTAAGGCTTGAATCGACCATTTGAAAGCAGCCCCGCCGAGCATTACGCTCCGGTGGGGCTGCTTTCATTGAGGTAACAGCCATTCACAGGGGGCATAGGCATCCTATGAATCCTATATCTCATGCCGCCATAAAGAGTAGGGGGTTGCGACGCTTCACGCGTGGCAACCCCCTGGGGAATTGTTGGATGGGATTATATCATTGTCAGTTGCTATGAATGTCTGATTAGAGCACGCCCTGGGCCATCATGGCACGGGCCACTTTCATGAAGCCAGCCACATTGGCACCCTTGACGTAGTTGATGTAGCCGTCGGCTTCCTTGCCGAAGAGTTCGCACTGGTGGTGGATCTCTTTCATGATGCCTTTGAGCTTTTCGTCGACCTCAGCTGCGCTCCAAGAGAGTTTCTGGGAGTTCTGGGCCATCTCAAGACCTGATACCGACACACCGCCGGCGTTAGCTGCCTTGCCGGGAGCGTAGAGGATGCGGGCCTGGAGGAACTCCTTGATGGCTTCGGGAGTCGAGGGCATGTTGGCACCTTCGCTGACTGCGATGACACCGTTGGCGAGGAGGGCGCGGGCATCGTCGCCGTCGATTTCGTTCTGAGTAGCTGAAGGCATGGCGATGTCGCATTTGCAGTGCTTCCAGGGGCGTTCGCCTTCAAAGTACTGGCAGCCGTATTCTTCGGCAAATTCACGGATGCGTCCGCGATACTCGTTCTTGAGCTTGAAGATGTAGCCAAGCTGCTCCTGGGTGATGCCTTCGGGTACGTAGATCGTGCCGTCGGAGTCGCTCATCGACACTACCTTGGCTCCGAGCTGGAGGAGCTTCTCGGCGGTGTACTGGGCCACGTTGCCTGAGCCCGATATGGCCACCACTTTGTCCTTGATGTCGATGCCCTTGGTCGCGAGCATGTTGAGCAGGAAGTATACGTTGCCGTAACCTGTAGCTTCGGGACGAATCAGCGAGCCGCCGAATTCGAGACCCTTGCCGGTGAATGTGCCTGTAAATTCGCGGGCCATCTTCTTGTACATGCCGTACATGTAGCCGACTTCACGGCCGCCTACACCTATGTCACCTGCGGGAACGTCGGTGTCAGGACCGATATGACGCCACAGCTCGGCGATGAATGCCTGGCAGAAGCGCATCACTTCCTTGTCGCTCTTGCCACGGGGCGAGAAGTCCGAGCCGCCCTTGGCACCGCCCATGGCGAGTGTGGTGAGTGAGTTTTTGAAAGTCTGCTCGAATGCGAGGAACTTCAGAATCGACTGGTTGACGCTCGAGTGGAAGCGGATGCCGCCCTTGTACGGACCGATAGCGTTGTTGTGCTGGATGCGGTAACCCATGTTGTTCTGCACTTTGCCGTTGTCGTCGATCCAGCTTACGCGGAACGAGAATATGCGGTCGGGTATGCAGAGACGCTCGATGAGGTTATATGCGTCAAATTCGGGATGTTCGTTATATACATCCTCGATGGTGGAGACTACTTCCTCCACAGCCTGGAGGTACTCGGGTTCGTTGGGGAAACGACGACGAAGGTCGTCCATTACTTCCGTTGCTTTCATGTACTTTTTGGAATATATAAAGAATTATATAAAGAGGTATAAACTATCTTTTTTACTTTAGAGCAAATTTTCCTTGGAAAATCTCAGAGAGTGTCTATGCGTGGAGTTTTTTAACACTCTCTTATGCCATCCGTAATGTTTCGGTGCAAAGTTAAAACATTTTGCAGCAATATGCAATACTTTTGCTTGTTTTTCTTTGAAAAAACTTACACTTTGCTCATGCATAGACACAAAATAAGTCGTATAAGCTCTTATAAGAGTTATAAGAATTTATACGACTTATACGACTTATGTCGGTTACTTGCCGGGGATGATACCGTCACGGTGCAGCAGGGCATCCACTGTCGGTTCCTGGCCACGGAAGCGGCGGTAAAGCTCTGCCGGGTCTTCAGTGCCTCCGCGTTCGAGGATGTTGTGGCGGAACGACGCAGCGGTCGCGGGGTTGAAGATGCCGTCTTCCTCGAATTTTGCAAAAGCATCGGCATCAAGCACTTCGCTCCACTTGTAACTGTAGTATCCGGCTGCATATCCCCCGGCAAATATGTGGCTGAACTGGGGCGAAATCAGCGAGTTATCTATGGCAGGGAACATCTGCACAGGCTCTCCGGCTATTAGCTCCAATGCGGCGAAATCTTCCACCGGCTCCGTGGCTGTGTGCCATGCCATGTCGATAAGGCCGAAATTGAGCTGACGCAGACATGCGTAGGCCGCGCCGAACTGCTGCGATGCTACCATTTTGGCTATGGTGTCGGAGGGTATGGGCTGCTTGGTTACATAGTGGCGTGCGAAGCCGTCGAGAAACTCTTTCTTGGTCATGAAGTTCTCGTTGAACTGTGACGGCAGCTCCACGAAGTCGCGGTACACCGATGTACCTGACATGGAGGCGTAGCGGGTTTTTGCGAGCAGCCCGTGGAGCGAGTGACCGAACTCGTGCAGGAATGTCTCCACTTCGTAGGGGGTGAGCAGCGACGGCTTGCTGTCGGTGGGTTTGGTGAAGTTGGTGACGATGGTGATGAGAGGGCGCACTTCGGTGCCGTCGTCCTTGATTTCTTCGGGGCGGAACTCGGTCATCCATGCGCCGGGACGCTTGCTCTCGCGAGGGAAGAAGTCGGCATAGAAGATGCCCATGAACTTTCCGTCGCCGTCGGTGACTTCATAAGCCTTCACGTCGGGGTGGTAGACTTCAATGTCCGGGTTTTCTTTGAAGCTGAGACCGTATAGCTTGCCGGCGAGACCGAAAACCCCGTCGATGACGGCTGACAGCTCGAAGTAGGGACGCAGAGCCTCTTCGTCAAAGTCGTATTTGGCCTCTTTGAGCTTGTTGGCATAGTAGCTATAGTCCCAGGGCATGATTTCTACAGGCTTGCCTTCAAGGCTGCCGGCGTAGTCGGCAAGTTCGACAAATTCCCGCTGCTGGGCCGGGCGGTATGCCTCTACCAATTTGTTGAGCAGGTTGTACACGGCTTCGGGTGTCTTGGCCATAGTGTGTTCGAGGGAGTATTCGGCATAATTCTTGTGTCCGAGCAGCACTGCTATCTGTCGGCGTACTTCGGCTATGTGTCGCATGATGGCGGTGTTGTCGTACTCGCCCTTCAGGTTGCGTCCGTTGTATAGCCGCCACATCTTTTCGCGGAGGTCGCGGCGTGACGAATACTTCATAAACGCCATGTAGGTGGGCTGGGCGAGGGTGAACAGGTATTCGCCTTCCCTGCCTTTCTCCTTGGCTGCAAATGCGGCCGCTTCCACTGACGACTCAGGCAGTCCGGCGAGGTCGTCGGCAGTGAGCCATATCTCGTAGGTGTTGAGTTCTTTGAGCACGTTTTGTCCGAATCGGGTGGTCAGTTCGCTCAGCTCGGCATTGAGTTTCTTGTATGTCTCGCGGTCGGTGCCTTGTAGCAGTGCGCCGTTGCGGGCAAACGAGTCGTAAGTGTTTTTGAGCAACATCGAATCCTCCTTGTTGAGGTTGACGCTTAGGGCTTTGCGATTGTCATAGACCGTGCGGACACGCTCCCACAGCTTCTCGTTGAGGGTTATGGAGGTGCTGTAGTCGCTCAGGCGGGGAGTCATGCGCATGGCTATGTCGTTCATCTCGTCGGAGTTGGCGGCTTCGAGGAGGGGATAGAACACGTTGAGCACACGGTCGAGGTCCCGGCCTGAATGTTCGAGAGCCACTATGGTATTCTGGAATGTCGGGGCTTCTTTGCTGTCGGCTATAGCATTGATTTCGTCAAGGCCGAGGGCGATGCCGCGCTCCATTGCGGCCTCCATGTCCTTGGGGGTGATGCGTGAGAACGGTATCGTGCCGTAGGGTGTGTCGGTAAACTCGTTGAATAGCGGATTTGTTGCTGTAGACATCAGGGTTGCGGTCAGTAATATGGGTGATAAGAGTTTGAATTTCATGCTGATAGTATTTCGGATGGTCACTGTGCGGTTATCGTATGAGCCTCTTGGCCGCTTATTCGAGCGGACGGGTGCGCTCGGCCAACCATGCGGCTCCTTCGGCATTGAGCATCGGCGTAAGCTGCCGGCGCACTTCGGCATGGTAGTCGTTGACCCAGGCTATTTCCTCGTCTGACATGATGGAAGTGTCGAACAGCCGCAGGTCGAAGGGGAACAGTGTCAGCTCCTCGAATCCGTAAAAGTCTCCAAATTCGGTAGTCATCTTCGGCACGGTCAGCACTAAGTTCTCGCAGCGGATGCCGTAGCGGTCGCTCAGGTATATGCCCGGCTCGTTGCTGGTAATCATGCCCGGCAGCAGGGGTGCCATCGTGTCGTTGAGGCGTATGCTTTGGGGCCCTTCGTGTACGTTGAGGAAGTGTCCTACGCCGTGGCCGGTGCCGTGGAGGTAGCTTTTGCCCTCACGCCATAGCGGCATACGTGCCATGGCATCTAACTGGTGTCCGCGTGTGCCGGCTGGGAATATGGCGGTGGAGATGGCTATATGCCCTTTCATGACCAACGTGAAATCATGCCGCATCTCGGCTGTGGGTGTGCCGATGGCTATGGTGCGGGTTATGTCTGTGGTTCCGTCGATGTAGTTGGCTCCGGAATCTATGAGCAGCAGGTTGTCGCCCTTGATTTCGGCGTTGCTCTGTTCGTCGGCGGTATAGTGCACTATGGCCCCGTGCGGACCGAAACCGGCTATGGTGTCGAAGCTGTTCTCGAAGTAAAGGGGTTGCTCGCTGCGGTGACGGGTCAGTATTTCGGCCACGTCCATCTCGGTCAGGGGTTCGCCTTTAGCCATGCGTTTTTCAATCTCCATGAAGCTGTAGACCAATGCCACTCCGTCGCGCTTCATAGCCTGGCGAGTGCCGTCGAGCTGTACATCGTTTTTGACGGCTTTGAGCATCGCCACGGGCGATTTGCCCTTGATGACACGGTCGCCTGCTATCTGTGCCAGCCCAGCTGCGTTCTGTGTAGTTGACATCAGCAGTTTTGCATCTCGGTCGAGTGAGCCGAGAAATGCCTTTACTTCTGCGTATGGCTTCACTTCCACATTGGCGGCTTGGAGGTGGGACGCGACTTCTGGTGTCATCTTGACGGGGTCGACAAACAGGGTCGACCCTTTAGGCGAGAGATACAGGAATGAGGTGGCGACAGGGTTGTCGGGGACATCGTTGGAGCGTATGTTGAGCGTCCATGCTATCTCGTCTAAGGCCGACAGGAATGTGGAGGTGGCTCCGGCGTTGGCGGCGTTGGCTAATACGCGGCTTATTTTCGATGATGCGTCTTCACCGGCATACTTGAGGTCGTGGATAAATATTTTGTCGGTGGGGAGGCCCGGGCGGGCGGTCCAGATGCCGTCTATAGGGCTGAAATCAGCTTTGAGGTTGATGCCTTTGGCGGCAAGGGTCTGCTCTAATGCAGCGCAACCGTCTATCGAATATGTCATGCCGTCGATTCCCACAGTGTCGCCGGCGTGCAGGGTGTCGCACAGCCATGTCGGTATGTCGGGTGTCTCGGCCAAGCCGTCTTTCATCAGTCCGATGCCTGTGTCTTCGAGCTGCTGTGCGGCTTGGAGGAAGTAGCGCGAGTCGGTCCAGAGCAGGGCTTTGTCGAGGGTGACTACCATGGTGGCTGCCGACCCTGTGAATCCGCTGAGAAACCGTACTACGTGCCAGTGCTCGGAGATGTATTCGCTGAGATGTGCATCGGTGCGCGGTATGATTACCGCATCGATGCTTTGTGATTTCATGGCCTCACGGAGACCGTTGATTCTTTGAGTGAATAGGTTCATGATATAGTCGTGTGTTTGGTCTTTATTAGAAGCAAAGATACAAAGAATATTCGTACCTTTGCCGTAATAAGCAGTCAACTACATCTAAATAATGTATAGAATAGAAGTAATAAATAGTATATAGAATAGACGCAATAATAGCCATATGATACGCAATCTGCTTTTTGATCTCGGCGGTGTCATCCTTGATATCAAACGGGAAAACTGTATTAAGGCATTCGAGCAGCTCGGTGTCGACAATCCCAGCCAATACCTCGGCGACTACGAGCAAAGGGGCTTTTTCCGCAACATAGAGGCCGGGTTGATTACTCCTCAGCAGTTTCGCGATGAGGTACGCGCACTCATAGACCATCCAGTGACCGACGGGCAGATCGATGCAGCCTTCAATGCATTTCTCGTCGGCATCCCGGTGGAGAGGCTTCGCGAGATAGAGCGTCTGCACTGCCGTTACCGTATCTATATGCTCAGTAACACAAATGCCATAATGTGGGATTCGTTTATCAAAGATGAATTTTGCAAGGACGGGCATGATATGGGCTACTATTTTGACGGCACTGTGACGAGTTTCGAGGCCAAGGTGTGCAAACCTGATGTCCGGATATTCCGCTTTGCGGAGCAGAAGCTCGGCATCATCCCGACGGAAACGCTTTTCTTGGACGATTCTGCCGCTAATTGTGAAGCTGCACGCGCTCTCGGCTTCCACGCCTCGCAGGTCCGTCCTGGCACAGAGTTCGCCACCTTGATTCCCAAGGATATAGATTAAGGAGGAAAGCGACAGTTCAGAAAAGGATAAGTAGCGGTTCAAATTTTCATTTCGTCATATGTCACAGCAACCGTCATACCCGACCGCTCGCCGCATAGCTGCCATAGGCACGTTTGACGGTGTACACCTTGGACACCGGGCGGTGGTGGACTACCTCGTCGAAGAGGGGACGCGGCGTGGGCTTGTCCCCGCTGTCGTGACATTCTCGTCTCATCCGTTGGCGGTTGTCCGTCCTGAGCGTGTCCCGTTGGCTCTGTGTACTTTGGAGCAGCGGATATTGCGGCTCAATGAAGCCGGCGTACATGATGTAATAGTCTTGCCGTTCGATGAAAAATTGCGCCGTATGACTGCGCGGGATTTCATCGCGTTTCTTCATGCTGGCTATGGGGTGGAGGCTATCGTGCTCGGATTCAATAACAGCTTCGGCAGCGACCGTCTCAAAGAGTTTGACGGTTATGTGGATGCTGCATCCACCATAGGGGTGGAGATTCTGCAAGCTCCGCGTTACGAATACTCTGGATTCGGAGAGGCTAGCTCTACTGCCATACGGCATCTGATAGCGTCGGGCGATGTGGCGATGGCATCGCGCCTCCTCGGACATGCGGTGTCATTGTCGGGACAAGTGATAGGAGGCCGTCGCATCGGACGCACCATCGGATTCCCTACGGCCAATCTGCAGATTGACCCCTCATGTGCCATCCCGGCCGAAGGGGTTTATGCTTGCAGAGCATGCGTCGTCGGCACAGATAAGGATTCCGCAGGTTTTGTTCCATCTTTCGCCACTGCTACCTCTGCTGTTGCTGCCCCTGATGCAGTTATCGATGCCACCGCCGATGTTGGTGCTGATGGTGTCAAGGTTGTTTCAGTAGTGGATGCCACTGCCGATGGGAGTACTGTTAGTGCAGCCGCTGGTGTTGCTGATGCAGATGTGCCCCCTGTTTCTTCTGTACCCCATGTTCCCCCAGTTCCTGATGAGGGTGCTGATTCTTCTCCTTCTGGATTTAGGGTGCTGTCTGATTTGCCGTGCTATCCTGCGATGGTCAATATAGGCCGACGGCCTACAGTCGACTCATCTGCGAAGCCTCAGCTTACTGTCGAGGCGCACCTTATAGGGTTTGAAGGGAACCTGTATGGCTCTCGTCTTGATGTAGAGTTTCTACACAGACTGCGTTCCGAGCAAAAGTTTGATTCGCTTGCCTCTCTGATTTCGCAGCTCGAAGCCGACAAGGTTGCCACCCTGCAGTGCCTGTCGGCTCCGTCCATCACGGATTAGTGGCCTTTAAGTAGACATTCCCCATTATCGTCTTATAAGATTTATAGCATCCCTATCTGTTGCCAAAAAACGCAGGAGCGGCGTTTCTCAACGTCGCTCCTGCGTTTGCCGGTTTTACTCGGCTAAGAGTTTAAAACACATCTTTCTTACCAATTCTTATTTCTTGCATTAACCTAAAAACATCTTTCGTTTATAAAACGAGAGTCAGTGTCTTTGTTTCTGACATTGCAAAGTTACGCAGCTGTCAACCCCTTTGCAATAAAATATGAATTAGATATAGATTTTATATGACTTATAAAAATTATAAGATTTTATAAATAATCATATTATATTGATTGCAAAGTATAATAAATATAGATGATAATATGGCTTAGTCTATTCAAATTCAGCTCTCATTTCGTCAAATCTCGATAAGGATGCCTCTCCGAAACGGGCCATCTGCGCCCTTACCTTGTCGATTTCTTTGGGGCGTGTGGCGGTGACGGATGATTTGCTGTAGAATTTGTCGGCATAGCATATCAGCCGTTCAAGCAGCGTCTCTGGCAGATAGTCGCGGACAGGAAGCGGCAGGCCGCTATGGCTGATTTCGTCTGCGGTCAGCCCTGCTCCCGTGTGCCGTTCGGCCACGCGGGCCATTATCTCTCCTGCACCGCAGCCACGTAGGAGCTTCGCCCCGATGATTCCGTGGCGTATGTATGGCTCTGTGCCGTGGCACTCTATCGAAGGAGCATCGCACATATATATGCCGATGTCGTGGAGCATGGCTGCCGCCCGGATTTGCTCCGGGTCTAATCCGAGAGCTTTGGACTCGTTGATGGCAACGGCCATGTCGGCTACTTGGCTACAGTGGCGCAAATAAATATCCCGCAGGGCAGAACCTGCGGGATAGTAACGGTCTATTATTTCTTGATAATTTGTCATCGTCCAATAAGGTGTTGCTTGCCTACGAGCATGTTAAGGAGTCATAGGAGTCATAGGAGTCATAGGAAGCCTATGAAGCTGTGGAGAGGAGCTGCCGCATTTGTATCGCAGAGTCACTCTACGATGGTGTTCCAGCCGTAGATGTCTTCCTCCTCGCCGAGCTGTATGCCCCGGAGCTTGTTGTAAAGGGCTGTCACCACGGGACCGGGCTTGCCGTCCTTGGCTACCACATATTTGATGCCATTGTCGAGATCGTGTATCTCGGCTACAGGCGATGCCACGGCCGCAGTGCCGCAAGCCGCAGCTTCGTCGACCTCGGCAAGCTCCTCTATGGGGATATGCCGCTCTTCCACTGTCAGACCCATGTCTTTGGCAAGCTGCCGCAGACTCTTGTTGGTGACTGACGGGAGTATCGACTCGGACGCTGGGGTGATGTATTTGTCCCCTTTGATAGCGAAGAAGTTGGCCGGACCGCATTCGTCAAGGTATTTCTTCTCTTTCGGGTCGAGATAGAGCACTGCGGAGTAACCTAACTTATGGGCTTTGTCGCCAGCCACAAGACTTGCGGCGTAATTGCCGCCGCATTTGTATCGGCCTGTCCCCTTGGGGGCTACGCGGTCAAACTCGCGCATAATGCATATGTTTGTGGGTTTAAAGCCACCTTTGAAATATGGCCCTACGGGGGTGACAAGTATCATGAACAGGTATTCCTGCGACGGCTGTACGCCTACACGTGCCGACAAGCCGATTTCGAGCGGACGTATGTATAACGATGCACCGCTGCCATAGGGCGGGATGAAACGCTCGTTGAGCTTTACTACCTTTTTCACCATTTCCGTGAAGAGCTCTTCGGGTACCGGCTCCATCAGCAGTCCGCGGGCCGATTCGGCTATGCGGTGAGCGTTTTCCTCTATGCGGAATACCCTTACCTTGCCGTCTTTACCTCTGAAGGCTTTCATGCCCTCGAATATTTCCTGTCCGTAGTGGAGGGAGGTGGCGGCTATGTGGAGGTTAAGGGTCTCGGAGTCCGACACCTCTATGTCGCCCCATTTGCCGTCTTTGTAGTAGCAACGTACATTGTAGTCTGTCTTGATGTAGCCGAAGGGTAGGTTGGCCCAGTCTATCTGCTGATCCATGGTGCTTTCAGTTGGAAGTTATTTCGTTATGATTGATTGCAAGTTGTCGGTGCTTTTGCACACTTTGGTTAGTATTATGCAAATATAGCTTTTAATATCCTACTTTGCAAAAAAAATCTCAAAGCCTCGCAGCAACTTATAATTCCTTATATGATTTATAAGAATTATACGACTTATGATGCTCAAAAAATACAAGGCACCGAAATTTATCGGTGCCTTGACTGTATCGGGTAGAAGTGTGATTCCTATCAGTTGTTTTCAGGGCGGAGGCTGCGCACTGTTGCGCCGGCCTGCCACATCTCGCTTTCGCGGAGTGCCTTGAGCTCTGCTTCAAGTCCTTCACGGTAGCCGGGCTTGGAGTTGGAGTCGATGGAGTTCTGGGCTTCCTGACCGCAGGCTACGCTTGCATAGAGTTTCTCTACTACGGGCTTGATGGCATCGTGGAACGGTGTCATCCAGTCGAGTGCGCCACGCTGTGCGGTGGTCGAGCAGTTGGCATACATCCAGTCCATACCCTTGGCTGCGAAGAGGGGCATGAGTGACTGTGTGAGCTCTTCCACGGTCTCATTGAATGCCTCTGAGGGTGTGTGGCCGTTTTCGCGGAGCACCTCATACTGGGCGAGCAGCAGACCCTGGATGGCACCCATCAGCGAACCGCGTTCGCCGGTGAGGTCGCTGTAGGCTTCGCGCTTGAATGTGGTCTCGAAGATGTAGCCTGAGCCGATACCGATAGCCAGGGCGAGTGTGCGCTCGAGGGCATGGCCGGTGTAGTCCTGTTCAACGGCATAGCTTGAGTTGAGGCCGCGGCCTTCAAGGAACATCGTGCGGAGCGATGTGCCTGAGCCTTTGGGTGCCACGAGGATAAGGTCGACATCCTTGGGTGGTACCACGCCTGTACGGTCCTGCCATGCGATAGCGAAGCCGTGAGAGAAGTAGAGGGCTTTGCCGGCGCTCAGGTGTTTCTTGATGGTTGGCCAAACTGAGATGACAGCAGCGTCAGAGAGGAGGCACATGATGATGGTGCCGCGCTCGCATGCTTCTTCGATGCTGAAGAGCGTTTCGCCGGGTACCCATCCGTCGGCTACGGCCTTGTCGTATGTTTTGCCCTCGCGCTGGCCTACGATTACGTTAAATCCATTGTCGCGGAGGTTGAGGCTCTGGCCGGGGCCCTGTACGCCATAACCGAGCACTGCGATTGTTTCATTTTTGAGGATTTCGCGTGCTTTTTCCAAGGGGAATTCATCGCGTGTGATGACGGTTTCTTCAACGCCGCCAAAGTTCAATTTTGCCATAATTGTACGTGGATTATGATTAAATGTTATATATTTCCTAAAACGGGTGTAAAGTTATGCAAATATCTTGACATAGACACAATTTTGTTGCAATTTATTGCTGATTTGTGCCGTTTCCATGATATTTTATCGTGAAAATGGGCGGATTCGCCTATCATTGCCTTGGCTCGTGGGTAAACAGACCAAGCACGTGTGCTTCACCGTTCTGGCTGATGTCGAGCTGGACTTCGCGGTCTGACAATGCCGTGGTTGCTATGCTGATTGATGCCCCTGGAAGCGTCTCGCGCATAAACACTACATCCATGCGGCTGATGCGGTTGCGGTCATGCCACTCCATGTCGAAAGCACTGACCATGAAGTCGATATATCTGGTGGTGGTCAGATGCCGGTTGATGTCGAGGTCGCTGTAGCATACGCTCAGGTCCTTGACCGTATCGGGCTGCTTCTGCATCCTCAGACGTTTCGGGGGAGCACAGGCCGGAGAGTAGGGGGCGGCGATGGCGGCAAGTTCCGTGAGCATCGACAGATCGGCGAGCTTGCGGTTGGCTATGTCGAGCGCGACCCATACGGTGCGCGCCATGCCGAGCTGCTTGCCCTCGGCATCGGTTATTTCAAACAGACGGTCGGACGAGTGACGGTCTATGGCGGTCACGCGGGTCTCCAAAGAAAACCGCTCGTTGACCCTCGGCATCCGTTTCATCTCCAAAGCCAGACGGCTCAACACCCACGCTATGCCGGTCTCCGCCAGACGCGAATACCCGACATTGAGGCGGTTGGCGTGCTCGGTCGCGCTCTCTATGATATGGCGCACGAGCGTACTCAGGGCGAGTTCGCTCTCGGCGTTACACTCTGCCGCAGTCAGGAAATAGTCGGTCTTGAGAAACTTGGGTAGAGTTGCCATATCAATAATAACTCCTTATATTACTTATAAGATTCATAGGTTTCCTAAGTCTCCTAAGATTCCTATGACTTACTCGCTCTTGCTCTCCACACGCTGCTTGCGCGCCTGCTGCTCTTTGAGGAACAGGTCTACAAACTCGGTCTTGTTCTTGGTCACGGCTACGCGGCCGCTGCGCACAAACTGGCGTATGCCAAACTCTTTCAGCTCCTCAAACAGCCGCTCGGTCTCGCTCTTGTGCCCTGTTTTCTCGAATATGGTGTATTCGTCGGTGATTTCGAGCACCCGAGCTCCGTTGCGGCGTATGATGCCTTCGAGATGCCCCTCTTGCAGCAGACGGTTGGTGGGCACTTTGTACAGTGCCACTTCTTGATACACCAGCTCGTCGTCGGTGTGGAGAAATGCTCGCAGCACGTCGATGCGGCGTTCTATCTGCTTGACCACATGCTCCATCATCGTGCGGTTGCTGCGGCAGGTGATAGTGAATTTGTGAACACCGTGTATCGAACAGGCGCTGACCGTCATGCTCTCGATGTTAAGGCAGCGGCGTGTGAAGATGATAGAAATCTGGTTGAGCAGACCTACCTGGTTTTCGGTAAAAACCGTGATGGTATATAATTGGTCGTCCATATTACACTCTCTAACTTAATCTTTAGGTATGTAATGGTCTTTCTCGTTGAGCAGTATCTCGTCCACTCCGGCTCCGCCCGGGGTCATGGGAAATACCATGTCTGTGGGGTCGATGTTGACATTGAGCAGATAAGCTCCGTCATGCGCTGCCATGCGGCTGATGGCTCCGGCAAGCTCTGTTCGGTCGGCGACATCCTCACCTTTGATGCCGTAGGCTGCGGCGACAGCCACGAAATCGGGGTTGAGCATCGGGGTCGCGCTGTAGCGGCCATTGAAGAAGAGGTACTGCCACTGGCGCACATTGCCGAGGAAGTTGTTGTTGAGCAGCACGATTTTGACACCTACGTTGTACTCCATAATCATGCCCAATTCCTGAAGCGTCATCTGCAGTCCGCCGTCGCCCACGTAGAGTACCACCTGTCGTTTGGGGGCTCCTATCTTTGCGCCTATGGCAGCTGGCAGTCCGAAGCCCATCGTGCCGAGACCGCCCGAGGTTATGCAGCTGTCGGTCTCTGTAAAGCCGGAGTAGCGCACTCCGAACATCTGGTTCTGTCCCACATCGGTGACAGTGATGGCCTTGTGGCCGAAGGCTTCCGAGACTTTGCTGACTACTTCGCCCATGAGCATCGGACCCGTAGGGCTGTCGGGCTCTATCTCGCGCTTGATGACGAGTTCGCGTTCCGCAGCGTTGTGGCGGTCGAATGATGCCGCCCACTCATGGCGTATCGCCGGATTGACCTGCGGTATCAGTGCGAGGAGCACTTTCTTGGCATCGCCGTGTATGTGGGTGTCGGTACGCACCGTCTTATCAAATTCCGAGGCATCGATGTCGATGTGGACTATCTTGGCGTTGGGAGCGTATTTTTTCACGTCGCCGGTTACACGGTCGTCAAACCTCATGCCCACAGCCACGATTAAGTCTGCGCGGTTGGTGTTGACGTTGGGCCCTATGTTGCCGTGCATACCCAGCATACCCTTGTACAGAGGGTGTGCCGTGGGGATGGACGAAAGGCCGAGCATCGTGCATGCCACAGGTATGTGGGCTTTCTCGGCGAGTTCTACCAGCTCTTTCTCGGCATGTGACAGCATCACGCCGTGACCCGAAAGTATCATGGGCCGCTGGGCGGAGTTGATAAGGCTGGCGGCTTCGGCCACTTTGGCTTCATCTATAATCGGGTCGGGGTCGTAGCTGCGGATGAACTTGCACGGCTCGAAGCAGTAGTCGGTGAGCGATGTCTGGGCATCCTTGGCGAAATCGAGCACCACCGGGCCTGGCCGGCCTGACGAGGCGATGTAGAATGCGCGCGCCACTGCCGGGGCGACATCCTCCGGGCGGCGTATCTGCACCGCCCACTTGGTGATGGGGAGAGTAACTCCGATGACATCGGTCTCCTGGAAAGCGTCTTTGCCGAGGAATCCTGTCGCCACCTGGCCTGTGATTACCACCAAGGGGGTGGAATCCATCATGGCATCGCTGATGCCTGTGACGAGATTGGTCGCTCCGGGGCCTGAGGTCGCTATTACTACACCCGTGCGGTGCGATGCGCGGGCATAGCCTTGGGCGGCATGTATGGCTCCCTGTTCGTGGCGGGCCAGATGGTGGTGCAGGCGGTCGGTATAGTCGTAGAGCTTGTCATATACCGGCATGATGCTGCCGCCGGGATATCCAAACACCGTGTCCACCCCCTCGTCGATGAGGGCGCGTATCAGTGCTTCTGCTCCTGTTATCTTTTCGCTCATATTCTCTGATGTGTGATGTTTCGTGTGTTAATCTATGCTGCGCACTCCGCCCTTGTCGGCCGAAGTCACTTGTGAAGCGTAGGCTTGCAGTGCGCGGCTCACGTGGCGGTCGCGTCCGCGTGGAGTGAAGGCGGCTTTGCCGTGGGCTTCCTCCTCGGCGCGGCGTGTTGCAAGCTCCTCTTCGGAGATGCGCACCGATATGCTGCGGCCGGGGATGTCTATGTCTATGATGTCGCCGTCACGCACCAAGGCGATGTTGCCCCTGGCTGCTGCTTCTGGAGAGACATGCCCGATTGAAAGCCCGGATGTGCCGCCTGAAAAACGTCCGTCGGTAATCAGTGCGCACTCTTTGCCTAAATGCTTGCTCTTGATGTAGCTGGTGGGGTAGAGCATCTCCTGCATACCCGGTCCGCCCTTGGGACCTTCGTAGGTGATGACCACCACGTCGCCGCTCTTGACATGGTCGCGCAGTATGCCGTCTACCGCTTCTTCTTGGCTGTGGAACACTTTGGCAGGGCCTGAGAACTTGAATATGCTCTCGTCCACTCCGGCAGTCTTGACCACACAGCCGTCCAAGGCGATGTTGCCTTTAAGCACAGCCAGACCGCCGTCCTTGACATAAGCATGTTCCATGTCGCGGATGCAGCCGGTAGCACGGTCGGTGTCGAGTTCGGCGTACTGCGAGTCCTGCGACCCCATTTCGGTGGTGTGCTTGCGGCCGGGTGCACAGTGCCACAGCTTGTCGGCTTCGTCGGTGTAATCCTTACCTCCGACGGCATAGCGGTCTATGGCCTGCTGTAGGCTCATGCCGTCCACGCGGTTGACCGACGTATCTATAAGGTCGTTGTCGGCGAGTATCTTCATGATTGACAGGATGCCTCCGGCACGGTTGACATCTTCGATGTGGTAATGTGAGTTGGGAGCTACCTTGCACAGCACGGGGGTCTTGCGCGAAAGCATGTCTATGTCCGCCATGGTGAAGTCCGCTCCGGCCTCGTTGGCCACGGCGAGCAGGTGCAGCACGGTGTTGGTGCTGCCGCCCATCGCTATGTCCAAGGTCATGGCGTTGAGCATGGCCTGGCGTGTGGCTATGTTGCGGGGAAGCACGCTCTCGTCGCCGCGTTCGTAATATGCGTAGGCGTTATCCACTATCTGCTTGGCTGCTTCCCTGAACAGCTCCTTGCGCTCGGCGTGTGTAGCCACGATTGTGCCGTTGCCGGGCAGGGCGAGTCCGATGGCCTCGTTGAGGGAGTTCATGGAGTTGGCGGTGAACATGCCCGAACACGAGCCGCAGGTCGGACAGCCGTCACGTTCCAGACGCTCCACCGCTTTCTCGCTGACGGTGTCGTCCGCACTCTCTATCATTATGTCGATGAGGTCCACTTTCCTGCCGTCCACATCGCCGGCTTCCATAGGCCCTCCCGACACGAATATCGTCGGGATGTTCAGGCGCATCGCGGCCATGAGCATACCCGGGGTGACTTTGTCGCAGTTGCTGATGCACACCATCGCGTCGGCCTTGTGGGCGTTGACCATGTACTCCACCGAGTCGGCTATCAGATCACGTGACGGCAGCGAGTACAGCATCCCGTCGTGCCCCATGGCTATTCCGTCGTCGATGGCTATAGTGTTGAACTCGGCGGCGTAGCAGCCGAGCTTCTCTATCTCTTTCTTGACTTCCTGGCCAATCTCGTGGAGATGGGTATGTCCGGGGACAAATTGTGTGAACGAGTTGACGATGGCGATTATCGGTTTGCCTATCTGTTCCTCCTTCATGCCGTTGGCACGCCAGAGTGCGCGGGCCCCGGCCATGCGGCGTCCGTGGGTGCTTGTGTGACTCCTGAGTTGGTTGACCATAATATTCCTTAGAAATTTGTAGTTGATTGCTGGAAATTTCGGCAAATTTACCGATTTTCTCGCTCATCCCCAAATAATCTGTCACTGACACACCCCATTTTCCGTCAAAAGGCGGTGACAGACAATCTCTCCCGAAAACTTTTTTTGAAAAAATCGTCGAAAATCATTGCTATGCACACCATGTTTCATTATCTTTGCCACAAACGTGTGTTATGCACCTTAATATGACACACTTGTTACACCTTAAATCTTAGCCATCGGAATCCCACAACCCAATCCTTGCTTATCTCAACACCCACTCCACCTTAATTATTAAATGAAAAAGCTTAACATCATCAAAAATGACCCCTGGCTCGAACCGTTTTCTGATGCCATAGAGGGGCGACATAACGATGCAGTCAATAAGGAACGCGAACTGACATCGCAGTGCAAGACGCTCGACCAGTTTGCCAACGCGCATAACTATTTCGGACTCCACCGCACCGACAAGGGCGGATGGGTGTTCCGCGAATGGGCTCCTAATGCCACGGAGATTACCCTTATCGGTGACTTCTCGCGTTGGAAAGAATATCTCAAATACCGCCTCAAACGCCTTGACAACGGTGTGTGGGAGCTCAAACTCCCCGCCGCTGCCATAAAGCACGGCGACCTCTACAAGATGATAGTCCGCTGGGAAGGCGGCGAGGGAGAGCGTATCCCGGCATACGCCAACCGTGTAGTGCAGGACGAGGTGACGAAGGTGTTCTCGGCTCAGGTGTGGATGCCAGAGAAACCCTACAAGTGGAAAATCAAGAAATTTGTCCCCGACACCCGTCCGCTCCTTATATATGAGTGCCACATAGGCATGGCACAGCAGACCGAAGGTGTCGGCACTTATGCCGAGTTCCGCGACTTGGTGCTGCCGCGCATCGCCAAAGACGGTTACAACGCCATCCAGATTATGGCCATCCAGGAACATCCCTACTACGGCTCGTTCGGTTATCATGTCAGCAATTTCTATGCTGCGTCATCGCGCTTCGGCACTCCCGAAGATCTCAAGAGCCTGATTGACAAGGCCCACGAACTCGGCATCTCGGTCATCATGGATATCGTGCACAGCCATGCCGTCAAGAACGAAAACGAAGGACTCGGACGTCTCGACGGCAGCTATAACCAGTATTTCTACGGCGACCACCGCCGCGAGCATCCGGCTTGGGACTCGCTCTGCTTCGACTACGGCAAAAACGAGGTGATGCACTTCCTGCTGTCCAACTGCAAGTATTGGCTTGAAGAATACCGTTTCGACGGCTTCCGTTTCGACGGTGTGACATCCATGCTCTATTATAACCACGGCTTGGGACAGGGATTCGGCAGCTATGCCGACTATTACAACGGCGGCCAGGACACCAATGCCATCACGTATCTGACTCTGGCCAACAAGCTGATTCATGAGGTCAACCCGCGGGCCATCACCATCGCCGAGGAGATGAGCGGTATGCCCGGCCTCGCCATCCCGTTCAAGGACGGAGGCATCGGCTTCGATTACCGCATGGCCATGGGCATCCCCGACTACTGGATTAAGACCCTCAAGGAGCGTAAGGACGAGGATTGGCATCCTACAAGCATTTTCTGGGAGCTGACCAACCGTCGCGCTGACGAAAAGACCATAAGCTATGTCGAAAGCCACGACCAGGCTCTCGTAGGCGACAAGACCACTATCTTCTGGCTCATAGATGACCAGATGTATTGGCATATGATGGTCGGCGACGATAATATGACCGTGGCTCGCGGCATGGCTCTCCACAAGATGATGCGTCTCGTCACATGCGCCACTATCAACGGCGGCTACCTCAACTTCATGGGCAACGAGTTCGGTCATCCCGAATGGATTGACTTCCCCCGCGAGGGCAACGGCTGGAGCTACAAGTATGCCCGCCGCCAGTGGGATCTTGTGGACCGCACCGACCTCAAGTACCAGTTCCTCAACAACTTCGACAATGCCATGATAGGCCTTATCGGCAATGTCTACAACTTCCAGGCCCTCCCCATAGAGAAGCTTTGGGAGAAGGACGACGACCAGGTGCTCGCCTTCAAGCGTGGCGACCTCGTGTTCGTGTTCAATTTCAGCCCGTTCCAGTCGTTTACCGACTATGGCATCCTCGCTCCGTCGGGTCAGTACGATGTTGTGCTTTCGAGCGACAATCCCCGGTTTGGCGGTTATGACAACATCGACGAAAGCGTCAGCCACATCACCCAGTTTGACCCGCTCTATTCGCCCCACGGCATCGAATGGCTCAAGCTCTACCTGCCTACCCGCACGGCCATGGTGCTTAAAAAGCGCAAAACGTCATCGCCTGAGTGATTTCTAAAAGTTACTGATGCGTTACTTCATATCGGCCGGAGAAGCCTCCGGCGACCTTCATGCCGCAGCCCTCATCGGTGCCTTTCGTAGCGTCGATGAGGGCGCGTGCTTCTCGTTTCTCGGCGGCGACCGTATGGCGGCTGCTGCCGGGACGGCTCCGATGGTGCACATACGTGACATGGCATATATGGGCTTCAGCGAGGTGCTGCGCCATCTGCCCGACATTCGGGCGAATCTCCGCGTGGCGATTGATGCGGTGCGCTCGCAGTCCATGCGCCCCGACGCGGTGGTGCTGGTCGACTATCCGAGCTTCAACCTCAAGATAGCCCGTGAAGCCTACCGTCTCGGCATCCCGGTATTCTATTATATCCCTCCCAAGGTGTGGGCATGGAAAGAGTGGAGGGTCAAGAGCATCCGCCGCTATTGCTCCGACGTTTTTTGCATACTCCCGTTCGAGCCGGATTTCTACAGCCGTCACGGCATGACGGTAGCTTACGTGGGCAATCCGTCGGTCGAAGAGGTCGATGCTGCCCTGCCCTCGCTTGTCGCGGTGCCGTCTGACAAGCCCCTGCTGGCTCTCGTGCCGGGTAGCCGCATGGGGGAGATACGTAACAACCTCCCTGTCATGCTCGAGGCTGCTTCAATGTTTGCCGGCTCGCTCACCCCGGCCATTGCCGGCGCCCCCGGCATCCCGGCGGATTTCTACGAATCGTTGGCTCCAAGCATCCCGGTCCACTATGATGCGTCGCTCGGATTGATGTCGTCGGCTTCGGTTGCTCTCGTCACTTCGGGTACGGCGACTCTTGAGTGCGCCCTCGTCGGCACTCCGCAGGTGGCGTGCTACCGCGCCAACGGCTCGCGCATATCCTATGAGATTATGCGCCGCCTGCTCAAGATTCCCTACGTGACCCTCCCTAACCTTATTATGGGAGAGGAGATCATACCTGAGATGCTGCTCCATAACTGTATTCCTGACAGGGTTGCTGCAGCCCTTGCCGCGCTGCTCCCCGGTAGCCGTGAGCGTGACGTGATGGTGGGTAACTATGCGCGGATGCGCACACGACTCGGCGACGCGACCCCGGCTCTCTCGGCGGCACGTGCCATAGTGCGCCGCATCGCCCCAACCGGCACACCCGGTGTGACTCCGACATGATTTCTGCCGATTTTTGCTGGCTTCTGTTGTTGCTGATATTGCGCTTTTGCGATTTATTCGCTATTTTTGTCAGATAACTTGTCTCTCTCCTTGAACTGATTTAACATTTTGAAATAAGTTTAAATCAATTCCTTACTTAAATCATATATGCCATGACTCATGAACTTCTTGTCAATATCGTCGGGTACACTGCCGCTATCTGCATGGTGTTCGGCTATCTCCCACAGGCGTGGCATACGATAAGGACACGCCAGACCGACGGTATAGCTCTCCCGACATTCCTCCTCCTCGGTGCCGGTAGCGTGTTCTTCGTGATACAGGGACTCATGCTCGGCAACATCCCCTTGGTGGTGACCAACACCATCACCACGGTGTCGAGCGTCATAGTGTTCGGCATCAAGATACGCAACGACTATTTCAATAAGAAGAAATAACTCCAACTACATACAAATATATCATGCAACCATCACATGACGACAACGATGCTCCGTTGATTATCACTATAGGCCGGCAGATGGGATGCGGCGGTCGTGAACTCGGCCGTCTGCTCTCGTCGCGGTTAGGCATAGGCTACTATGACAAAGAGCTGCTGATCGACGTGGCGCGGCAGGCGGGTATGCCGCCTGAATATCTTGCATCCAAGGACGAACGCACTCCGTCGTTCCTGTCGGGGGTGATGTCGTTCACGTTCGGTCACTCGCCGGTCAATTTCTATGCCACCCCCTCGGCGATAAGCGACGACAACCTCTATGCCATACAGAGCGACTACATACGCGAGCTGGGTCGCCGTGAGTCGTGCGTGATTGTAGGTCGCACTTCCGATTACATATTGCGTGACCATCCTAAGTGCGTCAATGTGTTCCTGCACGCCTCCGAGGATGACTGCATCAGGCGCATCATGGAGCGTGGCGATGTAAAGACCCCCCATGAGGCCAAGGCTCTGATGACGCGGACCAACAAAATCCGCTCGGCTTACTATAATTTCTTCACCGACCGCCGCTGGGGATGTGCCGCTACATATGACCTCTGCATCAATACCTCGCTGATGTCCATGGAGCAGGTGGCTGATGTGGTGCTGTTCTACATAAAGCAGCGTTATGGTATCGACTGCAACTGACTGCGACATCGCTCCGATGACCACTATGCGGGTCCCGGCGGTAGCTGACCGGCTGGTCTGCTTCTCGTCGGTGGCTGACTTGTCGCGTCTCCGTGACCAAGGGCTGCTTGACGATGCAGTGGTGATAGGCGGAGGCAGCAACATGCTGTTTGTCTCGTCGCCTGTCCGCAGGACTCTGCTTCACCCTGCGATGCGCACTTATCAGTTGACTCCGGTCGTCGATGCTTCTGATGGCTCTGTGCGTCAGGTAGTCATGCATGTCGATGCCGGTGTGGTGCTTGACGACATCGTAGCTATCACATGCCGCCTCGGACTGTGGGGGCTGGAAAACCTTTCGCTTATCCCCGGACATATGGGCGGAGCTGCCGTGCAGAATGTCGGAGCCTACGGTGCCGAACTGGCGGATGTGGTCATAGCCGTCGATGCCTATGACAAGGAGTCCGGCTCGGTGGTGTCTATCCCGGCATCGCAGCTTGATTACGGTTATCGCCACTCTATGTTTAAGGGTGCAGCCAATGCCTCGCGCTACATAGTGACGGCGGTTGACATCTGCCTGTCCACGTCGCCGGCACCGCGTCTCGGTTACAAGGCTCTCGCGGAAGCCGTGGCTGGCATAGACGGCCTTACGCCGCAGCATATGCGCGATGCCGTCATCGCCATGCGCCGCGCCAAGCTCCCCGGAGTGGGGGCGGTGGGGAGCGTGGGCAGCTACTTCAAAAATCCCGTGGTCGGATCTGCCGAAGGCGCGGCTTTCAGCGCAGTCAACCCCGAAGCTCCGGCGTTCCGTCAGCCTGACGGGATGGTCAAGCTGTCGGCGGCATGGCTCATCGACCATGCCGGATGCCGCGACATGCGTGTCGGCGGAGCGTCGCTGTGGCCGTCGCAACCGCTCGTTTTGGTCAACGACGGATTCAAGGCTTCAGCAGCCGATGTCGTCGCCCTTGAGGAGATGATACGTAAGCGTGTACTTGAAGCCTACGGCATCGCCCTCGAATGTGAAGTAGTAAAGATTTGAGCCATAGCTTATTATACGATATACCATAATAGATACATATATAACTGTTTATAACCGACTGTGAGTTCGTTCATAATCGAAGGAGGCCACACTCTTAGTGGCGAAATTACACCGCAGGGTGCCAAAAACGAGGCTTTGCAGGTCATCAGTGCGGTTCTGCTCTCCGACTGCCCTGTGACGATAAAGAATATCCCCGAGATAAGCGACGTGGTCAATCTCATCGCGCTCCTTGAAGCTATGGGAGTGCAGGTGGTGCGGCACGCCAAAGGTCACTTTACATTTACCGCATCCGATATAGATGCGTCGTACCTCGAAAGCGACGATTTCACTAACCGTTGTGCGCGTCTGCGAGGGTCCGTGCTGGTGGTAGGCCCACTGTTGGCTCGTCTTGGCCGTGCATGGTTCGCCAAGCCCGGCGGTGACAAGATAGGCAGGCGCAAGGTCGACACCCACATCCAGGGTATGCTCAATCTCGGAGCCGCTTTCCGCTATGACGACTCGCGCCATGCCTACATGCTCTATCTCCCCGACGGACAGAGGTTGACCGGGCGCTACATGCTACTTGACGAAGCCAGTGTGACCGGCACCGCCAACATCATCATGGCTGCTGCCTTGGCACATGGCGACACCACTATATATAATGCAGCCTGCGAACCCTACCTCCAGCAGCTGTGCCGACTGCTGCAAGGCATGGGAGTGGCTATTGACGGCATCGGCAGCAACCTTGTCACGGTCCACGGCACAGGCGGACGGCTGCTCCACGGCACGGACCATACCGTGCTGCCCGACATGATTGAAATCGGCAGCTTCATAGCCATGGCGGCGATTACGCGCAGCAGCCTGACTATCCGAGATGTCTCCATAAGTAATCTCGGCATCATCCCCGAAGCGTTCCGCCGTCTTGGCATAGACGTGGTGGAGCAGGGCGACGACCTCCACATCCCGGCCAAGGACAGCTATGCTATCGAAAAGGCGCTCGACGGCTCCGTGCTGACCGTCGCCGATGCCCCATGGCCTGGCATATCGCCTGACCTCCTCAGCGTGATGCTCGTAGCGGCAGTGCAGTGCTCGGGCAGTGTGCTGATTCACCAGAAAATGTTCGAGAGCCGCCTGTTTTTTGTCGACCACCTGATAGAGATGGGAGCCCAGATTATACTCTGCGACCCTCACCGCGCCGTCGTCATCGGGCTCGATCACAAAGTCGATCTCCATCCCGTATTCACCAAGTCGCCCGACATCCGCGCCGGCATGGCGATGCTCCTTGCCGCCATGTCCGCCCCCGGACGCTCCGTCATCGGCGGCATCGAGCAGATCGACCGTGGCTATGAAGACATCGACACCCGCCTCAACGCCCTCGGAGCCCGCATCACCCGCCGCCCCGACCAACCCCCCCCCCCCCCCCAAAAAAAAAAGTAAGGCTGCCCTGGTGCAGCCGCAATCAGCGACAAAATAACACGGCGGTTCAGGGCAGTCCTTTCATCGCTAAGGCGATGGAGCGGGATTGATGATGGTCGGGGTCAGATTATCTGTCGGTCGATGAGGAGGGTGTAGGTGGCTGTCGAGCCGTCGGCTTTCTTGACGGTGTATGTGGTCTGTCCTTTGAGACCCAAGCCTTTCCGTTGTTCATCCCACGGGATTTCTTTGACGGGACGGCCGTTTATGGCTGTGATTATGTCGCCGATTTCGATGCCGGCTTGGGCGGCAATGCCTCCTTTGTATAGGCCGTTGACAATCCAGCCGTCGCAGATGTCCGTGCGGTCGAATGTCGCCATGTGGGTCACGGATGCCCTGCCGTAGGTCCCTTTGTTGTTATTGCGTTTTACCCACACCGCAGAGCCCACCGGGTCTATGACGATGTCGTACAGCGACCATATTTCGTTGCCGATTAAGCCTAAATAAGGCCTGTCTGACGATAATGCACCCTTTTCGTTGAGCGAATAGTCTATCACGAGGTTTCCGAGCGTGTCTGCCAGGCAGAATTTTTCGGCTCTTATCGTGACATCATTAGAGCCGCCACCGATGCCTCCGGCCTGTGTGCTGAAATATGCTTTAGGAGTATTCGATAGGTTGAGCGACTGTGCTGTTTCATTGGTGAGGATAATCGTGGAGCCGCACCCTACATCCATCCTGAACCAGCCTTCTATCCTGTTCTTGTCGTCAATCAGCAAACCGGCCTTTACGTCGATGCGGTTGCCCTCAAACCTGGCTGCGAGTTTGGTGTAGCCGTCAGTCATATTGGCTGGAAGCGGGGTTTTCAGCTGGCGCATGTAGCTCTTGCTGAAATTTATTTCCAAAGGCGCGTTTAGCAGATGGGTGTTGCCAAGCAGTCCGTCGGTATGGCGGCCGAGGATGTCGCGCAGCCGTATGATTGGCGTAATCTTGTTGTGGTATTCCGATTCTCCGCAATGGATTTTGACCGGGTCGATGAAGATTTCCACCTGCTTGGCTTCGCTGTTGCCCGCCCCTCCCATTTTAGCCTTGCCTTTCCTGCCGAAAACGTCATGCATGCCGTTGAGCTTCAGATAGTCTTCGTCAAGATACAGGAAATCTGCCCCGGTGTCGTATATGACTGTGACAGGGACGGTGTCGTTGAGTGTCGCTTGGAGGTACAGGTGGCTGTCGTAGATAAACGGGATGGCTCCACCACCGGCATCTTCGGCTGCTGCGCTTTTCAGGGATAGAAGACTGGCTAAAAAGCAGATAATGCAGACTGTATTCTTCATAGACCGATGTGTTTAAGCATGTGATGATTACAAATGTAGGAAAAAACAGACAGAGTCGGCGGATACTGTGAGGCAAAATCCCGGCTCCGGCCATAGCATTCCACGCCAGTAGATGTTACAAGGCAATGTAAATCTCAAGTGACTTGTTTTATATCGGGAAAATCATTAATTTTGCACAGTTTTTCTCAACTCACACCAAGAGACTCATCTCCAAACACTTTCTAAAGCTGTGGGAAAGTTCACGGAATTTAAGCTGCCGCTCAAGTCGATGCCAGTGGGAACGCGGACATTCGACTATCACCTTGACAAGCAGTTTTTCGTCAACATGGAAAGCTCCGACATCCACGGAGCCGACCTTGACGTGAAGGTGACCGTCACCCACAAGGCCGATGTGTACGATTTGCACTTCCATGTCGCCGGCACGGTCGTCCTGCTGTGCGACCGCTGTTTGGACGCGATGGATCATGAAGTAGATACTACTTATGGCCTGAGCGTCAAGTATGGCGAGGCTTATTGCGACGATTCGGACACTCTGCTTGAGATCCCGGAGAGCGAGAACTATCTCAATGTGGCCTACATGCTCTATGATACTGTGGCTCTGACCATACCCATCAAGCATGTGCATGCTCCCGGCCAGTGCAACAAGGACATGAGCTCCCTGCTGCGCCGCCACAAAGTCAGCAACGCCTCGGCTGAGGAGTACGGGGCTATAGATGAGCAGATGGTTGATGAGATGGACTCCATCGGTGGCGCGTCGGATTTCACCGACCCGCGCTGGGATGCCCTCAAGGGACTTTCGTCGGCCGGAAGCGGCGATGATGACGCTTGAAACCCTGCGTCACCAGCAATATACTCTGAACAAGAAACATATAACTCATAAACAGATAAAACAACAATGGCACATCCTAAACGAAAGCAATCAAAGACACGTACCGCCAAGCGTCGTACCCACGATAAGGCTGTAGCCCCCACACTGGCTCTCTGCCCCAACTGCGGTTCATGGCACGTTTACCACACTGTATGCGGTGTGTGCGGTTATTATCGCGGCAAAGTCGTAATCGAAAAGGCCGAGACAGTCTGATTACCGTCGGCTCTCTGACGGGAATCCATAAACCTTCGACTTGTACGGCCTCGTTACATACCGATGCCGTCGAGGCATTGCAGATTGTGGCTATCGCCCCTTTCCGGACGGTAGTCATGGTTTTGCATTTATCTACCATTAAAAGATAATCATACCAAAAATCATGGTTTACGCAAAAATTTCAGGTGTGGCCTCTTACGTCCCCGACGACATTCTCGACAATGAGATGCTGTCAAAGATGGTCGATACCAATGATGAGTGGATTACCACACGTGTCGGCATCAAAGAGCGCCGTATCCTGAAAAAGGAGGGTACTGGCTCAAGCTATATGGGCGCGATAGCTGTCAGGCGTCTGCTTGAATCCACAGGTACCTCGCCCGAGGAAGTGGACTTAGTCATATGCGCGACTTCCAATCCTGACTACCGTTTCCCTTCTACCGGCTCGGTCATCGCCCACGACTGCGGGCTGACCAATGCCTATGCTTATGACATCCAGGCAGCATGTGCCGGATTTCTCGTGGCATTGCAGGATGCCGCCGCTTATGTCAAGTCGGGTATGCGCCGTAAGGTTGTGGTCGTGGCGGCAGAGAAGATGTCGTCGATGACCAATTACGCTGACCGTTCCACATGCCCCCTCTTCGGCGATGCGGCCGCATGTATGCTGATAGAGCCGACCGATAAGCCTGTAGGCATAATGGACGGTGTGTTCCATGTCAACGGCGAGGGGCTGCCCCACCTGCTCATGAAGGCTGGCGGCTCCGTACATCCCGCCACACATGAGACCGTGGATGCCGGAGACCACTACATATATCAGGAAGGCCGCCAGGTCTACAAACATGCTGTGACCGACATGCTCACAAGCTCGATGGACGTAGCCCAGCGCAACGGTCTGACCATGGAGTCTGTTGACTGGTTCGTGCCTCATCAGGCCAACCTGCGTATCATAGAGGCCGTGGCCGAACGTGCCGGTATCGACCACTCTAAGGTACTTGTCAACATACAGAAATACGGCAACACCAGTGCTGCCTCCATACCTCTGTGCATCGACGAATACAAGGACACTCTCAAGCCGGGCGATAAGATGATTCTCACCGCTTTTGGCGCAGGCTTCACATGGGGTGCCATGTATGTAATCTGGGACATCTGATCGGCGGGTACGTAGCTCCGACCAGAAGTGCTGCAAACGCACTGTGAAAATTTTAGCCATAAGATAGCATCTTTTAAGGTGCTATCTTTGTTGTATAAAATAAACAGCCTCCAAACAAACACCATATATCAATATATAGATATGGCACAAGAACATAAAGCCGGATTTGTCAACATCGTGGGCAATCCCAATGTCGGCAAGTCGACCCTGATGAACGCCCTCGTAGGGGAGCGCGTCAGCATCATCACGTCAAAAGCCCAGACCACGCGCCACCGCATCATGGGCATCCTTAACACGCCCGAGTACCAGATAGTATTTTCCGATACCCCGGGGGTGCTGTCGCCCAAATACAAGCTGCAGGAAAGCATGCTTGATGCGAGCGAAGGCGCGTTGACCGATGCTGACATACTGCTTTATGTCACCGACGTGGTCGAGAATCCCACAAAAAACGCCGAGTTCCTTGCCAAAGTGGCCAAAGAGACAGTCCCCGTGCTGCTTGTAATCAACAAAATAGACCTCGTCAAGGAGCAGTCCGATTTGGAGGCCATAGTGGACCGATGGCAGCAGATGCTCCCCTCTGCCGAGATATTCCCCATGTCGGCCAAGCTACATTTCAATGTCGACAATCTCATGAAGCGCATAGTGGAGCTGCTGCCCGATTCGCCACCTTATTTCGGCAAGGATGCCCTGACCGACAAGCCTGCCCGGTTTTTCGTCACCGAAATCATCCGGGAGAAAATCCTGCTCAACTATGACAAAGAGGTGCCTTACAGCACTGAGGTCATCGTCGAAAAATTTGACGAGAAGGATGCATCCATACACATCATGGCTGTCATATACGTGGAGCGTGATTCACAGAAGGCCATTATCATAGGCCGTGGCGGCTCGCGCATCAAGAGGGTGGGTATAGAGGCACGCAAGGACATAGAGACCTTCTTCGACAAAAGGGTCTACCTCGAAATGTTTGTCAAAGTCGAGCCTAATTGGCGTAACCGTGACAACAAGCTCCGTGCTTTCGGCTACATAGAGTGATAAGTAACTCGCAAAAATTAGTTATACATAAAATTTTTCCAAGTAACCCTGCTGGCTTGCATATGATTGCAAGTTACTTACCGGAAATTTTTCATTAACTTTGCAATCTCCAACCACAACAACCACTAATAGACTTATTTATGGGACAGATGATAGCCATTGTCGGACGCCCCAACGTTGGCAAATCGACACTCTTCAACCGCCTTACCCAGTCGCGTACTGCGATTGTGGACGAAACGGCAGGCACCACACGTGACCGCCAGTACGGTAAGGTTGACTGGACTGGCCGCGAGTTTTCGATTATCGATACCGGCGGATGGGTGGTCAACAGCGAGGACGTATTCGAGGAGGAAATCAACAAGCAGGTGGCTCTGGCCATAGAGCAGGCCGATGAAATCCTGTTTGTGGTCGATGCCATGAACGGCGTGACCGACCTCGACGACCATATAGCCGAAATCCTCCGCAAGGCTAAAAAGCCTGTGATACTCGTCGCCAACAAGGTCGACAGTAACGACTGGCTATACAATGTCCCCGAATTTTACAGTCTCGGCTTGGGTGACCCGTACCCCATATCGGCCATAAGCGGATTCGGCACGGGCGACCTCCTCGACGAGGTGGTCAAGGAGCTGCCGGAGCCTGACGAAGATGCCGGAGAGCAGCTTGACGACATACCCAAGTTTGCCATCGTTGGCCGTCCTAACGCAGGGAAGTCGTCGCTGATCAACGCCTTTATCGGCGAGGAACGTAACATCGTCACCAATATCGCCGGCACGACACGTGACAGCATCTATACCCGTTACAACAAATACGGTTTCGACTTCTATTTAGTCGATACCGCAGGTATCCGTAAGAAAAACAAAGTAAACGAGGATATCGAGTATTATTCGGTAATCCGCAGCATCCGCGCCATAGAAGCCTCAGATGTGTGCATACTTATGATTGATGCCACACGCGGCATCGAGGCGCAGGATGCCAACATCTTCTCGCTCATACAGCGCAACAAGAAGGGGCTGGTGGTATGCGTCAATAAGTGGGACCTCGTGGAGGACAAGTCGCAAGAGGCCATCAAACATTTCGAGGCTTCCATACGTGACCGTTTCGCGCCGTTTGTCGATTTTCCCATCATATTTACCTCGGCTCTCACCAAGCAGCGCATATTCAAGGTGCTCCAGACGGCTGTAGATGTGTACAAAAACCGCAAGCGCATAGTACCCACCTCGCAGCTCAACACCGTCATGCTTGAGGTGATAGCTGCATATCCGCCTCCTGCCAACAAAGGCAAGTATGTCAAGATCAAGTATGTCACCATGCTCAAAGGTGCGCCGGTGCCTACTTTTATCTTTTTCTGCAATCTGCCCCAGTGGGTCAAGGAGCCTTACCGCCGGTATCTCGAAAACAAGATACGCGAAAACTGGGATTACACCGGCACGCCTGTCAATGTATACATGCGTGAGAAGTGATACTCGTTAATATCATTATATCCGAAAACAAACACAGCAACCATACATATCACACCAATGAATTTCGTTGAAGAACTCAAGTGGCGCGGCATGATACACCAGATGATGCCCGGCACCGAAGAGCAGCTCGCAAAGGAGATGACCACGGCATACCTCGGCATCGACCCTACGGCTGACAGCCTGCATATCGGCCACCTCGTAGGGGTCATGATCTTGAAGCATTTCCAGCGTTCGGGACATAAGCCCATCGCGCTTGTCGGCGGAGCCACAGGTATGATCGGCGACCCATCCATGAAAAGTCAGGAACGCAAACTGCTTGACGAGGAGACCCTGCGCCACAATCAGGAGGCCATCAAAAAGCAGCTTTCAAAATTCCTCGATTTTGAAAGCGATGCCCCCAATGCCGCCGTCATGGTCAACAACTACGACTGGATGAAAGATTTCTCTTTCCTCGATTTCATCCGTGACATCGGCAAGCACATCACCGTCAACTATATGATGGCCAAGGATTCGGTCAAGAAACGTCTGTCGGGCGAAAGCCAGCAGGGCATGTCGTTCACCGAATTTTCATACCAGCTCGTCCAGGGCTACGACTTCCTCAACCTCTACAACAACTACGGCTGCAAACTCCAGCTCGGCGGCAGCGACCAGTGGGGCAACATCACCACAGGTACCGAACTCATCCGCCGCACCACAGGCGGCGAGGCATATGCGTTGACATGCCCGCTGATTACCAAGGCCGATGGCGGTAAATTCGGCAAGACCGAGAGCGGCAACGTGTGGCTCGACCCGCGCTACACGTCCCCCTACAAGTTCTATCAGTTCTGGCTCAACGTCAGCGATGGCGATGCCGAGAAATATATCAAGATTTTTACCGAACTGACTCGCGAGGAGATAGATGCACTGGTAGCCGAGCAAGCTCAGGATCCAGGCAAGCGCCCCTTGCAGCATCGTCTCGCCAAGGAACTCACTACCATGGTCCACTCCGAAGCCGACTGGCAGGCTGCGGTCGAGGCTTCGCAGATACTCTTCAGCAACCATGCCGGCGAAACCCTCCGCAACACCCCCGAAGCCATCCTTCTTGAAGTGTTCGAGGGGGTACCGCAGTTTGAAGTGCAGCGCGCCGATATTGAGGCCGGACTCAAAATCGCCGACATGCTTGTGGATAAGGCAGCAGTGTTCTCCTCCAAAGGCGAGCTCCGCAAGCTTGCCCAGCAGGGCGGATTCTCCATCAACAAGGAAAAGGTCTCCGATGTCTATGCCGATGTCACCCTCGACATGCTCCTGCAGGGCAAGTATATTCTCGTCCAGAAAGGCAAGAAAAACTACTATCTGATACGTGTGGTCTGACCCCGCAGTTTGACTTTTACGGAGATTGGAATCTGATTTTAGATTCGTAAGATTTTCGGTTGAAACTTGCATATTTGCGCCAATGTGTGTAACTTTGCCATAGCTTTAGGCTCGCGACAGAGCTTGAGCGCTGAGGATTGTCTTATGGTGTAATGGTAGCACTGCAGTTTTTGGTTCTGCCTGTCTTGGTTCGAATCCAGGTAAGACAACCATCCTGACCGACAGAAGTCCGCTGGAATACTATTCCAGCGGACTTCTCGTTATGTGATATTCTATTTCAGGTATTGCTTGCAATCAGTTTCGTTTGCAATCGATTTTGCTTAAGACACCGTTATAGTGCCTTGATGACCGCTACCCGGTTGCTGTATTGCGGAAATGACACCTTGCCATCCTTGACTGTGGATTTAAGCCCGGTGCAGAGGTCGGCGACCTTGGCGCCGTCAGGGATAAATCCCCTCACTGCGATGGGTTGCTCTGTCAGTGGCACGGTGCGGATGACGATGACATCCCCCTTGTCGTTGTGACGCGCCGAGGTATGGGTATCTATGGTCGTGACTTTGCCTGTGGCTATTACAGGATTGTCGCGGCGTATTTTGCCGAGCTGGCGGTAGTGGCTGAGGGTCGCTTCATCCATCGAATCCCAGTTCATGTCCGAGCGGAACGACTGGTCGCGGTCGCGGTTGAGGGCGGCTCCTGCATTGGGCTTTCGTCCTGACTCGTCGCCGTAAAAGAGTTGTACCGCGCCGGGCGAAAGCAGCAGCGTGGTGCCGCAGTCTATCATGTTAGCAGGGTCGGCATCGCGGTGATAGGAGTTGTTGAGGTAGCTCAGCGGATGCCAGCCGGGATGGGCTGCGATGCTGTCGCCATACGCTTGCCATGTGTAGACGATGTTATCCAGATCGCCATGCTTCGGGAAATAGAAGTTGACCATTGACGAGAATCCGGCAGCGGCATAATCGGCTTTATAGTCGATGTCGGCATAGTCGAAGTCGCCGGTAAGATATATGGGGTCGCTCCATTGCGATGCCGGGTCGTTGGGATGCCGGCTGCGCCAGCGGTTGAGGGCTGCTGTGCACTCGTCGCTCAGCTGCTTCCAGCGGGGCATGTGTACATACTCCACGATGTCGCAGCGGAAGCCGTCGATGCCGAATTCCTCCACCCATAAGGCTATCCACTTGATTACGTAATCTGCCGGAGCCATGCGCTGGTCTTTGCGCAGCTGCCGTGCCGAGGGATTTACCCACGCATCGTTGTCGCGTCCCTCGCGCTTCCACTTGTTTTTGAGAAATTTAGGCAGCTTGACGGCATCGGTCTTCTCGGTCTTGAAATCGGGGAGCCCGTAGAGAGTACACGTCAGGGGATTCGACTCGTCCCAGCCCTCGTCGGTCATACGGAGCCAGTCGCGGGTCCACCATTTGTCCCAGTCTTTCATGCCAGATGCCCATTCGTCATAGCTCCATGACTGGCTGTGCTTGGCGGCTTCGGTCTCGCTCAATCCGCCGGTCGGAGCAAAGCTCTGCTGCACGGCATCAAGGAGGGTGGGATAGCCGGGGTCGTTGATATTGGCTCCGAGCATCACGCGTATGCCCTGCGAGTGGAGGGTGTCGACAAGCTCGCGCATCTCCTCTATGGTGCCGTAGTTCTTGTCCATCTGCGTGTAGTCGAGTGGATAGTAACCGTGATAGCCGTAGTGTGGGAAGTCGTTGGCATTGCCGCTGCCGGACATCCAGCCGTGTATCTGTTCGTACACGTCGGTCATCCATAGCACATCTATGCCGAGGTCTTGAAAATACCCCTCCTTGGCTTTCTTAAGCAGTCCGGCAAGGTCGCCGCCGTGGAATGTGGCGGCGTTCAGTCGGTCGGAACCATAGTCGGTGATGCGTCCGTAGTTTTGGTTGTTGGTGCTGTCGCCGTCTAAAAAACGGTCGGTGATGACGAAATAGACTGTCGCCCCGCCCCAGTCAAAGGCCATGGCTGGCATGACGCACGCCAGCAGCAGTAATGCGGATAAGATATACTTCTTCATTGCAGTAAATGTTTAACAGTTAATTCTTTCCGCAAAGGTACATTGGCTATTCCATCTGAAAAATGGTTAAATGTAACCATTCCTTACACCAATCCCATCGCTCTGGCGGCTCTGACGGCTTCTATTGCGTTGTTGACCGACAGTTTTTCACGTATGTTCTGCCTGTGGCGGCTGACGGTGTTAATGCTTATCGTCAGCTCTGAGGCTATTTCTTTGCTCAGTTTCCCCTCTGCAATCAGTCGGAGAACCTGTTTTTCGCGTGTGGATAGAATGTCGCCGCGACGGTCGGCGAAGTCGTTGAAAGTTACTTGTGTGCCCGTCGCCATGTCGAAAATGGTCGGTCTGATTCCTGCCATATCAGGGATAGACGGGGCAAAATCATAGCAGCAAAGTATGAGCCACATTTTCCCTTTGGGCGATAGGGTTAATACTTGTGTCGACTTGGCCACACGGTATTCAGCACCTTCGCGTCCAGCCATACGGATATATCCCACAGCTTTGTAATCGAGCTTGTGCTGTGAGAGCTCTACCTGTTTGAAAAATTCGTATTCCAACATCCGTAACTCGGCCAAATCCATAGGTGTGATGCGAGTGTAGAGAAAATCTTCATCCGCTGAGTTGATGGTTTCTATCTTCTGCTCATTTTCGCTCAGCCCGAGCATACCTGCCGAGACTCCGGGTGCAAAATAGCTGCAATCGGCGGCGATGTCTGTCACCACGCAGCATATCCCAGTGGTCTTGGCTATGATTTTGGCGTATGCCACAGCATCCTCAACCACCGCTGCGTCAAGAGCCTCTTCCTCTAACCGCTGCCGTGCATACACTTCATTGAGCTCGCGTTGGAGTATGTCCATGTGGTTTTAGAATGTGTTGAAAATGTTTGTTATCTAAAAAAATAGCTTGCAGTCAGGGCGATGGCAAGCGATACGATATAGACGGCATAGAATCGGCGGAAACTTTGCCTGTGCCGGTCGTTGAGCAGGGAGTATAGCGCACCGGCCACGAATACCGGCATGAATGGGAGTATGTAGCGTGACACAGTGCCGCCAAACAGCCATGCTATCCCTATGAAGCACGCTGCCGCCCATATCATATACCGCCCCAGTAGCTCGTGGCGTATATTGCGCCATGATGTGTATACGAGGTAATACAAAGCTGCTCCGCCGATCAGATACCATATCCAACCCTGATGGGCATATGCCAGCGTATACCCCATAGGGAGGTCGTTAAGGGCATTCCAAGGCAGAGGTATCAGGTATTGTACCGCGCATGTCACAGGCAGCCATAGCAGCTTCTGCCAAACGCCGAGAAAGGCGTATCCTCCTAACATGTCTAAATACGTAGCATGGGTTTCACGCTCTTGGAAAAACCGGCAGGTTGCTGCCTCAGGGTCTATATATTCGGAGAGGCTGTAGGTGGTCATCATTGACCGCAGCCCGAAATACATGGTGAGGATGATTGCCACTGCTGCAAGAGCCGACGGCCAATAGCGTCTGCGCCATGTGGTCAAAGCTGCCGGAATCAGCATCAGTAGCATTTGGTAGCGTACCACTGTAATCCCCGCCAGTCCGATGACCAGCAGCATCATCAGAGCGGTGCGCTTGTAGAGCTTGGCTGGCGGATTCCATATGGCCGTCATTCCCAAGAGTGACGCCACGGTGCAGCAGTTGAGCATCGCATCCTTGATAAGTACGGTGCCGCAGTTGAGATATGACGCTATTGCCCCTGTCATGATGATTGCTGCAGAAGCAATTTGTTGCGGTTTGTGACTCGCGGCTGGTTTTAGCAGCCTTACTGCCAGCCCACCACTCATGACCACGGCTAATAACGTCATCAGCATATTGCCGAGCAGGGGATACATGATGGAGCGGCCGAACAGGTATATGAATGCCGCGAGCACTCCGTCATACGTCACAGCGTAGTCGAGGTCATAGATTGGACGTTCGGGTACCAGGCCAGACCGCAGCAACGCCTGGTTGCGGAAATCGTTAGCATCGGGGTTAAGCATCCACGGATGTTCGAGCGTACACCACCGTTCCACGGTCCACTGGTGCAGGTTGGCGGCTACACCCACGGCGAGCATCGTCCAGAATATTATGAGTGCCGTCCAGCCGGCTTTGTTGCGCCACGGCAACAGCTTGTAAGCCCCCAGCGCGGCTGCTCCTGTAGCTACGAGCAGCGCGTACAGCTCTGCATCTGCTCCGCACGGCAACATCCCGACGGCTGCGGCAACCACCCCTAATGCGGTGAACGCTGTAGCATACATCCATATGGGAAACCTTGTCCGCGCAGATAATCTCATGTCATGGCGTGTCAGGTATGGTATGTGGATATGTGCCTGCGTTTTTTCTCCTCGAAAATATCGCTTATGGCAAAGAATATGCCGCTCTCCTCAACATCGCCGAACTCGTCGTTGATGGCAGTGCCAAACATGCGCATCGTAGGCGAAAGGCCCATGTATGCGTTGACCAATGGTGGTATGTTGTAGCCGTGTTCGCGCACGGCCTTGTTGAGCACCTTGTAGTCCTCCTTGAACGTGTCGTTGGGAAACAGCCGTTTCATCGCCTCCACGTCTGTGTTGGTCACTAACGGGGTGATGGTGGTGACCAGTTTGTCGGGGTCGGGGAAGTGCTTGTTGAGGAAATAGAGTATCATGTTGCGGCACTCCTCGTCGTAGCTCGGATACATCGTCACCTTGCCGAACAGGTACTCTATCTCAGGATAGATGACCGTAAGCGCGCCTAATCCGTCCCAGAGGTTGTCAAGTACATAGATGGCCTTGACCCCGGCGCGTGTCGACTGGTATTCGAGCCTGACAAACGAGCGGCCCAGTTCGAGGGTCTTGGGCAGATAGTCGTTGAGAAACCGCTCGGAGAATCTGAACATGTGGCTCGTCGCTATCCTCGGCGTGCCGTCGTGGTTCTGGCGTATGTCGCATCCGCGTATGAAGCGGTACCCCCCGAGTATCTGCTCGCCTTCGGGATCCCATACGACCAACTGCATGCACGGCGGCTCCATCATGTCGAATTCGTCGATGTCGCAGTCCTTGCCGGTGCCGCCTCCGGCCGAGCGGAATGCTATCTCGCGCAGGCGGCCTATCTCGCGCATGGTGTTCGGGGCCTCGCGGCCGTCCACGATGTATATGTCGTTACCTCCTTTGTTGGCATGGCGCAGGAAGCGCTCTGCGGTCAGCTCGCTCTTGATCAGCTCTATATCTACGGGATCTATGATCCGTTGCATTGTAGCCATGTGTGGGATATGTGATAAAGTTCGGTTATCCTTCGTTAAGGTTCTCGGTTATCCTCTTGATGTCGTCAGATGTCTTTCTTAAGGTTGTAGACTATCTTGCGCACGGCAAGTGCCTCGTCGTCGGCTCTACGTCCGCCTTGCAGACGGCTCACAGGGATGCGTTTGCCGACATGGATGGTATATTTTTTACCTCGGCTGAGCATGACCTCTCGCGGCAGGCGTATCATCTCGAAATTGAATTTGAGTCCGAGGCGTTCGCGGGTCCGCGCCATTTCGTAGAACGTACCCGAATTTCTGCCGTCGAAATACATCGGGATGATGTCGCGGCGGTACTTGACGCTCAAGTTGACGAACGATTTGCGCCATCTCAGGTCGGCTATCCGCCCTCCCTTGCCCTTGCGCGACACCAATCCGGCCGGAAATACTATCACGGGTCTGTCGCTCGCAAAAGCGTCCTCTATGCCGGCGGTGCCACGGCGGCTCTGCCGTCCGTGGGTGTTGACCGGCACGAAAACCTTGCGCAGGGGTTCTATTGCCATCAGCAGGTCATTGACCACGAAATACGGTTCAATGCCGTGGTGTGCAGTAATCATCTCTATCAGGGCCATGCCGTCAAGCCCCCCTAATGGGTGGTTGCAGACATACGTGACCTTGTGGTCGTCCGGCGGGGGCATATGGCTCTCGCCCTTTATGTCGTAGCTGACGTGCAGGTAATCCAGCACGGAGCGGCAAAACTGCGCCCCCTCCAGTCCGTCGGCACGGCTGAGCATACCGTTCATCTCGTCTTGGCATATCTCGCGTTTGAGCCATGATATCAGGAACTTGGGTATGAAACGGTAATAGCGTGGCAGCCGCTCGCGCAGCACCGCATCCACATCTATTTTCAGCCATTGCCGTTTGCTCATCTGCGAAATCGAAAATTTCTGCGAAATTAACGAGAAAAACTGATAGCTACAAAGTTATGCACACCAATTTGGCAGTTGTGCATAGCCCTGCCTCCCTTCCAATCGACCGACGATTCCCCGCCATCTCATAAAACCTTATAAGACTTATCCGACTTATAAGATTTACGATTATCTTTATCTGTACAGCAGGTACTTGCTCCGCATTTCACGGAACTGCTCCACATCCTCCTGCCACGATGCCTTGATGTCGGCAGCGGACCGTCCGCTTTCTATCTGCCGGCGTATGCTGCGGTCGCCTGTCAGCAGGTCGAAAAACGAGGTGAAAAACTTCACGCTTCGCGGCATGTTGCGGTAGGCATCGATGACGTACTCCAAGTTCACGCCGCCGGTTATGATGTCGTCGTCCGGCAGTCCTTGCAGATTGCGCCCACGGCACTTTTTCCCTGCGAGTGGCGGATTCTTGGCTCCAGGCATCGAGCGTGGAGTGAACGTGTACTCTCCGTCACGCATCTCCGGGTGACCGTACATCTCAAAGGGATGCTCGGTGCCGCGTCCGAGGCTCATCGCCGTACCCTCAAACAGGCAGGTCGAGGGATACAGATACACGGCGTGCATGCTTTTGAGGTTGGGCGAGGGGCGGTTGAGCAGCTGGAAACGCATGTCGTGGGTGTAGCCCTCCATCTCCACTACGGTCAGGGCGAGCGGCGACGAAGTTTGTTTAAGCCACCCTTCGCCCACTATCATCCGGGCAAGTTCGCCCATGGTCATCCCGTGGACCATAGGTATAGGTAGTGCGCCCACGCCGCTTTTGAGCGACATGTCGAGTACCGGGCCGTCAACTGTCATCCCCAGTGGGTTGGGTCGGTCGAATACTACAAACTCCTTCTCCTCGCGGGCGGCCTCGTCCATCAGCTTGAGCATGGTGATGTAGTAGGTGTAGAAGCGCAGGCCTACGTCTTGCAGATCCACTACGAATACATCCACATCGTCAATCACTTTTGCTGACAATGGCAGCGATTTCGACCCGTAGAGCGACACCACAGGTAGGCCTGTCTGCTGGTCTACGGCATTGCCGACTTTCTGTCCGGCATCAGCGTCGCCTCGGAACCCGTGTTCGGGCGAAAACAGCGTGGTGACGTTCACTCCGGCGGCAAGCAGCTTGTCGAGGGTGTGTACGCTGTCGCGGTCTATGCCGGTATGGTTGCTAAGAAGCCCCACCTTTTTACCTCGGAGCAGGGGCAGGTATGCTTCGGGGCGTTCGTTGGCAAGCTTGAGAGTGTCTGAGGCTGCTGACGGCAGGCTGTACGACAATAGCACCGCCGCCATTGCGGCCCATATGGCAAATACTCGTATCATGATGAGGTGGAAAGGGTAGGGTTAGGACGCGTTGTGCGCATGAAGTAGTAGATAAACAGCACTGCTGCCACCGACAGACTCACCGAAAAACTGAGCATGATGCCGTAAAGCCCCATGCCCATGGGGAAGCCGAGCAGGTAAGTGGCAGGTATGCCGATGACTGCGTAGCTCAGAAACGAGATTCCTACCATGGGCATCACGTTAGAGGTGCCTCGCAGAGCGTTGGCGAAGCATGTCTGGGTGGCATCGCAGAGCTGGTAGAGGACTAACGGGAATATCAGCGACAGGGCACACGCCTTGACCGCCGGGTCCTCGGTGAAAAGCCGTATGAGTTGATGGCTGCCGAAGATGAAGAAAAGGCTTGCCACAGCCGCCAAGGCGAGCAGTATGTGGTAGCCCGAAAACGCAGTGTCGCGCATACCTTGGCGGTTGCCCAATCCGGCCTCGTTGCTGACGATGACCGACACTGCCGCCGCCATAGAGTAGTACACGCAGAATCCGAGAGTGCCGGTGATGACTATAACCTGGAACGATGCCAGCTCAACCGCGCCTATCCAGCCGACCATCACAGCGGCTGCCGTGAACGAGCCGCTTTCAAATGTCATCTGCAATGCCACTGGCCACGACGTGTTTGTGACACGCCGGATGATCGGCCACTTGAAAGCCGCGCCGATGAATCCGTGGGCATACTCACGGTATTCCTTCTTGAAGAAGAACATCGACATGATTACCGCCGCCGACACTATGCGCGAAACCAAGGTGGATATGCCGGCCCCTGTCAGACCCATTTCGGGCATACCCCAGTTGCCGTATATAAGCAGGTAGTTGCCGAAAATGTTGAGCACGTTGCATCCGAGTATAATCCACATAGGCATACGGGTGCGGTTGATGGCATAGCTCCACTGCGCCCAGATGTTGAACGCTATGACCGGTATCATCCCCACCAAGTAGATGATGAAATACGGACGTATGATGGGCAGCAGCTCCTCGGGCTGGCCTAAGCGGTCGAGGTTGAGATATACTGCTGTCATTATACCCATCAGCAGTAGCGTGAACACTACGTTGACCGGCACAGCATTGCGCACCAATTCGCCCACACGTCCGTACTGCTTCTGGGCGAACAATGCCCCGGCAAGCGGAGTGATGCCCATCGTCATGCCTAAGCAGGCGAGGATGGCTACGTTGAAAAGGTTGTTGACAAACGAAGCCGCAGCGAGCGCGTTAGTGCTGTAATGGCCCACCATCGTGGTGTCGGCAAACCCTACGATGATCATGCCCACCTGACCCACGAGTATCGGCAGACCGAGCGAAAGGATGGATTTGTATCTCTGTATCGAAAACGACATAGAACTCTAAATATCCCCCAGAAATCAGTATTGTTCCGACTCGTTGGGGAAGTCGCTGCTCTTGACATCGCTGACGTATTGAGCCACGGCATCGTTGATGATGTCGCCCACATCGGCATAGCGGCGCAGGAACCTCGGCGAAAATCCCTTGTTGATGCCCAGCATGTCGTGCATCACCAATACCTGACCGTCGGTGCCCCCTCCGGCTCCGATGCCTATAGTGGGGATGGTCAGTTCGCGGCTGACACGGGCGGCGAGTGCTGCCGGTATCTTCTCCAGTACGAGCGAGAAGCATCCTAAGTCTTCGAGCAGGTGGGCGTCGGCGATTAGTTTCTCGGCCTCGGCCTCCTCCTTGGCGCGCACATTATAGGTGCCGAACTTGTTGATGCTCTGAGGTGTCAGCCCAAGATGCCCCATCACGGGGATTCCGGCACTCAGTATCCGCTCTATCGATTCGCGTATCTCGGCTCCGCCCTCGAGTTTGACAGCCTCGGCTCCGCTTTCCTTCATGATGCGCACAGCCGAAGCCAGGGCCTCGAGCGGGTTGCCCTGATATGTGCCGAAAGGCATATCGCATACCACCAATGCCCGGTTGACACCCTTGCTGACGCTCTGGGCGTGGTATATCATCTGGTCGAGTGTGATCGGCAGCGTGGTCACATTGCCAGCCATCACGTTCGATGCGCTGTCGCCCACGAGTATCGCGTCCACACCGGCCTCGTCTATCAGTTTGGCCATCGAGTAATCGTAGGCGGTCAGCATCGCTATCTTCTCGCCCCTGCTTTTCATCTCGGCAAACCGAGCCGTGGTGACTTTCCGTTTGTTGTCAGTAGTGTTCGTTGACATATCTATCGGTCGTTTTTTTCTTAAGTAAGTCAGTATGTCTTCAATGCTTATAGCCTCATATACAAGTTGTCAAATCTCAGGTATAATAGTTTTTAGTACGTGATTATACGAGATGGAAAGACTTACTTAATGATTAGATTTGTGAAAAAATGTGTGTATCTATCCGACAAAGTTACCACTTTTGCCCGATATCTCTCCCCGCCCTGAGGAAAATCCCCTACCGCTCCCTATAAAATGGCATGTGACGGTTGAGCTTACGGCGGTATATTTCGAATGGAATCAATGGATGTGTGCGAGAGAAAAAGTTGGCGAAAAGCCGAAATTTCCGTATATTTGCAACCGTGCTTTTTACGGACTTATGTCGGCTTCTAAGCATGGAATATGGCGGAATATCAGGCTGATATCCGTTTGTCTGACCAAGAAATATCAATATATATAATTTACGCTTATGAGTAAAGAAAAAAAATTTCTGACTTGTGATGGCAACCAGGCAGCTGCGCATGTATCGTACATGTTTACCGAAGTGGCCGCTATTTATCCCATCACGCCTTCTTCGACCATGGCCGAATACGTTGACGAATGGGCTGCGGCCGGTCGCAAGAACATCTTCGGCGAGCCTGTCACCGTACAGGAGATGCAGAGCGAGGGCGGTGCCGCCGGTGCCGTGCACGGTTCGCTCCAGGCCGGTGCTCTTACCACCACCTATACAGCATCGCAGGGCTTGCTCCTGATGATCCCCAACATGTATAAGATAGCCGGTGAGCTTCTGCCCACTGTGTTCCATGTATCGGCTCGTACCATCGCCAGCCACGCCCTGAGCATCTTCGGCGACCACCAGGATGTGATGTCGGTGCGTCAGACCGGTTTTGCCATGCTCGCCGAAGGCTCCGTGCAGGAAGTCATGGATCTTTCAGGCGTTGCGCATCTGGCCACTATAAAGAGCCGTGTGCCTTTCGTCAACTTCTTCGACGGATTCCGTACAAGCCACGAAATCCAGAAAATCGAGGAGATAGACCAGGATGCTCTGGCGGCTCTCGTTGACCGTGACGCTTTGGCTCGTTTCCGTGCCGACGCTCTCAACCCCGAGAAGCCTGTGGCTCGCGGTATGGCCGAAAACGGTGACGTATTCTTCCAGCACCGCGAATCATGCAATCCCTACTACGACGCAGTACCTGCCATCGTAGAGGATTACATGAACAAGGTTTCGGAAATCACTGGCCGCAAGTACGGTCTGTTTAACTACTACGGTGCGCCTGATGCCGACCGCGTAATCATAGCCATGGGTTCTGTGACACAGGCTGCCCAGGAGGCTATCGACCACATGATGGCTCAGGGCGAGAAGGTAGGTCTGGTGTCTGTTCACCTCTACCGTCCGTTCTCGGTGAAGCACCTGCTCGCAGCCGTACCGGCTACCGTGAAGAGCATCGCAGTGCTTGACCGCACCAAAGAACCCGGAGCTAATGGCGAACCCCTCTATCTTGACGTTGTCGAGGCATATAAGGATGTGGAAAACGCTCCCGTAATCGTAGGCGGCCGTTATGGTCTCGCTTCAAAGGACACCACCCCTGCGCAGATTATCGGTGTGTACGAAAACCTTGCCCTGCCGATGCCCAAGAACCACTTCACAGTCGGCATAGTCGACGATGTAACCTTCACATCGCTTCCCCCGGTTGAGGAGATGGCTCTCGGCGGAGCTTCGATCTATGAGGCTAAATTCTACGGCCTCGGTGCCGACGGTACTGTGGGTGCCAACAAGAACTCTGTGAAGATTATCGGTGACAACACCAATAAATATTGCCAGGCTTATTTCGCATACGACTCGAAGAAGTCGGGCGGTTTCACCTGCTCGCATCTCCGTTTCGGCGACGAGCCCATCCGCTCGACCTATCTGGTCAACACGCCTAATTTCGTGGCATGTCACGTGCAGGCATATCTGCACATGTACGATGTGACACGTGGTCTGCGTGACAACGGCACATTCCTGCTCAATACCATATGGGAGGGTGACGAATTGGCAAAGAACCTGCCTAACCGTGTCAAGAAGTATCTTGCCAAGCACAATGTGTCGCTCTATTACATCAACGCTACCAAGATAGCTCAGGAAATCGGTCTCGGCAACCGTACCAACACCATCCTCCAGAGCGCATTCTTCCGTATCACCGAGGTCATCCCCGTAGACCTCGCCGTAGAGCAGATGAAGAAATTCATCGTCAAGAGCTATGGCAAGAAGGGCGAGGATATCGTTCAGAAGAATTATGCTGCCGTCGACCGTGGAGGTGAGTACAAGCAGCTTGCAGTAGACCCAGCATGGGCAGAGCTGCCTGACGATGCTCCCGTGGCCAATGACGATTCTGCGTTCATCAATGACATTGTGCGTCCTATCAATGCGCAGGACGGCGACCTGCTGAAGGTGTCGGTATTCAAGGGTATCGAGGATGGTACATGGCAGCAGGGTACAGCCGCTTACGAGAAGCGCGGTGTGGCTGCTTTCGTACCCGAATGGCTTGAAGAGAACTGTATACAGTGTAACAAGTGTGCATATGTCTGCCCCCACGCTGCTATCCGTCCGTTCCTGCTCAACGATGCAGAGATGCAGGCAGCTCCTTTTGGCGAAGATGCTACTATCCCCGCTATGGGTCCCCAGCTCAAAGGTCTGCACTTCATCCAGTCGGTCGACGTGCTTGACTGTCTCGGCTGCGGTAACTGCGTTGACGTATGTCCCGGCAAGAAGGGTGTAAAGGCTCTCGCCATGAAGCCTCTCGAAACCCAGCTCGACATGCAGAAAGAGTGGGATTACTGCGTCAAGGAAGTCGCTTCGAAGCAGGAGCTTGTCGACATCAAGCTCAATGTCAAGAACAGCCAGTTTGCTACACCTCTGTTTGAGTTCTCCGGCGCTTGCTCGGGCTGCGGTGAGACACCTTACGTAAAACTTATCAGCCAGCTCTACGGCGATCACGAGATGGTGGCCAATGCTACAGGTTGCTCGTCGATTTACTCCGGCTCTGTTCCGTCTACTCCTTATACCACCAATGCCAAGGGTCACGGTCCGGCATGGGCCAACTCGCTCTTTGAGGACTTCGCAGAGTTTGGCCTCGGTATGAGCATCGCCACTGAGAAGATGACCGACCGTGTGGCTGACATCATGGGCAAAATCAAGGAGTGTCCTGATTGCAGCGACGAGATGAAGGCTCTGGCACAGCAGTGGCTTGACAACCGCAACGATGCCAAGATCACACGTGAAGTGGCCGACAAGCTCGTGCCTATGGCCGAAACATGCGGCTGCGACAGCTGCAAGGCTCTCCTTGAAGTCAAGGGCTACATCGCCAAGCGTTCGCAGTGGATTATTGCCGGTGACGGTGCCGCTTACGACATAGGTTTCGGCGGTCTCGACCACGTGCTCGCATCGGGCAAGAATGTCAACGTGCTCGTGCTCGACACGGAGGTTTACTCCAACACCGGTGGCCAGTCGTCAAAGGCTACACCTATCGGTGCTATCGCCAAGTTTGCCGCATCGGGCAAGCGCGTGCGCAAGAAAGACCTCGGTCTCATTGCCACTACCTACGGCTACGTGTATGTCGCTCAGGTGGCTATGGGTGCCGACAACGCTCAGACACTCAAGGCTATCCGCGAAGCCGAGGCTTACGACGGTCCGTCGATTATCATAGCTTACTCTCCTTGTATCAACCACGGTATCCGCAAGGGTATGGGCAAGTCGCAGGAGGAAGAGCGTGAAGCTGTAGAATGTGGCTACTGGCATCTGTGGCGTTACAACCCCGCTCTGGAGATGGAGGGCAAGAATCCGTTCACTCTCGACTCCAAGGAACCCAACTGGGATCTCTTTGAGGACTTCCTCAAGGGCGAGGTGCGTTACGCATCGGTACTCAAGCAGTATCCCTCCGAGGCGGCCGAGCTCTTTGCCGCAGCGAAGGCCAATGCGCAGTGGCGTTACAACAACTACAAGCGCCTGTCAGTGGCCAACTGGGGCACAGAACCCGAAGCCGTAGTAAAGTAACAGAACGACAATTTGATTACAAATTGTAAACCATAACGAGTGTCCGCAGGAGCCTGAAGTTCTTGCGGACACTTTCATATTTTTAGAGGTGTTAATATTTACAGTAATAGATTATGAACAGAGAGGATAAAATCAGAGCAGTGTGGATTGTATCGGCATGGATTGTGCTTATTGTATGCGTATGCATATGGCCGGATTTCTTTACGACGCAGCTTTTTGACAGCCAGGCTGCATTATGGACTACCATTGGAGTGCTGTTTGCCGTCTCTTGCTTTGTGCATGTATTGCTGCGTAAGCGGAGAGATAAATAAAGAGAATAACAAGGCCAATAAGTAGATATTGTTTCTCAAAATTCTGCAAAAATCATATGTAAGGCTTCAATAGGGGCTTAATCTGTGGGATTTTGGCTAATTTTGTATATATAAACCCAAAACGCTTTTAGATAAAGGAAAATGCTGCCTTTGCAACTTATCAATACGCAGCCTGCGGATTCGGCGCAGATAGTGCCTGACCCACGAGAGGAGCTTGAAATGCTTAAATCGCTATCGTTTGACGAGGTGATGGACAAGTTAGTCAATGCTGCCGTGGACTTTGCCATACATTTGGTGGCGGCGGTAGCGGTATTTTATATCGGGAAGTTTATCATCGGGAAGCTCTACAAGATGGCAAGGACCATTATGGTACACCGCAAGGTGGACCGCAGCCTGACCACGTTTGCGCTTTCGCTGATAAAAATCGTGCTGTACTTCGTGTTGCTGATTATGGTTATCGGCATTCTCGGTCTGGAGACAAGCTCGTTCTTGGCAATATTTGCCTCTGCCGGCGTGGCTATAGGTTTGGCTCTGAGCGGCACATTGCAGAATTTTGCCGGAGGAGTACTAATCTTGCTGCTGAAACCGTACAAGATAGGCGATTATATCGAAGCCCAGGGCTATGCAGGCACGGTCAAGGAGATACAGATATTTCACACCATCATCACGACGTATGACAACAAGTCGATAATCATCCCCAACGGAGGCCTGTCGACCGGAAGCATCAACAACTGGAACCGTGAGGCATTCCGGCGTGTCGACTGGTCTGTCTCCATCAGCTACGGCGACGATGTGGAGACTGCCCGTCGCACGATTTTAGACATCCTTCTCAATGATCCGCGTGTGGTCAAGGAATATGTCGAGGAGCATGATGACGCTAAAGACAGCCAGGAAGATAATGTTACGGACATCGAGAGACATGACGAAGCTGAAACCCAACAGGGCAAGAAACACGGCTGGCTATGGCGGCTGTTTCACCGCCGTCGTGCGGCCCTGGCAGCCCGGTTGGAAAGTATAAGCGAGGAGCATAGGACGCGCCTCGAGAGTTATATTCCTCGTGTCAGACGTGCGCCGGTGGTAGTGCTTGACGCTATGGCTGACTCAAGCGTCAATCTGAAAGTGAGAGCGTGGGTCCGTACATCGGATTATTGGACAGTCTATTATGAGATGAACGAGACATTCTACAACGAGCTGCCGAAAGCCGGGATTTCATTCCCGTTCCCGCAGATGGATGTCCATGTCGACCATATCGATGCGAAGTCTTGACAGCTTATCTCCGCAGTTCTTGATTTTTCAACGTTTCAATACAATAATCATATGAAAATAGCAAGCCGTCTGCTGGCCGCCGTGACTCTTGGCGTGGCATCTATATGTATGCCCGATACCGCCTCCGGGGCTGACCGCCAGACCACCGTGGGTATAGAAAGCGGTTATGTCAGTCGTAATACATCGGCCTATGCCGGAGTGTATATGCGTTATCAGTTCTCAAACTTCTTCGCTCTGAAGCCGCAGGTGGATTTCGTGTTCCGCCACAAGGAGCAGGATGCTTTTATGTTGAATCTCGACGGGCAGTTTTCGCTGCCTATTGATACTGGCAAGCTTAATGTCTACGGTATCGCCGGTATCGGATTCTCGTCGTGGAACGTCAAGGAACTCGACGAGGACGGCGATTGGGACATGCGCCGCCACGGAGGTATCGGCTTCGACCTCGGTGCCGGGGTGGGATATAATGTAAGCAGCTCGCTGCGTCTGGCCTTGGAGGCCAAAGCCAATCTCGTCAAGCATTACACCACAGCTCTTGTCGGAATATCTATAGGGTACAACTTCTGAGACTGGTATAAACGACATAAACGGATGGCGCACCCTTTGCTCAGGATGCGCCATCGTTGTATAATCAACGTAATAATCTCACTTGATGAGGTCGTCGGGCAGGGTGGGCATCGCTCCGGCCTGGGTACATACATAGGCGGAGACTTCCACTGCACGGCGATGTGCTTCTTCTACCGGCAGTCCCTTTAAAGTGGAGGCGATGAACGCGGCAGTAAATGAGTCGCCGGCACCCACTGTGTCGGCGACCTCCACCTTGGGAGTGGGCTGGAACGACACATTGCCGGGGGTGAACACGTAGCTGCCGTTGATGCCGCAGGTGAGTATGAGCATCTTCAGGTTGTATTTGCCCAGAAGTATCCAGCATTTGTCCTGGAGGTCGATGCCTGGATAGCCGAACATACGGCTTACGGTGACGAGCTCTTCGTCATTTATTTTAAGGATGTTGCAACGCTTCATCGAGTTGCACAGGATGTCCTTGTTGTAGAATCCCTGGCGGAGATTGACATCAAAGACTATGAGAGAGCCGTCGTCATGCGGCATGGCATCGAGGAAGCGGTTGATGGTAGAGCGTGACACCACATTGCGCTGTGCAAGCGACCCGAAGCATACGGCGCGTGTGCGTCCGGCGAGGGCTTCAAGGCGGGCTGTATAGGGGATGTTGTCCCATGCGACGTTTTCCTTGATTTCGTATTGGGGTATGCCGGCCTGGTCGATTTCTACCTGCACCGTACCTGTAGGATAGGGTACGGTCTCTATGAGGTAATTGATATGTTTCGCATCGAAATTTTCCAGCAGCTCGGCTCCGAGAGCGTCATCGCCTATGGCGCTTACCGCGTAGCTGTCAAGACCGAATTGTGATACATGGTAGGCGAAATTTGCAGGAGCACCGCCGATCTTCTTTCCTTCGGGGAGCACATCCCACAGGGCTTCACCCATGCCTACGATTACTTCGTTTGTCATAATTGTGTTATCTGATTACTTGATTTTCAAAGTGTAATATATAAGGTAAGCGACCCCGACAGTCATGATGGCGATTGCGCCAAATTGTCCCATGGCATCGGCAGCGTATCCCATGGCGAGGGGGAATACCGTGCCGCCGAATAGACCCATAATCATCAGGCCTGACACTTCGTTTTTCTCAGAGGGGGCGGCAGTGAGAGCCTGGGCGAATATTACGGAGAAGATGTTAGAGTTGCCGAAACCTATCATTGCGATGCCTGTATAGAGGAGCATCAGCGAGTCGCAGGCCATGAGGATTACCATGGCGATGAGCATCAATGCCACGCTGAATCCGAAAAACAGTTTAGGCGATACGGCACGGAGGATGAACGCTCCGAGGAAACAGCCGGCAGTGCGGAATATGAAATAGATACCTGTGGCGAATCCCGCTTCTTCCAATGGGAGTCCCACGCGCTCCATCAGTATCTTGGGGGCTGTGGTGTTGGTGCCGACATCTATGCCTACGTGACACATGATACCGAGGAAGCAGAGCAATATGAACGGACGGCCGAGCAGTTTGAGGCACGCGCCGATGCCCGAAGCTTTGTCAGGACGCTCTTCGGCAATCGGAGTCGCGCCGAGAGCCACTACTGACAGCACGCTTACCACAGCGTAGATGACGAACAGCACACGCCAGCCGAGGCCGAAGGTGGGAAGATAGGTAGTTGCTCCCCACGCTGCGATAATCGGGGCGAGAAATGACGCTATCGCTTTGACAAACTGGCCGAAGGTAAGGGTGGAAGCGAGTTTGTCGCCGCTGATGAGGTTGGTGACGAGCGGATTGAGCGAAGTCTGCATGATAGCGTTGCCTATGCCGAGGAGCGAGAAAGATATGAGCATGGTCATGTATCCGTCGCCCGTCATGGGTATGAGCAGCGAGACGGCAGTCACCACGAGGCTGAGGAGCACGGTGCGCTTGCGCCCGATGCGGTTCATCAGCATCCCAGTGGGAACTGAAAATATCAGAAACCAGAAGAATACGAGCGAGGGAAACAGATTGGCCTGCGAATCGGTCAGCCCGAGGTCTTTCTGGACATAATTGGAGGCTGTACCCACGAGATCCACGAATCCCATTGCGAAGAAGCAGAGCATCACCGGGATAAACTGCATCAGGGTACTTTTGCGTGGTGTTGTCATAACATTAGTTGCATCCATAATGAATCATGATAGCTTGAATGGTTTTGTCGCAGATAGAGGAATGTGTCATCAAAGAGCCGTCGGTTTTAGAGAATAGACGGTAAGGTCGCTGATACGTGCGTTGCCGCCTACGGCCTTGACGGTCATCGTAGAGTAGGGCGAGGTGGGGAACACGAGGTTGGTCATCACCGCCCGTCCGCCGTTGGCAAACAGCTCGATGCTTGCACGGTCAACGAACATGCGGAGGTTCAGCAGACCGTCACGGGAGTGTACCGGGGTTACAGTGACAGCCGGGAAATCCTGGCTGAAATCGGTGACTCCGCTTTTGCGACGGTCGAACGCGAGGGTCTGTGCGTCGACATCATAAGTTATTGTGACATGTTCGCCGGCATTATTGGCAAGGGTCATGATGACATCGGAGGCTTTGCGGGGATCGACGGTCAGAAGAATCTCGCAGATGCCGTCATTGGCAGTAGGAAGGTTGATTTTGCGCTCTTTTGTGCCTGCACTCATGGATGACGGTTTGCGGAAGGTGGAGGCGCGGAGGGCTTCTAACTCAGGCGAGGGTACGGAGGCCACGTACAGCTCTCCGTCCGTGTCGCGGAACAGCTGCATCTCTCGCGGAAGCGTGTTTGCGCTGCGGAATTGTTTGGTAGGCACTTCGGCTGCATATTGCCAGTTGCTCATCCAGCCGATGACGGTGCGTCGGCCGTCAGGAGCGTCGCTCCAGCTGACGGTGGCATAGTGGTCTTTGCCGTGGTCGAGCCATTTGGTAGGGACGTTGCCCTGCGCGTCGGTGTCGGGCGTAAAAGTCTTGCCGTCGAAATCGCCGATGAAGTACTGTGTGCCGCTGCCGCCGAAAGGCCCTCCGGGGTTCAGATTGCAAAGCAGCACCCACTTGGTGTCACCTGTGCCATCGATTTTTAGCGGGAACAGGTCGGGACATTCCCACACACCGCCCTGAGCTCCGAGACCTTTGCCGAAAGCACTTTCAAGCGTCCACTCTTTCATGTCGGGCGATGTGAATATGAGCATTTCGTGTTCAAGAGCATGGGCGAGTACGAGTACCCAGCGGTTGTTGGCCTTGTCCCAGAACATGTTCGGGTCGCGAGCTTCGGACTCAAGAGTGACTACGGGATTGCCGGGATATTTGTTGAACGTCATCCCTCCGTCGTTGCTCCATGCGAGGCTCTGAATCTGGCTTGCGGCGGCGGAGGTGTACAGGGCTATGATGGCATCTTTGCCGAATCCGGCGGAGTTGGTGGAATCCACGGCGCAACTGCCGCTGAATATAGTGCCGAGACCGTCAGGCTCGATGGCTACAGGATGATGCTCCCAGTTGATCAGGTCGGGCGAAGATGAGTGTCCCCATGTCATGTTCTGCCACTTTGAACCGTAGGGATTGGTCTGATAGTAAAGATGCCAGCGACCGTCGGTGTAGACCATGCCGTTGGGGTCGTTCATCCATCCGTAGAGCGGTGAGTGGTGGAATGCCGGGCGGTATTTCTCGCGGTTGGAGGTATCTACCGTGTCGGTGACCGTGAAGTTTGTCCAACATGCATCCCCCTTGGCTTCGCGGATGTCGGAGCGTGCTTGGGTGGTGATGATGTTGAGCACCACATCATGCCCTTTGTAGGGCGAGAGGTCGAGCGGCACGGAGTAGTCCACCTTGGACTTGGCCATACGGACATATATGGTGCGGTCCAGTCTGCCGTCGACAAGCACGTTGACAGTAGCATCGTCATTGGACTCCTGGACGGGCATCATCAGGTAGCGTCCATCGGAGTTGACGCGGACCAGGGTGTTGTTGACTCCGAGGTGTTCGACCTTCACGTCGCTGGCCGAGGATGTCGCTGCCGACATGGTCAGCGAAAGCAGGGTGAGCATTGCTGCGGTTGAGGTTTTCATGTGTCAGAAGTAAAGTGAGATAATTGGTTTCTGTGATGTTGCAAATCTACGTCAAAAGAGCAAGCACGGATATGAAAATCTGTACAAACTATATGAAAAATGGTGCAATGATACGATTTTACCATAAAAGGGGCTGATTTTGTCAAACTTATGCCTAAATTCGTGATGATTTTCATATATGATAAAGCTATTGATACCATGCGAAAACTTTTTACGGCTCTTGTCGTGTTCTTATTATATGTGTTGCTGACCGGATGCAGTGCGGACACCAAACAATACCGCATCGGTGTGTCGCAATGCAGCCAGGATGACTGGAGGCAGAAGATGAATGATGAAATCAACCGCGAGCTGATGTTTCACCCCGATGTCATGGTGGAGATACGTTCAGCCGATGACAGCAATGAAAAGCAGCTTGCCGACCTGCGCTATTTCGCTGACAACAATTTCGACATCATCATAGTGGCCCCCAACGAGGCTGACGCTATCACTCCGGCAGTAAAGGCGATCTACGAGTCGGGGACTCCTGTGATAGTCTTTGACCGCAATATCAACGGCGACAGCTACACGGCATTTCAGGGCGCTGACAATGCCGTGATAGGCCGTGCTGCTGCCGACTATGCCCGATACCTGACAGGTGACAGCGGACATGTGCTCGAAATCTACGGTCTTAAGGGTTCGACTCCGGCTGATGGGCGGCATGAAGGGTTTGCAACACGGCTTCGGGAGTCAGGCTCCCCTATCCGTAGCGACATAGCGTATGGCGACTGGAACTACGAGGACGCATCGCGTGTCGCCGACTCGGTGCTTGCGTTGCACCCGGATATTAATCTCGTATATGCCCATAATGACCGCATGGCCATAGCGGCTGCAGATGTGGCCCGCAAGCGTGGGTTGGATCCGTGGATAATAGGAGTGGATGCCGCCCCGGAGATAGGTATACGCGCAGTGGCCGACAGTGTAATAGATGCGACGTTCCTCTATCCGACCGAGGGACACAGGCTCGTGCGCACCGCGCTCGCCATACTCAAGGGCGAGCCGTATGATAGGGTGACGCTGCTTGATGTGCCGTCGCCTGTGGATTTGTCAAATGCCGACCTGCTGTTGATGCAAAACGACCAGCTACGCGAGGAGACGACGAAGCTTAAGGAACTCAAATCGCAGGTCGATGATTTCTGGCAGCGGCACTCTGCGCAGACCTCGCTCATGTATGCCGCAGTGGTGATATTGGTGCTGCTGTGTGGGGTGATTTTCTTGTTGCTGCGTACGTTCTGGACGCACAAGCGTCATCAGGCGGAACTTGTGGCGCAGAACCGCGAGCTTGAGGAACAGCGTGACCTGCAGCGGCAGCTCAACCGGCAGCTCGAAGAGGCTACACAATCCAAGCTGATGTTTTTCACCAATGTGTCGCATGACCTCCGCACACCTTTGACACTGATTGCCGAACCTGTGGAGCAGCTTGTAGGAGCTGGCAACTTGACCCCGGCGCAGCAGACATTTGTGAAAATAGCCGATAAGAATGTGCGCATACTCCACCGTCTGATTAACCAGATACTCGATTTCCGCAAATATGAGAGCGGCAAACTCGACCTGCACCGACAGGAGGTGGACTTTGCCAGTCTTGTGCCGGAGTGGGCGGATTCTTTCCGCGCCATGGCTCGCAGGCGCGACATCAAATTTGAAATCATGATTGACCAGACGCATGATCTGGTCATGGGCATTGATGTGGAGAAGATGGAGAGGGTGTTTTTCAACCTGATGTCAAATGCCTTCAAGCACACGCCTGACAACGGACGCATATCTTTTGTGTGTACCCGTGATGGTGACACTGTGACATTCACTGTCGCCGACAGCGGCGAAGGGATTCCGAAAGAGCATATAGAGAAAATCTTCAAGCAATTTTATCAGGTGGAGAAGCAGCACCCCGATGGGTCGGGCATAGGGCTGTCGCTCGTCAAAGCGTTTGTCGAACTCCACGGAGGCAGCATCACTGCCGACAGCGAGCCTGGGCACGGAGCCGTCTTCACGGTGCGAATCCCGGTAGTGCACGTGTCTGACACCGTTGCAGCTCATCAGCCTGCCATATCGCCGGGCGATGTCATGGCGGAGCTTGCCGCCATAGAGCCGGAGGGCGGCGACGGTGATGATGACAAACCTCTGCTGTTGGTGATAGACGACAATGACGACCTGCGCAAGCTTCTGGGCGAACTGCTGCATGATGAATACCGCGTACTGGCGGCTTCAAACGGACAGGACGGACTTCGGATGGCTGCCCGTCATGTGCCGGATATTATCATATGCGATGTGATGATGCCTGTAATGGACGGCTTGGAGTGCTGCCGTCTCATCAAAGATGAAATCTCGACTTCGCATATTCCTGTATTGATGCTCACGGCCTGCTCCATGGACGAACAGAGAGCGCAGGGCTATGACAGCGGGGCTGACGGCTATTTGGCGAAACCGTTCAATGCGGATGTGCTCCGCTCGCGTTGCCGCAGCCTTATCGCCAATCGTCGTCGCATCCGTCAGCTCTGGGCATCCGATGGGCTGCCGTCAGCTTCTGCAGGCATGAATGTCGACAACCCAAAAGCTGCACGTGGCGACATGGAAAACGAGTTTTATTCCCGATTCATCGATATTGTCAATGCCGAGATGGGCGACCCTGACCTCAATGTCGATTCGCTGGCATCAAAAATGGGGTTGGGGCGGTCGCAGTTCTACCGCAAAATCAAGGCTCTTACCAACTACTCGCCTGTCGAACTGTTGCGGCGGATGCGTCTCAACCGCGCCCGCGATCTGCTGACCACCACCGACCGTACCATCAGCGAAATCGGCTATGAAGTGGGGTTTGCTTCCCCGGCATACTTTACCCGCTGCTACCGTGAGGCGTTCGGCGAGACACCGTCTGACTTGCGTGACCGGCTGAGTGGACGATGACATTGATTTGGAGGGTGAAGTTTTGACTGCTTCACTCTCCGAATTTTTGTTGACGGTGGGATATTGAATTTGATGCGAAAACTGTCAAAAATCGTGCAATGCACCGATTTTCATAACGTATGCGACAGAAATGAAACATTTATAAATAGAGGATAACATAATTTTGCATCAGATTCATTACACGAAACCAACCAATCAAATCAATCATGAAAACTACGATTCTTAGCATGACATTGCTGCTGTCGGCGGCAATTTCATTGCAGGCACAGGACATCACTGTGCGCGGGTCCGTTATCTCGGCATCCGACCAAGAACCGCTGATCGGAGCAAGCGTCATCCCTGACGGAAACGGTGCGTCGGGAGTGGCGACCGACATCGACGGCCGCTTTACCATTACTGTGCCTGACGGCGCGAACCTCACCGTATCGTATGTAGGATTCCAGCCTCAGACGGTCAAGGCCACCCCTGACATGACCATCGCACTCGTGGAGGATTCGAAGCTCCTGAGCGAAGTGGTGGTTGTCGGCTACCAGACGGTGCGTAAAGCCGACCTCACAGGAGCGGTGTCGGTCATGAACATGAAAGAGCCGCTTAGTGAAAATTCGGGCAACATCCTTAATTCGATGGCCGGCAAGCTCCCGGGCGTAAATGTGGTGCCTGACGCAGCCCCTGGCGGCACAGGTTCAATACGTGTGCGCGGCATGTCGACCGCCAATTCGAGCAACGACCCTCTATATGTAATTGACGGCGTGCCTACCGACAACATCAACTGCATCAATCCTTCGGACATCGAGACCATGCAGGTGCTCAAGGATGCAGCTTCGGCTTCGATCTACGGCTCGCGTGCCGCCAACGGCGTGGTAATCATAACCACCAAGCAAGGCAAGGGCGACCGCATGACCATCAATGTGAACTATGCCCTGAGTGCGCAGACTATCGCCAAACGCTACAAGATGCTCAACACCGAGCAGTGGGGACAGGCATACTTTACCGCAGCAGCCAACTCCAACACTGCTATCGGCGACCAGATGATGGGCATCTATGGAAACGGCGCGACTCCTGTGGTGCAGCAGTATATCGGTGGCAACACCAATTACCCCGTGGCCGATACAGACTGGCAGGATGAAGTCTACCAAACGGCATGGACCAATAACCTGACCGTGTCGATAGCCAACAACACCGAGAAAGGTTCGGTGCTATTCTCTGCCAACTATATCAACCAGAACGGCAATATAAAGAATACGTTCTACGAGCGTTATTCCGCACGTCTCAATTCCCGCTACGATTTCAACAAATATCTCACTGTAGGCGAAAACCTCATGATAGCCCGCTGGACCAACCGTGGCGCAGCCGTAGGCGATGACCGTGGCGTGCCTTTCTCGGCCATGGCACAGCATCCAGCATTGCCGGTCAAAGGTCTTGACGGCTCGTGGTCCAATGTCAAAGAGCTGATAGGCTCCGACCTTGCCAACACTATGCAGCAGGTAGAAAACAACGCTGAGAACGAATACAGCTCATGGCGCATCCTCGGCAACGCTTTCCTTGAAGTCAAGCCTATAGAAGGACTTTCCATCAAGACGAATCTCGGCATCGAGCACAGCCAGTACTATAACATAGAGCGTTCGTTTGTCATCAACCCTAATGATGTAAATAGTGTCAGCGGCGTATATGGCCAGGGCGATACATGGACATGGACCAACACTGCCAATTACAGCAAGACATTTGCAGACAAGCATCATCTGACGGCACTTATAGGTACGGAAGCGATAGGCTACACATTCAAAGATCTCTCGGGTAGCCGCCAAGAGTATCCCATTGAAACCTCTGACTTCATGCAGGTGGGTGCTGGTCTCGGTCAGCAGAATTCGGGCGGCGGCAAGACACAGTGGAGCGTGTTCTCTCTGTTCGGCAAGGTGGACTACAACTTCGATGACCGCTATCTGGCTTCGTTCACCATACGCCGCGACTCCAACTCGCGATTTGCCAAGAAACACCGTGCCGGCGTGTTCCCGGCCTTCTCCGTGGCATGGCGACCCACCAAGGAGTCATTCTTTCCGCAGAGCACGGTGCTCAGCGACCTCAAAATCCGTTACTCTTGGGGACAGAACGGCAACGCCAATATCCCGCCGCTCTATCCGAGCTACACCACCTATATCTATAACATAGGCAACGGAGCTTATGATATCGACGGCACGAACAACCAGACACATCCCGGCATCACCCTCAGTGCATCAGGCAATCCCGACCTCAAGTGGGAGACGACTTACCAGAACAATATCGGTGTGGATGTGCAGCTCTTTAACGGTGCGCTCAATGTGTCGGCAGATTATTTCATCAAGAAGACCAAGGATATGCTTACCATACCGCCGGCTCTCGACGTGGCAGGTGAAAATGCTGCCATATGGCTTAATACCGGCGACATGAAAAACCACGGCTGGGAACTCTCTATCGGTTATAACAGCCCGCAGTACGGCGACTTCTCTTGGTCGGGTACGCTTAACCTCTCGCAGTACAAAAACGAGCTTGTGCGCCTCAACAACAAGCAGGCGTTTGTGGGCGGCGACCAGCGTCTTATCCCCGGTCAGCCTATGGGAGTGTACTACGGATATGTATGCGACGGTATCTTCCAGAGCCAGGAGGAAGTGGCCAACCACGCCACACAGGCCGGAGCCGCTCCGGGCCGTCTCATCTACCGCGACCTTGACGGCAACGGTGTGATAGACGATAACGACCGCTGCATCATCGGTAATCCCAACCCCGATCTGTCGCTCGGCCTGAATCTCGCGCTGAAATATAAGGCTTTCACTCTTGACATGTTCTTCGCTGGCGATTTCGGTGCCGACATCCAGAACCATATGAAGCGGCAGCTGCTATCCATGAGCTACGGACAGCTTGCCACCAACCGCAGTGTCGACATACTCAATGCGTGGTCGCCTACCAACACTGGGTCTGACATCCCTGCTCTGAGCCTCACCGACGACAACAACGAAACCCGCTTCTCGTCATACTATGTGGAAAACGGTTCATACATGAAGATGAAGTATCTGAAGCTGTCATACAGCCTACCCAAGTCGCTCATATCCAAGCTACATGCCACGAACATAGACGTATACGGTCAGGTTGAGAATCTGTTTACAATCACGGGCTACTCAGGCCTTGACCCGGAAATCCTCCCCGGAGAATATGGCGCACTCAGAGACACCGGTTCATATCCCCGTCCGCGCACATTCACTCTCGGAGTCAACGTACAGTTCTAACAGTTAACTTTTATCTAAATTACAATGAAAACTATCAGATATATTATAGCCAAAACCTTCTGCGCAGCCGCTATAGGCTCGTTAGGAATAGGCATGGTGTCATGCGACGATATGCTCGACACCAAACCGCAAGGCATAGTTCTTGACGAACAGATAGGCCCGGAGCAGGCGGTAGACATAATGACTGCGGCCTACGCTACCCTTCTGAACCATTATTTCGGCAACAACGAGTCGTTTGCAGGTCCTATCAACAACTGGGTGTTCGACCTCCGCAGCGATGACGCTCTCAAAGGTGGCGACGGCGTGAGCATGGAAGCCTACATGCACCAGTTTGAAGTGGGCAATATCCAGAGCGACAATGATATAGGCAATTTCAAGTGGCGCAACAACTATTTTTCTATCAGTCGGTGCAACACTGCCATCCGTGCTATCCAGTCGTCTACAGCTTTGACTGCTGAAGAGAAAGTGCCTTTGGTCGGCGAGATGAAGACCCTCCGTGCGTTTTATTACTTCGACATGCTGAGGATATTCAAGAAATTCCCTTATTTCGACGAGACGGTGGCTGATCCGAGTTCTGTCCGTGCTGACCAGTATACACGTGAGCAGATAGCCGAATTTATCAAGAAGGATCTCAGCGACTCCTATAAGGTGATGGTGGAGCAGCAGTCCCAGCCCGGACGTTTTAACAAATATGTTGCCGCTGCCCTTTTGGCCAGAGTAGCTTTGTTCACCCACGATTATGAAGAGGCTGCATTTTACTCCAATGAGGTCATCACCAAAGGCGGGTACGATCTCTACACCAACTTCCTCGACATATCCAAGCCCGAACACAACAACGGACCGGAGTCTGTCATGGCTGTGCAATTTTCCTCGGCCAACAGCCCAGACCAGTATAATTTCAACAACTGCCTTAACTGCACGTGGAGCGAGGGAAACCTTTATGGCAACGGTGACGATTTCTATCTTGCTTCGCAGAATCTTGTGGATGCGTTCCGCACGGACGACAACGGTCTGCCTTATCTTGACGGTGCTGAAGGTGTGGCCCATATAGAGAGTGCCGACTATGAAGGTAATGTGGATCCTCGATTGGATTTTACCCTTGGCCGCATAGGTATGCCTTGGCGCGGACATATGTATAATGAAAAGTGGTGCCGCAATCTCGACTTGTATGGCCAGTATTCAGGCAAGAAGCCTTACCCCGCGCCGGAGTCGCCGTATGTAGAGGTCGGTATAGTGCCGTGGGGCGCGTCATCGCTCAACTACATCATCATCCGCTACGCCGATGTATTGCTCATGAGAGCGGAGGCTTTGATAGAGCTTAACCAAAACCTTGACGAGGCCCGCCGCCATATCAACACCGTGCGCCGCCGTGCCGCTGCTTCGCTCGACCCGACATACACACCTGTGGACTTTGATGCAAACAAGGCTTTCTACGCAGTCAAGGAGTACCCCGCCGCCGGGTGGACTCAGGAATATGCCCGCAAGGCAGTGCGCATGGAGCGCCGTCTGGAGCTGGCCATGGAAGGTCTGCGCTGGTTTGACCTCGTCCGTTGGGGTGAAGCCGTGCGTGTGGTCAATGAATATTACCGCACCGAGCAGGAGTTCCACTCCTACTATGCAGGAGCAAGCCTCAGTGAGTCTGACATCTACCTGCCTATACCTATCAACCAGGTAGACAATGCCGGAGACCTGTACAAGTAATCAGTAGATGAAGCAAAAATATGATGCTCATTAAAGAAATATAATTTTAATTTAAGGTGAATACTCACTTAAGCAACGAAAAAAATGAAAAAGATAACATCATACGGCCTTATGGTCATAGCGATGGTCATCGCATTGATGACAGGAGGCTGCTCCGATTTCACCCCGGAAGGCGCACCCGATGTGCCGGAGCTGCCTACGGTGACCAATCTCAAAGCAGAGCCGCAGGAGTTCGGCATACTGCTTACATGGACTCTGCCAACTAACGCCGCAGTGGAAATCGAGGGCGTGCGGATCACCCGTAACAATGGTTCGGCCGTGGATCTGGACGGTCCGGTGACTGATTACACGGTGGCTGGAGCTGAGATGGGTGCTGACAACCTGTATACGGTAAAGGTTTGCTACAAAGGTGGATACGTATCCGAAGGACAGTCGGTGTCAGCGGTGCTTCCCAAACGCGACCTCCCGGATGTGACCAATCTTCAGGCTTCTGTCAGCCAGCGTGTGGTCAACCTGACATGGGTGTTGCCCGTGGATATGACCGATGTCACCGGCATCAGTGTGCTGCGTGACGGCACTCCAGTGGAGACTTTGGCCGCTAACGCCACATCGTGTGAACTCCGCAAGCAGCCTATGGGAAAGGACAACGAATACACAGTGCGTGTCGTCTATGCCGATTATTATGCTTCGGAAGGTGTCTCTAAAACGGTGTTTGTGGATCTCGTCCCCATGAAAGCTGCATTCCTGCTCCTCGCTCCGACTCCGGCTGCACTTCCCGATGATGACGAGCGTGCCGCTGCCGATTGGTTCATCAACCAGGAGGATGCCATGTACATACAGGTGTCGGATATCGCAGCCATCGACACCGAAGAGGTATCGGTCATCTGGATTATGGTCGACCGCGAGGGACAGCCCTACGGCTGGCGTAATCTGCCAGGCGGTCTCGGCGAAGACTCGACTATCGAAGCCCTGAAGAATTTCTCGGCACAGGGAGGCAGCATATACCTCTCCAACATGGCCACCCAGCTTGCCGTGCCTCTCGGATTCGTGCCTGATACGATGGCCCCCGGGACGTTTAGCAACGGAGCCGGTGGCGACGGTACTGATGTGTGGACCATCAATCCCAATCTGGGTTGGATGTTCCGTCCGGGCGGACCCAATGACGGACAGCAGGGATTCTATGACCGCACTTCACATGCCATATACGAAGGTCTGACATTCGAAGATCCCAACGGCTTCGGCTATCCCAACCTGCCGCTCATCGGTCCCGGTCGACGCGAAGACCATAACTGCTTGTGGGACTGCAACGCTTTCACCGGCGTGATGGAACCAGGCAAGGACGTGATAGAGAGGTTTGAAAACAGCAACAACTGCCTCGTGCTTGCCACATGGGGGCATGTAGTAGACCACTGTGTAGCGGGTCTGGTGGATTTCAATCCGACCAGCGAACACGGTCGCTGTATGGCTAACGGTTTTGCCGCCTACGAGTGGAACCAGAATTCAGGCGTGAACCCCTATCAGCGCAACATAGAGCAGCTGACAACCAATATCCTCAATTATCTCAAATAATAACCCTATACCCGGGGATATGACACCTCTACGGGATTGTATCCCCGGGTTTAAAATTAAAACATCTCATGAAATCTTTTACTTTAAAAGCTTCCTCAGTTCTGATATCTATTGTAATGGCCGCTGGAATCTCAGCTTCAGCCGAAAAAATGGCGATGATTGTAGCATCGGATGACATCTCATCGCTTAACTCTCAGGAAAAGACTGCAGCCCAGTATTTCCAGCAAAATTTTCCTGATGGTGAAATTATCGCAGTCAATGATATAGACCGTATACTTGATGGAGGTTATGGCGTGGTATGGGTGCATATCGACCGTTGCAATATCCAGAAAGGATGGCGTAATCTTCCGGACGGATTCGGCTCTGATGAAGTGGCTGATGCGTTGGGTCTGTATCTTGAGGATGGCGGCAGCCTGTATCTGTCGAAACATGCCACACAGCTGACTGTGGCTATAAATCGTCTGCCTGAGGCATACGCGCCAGGTATCTTCGGTGCTGCTGACGGCGGCAACGGCACGGATGTGTGGACAATACAGCCGCGTATCGGTGTAATGAACATGGAAGCCGACCCCACGCAGTACTATGACCACTCCTCACATCCTATATATAAAGGATTGGCTACGCTTCCGGCTGGTCATGAGTATGCTAATTTCGCCACCGAGACATATCCGATGGAGGGTACGGGTGACGGTACTGTAATGTGGCGTGAGGACCATAACTGCATGTGGGATCTTAATGCTTACCAATACACATCGCCAGGAAAGAACACCACAGAGATGTTTGAGAAGGATTTTTCTGCGACAGTGCTGGGAACGTGGGGACATGTACTGGACTACTGCGTGGCAGGTATCGTGGAGTTCCATCCTGTGGATACAAAAGGAGCTGTAATCGCCAACGGGCTTGCTGCTTGCGAGTGGGCTCCTCGTAACAGCGGCAATGCCTATCATTCCAATCTTGAAAAACTCACAGGCAATACGATTAATTATCTTGCATCGCTTTCAGGCGCGTCGTCGACGGATATCATGTCGGCTGATGAGGTTGGGGCAAACGATGCAGAGGCTGAGTATTTCAACCTGCAGGGTGTAAGGGTTGCTGCGTCAGAGCTTGCACCGGGTATCTATGTGGTACGCAAAGGCTCGGATGTGACCAAACGCATCATTCGTTGACACGTACTGTATAACACGTCAAACTGTTATTGCAAGAAAGCAATCATCAGTGCCGCATATGGCACCGATGACGGCTTTCTCGTTTGAGGCACATTTTAAGGGTATACTATTAAAAATATTTTGACCATGAATATATCACAAAAAGCAAAACTGCTCATGCCGCTTGCCATTGCTGGGCTTGTCCCGACGGAAGGACTTAATGCAGCCCGTATAGCCTATATCGACATGGAGGCTGACGGCAGCGGACGCTTGACCGAGTCGGTCAGCGGCGCGTCACTTGACATTTATGGAAATTTTGTGCCGGAAAATATCCCCGGGGCTGTAGGTAAAGCTCTCCGGTTTGACGGTTACACGACATACGTGTCGGGTGATTTAGGTCAGATTGGAGCGTCGGATATTGAGGCTATGACCGTGTCGCTATGGATAGCTCCGGAGACATATCCGATAGTGGAGGTGGATGTCGCCACGACAAAGAAAATCGTGGTGGCCGGAACGATTGACAATGATGCCAAAAAAGGTTGGGCGGTGTCGCTCGGCAATAACGGTAATTATTCGTTTGACTTCTATAGCGACGGCATGTCCGGCACAGTGCAGGCCGATGACAAATTGCCGGCTTATGAATGGAGTCATGTCGTGGTCGTAGTAGGCAATAACCGCGTCACGATATACCGTAACGGAGAGAAAGTATCGGCTATACGCCGATGCAATAAGATTGACAATGCTCCGACTGCTTTCTGCATAGGCAAGGGCGCGGAGACATCCAAGACAGGAGTGTTCAACATCAACACATTCAACGGACTCATTGACGACATAGAGGTGTATGACACAGCACTTGACCTGACGGAGTTTGCCGGGGTATCGCCGCAAAATGCTGCAGATCTCAGCATCCCGGCCTCACGCTATGAGGGCGATGTATTGCGTCCGAGATTCCATGGTATGCCGGCTACGGCGTGGACCAACGAGTGCCACGGCATGACATATTCTGACGGGCGGTATCATCTTTTCTTCCAGAAAAACGCCAATGGACCATATATGACGCGGTTGCACTGGGGGCATATCTCCAGCGAGAACCTCTATGACTGGCGCGAGGAGAAGATTGCCTTGGTTCCCGGTGCCGATTATGACATCAAAGGCTGCTGGAGCGGCTGTGTGTTTACCGACGATGAGATTACAGGCGGCAAACCCAATATAATATATACAGGCGTGGACTACGTAAAGGCTTCCATTGCGCAGGCCGAACCTGTAGATGATTCGCTCATGGAGTGGAACCGCAAGTGGGATTATCCGATTATATCCAATGCGCCGGCTGGCTTGTCGGATGATTTCCGCGACCCGTATTTTTTCCGCAACGGCGACGATGCGTATATAATCGTGGGTACATCGAAGGACGGTATAGGAGCTGCCACGCTGCACAAGTATAGTCCCAAGAGCGGCATATGGAGTAACCGTGGTGAGATTTTCTTCAAAGGGACGAGCACGAACCTTGACGGAAGATTCTGGGAGATGCCGACGATGACACTCATGGGCGACAAGTGGCTGTTTACTGCCACGCCTCTGGATACGTCGCGTGGGGTGGCCGCGCTCTACTGGACCGGTAATGTCAATGCCGACGGCACTTTCAGCCCAGACAACATCACTCCGGCCAATATCGAACTGCCAGGATTTGCCCGTGACGGCTACGGACTGCTGTCACCCACCATCTTCCAGCACGAAGGCAAGACCATCGCACTCGGCATCGTCCCTGACAAGCTGCCTTCGGAAGTGAATTATGATATGGGGTATGCCCACCTTTATTCGCTGCCGCGTGAATGGTCGCTTGACGCAAATGGTAACCTGTGCCAGAAGCCTTATGCAGGGCTGACTGCGATGCGCAAGGGGGCAGGTGTGGTAAAAAAGAATGTTACCCTTGACGGCTCGGAGAAGCTTGACGGTATCGGAGGCCGTGAAGTGGAGCTGATGGGTGAGTTTGTCATCGGTTCTGGCAAGTGCGGTTTCACTCTGCTCGATGACGGAGCGAGTGCTCTCAGGGTATATTATGACGGGACGACCAATGAGGTGGTGGTAGATGCCAGTGGACTCAGTCGCCATGTCAATGATGCCGGAGTGTTTGACGGACTCTACCGTAGCCGTCTGCCCGAGCAGTTGTCGGTCGGTCAGACAGTGAAGCTGCACGTTTACTTTGACCATTCTATCGTAGATTTCTTTATCAATGACACATGGGCGGCATCTGTACGTGTATTTGCTAAAGGCAAGATGACCGAGGATGTGACCGCGTTTTCCGATACGCCTGTCGGCGCGTCAATCAACGCCTGGAACCTTGATGCTGGCAACGGCGCGTCGATAGATGATGTAGCCTCTGACGGCGCGGCATACGACCTTTCAGCCCACGCAGGTATGCTGGAATACGGCAATCTGCCGGTAGGGGCTGAAGTATCGGTCTATGATGTCAGCGGTCGCTGTATGTTTCGCCACAAGGTCGACGATTCCTGCGGACAGTTATATACCGGTCTGCAGGGATTCCATATTGTAAGAGTCGCATCGGCGGATGCCTCAGAGTCTAAAACTTTGGCTTTCTGACTGGTTTAAGTATAAAATGAGAGAGGTATGGATGCCGCTATGGGGCATTCATACCTCTCTCTTTTGTGCCGTTATCGGGATGTCGTTGTCTTAAAGCTCTGAAGCCTCGAACTTAACCTCGGCAACCTTACCCGAGGGAACGCCTACATAGCGGTAGATGATTCCGTAGTTGGCGGCTTTGCAGGCATCTACGGTCTGCCTGATGTCTTTGGCGTTGCTGCGGAGAGTCTCTGCGTTGTTTTTACGCAGCTCTTCCATGCCCTCATTGAGGTTGTCGATGATGCCTGGGGCGCGCGTCTCGTCCATCTCGAATGTGTACACCATATATCCGTCCTTGCCCTCGATATCCGTGAGGGTGGTCTCACTGTCGATGCGCATAGGGGTCTGGAGCTTGTTGACCGTAATCTGTGTTTTCAGTATAGCCTCGGGGCTGTCGTCGACTTTGCCGTCTACGATGTCCTTGAGCTCGGCAGGCGAGTAGGTGACGGTTACATCAGCGGCCTTGGGGCCTTTGGTGAAGTAATGTATGGCGATAGAGGCTTCCTCTTCTATGAGCTTTTCGGTGAACACCCTGTTCTTGCCGTAGTTGAGGAGGTTGGGGAGCATGGGCGACATTGCTGCTTTCATTTCGTCCTCATGGCCTTCGAGAGCCTTGAGGTTGAAGCTCTTGTTGAGTACGAGACACTGGTAAGTCAGGGTGTTGTCGGCAAAATCGATGGATTTGACTTGCCCCACACCGGGTACTCTGACAGGCATGTGCTTGTTGACCTCGGCTACGAGTTCTTCAATAGAAGGACCGCTGCTGCATGAAACTGCCATGACAGCCACGAAAACTGCTAAGAGTTTGTAAATGAGAGATTTCATCATGTTGGTGAAAATTTTGAATGATTAGATTGGATTATTTAGAGCTTGGCTAAACATATATTAGCCATTAGATTGTGATAAATGTATGAACGTGATGTCGTTCTTATAGAATGTAAGTTAAATCGGGTGCAAATATACGAAAATATCTTAACATACGCACAATTTTAGTAAAATATATACATTGAGGAAATCACAAGGGGCGAAAAAAGTCCGTCAATTCGCGTTTAACGGACCAATATATAAGGTAGGATGTATGGCAGGGTTAGACCGTGGCAAGCTCCACAAGGCGGTTGAGCCCGGAGGCGGCCATGGCTATGCCTGTGACAAGCACGATGGTGGCGTTGATGGTGCCGAGCGGCGATGTCAAAAGCACGATGGCAGCCGCCAGCATCCCTATCGGGACGATGTAGAACCAGAACGGCGGACGCGCTGGGCGTGCGGCCTTGACCATCAGCACTACGTCGACGATGGCGAGGAACACGAGCAGGGCTGCAAACAGATATACCATGAATGTGGCAAACAGATCGGGCATACAGACTATCCAGATGCCAAAAAGGCCGCTGACGATGCTGACGGCGATGGACGAACTGTCGTTGGTTTCCCGTACTCCGCTTCCAGAGCGATGCCGGCGCATCATTATCCACAGGAGGTTGAATGCCGCAGGAACCAGCAGGGCGCAGCCTATCAGTATCACTATCCATCGGATTACGTCAATCTGCGAGTGCATAGCAATCAATGCGATTCCGGCGATGAGGGTGATAACCGGGGTAAGAAGGTATGATTTTTTATCCATGACGAAAATTTGGAAAAAACGGGTTTGAAATGTAACTATACAATATATACATCAAACTCGTCCCGGTTGTTCATTTCATCATGTCGTACAGAGGCTTTGCACCCACATTACGTGGAGGGTCACGGTTATATGCGGGCTTTTGGCTGTGTGCCCTGGAATGCTTTGAGGTAGCTCGGCGTGGAGTACGCCAAGTCGAGAAATTCTCCGGCGTGCCATGCCTTTTCGGCAAGGGCCACCATGTCGGTGGCGAGAGGCACTATGCCGGAGATGAAAAGGGCGTTGGGATGCCTGATTATATCGACGGCCTTGTCGCTGCCTGTCCCGAATATGGCCAGATGGTGCTGGTCGAGGATGTCTGACAGCGAGGTTTCGTCAAGTATCATAGGTGCTGGGGTGACGACCTCGTTAAGAGCGAGGTCGTAGACACCTGTAAACACTTCCATGCGCCGCGCATCGACCATGGGGCAGTAGAGCGTATCGCCTGGCAGTTCGGCTCCTGAAAACATCACGTGCGTCACGAGCAGACGGAGTGTGTCGACACCTATGAGGGGGATGCCGAGGGCGTATGCGAGTCCTTTGGCTTCGCTGAGTCCGATCCTCAGACCTGTGTAGCTGCCAGGTCCCATGGACACGGCCACGGCATCAGGCTTCATGTCGTGGCGGCGCAGATGCTCCATGCAGTCGCTCAGGAATCCGCTAAGGCGGGCGGCGTGGTTGTGGCTCTCCCATTCCTCGAAGTGCTGGAGTATGAAGCCGTCAGATGAAAGTGCTACCGAGCATACGTCGGCCGATGTCTCTATGCTTATGATTGTGGCCATTCGCTTAGAAGCTGTTTAAGACAAATTTATGCTGAAAAATGTTGTGCAAATTTAGGCTTTTCTGCCTTATTTAGCTAATTTTGCTCTTATAAACACATATCAAGCTATGCTCTTATCAATGACAGGATTCGGAGATGCCACAGTGCATGCCCCGGAGAGAAAAATCACGGTAGAGATAAAATCGCTCAACTCCAAGCAGTTTGACATGTCGGCGCGTGTCCCGGCCATCTATCGCGACAAAGAATTGGAGATACGTAACCGCCTCGCGTCGCGACTGATGCGCGGCAAGGTCGATATGGTCATCACTGCCGAAAGCAGCAGGGGTACCGAGGCTCCGCGTCTCAACCTTGATGTGATGCGTGATTATAAGGAGCAGATTACCAATGCCAGCCGTGAACTCGACCTGCCCCTGCCGACTGACTGGTACAGCGTGCTTGTCAGGATGCCTGATATATATGAATGCACCGATGCGGCATCGTCGAAGGTGTCGGAGGTCGAGGCGCAGGCTCTTGCCGATGCAGTCGACGAGGCTGCCGATGCGCTGATAGAATTCCGGATGCAGGAGGGGGCAAGGTTGGAGGAATTTTTCACCAAGCGCATTGAAGCCATTGCTGCCCTGCTGGAGATGGTGCCGCAGTATGAATCGGAGCGCGTCGCCAAGATACGTGCGCGTATAGAGGACGGTCTCGGTCAGCTGCATATGGTGGACTATGACCGTTCGAGGCTTGAGCAGGAGATGATTTTTTATATAGAGAAGCTCGACATCAACGAGGAAAAGCAGCGTCTGTCGCAGCATCTCAGCTACTTCAAGGCTACGATGAATGCAGAGCCGGGGCAGGGCAAGAAGCTCGGATTCATAGCCCAGGAGATGGGCCGCGAAATCAACACGCTCGGGTCGAAGAGCAACCATGCCGACATGCAGAAGCTCGTGGTCAAGATGAAGGACGAACTCGAACAGATTAAAGAGCAGGTACTCAACGTATTGTAAGGCTTACTTATGGCAAATAAAGGAAAAATCATAATTATATCCGCCCCTTCGGGTACTGGCAAGTCCACAATTATCAACAGGATAATTGCCGATACGTCGCTCGACCTGCAATTTTCAATCAGTGCCACGAGCCGAGAGCCGCGTAAAGGCGAAGCCCATGGTGTCAATTACTATTTTTTCACTGAGGACGATTTCCGCAAGGCTGTTGCAGATGGCCGGTTCGTAGAGTGGGAGGAGGTCTATCCGGGTCGCTTCTACGGCACTCTGCGCAGCGAGATAGACCGTATAACATCCGCCGGTCACAATGTCATTATGGATGTGGATGTCAAGGGCGGGGTCAACATCAAGCGGATTATGGGAGCAGATGCTCTGTCGGTGTTCGTGCAGCCGCCGTCAGTCGAGACGTTGCGTCAGCGGCTGGTAGCCCGCGCCACAGACACTCCCGAGCAGATAGAGCAGAGGGTAGCGAAGGCCGAATATGAGATGGCGTTTGCGCCGCAGTTTGACCGCACGGTGGTCAATGACGACCTCCACACTGCCGTGGAAGATGTACGCAAGTTGGTCAAGGATTTCATCAGCGAGTGATTGGCTCGGATTTGATGCTTAGTCGGTGCGGTTATGGATAATCCAGATCAGCAGGTCATAGGAATACTCGGAGGCTCGTTTAATCCGGTGCATATAGGGCATCTGATGCTGGCATCGTATCTGAGCCAGTTTGGTGGGCTTGATGCGGTATGGCTGACGCTGTCGCCGCTCAATCCGCTCAAAGCGGGTTCGACTGAGCTTATACCTGACATCCAGAGGCTGAAAATGCTCCAGATAGCCACTGCTGATGCTGACGGGGTGGGAGTTTGCGACATCGAGTTGTCCATGCCACGTCCGTCATTTACTATAGATACATTGCGTCTGCTGGCCAAGCGGTATCCGCGCCGTAGGTTCAAGCTTATCATTGGCTCGGACAACTGGCGGATATTTGATAAATGGCGCGAACACGAAGCGATATTGGACGAATTCGGTGTGATAGTATATCCCCGGCCAGGCTATGAGATAGATACTCCCATATATGAGAGCCGTGCGGAGTTTGTCAATGCTCCGATGACCAATCTGTCAAGCACATTCGTTCGCCATGCGCTTGCCAAGGGAGGCGACATGAACTTGTTCCTGCCTCCGGGTGTCTACAGTTACATTGTTGCACATGGACTCTATGGAGTCCGTTCCTCTAAATCAGTCCCTTATGTTAGCACCTAATTCATTAGCGTTCATAGCCCTCTGCAATGAATATTGTCAGGCTATAGAACATGCCAGAGAGTCGACACGCGACGAGTTCGTTGCGACCATGCTGCGGCAGATTCCGCGCATATACATATCGGCTTCGGATCTCAAACCCGAAGAGGATATGCTGGGAGATGAAGCTTATATAGATAATGTGCTTGACGAGCAATATTATGACTCGCTGCGCCGTCATATCGAAAACCTTCTGGGTGAGGATGATTCATATCTTGAAGTATTTGAGGAGGATATGAAATACTCCGATACCCCGATAGCGGCAAGCATATCCGAGGATCTTTGCGACATATTCCAAGTGATGTATAATCTGCTCGATGTGGTGCGCGATGCTCCTGATGAGCTTGTACAGGCATCGCTCGTAGCGGCCAAGGAGGACTTCGAGACATACTGGAGCCGTCCCCTGTGCAACGTGTTCCGAGCCCTCAACAACCTGCGCTACTTCGCATAATGTAGGTTCAAGTCGGATTAGGAATGGGGCTGACGAGCGGATGTCAGGTTTTTGGGCGGTGTTTGCGCGAAAATGTGTAACTTTGTAACTCCCTAAGCTGTGGTCTGAGGGAACTGCTACGGTCCGCTATGAGAATCCCGGGTATAAAGCGCATGTACACGTTCATGTTGGAGAGCTTCTTGCCGCTCTTCGTCATGACATTCTTCATCACACTGTTTATAGTGCTGATGCAGTTTCTGTGGCGCTATATCGACGACCTTGTAGGCAAGGGGCTTGGCGTCGACGTGATAGCTGAGTTATTTTTCTACGCAGCTCTGACCATGATTCCGATGGCTTTACCGCTGGCCATACTGCTGGCATCGCTGATGACATTCGGCAATCTCGGAGAGCAGTTTGAACTTACCGCGATGAAAGCTTCGGGGGTGTCGCTGCTGAGAACCATGAAGCCGCTCATCGCGCTCATCATACTGATAGCCATCGGGGCGTTCTTCTTCCAGAACAATGTGCTTCCTATCGCCCAGACCAAGATGTGGACGCTTCTCTACTCCATGAGGCAGAAATCGCCTGAAGTCGAGATACCCGAAGGGGTATTCTATGACCAGATACCGGGCTACAATCTGTTTGTAGAGACGAAAAACGCCGATACCGGCACGCTCTACAATATGATGATATATGACGTGTCGAAAGGTTTTGAAAACTCGTCGATCATACTCGCCGATTCGGGCCGTCTGGCTTTTACGGAAGATCAGAAGCACCTGTTTCTGAAGCTGTGGAACGGCGAATCTTTTGAGAATCTGAAAGAGGCCGCGTCAAACATGCGTAATGTGCCGTATAGGCGGGAATCGTTTACCGACAAGGAGCTGCTTGTCACATTCGATGCCAATTTCAACCGTCTTGACGAGCAGGGTATGCGTAACCAGTATGTCGGCAAAGACCTCAGCGAGCTGCAGGCTACCATCGACAGCGTGGGTGTGAGGGTCGACAGCGTAGGTGCTATATATGCTGGAGAGCTTCGCCGCCAGCCGATAGTCGGGACGAGCGCTTACAAATCGTCATATGACGGCAAGAAGTACACCTACACAATGGATGACGGATCCGAGAAAGCCGGACGGCTTGTGGATATAGATTCCCTGTTTCGTGCTGCCGGTTCTCGCGAGAGGTCATACATCCAGTCGGCGTTGAATATAGCCCGACGCAATAAACAGAATTACGAGTTTAAGTCCCTTGCCATGGGCGAGGACCGTGAGACCATCCGCCGCCATGCCATAGAGTTGCAGAAGAAGTTCACGCTGTCGTTTGCCTGTGTAATCTTCTTCTTTATCGGAGCTCCGCTCGGTGCCATCATACGCAAAGGGGGGCTCGGTATGCCGCTTGTCATATCTGTGTTCCTGTTTATTTTTTACTATATCATCGACAATACGGGATATAAGCTGGCGCGTGACGGGCGTTGGGAGGTGTGGGAAGGCATGTGGCTGAGTGCTGCGGTGTTGCTGCCGCTCGGCATATTCTTTACCTACAAGGCTGTCAACGATTCGGCTGTGTTCAATGCCGATGCCTACCGTAATTTCATCCGCAAGCTCCTCGGCAAAGCGGCTTACCGCGTTGTCACGTTTAAGGAGCTGGTCATGGATGAAGTAGACCCACAAAAAGCTGTGGAGATGCTTGCACGGCTCAGGGAGGAGGCTGCGCAGGTCATAGCGGCTCATCCGTTGCGGCGATGGTTGCCGCAACGTTATGACCAGACTCGGTTTGACCGGTTGAGCGCCAGTGTTGAGGATGTAGTGGCATATCTTGGCAATTCGCGCGATGTGCTTGTCATCAACAAGCTGATGGATTTCCCGGTGTTCCACACCACCGTTATAGGACGGTTGCGTATGGGGCGAGGGGCGCAGGTGCATGATGCCCGGGCTGTAGTCAAAGTGTGCGACGAGCTCCTCGACATGCTCTCACCTGCATCTACTGAACCAACAAAGAATGAAAATAACGATATATCCAACCGATAACCGAAAACTACGATGAATGAAGATATAAAACTCGACAGCATCGAAGAGGCGATAGCCGACTTCCGTGATGGTAAATTCGTGATTGTGGTCGATGACGAAGACCGCGAAAACGAGGGCGACCTCATCATCGCAGCCGAGAAGGTTACGCCGGAGGCGGTGAACTTCATGGTGACAAATGCCCGTGGTGAGCTTTGCGCACCGCTGACCATATCGCGCTGCCGCCAGCTTAATCTCGACCATCAGGTTGCTGACAATACATCGATGCTCGGCACACCTTTTACTGTCACTGTCGACAAGCTGCCGGGATGTACCACCGGCGTATCTGCCCATGACCGTGCGGCTACCATTAATGCCCTTGCCGACCCCACATCGACGGCTGAAATCTTCGGCCGTCCCGGACATGTGCACCCTCTCTATGCCCAAGACCAGGGGGTGCTGAAGCGTGCCGGCCATACAGAGGCCGCCATAGACCTCGCACGCCTTGCCGGACTGACTCCGGCTGCCGCCTTGATTGAGATTCTTAATCCTGACGGTACGATGGCGCGTCTACCCCAGCTACGCCAGAGGGCCGACGAATGGGGGCTTAAACTCGTGTCGATACGTGACCTGATAGCTTACCGCATCAAAAACGAATCACTCGTGGAGCGTGGCGTGGAGGTGGATCTCCCCACCGAGTACGGCCACTTCCGTCTGATACCTTTCCGCCAGATCGACAACGGTCTGGAGCATGTAGCCCTCATCAAAGGGGACATCACGACACCCGCGCCTGTGCTGCTGCGTGTACATTCGTCATGCGCCACAGGTGACATATTCGCATCAAAGAGATGTGACTGCGGCGAGCAGCTCCACCGCGCTATGCAGATGGTAGAAAAGGAGGGACGGGGCATGATACTGTACCTCAATCAGGAAGGACGAGGCATAGGTCTGATGGAAAAAATCCGCGCTTACAAGCTCCAGGAAGAGGGTATGGATACGGTCGATGCCAATCTGCATCTCGGACATAAAGCCGATGAACGCGACTACGGTGTAGGGGCGCAGATACTCTCCCAGCTCGGAGTCCGTGACATGCGGCTGATTACCAACAATCCTGTCAAACGTACAGGTCTTGAAGGTTTCGGACTCCGTGTGGTCGAGAATGTGCCTATCGAGATAGCTCCCAATGAATATAACCGGGCTTACCTCCACACGAAGCGTGCACGCATGGGGCATGACCTGCACCAGTCGTGAATTAGCAGCTGACGATACAACCGATGACTGAATATTACGATTATCCTAACGATTTCCCCCTTGAACTTGGAGGCTCGCTCTCCAAGCTCAGGATTGCATATAACACTTACGGTACGCTCAATGAGAGGCGTGACAATGTGGTGTGGGTATGCCACGGACTGACAGCCAACAGCGATGTGCAGGACTGGTGGCCCCACACGGTGGAGGAAGGCCGCTTCCTCGACCCTCGCGACCATTTCATCGTCTGTGCCAATTTCCTCGGTTCGCCCTACGGCACTTCTGGTCCCATGCAGGTCGATCCGGCCACAGGCAAGCTCTATCTTGACCAGTTCCCGAAATTTACTATCCGCGACATGGTGCGTGCCCATATGCTTCTTGCCGAGCATCTCGGCATAAGCCGCATCGACACGATGATCGGCGTGTCTGTGGGAGGTTTTCAGGCGTTGGAGTGGGCTGTGATGAAGCCTGAGAGCATTGACAAGATGATACTTATGGCCACTGATGCCATAGCATCGCCCTGGACCATAGCTCTTGACGAGACCATGCGTATGGCCATAGAAGAGGATCCGACATTTGGCGACCCTACACCCGATGCCGGCAAGGCCGGACTTGCCACAGCCCGTGCCATAGCCCTGCTGAGTTACCGTGGTCCGAGCGGCTACAATTTCACCCAGCGTGATGTGGAGGAGCTTCCGGCTGTACACCGCGCATCGAGCTATCAACGTTATCAGGGCGAGAAGCTGTGCAGGCGTTATGACGTGTACAGCTACTATGCCATCCTTAACAGTTTCGATACCCACGACCTCGGTCGCGGCCGTGGTGGTGTGGATGCTGCGCTTGCTACAATCACGGCTAAGACGCTCGTCGTCGGCATCACCACCGATATAGTATTTCCTCCTTACGAAGTCAAGGAACTCGCGTCCAAGATACCCGGGGCTTCGTATGCCGAGATAGAGAGCCGTTTCGGACATGACGGTTTCCTTGTGGAGCATCAGCAGCTCCATGAAGTGTTTAACCCCTTTATCAATGGTTAGTTAAATGAAAAATATCCGTAATTTCTGTATCATAGCGCATATTGACCATGGCAAGAGCACTCTGGCCGACCGTCTGTTGGAATATACCAAGACTGTCACAGGCAAGGACCTGCAGGCCCAGGTGCTTGACGATATGGATCTTGAGCGTGAGCGCGGTATTACCATTAAGAGCCATGCTATACAGATGGACTATGAGCTTGACGGCGAGAAATATGTGCTCAATCTCATAGACACTCCGGGGCATGTGGACTTCTCTTATGAGGTGTCGCGGAGCATCGCTGCCTGTGAGGGCGCGTTGCTTATAGTGGATGCCTCGCAGGGCATCCAGGCCCAGACCATATCCAATCTCTATATGGCGATAGATAACGACCTTGAAATCATCCCCATAATCAACAAGATTGACCTTGACAGTGCCAAGCCAGAGGAGGTCGAGGACCAGATTGTGGATTTGCTCGGCTGCGACCGTGACGAGATACTGCGTGCCAGCGGCAAGACGGGTCAGGGTGTGGAAGACATCCTCAAAGCCATCGTAGAGCGTGTTCCGGCACCCAAGGGCGACCCGGATGCTCCGCTGCAGGCGTTGATTTTCGACTCGGTGTTCAATCCGTTCCGTGGTATCATAGCATACTTCAAGATTCTCAACGGTACTATCCGTAAGGACGACTTCGTGAAGTTTGTGGCAACCGGTAAGGAGTACCATGCCGACGAAATCGGAGTGCTCAAACTTGACATGGACCCGCGTAAGGAGTTGAGTGCCGGAAATGTAGGATATATCATCTCAGGCATCAAGACATCACGCGAGGTGAAGGTAGGTGACACCATCACCCACGTAGAGCGTCCGTGCGACAAGGCTATAGAGGGATTTCAGGAGGTCAAGCCGATGGTGTTTGCAGGTGTTTATCCCATTGAGACGGAGGATTTTGAAAATCTCCGCACATCGCTTGAAAAGTTGCAGCTCAATGATGCGTCGCTGACATTCCAGCCAGAGTCGTCGGCGGCACTCGGATTCGGTTTCCGCTGCGGTTTCCTCGGACTGCTCCACATGGAGATTATACAGGAACGCCTCGGACGTGAATTTGACATGGATGTCATTACCACAGTCCCCAACGTGTCATATCGCGTATATGACAAGCAGGGCAACATGAAAGAGGTGCATAATCCGTCAGGACTGCCTGACCCGACTCTCATCGACCACATAGAGGAGCCGTATATCCGTGCTACGGTTATCACGGCAGCTGACTTCATTGGGCCGATTATGACGCTGTGCCTCGGCAAGCGCGGCGAGTTGGTCAAGCAGGAATACATATCAGGCAACCGCATGGAGATAGTGTTTGACATGCCCCTTGGCGAGATTGTGATAGATTTCTATGACAAGCTCAAGAGCATATCCAAGGGTTATGCATCGTTTGACTATCATCTGCACGACTTCCGCGAGTCTAAGCTCGTCAAGCTTGACATACTCCTCAACGGTGAGAGCGTCGACGCGCTTTCCACACTCACCCATGCCGACAATGCTGTGACATTCGGTCGTCGCATGTGCGAGAAACTGAAAGAACTGATACCCCGCCAGCAGTTCGATATAGCCATTCAGGCTGCCATCGGTGCGAAAATCATAGCCCGCGAGACCATCAAGGCGGTGCGTAAGGATGTGACCGCCAAGTGCTACGGCGGCGACATCTCACGTAAGCGCAAACTGCTGGAGAAGCAGAAGAAAGGCAAGAAGCGCATGAAGCAGATCGGCTCCGTCGAAGTGCCCCAGAAAGCCTTCCTCGCCGTCCTCAAACTCGACTAATCAACCAAATGTGATATATTACCAACGAGGGAGACATCACACCTGATGTCTCCCTCGTTGGTTGAGTTCGATATTATAATATAGCGTTATCCTTGCTTTGGCAGAATCCTCTCAATATCTCTTTTTATTACTGTCCGCTAACTTATAGCGGACAGTAATATTACGAAATATATCTCAGCGGCAAATTCTCCGACCTCAAAGGCTATACAAGGAACTCAACCGATAGAGCCGCAGTCCAAAGGCTGCGTTTGCATAACTTATTCTGGTTCAACGTCCTCAAGGTCATCAACAATCTCAATCAGACGATGTCCTTTAATGCGCAGATTTTTGATTAGATCCATCGGATTGGGAAACGATTCTATCTCTTCTGTATACTGTTCATCGCAAAGAGCGCAATGGTCGGGTTCGTACAGAAGGTGATATACATCTCCATCATATTTGAATTCTACGTCATAGCCTTGAACAGCGAAGTCGTAGAATAGAACTTGACGAGCGTTGTTGGGGTAGCCGCCATAGGCAGTTCCATATCGTTGTTCATTCGGTGGAAACGCCGCATTGAAGCGATTTCCCATTAGATTTTTCCCTATGTACGGGAAATCTTTTTCAGATACCATGATTATTTATAGTTTCTTATTTTGTTGAGAATATCCCACATTTCTTTTGTGAGAGGTTTATCACTTATTGGTTTTCCGTCTTTCCATTTATGATAATGAGGTCCGAGATTCTTATGGTCAATGGTGTGCATTTCCCATATTTTCTTACCGTCTGACCCGTATTTTGCAATTGCTTTCACATCATGCCCATCTTTATAAAATGTTGCGTACACTTTATTGGGGGTATGACTCTCTTCGGGCAGCTTAACACCAGCTTTAGGATTTTTCGGTGTCACGACTTGAATTTGCCCAACCGTTCCGATTGTTTTATAATTCCTCCCGAGGTCGGAATTTGTAGACCTGGATGCAAAACTTCCATTAGCGCTCATTCCGTAATCGTTTAAGGTTTTCGTTCTCAAAATATATTGAACGGGTCTCATCTTCGTTTGGCATTTTGTCGCCGTAACGAATAATTAGTTTGGGATCAAGGACATTAATGGCGGCATCGTATCCCTTCATCCAGAAATATCGAGACATTGGATTACCTTTGATAGCGGTACAGTTTATCGCCACAACCCCATGCTTTGGAAGACCAGTGAATGCATAATCAAAACTGTCGGGACGAGACCAGGATACATTGGGGATGATATTGATGCCCAGTGACTGCCAGTACGCACCAAACGCACTGTTCCACCATGAGTTTTGCATACACAAAAATTGCGGCATGTCCAAATGTTGTGAAAAATCTGGAGAAATGACGTACTTGAAGCGACTGAGTATTTTTGCGTACATCTGTGGATTGTGCATTATTCGAGCAAATGAACGGTCAGCTTCGTAAAAATGCACGATATGGTTGAAACTTTTTGATGATACAGCCTTGCTAAAAGCAATCATTGAGTTTGGTAACTCCTCAATAGTCGTCGTTCGAATTATAGGCTTGCCGCAGTTTCCGTCTGTGTACGTTAGACCGGACAGGATGTCCAACTTTTTTAGATAAAAATCCGCAGTTCTGTTGGCTCTTGTTTTTTTATGCGATAGGCCATGTTCGCTTTCTTCTGACTCGATTGGCGAATTAAAAAGTGGTAAAAGTTCTGCCATAAGCAAAATTGTTAATGAGTTAAGTTAAAAATAGCAACACCCTTGCATTTATGGCAGACAAAGATTATCTTTGTAAGATTAAACACTGTTATACGATGTAATGTGGAAGTTCGCCGTATATAGTGTGCAACTTAATCTTCAGAGCGGCATGGTTGCATCTATGCCGCTCTCGCCTTTTTTCTTGTTATACGGTATTCATAGGACAAATAGTTTTTGAATCGTTTTACAATTGCAAAGGTAAACAATTGCTTGGGATCAGTAGAAAATCAGTGGGGATAGCCATAGATGTTAGCGATTCTGAACAAGAAAAATTTCTTATCAGCCACACCTCTGAGGTTCGCTCTGAAGAGTTTAATTTTTGCATTGAAAGACTCCGCCATTGCGTTCGAGGAGCGGTTGTTGTAGAAGTTCAGGATACCATCGTAGTGTTCATAGAATGTTGCCGCAATCACATTGAACGAATGGAACGAAGCTTCCTCGACTTTGTTGTGCCACCTTGCCATTGACAGGCGTGCTGCATCCTTGGTTGTGTTCTTTGAAAATATCATCCTGAGGGAATGACACAGACCGTATGCCTTTTGGATATCGGGATATTCATCAAAGAGGATTGCAGCGCGTTGTTTCTGCCTTTCGGTCCATTTGTCAGCGGACTTGAACAACAAGCAGCGCGAGCGGATAGATAGCGGAACGGCTCGTATCGCCCGCCATTAAGTTTCGCCTCCTCCATCTCGTTATTTGCCTGCTGGATGGCATCCCAACGATGTATGATGCGGAGTTCCTGCACAGCTTCACAGGCGAGTTTCTGAATGTGGAAACGGTCGATGACCCGTCTTGCTTTTGGAAAGCACCATGACACGATCTTGCGCATGCTGTCCGACAAATCAAGCGTCACCTCTTCGACGTTGCCCCGCTCATCCTCACCGATACGTTCAAGCACGGCAATGACATCCTCTGATTTCGTTCCGGCAACGGTCGCCACCAAGGATCGCTCGCGTGTGCGCGCATCGCGGTTGGCTACAAATGTGTACAGTTCTCCATTTGAAAGGGCGGATTCATCTATGGCCAGTCCGGGGCCGATGTTCTCCGGTATCAACACCCATTCATCGGCATGCTCCAGCTGGTCCCATTCACGGAAGCCGCTGAGCGTTTCCTTGTACTGTTTTTCAAAAGTACGGCCGTCTATATGGTAGAATTCCTCAAGCGTACGGCAGGTCACGGGGGACGTCGCCATACGTCTGTTTTAAAAAAGCTCCAAATTCTTTGGAGTAGCGGGTGCCTTTGGCTGTGACATCAAGCCCGGGGGGAAGGCTGAAGCTGTTGCCTGTACGCACATCCACCCATCGTCTGCGGCGTATCTTCAATATTACCTTGTGGTCGCGTATGGGAAAGTCTGTCACCGAGACTGCCTCCATGAACCCCTTGGACTCAAAGTGAACATCACCCGACAGCTCAGGCGACATTTTTTCGTCAAGGTGTACGTGAATCTCGGTTGATGTCTTTTCAACACTGACAACATCAAAATATTTGAGTATCTCCGAGGGTAGCACTACCTGTGCCAACATCTCCAACTGTGAACTTGCCATACGGCAAAGTTCGTAATTTCTTAGGAATCTATCCCCACTGATTTTCTACTGACCCCAAGTTCGATAATGGAAAATAAAATTTCAATAACACCTTTTGTAAAAAAAAGATTCCATATGCCACCTCTGTGGCATAAATCTGAATCAATGGCAAATTTACAAACAAATAGTATTTGTAGGGCTATTGTTGTGGATTTTTTTACAGAAGTCAAGATGACCTCATATAATCTTAAGAAATCGATGGTGTTATGGCATAAGAAAAAGGGTATACAGGCACGGATGAGGTGCATGTATTCCCTTTTGTTTGGGAATATGAGAAGACTGAGGCTTGCGCTGGCAGCCCATACAGGGCTATTAATTGTCTATTGTCTTTATGACGGAGATTGCGCTCCGTACTGCTGTCTCTACGCCCCAGTGGGGCTTGGTGGATGTACCGTTAACTGCCATGCCTCGGATTGGGATAGAATCAGGGGATGGCGAGGCGGAGGGCTTCGGTGGCTATTTCGGTCTGGGCGGCGGTGAGAGAGGGGAGCGGCGATAGGGTGCGCTGGGTCGCCATCATGGATGTGCGCGGTGTGGCGAGGGCCTGCATGGCGGCTCGCGAGCCCTGCATCGGGGTCGACATCAGCGGACGGGCGATATGGTCGGCGATGGTGTCGACCCAGCCGTAGCCGAGGCGTATCATTGGCGTGTTGACTATGCCCGGGTCGGCACAGTTGACCCGGATGCCGCGATAACTTACGCGCTCGGCAAGCAGGGTCGCTGCCCATGTGAGTATCTGCTTGCTCCGGCCGTAGTTGTTAAACCGTTGGGCGAAGTTTGTGGCATAGGTGGCTTTGGCTACAAAGTCGCGGCGCAGCAGCGGAAAGCGGCGCATCAACGAGGAGGTCATCACCACAGCAGCTCCTTGACGCAGTTTGGGTAGCAGCGTCAGTGTGAACGCGAGGGTGGAGATGCAGTTGACTTGCAGTGACATCTCGAAGCCGTCAGGACTCAGTTCGGTGTGGTCGATCTGCATCACTCCGGCATTGTTGATGACGGCGGTGATGTCGTGTCCCATAGCCCCGATTTCTGCAGCCGCCTTGCGGGCTTGCCACGCAGTCGAAAGGTCGAGCCGCGCCGGGATGATGAGGCTCGGCGACTCGGGGTATATCACATCAAGGTTATGGATGTATGGGCGCATACGCTCAGGCTGGCGGCATGCCGCTATGATGACAGGTTGACCGGCGCGGTAGAGGCGTTCGGTTATGGCAAGTCCCATGTCGCCCGTGGCTCCTGTCACTACCACGGCTCCGTTGGTCGGTTGGTATTCTAAGTAACTCACAAAAATTAGTTAATTATTAAATTTTCAAGTAACCCTGCGGGCTTTCATATCCTTGCTCGTCTTTTCGGCTGATTTATAACTCTCACTCAGTCGCTTAGCTCGCTAAGCTCCATCGTTCGACTTAAAAATCATCTCGAAAATCCTTCACAATTATATGCAAGCTAATTTTTGCAAGTTACTTATGTCAATCATTTTATTCGGTCGAGTAGTTTTGTTTTTATTAAATGTCGTGCGCTTATAGGTAGCATCGCCACGAGAGGGATGGTTATGCGGTTGAGCAATCCGTTGATATACTGCGATTTGCGGCGCATACAGCGATGCAAGGCATTACGCACGAATTTCTCTGGGGTGGCAAGCGCACCGACGCGGACACCGAGGCGTTGCAGATTGCGTGGCAGTCCGAACAGGTCGGTAGCTATGCCTCCGGGGCAGGCTACCGTTACCGTCACGCCGCTGCCGCGCAGTTCCACATTGAGAGCTCGTGAAAACACCCTGATGTAGGCTTTGGTGGCTGCGTACAGAGCTATGCCCGGCATTGGCATCCAGCATGACATCGACGACATGTTGAGGATGCAGCCTCCGCCCGTTTGCACCATCCGTGCCGCCATCAGTCGTGACAAGTGGGTCACGACTCGCATGTGCAGGTCTATGTAAGTGTTGATGCGCTCACGGCTTAGGTCGTTGACAGCCTTGAAGTCGAAGATACCGGCATTGTTTATCAGCAGGTCGGGAGTTAGTAATGCCGCATCAAGGTGTTGCATAATCTTATGGGGTGCATCCGGTTCTGTAAGGTCAAGGCGCAACGTGTGTATATCCACATCGACAGCCGACAGGACGCAGTCGTTGCGGTCGATGAGCAGCAGCGAGCAGCCGTCGGCAGCCAATGCCTCTGCAAAACAGCGTCCTATGCCCGATGCCGCCCCGGTGATGACGGCAAGTCGCCACGGATATGTTCGTTTGGATGTCATACTGATGGATAGCGACGTTTAAGACGGTCGAGTTCGCGGATGAGCGGTTTAGGTATGTCGTCGACGCAGTGGTGACACGCCATTTCGCGTGAATACATCCGCGCTATGCAGTAATTCACGTGGTCGCACCCTGCCGTTTCCTCTCCTGCTGCCATACGGTTGACGAAGTCGGGACGGCGCAGCAGGGCGCGTCCCATCTGCACAAATTCAAACTCTTCGTCAAGGACTTTCTCGATGCTTGAGCGTGTGCTGCATCCTCCCACGTAGACCAGCGGCAGCTTCAGCTCCTTGCGAAACAGACGTGCGTCGTCAAGAAAATATGTCTCGGTATAGGGTACGGTCGGCACCATCATCTTGCCGAACCACCTCACTCCCCAGCGCAGCCACCATGGATGCATGTAGTGGCTCATGGAACGGATGGGCATCGGTCCGCGCATGACATACATCGGGGCTTTGCTGACGAACCCCCCTGACAGCACCAATGCGTCAGCTCCGAGCTGCTCCAATTCGCGGGCTATCACCAACGCCTCATCTATCTCTATGCCCCCCTTGAATCCGTCACGCATGTTGGTCTTGACGAGGATGCCGATTTTGTCGTCGGCTGCACGAGTCACCTCTTCCATGCACATACGCATAAACCGCATACGGCGGTCGAGCGAACCGCCGTAGCTGTCACGGCGGCGGTTGGTGTATGGCGAAAGAAACTGGCTGATGAGATAGCCGTGTCCGGCATGTATCTCCACGCAGTCCATGCCGGAGTCGATGGCCATGCGCACGGCATCGCCAAACGAGCGGGCGAGTCCGGGCAGTTCGTCGGCACGGAGGGCGCGTACAGGACTGTAACTGTAGAGGTTATAACCTCCAGATGCCGATACCGGGGTTTCGCCGGCTGTGCTTTTGTGCGACATGTTGCCGCAGTGGCCTATCTGTATGGATGCCTTGGCTCCGTGGAAGTGTATGGCATCAGTGATGCGCCGGAGGTCGGGGATGACTTCGGGGCGCAGCAGCAGTTGCGTGTCAAACGACACACCGCTGCGAGTGGCAGAAGCATAGGCAAGCGTGGTCATGCCTACACCTCCACGTGCCACGCTCTCATGGTAGTCAAGGAGCATCTGTGAAGGTGAATTGCCGGGGCACATGCCCTCGAAAGCGGCAGAGCGGATAGTGCGGTTGCGCAGTGTCACCGGGCCTATCTTGGCCGGTGTGAACAATAGTGAGCCGGGGTATCGGTCGGTGTCGGTCATGCGGAAAAATCAATAAATGAATGGAATGATGTGGCGGCGATGCAGTTTGGTATATGCATCGCCGAACTCGGTCTCATAGCGGCGGCTGAGGTCGCGGGCGCGAGGAGCAAGATTGGCAAACGTCCATAGCGCGAATACCGCGCCAGCCCATGACCACGTCAGTATGGCGAAGCCTGTCCACTCGACAAATTCGCCGAAATAGTTGGCAGATGTCACGTAGCGGAACATACCCCCCTTGGGTATGTAATGTGCCGTGTCGCCGGGACGGCGGAGATGGCGTATGATATGGTCGCTGTGGAGATTGATGGCCATGCCGGCAATGAACAGAGTCGTGCCGGCTATCATCTGCCATGACCATAGCCATGACAGCGGATAGCGGTCGGCTGGGCTCACATATAATATCCATCCGCCCTGCATTAGGGCGTTGAGGGTATTGAATACCATGCCCATGGCTATTATTGCAATCGGCATGGGTGAGCTGCGGCGTATCAGCAGTGGGAAGATGAATGAGCGTTGCAGATAGTGGATCTGGAATAGGGTAAACATCACCAACGGGGCGGTGTCGAACCTGCGCGATGAATACCACCAGAGCATACACATCACGATGAATACGGGAGCTTCCATCACTATCCACCCGATGCGATTAGGTATGCACGGACCCCAGTGTCTGCCGCGCATCATCCCATAACCGGCTGTGACGAAATGCAAAGCGACGAACACGACTGCGGCAGTCACGGCCATGGCCGTCAGGAAAGTATTGAAATAGTCCGGGTCGAACAGGGCAAGGCTGTGTGACATAAGTAGCTCACAAAAATTAGTTTATATTAAATTTTTCAAGTAACCCTGCGGGCTTGCATATCCTTACTCGTCTTTCCAGCTGATTTTTAACTCTCACTCAGTCGTATAGCTCACTAAACTCCATCGCTCGACTTAAAAATCACCTCGAAAATCCTTCACAATTATATGCAAGGTAATTTTTGCGAGTTACTTAGAGCTGGAATATTTTGCTTTTACGCAAATGTAATAAAAATTGCGTGGATAGCGATAAATGGCTAAATTTGCCAATACATAATTATGGATTTAAGTTGTAAATGATTATAGTATATGAACTTTATTGAGACTGAAATTAAAGGCGTGTGGATTGTCGAGCCCAAGCGTTTCGGCGATGCTCGCGGTTATTTCATGGAATCGTTCAAATTAGAGGAGTTCCGCAAACATGTGGGAGACATCCACTTCGTGCAGGACAACGAGTCGATGTCGACACGCGGAGTACTCCGTGGTCTGCATTTCCAGAAAGGAGAATTCAGTCAGGCGAAGCTCGTGCGTGTCAGCCGTGGCGCGGTGCTCGATGTCGCTGTGGATTTGCGTGGCGGCAGTCCGACATACGGCAAGTATGTGGCTGTGGAACTCAGTCAGGACAATGCCCGCCAGCTCTTCATACCACGAGGAATGGCTCATGGTTTCTTGGTGTTGAGTGATGAGGCCCAGTTCCAGTACAAAGTAGATAACGTATATGCTCCCCAGTCAGAAGCCACACTGCGTTTCGACGACGAAACCGTAGGTGTCAACTGGCCTATACCGCGTGAGGAGATGCTCCTGAGCCCCAAAGACCTCAAGGGTCTGTCGCTCGGAGAGGTAACGCCATTTTGAGTAGACATTGTCTGATAAAACCGACATAACACTGCGGACGGAGCTGGGGCAGCGGTTGTCCCAGCGGTTGTCGCCTGTGCAGTTGCGACTTGGCCGTCTGCTTGAAATGACAGCCAACGAGGTGGAGGACGAGGTACGCGCAGCTGTCGATGAAAACCCTGCCATAGAGGTCGTGGAGGCTCCCGAACCAGCCCCGGTTTATGAACCTGACCGGCTCATCCCACGCTATACCTCCGGAAGCTATGCTGACGGTGAATATACTCCGTGGGAGACATTGCAGGAAACCCATGTAGCCACCCTTCAGGAGCAGCTCGCAGAACAGCTCCAAGAGCTTGAACTTTCAGACAGCGACAGGGAGATAGCGCGGTACATAATCGGGAACATAGATGACAACGGTTATCTTACCCGGGCTGTCGGAGCCATAGCGTCGGACCTGATGGTGCAGACGGGCGAAGATGTCGTCGAGTCTTCTGTTGAGCGGATGATTGATGTCATCCAGCATCTGGAACCTGCCGGAGTGGGTGCGCGCGATTTGCGTGAGTGCCTGCTGCTGCAGCTTAATCGGCGCATAGAAGGCAATCCCTCATCCGTAGCGTCGAGAAATGCCCTCTCCATAGTGTCGGATTACTATGACGAGCTGGCGCTGATGCACCTTGACCGCATAGCCTCGCGCATGAAACTATCAGACGAAGCGATGCGGGATGCTTTAGGCCAGATACGGTCACTCAATCCCAAGCCTGGCGCCGGGGTGGCTGCTCCTGGGTATACGGAGCGTGCCAATGTCGTGTCGCCCGATTTCATAGTGGAAAATGACGGTAACCGCCTGACGGTGTCAGTTCCTAATCGGTTGCCCGAACTGGCTGTAGCCGAGTCGTTCGCGATAGACGATGCCGAGCCGATGACACCCGCCCGACGCAAAGATGCTGCCGCCATGGCTCCTTACCGCGACGAGGCGGAGACTCTGATAACTGCGTTGAAGATGCGGCAGGACACCCTTTTGTCGGTGATGAAAGCCATCGTCGGCCTGCAGAAAGCCTTTTTCCTGTCGGGAGATACGCTGGATTTGCGTCCGATGTTGCTTAAAGATGTCGCAGCCCTGACAGGCTACGATATCAGCACGGTGTCACGTGCCACCAACGGCAAGTATGTCGCAGCCCCCACAGGCATCTATCCGCTGAAAATGCTTTTTAATGACCGTGTTACGGATGACTCTGACGCCACAGCCCACGAAATCATGGCGGCTCTGCGTGAATTGATAGAAAGCGAGGATGCCCGCAGGCCTCTGAGCGATGACGCGATAGCCGATGCCCTTGCAGCTAAAGGATTCAACATCGCCCGGCGCACCGTGACCAAATACCGCGAACGTATGGGAATCCCTACTTCGCGTTTACGTCGCGGCCTGTCGTGACGCGATTATAACACTCACCATATACTTCACATTATGAACAAATTCTTTTTGGCAGTGTCGACGGTGTTCAGTCCGTTGCTTGTGACGACTTACGGTGTAATCTTGGCGATGTCGCTGACTTTCCTTGCGGTGCTGCCGGCCACCACCCGATTGCTTACTGTCGGTATGCTGTTTTTCATGACGGCAGTCATCCCGGCCGTGTCGATTATGGTGATGAAACGTCTTGGCATGGTGAGTGACCATTCGTTGAGTGAACGCAGCGAACGCACTCCGGCTTATCTCATCAGCGCGGTGTGTTATATAGCTGCCGCGATTTACCTTATGAAAGTCCATTCGCCTGATTGGTTGTGGCTGTTTGTTGCCGGAGGGTTGTTGTCGTTGGTCATCAACGTGGTAATCACGCGATGGTGGAAGATAAGTGCGCATATGACAGCCATGGGCGGGCTGGTAGCCTTGCTGTTCCGTTTCCAGCTATCGTATATAGCCATATATGATATGCAGTGGTGGATTATCGGTGCGATAGTTTTGACCGGCATTGTCGGGTCGGCACGTATATACCGCGAGCGTCATGACCTGTGGCAGGTGCTTGCAGGCACGGCTTGCGGATTTGTCTGCGTGTTTTTCATCACTATGATACATGGATAATTATTAAATATAGATACATAATGAAGCCAATAGTCAGTATTATCATGGGGAGTACTTCCGATCTTCCCATCATGGAGAAAGCAGCCAAATTTCTCAACGATATGCAGATACCGTTTGAGATGAATGCCCTTTCGGCTCACCGCACACCTGCGGCTGTCGAAAAATTTGCTTACGAGGCCAAAGACCGAGGCATAAAGGTGATTATAGCCGCCGCCGGTATGGCCGCCGCGCTTCCCGGTGTTATCGCAGCCATGACACCACTGCCTGTAATAGGTGTGCCTATCAATTCCACCCTTGACGGACGTGATGCCCTTTACAGCATAGTCCAGATGCCTCCGGGTGTGTCTGTCGCTACCATGGGCATCAACGGTGCCATGAATGCAGCCATTATGGCAACACAGATAATAGCCCTCAGCGATGCAGAGGTGGCTGGACGTTTCGATGTGTACCGCAGTGGACTCGCATCCAAGATAGAAAAAGCTAATGCGAGCCTTGCCGAGGTGCATTACGAATTCAAGACCAACTGATAAGTAACTCACCCCAATAATACATAATATAAACATCATTTCTGACATGCAACGGCGCAAAACCATCTCCGTCAGGGTCGGCAATGTCAACATAGGCAGCGACCACCCGATAGCTCTCCAGTCCATGACATCTACATCAACCATGGATACGGATGGCAGTGTGAACCAGATACTCCGCATTGTGGCCGCCGGGGCCGACATCGTCAGGCTGACCGCTCAGGGCGAGCGTGAAGCCGTCAACCTTGAGGAGATCCGCCGGCGTGTCAGGGAGCAGGGGGTAGACGTGCCTTTGGTGGCTGATATACACTTCAACCCTAAAGCGGCTTTCGCCGCTGCATCGAGGGTGGAAAAAGTCCGTATCAATCCTGGTAATTTCGTCGATCCCGGACGCACGTTCAAGAAGCTTGAATACACTGATGAGGAGTATGCCAAGGAACTCGTGCGCATCGACGAGGCATTGACACCGTTTATCGAACTGTGCCGGCAGCACGGCACAGCTATCCGCATAGGTGTCAACCACGGTTCGCTTTCCGACCGTATCATGAGCCGGTATGGCGACACTCCCGAGGGGATGGTGGAAAGTGCTATGGAGTTTCTTAGGGTTATGGTCAAGAGAAACTTCAATGATGTGGTCATTTCTGTCAAAGCCAGCAATGTGCTTGTGATGACCCGTACAGTCAGGCTGCTTGTTGAAGCCATGGACAAAGAGGATATGCACTTCCCTCTGCATCTCGGTGTCACAGAGGCCGGTGACGGCGAGGACGGACGTGTGAAAAGCGCGGTAGGCATAGGCTCATTGCTCCTTGACGGCATCGGTGACACTATAAGGGTGTCTCTCAGTGAGGAGCCGGAGGCGGAGATACCTGTGGCAAAAATGCTCGTCGATTATATAGCTTCCGACCCTGTGAGATTGTCGGCTCCGAAGCGTCAGAGGTCGATACCGGCGGTTGTAGGGCTGGATATGGCGGTCGATGAGGCTTCGTTGATTTCTGACAGGGTGCTGTCGGTCGACTACCACGGTTTTACCCCCGACGAGGTGACTGTACGCGCTGCAGTAGACCTCGGTGCGCCTTTATTGAGAGGCGAGGGTGATGCCGTCAGCATCACGGTCGATTGCCTGACACCTCAGCAGTGCCACAATCTTGCATTGTCGATACTCCAGGCGACCCGTCTGCGTTTTTCCAAGACCGAATACATAGCATGTCCGAGCTGTGGGCGCACCCTGTTTGACCTCCAGTCGACACTTCGCGACATCAAGGCGGCAACATCGCATCTCAAACATCTGAAGATAGGGGTCATGGGTTGTATAGTCAACGGCCCCGGAGAGATGGCGGATGCCGACTATGGATATGTGGGTGCTTCGGCAGGGCATATCACCCTGTATAAAGGCAAAACGCCGGTAGAAAAGAACATATCCCAGGAGGAAGCCATACCCCGTCTGATAGAACTGCTCAAACGCGAAGGCCAATGGGTTGAGCCTAAATGATTTAAACAGTATCATTGGTGTCATGTCGGAGACTCGTGATTTTACCGCTCTTGATGAGAGGATGATGCGCCGGGCTATACAGCTTGCATACAATGGCCGCATGGATGTGTCGCCTAATCCTATGGTGGGATGCGTCATAGCTGTCGGTGACAGGATAATAGGGGAGGGCTACCACCGGCGGTGCGGAGAGGGTCACGCCGAGGTCAATGCGGTCGCCTCTGTTACAGATGCCGCGTTGCTACGCGAGGCTACCGCCTATGTGACATTGGAGCCGTGCAGCCATTACGGCAAGACACCTCCGTGTGCGCAGCTGCTGATTGACCGGGGGTTGAAGAGGGTCGTGATAGGTTCTGGCGACCCCAACGTTAAGGTCAATGGTCGCGGAGTGGCCATGTTGCGCGAGGCTGGCATAGAAGTGGTGACAGGAGTGCTTGAAGATGATTGTCGGGCGATTAATTCCCATTTCATGACTGCATTTTCCCATAACCGTCCATACGTGATGCTCAAATGGGCACAGAGTACGGATGGCTTCATGGATGTAGCCCGGACTGCGTCGGATACACCGTATCTGTTTTCAACGCCCCTTAACAGGGCTATAGTGCACAGACTGAGAGCCACGCATGACGGCATCATGGTAGGCAGGCGTACTGCGGAGCTTGACCGGCCTGCGTTGACAGTAAGGTATTGGGCGGGGCGCAATCCTCGTAAAATCATCGCTGACGGCAACGAGAGTGTTCCTGATCTGTTAGCCGGATTACGCTCCGAAGGGATTACTTCCCTGCTTGTAGAGGGTGGGGCGACATTGCTCTCAGCCTTTATCGGCAGCGGTATGTGGGATGAGGCCAGAGTCGAAGTTGCGCCAGTCATTCTTGGCGATATGGGCAGAGCCAAAGCCCCGGTCATGCAGGTGCTGCCTGAGTCGTATGTAACGGTAGACGGTAATAAGGTGTTTATTTACAGAAATATATAGGACGTGTCAGTTTCTGTCAGGAATAGTGGTTGGGGATGTCTGACAGTGTCCTTTGAGGATTCGGATGTGTGTTAAAAATCATATAAAAACATGCAATCTTTATCCTGTGTCCGGTATCGTTAAGAAATTGTTGTTAACTTTGCACGTTGAAAAAGTACGTATTTTTTTGATTCAACCATGAGTAAGTATCTGTTGGTTCTTTCTCTGATGACCGTAATGGTTTTGTTTTCAACATCTTGCAATAGCAAGAGTGATGAAGAGGAGGAAGGTCAGAACGTCAGCTATACCAGCACTGTGATAAGTTCGTTCGCGCTCGTTGAGGACGATGAAGTGCTTCGTGACCTTGAAACGGTATATTTTACTATAGACCTTAACAATGCGCTGATATACAATGCCCAGCCGTTGCCTAAGGGAACAGACGTGTCGTCTCTTGCCGTGACTATCGGCACAGGAGTCCTCTCGGCTATCAGCATCTCTTATGTCGATGCCGACGGAGTTACGCAGACGGTGGATTATATGGCAGATTCAAGTGCTAAAATCAATTTTGCACACGGTCCTGCCACTGTCACCGTCACAAGTGGCGACGGCAATCATACACGCTCATATGAGGTCTCGGTAAATGTATATGAGGTCGAAGCCGACCTACTTGCTTGGGATGACACTTCCAGTGCCGAATTGCCCACGACTCTCGGAGTAGACAATGTGACGGCAGCTAAAGCCGTGGACTTCAAGGGGCAACCTCTTGTATTGACCTCCAATGGCAATGGAGAGCTATGCATAGCCACATGTGCCGACATCAATAATCCACAATGGACGTTCGTCTCGCCTGTCGCTCCTGCTGGTGGTGTCAAGGTAAATACTCTGGCAGTTTGTGGCGATAATCTGTATGTGGTCGCCGCCGGTGATGCCCTGTTGACATCGGCTGATGGTGGTCAGAATTGGGTCGACACAGGCGCGAGCATGTCATATATATATGGAGAATATGCGGGCCGTTTGCTCGGCAACGTGAAAGATGCAACCGGCGCATATAGTCTGATAGACTACCCCGGAGGCACGGCCGCTGTACTGCCGGAGGGATTCCCCGTAAGCGGCACATCGCAAATGCTGTCATATGAACAGCTGTGGATGGAATCACCAATCGGTATGATGATAGGCGGCACGCTCGCTGATGGCTCGTTGACCGATGCATGCTGGGCCTATGATGGCTCGACATGGTGCAATATTGCAGTGACTGCCGCTCCTCAGCGTACAGGCGTGACTCTCGTACCTTACTTCGTGTACCGCACAGAGTCCACCAGCTGGGTGACGACGAAACTGACCGCATTCATAGCCATGGGTGGCACTAATCCCGACGGCTCTATCAGCAAGGAGGTCTATGTGTCTACTGACTATGGGACTCATTGGCTGCTTGCCGACGACTCTTTGCAGCTCCCGGATGAATTGCCCTCATTTACATCGGCTTCTGGACTCGTATACTCTCGCATGATGTCGGCCGACCAGCTTGCAGCTGCTTCGTGGGAGGCTGTTGCCTCTAATGAAATGCCTCTCTGGGTGGCAAGTAATTATGTCAAAGACAATGAGGGGATAACGCCCATTACAGAGTGGGAGTGTCCGTACATATATCTCTTTGGAGGTGCCGACGCATCTGGCTCCATTGATGGAAAAATCTGGAGAGGTGTGATAAACCGTCTGACATTCAAGCCCTTGCAATAAATGGCATCCTCTTTTCGACATATGATCCGTTGGCACTTGCCAAAAGCTACGATGACGCTTGTCGCTGTCATCGCGTTTGTTGGTGTGTCTTCTCAACGGGTCAGTGGCCAGTCATGGCAGTCGTTTGAGGAACCGTATAAATTTGACTTCGGGCTGGCTATGGGCATGGCCGGTTACTGGGGCGACCTGAGCAGCAACATGTTCTCAGACCCAGGGCTGGCGGCTTCGGCTCTGTTTCATTACCGATTTGATGCCCGCTGGTTGGTCAGAGGTAGTTTTACCGGGGCTCAGCTTAGTGGCTCGAACAAGAATGCAGAGAATGTAGTACCAGCCGGGATGTTGGAATTTTCGGCGGGATTCTATGCTTTGGATGCACGTGCGGAATTTAATTTCCTCAATTTCGGAATCGGAGAGACATATAAGCAGCTTAGCCGCTGTACTCCGTATCTCGGGCTGGGTCTTGGTGCGGCCATGTCTCGTGTCAACAAAGAGAGCCACGTGGCGATGACGATTCCGATGTCGTTCGGAGTCAAGTACAAGATATCCGAGAGAGTCAATCTCGGTGCGGAATGGACATTTATGAAAGTATTCGGCGACAAGGTGGACGGTTACGAGAATCTTACAGGTGTAGCGACCGATTTCCTGCGCCATACCGACTGGGTGTCCACCATACAGCTTTATTTCACATATGAGTTTGGTCGCAGATGCGTGGCATGCAACCGCCATGAATAATAATCGGTTATAATCATCAGGCAATATGACTGTACAATCGACCATACCAGCTCCGCATGTTTCTGACACCAAGGTGCCGGTACATGTTGCCATAATCATGGATGGCAATGGACGCTGGGCCAAAGCCCGCGGACTTGACCGTTCGGCCGGCCATGTGGAGGGTGTAAATACTGTCCGGCGGATTACCGAAGCGGCCTCTGAGGCCGGTATCGGATATCTGACGCTGTATGCATTCTCTACCGAAAACTGGAATAGGCCTCAATCGGAAGTCGATGCCTTGATGCATCTCATAGGCATGGCCATAGAACGGGAAACGCCTGATTTGATACGCAACAATGTAAGGCTGACCATGATAGGAGATACGGACCGTATGCCGCCCGAAGCCCTTGACCGGCTCAACGGCTGTATCGAGTCAACATCGCATTGCTCAGGGTTGACGCTGTGCCTCGCACTTAGCTATTCTGCCCGCTGGGAGTTGGCGGAGGCTGTCCGCCGCATATCCAATGAGGTAGCCGACAGGCGTTTGGCTGTGGGGGACATAGATGAGCATACCGTATCGCGGTTCCTTACTACCGCTTCGATGCCTGACCCCGATTTGCTCATACGCACAGGAGGCGACCAGCGTATCAGCAATTTCTTGCTATGGCAGATTGCTTATTCAGAGATATACTTCACACCGACATATTGGCCGGATTTCACCAAGGAGCAGTTTCGGGAGGCTCTTGACTCCTATGCCGGACGTGAACGCCGGTTCGGACTCACGTCCGAGCAGGTCTTGTCGGATTGCGACGGGGCGACTTCGCCATAGATACGGTACGCGATTACATAACCCTTTCGCCTGTTAATTTAATCCGTATATACCCATTCATTATTTACAATAGATGCTTCGATACATCACTTTCTCATATGCCTCTCTGGCAGACATGTTTCGACGGACGCTGTCACGTATCTCTTTAGCAGTGGTAGTGTTGGCGGCTTTTGTAGTGCTGGCTCCGGATAGCGTTATAGCTCAGGAGGCCGACACTGTGCCTGCTGACACGGCACAGGAACGGGTCATGATGCCTGTCGATACGATATTCAACCCTAATATAGTCTACACGACCACTCCTCGTATATATGAAATATCCGGAATCACAGTTGACGGTGCCCCTAACTACCAGCGTGAAGTAGTCATAGGTTACAGCGGACTCAGGGTAGGCAGTCGTATTGAGATTCCGGGTAAGGATATAACAGAAGCTGCAAAGCGCCTGTGGGATCAGGGCTTGTTTGCCAATGTGCAGATTCTCGTAGACAAATTCGTCGGTGATAAAGTGTGGCTGCGTCTGAACTTGCGGCAGCAGCCGCGTATTGGCACCATTAACTTCCATGGGGTGAAGAAAGGTGAGCAGAAGGACCTTGAAGACCGCCTGAAACTGATGAAAGGCAACCAGATTACACCCAATATCGTCAATCGAGCCAAGCAGATCATCAAGAAATATTTTGATGAGAAAGGATTCCCCAATGCCAATGTAACGGTTTCGACTGCTGAAGACATCTCGGAGCCTAACTATATGACTGTCGACATCGTAGTCAATCGTCATGACAAGATAAAGGTGCACAAGATATACATCAGCGGCAATGAAGCACTTTCTGATAGGAAAATCAAAGGTGCGATGAAAAAGACCAACGAAAACGGCAACATCCTCAATCTCTTCAAGCAGAAGAAGTTTGTGGAAAGCGATTATCAGGACGACCTCAACCGCATTATCCGGGCGTATAACGAACGGGGCTATCGCGATGCCAAGATATTGAAGGACAGCGTGGTGCCTTATAGCGAAAACCGTGTGGACGTATACATTGAAGTAGAGGAGGGCGATGTGTATTACATCCGTAATATCGAATGGGTCGGTAATACCGTATACCCTACGGAAGTCCTCCAGGATCTTCTCGCTATGAACCCGGGCGATGTCTATAACCAGAAGCGTCTCGAAAAGCGTGTGCGCGAGGACGACGATGCTGTCAGCAATCTGTACATGAACAATGGCTACCTGTTCTTCAACCTTGTGCCTATCGAACGCAATGTCCGCAATGACTCCATCGATTTGGAAATGCGCATTATGGAAGGCCCCCAGGCGCGTATCAACCAAGTAATCATCAACGGCAACGACCGTCTGTATGAGAGGGTTATACGGCGCGAACTCCGTGTCAAGCCAGGAGAGCTTTTCAGTAAGGAAGACCTCATGCGTTCGGCTCGTGAGATAGCTGCCACAGGTCATTTCAACCCTGAAAACATGGATATCCGTCCACAGCCCAACGAGGACGACGGCACTGTGGACATCATCTTCAACCTCGAGTCCAAAAACAACGACAAAATAGAGTTTTCGCTTGGATGGGGCCAGACGGGAGTCATCGGTAAGGTGGCTCTGTCATTCACCAACTTCTCGATACAGAACCTGCTTCATCCGAGCAATTACAAGGGCATCATACCACAGGGCGACGGACAGCAGTTCACCATATCCGCACAGACCAATGCCCGCTACTATCAGAGCTACAGCATATCGTTCCTTGACACTTGGTTTGGTGGCAAGCGGCCAAATTCATTGAGTGTGTCGGCTTATTTCAGCCGTCAGACTGGTGTCAACTCGGCATATTACAGCGATAATTATTGGGGCAATATGTATGGTTATGGCCTCGGCAGCTCATGGAACTACAACAACAACAATTACGATTACAGGTATACCTATGAGAATGCCTATGACCCCAACCAGGTGCTTCAGATGGCTGGTGTTACTGTCGGTTTCGGTAAGCGTATGAGCTGGCCTGATGATTATTTCACGTTCCAGGCCGACCTGAGCTACAACTGGTACTATCTGAAAAACTGGCGTTATCTTTTCCAGATGAGTAACGGTACCTCCAACTCCATCGTGCTCGGCTTGACTCTCGGACGCAACAGTATAGACAATCCTACATATACACGTCGTGGTTCGACTTTCTCGCTCAACCTCCAGCTCACACCGCCGTGGAGCCTCTTCCGCAAGAAGAACTGGCAGCAGCTTTACGAGGAGAACACCGATGAGTCGAAAAAGCAACTCTATCAGTGGATTGAATACTGGAAGCTGCGGTTCAAGTCCCGTACATACACTCCGCTCACCGATCCTTCGGGACAGTATACTCTCGTGCTGATGACACGTGCTGATATCGGTCTGCTCGGCTACTACAACCGTTGGGTCAAGACCCCGTTTGAGACTTTCTATGTCGGAGGCGACGGTATGTCAGGCTCATATACTTATGCAACAGAGACCATAGCCCTCCGTGGTTACGACAACGGTGCGCTCACTCCCGGCAACCGTCTTGGATATGCATATGCGCGTTTTGGAGCCGAACTGCATTTCCCGTTCCTCTTGCAGCCGACCACCACCATCTACGGTCTGGTATTCGTCGAAGGAGGCAACGCTTGGACCGATGTGGCGAGCTTCTCGCCGTTTGACCTCAAGCGCAGCGCCGGAGCCGGTGTCCGTGTGTTCCTGCCGATGGTAGGTATGATGGGTATCGACTGGGGCTACGGTTTTGATAAAGTTTATGGTGTAAGGGGCGGTAGCCATTTCCACTTCATCTTAGGACAGGAATTCTAATTAACAAATATTGTTATCTTTGCGTTAAACCAAATATCGGGTCTAAGTGTCAAAATGGTAACTGTCTAACAATTTAACCAACGAATCAAACGACTATGAAGAAGATAATACTTTTGGCAGCGTTATGCCTGATGACGGCACTTGCCGGACGGGCCCAGAAATTTGCGATGGTGGATATGGAGTACATCCTTAAGAATGTACCGGCATATGAAATGGCTAACGAGCAGCTCAACCAGCTTTCGCTGCGCTGGCAGAAAGAACTCGAAAAGGCTGCCAACGATGCACAGACGGCTTACAAGAACTACCAGAATGAGAAAGTCTTTCTGACCGACGAAATGCAGAAGAAACGCGAGGAGGAGATTGTGGCTAAAGAAAAAGCTGCAGCCGAACTACGCAATAAATATTTCGGACCGGAAGGTGAGTTGTATAAGCGCCGCCAGAACCTGATGAAGCCGATTCAGGACGATGTCTACAATGCCATTAAGAAGGTAGCCGAGGAGCGCGGTTATCAGGCGATATTCGACCGGGCTTCGTCGGTAGATGTGATTTTTGCATCGCCGCGTATTGATGTCAGCCGAGAAGTGCTGTCAAAGCTCGGATACGCTAACTGATAGATATTAATTCAAATATACTCAACAAATTAACTATAACACTAATCTAATCTTATGATCAAGAAAATTCTTGCAGTGCTTGCTGTCGTTGCTATAGCACTCCCGGTGTGCACTATGGCACAGTCTAAATTCGGCATCGTCAACCCCGACGCAATTATGAGGGATCTTCCTGAGCTTGCCAATGCACAGAAAGAGCTGGAGGCAGTATCTGCAAAGTATCAGAAGGAGGACAGCGTGCTCCAGACCGAAATCCAGCTTAAGTATGACGACCTGCAGAAAACCATGCGCAATGACCCTAACACTCCCCAGGCCATCCAGGAGCGTCGTATGCAGGAAATCCAGGATATGACCAACAAATACCAGCAGTTCCGCCAGAATGCCCAGCAGGACATCCAGCGTCAGCAGGAGACTCTGCTTGCCCCCGTGCAGCAGAAAGTGGTCAGTGCCATCAAGGCTGTCGGCGAACTCGGCGGCTATACATTTATCTTCACCAGCGAAGTCCCTGCCTATGTAGGCAAGGATGTAGTGGATGTGACTCCCGAAGTGCGCAAGCAGCTCGGATTGAAGTAATCCCCATTATTATTACATAATGACCTTATGGCAGCGCCGCCCGGTATACGGCGGCGCTGCTTGCTTTCCCCTATCGGTACCCCATATGCCGCTGGACCAGTCATTAAAAAGACATCTGACTATAATCCCGTGGATTGTAGCGGGATTGTGTGTGCTTGAGTGTCTCGCGTTCATGCTCTACCACCATGCCACCACAGGGTATTGGGCATTCTACATGCCGGATACCAATTCGTATATTTTTGACGGCTTCACTTTGCGCCCACCGTTCTATCCGTTGTTCTTGAGGGCTTGCGGGTTTTCGACCGACATGACCGAGCCGACGATGATAGCTGTTTCATTAGTGCCGATTATTGTCCATGTATTGTCTGTAGCTGCTTTTACACGCATGGCCATAGGAGTGGGCGGTATCTGGGGACTCTGTGTTGCTTTGGTCTATGCCCTCTTTCCTTCCTTGGGTATATTGCCGTTGGAAATGGGCACCGAAAGCTTTTCCATGTCGTTTGTGGTGATAACGACCTACTTGTTCTATTGTATGTTATATAAGCCGTCATATGTACTGTGGATAGCTTTTACGTTGATGATACTGCTATTGCAGTCCATAAAGCCGGCGTTCCTGTTTGTCCCTGTTTGTGTCGCCGTAATCGGGATTGGTATGATGCTGATGCCCGTCGATCCTCACAGACGCATATTGTCACGTCGGCTTCTCGTATCAGCAGCTGTCTGCGTGGCATATATACTGGTCTACAGCGCGGGTGTCTATTATAAATGGGGCGTATTTACTCCTTCTACCGTAAGTCTGAGAAATGATTATTACGAAGCTCGGCTGGCCGGTGTGCTCGACCCAAAGTGCTCTCCGGATGCGGACTTGGCGGCAGTTATTGACAGTTACATTACTAACCGCCCTGTCATTGATGAGGTTGATAGCTCTGCATGGATAGAAGGTTTAGATTTGACTAATAAATACGACCTTGCAGCATTGAGGGTTACCATTATTGAAAGCCGGAAAAAGCATGCCGCCAAGTGGCGCGACTATTTCGTGCGTAAAGTATCCTTGGGGTTGTCGGAATCGCTGATTTATCCGGGTACTGACAAAGGAGTGTTTGCAGGATATGAATTTCGTGATGATATAGGCCGTTTCCTTACAAGGACTGGGGTGACATGGTGGATTCCTACGGCTGTCGCTTTAGCGATGATGTCGCTGCTTACCTTACGGCTTGCTGTCTGCTTGCGCCATAGGGCAGGATGTAAAAAAGCACGATATGGAGCTGTTGACATTTTCGCTGATTTCAGATGCAAGTCTTTGAGAGCGTCTTCAAATCTAAGGGCGTGGTGCTTGTCCTCATTTCTGGTGCTTCTGCTTGCCGGCAATATCGGTGTGGTGGTATTCGGTGCGCCGTATGATTTCTCACGTCTTCTCTGCCCGGTGCTACCAGCCTTTTTTCTGCTGTTGGGTTGCCTCCCTGGCCTGTTCGTCCATCGTAACGACAAGTCTGCTTAAAGTATAGACTATTTAGCTGCGCCAAGATATCGTCCGCTGACCCCAAATTGCCATGCGGATTTGCATGTAAATTTGAAACGACGATGCAAAAAGTTGCAAAAAACGTCAAAATCTGGCAAAGTGAAGCCGTTTTTTTTAGCTTGGTAGGGCTGGGAGTCACGGATGTCGGCCTTAACCATAAACAATCCGTGCGGCGTTCCCGTCATGCTTCGACATTCGGTAAAATGCTGTATGCCAAATAAATAAAAAGAATGAGTAACGAAAGCCGGGGCTTGTCAATTACTCATTCTTATCTTTCTGATGTTTCGGAGTGGCGAGATTCGAACTCGCGACCCCCTGCTCCCAAAAGATGCCCTATCAAGCTTTAGTTTAGTGTGAATGAGTTAGTTATAGTTTAGTACGTGCAAATCGTTGCATGTGTTTTTATGTAGTCGTTACTCCCATTTGATGGGGATATTGGTAAAGCGGAAGCCGTCTATATTTAAGTTTTGTCCCGGCCGAAGGTCTAAAGTTTTAATGAATTGAGGTTCATTATCTGCTTGCGTTTTGAGTATTAGTTTTACAGGAGTGTCAGGAAATAGTGTAGTAGCAACGGCTAAGGAGTTGTCTCCTAATGTAGATGCATATTTTGTATCTCTATGGGTCTCTCCTTGTTCATCAATAAAGACTGGAGGCTCAAGCGTAATAGATTGTTCTATCCTTCCTGTGGATAGGACTGAAACCACAAATGTGATCTCTCCAGTCGTCCTATTGCCTTTAGCTTCGATAAGACGGTAATTGATATTACGATTAGATGTTGCCTCGGCAATGGTTGGCTGGAGGCTGATGGCTTGCTTCAGGGCAAGGTTTTGTTTTGTGACTTCGTCAACCTTGACTTGCATGTTTGCCATGGCTGTTTGCATGGCAGTAACGGTTGACTTAAGGGAGTCTACAGCGTTTCCCATCTGAGCAATTTTCTGCTCAACTTCGGGATTGGTACTCTGCGCATGAGCCATAAGCGACACCGCAAAGACGATTGAAGACAGAATTACTTTTTTCATATTAAGATTGGTTACTCGTGTTTTTATTAGTTCTACTCCGTTGAATCCTTATTTATCTATATTTAAGAGCTTTAATGAGCGAGTCGGCTTCATATGCCATCTCCCTATTTAAGCCAAACGAAAGTTGTTGAAACGAATGCGTCAGCCTGTTAAAATAAATCATTATGCTGTATCTCGTGTAAGTTTTATCCGTAGTCGCATAAGTTCTTGTATAAGCCCTGTTTGATGTCCTATACGTATAAGCCGTACCTCTGCGAGTGTCGGTCTTGGTCACTACTTTGGTCTCTATTATGTCGTTAAAACGTACAGGCTGACCGCAATTAAATGAAATCAATCTCTCACGTTCCGAGATATGTAAGGTCTGGGCACCTTCGACCATCTTAGTCAAGCGGTTTACCAGCGTAGCGCAAGTCGGGACTGGCTGTTTATAGATATATCTACCTAAGAATCCTTTCTTTGAGTAGATAAAATCCGTTACGCTGTCAAACAGTCTGTCGCTGTAGTCATCCCAAATCTTAAAATGTTCCTGAAAGGTACAAGAACCTATAGGTATGAGATGGACTATATCGGTCACTTCTTTGCATGCCTGTTCAAAGTTCCGGCTGAAACGCGTCTCTTTGCGTTCCCTGACTCTCGCCCGGACATCATTTATCGTCATCCGAAAACAGAATACCAATGAGCCAATAAATATCAGGATGTAAACCAGCCCCGCAACAGATCCAGTTCCGACACCGGCAAGCGCAAGCCCATAAGCTACACCATTAATCAGGAGGAATAGCCCTAACCCCCTTAGCGGTTTTAATTTATATGCAAGATTTTGATAGTCATTGATGGACTCAGACGACTCGGAAATTGAAACATTTTGCCGAGCATTGCTGCTATTATAAGTCCGATGTGATATCTGCTGATTACGTGAGCCTTGTGTGGTTATAACATGATGTAGAGCTGTAAATATCCGCTTGATTAACCGAAAAACAAGTTTCAACAGCGCAAATATCAAACGGAATATCCCAGACAGAAAGGAAATAATGTCTGCCGTAATCAGTCGCCCGACAATATAGCCTGATGTGAAACCCATAATGGATGTTATTTAGAAGTTTTTTCGTAGAGGGATATGATTTTCTCCTTATCTGCAAGTTTTTCTCGGAGGTACTTCAACTCAGTTTCTAATCGTTCAATCTTTTCTTGACCCGAATTGACTGAAACTGAACCAGAAAGAGAAGCCGCCGACCCATGATTAGCCTCTACTCGTACACTAACTGCTTCTTCATCAAAAAAATAGCCAATCGTAACACCGAGAGCCTTTGAAATAGCTTCCAAATCTTGAGCTTGAATTTTGTTCTCACGTATACACCGATGAAGATTTTGCTCGGTCATGCCTACCTGGTTTGATAAACCACGTATACCACCTTTCCTTTTTTCACATAGGGTTTTAATAAGTTGCAAATTCATATTAATCAAGCATTTATAACATTGCGACTAAAATATATTTTAGAGATTATAATTATTTAATGCTAAAATATATTTTAGTGCCGAAATAATATGTTAGCTTTGCGGTATAAAGATAATAATAATTAATGAAACTATGGCAAAGCGAAGCATCATACGCAAAGCTATCGAGAAGCTGAACGTAGACGACAAGGTGAATTTTCCCATTGCGCAACTGGCCAGTGTAAGGGTCGGAGCCTCCGAGGTGGGACTCGCAATGAACCGCAAATACAAGACCAAGTCAAACAGTTCGGATGGTGTCATAACGGTACACCGCATAGCCTGACAAACGACTCAGAGTATTCAACCAATCAACTTTTAACCAATAACATATCAACATGAATGCATTGATACCGGTTATAGCCTCATTGGGCAAATATTCAATCAAAGAAACATGTGCCTTTCTCGGCATCCACCGCGAGACTTTGCGGAGGTGGGAGAGGGAGGGGATCATCTCCCGTAGCGGTTGCCGCAAATGCAACGGACGGCCATTTTTCTACGGCAAAGAGATTCTGCGTGTACTCAAATCATGACTCAGAACATCCGATGTACAATCTCCGATAACAGAACTAATAATAATCCAAACCATATTGCATTATGTCGTACCACACACTTTCGCCGACACCACCGATAATAGATGTACAGAAAATGTACAGCATCTCGCAAGTACGGAAATTACTCGGTACTAAATCATGCCCTATCAGCAGAGCCACCCTGTGGAGGTATCGTCGCCACGGACTCATTCAACCTACTGAGTATGTAGGGAAAGAACTGCGATTCAAAGGTGAGTCCATAGTCCAATGCTGGAATAGGTGCATGAATCTCAGATTTACCTGACAGATTCTTTTCCCTTTTGTTCATCTCTGGACCTGTTTTCTTACGTACGCACGCGCGCGTATTAAGCTTGATATATAGCTTATATTGATATATATATTGACACTTCGTTGTAATATCTTGAATATCAGTAAGTTATAAGTATAGATTCCCTACAAAATGATACGGGCTTCCCTACAAAATGATACGCTGATTCCGGGGTTAATCCCTACAAAATGATACGCAAAACCGCCAATCCCTACAAAATGATACGCTGACTTTTAAGTCTTACTCCCTATGGCAGCAGCATCACAAGCCACACCGCAAAATCCCGGACAAAACAGGCATATCAATGTGCCGTTTAAAATATCATGGTCGCGTCAGCCCGACATGAGCATCCATGAGCAGCGTCTGTTGCTGCGCATCATGGAATACTGTCAGGCGCAAATCAACGGTGTGGCCACAAAAGGGATATGCCAAGTCACTCCAAACCATAAGACGGTTGAGATAACGATGCCCCTGAGCGATGTATTCTTTTCTCGCCGCGTGTCGCCAAAAGAGGCCGAAGAATGTCTGCTGTCCCTGCACAGGCATACGTTCCAGTTTCAGGACAAGAACATGTGGTGGTCATGCGGATATATCGAGCATCCTGAAGTGCGCTTCGGACAGCGCATAATGAGTTTCGGTGTCTATCACCGCCTGTGGGAGATCATAAAAGCTTATGCCGAAGGGTTCCACAAGGTAGAGCTTAACAAAGCCCTTAACTTGCCCACTTCGTACGCTATCAGGTTTTATCTGCTGGTCAGCGAAAATAAGACGGACCGAATGGAGATGTCGGTCGATGTATTCAAGAACTGGCTCGGCATCCCGGAGGATAAATACCGCGACAAGAAAGGCAACCACAGGATAGACAATCTTGAAGAACGCATCATAAAGCCCTCGAAGCAGTCGCTTGACGAGAGCTGCCCCTACACGTTCACCTACTCCAAGGTCAGGGAGAATCCACGCAATCCCAAAAGCCGTGTAGTGGCGTTTGAGTTCGTGCCAGTTGAGCAACCGCACATGAAAGACCCGGAACTGGAGCGCAAACGTCTCATCTCCGAGATTGCGCCATCATTTCTCCTTAGCCCAGAAGTATATGATTACCTGAAAACGAACTATGGGATGACAGGGCCATTTCTCAATCCACGAAAGGCAAAAATCAAGCAATGGGAGGATTTGGAAGCCGACCCTTTGGGGTGGCTGGCTGCAAGACGCAGACTGGCGCACGAAGCATCCACCGAACCTCGCAATTACATCTTCGGTGCCATGTGCCGCAGAATCGACGAGCTTTTAGGGAGAGAGGAAACCAGTCAGGACATGGATGCTCGGTCATCTCCGCCACAGCCATTACAAGCACAGATTGAGATGAAGCGTAAGGTGGATGACCTGAGCAATGAATTGGCCAATTTATTCAATCCATATGACCATTAGACATCAACACACCCCAGCACATACCCTCTAAAACGCGCAGAAACACCTCTAATTTCTAAGCGATTCGCGCAAATGAGGTTTCATAACCCACGCCGCAGAATACGCTTAGAATCAAAAAAACGATATATGACAATTTACATATCACTTCCCATCACCGGGCAATGCGATGCAATAGTGCTAATGCCCGGTTGGATGGCAAACAAAGGCTGCACCTTGGAGTACCAGTGCGCCCTGATATACGGCTTTTCCAGTAAGATTCAGAAAATAGAAAATCTGACAGACTAATGGGTATCACGGTATTAAGTTTATTCGACGGCATGAGCTGCGGACAGATTGCGCTCCATGAGCTTGGAATCAAGGTTGACACATATTACGCCTCCGAGATAGACAAGTTCTGCATCGCGCAGACGCAACTCAACTTCCCAGGCACAATCCAGTTGGGCGATGTGCGCGGCATAGATGCTGTGCGGTTGCCGAAAATAGACTTGATACTCGCCGGATCACCGTGCCAGGGATTTAGTTTCGCGGGCAAGCGACTTAACTTTGAAGACCCACGCTCTGCGCTGTTTTTTGAATTCATACGCATACTCGGTGAGGCAAAGACTCTGAATCCGCAGGTGCTTTTCTTACTTGAAAACGTCCGTATGAAACAGTCAAGCGAGAGTGTTATCAGCGACCGTATAGGACTACTTCCTGTAATCATCAACTCCAGCCTCGTATCGGCTCAGAACCGAGTCCGGATGTATTGGAGCAACATACGGACAAGAACCGAGACAAATCTCTTTGAGACAATAAAAGTTACCGACATACCGCCGCCCAAAGACCGTGGGCTTTATCTCAGGGACATATTGGAGGACGATGTGCCAGAACGGTTCTATCTCACGGAAAGTTACATCAAGAAACTAAAAGAATATCATCATCGGCAGAAGAAACTCGGCAACGGTTTCTGTCTCGATCCACGGACAGCGAGCGACAAAGCCAAAGCGGTATGTATCGGTGGCAAGTGGCACGATGACATAGTATTGCTTGATAGCAAACATTGTCAACGCTGTTTTGCAGTTCGCGGCCGGAATCCGAAGACTGGAAGAAACGAGCAGACGATGACGTTACCACCAGTTTGTAAAACGAATTGTCTTACAAGTGTAGAGAAAGACAATTTAATACTTCAACTTCCGCATGGGTGGAATAAAGGACGGCTTATTAAAGACAAAGCCCCGTCACTAACGACAAGTTCTTGGGAACATAATAATTTGCTTTTAATACGAAAAGCTGTGCAGATTACACCCGACGCTATATTGCGCCGCCTGACACCGATTGAGTGCGCCCGGCTGCAGACAATCCCCGAATGGTACAAATGGGAATGTTCGGAAACACAACAGTATCGAATGTTAGGCAACGGCTGGACTGTGGAAGTAATAAAGCACATACTATCTTTTATAAAAAAATAATATGAACGACAACGTGATTATTAGTAATCAAAATATGGGCGGTAAAACGAATTCTACCTTGTGGCCGCGCTGTATTTTGCCGAGGACGAGGCCTAAAGAAGAAAAAAGATACTTTGAGGCAAGCATTAATTGAAGCACAGGCCGATCCTGTATCATGCTGCATGAGGGAAATAGAATACGGATTGCTGCTGCACTGGACAATCTCACACGTCCAAAATCCGTACAACTAACACTATCTTTTGACTAATTCATAACACCTGATATACAATGAGTAAACTTGACATGATAAGTAATCCGTCAACCGAGAAAAGTCACGAGGCTTTGAAACAAGCAAAGAAGATGGAGAAAGATAACAATGCCTTTCTGAACATGTGCAAAATAGGTCGTAAAACCATAATATGCGCAAGTAAGAAAAATCTACGCAGATACATTGAAGCTTGCGCTAAAGCCTATTGACCATATTATAATTGTCCTTGACATCATGGAAACCACAACTATACCAGACAGTGGCATCACCATCTTTAATGGTGACTGCATTGCCGTGATGAAACAAATGCCCGACAAGTCTTATGACTTGGCGATAGTAGACCCACCTTATTACTGTGGTCCAGAGAGACGAGGGGCGTATGGAGCAAGGGTGTCATCGCTCAATGTTAAGCGTAAAGAATACCCAGTAACATCCCATTGGATAGTTCCCGGCAAAGAGTATTTTAATGAACTTGAACGAGTGGCCAAACACTACATAGTGTGGGGCTGCAATTATTTTGACTGGCACTTTGCGCCTGGCCGCATCGTATGGGACAAATGCAATGGCGCATCATCTTTTTCAGACTGTGAAATTGCTGCTACAGATATAATAAACTCCGTAAGGATGTTTCGTTACATGTGGAACGGTATGCAGCAAGGACGCAGTATCAAAGAAGGACATATCATGCAGGGAAATAAATCCCTTAACGAGAAACGGATCCATCCCACACAAAAGCCGGTGGCATTATACGGATGGCTATTGCAAAACTTTGCAACAGCTGGAGACCGTATACTTGACACACATCTTGGCAGTGGAAGCTCAGCAATAGCAGCTTATGAAATGGGATATGAATTCTTTGGAATTGAAGCAGAACCCCTCTATTTCAAACGAGCGTCCGAACGTCTTTTAACCCATACTAATCAGTTGAGAATTTTTATGTAAAACCGAAACAATTATATCCCAATGAATATCATCGTGTTTTCACCGTTCACGACAATTCTGTTTGTCTTGACCATTGTTTCAGCCTGTATTTTATGGCTGGCAATACTCCTCAGTATCAGGATGACCCCAAAGAAGCTGGAAAGATTCATGCCGCGTAAAGTCTGCGTAGCCAATATCGCATTGTTGTTTATATCGGCATGTGGACTGATGATAAGCCTTCTGTATCAGCTTTTTTCATAAACAGGATATACGCTCAATGAAAAGGCTACTACATTTGAAAAAGATGGTGCTGTATGCTGTGGTCATCATTTTACTGTGTTCACCATTGGCATTGGCTATACCGTGGTTGGGCTATGACCTGATGACCTCCTTGACATTGCTACAGGCATCTGTGATAGTCCTGTCGCCTGTCGTCATCGGAGCTTTGGTATTATGGAGTATTCTATGGAGTTCCGGCCGCGACTGACACGGTGAAAATCGATTATTTCGTATCCAATTTATCCAACGGTCACGATGGGCTGTCCAAAGAATGTTGAGAGCATGGCGAGTGTGGAAATTGTGAAATTATGCTCTCCACTTAGCCATCGTGTGATTTCATTAGGACGTTTCCCTATGGCTTCCGCAAGTTGCTTACGGTTCAACCCTTTTTCTTTCATAAGGGCATCCAGTCTGTTGGATATGGCAAAAGAGAGTCGCGTCTCCTCACGCTTCTCTTTCGGAATTTCGTTAAAGATTTCTTGAAGATTGATGTTTGCGGTTCTCATATCTCAAAAGTTTTATCAGTGACAATCTCTTTTTCGGTTATCTCCACTTTTCCTGAGCGTACCTCCTGTTTAAGCAGACGCTCAAACTTTTGCAAGTCGATTACATATCCCTGCAAAGTGTCATTTTCCTCATAAGTGCGACTATTCTTGACATCGCCGTTGCCAAGTACAAGTATCTTGTCAGTCAGGCGCAAGCAATAAAGGCGGAGTTTTGATTTAAGTATCGGCAGAGCAACCACCGAGTCATTCATCTTACCTTCATGCCTAAAATAACGTTCTAATGCACCATTTGACAAAATTTGTTCCACAAAACGCATGATTTTCTGAAAATCAGGGTTTAGTTCCGCATTGTTTCGGAATTTGAATATGAATTTTTCAAATTCGCTTTTATCATCCGAAAGGAACTGAATCGTATACATGGTGCAGCTTTCGCTACTGTTTACCAAGAGGAGTTCAACTTCACTCATAATTCTGTGTCCTTTAAATTTACAACGCAAAGATACATATAAAGTTTGACATATATGTAAAATAGTGTAAGATTTTTTGCTGAATTTTGCCTATGCACACTTTGTTGGTTGGATAAATGTCCTCTACAACGAAATAGTACATATTCAGGCTGGTTGATTGGATATGCGGTTAAGTCTGTCATGATGATGTTTGCGGTGATACATGCGCCACAACATTTTGAAAGGATAAACGAGTACTTTCAGGATTTTCAGGAGGATAGTGCATATCCCACGGATTATAATAAATACAAAGTTACACAGGGCATAAACGTTGCGTAATATGCCGATAATGAGACCTAACAGCACCTTGCATATTACAAGTGCGATGATGAAGATTATTACAGTAGCCATTATAACATTATTTTAATTTATGTATAGTTCCCGGCGGCGGTGCCGCTCCGCGCAGCCTCTGGAGTAGTCCGCAGCTCGCCGGGAGTGTGGTTAATAACCTGCCTCCGTTAAAATTTCCTCGGCTATGCGGTTTGCTTCCTCAGTGCGTTTGTCGGCTGCTATTGCATTGTGCAACCTTATTGCGGTAGTGTTAAATTCCCCGATAAAGCAAGGTGGTAAAATATAACCATCAAATAGCACTTTATGCGCCGTTAGGGTTTGGTCGGAGTCATATCCCATTGTGTAAGCGGTCAGTATCATTGCCGCCCATGCTATTCTTCCGTTTAGGGGTTCCTTTCTCATTTTTTCTTCCGTTTTGTGCGATTCCTCAATGTGGGTTAATGTTAAGCAACCTTGCCGTTATAGTTGCAAATAAGTCTCTCTAATGCGGTTCCCCAGTTCTCAAAGTCACTGACGCTATGTGAAATGCGGAAAGCCTTGCGGTATCTTTCATCCTGACGGTGCAAATCTATTTCCTCGTCAATGTCAAAACCGTCATAATAACTTTGCAGTTCGTCAAAGCTGAAAGGCATAAGGGTAATAATCATATTTACGCCTCTATCCGTCCAGTCCTCAACCTCGGCGCATATTTCGCCGTCTTGTTTGAACAGGAAAACGGAACGTCCGTTTTCCTCTAAATAGTCGTGTAAACGTTTCTGCTCGTCAGAGAGTGCGCTGTATAATTCTCTCCGTGTCATATGATGTAGTGTTTGAGGGTTGATTCTTTTCCCTTTAGGAGGTCTTTGACCTCGTGTCGGGGATTTTATTCCAGAGTGATTTTTTGTGCATACAGACCACGCAGGAAAGGGCAACACAGACATCAAAAGCAGAGTCATAGAATTTGCGGAACGCCAAATTGTATGAAAGCTTTTGATTCATGTTGCCAGGCGTTACTTTGCATGGAAAATCACTCTGGAATAAAATCCCCTACACGGGTGCATGACTGGAGTTCTCCGACATTCCGATGGCGTGTCATCATAGAATTGCGCAGCCCTTTGTTCAGGACGGCGGATGCAGTGGCCGCAAGAAATCGGTCTATGCATCAGTCCTGACAATGTGGCAGTGGCCATGCGGCGGCATGTCGACGTATGGCATCTGGCACAGAACAAAAACAGCTCCGCCTTGTCACAAGGAAGAGCTGCCGAATGAGTAAATAAATTGGAAATAACGTATCAAAAATAGCCCAATAAATTATGTCGTAATCAAAATGATACGCAAAATTTGTTAAAAATTTGCTTTACATAACATCCGTAATGAAAAGAGTCCGCTGCTTCACAACAGCGGACTCCCCATCGCATTTAGTTTTGATAATTTAACCAATCAATAATATTGCATTATTCTCATTAAAGTGCCAGACTCAAAGGGCAGACTCGTCATTAAAATCAGTAGATACCGTAGCTTCAACATCCACTTTGTCAGTAAAGATACCGCCATTGGCATCAGATATGACAATACGAGTGTTTTGCTTAACCATTTCTTTCGGAATTTTTACCGCGCCGGTATAATATGTCTGCTTATCGCGTCCCGTTACAGCCCATTTTACGCCATACTGTATTGCCACAGTCTTGTTGGAATCTTTTGGTGTAAAGAAATTGCCGTAGCTTATGAGCTGGTAGTCCTCAAAACCCTTGACAGGAAGAGCATCGGCCTTATTCAGGGCTAATTCAACAGGCCATTCATCACCATACGCACCATTGCCGCCATAAGTATCTTCCCAGAAATTATACTTATATGTCTGACCTTCCACATCTATATTGCTAAGAGTAGTCGACAACTGTTTAGCTTTCACATCATCGGGAATCGCATCAACGCTCTTTGAAACCAGCACGACCTGCACAAACGGACGCGTGAGAGAAATGGTCATCGTGCCGTCAAGATTTGATGAAGTGAACTCATCTGAGAAATACATGAAGAAATCCGCATTGTCGCTCTTGGTATCATATAGCGACCCACGTGCGCGTACAATATCATGCGATACAAGGTTGATATTATATTTCTTGCTGTCAGCACAAGCGAACAGCTTGTATCGCACACCTGGCACCGCCTGAAATTTGAACGAGAAACTGCCCTGTCCGAGTGTGCAATTCTCCTCTCCCGAATCGACCACTTCGCCTGACTCTGCATCATATAACGCCCAAACAAAATGGCTGATTTCCTTGCCGTCTCCGAGGAACTGCCCCTCGGCAGTACGGCTCTTTATGCCGGCTGGTAGGGATGCCGTCACAGCAATGCTCTCAGTATTCACATCAGGACTGATGACGGAATGGGCAGGATTTGAAGCCACTGGTTCATCAGAGGAGCAGCTTACAAGCGAAGTTGACGCTGTAGCCAAGGCTACAGCAAATAACATAAATTTTTTCATAAAATTGTTTTGTGTGATAAATAAGTAGTTAATATGTATTGATATATTACTGTCATATTTCTATGACGATTTCATTATTGAAACCGGGATTGATGTTCACCCCTCCGCCGCCAGGCACCTCGGACGGGTGCATTTCGCGGATGGAATAGAAAGGAGCGTAGACACGAGTCATCTTGCCAGGCTTTACAGGGATTTCGATGTTGTTGACATGGGCAACAATCCTACCATCAGCGTCACGCATGGTCATCGATACCGAGACGTTTGTCCCGGTGTTGCCGACAGGTAAAACATCATAGCAAAGCTGCGTATCGCCATTGGCAAGAGTGGAGGTCACACCAAAGAACGAACAATCCGACCATGTATGGGCTATCTCGCCGCTGAATCCATTGATGGCGCACGGTACAGCGGTATTATAACACACATCGATAGATTCGACCTTTTCATTTGGCGCATCTGTGGATATGAGTTTAAACCCACCGGCAATCTGTGTCAGAGGTATCTCGATATAGGTCTGATTGTAGGCCAACGCTATATCGATACGGCTCCATGCCGCAGATTTCATATAATCATTGGCAGTATATGGGAAACGGTCAACAAGCAGCAGCTCCGTCCAATCATCCGTGAAATAATAGGAATCCGAAGGAGTTTCCTTGGTAGTATAGTCAGCCCATACCACAACCGTCAGTTTGCCGACAGGCAAACTGAGCGTGATATCTTTACTGAAAGAAACACCCTCAGCCACGAGCTTATATGTTGACGGTTCAAATACCTTGACCACATAACGCCTCCGGGGTTCATCGATAGAGCGCGACATTTGATCGGCTTTTGACTCGTAATTGATGGTCATGCCATCATCCAACACATCATCATCGATTATTGAAACCGTCACAGGGTGTCGCCATGACAAATCCGTCAAACAATAGTCTTCTGGTGGCTCTACGTATTCAGGAGCATCCTTGGTAGAACATGATGCAAAAGCAAGGGCAAGAGCCGGGATAATATAGGTAGTGTTTAACAGTCGCATGTCAGTTACGTATTGTGATGATGGGACGTATCTTGTGTACCTGGGTTTTCGGAGTCTCCTGATAAGCTCCGCTGTACAGGGAGAATAGCCAGCCTTTAGCCTCCGATTGTCCGTCAACTTCCGTAGAAGTCCAGTACCAGCATTCTTCGGCCAGATCGGGTAATGGGTCTCCTCCGCATATCGCTATTCGGTCATTTATAGCCTCTTTGGCGGCAAACAGCAGTTTAGACTGCAAGACCGAAGGGATATATGCCGACTGGCCGAACTTCCACAAATCGAAAACCTCCTCGGCCATTGGTGATTTGGCTTCAGTGTTATTGAAAAGCGCATACGTGTTGCTATTGCCATCGTGGCTGTTGATGTCGCATGATGTTCCTTGGGAGACGGTAACACTTTCCGAAAAAGCGGCAGCATCCAAGTCATAGAGATAAACCGCATACCCTTTGCCATCGATAGACGGGTCATCGTTGACGTAAAACACGATTCCTATAGGCTCTTTGTCTGATTCAAGAAACTTACAGATAGGCATAACGCCTCCATCCGTGCATAGCACCTGGCCTACCTTGATTGTTGGAGCAAGTATAACCGGCTCATCAAAATGCTCGCATGTGCAGCTCGCAACAGAGGCAGCCATGGCAGCTACAGGGAAAAGAACTTTAGTTTTTACCATGTGACAGGAATATCAAAAGATTTTACAACAGATGTGCCGGATGGGTCAAGGTAGCACCAGCGTTCAAACTTGGCAATCTTGCCATTTGGTGCAGGTGCTTCATAGTCGACCTTAACCCTCCAGCCTGTAAGTTGTCCTGATGGAGCATCTGACTTCCGTAGAGATTGCATCATCATCTCCTGAGCCAGAACAGAAGTATCAAACGAAGAAGCGGTCATAGCGTCAAATTTGGCGACAAGAGAATCTGGGTCTTCCTCCTCATACAGGGCATCAAATATGTTTTGCGAAGCCGATGACATGACTTTCATTAGAAACTCTTGGTCTCTCGGACTGAAAAGCTTGCCGTCTATTACAGAGTCGGCCATGCTTACAGCGGTTATGTTCAGACGTTCGTCATTGACAGTGAACACGACACTTTTTTGTGCCGTCTCTCTGGCCGCAGATTTAACCCTCCGGCCATCGCAGCAAGTCATCAGTAAGCCTATGCCCAATATTACCATGAATGGGGAAAAGACAAACAGTCGTTTGCCGCACTTCATTAAAATGCATTTTACTTTCTTCATATCTTGATGATTTTGTCTTTTTCTGGTGAAAGCATCAGGCGTTTGTGATATTGTTTACCATCCTCTGTGAGCATGGTAACTTCGTCAGGAGTGACCCCATTAGCGCATAAGCCTTGTATGTCGGCTAAAGACAATTCGTGTCCGCTGTAATTACGCCATATAACGAAAGGACATTTTTCAGGTGCCATTTGGTTTTGGCAATTAAAAGCCTTTGTCCCGACATATACAGCACCCCCACAGCGCGGACATACCGCAATCTTGGAATTGACAACAATCTGTCCCGACTGATCTATGTGCAGGGTGGAAGAAAATATCTTGCCGTCATTTTTTGAGAAACCGTCAAGCAACAGCGTTTTTCCACGCAACAGCGCCGAAATTTCGTTATCTGACATGCGCCTGTTACAAATCAAAGAACTTATATAGAAGTCGCACGACTTATCCGTTGGCATCGCGCCCTCGCATCTGTAATCCTTGCATGTCTTTATTACCTTTTTGCCGCATTTCGGACAGCATCCGGCAACGATAGGTGGTGTTTCATCCATGAGAAAAGTGATTGAAGTAATGGAGTTATTTATTAAATGTATTGTTCCAAAGTCTTATGGCGTACCGGGCGTTATACTCCATGCCGACAATCTTAGCCCAGCTTTCATAGTCAAGATGCATCCACAAATCTATTACAGTCCAATATCGCACCTGACATGCGAAAATCCACAAGTCACGTTTGACGTTGTTAAGAGAAGTGCGTACTGTGTTGATTATGTTGTATCTTTCGGCAGCACTCAGCATATTGACTTTTTCTTCGTCATCCTTGTTCACCTTGCCAGTGAGAACCAAATTCTGTATAAGAGTGCTGCAAGAGACAATCTCCTCTGTAGCTTCTTTTATTTTCTTGCTCCCTATGCCAGCCAACGCCGCACCTTTGGGATTCTCCTTGATAGCTTTGCGGATGTTATCACATTCGGTATAAATATCGGCGGTGATAAGTGCGATTTCCTTAAGATCATGGACATTCTGCAATGCACTCGTTGCATGGGACATGTATGTCAATATCTGGTTCTCGACATTATGTATTTCATGCAGACCGGCGCCTATCACTACCTCCGCTGCTAAAATCTTCTCCTGAAGTTTCTTGCGTTTGTCGTACTCCGATTTAAGCTGTGCATCTCCTGCGATGACAGCCGATGTCAGGAGCGGGTCTATCGCCATACAGTCGGATGCGACAGAAACAATAAATGAAAGTATGAAAACGAATTTTTTCATAACAAGATGCAGTTTATAATTTGATAGATTGCTCTCTCCTTGCGGTCAAAGCTGCATTACGGTCATGTTTTGACGGAAGAATGACGGCCTCCATCCGCTTACCAAGGATTACATCGTTCCAATCCTTATAGACATCAGGTGCTTTACGTGTCTCTGTACAGTGCTTTTGGTCTGCCGGGTCTGACATGTTTAGGGCATTGGCGATTTCAAAAAGTTTTTTCCCGTAGTTACGCCCGGCCAAATCATTGTCAAACGCATCCACGGCACATGCCCGGTTGTAGTGGGTAAGGATGTTTTTCATTGATTCTCCAGAAGTCCCTCCACCGAGGGAAACAAGTACGGATGTATCCCAATCAACGGAGAACCTGTTGGCCTGATAAAATCCCATTGCATCATATGCGCTTTCAACGAAAAATACATTTTTCACAGCTGCAGGATTGCCGTCAGAGAAATCGGCAATCCATGCCGCCGATGATGAATTAGTCCCGGTAGCCTTGCTTTTAAATCCTTTCGCTCCTCGTATTTCGTAACCCTCCACAGTGTCAGAGTCCGCTTTCCTGTATGGAAATCCGATATTGAATCCTTTAAAATTCTCAATACGAATATCTCTTATTTTAACTATGAAAGGCAAAAACGCTTCAAATGTGGACTGGCTGATACCTCTTTCCTTTACCATCCAAGGAACAGGACTCCCATGGGTAAACGCTTCTACATTGTAGAGGTCGGGATTAAATGCACGTGCTGCATTAGACCGACCAAGCAACACTGTATCGTCATAATCAATTGGAGGCATATTGGCCATGGATGCCAATGCGTTGATCACTTTTGACCACTCGGTAGAACCTGTGGTGTGGAATTGTGCGAGGTTGTCCTTTATAAGTGTCACCACATCGCCACGAGAGCCGTCACGGCGAAAGAATGTCTGTTGAGCCTTATCGGACGGATGAGACACAATGATACGGTCTGCCACGCTGCCAGAAGTTCCGAGAACCATTTCTACGTATCGTCCTACTCCGGCTCGCTTATCGATACGATAACCAAGCTTCAACGCCACATCGGTAACACCGACATGCGTTTTAAGTTCCTGAAGCTTCCGCTTGATGTTTTCCTTGTAATTGTCAGAAGATACGTAGGTCATATTAACCGTTCTCCAATGTTTAGTTTTTCTGGTTACACAGCCATGTGGCATGTCTGTTTGTTGACGGTAGTGTTTAACCTCTCCAATTCTGGCGCAAATACCTTTTTGCACAGTTCGGATTGGTAGAGTCGCTTTTCCTCTGGGTCTTTCAATGAAGCATATATGCGAGCCTCCGTTTCAGAGACAGGCTTCATACCGAGGTGCGTGTCTCCGATAGAAGCTCTCAGATTGAACTCTCCTGTACTTCCCCGGACAATACCCACATTTTTAAACGGCACATTGTCCATTGGGAGCGACAGAAAATCAAAGGCTGCTGTCGGGCGTTCTCCCATGCCGATTTTGATACTGTCTATATGTGCTATAATCATGTCAGAAGCCTTTCCGACAGCTGGGAGGACAGACATTATAAATCTCGGCTCCTCTTTGAGAGCATCGATCCATGAATTGAGATAACAGGCTGAATTGGAGCTGAGACGTGTGTCAAATCCGAGGGCTGAAGCAACAAAAGCACTGGTTAGTTCTGCAATGAGTTCTTCTCGTGCATATTTCGGACTGCCGAAATGTCCGTTTTCAAGGCGGTTGAGCCTTGACGGATGGCCGGTAGAATGAGCCATTTCGTGAAGCATAGTACCATAATACTCCTGACCGCTGATATAAGTATCTACCGATGATTCCCCTTTACGGAACTGCGCTTTTTCGGGAACTACTATGTAATCATCTCCAGGATGGTAATAAGCTTGTGCAGATGTCTTGTCGGCTTTTATGGGACATACCCATAAATTGTTGGCAACGAGAGCATCAAGTTTGTCGTTCTCATACATGCCCTCTGTGACCGAAAATTGCTGGGGCTTGAACCTGTCCATTATTTTCGCATAGAGGTCGGGCTTTGTTTCTGCAAGATTGGTCTGTTCGATGTTGAAAACATTGTTGACCTTGACAAGAGGGATATAGGTGAGGCGGCTTTTCTCCTCCTCGGACATCTTGTTTATGTCCTCAATATCGACTTTATTGCCGAATTCATCCTTGTATAGAGGTTGGAAATAGAGTACCGGAAACGATTTCTCGCCTTTTAATACGTGGGAATCCAGCTTTTGCACTTGATTAAATGTCATGAATACCGGGACTTTGTAGCCTTTAATAGCCGAGTACATCAAGAGCATAAAAGGGTTGAGACCCGAATAAGCACGTCCTGAGATATTGATAGGCACTCCGCCTCCCTGCACAGGCAGTAGCCATCCACGCTGCCATGTCTGTGACTTCATTTTTTCCATGCAGTCTACCATCATTTCAGCAAAGAGGTTTATTGCTTTTTCACCTGGTGGAACTCGCTCAGAGGATTTCGGAAGCATCGTCAATGTCTATTTCTTGTAAAACCATAGAGTGCTCATCGGTCATGTCGACATAGAACTGTGCAGATTCGGTGTCAGGTTCAATGCCTCGGTCAGTACACCAATCCAGAAAATCGAGCTTGTCGTCGCCAAGCATAACGAATTGAAGGATGTCTATTTTCTTTTCGTTGAGCAGTGTTACGCGCTCGTCATATGTCATTGTTGCCATAGGATTATATGATTTAATAGTGAATATTCAGATCTTCATGCTGTTAGAAACATGTTCGCGTTGATTACGTATCTCGTTTATATCTTTTGTGAGATATTTGGCTGCAAGCTGTTCCTTTGTCGCTGTATGGGTAGAGAAAAACGAAACACCGTCATCGTAAGACAGATTGCGTTTTGGTGTCCTGACACCGTCAATCTCGGCAGAGATGCACCACTGTTTGCCATCACTTTTAGCAATGCGTATATCCTTGACACCATCAGGGAGTACATAAGATTTATAGGCAGAAGCGAGGTGTAACTTTTCGCCAAACATCTTTTCTGTAATCTGCGCCGGAGTCCGCGATTTGTCAAAATAGGCGTTAAGCGAGTCCCGGTCTCCGACCTGAGACATTTTAACACCACCCACATCTACGTAGAAATGCCATTTACCGTACCCTTTCATGTCAGGGTTGTTTTCTTTGTATACATTGAATTTGTCAATCTTGCGTCCGTCTGAAAGGGTTACGCCATTGGTAAACTCCTCTTTTGACAGATGTCTTTCGAGCTTTGACGGATAGTATTTTCCCATCAGCTCCCTTACTGCATCAGCGATTCTGTTTTCATGTGACAGATTGCTGAACCGTTGGGATTCCTCGGTGGAAAGCTGCACCGCTGGGAGCTGTTTGCCGTTAACCCTCACAGAAAAAAGCCATGCCTCTTTTTCGGCATGTTGGAATATATGACCATGCGTGATTTTATCTCCGTTTACCGTCACGAACTGCGGAGCTTTCTCTGTCCTGGTAGCGTTATCTATTTCGCTTTTTCCAGCTTTTATATCATTTTTAGAGTTAGACGGAGCTTGATTCGGACTGATAGTTTCCATCACCTTGACCTCTGTCTGTTTTTTATTAGGACTTTCTATCTTCTCACAGATTGCGACTCTGATGCCGGCACGTACAAGTTCGGATAGGTAAACATCAAGCCTGTCATGAGGAAAGCCGACCCTATCAACTCCCTTGAGCTTACCTTTAGTATCGCAATGTACAGGTAAATCCAAAATCTCTGATACCTTTTTAGCATCCGCTGAGAATGTCTCGTATAAATCACCGACCCTTATCAGGAGTATTGTATCAGGATTTTTCTGTTTAAACTCATTATATCGTTTTAATTCGGTAGGTTCGTTTACTTTCTTTGCCATGGATTCATTGTTGTTAGAATTTCATACCTGTTTTGTTGCTCAGAGACTCCTTAGCTTCCTCCCTGTGTGAGGATGTACCTTGGGCTTTGACCACTTGCTGGTATTCCCATCGGTTGCGGTCTGTTTTTACGAATCCCATCACTTCCGGGTGGGCGATGTCATATCGCTCCATCTCGCGCCGTTTCCACTCGCCCATGTCACCTTTTATAACCGTAAAAATATGTGGTTCGCGCAAATCGACACCTACGGTCACCTTTTCATCACCCACATTGAGTTCCACAGGCCTACCGTTGCGTATCTGTTCTTTCTGTTGTGTACCGAGGTGTATGTCATGGATTGATTCAAGCTCTTTGATGCGTTCATCAATGCGCAAGTCTTTGAGAGGGGCATGCACAAGGGAGTTGGTACGACCGTCATATTGGATAAGATGTGGAGATTTGATGCCGTTTACTTGCAGTTCCTTAGTTACAGTTTCTCCAGTATTGACTTTTTCAAGTTCGTATTCTGAAAGTAGGAGCCTGTTGTCTATTTCCCTCCGAGTTGGATAAACGAGCAGTCGGCAATCTCCAGTAACGGAATCGCGTATAACCTGCATACGCAGTGGGATCAGCACGGTTTTCCCATTGGATGCGACTATAGATGCTTGGATTAACGGAGTGATGCCACCCTTTTTCAAGGCCTCCATAAACTGTGGCGGCATTGTCGCCATCTCTTTTTCAGAAAGTCCTAATTTCTCCAATGCTTCAAGTGGCAGGTTTGACTGTGATTTATGTGTTTCAAAACTCATAATCGGTTGTTTTGATGTGTATATTTGCGCCATTGCCAGCGACTTAACTTATGCCACAAAGGTATTGTCAAAAGAAACGCCATTTTCAAAATGAAACATACTTTTTTTATCCTTGCTATCATCTCATCATTTGTCCCCATTACAACGATTGCTCAAGACGCATTCTATACCATAGATTTTCAATCCCCAATAAGTGTTGCTGAAGTTCAATCAGGAAATATAGATGTGGAGGCTGAGACATATATTTTTTCCGACTCTGTTTCTGCAATGAACAACATCGCAACAAGCATTGTCCCTGTGAATCCTGACAGCATTACACAATCAGCCGTACAGGATATCAAAGAAAAAGCCAATATGCAGACCCTGTATTATGAATCTTTGATAGACAGTCTGATGTACGAGAATTTCATGTTAAAGATGGATTTGGCTGTCATAGAAAAGAAATTTAAACATCTTATCTCTGCCGCGACCCAGTCTGAGGAGTTGCCAACAGGGATAGCAGGGCACTATCAGACCCAAACTGATTTGACAATAGAATCCCTGATTGCGGAGATATTGAAGAACGGCATAAAGCATCCTCGCGTTGTACTTGCTCAGGCAATATTGGAGACTGGCTGGTTTAAAAGCAGGGTCTGTCATACCCACAACAATCTTTTCGGTCTGCGCCAACCCTGGGACGGTGCTTATTTCAAGTTTAAACGCTGGCAAGATAGCGTAAAGGCTTATCGGACGAAAGTGCAGTACAAATACAAAGGTGGTCCCTATCTGAGGTGGCTTAAAGACCTCGGCTATGCAGAAGATCCGAATTACACCGACAAACTTAAGATACTCCTTGCCGGTCCACTCAAAGATTACTGACAGATAGGGAACATATATATTCAATGAGATTTGCAATTTATGATTCTTTAACCAATCTTCTTCTCTCCTTATTTGGACGTTGTAGATTTTGATTGTAAATTTGCATTACCAGAACCCGCCAAGCCTACTAACAGTGCTTAAATCGGCGGGTCGTTTTATTTTATGACCACTTCATTTACCAAACCTTATAAGAATCCGTCCGACCTTATCGCACTTCTCCAAAGTCGGGGGCTTATCATTGCTGACACCCCAAAGGCTGAAACTATACTTCGCGCAGTCGGTTACTATCGTTTTAGTGCATATCTATATCCATTCATCGCTTCACCAAAAGAAAACCACATTTACAAACAAGGCAGTCGATTTGAGGATGCTTTGTTACTCTATCAATTTGACCACAGATTGCGATTGTTTCTATTTGATGTAATTGCCAAGGTAGAAATCGGTGTAAGAAGTGCTATCGCTAATCTTGGCTCTAAATTTCTGAATGACAAATTTTGGATTACCAATCCGGTATCTTATGCAAATCCGCAGAAATTTCGCAAAACGATAGACCTTATTAATGCTGAATATAACCGTTCAAGAGAAGATTTTATAGAACATTTTCGCATTTCATATTCAGACCCTTATCCTCCGGCATGGGAATTGATTGAAATACTGCCTTTTGGTGTAGTCACGCGTATTTACGAGAATATTTCTGATTTCAAAGTGCAAAAAAAGATAGCACAATACTTTGCGCTCAATATCCCGGTGTTCAAATCATGGCTCACTATCGTCACGCTGACCAGAAATGCTTGCTGCCACCACTCGCGAATATGGAATAAGGCCAACACTATCAGGTCTCTGGCAATACGCCGTCCGTCAAGACCTTGGATTTCAACATTGGTAAATTCGTTGCGTATATTTTATGACATGTGCATCATCAAATGGTTTCTTGATATTATCATGCCAGGCAACCATATGAAGGACTCGTTGAAGAAGCTGCTACAGGAATTTCCAACTGTCGACATTGCAGCCATGGGATTCCCGGCTGATTGGGAGAATGAACCACTGTGGAAATAAGAAAGATGTGCTTATGTAAAGTCACCCCCCCCCTTATGGTAATATGAATTAGTTCAACTTATAATGGTTATTCCTATTAAATCTAAATATGGAACTTAATTTTTGAAGTGAATGACAATAATACTACCACTGACAAGGCATTTCAAGAAGTGGAGTTCGTAAAAGGCCCCGTGGAATTCACAAAAGAGTTCATAAAAGCAAGTCGCCAAATATTTAAACTGATATCTATGCATACTAAAGTCAGTACTGTTCAAATGGCTGATTCAATAGGATTATCAACACGGCAAGTTCTGAAATATCTGAAACGCCTTCAAGAATTAGACAAGATAGCTCGTGTAGGTGGACGTAAAATGGTAGAATGGAAGATTATCGATGAAGAATACGAAGAATTCTTTGATAGAATATGAATGCATGTGTTTTTATCTTCAAATACAAATAGAATTAATTATTTTTACATTTTATGAATACATTAAAGATAAATTTAGAACATTGCTTTGGCATTGTAAAACTCTCACAAAAGCTAAATTTTGCTGGTGAGAATGTGGCTCTTATATATGCTCCAAACGGTCTGATGAAGACATCGTTTGCAAAAACTATACAACTGTATGGACAAGGAAAGGCCGACAAGGTGAAAGATGTAATAGCTGACATAGACGGAATTATAGAAATCAAGGACGAACAGGACAATGTTGTATTGCCAGCTTCGCTATATGTTTCCAATTGTGAAGAACCTGATTCCGAAACACCCAAGAACATCACATCGTTTCTTGCAGACAGTGTATTAAAGCAGCAATATGACAATATCCTGAAGAACCTGTCGGAAAAGCAGAAGGCATTGTTCAGGGATATCAGCAACTTTGCAATAAGCTCGGATATCGTTTTGGAGTTTATCCGAACATTCTGTGATGGAAAGCTAAGCCTTTTTTATGAAAAGTTTGAGTATGTGATGAGAGAAGTTGATGGGAACAATCCATGCTATGATTTCAAGTATAACGACATTTTTGACAAAGAAGGCAAGGTCAAAAAGTTCATTGAAGACAATAGGGAAGTTTTGAAAGACTATTCAAAAAAGTACCAAGCTATATTACAATCGTCTAAACTGTTTAAGCAAAGCAACGGTAAGACATTCGGAACTTATCAAGCCACAGAATTGTCCAAATCCGTATCAGACAATGCATTTTTCGAGGTGAGTCATAAGATTGTATTGGGTGATGGCAAGACAACTATCGATTCCATTGATTCACTTACTACTTTGATAAATGATGAACTGTCTACCATATTGAACGACAAGTTAGTCAAAAAGGCTTTCGAAAAGATTGATAAGAAGGCTAGTGCCAACGAGGTCGTACGCCAATTTAAACGAATAATTGAGACTCATCCAGATTTGGTGGAAGAACTGCTCGACTACGATAACTTCCACAGAGAAGTGTGGAAGGGGTATTTTGCCAAATTCATCGACAAGGCCAAAGACCTGCTCACGGCTTACCAAGACTCCAAGCCTATATTGAATTCCGTGCTTCAGCAGGCAGCAGAGCAAAGAACTGCATGGGAAGAAACTATAAGCATCTTCAATCGTAGATTTTCTGTCCCTTTCACAGTAAAAATCAAAAACCAGATCGATCTCCTGCTCAACGAGGAGGCTGCTGCCTTGTCGTTTGAATATCGTACTCCAGCCGGACAAAAAGAAGTTGAGTCGAGGGTGCTGGAAGAAGTCGTACTAAGTAAAGGAGAACTGCGTGCGTTCTATACGCTACAACTGCTCTTCGCCATCGAAAAGATGAAAAAAGACGGTGGGCAAGAGCATCTGCTTGTGTTTGACGATATCTCCGATTCTTATGACTACAAGAACAAATACGCAATGGTGGAATACCTCTGCGACTTAAAAGGATACAATCGCTTTAAACTAATCATACTGACACACAATTTTGATTTTTATCGCACCATAGCCTCACGGTTAGGGATAAAGAGAGATAGTATCTACATGGCCTACAAGGATGCTAATGAAGAAATCAAATTCCATCCTGCCGAGTATTTGAAAGATCCGTTCAAATACATAAAGGGCAAGGCGGATAGGCCTGAGTTCTTTATCTCCATGATTCCACTTGCTCGCAACTTGATTGAATACACAAAAGACATTACTACAGGCCAGCCAAAGAGCGATTATTTTAATTTGACATCCTGTCTTCATGTTAAAAACGAGACGGCAAATTTGACCGTGAATGACATTGAGCAAATTATAACGAGAAATGTTGATATGCAGAATATGCCAACCGTACAAACAGATGTAAACATCAAGGATTATATTTATAATACGGCAGAAACCCTTTGCCAACCACAGATGACTTTAGATGAAATCAACATTGAGAATAAGATAGTCCTTTCGGCTGCCGCCAGGTTAAAAGCGGAAGATTTCATGATTGCTAAATTAAAAGAGGTGATGCAAAATGGCGATTTCAGTGCATTCTACAATGGCATTACCTCAAACCAAACTTTTGAACTTACAAAGAAATTCAGCGAACTTTGTTCTCCATCCCACGATGTCCATCTGCTGTTAAAAGAGGTCAATATGATCACACCTGAAAACATTCATATAAACAGCTTTATGTTTGAACCACTTATTGACATGTCAGTATGGCGATTGAAAGAGCTATATCAAGATACCAAGACGCAATTGGTGTAATAACGTATAATTCCAAATTACATTGAAGGTTTTTGTTGAATTGCCATTGCGTATTTATGGGAACTTTATGGCATCAATTAGAGGTTAAAACTTGACAATTAAATTGAGTATCAAGTTAATATGTAATTATTGTAGGTTCAAGAGTAAGAGCTGTTGAAATTTCGCAAAATGACTCAGCTTCTACCGAGTAAAATATAACAGACCCGTCAGCATCTCGTGGATCAGCGGCGGGTGATGTCGTCTGTGCGTTTAAAATGCAAGTTCGCCGTTTATCCGCGGGATTCTGATGTTTTCACGCAAGATTATCTTCCGTAGATAGTCCGGCAACTCTTTTCCAAGAATCTCACATATTATGCAGTCTACTTCTGCGTTCACTCTCTCAAAATTTCGGTTGAGTATCACCTCGCGCTCACGGTCGTTACGGAATCTGTAGAATTTAGGCAAATCCTTATAATGCTTTTCCTCGTTGCGTATTTTGTCCATGTCAAAATGAGTCTTGCAGAAATATTTGGATGTCTGGAACTCTTTTGACTCGTTGATGTCAAATTCGGAGAAAACACCTTTGTCAGTTTCGGTGAAGTCTCGTGCCGACTGTCCTGCCAGCCAACCTGTTGCCATGTCGGCTATTTTTGCCGCAGGTATGAGATAATCCATCCGTTCAGAAATAGAGGTCGATATTTTCTGGTCATTTATGGTGATGGATGTCGATTGCTGTTTGACCTTGCCGAACACGTCATTTTGCGCCCATTCAAGAGTTTCCTTGTTTCTCGCCGCTCCCATGAATATGTTGCCGCATGTCGATATGATTTTCTGCATACCGTTTTTACCATAATCTCCCTCAAGCTGTGGCAGTTCCTGAAAACCGAGAGTGACCGCAACCTTGTTGCTTCTGGCAGTACCTATAAGACGGTCAATTTTATGGAAATAAAGAGTAGGCAGCTCATCGACAATGATGCTGACCGGGATATTCCCTTTGGAGTTGACCCTTGAAACCAGACGATTGAGGATTACAGCGTTCAACGAACCTATCACCTGCTCCTTTTCCGGGTCGTTGGCAATCACAAGATATGACGGATTGTCCGGGTCTGATATTTTGAGGTCAAAATCATCCCCTGTAAATACCCAGTATGCCTCCGGCGACACGAGACGTGCCGAATTGACGCGCAACGTGCCTACCATACCTTCAAGCTGATCCATCGCCCTGTTGATGTACGCGCTTTGAAACGGAGCCATCAATGATGCAATGTGTGGGTCTCCCATGAGTATATCAAACACATCAGAATAAGCTTTGCCGAGTAGGGAAAGCACATGCGGCATGGTAGAATACTCGCCTGTGAAAGTATCAGGCTCTACCATATTCCCCTCCGGGTCCTCCCACCACTCCGACTCGATAAGGATGAGATTGCCGGACGAGTCATAATACTTGAACCCGACAAGCGAATTAAACATGTTATCTTCATCGACTGACACATTGCCGTTTTTAATATCTATGAAGTCCAGCACACGCGCTCCATTGGCATCTACAGCTTCAAGCTCGTTGCGACCACGGATGACTACCTCAAGCTTCTCACCACGACATGATATAAACCTGCGGCATTTCTTCCCTTTATAAAATCCTGTAGGATGGAAATTGACGAAAAAGTACATTATAGCAGCAAGGAAGTTTTCAGCACTATTTGTAAAGAAAGCCTCGCTGCCACCTTTCTTATCTCCTCCACCCTTGTTAAGCGCGGCCAGCAATGTTGAAGCAGTCTCCGAAGCAGCTGCAAGGTCGGGTATATATTTCTTTTGTATAGGATTTATGCGGTGCGAGTACTCTACGTCAGAAAAATTGACCACGTGGAATCGGCAACCTTGCGGTAGATGTCCGTAGTGTTTATTTTTGCAGTACTGATAAAAAAGGTTTCTGGCCAGTGTCGGGAACTTGTAATCATAGACCATCATGGCAAAGCCTTTGGCGGCATGTTGCCTGATGAAAGGGTCTATGATACCGAACGACTTGCCCGAACCGGGAGTGCCCAGCACGATAGTGCCACGGAAAGGGTTGATTATATTTATCCAGCCTTTGTGCATCTTCTTGCTGTGATAGAATATCATAGGGATGTTGACCGAATAATCTGTTTCTTCTTTTTCCTTGCTCTGCATGAACGATTCGTTTTCAAAGTTGAATCTGTCATCGGCGACTTTGTGGGAGTAGTACCGCGCAAAACCGTCCAGTCCCTGGTTTATCAGCATCAATCCCAACACGCTGCAAAAAGCGTATATAAGCCTGTTACCTGAAATGCCCCATTCCGTCACACCTCCCCAATGTCCTTTATGCACGACAAAGCATAGGATAGTAAGTGCAGCACCAGCAATCAGCGGATAAATCACCATTTTCTTCAATGAGAATTTAAGTGATTTACGCGCCTTTGTACCTATGCAGGTGATGCATACGCATATTATTTCCATGAGTTTACATGTGCCCACGGAGTTGAATACATGCACCGACGACAGCATTTTGAGTATCAGAGCCGGACACACAGTAGGCGGCACAGGCAGGTTCATGACCAATTCGATAACCAGTATTAAGTAAACGCAGCTGCGGAACAGCGTATATATCTGCTGCATCTCTCGTGTTTCTTCAAACGCCATAATGGTAACAATTAGGTTTAGAAATCAGATTGTTTCTGAAAAGAGGTCATGCCGCCTCTAAGGCTTCACGACCTCTCAGTAAAATTGACTGCATATAAGCCATTCAAGGATTACAACGGCACTTTCAGGCCGATAAGCAGACCGTTGCGGAAAGTATCTCCATGAAGGAAATTGACATTGTTTTTCTGAATCACGCAGAATCGCCATCCGTTAGGAAAGACATAATCATACTCAAACCCAATCTCTGGTCCAAAGAAGAAATCTTTTTGATCCGCACCTGCTATGACACCGCCCCGGATTCTGAGCTGTCCGTTTTTAAATCGCTTAAGGCGGTGTTTGTAACTGACACCGCCATCCCAATAGTAGCCTTTCCAGAACATATGGCATACTGGAGTCTGCCAGTGGTTGCCGGCCTCCGCAATGACCTCGATGGAGTTTCCATATGACAAATCATGTTCCCAGCCAATCTGTGCATCAAGCGTTGAAGGGAAAAGGAATCCAGCAGAAACAGTAAGCCTGTCATCCCCATCTCCGGCTGAAACCGAGATTACCGAAAATGCACATAATATAGCGATAAGATACTTTTTCATAGTTGTAATAAATGTGGGTTGAATGTATGTTGATTATTGATATAGATGTCCCGGCACATTGTCAGGTAGTTTCTTGAACAAGTCAGGCGTGAATCCGTCTGCATTAAGAATATCTTCGTATTCGATTTCAAGAGCTATCACGCGTCCTGAAATCTGATTTTCAGACATCTCTATCCGCAGTATCTTTTCTTCGGGGAAAGTAAGTTTGTCAAGCACGAGTACATTGCGATACGACTTGTCAAAGCCTTTGGCAAGATTGAGAGTGTAGACAGGCGTAAGTTCCAGCGTCTGCACGTTGGTTGATTTCACCTCCTTTTTATCCGTAAGGAAAACGCGCAGCTCGGCGATGTCATAACGTACCTTAGTCTTGTTGAGCATCGTAAAATCTATGAAGAAATAGTTGCCAACGGAATATATGTTGTTGACAGCCGCCTTCATTCCGTTTTTATTTGAGGTGATATTGTTGAATTTACGTCCTGAACGGTAGATTGCCCAACAATACGCAGCCATGTCCGACTCAGGCATCGCTACTCCTGGATTAAGGTAGTCGTCAAGGTCGCGTTGTTTGACCTTATAAATAGATGCCGCATTAGACGGCCTGTCGGCATAAGCGATGTCATACTGGGCGATATGCCTCTCCCCTATGATGGTTAGAGTACCCAACATTTGGCAGTTGTGGAATCTAAGAATACTCTTGCCGAGACTGTCCTGCTCAATATTAGGCTTGATGCGCACGATATTTGATGCGCACTGGTTGCCTATAAAGTTATCGGTTGAAATGTCTACGAGCTTGATATTCTCCGGCATCACGATATGCGTAGTGACATCCTTGTTGATGAATACAGTGCCTTTCGACAGTTGCGCGTTTGCGGCCAGTGTTGTTACGGCAGCAATGATGAAAGTTGATTTTAAACGGTTCATATTATATAGCGTCTTTTGAATTTATGAGATATACGATAGTATTATATTTGATTTTAGCACGGTTCTTTCGGATATTGGCCGATAAGGCATTTGTTCCGGCTGAGTAGATGTTTTGGAGAGCCTGAAGTGCAATCTGTTCTCCTGATATTTCGCTTCCATAACTGCCAGAAGATGTGAAATTGATGTTGCTCTGCACGGCAGACGACCCTGCATTTTTCATAAAGTCACGAAAAGCACTCTCAGGGACATAGAAGCCCTCCATACCGTCATTGTCAAATACAGCCAGAGACACTTTCAGAAATCGGTTACCAATCATGATACTTGAAATCTCAGCCATCACCCTTTGTTGGCCGAAGCCCACTACTGTTCCATAGAGGTAAGTTCCTTTCTTCAACTCCACATCATCGATGGTCACGTCATCAAGCAACTTGAACCTGAGCCGAGTGCCCTCATGTGCTTTGGTGGTCTTATCTATCATAGCCCTAATCAACGACTGCTCCGATTTGTCATCATTCTCGGATATGGTCGTGAATTTGTCGGCATTTGCTTCCGTAGATTTGAGTACCAATTTTGGCGGTTCAGGTTTCGGTAGCGGTTTCTGTTCAACCTCCTTTGGTGTATCATCAGAGCCATCGCCCATCATCTGTTGCAGCATACGCTGACGTGCTTTGGAGAGTTCCTGCATCTGGCGGTATTGCTCCACATACTCGTCTTGTTCGCTTTCGTTTGGTGTGTATGATGGTCTGACTCGCTCACGGGATTGTTTGAAGCTCTCCTCCATCTCTCGTAATGCCTGTTCCTGACGCGCACGTTCGGCATTTATCTTGTCGATATTGTCTTTTTCTTCATCAGTATATACTTCTTCAAGTTGCTCTGGTCCATCAGACTCTTTACCGATGTCGCCGAGTGCGGTATATGCGTCATCATCTTTGGCAAACCTGTTTGTCATCGCATCATATTTTGTCAGTATCTCGTTAGTGTCAGCATCAGGAACCGACATGTTGAGTCCGTCTGATGCCACCTCGACATTCTTGTCATCCGGGAAAAAGTCTGCGATGATATAAGCAAGAAATATCAGGGGAAATGCTATTACCAAAGGGAAGATGTACTTGGGTTGTTTGAAATTAATCTTTGTCATGGTTTTCAAATAGGTTTATTATGGCTTGTAATTGTTTTCCCTTACGGACTATCGCGATGGAATCCTCACGTGATTTTTCAGGGAGAGAGTTCAACGAATCAAGTTCGTAGCGTAACCTGTCGCCCTGGCTTCGCGCACTCATGATAGTAGCGTTTATCCTCTCGTTGTTTCGTTGTATCTCTCGCATGCCGTTAATGACCTTTCCGATGCCCTCCGTGGATGAAATGACCGGTTGCTTCGAACCGAAGTCGTTGTCCGATGGGAGAAATCCCCAGAGCAGCGACATGCCGAAAATCACTACGGAAATACCGATGACATATCCGAAAAATCTCTTTGGATGTGCCTCCGCCCATTGATTGGCATGCTCTACACGTTCGTTTATGCGCAAACGCTCCTTGGCTTTTTCCACGTATGGAGCAGCCGCACGGCCAATATGACCATGCATCTTGCGGGATGCCTCCCTCATTCTTTTCTTTATGCCTTTCATACAATAATGCAGGTTTAATATTCCAAATCCTTGTTTTCAAGCGTCCTCCACCCGGTTATCAGCAGACCGTGCGGATTATTCTTAGTACGTCTGATATTTTCAAGCGACCCGCTTGTCACTAATGTACGTCTTTGGGTCTTTGTACGCCTACGGATTTTCTGAGTTCCGTAGTAAGTGAACTTGTTTGTAGACTCATCAATGATGACTGAGTCACAAAGTATAGTGCAGTTGGCAGACGAAGAAACGATGTCGTTGTAAAATCCCGATTCCTGAAGCGCATGCTTCTGACGCAGAGCAGAACCATCCGCCATGTAGAGTGCCTGATTGACAGTCCAGTCAATGTAAGCTTCATCAGGCGGTAGCGTAAAGAAATACTGGTGGACTTTCTTTATAATATCGCATAACAAACAGTGTTTCAATATATAATAGTGTCGGTTAAAATTTAAAGTAACAAATAGGCAACAGTATAGGTTATTTATAGGAATTTAAAAGAAAACGAACTTACATGTCAGGGCTACTTTTACTGGTGAATAAGAATAAAATATATTCCTTATTGTCGCTTTTGGTAGTCAAATACGATTTTAATTGAATATAAATCACTATCTTTGCAAGTAAAAGCTCAAGTAGTATGGAAAATCTAAATCGATTAAAAGTTGTTCTTGTTGAAAAAAGGAAAGACAAATAAATGGCTTTCTGAGCAATTAAATGTCAGTCCTTCCACTGTTTCCAAGTGGTGTACAAATACGGCGCAACCTGATTTGCAAACATTGGTTGAGATTTCAAAGATGTTAGAAGTGAGTATCCTTGATTTGCTCAGAAAAGACATTAAATGAATATTAAAATGGAAACATATAGTACAAACAATAACCCCTCTGTTGTTTCTGATTATGATGTATTTGGTCAATCAATCATGGTCAGGGGAAGTGAAGCACTAAAAATGCTTGGCTTATCTCGTCATAATTTGGAAAGATGTGTAGAAAATGGTTATATAAGGAAGATTGCATCAAATGATGTATTCTTATATGACGAAACCGATATTCAGAAATTTATGAATACAAAAACGTATCACGAAATGCTGAATGGTGTAGTTGATAAACGGAATAGTCTAAATGATTTGACAGGAAAAGAGTGGATACCTGAAACCAAGAGTTATATGTTTCAGAAAGGTTTGGGTGCCTCTCATCCTCATGCGCAAATAGAAAAACAACATCCTGCCCCTTTCTCTTTTCAAGATATAGAAAGTCTTGTGAAATTTTTCACTAAGACGGGAATGTCTGTTTTAGACCCATTCGGTGGGGTCGGTTCTACAGCAAAAGCGTGTGAACTATTAGGTAGAATCTGTACAAGCATTGAATTGTCCGAAAAATACCATAATCTTTCAATAGAACGTCTTGAAAGTGAGGTGGGTAAAGGGGCAAGTAAACATCATAATTTGATAAATGGAGATTCTTGTGTTATTTTGCCACAGGTGGCAAGCAATAGCATAGATTTCATAGTTACCAGTCCGCCATATTGGGGTATATTGCATAAGCAAGACCAAAAGGTAAAAAAGAATCGTGTACAATATAATCTTGACACTCAATATTCGGATGATGCAAATGATTTGGGGAATATAGAGAATTATGAACAGTTTCTTACAATATTGTGTGATAGAATATTCTTACAGTGCGGCAGGATATTGAGAAAAGGTAAGTATATGGCTATAATAGTTTCTGATTTCAGAGACAAGGGAGATTTTATAAGTTTTCATTCTGACTTGATTCAAAGGCTGAATAAGGCAACTCTTCCAGAAGGAGGCGTTCTTTCACTGCAAGGGACAAAGGTGTTGATACAAAATCACAAATCTCTTCATCCGTATGGCTATCCATTTTCGTATGTTGAAAATATCCACCATCAATATATCTTGATATTTAGAAAAAAATAATGGCTTTGGACAGATATAAAGGAATTATAAACGATGACTGCGATATCGTCTTACAAAATATGGTTGACGATGGGATTAAGTATGACTTAATACTTACTGACCCTCCATATAATGTTGGAAAAGATTTCGGGAACATAAGCGATAAGTTGCCTCTTGATGTGTTTCTCAAAAGCATGTATCATAGGATTGATATGCTCAAACAATTACTGTCCGATACAGGCAGTATAATTTGGTTTGGGATACATGATTATATTTGCTACATACAAGTTTATATGTATCAAGCTGGTCTGTTTTACCGTAGGATGAATATATGGCACTATGAAAATGGATTTTCAAGAAGCTCAAGAGTACCATCTACTCACTACGAGCCATTTCTTTGGTTTTCAAAAGATTCTAAGAAATGGACTTATAATACTGACCAAGTGCGTGTCCCTTATAAAAGTACGGAACGGCTCAAGTCTGCCGTAAAATACAAGGACAAGGACGGAAACGAAAAAGTCTGGAAACCCTCTGAAAAAGGTGCTATGAGAGGCGATGTATGGGATTTTCCCACATTGGCAGGAAAAGCGTTTTCAAAGGAACGCACTGAGCATCCCTCACAAAAGCCAGAGGCTCTTATCACCGAAATAATAAAGGCTTTTTGCCCTATGGATGGAAATGTATTTTCAGGGAATATACTTGACCCTTTCTTAGGGTCAGGAACTCTTGGTGTGTGCTGCGAAAAGTTGAACAAAGCGGGTCATAACATAAAATGGACTGGTATTGAGTTGGAAAAAAAATGGTGTGACATTGCAAGGAAGCGTTTATCAGAAATACAATAAGCTATGGTAGGACAAGATTACTTGAAGCTACAAAATCAAGGCAACATAATTTCTAACATTCGCCTGCTCCATGAAATGGATATGGCGAAAGACTACGCCGATTCACAAGGATACTACACCAAAAAGAGTGTTGCCGAAATCGGTGTAAATGCTCTTATCATTACAAGTGGAAATAGCGTAGGCGAAGAAGCTCACAGGATTATCAATGCAGAGGGCGATGAAAGCAGGAACTCTCCTTTACAGAATGCAAAGGCTAGAATGCAAATCCTTAGAGTTTTGGGGTTGGTTTCTGCCGACTATGGTTCAGAAGTCTATGCCATTACTCGCTTGGGAAAACTGGTTATAAGCCAAGTCCTAAACAATAATCCAAATTATGGCATATTGAGGGAATTGTTTGTGAATATAACCACAGCCACAGAGATATACGAACATAATTGTGCGATTGATTTTAATTGCTACTTGGGTTTCGGGATTTGCTATGCACTGTCACAGTTAGAATATCGCCTTTCATCGAATGAAATGCCGCTACTGACGACTTATGACATTAAAGATATAGACCAATTCATTGAGGAAGCACGTTTGAATAGACAAGAGGGAAAAACATTCACAGAAACACATCTTCATTATCCAAAAACTCAACGGAACCAGCCAATTAAACAGGTAAGCAACTTAACAAGAAGCATCAATCAAATTTTGCGTGTTTGCGGTATTATCGAACCGAAACAAAAAAGAATAGGCAATGTCAACTACTATGTATGTACAGAGGACGGTCGAAAATATGTAGATACCATTAAGCAAAGATATATGACTACACAATTTTGGACTGCTTATAAATTTCGAAAAATAAACAACATTGCGGAACAAAAGGAGATGTGTGTTGCTGCATATAATGCCATTCTGCATAGAAGTGGCATTGATGATTCTTTGCCCGATAGCAACAAACTGTTTTCTCCGTATCAAATGCTCCCCGAAACAAATGTTGAATGGTTAATGGGAAGTAATATCGAGGATATAAGAAAGCACCCGGATAAAGAATATGATAGGCTCAAAGTCATAAATAGCCAAATAACCATAAGGGATTTGCGACTGAAAGCAATCTATATGGAAGCACAAAATCAATTTACTACAGAGACACAGATGATGAAATCTGTGCGCAAAGATATTTCTAACATGGCTGTCGGCAATATTGACGTGAGAGACATTGCTTCACATCTTTGTGCAAAATATCAGTACGCTGACAAGAATGATTTTTATCCTTTTGTACATGCATTGCTTAATATTATTGGTCTGGAGTGTAAAGGGGAGATAAGTCGATACGATGCGTATTGCGTCTATAAAGGCCATGTGATACCAGTTGAAATCAAGTCCTATACCGAAACTCATGCATACAATGCAAAAGGAGTTAGGCAAGCCATAGAGAACAAGATTTTGTCTTATGATGAAAGCAAGACTGACGACATCAATTATGCCTCCTTGCTTATTGGTTATGAGCATCCAGACAATGACACGGAGATTAGATGCTTAATTGACCAAGCGTATGATAAGTTTCAGATTAGAGTTATTGCCTGTGACCTGCTTAGCTTGTCTCTGATGGCAACTCGCAGAATCCTAGAACAAAAGGTTCTTGATTTCGAGCAAATACTAACAAGACATGGAATCTTAACAGATTAAAAATGAAGATAGTTATAAAAGACATAGAAGTGTGTGCAAAATGCACGGCAAAAAGGTGTTCGTTTATAAACCTTGCGAGTATAGAACGAGCGTTTTTCAACCTTTCATCAGAAACTACAATCTGCCCGACAAGTGCAATAGGCGGAAGCGGTCCTTCGGAAAAAAGTATTGAAAAGCGATTTATCATAGCAGAAAAAGGAACTTGCTGCGTTGAGTGTGGGCTATGCGTAAAACATTGTTCGCACCAAAATTTGTCTATCGAAGATTATAACGCGAATACTTCTGCATTTGGGAATCTTACGGGTTTACAAATAAAAGCAGTCACAAGCCTATATCTTAATGGCTTATTTGGTTTTGCAGCCAATACCAATAGAAACAACTCGTTGTCCTTTGACGGTTATGTGGCTTCAGAAAAGGGTGAAGAAGCCTTTGTGGAGATTGACTATAAGGATGATTCATTGGAATGTGTTAGAAGATTATTGGGAGATATAATAAAATACTCTGATACGCATAGTATTAAAAATGGTATTGTGGTGTTGTCAAGATTTCCGCAGGTGGGAAGTAGAGATGTATATAATTTATTGGAGAAAATGAAAAAGTTTCCAACAACAAATGATATTAGCATTTACATGACGACATTCTCGCATCTGAGAGCGATATATTTATACATGAAGCCAAGTACGCCATATTTATTTGAAAATCTCCTGTACAATCCTATCAAAGAGGATATATATACCTACCAGAAGAAAGTGGAGAATCTTTTTACAGATATTACACCTTCATTATTCGATGAGATTTAACACAGTTTTATAGAGAAGCAATAATAATTTGAAAGAGAAAGATGGCAAACAAAATGCTTATACCTTTAACACCAGCGCATATTGATTCGAAAGATATTGCATATCAAACTGTCGAAGAAGTTTATGATGTTCTGAAAAATGCGACTGACAAAAGGATAAATAATATCGCTATTACAGGGCCTTATGGCTCAGGAAAAAGTTCCATCATAAAAACCTTGAGAGAGGATAAGTTGGATAGTGATAAGAACATTCATTGCCTCTTTATCTCTCTTGCAACTTTGCAAGCAAATGATTTGTCTGATTCATCAGAGGCTAATTTTGAAAACAAGGAGGAGGAGGAAGCACTTAATCGCAAAATAGAATATAGTATTCTCCAACAATTGGTTTATAAAGAAAATATTGAAGATGTTCCAAATTCGAGAATTAGCCGAATTATTCACTATGATGCAAAAACACTACGGAAACGCTCATGGTTGGGTATTCTAACCATTATAGCGTTCTTTATTGTTTTTGAACCTGATTTTGCCAGAGTTGAAACGTTATACGATCTTTTCAATTTCGGGAAATGGAATGTGTGTTTTGATTTACTAAGCGTAATATTTCTCTTGTTTGCTTCTTTCAAAACAATTCGATACATTATAAAGTCTTATGGGAACTCCAAATTGAATAAATTCAATCTGAAGAATGGAGAAATTCAAATCGATAATGATAAATCTATATCTACATCTATTTTCAACAAATACCTTGATGAGATATTGTATTTCTTTCAAGTGACTACATACAATGTTGTAATTATCGAAGATTTAGACCGATTTAATACCCATAAGATTTTTCTGAAACTACGTGAACTTAACCAAATTCTGAATGAGTCCAAAATTGTAGGAAAACACATAACATTTGTGTACGCAATAAAAGATGACATGTTTTCAGATGAAGAACGAACTAAGTTCTTTGACTATATTACGACTGTAATACCTGTTATTAATCCATCTAATTCAAAGAGTAAATTAAAAGAAGCATTAAAACGACTTGACTTTGACGAGAATGAAATAGCGGATGAAGACTTGTCTGAAATGGGGTTCTTTATTCAAGATATGCGTATATTGACTAATATTGCAAATGAGTATAAACAATACAGGGATAGGCTGTGCAAACAAAAAGGTCAGCAACTTAATTATACAAAGCTGTTAGCAATGATTGTTTACAAAAACTATTATCCAAAAGACTTCGCTGATTTACATAGAAGAAAGGGAAAGGTTTATACTTGCATTAGTAAGAAAGGTGATTTTGTGAAACAAATTCTTGAAGATTTGTACAAAGAAAAAGAGACTTTAGGTAATATAGAAAAAGAATATAAAGCAGCGTCATATATAAGAGAAAAAGAATTACGGTTGCTGTTTCTCGTGGAATTAATTTCAAAATTACCGGAAAGTTATACTCATTTGCAAATAGAAGATTCAAGATATACTATAAAACAGATTGCTGATAACGAACAGTTATTTGATAAAATCCGTTCAAAAAATATAGTTTACTATTATTACACAGATTATTATCATAATAATGTAAGAGAAGGTAAGCAAATTAATTTTTCCGAGATAGAAAAAGTTGTAGATTATTCACATAGAATAAAATCATTACGAGCCGAAATGCCTTCATACAGAGCAAGGCAAGCCGAAATCAGTCGCATGATAATTACAGTAAAATCAAAGCCACTTAAGGATTTAATAAATGAATATAGCCTTGAAAAGTCTGATTTATATAAAGAGATAGGCTTATTCCCGTTGCAGGATATTTTTATTCGGCAAGGGTATATTGGCGAAGATTACTATGACTACATATCATACTTTTATGAAGGAATGATTTCTTTAGCAGACAGGGAACTCTTGCTGGCAATGAAGCAGCATATATATAAACCATATGATGTACATATAGACAAGATTGAGAATTTTGTTAAAGAATTGAATGATTATCTTTTTGATAGTGATTACATTTTGAACAACGAATTACTCGACTTTCTTGTCACACATCCAGAATACAGAGAAAAGTATAATCGTTTCATATTGCGAATAGAACGTGAGCATGCGCCACTGTCATTTTTAGCCCAATATACACAATACGGCCACCAAGTAGAAGCTATTTTCAAGCGTTTTATTGAATGGAATCGAACTAATGTTTGGGAACAAATACAGACACATACCAATGATACCGAAAAATTAATTTTAATAGCTATGTTTTTCAAATATTGTGGCGAACTCAATGACATGGAATGCGAATGGCTCAATAACAACTATTCTTTTCTACCTGACCATGAAGAAGAAATTGGAGTGGAAAGATGCTATGAACTTATTATTAAATGCAATTTTGTTTACATAAATGATAAGAGTACAAATCTTTTAGATTGTGTTATTGATAATGGTAAATATGAAATTTCACTGGATAATCTATTGCTTATAACACGATATTTGTGTGCAGGAGACATATCGATAACTGCTGAGAATTTAAATCTAACCCGCATTTGGAATACAAATAATGAGAGTTTGAAGAACTATGTAAATGACAAATTCAGTGAGGTATTTGTATGTCTCAAAGATACTGATAAGGATGAAAATTCTGATTGTATTATATATATCCTTAACAATTCAAATGTTGAAATAGAGAGGAAGATTGCTTATCTTGAAAACCAAAAGAATCAAATTGGGTCATTTGACGAAATAAGTAATACAGAAATGTACGATGTTGCTGTTCGAACATTCCTAATTGAACCCACTTGGAGTAATGTATTAAAATATTATGCTTATAAAAAATCATTAGCACAAGAACTAGTAGAATATATTAAGCATTTCAAAGAGAGTTTGGCATCACAAAAATTTATTGATGAAACCGATTGTTCTTTTGATTTCTTCCAGGCTTTGTTTTGTAGTGAAGTTTTGGATGTTAAGATGTATCAGGAGCTTCTTCCCTTGTTTGATTATAAATTAGAATCGGCCAAAAGCATTGTATCATTGACATCAGAACGGCTTAACATTCTTATAAACAATAACCATATTCCATTTAACCAAGAAATGTTGGCAGGAATAAATGGGACAGGCTCTCTTGCAACTTATTTATTGTATTATCATCGTCAATTTGTGGAGCATCTTGATTGGAATTATGAGATTGATTATAATACAGCATTATGCCTTTTTAGGTCAGATAATTTTTCCGATAATGAAAAACGCTATTTTATTAGTCTGTTTAATAGTGTCATAATGACACAGACTTCGACAATTTCAGATATTATTCTATCAATAATCATAAGGTCAAATGATTTCGATTTAGATGATGATTTTGTACTATCTCTAATTAAAAATGGGAATAACGAAAAAAATCGCGTAAAAATAGCTACATATATGATACAGACATCCGATGCAGACCCAAATCTCATTAAAGATTATCTTGCTGCATTAGGTGGTGATTACGAAGCTATAAATGATAGAAGTAAAAAACCCAAAATTGATTTTGTAGAATACAATGTAAAACTATTAAATGTATTAAGAAACATTGGATATATTTCTTCCTTTAAAGAAGAAAGTAAAGGGAACGCATTACGAATATATCATAAAAGTAAATGATAAATATCATTGGCTTCTAAATTTCTGTTTTATGAAACGTGTAAAGTTTCCTAACTATATTTTTTTGTTTATGAGTTACCTACATTCTCTATTTTTATCTACAGTTCATAGGATTACAGCGGGATAGCAGATAGCAAGTGCGGTTAAAATAAACATTGCACCAACGGGGGGAATGCTAAACGCCATCATTGGTATCTTGAAATTCAGAAGGGGATTTCCCCTCCTGAAAATTACAATGCCTGTCTTATTGCTCGGCACTTAGAAATTCTTGCAACCTGTAGAAGAAAGGCTTAAAATAGGTCTTGCCTATTTTGAATATCGTATCACTTTCTTTGAGACATACCGCTTGTTTGCTTACCATTTCTATGGATGCCAAAGAAACAAACGTAGAAATGTTGATTTGTACAAACCAAGGCACTTTGGAATTGGATAGGAACCGCCTTGTCCCTAATGCGCTTATTGGCAAAGCAAAAGACCTGCCATCCTTCATGTGGATGAGTGACTGATTCGTCTTTACAGTTTCAGCCCATGCTATATCTGCATAATACATTTTTTCATCACAGACATCATCTACAAAGAAATAGTACCCGTCCGTAAAAAACGGTATCGGATAGTCACTTACCAGTTTTTGCATTTGCACAAAAGAATGCAGTTCCTCAATAGAAACGGTTTCATTCGTTAGTGAAAAACTTTTCAAATAATCTACTGCTTTTTTCGTAATCCTAATTTTTAGGTGATACATAAATTTTAATTTTCATGCTCCAAAATTAAATGAAGCTCTACACCCCAAAAAGGATTTCTTGTGAAATGCCATGTTTTGGTTGTGAAAGTGTAGTTTTGGTGAGGGAGCGGGAAAAAAAGGACTTTCACACGCATTCTACTATGTTTCACAAGCAAATGGCCCCGTTTCACAAGAAATACAGGTGAGTACAATAAACCTATCACCTTGATATGGCAAGGCATATTATCTCTTGTACACAGCCCATAAAATAACAGAGAAATAACTGACAGTCAAGACTATCACCATAAATATGAGCCAACGGTTAGAAAGCCAAATGCCCTCATTGTTGTGGAGGCGTTTGGCCATTTTGACGCTATGCTTCTTCAACAGTTCTTCTTCGGTCTTGATATGTTGGGCTGTGCATTGATGCACTTTCGCCAGTTCATCGGTGCCGATTGTGGCATGGATGACGGTATGCTGTTCTGCTTTGACAATGGCACGGTTGATGCCGTCCACGATATTGTCCGCACTGTCCTTTGCCGCAACCAAGGCATTGAAAGCCGTCCGTTCCCGTTGGACGGTATGCTTCAAACTGCCGTGTATGTCGTTCAGTTCTTCCTTGAGGGCATTGATTTCTTTCAGCAGATTGCGAAACTCGATTAGTTGGTAATTGACTTCCTGAAGCAGTCCGTCAAGTTCCTGCTTGTTCTCTTTCAACTCATCTTCGGATGTATAATTGGCAAGCCTCTCACGGAGAGCCGCCGTATCGGGTTGTTTCATTGCATTGCTGTTTTTAGGTTTGTCATTTACGTTTTATTCCGCCTTTGGGGTGTCTGCCGATTCTGTTTGAAGCGGCCAGCGCACATCTACGGGCAAACTCAATCTCGTCCTCTTTCGGGTCGCGCCCCCATTTTAAGTCGGACTGTGAACCGCCGCTACCTCCGCCCGATGTCACCTCGTAGGGTGATGCTATCAAAGTGAAGTAAGCCATCGCCAAGTTCTGCAAGTCCTGCCAGTTGGCCAGCTCCCGATAGTCGAACTCATCGTTGAAGAAGTCAAGCACCTTGTCTGGGAGATAACGCCTGTAGGTCTTGCCGACATGCTCAAACTCCGTGGGCAGACGGTTCGGTTTATAAGTGGTGTAGTCCTCGAATATCGGATTACTTTGGCGTATAACAGGCTGTGGCTTTTGTATTATATCATTGGAAACAGACGGCTTCGGTGTCGGTATAACTGGCTGTTTGGTTGACGGACGGACTTGTTTTGCATTATTGGAATGTAGTTTTTCCCATGTCTGTTTGATACGGGATGCGGTCAGGTTGCGCCCTTTACCAAGTTCCGAAGCCTTAAATTTCGTGTTGCCTTTGAGAAGCACATAACCACGAATGACATCTTTCTTATCCTTACGCAGATACAAGTCATAGCCTTTGGCGGCAAGCCTTTCTTGATAGCCGTCCCATGACCATTTGTCAAGCTCGCGCAAGGCATCCATGCAGTCGGAACTGACTTTCGGGATATTGGTCTCGTGGATGTGCTGTGCTGCAGTCCATCCCCTTTGCCGGGCAATCATTTCCGCCGCCCGTTGTGCGCGTAAGTGTATGGCGTGGTCGTTGTTGATGTTCCCGTCCTCATCCACCCGGCTGACAATGGCATGGAGGTGCGGTATGCCGCTCTTGGATTCCTCATGCAGCCATATGGAGGACTTGCTGCCCGATATGTTCGTTTGTGCAGAAATCACCTTACCGTCCTTGTCGCGGATTTCCTGCATGTCGAAAACGGCTGCAAAGTCACGCCACAGTTCCTGCCAATCGTCCACAGTGAAGTCCTTTGTATGTTCCATCGCCGGGCTTATCTCTATTCGGATAGCATTGTTCTTGATGTTCGGATGGTTCATCGTGGCAAACTTCATTTCCGTCCAGATACCTGATGCGTCCATACCTTGTGGCATGAAGTTGTCACAGATATGGGTAATCCTTTCGGGATGCTTCTTGTTCCTCGATTCGCCCGACACATAGAGCATCGCCCTTATGCCGTGGGCTACGGCCTTTGCCTTGGCTATCATTCGCCGTCCTCCTTTGCATCTTCATTTTGTTGTTCCTGCCGGATAATTGTTGGCCGTCTGTGCGGACTGCAAGAAGTCGGTGACACGGTCTGTGACATACGCCACTTTCTCGTACCAGTCAAGCATGGTCGGTTGTTGGCGGAAAAGGCGTATCTTTTCGTTGTCAGTCAATCCATGCAGTGCATTGGCGAAGTTCACCATGTCCGTCCTGCAAGCCGCAAGCAGGCGCAATCCGTCCAGTTCCGCATCGGAGAGCCGCTGCCGTGGCTTGTGGCCGAGTGCCCTCGCACGGATGAAGTCGCTGCGTGTCATGCCGCATTGCGTTGCGGAACTCTTGATTTGGACAAGCTCCTGTTCCGTGACCTTGGTGACCACCACCTTGTCACGCCTTACAACAGGCTTCTCATGCTTGGCTTTTCGTTGGAAAGTATCTTTATCATGTGCCATAACTAATGTCGCTAAAATAGTCGTGAAACGGTATCTACAAAAGGGATGGTGCGAGCCTGCGAGCGGCAAGGACAACAGCCTGAAAGGGTGTTGCGAGAGTGTCGGGGATTTACTGTCCGAAGGCGGTAATACCTCGGCATATCTCGAAACTGAACGCTGACGCTTTACGCCATTCCTCTCTTACGTTCACCAGTAAATAGGCAAACTATTGCCAGACTGCTTGCGGAAAGAGGAACAACGGAAAAGCCAAATATCAGCCAGTCAGCCCGTTTGTCGCCATTCAGAGCGGTTCTATCCTTTCCCTTTGTTTGTGAATGAACGGGTTGGAAACTACGCTGCCATCCTTTGCCATCCACTGCAACAGGCACGGGAATGTCATTACGGACGCTACCCTTGAACGGTAAGTGTCTATGAGTTCCAGGCTTGCCAGTTCGTCCAACAGGCGGCGGATGCGCTTCCTGCCAATGTTCCATTGTGTCGATAGCTGTTTTTCGGAATACTGTGCCTGACCGACTGAAAGTGTAAGCGGTCGGTGGAAATCTTTGGCCGTACCGTCCGCAAGTGCCATCCTTGCCAAGAGGTCGGCAAACAATGTGAAGTTGCCGATTTCCCTGCCGTCATCATCCGTTGTTGTTCCGTGCAACCATTGTAATGCACCTGCGGAGAATATGAACGCAAATGTTTCAATTCCTGTCGGGCGCAAGAAACTGTATTTTTCCTTGTCCATAAAATCTTGTTGTTATAACTGTGATATAAATGTGATGCTTCTGTTGCCAGAGTGGAATGAAGCCGTACAAGTGTATGTACGGAATTGCCTGTTAGCTTGTTTGTTGTTCCCTTGCACGGCTTCATCCTTTTGTGTAATGTGTAAGTAGAAAACTATCTTGCTGATTAACTGCGACCGTTCCTAAATATGTTCCAACCCGAAATAAGGGAAGAAAAGGAACGGGATGCAGCCATATCCATAGTGGGTTTTACATCGGACATTGAATTTTCCAATCACATACGGTCACTTTCCTGCGCCACTGGTGCCAGTATTATTGGGGAACGGTTGCCCCGGTGCAGGACGCTTGTCAAGTGAGGAAACGGCACGACTGATGTCCGCTGCATCCACGGCGATGGATAGCAACGACCTGTTCACCGTGACCAACTGCCGCTTGTCGCAAAATTCCGATACACGCTCCAATAATTGAAACGCACGGTTCAACCGATGTGTCTGCGCATTGTCGGCAGTCATACGCTCGTTGTCCTTTCCGCTGTTAAGATAGCGGTTGAGCGCAAGGCGGTCATCCGCTGAAATGTTCGATGCGGTAGTCTTGCCGTCAGCGATGGCGATGCTCACACGCAATGCGTCTGCCTCGTAAACGCTCAGGCTTTCCAGAAACGAGCGGATGGCCAACACATCCTTTCCGCTTGCTTCACGTTTTCTACTCTCGTACTTCTTCTCGGTGGGAACGACCGAAACTGCTCCGGCCTGTTCCATGTTTCTAATCTGTTCCATAATTACATTGGTTTTTGATGTGAATAAAAAGGTTGTTTACTTCCTGCCTGTAAGATAGCGGTCAGCTTCTTCCGCGATTTCCTCTTGGGATGAGATGCGGACACCTGTCAGAAAAGCGTCCAAATCCTCTTTCTTGAAGAAACACAGCTTACCGCACGGCTTGTACATCGGGATAACCCGGCGCATCATCAGCTTGCGGAAGTAGGACAGCTTGAAGCCGCAATACTCGGCCGCCTCCTTGGTGCTTAAAAGTTTTCGTTGCTCTGTCATATGCGTATATTTTTAATGGATAATCGACTGCGCCCTTGTCGTGGCGACAATGCAAAGGTATGGCGGCAAATCCTAAGAACAATCAATGTAAATGGCACTATGATAGCACTTTGCAGATTATAAATGCGAGTATAAATGAGGCCAAAACGATGTATAAAGGAACTCTAAACACTCCATAATCCCAAATCATCCATACAATGCAAGCCATCGGTACGGAAAGAAACACGGACGTTCACGGACGGGCATAAAAAATCCCGCCATCGGCTTGCAATGACGGGAACAAGAAAAGGAATTTATAAAAGAGTTCGGTCAGAGTTTTTTGAACTCTTCAAGGTCGTATGTGTCAAGTCTCGGACGCAGGCGCGTAGCCTTGCGCAACAACTTGGCGATATGCCTTTGGTGTTCGGACGGGTTGTCTTTGGAGGCGGCTTTGAGGTTGCTCGCCAACTGTGCGCCGTTGTTGAGCGGCCAGAACTTTTCAAAGATTACCCATTTGCCTTTCCTGATTTTGAGGGCGGCGCATAGGGCATTGGCGATATAGGCATAGAGCGTCTGGTTTATTTCGTCATCTTCCTTTTTCATCAGCGGCTGGAAGTCCGCATCCAAATAACCGTCCTCCTGGAACAGCACGAGCAAGAACAGCGCATCGTTGGTCTGTAACATTTCGGGCAGCTTCTTTATCTGCTCCGGCTGAACTTGTGAAATAAGATGGTCGTAGTGTCGGATTTCATCCTCCTGCTTTATCGCAACTGGCGGCGTAGGTGTTGAAAGCACAGCCTCGATTTGCTTCTCCACTTGTTTGTCAACAGCCTGTCGCTTGCTTGGAACAAACCTGTTCCACCGTTGGCGCAACCACAACTTTAGGCGTTCTCCGTAAGCCATACCGATGATGCAGGGCAGCAGGAAAAGCACGGCAAAGAGTGAAGCCATGACAATGAACGTACTCCACTCCATGTGTTTGTCAGGCGTTAGAATGAAGGCAATCAACAATGAAACCACAAACCAAGAGGCGGTTAAAACAGAGCGGTCTTTGGAAAGCCACTTGTCTATGATGATGTCGTACAAAAGGAAAAATTCTACAACTAAAACAATCCAGCCGACTATTGACAAGGCGGTAAATACAAATGCAGCCGTGGTTGCTTCCATACGGAAAGCAACGGCGGCTACCAACCCGAATGCGGTTGCGGCTACCACCGTAAGCGGCAACAGCATCGTAAGAAAGTTATCGGACAATCGTTTCATCGCATACAACAGGGATTAGTCTTTGAAAATGTCATTGACGCGGTTGACCGCCTCGTCTTTCTTTTGGTCAATAATCTTCGCGTAAATCTGCGTGGTGGAAATGTTCTTATGGCCGAGCAGCTTGCTCGTGGTATAAATGTCAACATCCAATGTCAGCATCATGGTCGCGAAGGTGTGTCTGCTGATATGGTAGGTCACGTGCTTGTTTATGCCAGCCGCTTTCGCCCATTTGTCAAGGATAATGCAGATACGGCTTTCAGAAGGAAGGTCGAAAACCTTGTCCTCGTCTTTTGCATCGCCACGTTCCGGCAACCACTTCATCGCCTGTTTGGATAGCGGAAGATATATCGGGTCATTAGTCTTTTCCATGACGGTGAACACTCTCCACTGGTCGCCGTCCTTGTGGATGTCGCCCCATGTCAGACCGATAACATCACTGATGCGCAAGGCACAATAACAGGAGAACAGAAAAGCCTGCTTCACGGCAGGACGGGTAGGACATTCCGTTGCAATCAGCTTTTTCAGTTCGTCAATCTGTAGGAACTCACGTTTGCTTTCGGGGCGGCGGATGCGGTCGGCAGCGGCAATATGCGTGAACGGATTATCAGAAAGATAGTCGTTCCGCACTGCCCAATTCAGCACGGCACTAAGCACCGTGACATACCCGGTGGCGGTGGTCATGGAAATGGGGCGGTTCGTCCGTGCCTTGTAATCGTTCCGCAGGAAATTCATAAAGGCCATGCAATAATCTTTGTCAAGCATCCTGATGGGAACATCGCCACGGAACTGTAATGTTGCTTTCCGTATGGAATTGACACCACGGAGGGATGACTTTTTGCCGTTGTCCTCCAGCCATCTTGCATAGAGGTCGAGCAATTCCGACAACTTGATGCGCCCACGCAACGTGGCGTTTGAAACTCCCTTTTCGCTGTTGGTAAGTTCTATGATACGGTCTGCCTTAATCTTGTTCGCCAAAGCCATGTTGTGTTGGTTCATGGCGCGGCTTGCCGGGTCAATCTCCGGGACAATATAAAGTTTAAGGAACTCATACGTCCGCTTCCCGTTGCGGTAAATATCCAGATAGATGGACTTGTTCCCGTTCTGCAATTCCTTGAAGCGGATGCGAACAGGCTCTTTCGCCTTGATAACTTTCTTCGGTCTGGGCATGGTGTTATGTTTTTGTTGATTATTCGATTTCTATGGTTTTTCCCTTATTCTCAATGCGAGTAGCGGCAACCATTTTCATATATCCTTTCATCGTCTTGGGTGTCATTCCAAGCATACAACTGATAGTTCCGATGTCGGTGCCAGTGGTGAGCAACAGATATATAAAGGTATTTTGTGCAAGCCTGAAACTCAATGGCTGTTTTATTCCGGCGTTCTTCCCCCATTTCAACAGGATGTTCCTGATTTCAGTACCTTTCGGCAGACCTTTGAATACAAGCCCTCGATGGTTTGTTGTTTCGGGTAGCCAGCGCATTGATACGGAAGTCAGGGGAATGGATGACTTCCTTGAATGTACTTCGATGGTTGCCCTGTCTCCATCCGTCTTAATGTCTTTCCATTTGAGAGAGAGGACATCGGCAGAAGACAAGTATGTGAAGATGCTCAGCATGAAAGCCTGTTTGACTTGCGGCCTTGACATTACAGGGCATGGGGTATTCATCAAAGAGCGTATTTCATCAACTGTCAGAAACTTTTTTAACGGACGTTCCCTTGTGATACGACCGTGGATGTTCACGAAGCGGAGCGGGTTTACACCTATCATACCATCGGCCACCGCTTTGTTGAGCGTACTGCTGAAAAGGTAGATGAACGCCCTTGCTGTGGTCATGCTGATTTTCCCGAATTGTGCCGTGTAGTCCTTATGCAGGAAGTCAACTAAGCCGTCACAATAGTTTTCGTCAATGTCAACCACTTTCGTGTCCAATCCCCGGTAAGCGTTTACTGCCTTTTTCATACACCTTATATTATTGGCAGTGGAAACATCGCCCTTGCCAAGGATGAATTTCTCGTACTCGTCAATGGCCTCTCCAATACGCATGGCTGACGGCTCTTTGGTATCTATACCGAAACGCATGGCAAACAATTCGCTTTCTTTGGCGACACGGGCAGCTTCGGCTTCCTTCATCGTCCGCTTATTCGCTGCGATATTCCTCTTGGAAGTTTCGGGTAACAAATAGAGGTGGAGGGCTTCGCGGATGCGTTTGCCGTCTTTGTAATAGTCAAGGTAGGCGGACTTCTTTCCGCTGTCTATCTCCTTGTATTTAAGTGTGATATGCGATTTCTGTGCAGTCATAAAACTCTATTTTGTTACTATATGGTCATTTTGCAGATACAAAACTACAAATTATTTTTCAAAGTAACAAAATAGTCGCAAATAAAGTAACAAAATTAACCCGATTTAGCGAAAATGAGAACTCATCATCTTTTTGAATAAATCTCATAAAACATTGATATATAATGATATTAAGTTCTTTTCAGTTCTCATCTATTCCGATGGAAAACTAATATAAAGATAATGGTGGAACAACTGCACATGCGCCTGAGCCTCCATGATGTAGTTGGCTTCAAGGTCTGCACGTTGTGCGAGGAAGGGGATATTGCCGTCAAGTACATATATCTTCTTCCTCTCCTCACTGACTATTCTTGCAGCATAGGCAAAGCAGCAACAACAAACGACAATACACACCGTACATGCGGCGACAACCGTAAACAACGCCAAGCGTGTTTTCTGTTCAAGATTCTGTATCAGCATAATTTATTGATGTTTCTATTTTTTCGTATCGGAACCGATACCTCGGTAATTTTGCAATGCACCTCGCGTTCCAGATGCCGCTCCTCTCACAATGCTCTCTGTTGTTCCTCCATAAGCTCCGATAGCAGCTCCGCCGGCTGTACTTGCAGCTCCTGTGACAGCACCTGCTGCAGCCCCTGTGACAGCACCCATTACTCCGCCTGATACAGCTCCGCCCATGCCTGATGACATACCTCCAGGAATAAGCCAACCGGCTATTTCCGTAGACATGCTTATCATCTTAGCTCCGATAAGCAACCCGGCAGCGTATGTCACAGTTGTACCAAGCATGTCAAGGCCAAGACCGCCGATTGCAGCCCAAGAAAGTTCCGTTATTTTGGCAATAGCTTTCTGGTCACATGCAAGTTGGTAGGAAAGGATTATATCTATGTAGCACACCATGCAGTAGCAGATGGGTGCCCAAAGTGTTACTGCTAAATATTTTGAGATAAATTGCGACCATGCGGATTTATATGCCGGAGCGAGTGACAGCGCGAAAGCCAACGGCAAAAACTGCCCCATGAGATTCAGGCAGACCAACTGTGTTATGATTATGCCGTAATACATGAGCTGGAATATCAGTTCCGAAATCCAACGAACTACGGTGTTAATCAGATTTGCTACCATCATTTCAAGCCAAATAGCTCCTTTCTTAGCCCAACCCTCAAATTTTTCAGGAAGCATTGACAGTTCTATCACCGCATCAGGAGTGAAAGAATCCGAATTTTCGGCAATGGCAGCAGCCACGCGAGCATCGTTTATAGAGTCAAGACGCGCAAACATCTCATCCATAAAATCATCCTGTGACTTTTTCACCTCTTTTTCCTTATTTTCCAGCATTGCGTTGAAACCATCCATCTGCGCTTTTGCTTGAGCCTCCATAGCTTTGCCGGGCGCTCTGAGTGCTGAAGCGATGGCACCTGAATTAGCAATGCACAGAGAAATTATTATGATGCGCAATATCTTCATGACATCCATGCCTCTACGGCCAAGCATCATCATATACGCTTCATATGAACCGACACCCAGAGCCAGGCACACTGCAAGGTTTTTGGCAAGGTCGAGAAGTCCGAACTTTGGACCGGCCAAGCCCAAAGCAGTCACAATATTGCCCATGTTGTCATCAATAAAGGGCAAACCGATTGTATTAGTGATCAAATCAAAAATCATAACCTATAGTCCTTTCCGTCAATAAACCAATTTGCACCATTTCACAAAGCTGCTTGTCTCCTTGTAGAGTTTGTTCATCTCCTTGTGAAGCCGCTGAAACTCTTTCATCCGCGCCCCGCTCTCCATCGACCCACCCAATACCGCTCCCGCAGTAGGCGCGACAGCCGAGACATAGGCGACTTGTTCCTCAAATACCTTGTTTTTTACCTTTAGGCGTTCGATTACAGGGGCAGCCTTTCCGTTGCTTATCTTATATGCATAGGACAGTGCCGCCGACATATACTTTTGAAAATCGTCAAAATCCTTTTTATATGTCAGATATGAGGTCGCGTTCAGACGGTCTGCCAAGACAGAAGCCTGTTCGGTATACATGCCCTTGATTGCATCGTTCTGCTTCTTGACTTCTTCAAGACGCGCCTGTTGCAATCCGAGTTCTGCAAGTTGCGGTCGCCACAACCGTTTTACATTTGCACGGTTCTCGTCAAATTCTATCTTGAAGCTGAATGGGAATTTATAGCGCATTTTCGCGCCTGAATAGCCCTTATGAAGCAACCAATAAGAGAAACCGGGGCCAAAGTCCCACTCGTCCCCGGCAATAGATCTTATCTGCTTATGCAGATTCGGGTCGTTCTTCGTCTGTTGTGCACTGGCCGCAGGGATTACGGCTGCCACAATCACGGATAAAATAATGCTTTTTAGAATTGTGTTCATGACGATTGATATTATTGATATTTATGATTCCACCATGCCACGGCTGAAGCTGCCGCCTTTTTGACTTCTTCATCGCTCAACACCTCGTATATATTCATGAAAGTAATCTTGTCGCCGAGCAGCCAACGGCACTGGAACAATGTGCTTGATATTGTGCTACGGATATTACCTACGGTCGACTTCAACGAATAGATAGTGAGACTCTTTTGCTCCATTGTCGCTTTCCCGATGCCGGCACCAAGCAATCCTGACGCTGCAATCTCCTTTTGCGCCCTCTGTATTTCAGAGTTTATGTACCGCTGGGCTTTGTAATACTTGAATGCTGCCGCAGGATTTCTTTTAACGAGAGTACCGCACTCTGTGAGGAACTCCTTGTATTCTCCGGCAAGCTTATAGATTTCCGTACTCAATGAGAGGAAAGCCACACTCAGTGAAACCCAGTCGCTCGCATCATTGAGACGTTTATCCACTTTAGCCCTTATATCGGCAAGTTTTTCCGCGTTGGTCTTGTTCTGCACATTTACGGCAGACGATTCCAATACTTTCTCCTGAGATTTGACGGCACAGCGGTACATGTCTTTGTGCATCTGTATCAGAGCCTCAAACTCAGGTTCCGGGGGACCGCCGGCATCAGCTGTAGCAAACGGCATCAGCAACAGGGCAAACATAAGTATGTGTAAACGATATGACATGGCCGTTACTTGTTAAATGTGTTATTCCAAAGACCGATGGCATACCGGGCGTTATATTCCATGCCGACAATCTTAGCCCAGCTCTCATAGTCGAGTCTCATCCATACATCAATCCATGTGCCGTACTGGTAATTAATCAGTATCACCTCGATGGCACGTCTGATGGCTGCAATGTCGGAGCATATAAGGATTGCCATGCCTAACCGTTTCTCACGCTGCATGTAATTATCCTTGTCATTGTCTTTCTTGCCACGTTTAAAGGGATTTTCCACAGTGCCATTGTTGACGATATTGCAGAAATTGTCAACAAGGCCTGTCGCTCTTTCCACGAGCCGGCTCACATTGGTAAGCGCAAGAGCGGCATTAAGTCCCTTACGTTTGCCTATCTCGGTAAGTACGAGTGGAGTCTTTGTGACGATTACCTGCATGTCGCCAATCATCTGTTTATAAAAAGCCGATTCCACACCAAAGCCCTGGACATTGCTCATCACCTCTTTCATGCCCTCGGTGATTGCAGTCATGTGGGCTACCATTTTTTCCGTGTCCTCCTGTTCTTTGGACGTTTCTTCCACGGCATCATTTATAAGCTTCTCATAACCGTACCTGTGGCCATAACCTGTAGCCATGTAAAACACAGCCTTTGGGTCTGTACGGACTGCTTGTGCTTTCAAATCCATAGCCCAACCCAAAGCCATGATGACAGATGCAAATGCTACGTGTTTCACCATAACGACATTACCTTTTGATGTTTGTTGACTTGACGGGCAAATTCAAGGTAATCCCTGATGCCAGTCTTTTTCCTGTCACGTTCGATAGCATCTATGGCTGTCTGGAAGTTGCCATAGTGTGCCCGGTATATTTTCAATGCCTCTTTTTCAGAGCGTTCGGTAGTGTATGCCCAGTAACATTCCGGCGGTTCCTCCACGCCGAACACGTCAGAGTCTTGTCCTCGGCATATCCATACCTCTTTGAAATAGTTCCTCCCCTCATGGTTGGGGAGCGCATTTATTGTGAAAATCTGCTGTTTCTGCACATCCGTCAATCCGAGGATGCGTGATATGTCATCATACCTGTCTTTAAATTTGCTCTGGTCTAATAAAATCTTGATGTCGGAATTGTTGATGATAGCCTCTTTGACTATAGGTGAATCTATGACATCGTTAAGTTCCTGGGTGACCACGCCGGCTATGCCGTGAAACTTGCGGACAGTCTTGTAGAGGTACTTGATGTATTCGGCCATGGTGGGAGATGCTATCGCTTTCCACGCTTCCTCGATTATCAAGGCTTTACGTCCTTTCTTGATACGCATTTTCTGAAGAAAAACGTCCATGATAATCAATACGACTATAGGGAAAAGAACCGGGTCATCCTTGATTTTGTCAATTTCGAAGACGATAAACCTTTCATCAAACAGGTTTACGTCAAGGTCGGAGTTAAGGGTGTCCTCAAGCTCTCCGCCACGGTAGAATTGTGCAAGGATGCTTGCAAAGTCGTTCACCTCAAAACGTATCCTGTCGGACGCGCATATCTGCGGTATGCGTTCTATGGCATATTCATAGAAAGAGTTAAAAGACAGCTCCCTGACAGGCATGGAGCGTTTCTTACGCTCCATCTCGTCTATGCGTTCATCTATCTTAAGCAGATAGTGGTCTTGTATAAGTTCGTTCATGATGCGCACAAGAGCGGCATTGGCATTGTCTTTTTCGCCTTGGGTGGAGTTGCTGTCGTTAATCATTGCGATAAGCTTGTCCGACTTCTCCTGAAGACTTCTGCGCCTTTCCGACCGCTCCTCCGAAGTGTCAAACGACACCTCCTGATTTATGTCCGGGGACGGGTTATGGCGGTTGTACTGCCGCTTGAAATCCGCCTCGTATTTTTCATACTTGCCGTCACGTTTATCCTCAAGCATCAACTTCTGGCGCAACTGCTCGCGTTCGGCATGGGTAAACGCTTCAAACGGATTGAAATACGCCTCGTAATACTCTACAATGGTCTGGTTGATGATTTTGTCCTCGATTTTCGTAGGCAGCTCATTCCCCTTGAAAATCAAGAATATAAGGGATTTAAGAAAGTTCTTCTTCTCGCCGAAATTTTGACGGTACTCCACATCAGTAATCTTGAACGGATTCATGGATATGGGGTGTTCTTTGGAATAACTGATATATGTCCCTCCGAAATAGTCGTTTATACCCTCATAGGAGTCGCCGGTATCTACCATCACTACATCCGTACCCTGCTCAAGCAACTGGCGTACCACAGAGTTCATGCGGAATACATATGAGAGAGTTTTTGTTGCTGAATATCAGCAATATAAGAAAATAAAGGTACAAAAATATGGCTATGGAAAAACGGGGTATAAAAGTTGTTTTTTGAGGAAGTGAGAGGATAGGAAGAAGATGCGTATGAAGATGAAAATTTAACAAAAACTTAACAATCGGCAGGCATTTTTATCTTTTGCCGCAGGTCTGTCGGAATGGTGGTAAAACAGCAGAGGACTTGTCGGGGAATTATTCTTTGCTATTAAAAACAAGCATGTTGTTCTGCATATGGTACAATAGAGATACAATCAACTAATAATAAATACGTTCATGATTAAATGGTTAGATAAAATATTGGAGCAAGATTTTTGGTCATTCAAAACAAAAATAATAAATTTGCAGTGATATATACGATAAAAATATGAGGCTAAATTGCATAAAGAACATATTGGAAGATAAAGGTATCAGCCAAACATGGCTTTCCAAAAAGCTCGGTAAGAGTTTTAGTACTGTCAATGCGTATTGTTGCAATAGGCAACAGCCAAATCTTGCGACACTATATGTAATAGCCCAGCTATTATCTGTTGAACTTAAAGATTTGATAGCGGATAATACAAAGGATGGAAAGTAAAATGTTGGGGCAGATTATAGAGAATACTGACAGCTTTATTGCTTCAGTACCGAAAGATAAACGGAAAAAGTATGGTCAATTCTTTACGAATGTGACCACAGCTAAGTTTATGGCCTCTTTGTTTAACTTCGATTTATCTAAATCCGATATTAATGTTTTGGATGCTGGCGCAGGAACTGGTATTCTTTCCGCTGCCGTTGTTCAAGAATTGATTGATAGAGGGTATCAGGGGCATATACATATCACCTGTTATGAAACAGACAATTTGGTTTTACCATTATTGGAAAAGAATATGTCCATCATCATGGAACAGGCAAATGTCTCATACGTAATCAGGAGAGAGAATTATATAACGTCACAGCCATTTACTGCCAATTCGTTATTCAGGGATAATGAAAATATCTATGACTATATAATCGGTAATCCTCCGTATCTGAAAATATCCAAAGACGCAGATGAAGCCAAAGCCATGTCAAGCATATGTCATGGTGCGCCCAATTTATATTTCTTATTTTGGGCAATGGGTATCTACAATTTGAAGCAAGGGCAAGAATTGGTATATATTATTCCACGGTCTTGGACATCAGGCGCATATTTCAAAAAATTCAGGGAATATTTATTTAATAATTGTGTAATCACGGACATCCATCTTTTTGAAAGCCGGGATAAAGTGTTTAATGGGGAGTCCGTCTTACAGGAAACAATTATTATAAAGATTCGGAAAACCAAAAATACCCCTAATTCAATCAATATAACAACATCGTCCACATCTGATTTTTCTGATATTGAGCATTTCAAAACCTCATACGACACTGTAGTCGCAAAGAATCAGTTTGTTTACCTTGTCACGAATAAAGAGGACGCCAACGTGCTTCAAATGATAAACAACTTCCATCGGACACTTCCTGAAATCGGACTGAAAATGCAGACAGGCATCATTGTGGATTTCAGGACAAGAGAAGTCCTGAGAGACAGGCTTGAAGAAGGGGCTTATCCGCTGCTATATTCTCAACATATCAGAGACGGTAAGGTCGTGTGGCCATTGGGTAAAGAAGGCGAAGTGATTAAAACCGAAAGGAACGGTTTTTTGCAAGAAAACAGCGACTACCTATTGGTAAAGCGTTTCACTTCAAAAGAAGAAAAAAGGAGATTGCAATGCGGTATATTCTTGAAGCAGAGATATTCACAGTTTGAGTATATCAGTACGCAGAACAAAGTCAATTTTATAAAGTGCGATTCTCCATGCGTTACTTATGGATTGTATGTGCTACTCAATTCAACTCTTTATGACAGCTATTATAGGATAATGAACGGCTCAACTCAGGTCAATTCGACAGAAATTAATCAGATACCTATACCAGAAAGAAGTATAATAGAAGAAATGGGCAGGGATTTGATGCATAAAGAACTGTCAGTAATGAATTGTAATAAAATTTTAAACAAATGGATAAATTAGATTTGGCCAAACAGCTTTTAGAACAAATAAATATGCCTGCTAAACAGCAAAGCACTCTTTGTTGTTTAGCACTATTAGCTATGGCAAAATTAAAAAAGGATACTCCGTGTTTCCAAGCTACAAATGATTGGATTAGAATCCATGACATAATAGCCTTTATTGGAGAGAATTATGGCGTTATGTATGCCGAAAATTCAAGGGAAACATTTCGTAAACAAGCGATGCATCCGTTTAGAACTGCGGCTTTGATTGAAGACAATGGAAAAGCGACGAACAGCCCGAATTATCGCTATCGCATAACAAACGAATTCTTAAAAGTAATTCAAGATATGAATGAGAATGATGGATGCTTGTGTGAAGAAAATGCATCTTTATCTCTTTTTTTGATGCGACATGATAGTTTGTCAGATATTTATGCTTCCAAGAAAAGAATGCAGAAGATGCCTGTCAAGATAAACAATAAGGATTTCACATTCAGTCCGGGGAAACATAATCAGTTGCAGAAAGCAATAATAGAAGAATTTGCTCCTCGTTTTGCACCTCATTCCGAATGTTTATATGTGGGCGATACTATCCAAAAGGATATGGTTAAGGATATAGACAAATTGTCCCAGCTCGGTTTTGAAATTACTTTGCACGACAAAATGCCTGATGTAGTCCTTTACCGTGAGGATAAGAACTGGGTATATTTTGTGGAGTCAGTTACCTCCGTGGGTCCAATGGATCCCAAACGGATATTGGAGATAGAATCCATGACAAGTAAAGTTACTGCCGGGAAAATATATGTGACGGCTTTTCTTGATTTCCAAACATTCAAGAAATTCTCCGAACAATTGGCATGGGAAACGGAAGTCTGGATTGCAGATATGCCAGACCACATGATTCATCTTAATGGTGATAAATTTTTAGGACCTCGTTGAATGAGTATTAATACAATATAAGCACTATGGGGAGCGAAAACATTTTCGACATTTGGAGATTTTTAGGTAAAGGAACTCCATTCATTGTTAGACGGAATGGATGGTTTCACCTATCTTATAAGGTAACAAAAGTAATTCCTAAAGGGAAATATGGTGAAGCTTTTGGGTATAGATTAACCGATGGGAAATTTGAAGTTGATACTCCCCAAGAAGAACCTATAGGCTGCTGTGGGTGTGGAAATTGGGAACTAATAGAAAATCTCATTGAAGATGTTGATGCCTTGCAATGGAATTGCCTTGATGCCAATAACAACTTAACCTTTGGCAAATACAAGGGAATGAACGTGGAAGATATAAAAGACAAGGATGAGGATTACTTCAAATGGGCATGGGGTAATGTCGGAGGTCTTAGTGAACTTCTTTTTGTTAGGAAATACGATATTTCTTTGCAAGATTTGCTTAAAACTAAGAAGCAGATTAAAGAAGCCTTGTCTTTCACTTCGGACGATTGGATAAAGTCGCCAGTAAAGAACAACTATGATTTTATCTTAGACCAATATAAATATGCTTGCTGCGCCAAGCAAAAGGACATTGCAACTGCGGTTAAAGAGATTGAAGAATATTTTGAACAAAGTAAAACTACAATATAAAGGTTAATGAAACGTATATTGAATAAATGGTTGTTGGCATTTTGTTTAATTATGCTTGCAGGGCATGTCTATGCTCAACAAAGATATTATTGCGAAGTCAAAGGTATTGAGAAAAGTTTTACATCTGGACTAAAAATCATTTTTGATTTTGGAACGGAGGCTTCTTACAATATGTGGGGAGATTTAAGTAGCAAACTAAAATTTGTAGACGAGAAAGGTAAAGAAATCGATTTCAACAGCATGGTAGATGCGGCTAATTATATGGTGCAAAGAGGCTGGGTCTTTCAGCAAGCCTATTCTTCGTTATATGGAGGAAGCCCCATTATTCATTGGATTTTCTTTAAGGATGCAGAAACAATGGAAAAAGCAAAAGAGGGCATTTTAACTAAGGAAGAATACCAAAAGATGAAAAATAACAAGTAAATTTTTAGCGATACAATTATGAGCACACGTACAAAATCCATTTTAATTTATGTTGGTGGTATCGTAACAGGTATCATCCTTACATTCGCATTCTTTTTCTTTGTTGCATTAGGAAATTCTAATGGAACTCCATCTGATAAAAATGTTGTTCTGTTTGAAAAGCCACAACAGGAAATAAATGTAAAATCATTTGAGGTTATGCAAGTGCTTCCTGATGGAAGTGCCTTGGCAACAGTAGAGGACATTTCTAACATTGGAATGGTCGTTTTATTCCTTGCAGATGAGGAAGTTTCCTATTATGATGACCAAAAAATAAATGTGCCAACGGGTAAGCGCGTGATGCAAATAGGCACATATAAATATGTGACACGCAGTGAAATGGAAAAAACAGTTCCTATAGTTGAGATTATGGATTAGTTATCGCAATACAACTCCATTTTTCTGTATTGAGTTGATTTTCCAATCATATTTACCCTCTGCAACATCGCCCACCTCTTTGAGTGTGTGGCGATGTTTTATTTCATCAAAGGGCAGTTGGCTTTCAGCATACCCACAAAGCCATGCGCCAATGGCTTTCTGCTGCTCGGCAGTTTCGCCATATTCCTGCATCACGCTCTTGATGTCGGCAGCTTCGGACGGGGCAAAGAACGACTGGTGCTGTTCCGTGCCGAAATGGATAATCGCATGGATTGCCCGTTTGAAAACCTCGCTCGTGTGAAAGAGGAAGTCGGCAAAGGCATTCAGAAGTTTGCGGCTGATTGCCAATGCGCTTTCCAACAGGCGGATGGTTTTGTCTTTCTCCGCCGTGGCTTGGCTAACCGCTTGGCGGATATGCCGCTGTTCGTCGGCTTGCTGTTCCTGAAACTGCTTCACCGCCTTGTCCCGTTCAATGGTAAGTGAACGGTTCTGCACCAAAGCCCTGTCACGCTCGGCTTCGACTTTCTGCTTCTCGGCAACCAACGCCTTTGTCAGTTCCTCTGCCTTGTTCTTGACGGCATCGGGAAAGGATTTTTTGATGCGCTCGTTCTCGGCTTTCAGTTTGGCGTTTTCCTTTTCAACTGTTGCGGATTTGCCCACCCCGACAAGGCTGCTTACGCTGTCCAGAATGCTGTCCATTTTCGCCTTGCGCTTGTCTTTGAGTTGCCGTTCCTTGTCGGCAATCTCGCTGTCAAGTGATTGTCGGTACTGCTCTTTCGCCTTGTTCTCGCCCTCGATGGTCTGCCGTTCCTTTTCGGCTTCCTCCTTGGCGGCAAGGGCTGCTTCTTTTTCGGCTTTGGCTTGTTCCGCTTCCTGCTTCTGTTTGGCAAGGATGAAGTCGTTCCGTTCCAAATGTTTCTTGCCTGTAATCTCCTTTGAGATGCCCCTTTCCATATCAAGGCACTCAGCCAAAACAGTCTGCATCTCGCTCATGGCTTTCTCGTCCAACTTGCAGGACTTGCCTGTTTCATGGTTCATCCAATCCCATACGATGTGGGCGTGGAGGTTGGGCTTCCATGTCGCATTGTCTCCGGGTATTCCGTAATGCCCCTCGTCACGGTGGATGAACACTTGCAGGGCTGTGACACCCCAACGCTCGTTACACACCTTGCAGAACTTCTGCAACTGTTCCATCGTGGTATCTTCCTTGATGACGACCACACCCTCTTTGAGCGGTGTGCTACCACGGACGATGGTCACCTTGCCCGTCTTTTTGTTCACCCTTTCACGGTCTTTGGTCTGCATCGCCCGACCTGTCTTTTCCTTGACCATTGCGGCTATCTGATTGTAGTAGTCGGTCAGTGAGGTATCGCCTAATTGTGATGATACCCACGCTTCGTTTCTTGCCATAAGGTCGGTGCGGATGTAGAACTTCTCCTTGCGGATATTGGCAAGGTATTCTGCTGTCCGTCTGTTATGCGGACTGCTGCTTCCGACATTGCAGGGCTTTATGTTGATGGATGTCTTCTGTGCCATAGGGCTTGTCTGTTTTTGAGTTTAACGATGGGTTATTAGGGCAGAGCCTTAATCGGAGGGTGCAGGGAGAGGGTCACTTCCTGCTCGGGGTTCTTAGGGGTGGAAGCCACTAAGCGGAGTTCCCAAAGAGAGGGTCACTCTTTGGTCGGGTTGCACAGGGCTGAAAGTCCTTGCCGGGTTCTTAGGGCAGCGTCCTAAGTGGGACGGGGCAACGCCCAGCCCCTCGGGAGAGCCCACAACTTTGGAGCGAAGCGGAGAAGTTATAGTGGGCTATACATGGGCAAGCCCATTCATTCACGCCACGACAACGGAGTACCGCTGAAATCCGCCCTCTGCGCCCGCCAATCTTCCGTGCCTGTGTCGGTATCGTCTGCACCGCCAATCGTGCCGTCTTGCGGCTCATTGTGGCTCTCTGTGTGGTTCCCGTCAGGCATCGCATCCCCACTGTCTATGATACGGGGATGGTCGGCATTGTCCTTGCCGTCCTGCCTGTCAGCGGAACGGTCAGAGAACATAGACGAACAAAGGGAAGAAGAAAGGGCTGCTGCACCGCTTTCCGTGGTGTCCGCTTCCTGCTCTCGGCATTGGCGGTTATCCGACATAAAACTTTGCCCGTTCTGTGGCAACCTTTCATCGGAAGATGGTGTCCGTCTGCCGTCTGCATGTTCTTTGACATTAGCCGATGGTCTGACATAATGGGGATTGGTCAGGAGGACACCGCCGACATACCAGCCTGTGAGGAAATGCAGGGTGTGTATGGAAGTTCGGTTATTGGTTCGGGTGGTCAGCACACCGAGCCTGTTAAAGCAGTCAATGAGCTTGCCGATGGTCTTTCGGTTGCATCCCAAGTATTCCGCAAGTTCCACATCGGAAGCTGCGACTTCTCCCACCTCCAAGGCGATTTCTATGCCCTTGATGTTACAAACGGTCTTTGTCCGCACGGCATGGGTCATCAGCCTGTGCAGGCATCTTTGCCTTTGGGCGGAAAATCTACCCTCCAAAATGAAATCCCACTGCTCGCCCGAAAGGATGGTGCAGTAATGTACGGTCTGTTTGTCTTTATCCATAATCTATGATATATAGGTGTTACAATGGTCGGCTACCTGCCAATGCCTTGCCGCAGTTCGGGCATGTAATACTCCCTGTCCGCCGCTATGTGGTTCAGCACATCCTGCAAACGGTCGAGCTGCTCATGGTCGAGCACACGGATGGCATTGATGGTTATCTTCTGCGTGGCAATCCTGCGGTGGGCAATGTCGGTTTCGCTCATCGTGCCGCCGCCGTCCGCATGGACGGAACGGAGGTAGGCGTTCACCGCTTCCGTCTGTTCTTTGGATGGGTACGGTGCTGCCCATCGGTCTTGGATGTAGTCAACCATTCGGCTGACCGCATTTGCCAATATCGGGTCATACTTTGCAATGACGGGTATCAAGTCCTCTTTTCTCATAATGTCTGCTTTGTCTGTAAAGAACTTGGCTTGTGCTTCTTGCCGCTGCGCAAGGCTTCAAGCCGCCTGTTAAACTCTTCCTCGCTGCCTGTTCCCGATGTACCGCCCTGTTCAATCCATCCGATGATTTCATCCTCGAAGAAGTAGAGCTTGTTGCCCCTCTTGTGGTACGGTATGCGCTTCTCGGAAGTCATGGCATAGATGGTGGAAGCGGACTTGCCGAGCAATGCGGCAACATCATCCAAGGCAAGCAACCGCCTGTCATTTTGCTGTCCGTCCTTGCCCAAGACTTTATCCACCTTGTCCGCAAGCTGCCCCACCTTTTCAATCAGGAGGGAAACAGCCTGCGGCAGTTGTTCAAATGTGATTTTATCCATAAGCCGTAATCTTTATTTGAGTGTAATCTGTTCGGATGCCTTGCGTTTCAGGTCGTTCACCACATCCGCATAGACTTGTGTTGTCGCCACAGTGCTGTGCGTAAGCATCTTTGATATGGTGTAGAGGTCGGTGCCAGCGGCGAGTTGCAGGGTTGCATAGGTATGCCGGAAGCAATGCATAAGTAACAGGAAAGCAAGCGATAACAGAAATGAGTAGATAAAACTTAAATGGTTGGTATTTAGTATATTTGCTGGATTCTGCCAAATGAGTAAAACGCAAAAAAAGGTGATTTGTAGTATTTGTTCAGTTACCAAAGCGTTAGCTGTCCAGTTACCGAAGCATACAGGTAACGCAATGAGGAGTACAGAAGTTATCACGATGGGCTATTATTCACTGGTTGTCAATATTTTGCATATCAAAGAACGCTTATAAATTGGGTAATTTTGCCATTAAATAATAAGCGTATGAAAATAGAAAAATTCAAGGTGTTGCTCTACCTGAAAAAGAGCGGTCTTGACAAGTTCGGAAAGGCTCCAATTATGGGACGAATAACGGTGAACAACACGATGGCGCAATTCAGTTGCAAGCTGTCATGTACTCCAGAGTTATGGAATCCACGGGAGAGTCGGTTGAATGGGAAAAGTAAAGAAGCGGTGGAAACCAATGCAAAAATCGACAGGTTGCTATTGGCTGTAAACGCAGCCTTTGACTCTCTCGTGGAACGGAAAAATGATTTTAATGCAACTGATGTAAAAGAAATGCTTCAAGGCAGCAAAGATACCCAAATGACATTGCTCAAGCTGTTCGACAGGCATATCGAGGAAGTGAAGTCCCGTGTGGGGATAGACATATCCCACCGTACACTTCCAAACTATATTTATACCCGTAACCGTCTTGCAGAATTCATAAACTGTAGGTTCAAGGTGTCAGACCTTGCCTTTTGCCAGCTTAATGAACTGTTTATCCGTGAATTTCAGGAATATGTTGTAATTGAGAAACGACTGGGAGTCCAGACTGTGCGTCACTATCTGGCCATACTGAAAAAGATTTGCCGTATCGCGTTCAAGGAAGGACATTCGGACAAGTTCTATTTTGAACACTACCAGCTGCCCAAACAGAAAGAGACACCCCCGAGAGCATTGAGCAAGGATGATTTCGAAAAGATAAGAGATGTAGAACTTACCGGCTGTCGTCCCGAACATTCTATAGTCAGGGATATGTTTCTTTTCGCCTGCTACACCGGGACTTCGTATGTTGACGTAGTTGCAATTACTCCTGATAACCTATCCAAGGATGATCAGGGAGCGCCATGGTTGAAATACCGAAGAGGAAAAAACGGACAACTGTGCCGTGTCAAGCTGTTGCCGGAAGCCGTGGCTCTTATTGAAAAGTACAAGGATGAGACAAGGGCTACCTTGTTTCCCGTCATACCCTACCAGGCTTTGAAATGGTGTCTTACAAGCATCAAAATGAAAGTCGGGATAAAAGGCCGTTTGTCATACCACATGGGGAGACATTCGTTCTCGACCCTTATGACATTAGAAAACGGTGTGCCAATTGAAACTGTCAGCAGGATGCTGGGACACGCGGATATAGGTACAACCCAAGTGTATGCCCGTGTGACTCCCAAAAA
>CALUMU010000002.1 GCA_944321825.1 Candidatus Amulumruptor caecigallinarius
TCTCTTCAAATGTCCTTTTCATAAACGAACTGCACTCCAAAAGTTTTTTGTCTAACTTTTGGGGTGCAGTTCACACCGGGGTACAGCCCTATACAAACTTATATAATACAGCGAGGGGTGGATTATCGAAACGATAATCCACCCCACACTACTGATAAGAGCGGTAGACGGGGCTCGAACCCGCGACCCTCGGCTTGGGAAGCCAATGCTCTACCAACTGAGCCACTACCGCATCGATAATATCCGTAGGAAAAGGTCCGCGATGGCGTATCCGATTTCCTGAGACAAAATTAGGCATAAATCGGCGGTATAAAAAGTTAAAAAAGGTTGCTTTAACCGATTAACACTACAACCGGCAGAAAAAAGATTTATATTTGTACATAAATAAGTGCGTCGATTTTGCGACTTATTTTAATCAACGTACATCTCATCATCAATTATTACTTTTTTGTAGCTATGAACATCTATTCCAAAAGCTCTTTGCTGGCGCTGGCTGTGGGTTCGATGACACTGGCCGGATGCTCGTCAAAGATGAAAGATTTCAAATCAGAGTATTTCTCTTGTAATCCGCAGCCTCTTGAGGTTGTGGGTCAGAACGTGCCTGCTACCGTAACAGCCCGTGTGCCTCAAAAGTTCTTCGTAAAGAACGCCGAGCTTACTGTAACCCCTACCCTCAAATATGCCAACGGCGAGGTGAAATCGGCTCCCGTCATGTTTGAAGGCGAGAAAGTCAGGGGCAACTACCCCACCATCAGCTATGACAACGGAGGCACGATGACCATCCCAGTCAACTATGTCTATACGCCCGAAATGCGTCAGAGCGAACTGTACCTTGACTTCAGCGTGCGCCAAGGCAAGAAGCAGTATGTACTCCCGTCAGTCAAAGTGGCCGACGGCGTGATAGCCACAGCAGCCCTCTCCGATGCCGGCTCCGTGGTACCGGCTGCTTCTGCCGACAAATACCAGCGCATAGTCAACGAGAAGTACAAGGCCGACATCCACTTCCTCATCAACCAGGCCAACATCCGCTCGGGCGAGACCAACTCCGATGGCATGACCGCCTTCAAGTCCGACCTCAAGAAGGCCGCCCAGGACACCACCCGTGTAATCGAGGAAATCAACATCTCGTCATACGCATCGCCCGAAGGCTCGCTTGAGTTCAACACACAGCTCGCCGAAAACCGTGAGGCAAACACCACCAAATATCTCGACTCACAGCTCAAGAAGGACAAAATCTCCAACTTCGGCGAACTCACAGCGCAGTTCACCCCCGAGGACTGGGAAGGATTCCAGGAACTCGTGTCGGCAAGCGACATCCAGGACAAGCAGCTTATCCTCTCCGTACTTTCGATGTACAAGGATCCCGCAGAGCGTGAACGCGAAATCCGCAACATGTCGAGCATCTTCGACCAGCTTGCCGAAACCATCCTGCCGAAGCTCCGCCGCTCACGCCTGACCGCCTCTGTCAATGTCATCGGCCGCAGCGACGAGCAGATCAATGAGACATTTGACAAGAATCCTCGCGAGCTCTCTGTCGACGAGCTCCTCTACGCAGCCAACCTCACCAACGACAAAGCCCGCAAGCAGGCCATCTACGAAGCTGCCATAGCCCAGTACCCGAGCGACTACCGCGCATATAACAATCTCGGCAACCTCTACTATGCCGCCGGTGATTATGACAAGGCCAATACATATTTCAACAAAGCCAAGTCAATCAATCCTTCAGCCAAGGAAATCGCGATGAACGAAGCTCTGATGGCTATGGTCAACAAAGACATGCAGACAGCTCAGCAGAAGCTCGGACAGGCAGCCGACGTAGACGGCATCAACGGCGCACTGGGTACCTACTACCTCATGCAGGGTGACAACGCACAGGCCGCCAAGGCTTTCGGCGACACCCAGAGCAACAACGCAGCTCTCGCCCAGATTCTCAACAAGAACTACAGCGCAGCCCAGAAGATACTCAACAACGTCACCCCCGACGCTACCACTTATTATCTGAAGGCCGTAGTGGGCGCCCGTACCAACAACGAGGCCGAGGTTACGACAAATCTCCGCAAAGCTATCTCGCTCGACCCCAACATGGCAGCGCAGGCAGCTTCCGACCTCGAATTTTCAGCTTTCAATCTCAGCAACCTCTAATCATCCCCGATAACGGTTGACACAAACACCGAAACGGCAAACGCCGTTATCGGCAATAATAAACGCCGTGGACTATCCATAGTCCACGGCGTTTCTCTAATTATACGATTTATAAGACTTATGCGGCTTGCTCACAGTACCAGCTGGTAATCGACAACGTCGAGGGGGCGGCCGAACTTGTGGCCTACCGCCTTAAAATGGCTCACAAGCTTGAACCCCAGACGCTCATGGAAGTGGCAACTGTCGGTATTTTCAGCCGTGATACACGCTATCAGTGAGTAATAGCCACGCTGCCGGCACCTGTCAATCAGCAGAGCCATCATCTCTTTAGCTATCCCCTGATGCTTATACCGTGTGTCAAGATATATGGTGGTCTCCATAGTCCCGGCATAAGCGGGTCGCTCTTTCCATGGGTGCACATAGCAGAAGCCGGCGACCTTGCCGTCGATTTCACACACTATGTACGGGCAGTCTTTCGCGATTTCCTCTATCCTGAGCCTCATAGCCTCGACGCTGAGAGGCTCCTGTTCAAAGCTGACGGTAGTATCTGTCACATAGGGGTTATATATGCGGCATATCTCCGCAGCGTCATCGGGCGTAACATTGCGGTACAGTTTCATAACACATTTCCTCTCTTTAGAAGTTGATTTAATTTCTGTCTTGATGCTCGTCGAGCAGTTTCAATGCCCTTTCGAGGTCAGATGCGTTGACCATCAGCCGTGCCTCGCCGAGAGCGTTAAAGCCGATAGGATATACTGTGGACATGATGGCATTGTCTACGAAACTCGGTATGCCGTAGGCATCAAGCATCCCTTTGGCTATGGCCGCCGCCTGTATGTTGGGGAACGTGGCTGCAAGTACGATTTCCGACATGGCCTTATTCGCTTTGATAGGGTGAAACTGTAACGGAGCCGGTCACTTGACTATGCCCTTTTCAAGAAACTCGGCAAGGTTGGTGCGGACGCGCTCGCCTTCCCTTTCGGACGCAATCTTGAGCATGTCCGAATCGGTCATAATCCTGACAAGGTCCTCAAATGATGTCTTTTGCGGATTCCACCCTAATTTGGCCTTGGCCTTGGTCGGGTCGCCCCACAGGTTGACCACATCGGTAGGACGGTAGAAATCCTGACTTACCTCGATCAGCACTTTGCCGGTCTTCTCGTCGATGCCCTTTTCGTCCTCACCTTCGCCTTCCCACCGCAGGTTGATGCCTACATTTTTAAAGGCGAGCGTGGCAAACTCCCTCACCGAATGCTGCTGCCCGGTGGCTATCACATAATCTTCAGGCCTATCCTGCTGGAGCATAAGCCACATGCACTCCACGTAGTCACGGGCATAACCCCAGTCGCGCAGAGATGACAGGTTGCCGAGATAGAGCTTGTCCTGCTTGCCCTGGGCTATCCGCGCCGCAGCGAGAGTGATCTTGCGTGTGACGAAAGTCTCCCCTCGGCGTTCGCTCTCATGGTTAAACAATATGCCCGAACAGCAGTACATACCGTATGCCTCACGGTATTCCTTTACAATCCAATAGCCATAGAGTTTCGCCACAGCATAGGGGCTATAAGGGTGGAAAGGAGTATTTTCATTTTGCGGCACTTCCTCCACCTTGCCGTAAAGTTCGCTCGTCGACGCCTGATAGATGCGGCACTTGTCTTTGAGGCCGCACAGCCTGACAGCCTCAAGTATGCGGAGCACCCCCACGGCATCCACATCGGCGGTAAATTCGGGCGAGTCGAAGCTGACCTGCACATGGCTCTGCGCGGCCAGATTGTACACTTCATCAGGTCTGACCTTGGAGATGACCTGCATTATGCTCATAGAGTCGCCCAAATCGGCATAATGGAGGTGGAAATGCCTGTGCCCCTCCAGATGCGCTATGCGCTCGCGGAAATCCGACGAATTACGCCGTATGGTACCGTGTACCTCATAACCTTTGTCAAGCAACAATTCTGCCAGAAACGAGCCGTCCTGGCCTGTAACACCGGTTATAAGAGCTGTCTTCATATCTTTTATATGTATGGTTTATCTATTAATCAGTTCATTATCTTCACCATAGACCTTCAGGCTTATATCCTGTCCGTCGAAGCAGGCGTAGCTGAAATGGTTGACCCAGTCGCCGAGTATTATCACCCGAGAGCCGCAGCCGACAGCCTTATCGAGCATGGCATGACGATGGCCGAACACGAAGTAGTCAATCCTCGGATGAGAGCCGTCGGAAAGATACTCACAGGCGTATTTCACCAAAGGCTCATTATCCTCATCGGTTATAGTGGTGGAATACTCGGAAGCCGTGGCCGTCTTGCGGCTCTGAGCCGACCACCCATGCGCAAGGGCAAGAGTCCAGCGGGGATGAATCGTGGCGTAAAGCATCCGGCACACCGGATTGCGGAATATCCTGCGGAGCACCTTGAAAGCGGCCGGACGCTGTCCGACTCCGTCGCCATGGTCGAGCAGAAAAGTTTTGCCTCCGATATCCTTGACCACCGGGCCGTCCATGACCTCCATGCCTATCTCGCGGGCAAGATAGTCAAACAGCCACATGTCATGGTTGCCCTTGAACCAATAGACCTTGACACCGGCATCGGCAAGCTCGGCTACTGCCCCGAAAAAGCGTACAAATCCACGAGGGACCACCGTCTTGTACTCAAACCAGAAATCGAGCATATCACCCATCAGATACAGCTCGGTGGCATCGTGGCGTATGCTACGCAGAAAGTCCACCACCATGGCTTCATGTGCCTTAGGGTCGCGGATGTATGATGCTCCGAGATGTGAATCCGACAGGAAATATATCATAAAAAAGGTGATTTATATAGAGTTACGGATTGTGACGGCTTCAAAGAAAGCCAAGATCCAATTTCGCCTCCTCGCTCATCATATCCTTGGTCCACTCCGGCTCAAAGACTATGCGTATGTCCACGCTCTTGACACCGTCGATACTCTCCAACTTGATGCGTGCATCATCCACTATGAAATCCGCAGCCGGACAGTTGGGCGCAGTCAATGTCATGTCGATGGCAAGGTTGCCGTCATCGTCGAGGTCTATTTTATAGACCAGTCCGAGGCTATAGATATCCACTGGTATCTCAGGGTCAAAGACAGTGCGCAGCATGGCCACGACCTTATCTTCGATTTGCAGACGTTGTTCGGGGGTAAGCATTATATTTTTGCGGTGGATTATTTTTACATGTCAATATAATTACGAGCGGTTGTTTCCAATCACCGCCGACAAGCGATGCTCGAGGTCAGATGTCGACAATCGCATATGCAGCTTGCCACGGTAGGCTACCGATATGTTGCCGGTCTCCTCCGACACCACGATGGCAAACGCATCGGTAGCCTGGGCTATGCCGAGCGCAGAGCGGTGGCGCAGACCGAGAGAGCGGGGCACATTGCTGTCATGGCTTACAGGCAGGATGCATCCGGCGCTCATGACCCTGAAATTATCGATAATCAGGGCACCGTCATGGAGGGGCGAGTTTTTAAAGAATATGTTCTCTATAAGGCGGGTATTGATGAGCGCGTCTATTGTATCGCCGCTCTTCTCGTACTGGTCAAGAGGCATACCCTGCCGCAACACTATCAATGCTCCGGTCTTGCTCTTGGCCATGCTCATGCAGGCGTAGACGATGGGAAGCACATACTGCTTGCTGTCGGAATACTCCTCGGCTTTGCGGTGGTGCTTGAAAAAATCATGCAGAAACCGCCACCGCTTATGGTCGCCGACCTCCACAAGGAACCGCTTGATCTGGTCCTGGAATAGTATCACGAGCACCAGCAGACCGATGCTCATGAACTTGTCAAGAATCGTGCCCATGAGCTTCATCTCCAATATCTGGGAGGTGAATACCCACACCACGATAAACGAGAGCACACCGATAAAGATATTTATCGTGCCGCTCTCTTTCATTATCCTGTAGAGGTAGAAAAGCAGCAGACCTACTATCGCTATATCAAAGGCATCTCTTAATCCGAAGGGTTCCATAAACGGTTATATTCACGATTGCGGTAACATGGATACAATCCTGACGGCCTCAGAGCAAGCCTTCACATCATGCACCCTTAATATCTGCGCCCCTTTAAGCAACGCTATGGTATTAAGCGCGGTAGTGCCGTTGAGGGCATCCACAGGCTCTACACCCAACGCCTTTGTAATCATGGATTTGCGCGATATGCCCACTAATACGGGGGCATCAAGCAGCTCGGCGAACAAAGGCAGATCCGCCATCAGACGGTAGTTCTGTTCCAAGGTCTTGGCGAATCCGAATCCGGGGTCGACTATCACGTCGTTGACACCTCTGAGCCGGAGTTCGCGCAACTTGACCGAAATGCTGCGAAGCACTTCAGCGGTCACACCGTCGGGATAATCGGTCAGAGCCTGCATATCGGCAGGGGTGCCGCGCATGTGCATCAGCATATACGGAACGCCGAGCGACTCTACTGTGTCAAACATGGTATCGTCAAGGTCGCCGCCCGAAATATCGTTGACAATATCGACATCCATATCCTCTACAGCCGCCTTAGCCACCGATGAGCGGAAAGTATCGACCGACACAACCACATCCGGGGCGACAGCCCGCAATGCAGCCATACCTGCAGCCAGCCGGTCGATCTCCTCCGATTCGCTCACCTCAGCGGCACCCGAACGTGACGAATATGCCCCGATATCGATCATGTCCGCCCCGTCGGCTATCATCTCAAGCACACGCCGCCCTATCTCGTCAGACTTCGTGCGCGAACCGGCATAGAACGAGTCAGGGGTAACATTGATGATACCCATTATGGCCGGACGGACATATTCTACAAGCCGCCCGCGGATATTGAGGGAAAAAGGCTTAAACATTTATGCAAATTTAATAATTTTTTCAGACGATATGCCCATTTTCCACACTTGATATAGTCATATTGCATATCATAGGAATATTTCCTAAATTTGCGGTGCTAAAAATACCCCCTTAAGACTGATTGATACCCGGTATGCTTTCGGTCAACAATGAGAAAGCCACGAGCTTCCAATCTGATGATATATGGACAAGAAATACAACGTCTACGACAAATTCAACCTTTCGGACATAAACAAGCAGCAATTAGCCCGCTGGAAAGAGGAGGGGCTATTCCAGAAGACCCTCAAGCAGCGTGAAGGCTGCCCATCGTTCGTGTTTTTTGAAGGACCTCCATCGGCCAACGGTATGCCAGGCATACATCACGTCATGGCCCGCACCATCAAGGACATATTCTGCCGTTTCAAGACCATGAAGGGCTTTCAGGTCATGCGCAAGGCCGGATGGGACACCCACGGACTGCCCGTAGAGCTCGGAGTGGAGAAATCGCTCGGTATCACCAAGGAGGATATAGGCAAAAAAATATCCGTAGACGACTATAATGCGGCCTGCCGCCGCGAGGTGATGAAATTCACCCGCGAATGGGAGACGCTCACCGACCGCATGGGCTACTGGGTAGACATGCAGAACCCCTACATCACCTACGACAACAGGTATATCGAAAGTGTATGGTGGCTGCTTAACCAGCTCTACAAAAAAGGGTATCTTTACAAGGGCTACACCATCCAGCCCTATTCACCGGCAGCAGGTACCGGCCTCAGCACCCATGAGCTTAACCAGCCGGGATGCTACCGTGATGTGAAAGACACCACATGCACCGCCGAATTTGAAATCATCGACCCGACAGCCGATATGTCAGGATGGGGTACGGCATATTTCCTCGCATGGACCACTACCCCGTGGACGCTGCCGAGCAACTGCGCACTGGCCGTAGGTCCATCTATCAAATACAATATAGTACGTACTTACAATCCCTATTCGGGAGCTAAAATCACCGTCGTACTCGCCGATGCGCTCATGGGCAGCTACTTCAACCCCAAGGCGGCCGACATGAAGCTCGAGGACTATGACGGCGGCAAGCTGATACCCTATCAGGTGGTGGCCACAGTAGATGGCAAAGAGTTTGTAGGCATGACCTACAAGCAGCTCATGCCATGGGTCAACCCCGGCGAGGGAGCGTTCAGAGTCATCCCAGGCGACTACGTGACCACCGACGACGGTACGGGCATCGTACACATAGCCGGCACATTCGGAGCCGATGACAACCGCGTCAGCAAACTCAACGGCGTACCCGCTATGCTCTTGACCGACAAGGACGGCAACCAGCGTCCCATGGTGGACCCCACCGGACGTTTCTACCGCATCGAGGACCTCGACCCGGATTTCGTCAGCGAACGTGTCGACACGGAGGCTTACACCCCATGGGCGGGCAAATATGTCAAAAATGCCTTCGACCCTGCCGAGGATGGCGACCAGAAGGAAACCCTCGATATCGAACTGTGCATGTGGCTCAAGCAGCAAGACCGCGTATTCAAGATAGAAAAGCACGTGCACAGCTATCCCCACTGCTGGCGCACGGACAAACCTGTACTCTACTACCCTCTCGACAGCTGGTTTATCCGCACCACCGCAGTGCGTGAGCGGCTGATGGAGCTTAACAAGACTATCAAGTGGAAACCGGAGTCAACCGGCTCGGGGCGTTTCGGCAAATGGCTGGAAAACCTCCAGGACTGGAACCTGTCACGCAGCCGCTACTGGGGAACCCCGCTCCCGATATGGCGCACCGAGGACGGCACGGAGGAAATATGTATCGAAAGTGTCCAGCAGCTCTATGACGAAATCGAGAAATCTGTCTCAGCCGGCCTCATGGCATCCAATCCTTACAAGGATAAAGGCTTCGTCCCGGGAGATTACTCCAAAGAGAACTATGAGCGTATAGACCTGCACCGCCCCTATGTCGACGACATTATCCTCCTCAGCGCAAGCGGCAAGCCGATGAAGCGCGAGACGGACCTGATAGACGTATGGTTTGACAGCGGTTCTATGCCGTATGCTCAGATCCACTATCCGTTTGAAAACAAAGAGGGACTTGACAGCCGCCGTCTCTATCCGGCCGACTTCATAGCAGAGGGCGTAGACCAGACTCGCGGATGGTTCTTTACTCTCCACGCCATTGCCGGCATGGTATTCGACTCTGTCGCCTATAAGGCGGTGGTGTCTAACGGCCTTGTGCTTGACAAGGATGGAAACAAGATGTCGAAACGCCTCGGCAATGCAGTCAATCCGTTTGAGGCTATCGAACAGACAGGCAGCGACCCGCTGCGCTGGTACATGATAGCTAACTCGTCGCCGTGGGACAACCTGAAATTTGACATCAACGGAGTCAAAGAAGTATCACGCAAACTGTTCGCCACGCTCCATAACACCTACGGCTTCTTTGCCCTCTATGCCAATGTCGACAACTTCGACAACGCGCAGCCGCAAGTGCCGATGGAAAAACGTCCTGAAATAGACCGCTGGATTATCTCGCTGCTCAATACCCTGATACAGGATGTCGACAGCGCGCTTGAGGACTATGAACCCACCAAAGCAGCCCGTGCTATCAACGAGTTTGTCAATGACAATCTTTCTAACTGGTATGTGCGGCTTAACCGCAAACGATTCTGGGGAGGAGAGATGACTGACGATAAGCTCGCGGCATTCCAGACCCTCTACACATGCTTGGAAACGGTGGCCCTGCTTATTGCACCAATCGCTCCGTTCTATGCCGACCAGCTATATCTTGATTTGACATCTGTCATCAAGGGCGACAATGCGACAAGCGTACACCTTGCCGATTTCCCCACAGCCGATGAAAGCTTGATCGACAAGCGACTTGAAAAAAACATGAAAACCGCACAGACCATCACGTCGATGGTACTCGCTCTGCGCCGCAATGTCAATATCAAAGTGCGTCAGCCGCTCACCTCCATCATGATTCCCGTAGTGGATGACGGGCAGCGTCAGGCTGTTGAAGCCGTCTCCGACCTGATACGTTCGGAGGTCAATGTAAAGGAGATAAAAATAGCAGATAACAGCGAAGGAATCCTTGTAAAGCGTGTCAAGCCCGACTTCAAAAAACTCGGCCCGAAGCACGGCAAAGAGATGAAACTCGTAGCCTCTGCAATCCAGCAGATGACGCAGACTCAGATAGCAGAGCTCGAACGCGAAGAGTCGATAATGCTTGATATCAACGGGAACCTAAAGCCTGTCGATCTGGCCGATGTGGAGGTTATTTCGGAAGATATACCCGGATGGCTCGTTGCCAATGAGGGCAACGTCACTATCGCGCTCGATGTTACTGTCACCCCGGAATTGAAACGCGAAGGACTCGCCCGCGAATTGGTCAACCGCATACAGAACATCCGCAAAAACCGTGACTACAATATCACGGATCGTATCAAAGTAGTCGTGGATGCCGAGGGAGACATGGCCGACGCGGTCCGGGACTTCAACGAATTTATCAGCCGTCAGATTCTTGCATCGACGCTCAAAGTGGGCAGTGTAGATAAAAACGACCAAGATGCTGAAACCCTCGAAATAGATGAAAACGACATATTTGTGAGCATCACCCGTTGATGCCCACAAATATTTGCATATCCATACCACCTTATAATAAACATACCTCTGAATAAACTTAATCAGTTCAATAACTTAACCTGCGCATTATGAGTGAAAAAACACGCTATTCCGACGAAGACCTACAGGAATTCAAGGAACTGATTCTCGCCAAGCTTGAAAAAGCAAAAAAAGAGTACAATCTGCTTAAAGCCGATGTAACCAATTCGGACGGCAACGACATAGCCGATACATCTCCGACATTCAAGGTCCTTGAAGAAGGCGCAAGCACCCTCAGCAAGGAGGCTTCAGGACGCTTGGCCGAACGGCAGATGAAATTTATACAAAACCTTCAGGCTGCGCTCGTCCGCATCGAGAACAAGACTTACGGCATCTGCCGTGAGACAGGCAAACTGATACCCAAGGAGCGTCTTCGTGCTGTACCCCATGCCACTCTGTGCATCGAAGTAAAGCAGAAGAAATAAAAGCCTACCTCATATCAGAGAGAACCCCAAACATTACTTTATGACATTGACAAAAGGCCGTCTTGCAGCTCTTATCATCATCCTTGTCATCATCATAGACCAGACGCTGAAGATATGGGTCAAGACCAATATGTATCTCGGTGAATCCATCCGGTTTGCTTCATGGTTCCAACTACTGTTTGTCGAGAACAACGGCATGGCATTCGGGATAGAGCTTGGAAGCAAAATATTTCTCACCCTGTTTCGTATCGTCGTGGCAGCAGGTGTGGTGTACTATATCCTGAAGATACGTAACCGTGCCGATGTCTCCAAAGGATTGGTGGCATGTCTGGCTCTGATAGCCGCCGGAGCCGCCGGTAATATCATAGACTGCATGTTCTATGGCCTGATATTCGACAATCCGATGCCCCCTGCGACAGCAGTCATGCTGCCCGACGGTGGCGGTTATGCCCCGTTTCTGATGGGCAAGGTCGTCGACATGCTGTACTTCCCTCTGTTCAGTTTTGACTGGCCGTCATGGGTTCCATTTATCGGAGGCAGCCACTTCCTGTTTTTCCAGCCGATTTTCAACATTGCTGACACAGCCATCTCTGTCGGGTTCATAGCTCTTATTATCTTCTATAATAAATTTTTCTACCACAAGGAGTAAGCCCCCCTGTTTTCTACATGCGTTTCAGTCACTGCCTATGCTGCTTATATGTGGCGATGCTATTGGTTTCAGTAACATTGACCGGCTGCTCCAACCGCCCGGACAATGTGCTGTCGACCCACGACATGGCTGCGGTACTCGCCGACATCCATGAGGCAGAAGGAGTGATAGAGCAGGACTATAATAACTATAAAGGCGACTCCGCAAAGATAACATTACGACAGTCGGTATATCTCAAACACGGCATTGACGCAGCCACGATGGACACCTCCCTCGCATGGTACGGATACAATATCGATAAATACCAGGAGGTCTATGAAGAAGTAATCGACATCCTTGACAAGCGGCTTGCTGGCATCAAAGTTTCTCCAGGCCAATCCATGGACTTCGGCTCCTATGGCAATGTGGAAGGCGACTCGGCGATAGTGTGGCGTGACCTCCAACCGCGTTATTTCCATACCCGGCTTTTCAACAAACCCGTCACTGCAGTGCTTTCTCGTGACAGGTACTGGGAGGACGGAGACGAGTACAATCTGCGTTTCCGCACCACTGACAACCGTGGACCAGTAGAAGTCACCGCCGCCATACTTTACGGTGACGACACTAACGACATGGTACACCGCCAGTTCGGCACCGTCGGATGGCATACCATGAAATTAAGCGTAGACACTGCTAAATTCGCATCAAAAGTCACCATCTCCATCAGTTACCGCCCACAGCCGCGCAATGAGGTTATGGCCATCGACTCAATAACCATCATGCGTACACGCAATCCGTTTGCGTCTGCTAACAAAGGCCAGAATCCGAAGTAGATGAATAAGAAACTGCTGGCAAGCGCAGTAATCCTCCCCGATGCCGTGCGATACAATCAAATCGTGAAGCTGGAGCCTTCAGGACAACTGTCAGTCATCCCCGTCGACAGCGAGCTTTCCGAGACATGCTTCATCAACGGCATAATATTTTTCTGCGCAGCCGATTCACTCCCCGACATCGTCAACACTCTCAGAGAAGCGGACGGCGGAATCGCCGAGAAATGCCACGCCGCCATCAGCACACATCCCTTCCACCTTCTCCCTCCTACCCTGCCAAACGCCTACATCTACGACCTCCGCACATCCTCAGCTACTACCGTCAGATTATTTTGGCCGTCATAATATAGTCATTCCAGAGTCCATCAACCACACACATATTCCACCAATAATCAATCATTTTTCCGAATCAGGACATGGAGGGGACGGAGATGGTGTTCGCCAAGACCTCGCGCGCAATGAAGTGCCAGGGGCTGCGGCTGTAGCTCCTCTTTGTCACATCACGCCGACGGGAAAGGGCGCAGGGCGAAAACTGTGAGCAATGCTTTCGGATTTATTGCGTATCTAAAGGAATATGATTATATTTGCAACAGAGCCGAGAGCCGCGTACCCGATGCCGGGTGCGTGGCTCTCGGCTCTTTGTGATTATGGATAGACTACTCTCTAAGATATTTTTAGCCGCTTTCACAATACTTGGCATGTTGGGAAAGTGCTACCAAAATAGGAGTACGGCTATTATGACCGCCACAATAATGGCGATGCCATTGCCAATGTCTCTTTGCCGTTGCTTTTTGTGAGAAAAAGACATCCCGTCATTTTGGGATGCCGTGTCAGCTTCCGTGAGTTTGTTAAACAGGTCACAAAGCGCATTGAAGAACAAGAAACCTCCGAAATTGAAACTCATAATAGCATGATTCAATCTGCAAATTAACCAAAAACTTTTGAGAAAAGCCGAAAACAAAGATGTGTTTTACAGCATAAAATTCAGATATGGTAGCAAACGACAACGGAATTACTTTCCCGATATTCTTCGACCTTGATGCGGCAGTGAAAAAGGCATCGCAGGATTGGGACGACAAATATGCGGACAGGCTTGAAAAGGCGATACAGAAGAGGGCTGTTGGAGATAAAACTAAATGTCTCTCCGCTCAATTTTGACAGTCTTGAAGCGGTGAAACAGCGGCTGGCTCAACTGAAGATAGAGCCGATTACCCCCGAAACCAAGACGGCAATCAAGTCGCCGCTCTCCATTATTGCCCTGACGAAATACACCAAACAGATGGTGGCATACAATATTCAAGACAACATGCAAATAACACGACATATCAAACATGTTGTCTTGAATATATCCGTTAAGCCCAAGCCAGCCTAAAACTCCGAGGAGAAATGGAAGCGGATGTCGGGAAAGTCCTGCTGGGCCATGGTGAGGACGTAACCGCTGTCGGCGAGGAACACGTCCCGTCCGTCACGGTCGACGGCCATGAACTGATGCTTGCGCTTTTTGAACGATTCGAGCTGCTCACGGTTGTCGCTCTCTATCCAACAGGCCTTTGTCAGAGAGATGGGTTCCCAACGGCACTGCGCCCCGTACTCGTGAAGCAGACGGTACTGTATGACTTCAAACTGCAGCTGGCCGACCGTGCCGATAATCTTGCGTCCGTTGAACTGGTTGACGAACAGCTGAGCCACGCCCTCGTCCATAAGCTGCTTGATGCCTTTCTCAAGCTGCTTGGATTTCATGGGATCGGTGTTCTCGATGTACTTGAACATTTCTGGCGAGAACGACGGAAGCCCCTTGAAATGCAGCTGCTCCCCGGATGTAAGCGTATCGCCAATCTTGAAGTTGCCCGTATCGGGAATACCGACAATATCGCCCGGATAAGCCTCATCGACTATGTTTTTCTTCTGAGCCATAAAGGCTGTCGGCGCAGCGAATTTCATGGTCTTGCCAGAGCGGACATGGAGATACGGCGCATTGCGCTCAAACTTTCCCGAGCAGACTTTAACGAAAGCGATACAGCTACGGTGACTCGGATCCATATTCGCATGTATTTTGAACACGAATCCTGTAAATTTCTCTTCTTCAGGCAATATTTCACGTTCTTCGGCCTTTACCGGTTTGGGGGCAGGCGCGATTTTCACGAAACAGTCAAGCAGCTCCTTGACCCCAAAGGTGTTAAGAGCCGACCCGAAGAATACGGGAGCGACCATCCCCTGAAGATATTCCGTCTCATCAAATTCGGGATACACACCGTCAATGAGCTCGATGTCCTCGCGCAGTTTCGCAGCATCCACCTCCCCTACCGCTTCGTCTATGCGGCTGTCATCGATGGAATCTATCTCCACACGTTCGCTGACTCTCTGCTTGTCGGGAGTAAACAAATCCAGCGAATGTTCGAATATATTGTAGACCCCTTTGAACTTGGCTCCAATGTTGATAGGCCAACTCAACGGGCGAACAGATATTTTCAGCTCCTTTTCCAACTCGTCAAGGATGTCGAACGGGTCACGTCCCTCCCGGTCAAGCTTATTGACGAAAATTATAACCGGGGTGTTACGCATCCGGCACACCTCCATAAGTTTCCGTGTCTGCTGCTCCACGCCCTTGGCCACGTCGACAACGATTATAACACTGTCGACCGCAGTCAATGTGCGATAAGTATCTTCAGCAAAGTCCTGGTGTCCCGGAGTGTCGAGTATGTTGATTTTGTAATCTCCGTAATTGAAACCCATGACAGAGGTTGCAACGGAAATGCCGCGCTGCTTCTCTATCTCCATCCAGTCGCTTGTGGCGGTCTTCTTGATTTTGTTTGACTTCACAGCACCTGCTATGTGTATTGCACCACCGAAAAGCAGCAACTTCTCGGTGAGCGTCGTTTTACCAGCATCAGGATGCGATATGATGGCAAATGTGCGTCGGCGTGATATCTCGTCTGTTAGCTGTGACACTACTTTTTATCAGGATTTTTTTATGACTTAATTAAGTGGATACTAACTTATGATTGGCACTTGCGCAGCCGGTCATTCAGATTCCATCCGGTCAAGTGTCTGTATGCATTTGACCAAGCTCTCCTCCCAGTGCGGGATGGTTATACCGAATGTCTTCTTGATTTTCGACTTGTCAAGTATCGAATATGCCGGGCGTGTGGCCGGCGTGGGATAGTCTGCCGTGGTGATAGGCTTGACATTGCATCCCGTTATGCCGCTTATGCGGTGTATCGCCTTGGTAAAATCATACCATGACGCAGCCCCTTCGTCAGTGAAATGGTATATGCCCGGCATCCACTGAGGGGCTGTCAGTATGGCATATATCGCCTCTGCAAGGTCGCGGGCGGCAGTCGGAGTACCGATTTGATCGGCCACTACCCCCAGCTCAGACCTTTCTTTGCCGAGACGGCGCATAGTCTTTACAAAATTGTTACCATAGGGCGAGTAGAGCCAAGCCGTGCGCACTATCACGCTTTCGGGAAGCAGAGCCAACAGTGTAGCCTCCCCCTGACGCTTCGACACACCATAGTGGCTTACAGGATGTACAGCATCCGATTCTTTGTAGGGAGTGTGGCCAGTCCCGTCAAACACATAGTCTGTCGAGACATGCACCACCTTTGCCCCTTGCTCGTAGGCCGCATCGGCGATATTTTTTACGGCATCGACATTGATACGTGAGCAAAGGCCTTGGTCTGACTCTGCCTTGTCGACCGCAGTATAAGCAGCGCAATTGACAATATGGGTGATGTCGTTCGCCGTAACAAACGATTTGACAGCCTCAGCATCGGTAAGGTCAAGCTCGGCTACATCGGTATAAATGGTTTTACCGGGCATTTTTCCCTCAAGGACATTACGCATCTCGGTGCCAAGCTGTCCGTTACAACCCGTAATAAGGATTTTCATTGTGTGAGTGTATGATGAATTGTATTACTTATCTAAATTTAGCGCATGTCAGTCGAATACGTGCCGCAGTTTGCTGAAAATACGCTCCTTGGTCGACTGGGAGGCTTTCATATTGGGTGACCCCTGAAGTTTTTCAAAAGCCGCTTTTTCGTCAGATGTCAGATTTTCAGGCACATAGACCATCACATTGACCAGCTCGTCGCCTGTACCGTAGCCTTCGGTGGACGGGAGTCCTTTGCCACGCAGACGCAACACCTTTCCTGGCTGTGTGCCGGGAGCGATTTTCAGACGTGCGCGTCCTGTGATAGTAGGGACATCCACGCTGCCGCCGAGGACAGCCGTGGGGAAATCAAGCATAAGATTATATATCACATCGTTGCCGTCACGGATCAGCTCCGGGTGTTTAATCTCCTCGATTACCACCAGCAAGTCTCCGTTGATGCCGCCATGACGCGCTGCATTGCCTTTGCCCTGAACGGTCAACACCTGACCGTCAGACACGCCGGCCGGTATGGAGAATGTAATCTGCTGCTCTTTACGCACCACTCCCTCGCCATTGCAGTGAGGACATTTCTCTGTGATGATTTTGCCCTCTCCATGGCAATGCGGACACCCGGTCTCGCTTTGCATGGTACCGAAAGGCGTACGCTGCGTCGTAATTACGGTTCCTGTACCGTTGCAGGTCGAACATGTGCTAAATGCCTTGCCATCCTTTGCACCGGTGCCGTTACAATAGTCGCACTTTACGAGAGTTGGAATTTTAAGCGTCTTGGTCACACCCTTGGCAATATCCTCGAGTGAAAGCTTGACCTTAATGCGCAGGTCGCTTCCTCGACGCATCCTCGTGCGGTTGGTGCGCGAACGTCCGCCGGCACCTTCAAAACCGCCCATACCGCCAAACGAACCTCCGAATATATCGCCAAAATGGCTGAAAATATCCTCCATCGACCACCCGCCGGCTGATGAGAAGCCGCCACCTCCGCCAGGGAATCCCTGCGGACCCATATTGTGGCCAAACTGGTCATATCGGGCGCGTTTGTCGGCATCTGACAACACATCATACGCCTCAGCGGCCTCCTTGAACTTTTCCTCTGCCTCTTTGTCACCCGGATTACGGTCGGGGTGATATTTCAGCGCGAGTTTGCGATATGCTTTCTTAAGTTCGTCAGCTGTAGCGTTTTTCTGGACGCCAAGCACTTCGTAATAATCTCTTTTATTGCTCATTGGGTGATTGTCGTTATTGGCCTACAGCCACTTTTGCATGACGTAACACTTTATCATTAATCATATAGCCTTTGGTGGGAGTATCAATCACTTTGCCCTTCAGGGACTCGTCGTCGACCGGCACCATGGCTATCGCATCATGCAGCTCAGGGTTGAAATCAGCTCCTGTACTTTCAATGGCTTTGACACCATTATGCTCAAGCATCTTCACTAACTTATTGTAGATAAGCTGCATACCTTCACGGATAGCATTGGGGTCTTCAGCATCTTTCGTAGCTTCCAGACCGCGTTCCATATCGTCGACAATGGGGAGGAGCTGCTTCATAACCGATTCCGAAGCGTTTTTGATTAATTCTCCTCTCTCTTTGACATTGCGCTTGCGGAAATTGTCAAACTCCGCCATCAGGAAAAGGTATTCATTCTTCTCCTTTTCAAGAGCGGCAGCCGTCTCGTCATATTTTTTTTGTAAAATCTCTACTTCCGTAAGTTCGGCGTTAAGTTCCGCATTGGCTTCCTCTGAGATTTCCTGGCCGTCGGCCTGCTGAAGGTCATCCATGATTTCTGGTTGCTCGACATCGGAGGGACGATTTTCTTTTTTATCGTGATCTGCGCTCATATTCTGCTTGTTTCGTTTATTCTTTGACATTATTTAAAGTATATATAACAAATTGGTTGCCAAATATGCTTGAAAATGACGGCAGTAGTGCTTATGCCTCATATAATCAGAGCATCTAATCAGATAACAATCAATCGGATTATAACGTTCACTGTGTCAATACTCCGCACTTATGCCGGCGTACTCCTCTCGGAAGCCCCTTTATCCCGTCTGTCAAAATGTCAGTCGGGAATATGCCAAAAACGGCAGAGCCGCTGCCGGTCATCTCGGCATATACCGCCCCATGGGACTTAAGCCAGCGGATTGCCTCGGAGACATCCGGGACTTTTGCCGCGACCGACGAAGTAAAATCGTTCCCTAACCTGTCAGCCCATGAGCCGATGCCATCGGGAGCTGTCAGAGTCTCCGTCAATTCTTCGGCTGTGCGACAGCTCGACCGCGCCTCAGCATAAGCCTCGGCTGTGGACACGCTGCCTTGCGGCTTGATGATGAGCAGGTTGGCGAGTTGCCCAACTGGCAAATCCAGTTCCGTAAGCGTAGTGCCCGTACCTGTAGCCAGCATGGGTCTGTTGTAGATGAAAAAAGGGCAATCGCTCCCCACTTTGGCAGCCATCTCTGCAAGTTGGTCAAGGTCAAACGGATGCCCCGTCATATCATTCAAGAGCTTCAGCGCAAACGCGGCATCGCTCGAACCTCCCCCCATACCCGCGCCATCGGGAATCTCCTTATGCAGGTGTATTTCTACTGCCGGAGCCGGAGGATATGCCTCTTTAAATATCCTGTAAGCCTTCATCACCAGATTTTTCTCCGCCGGGCATGGCAGCGAATGCCCGGTGACAGTCAGCGTGGTTTCTCCTGTCGACGAGGGAACCATCTCAAGTATGTCGCACCAGTCGACAGGCACCATGGCTGTGACTATCTCATGGAACCCGTTAGGCAGAGTCTTGCCTATATAAAGGCCAAGGTTGATTTTAGCGTTAGGGAAAGTTATCATCTGCTGACAAAGTTACGACTTTATTCGCTAAATTTGCAATATAATAATTTGCCCATATGCCCGGAGATTTCAAACCCAACAGGTCAAAACCCGACTACAACAAGAAAGGACCAAACAACATCGAGGCCCAGGCCATAGCAGAGATTGCCGGACGCAAAGCGCCACGGGACAAGGAGCTCGAAGAGGCTGTGCTGGGTGCGCTGATGCTCGAAAAGGACGCTTACACCATCGTATGCGACCTGCTTAAGCCGGAAAGCTTCTATGAGCCGGAAAACCAGGTAATCTATGAGGCCATACAGCATCTTGGCGCGTCACAGCAGCCTATCGACATGCTGACTGTCACAGAGCGTCTGCGGCTTGACGGCAACCTCGACAAAGCCGGAGGCGCTCTGCGGATAACCGAACTGACCACACGCGTCACCTCGGCGGCACACGTGGAGTTCCATTCGCGCATCATCAGCCAGAAGTACCTTGCGCGAGAACTGATTTCGTTTGCGTCACGCATCGAGCAGATGGCTTTCGACGAAAGCAACGATGTCGAAGATCTGCTTCAGGAAGCCGAGGGGAAACTCTTTGAAATCTCGCAACGCAATGTCAAAAAGGATGTTGTGCAGATCGACCCGGTGATATCCCAGGCAATAGAGACCATACAGACAGCAGCCAACCGCACATCAGGCCTTTCCGGGTTGCAATCAGGATTCCACAAACTTGACGAACTGACATCGGGATGGCAAAATTCCGACCTCATAATCATAGCCGCTCGCCCGGCCATGGGCAAAACCGCCTTCGTGTTGTCTATGGCCAGAAACATGGCAGTGGATTACAATACCCCGGTGGCTGTATTCTCGCTCGAAATGAGCAAGGTGCAGCTTGTCAACCGTCTGATAAGCAATGTGACCGAACTCGAGGGTGAAAAAATCAAGAGCGGGCAGCTCACCCAGATGGAGTGGGACCAGCTGATGGGACGAATCAAAAAACTCTACGGAGCACCCCTATATATCGACGACACGGCATCCCTGTCCATATTCGAGCTGCGCACCAAAGCCCGCCGCCTCGTCAGGGAGCATCAAGTGAAATTCATCATCATCGACTACCTGCAGCTCATGAATGCATCGGGGATGAAATTCGGGTCACGCGAACAGGAGGTGAGCATGATTTCCCGCAATCTCAAGCAGTTAGCCAAAGAACTCGACATACCCATCGTGGCGTTATCCCAGCTCAACCGCTCGGTAGAGTCGCGTGGCGACAGTGCCGCCGGGAAGCGTCCACAACTGAGCGACCTTCGCGAGTCCGGTGCCATAGAGCAGGATGCCGACATAGTGTGCTTCATACACCGCCCTGAATACTATCTGCGTTCGGGGGTGGATGCATCAGGCAACGACATCCGAGGTCTTGCCGAATTTATCGTGGCTAAACACCGTAGCGGTCGAGTAGACGATGTGAAAATGCGGTTCAGAGCCAAATTCGCACGGTTTGAAAACTGGGAGGACGACACTACGTTTGCGGCAACTACCGTAGGCAGCCGCATGAACTCGGACGACGGTTTCGGCAACGTAGGAGCCACCCCGTTCAACGGCGGCACCGCCAACCTGACCCCGACAGATCCCAACGAGACCGCCCCGTTCTGATGCCCATCGCCCCACCCCAAAATCTCGTTTTTACACAGCCGCAGTGCGTATATAAGTTTAGGTTTTCGCAAGGAAGTGTTGCAGAACCACGGAATACTATTGCTGTTTAATCACATACAGGCCGTACAGAGTAGCCCATATGACTGGAGCTTTTACAAATATCATGCGATTTCAATGCATAATAATAACAAGAGAGATGATGCCAATTGTCTGCCGATGAGGTCCAATAATGACCAATCCTGCCTCCAATGATGTCGTAAGTTAGTCTGAATATGCTCTGTTCCTTTGATCCGGCAAAAGGCAGGATAATGGAATTGCCGTTGGGGCCGGTAAACAGGACATAATCTTCGTGCGTCTCTGTTGTGCACTCTCTGCGCAACTCTTCAAACTCCGCCCTGGTGGGCATACGCCACTTCCCGCCCCAATTAGCCGTGGCAGCGTCATAACCGGCGGTTAGATTCTCATACTCATCAATGGCGCCATGCCTCCTTAGTATTCCCAATTCGTTTTCATGCCAAAGCCCTTCATTAAGAGTATTCTCGTTATGAGGTCGGGTCTCACTCCAACTGTAATAATCACCGTAATCTTCGGGGCTTGCGGCTCCTAAATTGCAAGTAGCCCATTTTGTGCCGCTGGGCAGTCCCAGATCGATGTAGGTATGCCCGTTATATTCTACGGGATCCGGCCGGCGGCTGCACATTGCTAAGGTAACACCCAGCAAGATTGTCAAAAAAGCGTTTCTTATAAATCTTATTGTTGCCATAAATTAAGTGTATCGTTTTTCAATATTTGCGGACCCAACGTGCATGCTTCTCATAAGGTTGTGACCTCACATCAGTTTTGGAACAGTTCCGAATCTGACCACCGTATCTATCATAATAATAGACCACACTTCCCCAATGATCTTCAAGCCAATAGTCCTTCTCCTCTATGATGGGATGTCCTGCACTTTTCAAGGTTTTATTTATGGCGGTTTTATTCGCCATTATGACCTTTATCTCCTCTTGGGAAGGCAATGACCACCCTGCATAATAGTCGGAGGCCAGATTCCACGATATATCTTCTCTTTGTTTCACCGAAAGAATCTTGCCGTGCTGCCCGGTTTCGTCCGTACTGAAAACAACGCCACGTACATCCCCCACTTCATAGTATTCGCCCACGCGGTAGATGCCTCGTTTATGGCGCTCCTCTATTTCACGTTTGGCAGCTTCGGTCGCTGCAGCCTGACGGCGTTTGGTTTCAATCGCTTCCTTACGCGCCTGTTCTTCAGCCCCCAACTGACGTTGCCGTTCAGCTTCACGCGCTTGACGTTGAGCCTCATCGCGTCGAGCTTTTTCTTGCAATTGGCGTTCGTATTGTTCTTGCCGTTCCCGTTCGGCTTGGAGCCTACTACGCTCATTTGATATGTGTGCCACAACACATCCCGCTATAATGCAAATCACTACAGCAGCAATGGCGCTTATGATGTGAATACGGTGGCGACGCCAAAACTCGATTCGCCTTTTTCGAGCCTCTTCTTCTTGCTGTTCTTTCTCCCTACGTTGCCTGAGCAACTCTTCCTCTCGCAGCCGACGCTGTTCGGCTTCCCTGTGCAAGCGTTCCTGCCGCTCTTCCTGGCTCTCCACAACCACAACCGGCTGTGTCGATCCGTCTGAGGAAAAGGCACCAATCAATATCAGTATCAACCCAGTTGTTGCCATCAATACGCCACCCATCATAAATATTACTGGAGCTGGGCTACCGCGATGCCCCAACGCCAAGGCGAATTGGTAACCTTTATCATTCTCCATACTATGCCCATACAGGGCACACATAACACCTATTATTAGTAGGACGAGTCCTATAATTACTTTCTTGTTCATTTCCACGTCAATTTTATAGGTTTACAGTTTGTTGCCATATCGCTTACAATTGGCTTTCAATTGCGAATAATAGTTTCTGCCGCCATTTATTTCGGCAAGGTTAAGTGCTTCATATAGCTACCATATATAAAATCACTGTCGTATTTGCATGTCCTTCCGTTATAGACAGTCCATTTGCCATCTTTGCCTTTGCGGTGTAACTCAGCACGCGGCAACCCATCGAACTCTTGATAGAGAATCTCTGTTCCATTGAGGTGCAAGCTGATAGGGCACACAACATTAATAAACCAGATGATTTGTCCGGTTATTTTCATTTTTGTTTCTCCTTTATATAAATACCGACCATGTTTTCTACACTCGCTTCCAACGGCTGGAATTCGCCGTTGCGCCAATAACCGCCCCGTCCTTGATGGGTGCCTGCGACATAGACATCTTCGTGTATAACAGCGATAGCATCTGCCGATGAAGTGAGAGGGCTACCATCGGGTGTTAGTTTGACGGATTTTCCGTTCTTCCAATAAATACCTTGATTGTCGTAGTTGGTGCCGCAAAGATACCAATCTGACAAGTCGGTACATGAACCGGTGATACGCACATTATATGAATCGGGCAATTCTTTCTCCCATCCCTGTTCATCCCAATAGCAGGCGCGGAAACCATAGCTTTCGAGATTATGGTCGGAATAGCCTGCTATGCGTAAATCGATGCCGTTATAGCAGGCTGTATAAAAAGCACCGCATCCATCGTAAAACGGTTCCCACTCTCCTTTAGGCGTGCTCTTTCTATATGGATTCCCATTAATCCAAATGCTTGGCTGGCGATAATATGGATCGACGAAACGTTCAAAACGATTGCGCTCAAGGTCGTAGCCCATCAATAAAATATTTGGGCCATACATGATTACATCTTCACATGCGGCATCCCATTTTCCATCGGTCAGTGAATAAAGTTCGGTATTGTTATTCCAGCATTTGGCCACACTCATGCGACGATGTGTGTACTCAAACTTCGAACTGCGTGTACGTGTCATAGGGCTGTCGTATGCGTAGCCAGCAGTGATTACATCACCTGCATCCGTAACGGTGACCGCTTTGGCGCAAGAGGTATAAGTGCCATCAGTAAGCAGATGTATTTTCCCATTTATCCAATAGGCGGCGCGGGCCTGCATTGTCAGGTCTTTTGGTTTAAGCTGCCCGGCGACATAGACATCGCCGTTCACTACGGCCATGTCGTAAGCTACGGCTTCGCCTCCCGGAGATTCCAACGTATGTTGTTCGCCATTGATCCAGTAAACGGCCGTACCGTCACTAAGGTTTCCACAAAGCCACACATCATTGGGCTCGGAGCTGCACGAAGCCATGACAGCAAGTACTACAGTTGAGACCAACAACATCGTGATTCTTAACAAGCTCTTCATATCGCTGTAGTTTTAAATTGGTTTCGTTAGGAAGATTTTTTACAAATGAGGAAGCGGACAAAATCCGATTTTGCAGTAAGCTCTTTCGTGGCTGTTATACACTTCGACACCACCTGTGAATTCAAAAAATTTTCCGTCTTTGGAAAAAATCAGGTCGTAATGGTAAGCTCCTGCCCATTGCGAACCTTTCATTCGTACATTTTTTTTGTTTACGGCGTATTGCTGTACATAATCGATGGTAAATTTACTGCGGTCACGCCCATTTCCAGAAAGGTCATATACGGTATCCGCATATTTAAGGACACCTTTTACGCATTGTTCCAGATAGTCAAAACTCTGTTTGTGGTTTTCAGTTTCGATAGAAAAAAACACGCCTTCGTTGTCCTTTCCGTCGGCATAAGGACCGTGGAATTCAAGATAGTTTTTAGGTTGTTTAAGAAATGGGGCCCCGACTGATTCAAACAAGGAGGTATTCCAACCTTCAATCTTTTTTCCGTTACTGCAAGCTGAAAGAATGACAGCAACCATAAGACTCAACACAAAAAATCTGGTTCTCATGACTCAATATATATTCCGCCTGTTTCCTTACGGAGTTACTACACACAGAAGGCGTGGAAACTGTATGCCACGTCTCTGTGATTAGGTGCTTAGGAATACCTATGAGTGAAGATGTGGTAATAACAGCCCCACGCCGTATGCGTGGAGACCATTACGCCGACTCTTGCACTCGTGATATTCAGGTTCCTAAGCTTTAATCACACAAGAAGAAGACATAACGCCTCTTTTATCTACTATGTTTGAGAATGACACACTGCCAAACTCGTCACAAAAATACTGTTTTTGTTTGATATTATACGTCTTTATATGACATTTTTATTACTGACGCATCGTTTTTTACGACTGTTGGCCTGCCGTTTACCATACCTGAAAGAATCCTTGTCCCCTACCTACAATTTAATTTCCCTTCTGTTTTTATATCGCTATTTGTGATTATTCTGCTACTTAATCCCTTGATAAATCAATATAAGTATTTGACGGATAATATAAATATTTCAGGTCTAAGAGCCTAATCCCCAGACAAACATGGGTGCAACCCACGCAAAATGGATTCCCACAAAATCAACCGACCGATAAATCGGTCGTATTGCTTGTGTGGGTCACGGGCTCCGTGGGCTCGCGCCCCCCGGCTACTACCTCTCATCGCTACACGATAGGCTTTTGCTTAGAAGTTCCGCAACACCCTCCTATAGGGGATGTGGCTGATGGTGTTCCGGGGGGGTCTGGAACACCATCGAAATTTTGTGGGTAACGGTTACCGGGGCTTATGCCGCCCCGTAACTCTCTTCCATCGCTGCGCGATGCTCATGCATGGGCTGAAACAAAACAATGCCGGAGTTTCACAATCGGAAACCCCGGCATTGCTTTGTTGTATTTGTCTGTCTAAAATTTTATACATCAAAACAGCTTCATATATAATGTGACAGCTTCTTAGTCGGTTCAATCAGGCATCGGCCTGCCCATTGCGCTTCTCTACGAGAGCCTTGAACTCGTCGATTGTGACATCCTTGCCGTCGATAGTGACTGCGTTACGCACAGCCTCGAATATCTTCATCAGCCCAACCTGCTGCGCCATACGCGAACGTGAATCCTTGTCGGCAAGCATACGCTTCGCATAGTCGGCATACACGTCATCAGAGAGGTTTGCCATGCCGTACTGGGCGAACTGCTGGCGGGCCATCATCGTGGCAAACTGGAGCATGTCAGACTCCTCGACTTTCACACCGAGCTTTTCAGCGATATTGTCGCGGATGAGCTGCCATTTGAGGTCTGGCACGAGCTGCGCGAACACGCTGTCGATGTTGTCCTCGTTGACTTCCTTATTGACTGTCATGTACCATTTCTTAAGCACATCCTCCGCCACTACTATATCGCCGGCATAACGCGATGTATAGTACTTGTACACATCATCCTGAAAAAGGTTCTCGCTATTGCCACGGAGCTGGTCGGCAATCATCTGCTTGACGGCGGCGCGGTATTCGTCCTCGGTCTTTACCTTGTCTTTGCCAAATACGTTGGTGTAGAACTCCTCATTGTGTTCGGCCGGACGGAGCACGATGATTTCCGATATGGCAAGCTCGAAATCAGCCTTGACTTCCGCAGCCTTCTCCTTATCGATCTGAAGCATCGACGCGAGTTCGGTAGCATCGCCCTCACATGTAGCCCAGGGGTTGAATGTCACCTTGTCACCGACCTTCTTGCCGGCAAACTTGTCGGCCTGTGCTTTGTCCTTGAAGTACATCGGAGCCACGATGCCTGACACCACCTGTATGGCATCCTCTGTTTCTTTTACCGTGCCATCGGCATTGAGTTCCATGATGCTACCTTTGACAAGCGCATCAGACTCAAATTCCTCACCGGGCACTTGTGCGCCAAACCGCTTGCAAAGAGCCTTGTCCTGCTCGTCGATCATCTCGTCAGAGACGGTGATAGTATAATAAGGGAGTGTTACGTTTTTGTCAACCTCGATATCAAGGGCGGGAGCTATAGCGAGCTCGTACTTGAATGTATAGTCTTTTTTATTGTCAAGGTCGAGAGCCACGACATCTACAGGAACCGGGGCACCGAGTATGTCTATCTTGTTGTCCTGAAGATATTTGATAGAAGCTTCATACACCTCATTGTTGATAACGTCAGATGCGACTTCTTTGCCGAAACGCTTCTCAAGTATCCCGAAAGGAACATGTCCTTTACGGAATCCGGGGAGTGAGTGTGTCGTGCCGAGACGTTTCAGCTGTTTCTTAACCTTGTCAGCGTAGTCGCTTTCCACGACATCGATAGTCAGCAGGGCCTTGTTATTGTCCTGTTTGTCAAATGTTAAGTTCATGTGTCTTAAATATCTGTATATATAGAGAATTTTTATTCCTCATATTTCAAGGTGCAAAATTAATATTTCAAATTAACATTAGCAATTCGCAGACTGAAATTAAGAAATATTTTCACAGCATCAGGCGAGTATGGCGATTTATTCGTACCTTTGCAACTACGTTTCTCCAACCGATTTTGACCACTATATTCGAATTTGACCACCATACATAAGTAATGTCTGAAAACTCGCTGCTTTCACGGCTCGACGGCATTGAATCGAGATTTGCCGAGGTAAGTACACTAATCACCGACCCCGATGTCATCGCCGACATGAAACGCTATGTGCGTCTTACCAAAGAATACAAAGAGCTTGAAAAACTCGTGGGTGCCACGCGTAAGTACAAGAATTTGTTGGGTAATATTGAGGAGGCGCGGCAGGTGCTTGACACGGAAAACGACGACGAGCTGCGCCAGATGGCCAAAGAAGAACTGGACGAAGCCACATCCGCCCTCCCGGCACTCGAAGAGGAAATAAAGCTGCTGCTGATTCCGGCCGACCCCGAAGATTCCAAAAATGTAATATTGGAAATAAGAGGCGGCACCGGCGGCGACGAGGCCGCCATATTTGCCGGAGACCTCGCCAAGATGTACATGAAATTTTGCGAGTCGAAGGGATGGAACGTCGCGGTCACCAGCGCAAGCGAAGGCGCGGCAGGGGGTTACAAAGAGATAGTCATGTCGGTGTCGGGGGAGGGTGTCTACGGCATACTCAAATACGAGAGCGGTGTGCACCGCGTGCAGCGCGTACCCGCCACAGAAACCCAGGGGCGCGTACACACCTCGGCTGCCACTGTAGCAGTGCTTCCCGAGGCCGAACCGTTTGACGTGGAAATCAACGAGGGTGAAATCAAATGGGACACATTCCGCAGCGGAGGTGCCGGCGGCCAGAACGTCAACAAGGTAGAGTCAGGAGTGCGCTTGCGCTACATGTGGCGCAACCCTAACACCGGCGTGTCGGAGGAGATACTCATAGAGTGCACCGAGACCCGCGACCAGCCCAAAAACAAGGAACGTGCCCTCAGCCGCCTGCGCACATTCATCTACGACAAGGAACACCAGAAATATATCGACGATATAGCCTCTCGCCGCAAGACGATGGTATCAACAGGCGACCGCTCGGCAAAGATACGGACCTATAATTATCCTCAGGGCCGCATCACCGACCATCGCATCAACTACACCATATATAATCTGCAGGCTTTCGTTGACGGCGACATCCAAGATGTCATAGACCATCTCATCATCGCCGAAAACGCCGAAAAACTCAAAGCCACCGAACTCTAAAGTCCATCGGACATGCTGTTACGTATTCATCAGTACGGTGATTCTTTAGAAGTGTCCAGTGATGATATGGATTGTCCTGCCGTTTTTATGCGCCGTGCCAGTCGTTTTTGATGCTTTATAAATCTACGCGCCATAGCAGCCTCACGTCTGCGTGCGCGTTTATCATCACGTAAGGTGGCTGTCTGTGTCGCAGTCTGTTCCGCATCTGATGCAGTTTCCGTTGCTGCATCCGGCGTAACAAGGCTTTCCGCACCGTCATCCGCATTGGTTTCACTTCCTGCCGTCATTCCCGATTCCTCCTCAGCTGCCGCTTTTTTCGATTCACGACGGCGCATCGCCGCCATGCGGGCACGGAGCGAGCGCAGCATCGCCTTGTCAATCTGCGGTTGCAGCAACGTGAACACCACCCTCTCCGCGACATTGATTTTGCATATGACAAGACCCGAGTCGATGTAAAAATTCACACACTCCCTGACGGCATCCTCCCGTATCTCCTTGCAGAGCGATGCCGCGATTTCTATCTGCCGGCAGAGATAGCCGTAAAACTTACGCGACACTCTCTTGTCCCATTTCCGTCCGCCGCGTTTCCTCTTCTTACCTTTGGTTTCCATATAATCGCGATGTTAATTTTGTGACATGTCACAAAATTACAATCCTCCCCAACCCCTACCATGCGAAAACATCTGCATTAGCCTTAAAAATGCAGCCTAAAACTTGCCGTTATCGGCAAGTTTTGCTATCTTTACAGTGAAAAATCATCTTAAAACTTGCCGATAGATGGAATACATCTCTGTAAAAGAATGGGCAGAATTGCACGGGGTATCCGAAAGGACAGCTCGTAATTACTGTGCCTCAGGTAAAATTAAAAGTGCGTTTCTTGTAGGAAAGACATGGAATATCCCGTCAGATGCGGAGCTTCCTAAGCGGAAAGCCCAAAGGAAACAAAGCCCATTGCTGAAAGCACTAAGAGAGCAGAAAGCCGGCAAGATTAAGGGTGGCATCTATCATCGCATTCAGATTGACCTTACATATAATTCCAACCATATCGAAGGCAGTCGGCTGACCCACGACCAGACCCGTTATATTTTTGAGACAAACACTATCGGCATAAGCGAAAGCCCGGTAAATGTTGATGATATTGTGGAAACCGCCAACCATTTCCGCGCCATAGATTATATTATAGATTTTACCGATGGCAAACTAACAGAAAAATTCATAAAGAATTTGCACCGGATATTAAAAACAGGCACGTCAGATGACGGTAAAAGTTGGTTTAGGGTTGGTGAATACAAAAAGCTGCCTAACGAAGTGGGAGGCAATGACACCACACCTCCCGAAAACGTGCATTCTGAAATCAAACAACTTCTCATGGAATACAATGTTCTAAAAAATCCCTCTTTTGAGAATATTGTTGACTTTCATCAGCGGTTTGAGTGCATACATCCGTTTCAAGACGGCAATGGTCGTATCGGACGACTGATAATGTTTAGAGAACTTCTGAGATGCGGATATGTGCCGTTTATCATCACAGATGATTTGACGATGTACTATTACAATGGATTGCGCAACTGGCCAGGAATCAAAGGTTATCTAACGGATACCTGCCTGACGGCTCAAGACAATTTCAAAATCATCCTTCAAAAATTCCGGATTCCATACAAAGATTGAGCAGCAAGTATTGAGCATTATGACCCTATTATCCGTCCTATGAAATTCATAGGCCTTAACTGCCGATAAAAAGCATGGGAGTAAGAAATTTTCAAGTCATTAGGCGATGATAGGATTTACCGCAAAAACATTAACTTTGCATTAGACAACAACTTTCTAAATTGCTTAACCAGCACCAATCTCTCTTAACTCCATACGTTAACTCTAATTTAAAATGACAGAAGCCCAAAAAGAAGCCATCATCAAAAGTGCTAAGGATTTCTTTAGGACTATCATAATTCCGAAGCATCTGACAAATCTTCGGAATCTCAAACTCAGTAACTTTGACATCAACCCGTTTCTGATTAATTATCTTGCTGCATTCTTATGTGGCGATACATCTCCCCTGTCAATCGCCAAGGCTCTTGTGTATCCTCGTATATTAGGTACGAGCATTAACACATCATTCGGACAAAATACCCAAATCTTCATATCCAGTCTGTCGGAAATCATCGGCAATGCATCAGGTATCGACGGTATTGATATTGAATTTATCGATGCCATTGACGGGCGGAGAAAATACTGTCAATGCAAAGCCGGTCCAAACACGATTAATAAAGATGATGTGGCAACTATCCTTGGACATTTCAGGAAGTTAATCGGTAAAGCCCGATTGGATAGAATCCCTCTGCAAACCGACGATATGATAGTGGGCGTGCTATATGGTGATAAAATATCAGGAAACTATAAGTTGATTGAGCAAGCATACCCCGTATACTATGGTGCCGGATTTTGGCTTCATCTGACAGGTGATGACGGATTCTATTATCGTCTGGCAAAAGCATTTGGCGAGGTTGTCGAAGAAGAAAACATCAACGGCAAGGAATTGATTGCAAATAAAGTGCAGGAGATTGCCGATGAAATTATAGTGAAAGGCAGTCTATAAATCTCTTCATTTACAATGACTATTTCTGCCGACAATTTTGCGAACCTTATGGGCGTTTCCAAAGCCACTCTACAGGCCTGGGAAACAAACCATGTATATGTGCCCAAGATTGCCGAGGATGGAACTAAATATTTCAACCTTGAAGATTTGGCGCATATCCCTGAGATTAAGTCAATGATTGACACTCGTTGGGATGAGGAAATGCAAGTCATCCCGGCTCGAGACTTCTATTCCATTGAGTTATTTGCCGGTGGTGGTGGACTTGCTCTTGGCATGTCACGTGCCGGCTTTAAGCATGTGTTGCTCAATGAATTTGACCATAGCGCATGTGAGACTTTGCGTCATAACAGACCTCAATGGAACGTAGTGGAGGGAGATGTCTGCAATGTCGATTTCAGTAAGTGGAAAGGGAAAGTGGACTTTATCAGCGGAGGTTTTCCTTGTCAAGCGTTTTCTTATGCAGGCAAAGGAGGCGGATTTAACGACACACGTGGCACTATGTTTTTCCAGCTTGCACGTGCCGTCAAGGAAATCCAGCCCAAAGTTTTCATGGGAGAAAACGTCCGAGGACTTGCCGCCCATGACAATGGACGCACTCTGGAAGTCATAAAAAATGTAATCGTTGAATTAGGTTACACTCTGATTGACCCACGTGTATTGAAAGCCCTGCGATACAAAGTCCCCCAAAAGAGGGAACGGCTTATACTCATAGCTGTTCGTAACGATTATGCCGACAAGGTGAAATTTGAGTGGCCCTCTCCCTATAAAAGAATCATGACGTTGCGAGACGCGTTCTTTGCCGGAGAACTGTATCCTACCGATGTCCCGGATGCTCCATATCAAAAATACCCTGAGAAGAAACGACGCGTACTTGCCATGGTGCCTGAGGGAGGGGATTGGCGGGATCTTCCAATAGAAGTACAAAAGGAATACATGGGAGCAAGTTTTTATTTAGGAGGTGGTAAGACAGGCATGGCCCGAAGATTATCCCTTGATGAGCCAAGTCTCACCCTTACATGTGCTCCAGCGCAGAAGCAAACCGAGAGATGCCACCCTATAGAAACCCGGCCATTGACTGTCAGGGAGTACGCCCGTATTCAGACATTCCCGGATGATTGGGAGTTTGCAGGCAACCTGTCGGCTCAATACAAACAGATAGGCAATGCAGTTCCAGTAAATCTTGCATGGGCCATAGGTCGCTCCATCATGCGGCTGATGAATCAAATAGAGTCAATAGATAAGCACCGCAGCACTAACCTACAAGCAGATTATAATGACATCAGACATCTAATGTCCGATTATACGATGCAGTTAACTCTGTTTGAACCTGAGACGATGTACATTTCCACATCATCAAATACCGGGCATACTTTAATCGGGCCTTGTCGTAAAGGCACCATAGATTGGATTAACACCAAATTATACTACAACTATCCGATTACTGAAGATGACATTATCCAACACAAAGAGCTGTTTGATGTCAAAACACTGATTGTCAGACATAAAAATAAGCTTGTAAATATCTTTCATGTCAGAGATATCCGTGTTGTCAAAAAAAATGACTTAAAACTTCTTGATTACCCTATTCGCAGTTCCCGCCACAAAGCTGACACAAAATATATCCTTTATTCCCTCCACAAATATGAAGGAACAAATATCGACTTAAATACAGATAATTATTCGGCGATTTTCGGGAAAGGGGTAATTAGCGATGAATAACTTATATTGTTATACATATCCACATGCTTGTTTAATCTGCGCCCTGACTGGATGAATTTTAGGGGTTGCATATGTGGGGAGAATTTCGTATCTTTGCACAGATTTTTCAAAAATCATAATTTTCAAACCAATTATCAACTAAAATGAACCACTACGAAACCGTTTTCATTTTAACTCCCGTTTTATCTGATGAACAGATGAAGGAAGCGGTAGAAAAGTTTTCTAAGGTGCTCACCGACAACGGCTCCGCCATCGTGAACACCGAGATGTGGGGTCTCCGCAAGCTGGCCTATCCCATCCAGAAGAAATCTACCGGTTTTTACACACTTGTCGAATTCGATGCCAACCCCGAGGTAGTAAGCAAGCTTGAGACCGCTTTCCGCCGTGACGAGCGCGTGATCCGCTTCCTCACATTCCGTCTTGACAAGTACGCACATGAATACGCTATCAAGCGTCGCAACCTCAAAGCCAACAAGGTCGCAGAACCCGTTGCCGAGGCAGCATCAGAAGTAGAAACAAAAACTAAGGAGGATTAAACCATGGCACAGGCTAATTCAGAAATCCGCTATTTGACGCCCCTTTCGGTTGATGTCAAGAAGAAAAAATACTGCCGTTTCAAACGTGCAGGTATCAAGTATATCGATTACAAGGATCCCGAATTTCTCAAGAAGTTCCTCAACGAGCAGGGCAAAATCCTTCCCCGCCGCATCACAGGCACCTCGCTGAAGTTCCAGCGTCGCGTGGCTCAGGCTGTTAAACGCGCCCGCCACCTCGCCCTCCTACCCTATGTAACCGATTTGATGAAATAACTTTAAAGCCACGAGTACACATCATGAAGATTATACTTAAAGAAGACATCACCAACCTTGGATACAAGGACGATGTCGTGGAAGTGAAGAACGGCTATGGCCGCAACTATCTCATTCCCCAGGGCAAAGCTGTAATCGCCACTCCGTCGGCTCTTAAAGTTCTCGCTGAGAACCAGCGCCAGCAGGCCCACAAGCTCGCCAAGCTCAAAGCCGACGCTGAAGCCGCTGCTGCCGCCCTCAAAGACATCACGCTCACCATCGGAGCAAAGACAAGCTCTACCGGCACTATCTTCGGCTCGGTCAACAGCATCCAGATTGCCGAAGCTCTTGAGAAACTGGGACACAACGTGGACCGCAAGCTCATCACCCTCAAGCAGAGCGTGAAGGAAGTGGGCAAGTACAATGCCACTATCCGTTTCCACAAGGAAGTATCTGTAGAGATTCCTTTTGAAGTAGTAGCTGAGTAATCGACTCATACGCAACACACATGAAGCTGCATCTCCGTCACAGGCGATGCAGCTTTTTTTTGCACACTCTCGTATCAGCCTATATCCAGGTCCAAGCCGATTAAATTATACGGCATCGCTCAACAAAACATCGCAACAGATTGTTTTACTATTAAACTGATTCAACCTTATTTCAAAATTTCATGTTCGGATCTTACGCAACCCATTGAGTTAATTTGCAATAAGTTTAAACCAGTTCATAAACTCCAAAACGTAACCGATAATCCTTAATATTTTATGGAAACAGTTTATTTCAAAGGCACTCCGTGCCATACTTACGGCTCACTGCCCCAGACAGGCAGCGAAGCTCCTAATTTTCATCTTACCGGCATAAAACTCGACCAGATTACGCTTGACAATTTCAAGGGCAAGCGAGTGGTGCTCAACATATTTCCGAGCCTTGACACCGAAGTGTGCGCAATGTCGGTGCGCAGATTCAATGTTGAGGCATCCAAGCTCGACAATGTAGCCGTAATCTGCGTATCCATGGACTTACCGTTTGCCATGGCAAGATTTTGCACCATCAATGATATTGCTAACGTGATACCGGCATCGGCTTTCCGCTCACCGCTTTTCGGACAGAAATACGGCGTACAGCTATGCGACGGGCCGTTGGCAGGGCTGCTGTCACGGGCAGTGGTCATCATAGACACTAACGGCAAAGTCATATACCAGCAGCTTGTCGACGAAATCACTCACGAACCCGATTACGAAAGCGCGATTTCAGCCCTGAGATAGATTTCAAATAGGCATTAAGCCGCTGCAATAGCAGTTGTAGCTAATCATATAAATGCGTAACTTTGCATATGGCAAGTTACGCATTTGCTTTTTAGCCGTGTAAGTCATCAAATTAATACATATACAAATCGCGGCTATATATAAGAACCCTTAGTGGTACAAATTAACAGATACTTGATGAGTAAGGATTCCCAACAGATAGTTTCATTCGGTCAGATAGACCTCAACTCAGAGATGCTCAAAAGCAAGCCTGTGGCAGACGACCTGCCGATTCTGCCGACACGTGACATGGTATTGTTTCCCGGCATCACCGTCCCTATATCTTTAGGCCGCGAGACATCTCTGCGGACAGCAGAGGCCGCACACGCCAAAAATGTTGTAATAGGTGTCGTATGCCAGAGCTCACCCGACATCGAGGCTCCTGACGCAACCCAGCTGCGGCAGTATGGTGTCACCGCCCGGGTATTGCAGATATTCGATGTGCCCGACGGCGGCAAGATGGCCATAGTCCATGCTTTTGACAAATTCAAGCTGATTGGCCCGTCAGAAGGTGCCACTCTGCCTGAAGCATCGGTATCCGCCAAAGTCCGTATCGTCAAGGAGACCACTCCCCGCCCGTCTGACAAGGAGTTCAAGGCTCTCATCAACGGCATCACAAAGACCACCCTGGCCTTGATTGAAAATTCAGGACCGGCAATGGCCGAATTGGCAATAAACATCAAAAACGCAGAGGGGACAAACACGCTTATCAACCTCATAAGCACCCATGCACCGTTCAACACCGAGTTCAAAATAGATCTCTTGCGCGAAAGCCGCCTTAAGGAACGCGCTTTCAAGCTGATGGTCGCCCTGTCACGTGACGAACAGAAATCGGTGTTATTCAAGGTCATCATGGACCGCACCAAAGCCATGCTTGACGAACACCAACGCAAAACGTTCCTGCGCGCCCAGCTCGACACTATCAAGGAAGAACTATATGGCGAAGACGAGGACATATCCCAGCTCAAAGAGCAGGCCCAGGGCGTAAATTTTCCTGATTCCGTAAGGACAACTTTCGACAAAGAAGTCGAAAAACTTGAACGCATCCAGCCCCAAAGCCCTGATTATTCCGTCCAGTACACATACCTGCAGACACTGCTGAATCTGCCGTGGGGTATAGAAGACGAAGGGAACAAGAATTTCCATAAAGCAGAAGAAATACTCGACAGCGACCATTACGGATTGGAGAAAGTCAAGGAGCGCATCCTCGAACAACTCGCCGTCATCATGAACGCCCCCGACAGCCATGCTCCGATAATATGCCTTGTCGGTGCTCCTGGTGTCGGCAAGACATCATTAGGCCAATCGATAGCCGGAGCAATGGGCCGCAAATATGAGCGTGTGGCATTGGGCGGACTGCACGACGAAGCCGAGATCAGAGGCCACCGGCGCACATACATCGGGGCAATGCCCGGCCGCATCGTCGCCGCACTCAAACGCTGCGGGACATCGAATCCCGTGATGCTGCTCGACGAGATAGACAAAATCGGCAGCGATTACCGTGGCGACCCCTCGGCGGCTCTGCTGGAAGTCCTCGACCCCGAACAAAATTGCCGGTTCCACGACAATTACGTGGATGTGGACTTCGACCTGTCGCATGTCTTGTTTATTGCTACCGCCAACAGCCTGGCCAGTGTACCCCAGCCCCTGCTTGACCGCATGGAAGTAATCGAAATCAGCGGTTATCTTCTTGAAGAAAAGATTGAAATAGCGAAACGCCACCTGTTGCCGCGCCTTAAGGCCGAAATGGGCATAAAGGATGGCGAAGTGACTGTGACAGACGCGGCCATCATCGCCATTATAGAGACCTACACAGCCGAAAGCGGCGTACGCCAGTTAGAGAAAAAGCTCGCATCACTGCTGCGCAAGTCGGTGCTTAATAAGATGCGGGCCGGAGCTACAGACACCACCATCGATGCCACGGATGTAAAGCAATATCTCGGCGCGGCACCCTACATAAAGGACAAATATGAGGGCAATGAATACCCCGGCGTGGTGACAGGACTGGCATGGACGCAAGCCGGAGGAGAGATACTGTTTATCGAATCATCTCTGGCCCCCGGAAAGACAGAAAAAATCTCCCTGACCGGCAACCTTGGCGACGTGATGAAAGAGTCTGCAGTCATCGCCCTGCAATACATCAAGGCACATGCCTCGGAATGGGGTATCGCCCCAGAGATTTTCGAGAAAAACACCCTCCATGTACATGTCCCTGAAGGCGCCATACCCAAGGACGGTCCCTCGGCCGGCATAACCATGGCTACCTCCATCACTTCGATACTCACAGGCCGTAAGGTGAAGGAGCGCATAGCCATGACCGGTGAGATTACCCTGCGCGGCAAAGTATTGCCGGTCGGCGGCATAAAAGAAAAGATTCTTGCAGCCAAACGGGCTGGTATAGACACCATCATTCTGTCAGAAGCCAACCGCAAGGACATCGAAGAAATCAAGCAGGAATATGTCGACGGTCTCCATTTCATCTACGTGAACAACGTCAAAGAGGTCATCGACTACGCTCTCTTATAAGATACCCCTCATGCAGCCAATCGATACAATAGATAGAGATATTATGAAAAAATATTGCCTGGACTTCACAGTGGTAAACAACGAAGCGATACATGAGCTCTACTCGCTCCTGACGCTTACCCCCAGCGACTCCAGTACCAGTCTGCCGGACATACTGCCGGGACAGTTCGTACAGGTCAGGGTCGACAACGCCGAGACATTCCTGCGTCGCCCGATATCGGTCAACGACGTTGACCGTGACAACCATACCCTCAGCCTGCTTGTCAGGAATGCCGGAGAAGGTTCGCGATGGATTATGAACCGCCGGCAGGGTGACACTGTCAACCTAATGCTGCCGCTCGGCAACGGGTTTGGCAATATAGCGGAATCCGACAACCGTCCGCTGCTGGTAGGCGGAGGAGTCGGAATCGCTCCCATGCTCTATCTCGGCAAATGTATGAGCCTTCAGCATCGTGTACGGCCTGCTTTTCTTGTCGGTGCCCGCAGCGCATCCGACGTGCTGCAACTGCAATCCTTACAGCAGTGGGGAGATGTCTTCGTCACGACCGAAGACGGCACCATGGGCGAGAAAGGCTTGGTAACAGCATCTTCTGTCTGGAATGAGGAGTGGACCACCGTCTACTGCTGCGGTCCGGCTCCGATGATGAAAGCGATAGCGCAGATATGTAAAAAGAAGAGTCTGCCATGTAAGGTTTCATTGGAAAACATGATGGCTTGCGGTCTTGGAGCCTGTCTGTGCTGCGTAGAAAAGACGGTGAGAGGAAATGTATGTGTATGCACCGAAGGCCCCGTATTCGACACCGCCGACCTGACATGGTAGATCAAATGGATGTCTAAAGAGAGTGTGATTGAATCAAAACGTAGACTACAATGGCAAATCTTGAAGTAAACATAGGCAATCTCCAGTTAAAAAACCCCGTACTGACAGCATCAGGCACCTTTGGCTACGGCGAGGAGTTTAAGGACTTCATCAGCCTCGACCGTCTCGGCGGCTTCATAGTCAAAGGCACTACCCTGAACCCACGTGAAGGCAACGACTATCCACGCATGGCCGAAACTCCTGCGGGTATGCTCAATGCCGTAGGGCTGCAAAACAAAGGTGTGGACTACTTTATCACGCACATCTACCCACGCATCAAAGATATAGACACTCAAATCATGGTCAACGTATCGGGTGCATCAATAGCCGACTATGTGGCCGTGTGCGAAAAGCTGAAAGTCTGCGACAAAATCAATGCAATCGAGGTCAACATTTCGTGTCCCAACGTCAAACAAGGGGGCATGGCTTTCGGCACTACCTGCGCAGGAGCCGCCGAAGTGACAGCCGCAGTACGCCAGGCATGGGACAGGACTCTGATTGTAAAACTTTCACCCAACGTAACCTCCATAACCGATATAGCCAAGGCCGTAGAAGCCGAGGGGGCAGACTCGGTATCGCTCATCAATACGCTGCTCGGCATGGCAATAGATGTCGAACGCCGCCGGCCGATGCTGTCAACGATTACTGGCGGCCTGTCGGGACCGGCTGTGCGTCCGATTGCAGTCAGAATGGTATGGCAGGTATGCAAAGCCGTCAATATACCCGTCATCGGGCTTGGCGGAATCATGAACGGCAGAGACGCGCTTGAGTTCATCATGGCCGGAGCAACGGCAATACAGGTCGGCACTGCCAACTTCATAGATCCGGCTGTCACGGTGAAGATTATCGATGAAATAAACGGCTATCTCGACCGCAACAATTTCAAAAGCCTGTCAGAAATCAGAGGTATCATCTGACAACTCCACCCCAACACTGTCACTCGAACAACGCTGCGACCTGATCGCCTGATATAAGAGCCATTACCGTAAGCCCGTCGGGTGTAAGAGCCGGGGACTTAAGCTTAAACAATTCACTCAGAAGGTGTTCTATCTCCTTCTGAGTCATTTTATGTCCGGACTTGACAGCCGAAGCCCGTGCCATACCCATGGCTACCAACCTGTCTATATCCATCTCGAAGCTTCCCCCGCTTTCGGCAGCGTTGTCAAGTATCTTCCTTACCGAGTCAACGGCATTGACATTGGATAACATTGACGGCACTGCATTGATACTCCATGTATTGTCGCCGAGATAAGCCAAGGCATATCCGACTTCCGACATTTTATCTATGATAGAGTCCAAAATCTGATTTTCCGAAGCCGACAGCTCTATCGTCTCGGGAAACAGCAATGTCTGCCCGGAAACATCATGGGCATCTATCTCCGAAATATATTTATGGTACAGCACATTAAGATGCGCCCTGTGCTGGTCCACGACAAGAATCCCTTCATGCGACGGAGTGATTATGAACCTGTTACGGACCTGGAACGCTCCGGGAATAGAAGCTTCGACCTCCATATCGAGGGTTTCTCCAGGATTTACTGCATCTCCATTGATGGCACTGGCCGTGACATTAGGTATAGCCAAATCGTCATCCGAGCCTACAGGAGCGTCCACATTAAAGTTCTCATAAAGTTTCTCCCAGTCATTCAACACCCTGTGGCGACCAGCTTGCGGCGATGACGATGTTATTCCTGACGGTATGGAAGATACATCACGATATGAGCGAGTCGGAGACTCAGGTCGGTAGCCATCATCAGCTTCAGCAAACGGATTATACGAAGGGTCAAAATCCACATCATGCCCAGCCTCCGAATCCGGCGAGAAAGCAGGAATCTCCGGGACATCCGTAGACTCGAAATCGATCGACGGCACGGCATTGAAACGTCCGAGCGATTCCCTGACGGCTGCTATTATTATCTGCCGTATGGCAAATTCGTTGACAAACTTTATCTCTTTCTTTGTCGGATGTATATTGACATCGATTGAGTCGGGAGACACTTGAAAATCAATAAAGAAATTCGGCTTGGCATCGTGAGCTATCAGGTATTCGTAGCATGACTGCACTGCTTTCTGAAACAGGGGATGACGCATATTCCTGCCATTGACAGTGAGGAACTGCAAAGCGCCTTTTTTACGCGCATACTCAGGCATACATATGAATCCTGAAAGTTTCACCAACGGAGTCTCCGTACTTACCGGGACAAGCTGGGTAGCCATAGACTTACCGAAAAGGTCTATGATACGCTGCTTCACGGTGGTGGCTGCAAGCCTATGGACGGTAACATCGTTATGTATGAGAGTCAGCTCCACGCCAGGATTCACGAGTGCGAGCCGTTCAAACTCCTTTACAATATTACCGAACTCTACAGAGTCCTTCTTCAAGAATTTACGACGGCCAGGGACGTTGAAAAACAGATTTTTAACGGCAAGATTAGTCCCTTTTGAACATGCAATCGGCCCTGTTGCGATAACTTTCGCGCCTGATATTTCTATGTGGGTTCCAATCTCATCCTCCTCCCGACGGGTCTTCATATCAATCTGAGCGACTGCCGCTATCGAAGCGAGAGCTTCTCCTCGGAAACCCATCGTATGCAGGCTGAAGAGATCGTCGGCTTTTGAAATCTTGGACGTAGCATGACGCTCAAACGCCATCCGCGCATCGGTCTCACTCATTCCGACCCCGTCATCAATGACCTGAATCAGCGTCCGGCCGGCATCTTTTATATAAATAGTAATATGCTTGGCTCCGGCATCGACAGAATTTTCAACAAGCTCTTTAATCGCCGAAGATGGCTGCTGTACCACCTCTCCGGCGGCTATCTGGTTAGCAACGGAGTCAGGCAACAAACGTATTATATCACTCATGCTCTTGTTCCTCCTCTGTCTTAGAGATTATCGCAGCAGCTTCAGTCTCTGCGTCAGTGCCGCTTGCTGGCTTACCGTCATCCGACGTACCAGCAGCGGACGGCAGTTGTTCTTCTATCAGGAGCGGTTCGACACTTGCATCAGGCGCAACATCCGGCTTAATGGAATCCACGATAATCTCCGATGTGATAGAATCAGGCGTAATCTCCGGCGCAACAGAGTCAGTAGCCGTATCTGATGCGATAGAGTCAGGGATAATGCTTGGCATTATGGAATCGGACTGCATCTTGACTGCATCTATAGCAATGCTATCAGTACCTGCATCAGGAGCCTTAGACTTCAGCAATGCCCTCCACGGAGCCTCTTTCGACACAGAAGCCGAATTGGCCGTAGGAATAGGCTTAAGCAACCCATCCTTGTCTTCAAGTCTGAGGAACACCGACTGCGGCGACGTAGGCTTGAAACGTTCGAGCCACTTGAATTTAGGCAAGAAATATGCGTTTTTTGCAGCAAGATACAGCGGGGTTATTGTGCCGGTCGTTTCCGGCCACATCCTCACCGTATCTACCTGACCGTTCTTGAAATACGCATCCATAAAACTGGTCTCGGTAAACGCATATTTATTGTAGACCGAATCTTTCTCCATGGGAAACATGATCGTCTGTACACTGCCCTCGACATAAAGCCGCCGCAAGGTCGAGTCAGCCATCCATGCTGTCATCTTGTCGCCTGACAGCTGGTTGAAGCAGTCCTCTCCTATAAATTCCGCCATCATACCGAAATCCGGCAAATAAGCCCTGTCGGCAGTGGAATCATTGAGATGTACCTCTATCAGATTGCCGAATATCTGCCGGTCGCCACTCCACACCACAGGGTTGTAGTACATACGCATGGTCGAATCGACATCAGCCATGCTCAACGAGTCGCATATGCCCTGAAGATCCGACCTGTAGAATCGGACATTATGGAAAGCGTTTGTAAGCCTAACGCTGTCAGGAAGCACGAGATAGGCATTGATTGTATCACCGTGGAGATACAGGGTATCCCTGTCATTCTTATACTCCTTGGCCAATGCACGACCTGTGACAAACGCGCTGTCGCGAAGCTCGTCGTAATATCCATAGTCACCGAGCAGACTGCTTTTCCGTGCCGAATCGGTCAGAATGACATTGCCGAAGCCTTCGCCGAATCCCTTGGCCCGGTCGTAGAACAATGTGTCGCCTGTCAATGTATTCCCTTTGTTGGAATATACAGTCGAACGATGATATAAATCGCCGATACCGCTATTGGTATTGTAGTAGCCCGACGATGTTATGATACGTCCGTCACGGTTTATGATGCGTGTAGGGACTGAGATTGTGGCGATATGAGTATTGGTATTGTAATGCAGCACATCGGTGTACATATACAATGTATCACCCTGGCGCAGGCTCTTGAGCTCTACATCATCGTAGAAATCGGCATCTTTGGTGTCAGGATAATACTCACCACGCATGGACTCAAGCCTGTTTTGCTTGTCGGTCAGCACGCCGCCGACATCATAAAAGCCATAATTTTGTCCCAAGTCATAGTAAAATATATCCGTTACAAGCTTTACATCGCGGTTAATCAAACGTACCGGGCGGCCGGCCGAACCGTAAAGCGTAGCAAACTCCTCCGGACCGTTGTAATTAAGTTCGTCACCGTAGACAAACAAAGTATCGCCCTGCTCCATCCTTACGTTTGAGAAGGCATCGAGCGAATTTGTCTTGTCGTAGAAATATGCACTGTCGCAGTACATGAACATATTGTCTTTACGAAACACGACATTGCCCTTGAGTATCTGGTACTCGCCACCGCTGCTCTGCTGGTCCATATTAAGCACATCGGCATGTTCCAGAAACACTTTACCCGGCTGGTGACGGTCAGCCGAGGGTATGGTAGGCTTGATGGGAGCCTGTGCCGGCTGCTTCGGCTGGGTGGCTTTGGCTTGCTGCGGCTTCGTATCTACAGCCAACGACGGGAGGCATAAAGCAAGTATGACCGCAACGATCCCACAGGATGCGTTGCGGTTCGACTTACTTTTGATGTTTTTACTACTACGTCTTAAAGCCATGCCTTCCTTCCTACTTTACAGAATAAGTAAATACGGCTATCATCCAGCCTATCAAATCTCTATAATGGAAATCAGTAGGTGGTGCTCTGCTGCGTATTTTTCAACCAGCCTTGATGTTCAAATTCGCAGTCACGCCAGCCATCTTCGATCCTGACATATGTCGAGGCAATCTTCTTGTCTAACCAATCCTTAAGAATCTTAGCCTTTTGCGCATTCTCATACATGGATTTTATGGTCTGGTAGTCATCGGCTATGTTGGCTTTATGGCCCGGAATACGCGCAGTAAGCTTTACCATAGCGATAATATCGTTGTTTTTACGCGGATCCTTCATAATGAACGGTTCAGAAATATCGCCAGGCTGCATGTCGGCGACTTTGCGCGACACTTCCTGCGGCAACTGCTTCATTTCAAAACGGGCATTGCCAGTCATCTCGTTGACCATGATACCGTTATTGTTTCTGGTATCTTTATCCGACGATATGTAGCGGGCAGCTTCCTCAAAGGTGAACTTCTTGTTATCGACCATATCGGTACGGAGGCTGTCCATACGCCCTATCGCATCGGTCAACGCCTGATCAGAAACTTTGGGGCGGAGCAATATGTGCCGGGTATTCACACGGTCGCCACGCTTGTCAATCAGCTGTATGATATGATAGCCGTACTGCGACTCGACTATTTTTGACACACGTTTAGGGTCGCTGAGATTAAAGGCTACCGCTGCATATGCGGGATCAAGATTGGCGCGTCCGAGATAACCGATTTCACCGCCACGCACCGCACTGCCCTGATCTTCGCTATACAGGATGGCAAGAGTAGAGAACTCGCGCTCTCCATTGTTGACCTGGTCGGCATACTCGCGCAGACGGGCCTTTACATCCTCAATCTCTTCACGCGGAATAACAGGGTTGATGGTTATAATCTGCACCTCGACCTGAGTCGGCACATAAGGGACGCTGTCCTCCGGCAGGTCGTCAAAATATTTGCGGACATCGCTTGGGGTGATTTTCAGATCGCTTGTAAGGTTTTCCTGTACCTGGCGTATGCGGGAGGAGTTGCGCATATTCTCAATCAACTCGGCGCGTATGTCAGGCAGACTTTTGCGGAAATACTGCTCGACCTTCTCCCTTGTGCCAAGGTTAGCAGTGAAGTAATTGATACGGGACTCGACCTGGCTCGCCACCAACGACTCCTGAATTTCTATGGTGTCGATGTCAGCCTGATGCAGATACAGCTTCTCTACAGCAAGCCTTTCAGGGATAAAGCAATAGGGATTGCCCTGTATAGAAGCGTTTTCATATTTATACTGGTCGTATGCCTCCTCTATCTGCGAACGCCATATGGGTTCATCGCCCACTACCCATGCCACCTCCTCTACGATATTGTTGTCACGGGCATATGCGACGATACCGACCATGGCAATCAAGGCCGGCATTATCGCGAATTTTTTCAGACTACTATTATATTTCACGAACAATCAATTTACAAGTGAGTATTCACTTTAAATTATAAATTTCATTTCTTCAGTGAGCGTCATTCTTAATGAACACTCACTTAGTCGGTCACTTTATTTTATCAAATACTTTGGTATTGACCACCACCGGATATTTTTCACGCAGCTGCTTGACCCATTCCTGTTCAAGGACCTGCTGGTAATCAGTGGTGACAAGACCTTTTACATCCTGAGCCGACTGAGGCTGGGAAAGGATGGTTCCTTCATAGGCGAAATAATCAGTCCAACGGCTCTTGGATGTGTCGGGACGCACACCCCCGAACGCCACATTATCCACTATCGCATTGTCGCCTTCAGCCGCAAGAACACGTTCAGCTTTAGCACGGCGGTCATATTTCTGTTTGATAACCGCCGGAAGGTTGGCGGCTTGCCCCTGATAGGTACTCAGGAACTCTTGTATTTCCGCAGTGACGGCAGGTCCTGTAGTAAATATGATGGTCCCTTTGTAATGGGGCTTATCCCACTTGTATTCATCTTTATGTGCTTGGAAATATTTTTCAAGACCTTCGGTGTCACGCAGAGCCTTGTCCCACACATTGCGGTTGCTTACCTCAAAAAGCAGGATGCCGTCACGATACTCGTTAAGTATATTCTTGTAATCGTCGTATTTTTCAGGCAGCTCGGCTATCATCATCTCCGTAGCCTTGGCATCCATGGCGGATTGAATACGCGCTTCAAACATCGCCATCCAAGCGGCAGGAGTCATCTTACTGTCAGGGGCAAGCGAAGCAGCTATTTCTGAAGCATATATGCGCTGCTTCCCGATTTTGGCTACAGAGACCTTGGTCATACCCGCCACACGCGCATATGCAACAGAATCCATCACCGAATCTTTACTCAGAGCTTTATATACCTTTGCTACACCTTTTTCATCGACCGATGCCTTCTGGGATGTGAGATAAGATTCAAGTTTCGCTTTTTGTGCCATATCCCGGCGATCGTCACGCCACATATTTCGTAAGATCGCTTCTTTTTCTTCTTCAAGCGACGGTATGCCACGGTGGGCATGACGCATGATGATGTGGTAGCCAAACCGGGTGGCAAACGGACGCGAAACCTCTCCGTCACTAAGGCTGAAAGCTACAGACTCGAACTCAGGCACCATCTCGCCTGCACCGAACCATGAGAGCTTTCCGCCGTTCTGACGACTGCCGGGATCTTCGCTTTCCATTTTAGCGACCTCGGCGAATACGGCAGCATCGCCATTTTTCACTACCTCATAGATGGAATCCATCTGGGCTTTCTTCTTCAACTGGGTAAGGCTGTCAAGTCCCATGGTCATCTTAAGAATATGGCTTGCGTTGACCCTACCCGGATTAGGCTTGAAACCATGCACCTTGATGATATGGAAACCGAACGGGGTCTCCATCACCTGCGATATTTCTCCCTCCGGGGTTGCATATGCCACATTCTCAAACGTATAAGGATACGTATTGGCCTTCATCCACCCCATACGGCCTTTGTTTCGCTTGGCCTGCGGGTCTATGGAATATTTAAGAGCCATATCCTCCAGAGTCTCTTTACCCGACACGATGAGGGTACGTATGCTGTCGAGCATATGCTTGACGCTGTCGTTCTGCTCGGGAGTAGAACCTTTGCGCAGCATCACATGGCTGACATCGACCAGCCTGTCCATATGGCTATAAATGTCATTGATGAGCGCATTCTCCACGTCGGCGTCCTTCAGGTAAGGCTTGGCCAGCTCCATGCGGTGCTGCTCCAATTCGTTCTTAAACGCTTTAGTAGTGTCGATTCCCTGCGCTTCTGCATCAGCAACCTTGAGCTTATAGTTGATAAACATCTCAAGGTATTCTTCAGGAGTCTGCCGTTCTATCTGCTGGTTGTTGTTTTTGTTGTACAGGTACTCAAACTCGCTGACAGGGATATCCTTACCGTTTACCGTCAACAATGTCGCGTCAGGGTTGACGCTCTGTTTAGCTGAGACAGCGATAGCAATAACTGCTACCGCCGCCACAGGAAGGAGATATTTTTTCATTATGGTTTACAAGGTATCTCATGGCTAAGGTCATACCATGAAATTATTGGTTAGCTTTACTATAGTTTGGAGCCTCGCTTGTGATTGCGACATCATGCGGATGGCTTTCAGCAACACCGGCATTGGTTATGCGTGTGAATTGGGCGTGATGGAGAGCCTCGATGTCACGCGCACCGCAATAACCCATGCCCGAACGCAGACCGCCGAGCATCTGGTACACCACTTCATAAAGGAGACCTTTATAGGGCACACGGGCAGCGATACCCTCCGGCACAAGCTTCTTGGCATCAGTCTCATTGGCCTGGAAGTAACGGTCCTTTGAGCCTTTTTCCATGGCCTCCAGCGAACCCATGCCTCTGTAGCTCTTGTACTTACGGCCATTGAATATGATGGTCTCGCCAGGCGACTCCTCGACTCCTGCGAGCATACCTCCGAGCATGACACTGTTGCCGCCGGCAGCAAGGGCTTTGACTATGTCGCCGCTATAGCGTATACCGCCGTCAGCAATAAGAGGAACACCAGTACCCTCAAGAGCCTTGGCTACATCATAGACGGCTGAAAGCTGCGGCACACCTACACCGGCTATCACACGGGTAGTGCAGATAGAACCCGGGCCGATGCCGACCTTCACTCCGTCGGCGCCATTCTCAACGAGATACCGTGCTGCATCGCCTGTAGCGATATTGCCGACCACCACGTCAAGCTTGGGATATTTTTCCTTAACAGCCTTAAGCACCCCTATCACACCTTTGGAGTGGCCATGGGCAGTGTCAATGACTATCGCATCGACTCCGGCCTCAACGAGTGCGTCTACCCTATCCATCGAATCGGCAGTGACACCAACGCCGGCAGCTACACGCAGACGGCCACGCTCATCCTTGCAAGCATAGGGCTTGTCCTTGGCCTTGGTTATATCCTTATATGTAACCAACCCTACGAGACGGCCATCGTTGTCGACCACAGGGAGTTTCTCGATCTTATGCTCCTGCAATATCTGGGCGGCCTCCTCAAGGTCGGTGGACTGATGCGTCACGACAAGGTTGTCCTTTGTCATCACCTCGTCGATCTTACGGTTGAGGTTACGCTCGAAGCGCAAATCGCGGTTCGTGACGATACCCACAAGGCATCCGTTGTCATCCACCACGGGGATGCCACCGATATGGTACTCCTTCATCATGTTGAGGGCATCGTTGACCGTGCTGCCGCGCTTGATGGTGACAGGGTCGTAAATCATGCCGTTTTCAGCGCGCTTGACCGCATGTACCTGCCGTGCCTGCTCGGCAATAGGCATATTCTTATGTATCACGCCGATTCCTCCTTCACGTGCAAGCGCTATGGCGAGCTGGGCTTCTGTGACCGTATCCATCGCCGCAGATACGATAGGCACATTGAGCGTTATGTTACGTGAGAATTTCGTGCGGAGGTCGACCTCGCGTGGCAATACTTCTGAATAAGCGGGGATAAGAAGGACATCGTCAAATGTAAGACCGTCCATCTTCACTCTATCGGCAATAAATGACATGATGACAGTGATTAATTTATGTTATCAGTACTTAAGTATATTTTTAAGCATGTTTTTTATTGCACGCAAAGATACTCATTTTTTACATAACTAATCCGACCGTTAACTATTATTTAGACACGACAAATCCTATTATCTACTCCAGACAAACATCCGATGAGGAGTTATTTATGACTGCCATAACTGGATTACACCGGATTTTACTGGATTTTAGCCACAACCGATAAAATCATGAGTGCTATCATTTGGCAAAATGACTAAATTTCCGTAATTTTGCCAACGCAATAAGCACATGGCCGACGCAAATGGCCTCCTTATATATTTGCCACAACAGGACTCTCCTTTATTTACGGACTCTCCTTGTGGTCCATAATGTCTCCGTAGTTCAATGGATAGAATATTGGATTCCGGTTCCAACGATTGGGGTTCGACTCCCCACGGGGATACCACGAAAGCCGCGTGCCTCACGCGGCTTTTCCTGCACAAAACGCTGTGCCTGTCGTTGTTACACCGTCCCAGCTGACAAGAGCGGTTGACCCACTATATCCCTATAGATTTATACCGACTCAAACGGACTAATTGCTAAAAACACAATTTCAGGATGGATATCGAGCAAGTGCGTGAGATTAGCCTGTCGATAAACCCTCATATCGAGGAATGTTCGCCGTTTGCCGAACTCGGACATCCAGACATAGCGTTCAAAATAGCAGGGAAGATTTTTGCATATCTGTGTGTACCTGATGGACCGTCTTGTCACCACGCCGATGATTCCAGCTTGATAGTGCTGAAGTCAGATCCAGACAAAGCTTTAGAATTGCGTGACCGATATGTCAATGTAGTCGAACCCGCATGGCATTGGAACAAAAAATACTGGAATCAAGTACACTACCGCGAATTACCATCAGCAATCTTACATGAACTTATCGAACATTCCTTCAATCAAGTTGCTGCAAAGCTGCCGAAGAAGACGAAAATAGGACTCGGGATTGTTGAAAGCCGCTCCGACAAAGCTTGACAAACGGCACACACGTAAGTAGGACTGCACCGGGGTGCATCCGCCTGTCCGTAACGCAAAGTCAATGACCATTTTGGATCATCGGCTGCAGCCCTACAGATAAGGCGTGCAGTTGAGGACGCACGGGCCGTGCGTCCCTACAGAGGATGTACCTGTCAGTGTGTGCCTTGGCTGTGGGTAGCAAAGTATTTCCATAATGGAGCCGCCATCAGTGCCTGCTTGATGGCATCATCTGCGAGGAGTCTGCGGACTTCGCCTTCCGACAGCAGTTTGACACATATGTCTTCGGTCGAATCGAGATGCTGACCACTGATGAGTTCAACTCCTTGTGCCAGATAGCAATAAGTAAGATTGTTCATACTGCCCGGATTGGGGCCTAAAACGGTCAAAAGCGACCATGTGCCGCCGCCATACCCGGTCTCCTCTGCCAGCTCTCTTTTGGCGGCCTCAAGCGGCGGCTCTCCCTCCTCTACCACTCCCGCCACGAGTTCAGTAAAGATTTCGCCTAACCCGTGGCGGTATTGTTCGACCATGACAAACTCGCCTTCACGTGTTATGGCAACCACATTTATCCATGTAGGATATTCAAGCACATAGTACTCGTCAATCACAGAATCGTTAGGCAACTTCAAGCGATCTTTGCGCACTGTCAGCCATGGCCGTTTAAACAAATGCTCTGATGACAAGACTGTCCATTTTTCCATATTAATTTTATGAGTATTCTGAGTTTGCGATAAATCACATTGCAAATATAAATAATGTGATGAGAAATATATTGTATGGATTGAATAAAGATTGTAAATTTGCAAAGGATGTATATTTCATATGGAGTGTGCATTTGTAAACAAAAAAATAACTATTAATCAATCACCAAAACATTAATTACACTGATGATCCTGGATGTTATTACCTGTTCGATTTTCGATGCTTCGGCCATTTTTCAATGGGTAGTGGAAAACGCATCCTACCTGCTCGTTTTCCTGCTAATGGTGGTGGAAAGTTCCTTCATACCGTTTCCCAGCGAAGTGGTAGTGCCGCCGGCAGCGTTTCTTGCCGCGCAATCCGTAAGACAGCTGCAATATCATGGGACCACCATACAGGTAGCCGACATGAACGTCTACATAATAATTCTCGTCGCCACAGCCGGGGCCATAGTCGGGGCTTTAATCAATTACGGCCTGGCCATATGGATCGGCCGACCCTTAGTCTACAGATTCGCCGACTCGCGGGTGGGACATGCCTGTCTGATAGACAAAGAAAAAGTGGAAAAAGCCGAAGCCTATTTTGACAAGCACGGAGCGGTATCCACGTTCGTGGGTCGTCTCATCCCCGCTGTCCGCCAGCTGATAAGCATCCCCGCCGGCATCGCCAGGATGAATCTCTGGAAGTTCATATTATATACAGGACTCGGAGCTATGGTGTGGAATGCTGTACTTGCCGGACTCGGCTTCTGGTTGGGACTGCATGTCGATGTCGACGGATTATTTGCACAAGTCGAGAAATACAACAGCTACCTCACGTATGCTGGTCTTGCCATCGGAGTGATTTGTATAGGCATAATCCTCTACAACGCGTTCAAGCCCAAGGCCAAGAACTAAAAAAAGAGTTTTGATTATGGCAAAAATAGCACCATCACTGCTTTCGGCAGACTTCGCGAATCTCGGCCGAGATGTCGAGATGCTCAATAACAGCGACACAGCGTATATGCACCTTGATGTCATGGACGGAGTTTTTGTCCCCAACATCAGTTTCGGGTTTCCCGTAATGCAATCTATCGCCAAAATAGCCAAGAAGCCGCTTGATGTACACTTGATGATAGTCAATCCCCAGAACTACATATCGCAGGTACGCGATCTCGGTGCTGAATTTATGAATGTACATGTCGAAGCTTGTACGCATCTGCACCGCACTGTCCAGGCTATACGCGATGCCGGTATGCGCCCTGCGGTGACGCTTAATCCCGCCACCCCTGTCGTCATGCTTGAAGACATCATAAATGATGTCGACATGGTGCTTCTAATGTCGGTCAATCCGGGATTCGGGGGACAGAAATTCATAGAGAACACCATCCAAAAGCTCCACAGGCTTGTTGAATTGCGGACGAAGACTGGCTCAGACGCTCTGATAGAGATCGACGGAGGTGTCAATCTTGAGACAGGCCGGCGGCTTGTGGATGCCGGAGCTGATGTGCTGGTCGCCGGAAGCTATGTTTTCAATTCGCCCGACCCGATAAAGACCATCAGCCAACTCAGCGCCCTGTAAACCACCTCTAAGCATCCGTTCCCAGCAATATATCCATCTTTTCAACTCTTATCAAGACATTCACAATGCCAAGATTCAACCCCACGACAGGCAGCTTGGACTCGCTGAGCGACATGGAACTCCCTACATTCGACGGCGGGGATGAACCTGTGGACGTATCTTATCATCAGCGTACAAAGGCTGAGAACAAAGAAATCCTGCCCCCAAGACCTGAGCCCGGATACAAGGATTCGGAGTCTATGTCATCCCGTCCTCGTAAAAAGACGCCAACAGTCGCGACCGATCGCACAGGAAGAACAGGTCAATCAGAACCGTCCACATCTGCCAAATCCATAAACCAGCATAGTGGAGTATTACGACGGCTGTTTGCCGACGGGAGAGCCAGGATGTTTTTTGGCATTTTGATGATAATGGTCACGGTGTATCTCATCATGACCACTATCGGGTATATTACGACAGGCTCAGCCGACCAAAGTGCTGTGATAAACAATTCGCTGTCGACTCTGGCCGAAAAACCAGATTCTGTCAAAAACATCGGAGGTCCTTTAGGCGCATGGCTTTCCAATTCAATCGTTTCGTCGACATTCGGTATTGCAGGATTGATTATCGTATTCTATACAGCGGTCTTGGGATTGAGCCTGCTTAAAGTAATCCGATGCAGATTCTGGTCATTTACAGCCAAATGTTTAGTATCGACCGCCGCCGGGTCAATCATACTCGGTCTCGCTACGTATGACCTTGAAGGATTCATATATTGGGGTGGTAAACACGGATATTATATCAACAAACTTTTGATAGCTTATTCAGGTGTAGTGGGAGCGATATCTATCAGCATAATCATGGGTTCACTGATATTGCTTATATTCCTCCCTCCTTTGCAGAAGGCCTATCAGTTTATCAGCTCCCGGATCAGCGATTACACGACACGCATCCAAGAGATGAGAGCAGAGCGTGCGGCTCGGCATGAAGAGCCGTCTACCACCAATGACGATTTATCAGCATATGATTACACGACTGTGCAGAATCCGACCGATAACACCAGCTCACATATGCCCAATCGCCGTAGCCACGCCGAATACACGACTGAAGCATCCGCCGATGCTGGCAGTCATCCATATGGGACTTCAGAAAACCAACCGACGATTGAGTCTGAGCCGTCGGCGGTAACGACGGATTCATACTATTCCGATAGTGTGCCATCGACGCAACAGGTGGATACGGCTTTACAGCCTGATACTACATCAGCGCTTGAAAATGACGGACTCGCATCAGCAGAGGATGAAGTGGAAACATTCAGCATCAACAAGGGAGAAATCGAAGTTGCCAAAACAGTTGAACAAGAGCCATACGACCCTACTGCCGACCTTCCGCGCTACAGATTTCCGTCTATCGACTGCCTGATTGACAGGAAAATGAAAGAAAACAACGTAGACCTTGCAGAGCAGGAAGAGAACAAAGAGCGAATCACCAAGACCCTCAATGACTACGGCATAGGGATATCGCACATCGAAGCCACTGTAGGTCCTACTGTGACCCTTTACGAAATAATCCCTGCCGAAGGGGTCAGAATAGCCAAAATCAAGCGTTTGGAAGATGATATAGCCCTCAGCCTTGCAGCCCTTGGCATACGTATCATAGCTCCTATTCCCGGACGAGGCACTATCGGCATTGAGGTTCCGAACAAAGAACCCCAGACAGTGTCTATGCGCTCCATAATAACCTCCAAGGCTTATCAGGAGTGCAACATGGAGCTGCCCATGGCCATGGGGTCGACTATTTCCGGGGAAGTATTCATGGCGGATCTCACCAAGATGCCCCACCTGCTCGTCGCCGGAGCAACAGGCATGGGTAAATCGGTAGGCCTCAACGCCATAATAGCATCATTGCTGTACAAGAAGCATCCGGCAGAGCTAAAACTCGTGTTGATTGACCCAAAGATGGTCGAATTCAGCCTCTACAGCCGTATCGAACATCACTATTTAGCCAAACTACCCGACGAGGAAGAAGCTATCATCACCGACCCGACAAAGGTGGTCACCACCCTGAAATCGCTGTGCCTGCTGATGGACCAGCGTTATGCCCTGCTCAAGGAAGCCAACCTCAGAAACATCAAGGAATATAACGCCCGGTTCGTACAACGCAAACTCAGTCCGGCGAAAGGCCACCATTACATGCCTTACATCGTGGTCATAGTCGACGAGTTTGCCGACCTCATCATGACTGCCGGAAAAGAGGTAGAAACACCTATTGCCCGCATAGCCCAGAAAGCCCGTGCCGTAGGTATGCACATGATTCTTGCCACCCAGCGACCGTCGACCAATGTCATCACCGGCATTATCAAAGCGAACTTCCCCGGACGTGTCGCCTTCAGAGTGACGCAAATGGTCGATTCGCGGACGATTCTCGACCGGCCCGGAGCCAACCAGCTCATAGGACGCGGCGATATGCTGTTTTCACGCGACGGCGAAATCTCGCGTGTACAATGCGCGTTTATCGATACTCCCGAAGTCGAAGCGATATGCGAAGAAATAGACATGCAGGCAGGTTACGAACATGCGTTCTACCTGCCGGAATGTCTCCCCGAAGAAGGCGAATCAATAGCCGGCAATTCATTCGGCGAACGCGATGCCCTGTTTGATGAAGCCGCCATGGCCATAATCAGTTCGGGAGTGGCCTCAACCTCATCGCTGCAACGCCGGTTTTCTATCGGGTACAACCGTGCCGGAAAGATAATGGACCAAATGGAAGCAGCCGGCATAGTCGGGCCATCACAGGGCGGCAAGCCTCGCCAGATTCTTATAGATGCCATGTCGTTAGATGCCATACTGTCTCAGAAATGACGACACTGCTATAAGGACATCCTTATCGTGCCTATTAGCCGTTAACTTTTCTCTGTCAAAACTGTTAATACAACATGAACAAACCCCTCAGCTCTTTATTAGCCATACTTTGCGGCATCATGGCTGTTTGCGGCATTACTCCGAACGCCCATGCCGCGAATGATGCAGCAAAACTACTTGAGCAATCGGCTGCAAAAATCAAGACAGCCAAAAGCGTGGATGTAGCCTACACACTGAAATCAGGCAATACTGATGTAAAAGGGACGCTGCTGCTGTCAGGCAATAAATTTTACGCGGTCAATAACGCCATGACCGCTTGGTATGACGGCACTACTCAGTGGACTTACTCTCCGGCAACATGCGAGGTCAATATCATCGAACCTACCGATGAAGAGCTGGCAGCTACCAATCCTCTCGCAATAATGAGCAGCCTGAAAAACAAGTACACCTCCTCCATCATCAAGAGCTCCCCAGGTTTCCGAACCATTTTGCTCAAATCCATCAACAAAAGCAGTGACTGGCCACAGATTACCATAACTCTGAAATCTTCGACGCTGCTGCCTACATCCATAGCTATCAAGGGACGTGACGGGAGTCAAACCGTCATAGCCATATCGTCGCTACAAATCCGTAATACGACGGCAAACGAGTCGGTCTTTAAATTCGACAGGAAAAAATATCCTAAAGCTAAAATAGTGGATTTACGTTAAGTAACTCGTAATCTACACCCTAAATCTTAAATAAAATCATGGAATCTAACAGCACACACTGCCTGATAATAGGCTCAGGTCCAGCTGGATATACAGCTGCGATATACGCATCCCGCGCCAATCTCAACCCTATAGTATATGAGGGCAATCAACCGGGAGGCCAGTTGACCACGACTTCAGAAGTGGAAAATTTTCCCGGATACCCCGACGGAATCCAAGGTCCGGAACTGATGGACGACCTCCGCAAGCAGTCGGCCAAGTTAGGAGCGGATCTGAGATACGGCGAAGTCGTAAAAGTCGACTTCTCCAAGAGACCGTTTGAAGCTACCATATCCGATGGACGTACCATACTGGCCGATACCGTCATCATTGCCACAGGAGCCTCTGCCAAATATCTCGGCCTTGCCGACGAAGAGAAATTCAAAGGGCTCGGAGTCTCGGCATGTGCCACTTGCGACGGTTTTTTCTATCGCGGACGCAAAGTGGCTGTCGTCGGTGGCGGCGACACGGCCTGTGAAGAAGCCCTGTATCTCTCCAATCTTGCATCGGAAGTATATCTCATAGTACGGAAAAATTATCTGCGGGCTTCAAAAGCCATGCAGCAGCGAGTCAACGATAAAGGCAATATCCACATACTCTATAACACCAATACCGTTGGACTCTACGGACAGGAAGTGCTTGAAGGAGCCACTTTAGTAGAACACAAGGGTGAAGCCAATGAACGAATATACGAGTTGCCAATCGACGGATTTTTCCTTGCCATAGGCCACACTCCCAATACGGACATATTCAAGGGCGTACTCGCGATGGATGCCAACGGATATATCACCGTAGATTCCCCGTCAACCGCCACAAGCGTTCCCGGTGTATATGCAGCCGGAGATGTCGCAGACCCTCATTATCAGCAGGCGGTAGTCGCAGCCGCTTCCGGATGCAAGGCAGCCCTTGATGCCGAGGAATTCATCATGCTCAACGGTTCGGTAATCCCCCGTCATGAGGAATGAAAGACAACATTGAAAAGCGATTTTACAAGACATCCGAAGTAGCCGGTATTCTGAATATTCCGGCTACTACCTTACGGTATTGGGAGACAGAATTTCCCAAGCTGTCGCCACGGCGCACGCGTACAGGGCAGCGTCTCTACACCCCCGCCGACATACGAAAGGTGGAGATGATCAACTACCTTCTCAAAGTCAAGGGTCTGAAGATAGAAGCCGCGAAAGCTTATCTTAAGGACAATCCGTCAGGACGAACAAAAGAAGCCGACATCGTGCTGCGCCTCCGCGACATAAAAAACACATTGGAATCGCTCATCGCCAACCTCTAATCAGCCGTCTTCGCTGAACTAATTATAGCAGGAAACGTTTAAGTGATAAGTGACTCGCAAAAAATAGCTTGCACATGCCACTTATACACTACACGTTTTATCTTATAATTTTACACATGACATGAAGAAGCTGATTCTACTCGCAGCATCGACGCTGTTTCTGGCCACAGGATGCAGCCAGTTTTCGCTCGTCAACAGCGAGACCTACAATAACGCAAATCTGACCCAATACCATACATTCCGTATCGTCACCCCTGCCGACGGCCATATGATACCGGGGATGGAGATGGTCACATATTATAATATCGCCGCCGCTATCCGCGAGCAGATGGTACAACGAGGATTCAAAGAAGATCCGACAAGCAATCTCCTCGTTAACATCGCCTTGACTATCAAGAATAAAATAGCTACCGAACCGGCCATTCCTCCGGTATATATGCCCTACACGGGACCCATGTACAATGGCCTTTACCCCTTCTATATGTACCCTAACGGTTATTGGGCCAATTACTATCCAGCTTATTACAGCAACGCCCAAGTGATAACCGGCATCTACAAGGAGGGAGTGCTGACAATGGACATGGTCAATATCAAGCAGCAACTTCCTCTCTACAGCGCGTCTGTAGCTACGATACTCAACCAGGGCAACGGTCAGTTCAGAAACCTCAACGAAATCAGCCAGGCAGTATCTACGCTCTTCTCTAAATTCCCGGTACCGCTGCTGCCTCAATATCAAAGCAAATAACCACATTTTATCCCATTCACAACCATTTATGCGACCAAAGAGATTATTGGTTACATTGCTCACGATTGCAGCCGCACATATCTTGTGGCTGCAATCAGCATTTTGCCAACAGACCTACAGCTCGTGGCGCCCGGACATCTTAGGCGACGGTCTCGAAATGCGCTACGTCAAGCACCACGATGACTACAGCGGTCCTGTGCGGTCCACCATCATCCGCAAACTGTGTGAAAACGACAGAGTATCACGGGGCATACTATACGTCCACGGCTTCAATGACTACTTTTTCAACTCCGAAATGGCCGACGAATTCGTAGACCACGGTTATGACTTCTACGCAGTGGATCTGCGTAAATATGGCAGGTCAATCATCGACGGACAGCACATGTTCGAAGCAAGGAATCTTAAAGAATACTTTCCCGACATTGATTCGGCTCTCGTCACCATGAAGCAGTCAGGGCTCAAAGAAATAGTCATGATGGGACACAGCACAGGAGGACTGATTGCGTCATACTACCTTGCCAATAAGGCCAATCCGGTCAACATTGATGCACTTATCCTCAATTCACCATTCTTGGACTGGAACCTTGGCAAGATCGAGTGGATGGTGCCGGCAGTATCTACGGTGGGATACGTATTCCCGGACTTTCCTGTACCTCAAAGCAAGTCCACAGCATACGGTGAAAGTCTGCTTAAGAGCCACAAGGGTGAATGGGACTATGATACGAGGTGGAAACTGATGCAAAGCCCTACAGTAACAGCCGGATGGGTCCGCGCTATCAACGGTGCCCAGGATTATCTACACTCTGGCGAACACAAAATCAATATCCCTATTTTACTGATGTACAGCTCTAAGAGCCTGACCGTGGATGATTGGGCACCCCAATGCCAGAGTGCCGACATAGTCTTGGATGCCGGCGACATCAAGAAGTACGGGCTTCTGTTAGGAAGCAATGTTACATGCGTGAAAGTCCCGGGCGGACTGCACGACCTGCTGCTCTCCAGAGAGACAATACGCCAGCCGCTGTATAATGAAATCTTCTCATGGCTCAGCAAGCACCTGAGACAGACATGAGTTGAAACGGCCACAAAATGACCGCAATCAAAATGAAACAGTCTTTTCACACACCGTCTCATTTATATTCCCTAAATTTGCAGAAAAAATCGGACGGATAAATGGGTACAGGTGCGCGACAAGTCTTGCAGCCGTTGGTCAGTGTAATCATCCCGTCGGGTGATGCCCATGCCACTATCAAAGCGGCCATAGATAGCGTGGTCGGACAAAGCTACCCGTCTGTCGAAATTATCGTTGTACTCAACGGCGACACCGGCAACACGGCCGACGTGGTCAGGAAGTTCCATCAAATAAAAGTACTGACACTCCCCGTGGCCAACGCTTATACGGCACGAAGCTGCGGAGCCTCACAATCGCGTGGAAAATATCTGCTTTTCCTCGATGCTGATGATCGTCTGCACCGGGATGCCATATCGTCAGCCGTGGATGTTGCCGAAGAAACCGCAGCGGATATCGTGCAACTGAAATTTGTGCAGTTTGTCCATAAGTGCGGAGTTAATTTGCGATGGAGATTCCCTTGCCGCTACGACACTGCAAATGCTCTTAAGGGCATTATCTCAGACCCATCGGTATATAATCCTGCAATGATTGGAAAGCTTTATAAACGTGACGTTATCAGCCCGTTTCCAGATATATCATACCAAGGGTTCTGGGGAGAAGACCGGCTGTTTAATATGCAAATCTTTTCACGCAAACCTGCCGTAGGCTATGCGCCGACAGCTATATACTACTACCGTTTCGGAGGCATGAGCCGCGATATGCGCCGCGAAGGGTTGGCAGAGGAAATGGCAGAGGTACATGCTCTTAAACTCGACTTCCTGCGAGCCAACGACCTGCAATGCTACATCACCGATGCAGAAAAGGAATATACGCATCTGCAGGAAATACTACGCAGATATAATCCGCCCCACGGACTGATACGGTTGAAACTGTTAATTAAAAAATTATTGTCTTAACAAGAATATGGACGAAAAAATCATGCTGTCGCTGCCTCACATGGGCGGCAACGAACTGAAATGGGTCAACAAAGCATTTGAAGACAACTGGGTAGTGCCTTTAGGCCCCAATGTCGACGAGTTTGAGCATTTACTGTGCGAGTATTTGGGTTATGGACATGTAGTGGCTCTCTCATCCGGCACAGCAGCCATACATTTAGGTCTCGTAATGCTGGGTGTCACAAAAGGTGATGAAGTGATATGCCAGTCACTGACTTTTTCGGCGAGTGCCAACCCTATAATATATTGCGGTGCGACACCAGTATTTGTCGACAGCGAAAAAGATACTTGGAACATGGATGCCGACCTTTTGGAGGAGGCTATCTTGGACAGAATCAGCAAAACAGGGAAAGCACCGAAAGCGATAATCGTCGTGCATCTCTACGGTATGCCTGCCAAGATGGATGAAATCATGTCTGTAGCAGAGAGATACGGCATACCCGTGCTTGAGGATGCTGCCGAAGGTTTAGGTAGCACTTTCAACGGACGCAAAGCAGGAACGCTCGGCGATTATGGCGCACTGAGTTTCAACGGCAACAAAATCATCACCACATCAGGCGGAGGCGCATTGATATGTCCCACGGCCGCCTATGCTCAGAAAGTCAAGTTTTACGCTACTCAGTCACGCGAAAACCGGCCGTACTACTATCATAAAGAGCTTGGGTATAATTACCGCATGAGCAACATATGTGCTGGAATAGGGTGCGGCCAGATGGAAGTCCTGGCCGACCGCGTCAGCCGCCGCCGCAAAATCCATGGCCTGTACACATCCCTATTGGCAGATATAGACGGCGTAACCGTGCACGAAAATCCAAATCGCGCATACAGTTCCAACTTCTGGCTGTCAACTCTACAGATAGACCCCGCGACAGGAGTAACGCCGGAAGAATTACGGCAGCATCTGCTTGACAAACAGATTGAGGGCCGGCTTTTATGGCGGCCTATGCACATGCAGCCATTTTATGCAGATGCACCGTCATATCTCAACGGAGTATCGGAGAAGCTGTTTGACAACGGATTCTGTCTGCCAAGCGGTTCGATACTGACCGACTCCCAGATCAAGAAAGTGGCTGATGAAATCCACCGCCTGTTTGCTTCAAAGTGACCTCTTGACTTTACCCGATGATGTATATTGCAGTCTGGTACGTATGATAGCTTTAGGGGCTTGATATTTTGGTAACGATGCAGCAAAACGCTCCACCGTGACATCGGTCTCTACATCCTCATCTATCACCAAGATGAGCCGGTCGCCCAACGAATCATCCGGCTGGGATGTGATGAAATACTTCCCGTCAGGAAGCATGTGCGCTATCCGCTTCTCTATCTGTTCGGGATAGAGTTTGATTCCGCCACTGTTTATGACATTGTCATAACGCGATAACCATCTGAACGATGTATCGCCCCGAAGGTCTACGACATCGTTGGTCACAAGTTTCTGCCATGACATACGCGGATTCTCAATGACCAAGCATCCCCTGTCATCTACAGAAAACCTGTATCCCGGCAACCCTATAAAACAGCCGTCTTCTCCCCTGCCTACTTCTTTCAGGGCCACGTGTGAGGATGTTTCCGTCATCCCATAAGTGGCATAAGCCTTGAACGGGGCGCACTTCAGCATATCCTCCTGCGACCGTGACATCGGGGCTCCCCCTATGATTACATTATCTATCTTAGACAGGTGCGGCGACTTCATCAACCCCTCAATCTGCATCGGGACGATGGCAACCAACGACAGCCTGTCACACTGAAATGCACTATCGGCCAACGGCACAGATGTGGGTTTCTCCAAAGAAATACGGCATCCGCTGACAAGACTGCGTACCACCATCATCTTCCCGGCTATATAATCCAACGACAGAGGGAGATGGATATGCGACATTTCGTCAAGCCCGAAAAACCCGACGGTCATCCGCGCCGACTCTTCCATATCCTTTTTCAGGAGATGTATCTCTTTAGGCGTTCCTGTCGACCCGGACGTATGCGCCACGATGTATGGAGAGTGCGACTCCCACTCATTCATAAAATCCGAGAGTTCCATATCAGATGTCAGGAGCGGTAAAGTCAAGAGCCGAAAAGTCCCAAGCCCCTCCACCATTATCATAATACAACCGCTCACACCTGAGACTCAGAGGCGATGGTATATTGTTATGGTAGAGCAATCCCGTTCCAAGCCCTTGAGGACGCTTGACATTATGAGATGCCGCCAACTGAGCTATGGCATTGAGACCCACATTCGACTCCAACGCCGAAGTGAGCCACCATCCAATCTTGTGCATCCTGGCTGACTTAATCCACCGGTCGGTTGCATCGAGACCTCCGCATAATGAGGGCTTAAGGATTATGTATGACGGCTTTATGATATTCAGCATCGTATCACGCCTCACCCTGTCGCTCTCGCCTATCAATTCTTCATCAAGAGCTACAGGAATCGGTGAGTTCCTGCATATATCCGCCATGGCAAACCACTGCCCGGCTCTGATGGGCTGCTCTATGGAATGTATGTCATACTTGCTTAACCTCTCCAATTTTGAAAGAGCGTCCTGCGGTGTAAATGCCCCGTTGGCATCCAAGCGCAGCTCGAGGGTATTGCTGTCAAACCGTCGGCGGATGCTGTTGAGGAGCTTAAGCTCGCTCTCAAAATCGATACCGCCGATTTTAAGCTTAAGGCATTTGAACCCATCAGCCAGCTTGCTGGAGATACGGGCCGCCATCTCCTCCTCATCACCCATCCATACAAGACCGTTGATGCGGATGCCATATTTCCCGTCAAGCCAATCCGAAGGATAAATCACGCCCTGTCCGTCACCTTCCAAGTCTCTAAGAGCCGTCTCGAGACCGAACGACAAAGAAGAGCTCAATTTCGGCAACCGTTCACCTCTGTTTATGACCTTACAGAGCTTCTGCAATTTCGTCTCATAGCCAGGAGTGTCCTCAGCACTGAGCCCCCTGAACAATGCGCACTCTCCGATGCCCACCCTGCCAGACGCAGAGTCGGTAAGACGTATGAAATACGTCTCTTTAGCGACCATGGCCTGCCGGGAAGTAACAGCCTTAAACCTGAAGTCAAGGACATACCGGCAGTACTCGGCACGGATGCTGTCTGCAAGCCTCATCATCCGGGGAATTTTGGAAACCGGTCAAAATCAGGGTCACGCTTTTCAAGGAACGCATTCTTGCCTTCCTGAGCCTCTTCCATCAGATAGTACATCAGTGTGGCATCACCGGCAAATTCCATCATACCACGCTGACCGTCAAGCTCGGCATTCAACGCCCTCTTAATCATGCGTATAGCCATAGGACTCCGCTTGAGTATCGTCTCGCACCACTCGACAGTTTCATCTTCAAGACGCTCCAGAGGGACTACCTTATTGACCATACCCATCTCCTCGGCTTCTTTTGCCGTGTACTGACGACACAAGAACCATATTTCACGCGCTTTCTTCTGTCCGACACACCGAGCCAGATAGCTTGACCCGAAACCTGCATCAAAGCTGCCGACTTTGGGACCTGTCTGTCCGAACCGTGCATTCTCTGACGCAATGGTCAAGTCGCAGACCACATGCAATACATGACCGCCACCTATGGCATAACCGTTGACCATAGCGATAACCGGCTTGGGGATGCTGCGTATGGCCTTGTGCAGGTCGAGTACATTGAGCCGTGGAGTGCCGTTTTCGTCGATATAACCGCCGATGCCTTTCACTTTCTGGTCACCGCCCGAACAAAAAGCCTTGTCGCCTATCCCGGTCAGGATTACTACCCCGATTTCAGGGCTTTCGCGGCAGTAGGCCATAGCATCAAGCATCTCCCGGTTGGTCTGCGGACGGAATGCGTTATAGACCTCCGGGCGGTTAATGGTTATCTTGGCAATCTTTCCATGCTTCTGAAAGAGGATATCAGTATATTCTCTTATTGTGATCCATTCTCTCATGACTTAGAGTATATTTTGATTAACGATTATTTGATTCAGCAATATATTTGAAATAACCTTTCCAGACGGCTGCATCTGTCAGTCCGTCAGTCTTTATGACAAGCATAACCGGCCTTTCGCGTTCTGACACAAATGCAGTCATAGCACTGTCAAGACTTGCTTCGTCATGGGCTTCGAGACATTCCCACCCCCACGCACGTGCCAACGATGCGAAAGGTGTATCTAAGCAAAGTTCCTGGCAGCTATAAAGTTCGGGAAGCGGCTCGGCCGGAGATATACATCGGAAAATATTACCTCCGCCGTTTTCAAGAACGATGACGCGCATACGGTTTGTCACCTGTTTCACGCCGAGAGCCGTCAAATCATATGCAAGGCTCATATCTCCAGTAATCAGCAGAGTGACACCGTGGCGGTATGCAAGCTGGGCACCCACTGCCGTAGATGTACTCCCGTCGATGCCGCTGACACCACGGTTACAATCCCAGCGGTGTATGTGGGGAGCATCTACCTGCTGTGCCAGACGGATACTCATGCCGTTGCTCAACTGTACATTCCACCGGTCCGGGACACGTGCAAGCAGATCTGCGACAGCTTTCAGCGACGACCATCCGGCAGAAGCGAGATAGCGACATCGGCAGTCATGGATATTGTCAATTATGCCCGCCCATAAATCAGCATAATCCGACTCGGCACGATGAGGACAGATGGCACTTGCTATCTGAGGGAGGAACGCTTCAGGACTCATCTCTATGCGCAACGACAGCGACTGGAATGTGTCGACAAAAGTATCTTCCGTACCGACATACCACATCTGCTTAGGTCGATGCGTCCTTAAATACTGCTTCAACCGCCCCGACACAATGCTACCGCCCGTATATATTACCGTGTCGGGATGATACCGGCCAATATCTGTCAAACTTTTCACCATGCACAAGGCTGCATCGATCTGCGTCAAAACCCTATCACAGTGTATATTGGCAATATTTTCGGCAAGCACAACCACATTGGGCATCGCCGACAGCTTCTTGACAGCCTTTGTAATCGTCTGAGACGGCTTCATGTAGCCCAGCACTATCATGACTTTATGCGGAGGTGCAATCCGCTGTCCTAACTCGCGGGCTAACCGAGTATCAAGCCGACCTGACGGCTTTACCGTCTCTACTTTCGCAACATTTACATCCGACCCGTCTGACAGCCTGTTCAGCGGTGTATCAAACTGCATATTTATATGTACGGGGCCTCCGTTACTGTCACAACATGCCGTCAGAACTTCATTTATAACCCTGTTACACCACCAGCATTTTGCCTCGTCATGCTTGGAAAATTCAGGGATATCCACCGATTTCTTCACATATGGCGACAAGCCATGCGGTTGTACCAAAGTCTGCGAATCCTTCTGTCCTATCCATTCCGACGGCCTGTCTGCTGTGATGACCAATAAGGGTATCTGACGGTAGTACGCCTCAGCAATGGCAGGGAGATAGTCAAGCATCGCGGTCCCTGACGTACACAGCAACGCCACTGCTTCATCAGCGACACCGGCATAGCCTAAAGCCATGAACGCGGCGCACCGCTCATCCACGACCATCTCTACATCAATCTCCTGACAGCGGCTGAAAGCCACAAGCAATGGCGCGTTGCGCGAGCCTGGGGAGGCGAAGACCTTACGGATGCCGTATCTGACCATAAGAGAGGTCAGCATCAGAGCGGCTGTCTTGTCAGTAGTCATCATGCCGTCTATCATTTATTGTTTATGGCCGGCAACGACCGTCAACGAGATGTCAGATTGAAAGTATTTATGGGCCATCTCCCTCAACGACTCGACCGACAACATCTCCAATGCCCGGAGTTGCTGTGCGAAATAGTCGGACGGTATGTCAGCGATATGGGCGCTTTCATAGAAATCCATAACGCTGAAAGGAGAATCAAGGATGCCTGAAAGCGATGTCATATAGAACCGTTTCAAACGCGCTATCTCATCTGCCGTGTAGTCGCCAGATTTCATCCGATTCAGTTCTTGACGTATTTCCGAGATGACGGCATCCACGTATCTGTCATCACACTGACATGCTATGTTTATGACTCCATAACCGTCAATGCCTACTAAAGATGACGTTATCCCGTAGGTCAAACCCTTTGCCTCACGGATATTTGCATTAAGTCGGCTCCCGAAATAGCCTCCGAGAGCACACACCGCAATCCTCAGCATCTCATAATCATCATGCTTGCGGGATATGGCCGGAATCGTCATCCTGACTGCTGCTTGGGTAGCACCTGTGACCTCAATATACTTCACTTCGGGTGTCCACACTCCTTGCGGAAGCCTGATATCCATGCTGCATGGAGCACCCTCGCTTATACCGCCAAACGCTTTGACTACAGTATCGACAGCCCCTGTATCTATTCTGCCGGTGAGAAACAGTGTGATATTAGAGGCATGGCAACGCGAAGCATGGAACTTTCTCACTTCATCAGATGCGATGCGGCGGATATCGTCAGGCTGCTCGAGCCTCGCCATCGGATGTACCGGCCCTAAATATATACGGTCCGATTCCCTCATGGCGACAGAGGCCACTTTGCATAGCTCCGTCTCAAGCGCACGAGCCTTGTTCTCCCTGAAAATACTGAAAATATCATCTGACAGTTCGGGGTTCAATAACATGTCGGTCACCCCGGGCAGCACCTCGGCAAATCTGTTGTTGAGCGAATATATATGAAGCGATGTATAGTGGCCGTGAGCCGATGTATCAATCCACGCGCCATTACGCTCAAACAAATCGGCAAGCCCGCTGCCGGGATATGCCGACGAACCCTCTCTGATTAAAGCAGCCGCCAGCGAAGCCACAGTCTGGGAGGGACTTTCGGCAGCTCCCCCGGCTATAAATACGCCTAAACGGCATACCTCGGCATCCCCTCGGTCGAGCACATTGAGAGTAATGCCGTTAGGCAGGCGCATCTGCTGCAAAGGAGGCAGTTCTATCCCCGACAATTCACGTATCCCGGGAGCTTGCTTGCGCCATGGCTCGTTTATGATTTCAGTATAATCCATATACTATCCGGTTTCTGCTTATTAGACATTAACCATGCCTGTATGTTTCCTTGAGGTACGCCACAGCTCTGGCCAAATCATCAGGAGTATCTATGCCGATAGTCTCATAAGCGGTGATGCCCGTCTTGATGTTATAACCGGCCTGCAACCAACGTAGCTGCTCCAATGACTCTGCCAATTCCAAGGACGACTGCGGCAGACGCGTAATAGCGCGCAGAGCCTCCACTCTATAGGCATACATGCCTACATGTGTATAGTATTGATGCGATGCAGCCCATCGGTCACGCTCCACCCCCCTGAGATAAGGAATGACCGACCTGCTGAAATATAAGGCATTCATCTCATCGTCAACCACTACCTTAGGGGTATTAGGATTCGACAAACGTTCGTAACTGCCGTCTTGCGGGAATTTTCTCACCAAGGTAGCTATCGTGACAGTATCGTCGGCATAACAATTTTTGAGTTCCTCTATCTGCTCAGGGTGTATGAAAGGCTCATCGCCCTGTATGTTGATAATCACATCAGCATGACGCTCAAACCGCTCATAAGCTTCCAAACATCTGTCTGTGCCGCTACGGTGGGCAGCAGAGGTCATGACCGCATCGTAGCCGTATTTCCGAACCACATCATATATACGGCCGTCATCAGTAGCCACTACCACCGTATCAAGGGCCTTCAAAGCCTGACGGACCACACGTATTATCATAGGCAGACCGTCAATGTCGGCCAGCGGCTTGCCCGGAAACCGAGTAGATGCATATCGTGCCGGGATTATACCTATAAATTTCATCATGCAAAAATTTTTATTTCTTGTTGCTTCGTGATCTAAAGCCCTGACGCACCCATGCCGGGACTATGCAGGCACCTATCACCAGATATATATAGTAACTTATTATGCGCCAGAACAGGGCTATGACCACAGCAAGCCCATAATCGTTGAGCAAGTCGCCGTAATACTCGGTAAACAGCCACTCGCTCACTCCGCTGCCTCCGGGTGTAGGGCTTATCGTGAGGACTATCCACACTACAAACTGCCGTCCGAAAACCACCAACTGCGAGGCGTAAGGGGCAAACGCCAGAAACAGCATATTGACCACAAGGTATCTCGACGACCACGACAGACCTGTAGCGGCAAAAGCCTTTAGCCACCACGCCAACGACCTATGCCTGAGTTCTTTGCCTGTAGCCTCCATATTGTCGGTCAATCTTTCAGCCTTGTGCCGCCAACGCCGCAGCAACCGCAGACGGAATATGGAATTGATAACCTTCTTCATGACCGCAGGGCGTACTATCACCCCGAAGAACAGAAATGCCGTCCACAGCACTATGCCTGCATAGACGAGCCAAAACACGGTGCGCAAACCCGATGTAAACACATCGCTATTGAACCCGAACAGCACATCCGGCGAGATTATCCACATCAGGATGGGACAGAAGACGACGAAAAACGACTCGTCAAGTATCAGAGTGGTCATCATCAAAGTGGTTGCACGCCCAAACGGGATGCCCTCACGATGCAAGTATATCATCCCGAAAGTCGACCCTCCTACCGACGATGGAGTCACAGCAGAGGTAAACTCACACAACATGTTGACCCTTATGGCCTGCCGCCATTTCAACCGGCGGTCAGTAATAGCCCGAAAACGCCAACTGAGCCCGAAATCACGGCCTAACATGCACAGCCAGGCAAGGGCTATACACCCTATGACATGACCGTCAAAGACGATATTATCCCACACATCGGCACTGAACTCTCCATGAAAAAGCCATGCTACGACACCTAAACCTATCAATACAGGTATAAGTATCTTATACGATAGATTGTGGGACAGAAATTTCTTTCCGTCGCTTACTGTCCTCGCTTCCGGCTCGTTCATGGCAGCCTGACAGGGTCAACTGAATATTATGGTACGGTTGTCGTATGTGAGTATTTTCCGCTGGATATGCTTCTCCACCGCACGCGACAGGACGATTTTTTCAAGGTCGCGACCTTTCTTCACCAAATCCTGGATAGTGTCTTTGTGCGAAATACGCACCACCTCCTGCTCGATAATCGGACCCGCATCCAGCTCGGTCGTCACATAATGGCTCGTGGCTCCTATCAATTTCACGCCTCTCTCATAAGCCTGATGATACGGCTTGGCACCTACAAACGCGGGCAGGAACGAGTGGTGGATATTGATGATACGGTTAGGGTAACGGTTGATGAAATTTTCCGACAGAATCTGCATATACCGGGCAAGCACGATGAAGTCCACCTCATACTTATCCAATATGTCAAACTCCCTCTGCTCCATTTCATCCTTGTTGTCACGGGTGACAGGCACAACCTCAAACGGGATGCCGAACTGCTGCCCCGCCATGGCCAAGTCGGGATGATTGCTTATAATTACAGGGATTTCGACATCCCACTCCCCTGCCACATAACGCGACAACATGTCATAAAGGCAGTGCGACATCTTGCTGACAAAAATCGCCATGCGCTGCACACGGCTCGAAAAGCTCAATTTATATGTCAGGCAGTAACGCTGGGCATAGAGGGTGTTGAAATAATCGTCGATCTTCTCGCTCGGAATCAGGAAACGGTCAAGCTCCCACTCCACTCTCATGTAGAATACCCCATTGACCCGGTCGACATACTGGTCAAGGTATATGATATTACCTTGGTTTTCAGTGATAAACTGCGTTATAACAGCTATGATTCCGGGCTGGTCCGGGCAGTGCATACGGAGTATGGCCGTCTTTTTGTGTTGTTGTTTCAACTTTGCTATCATTTAGGGTTATACACCATCGATACCCGCAAGCCTTTGCAGATTGCCGAATATCCAGAAATCCACCTATCGTTCACCTAACGAGCATCTAATCATACCGGTTAAAAGTGTCTGCCAACATCAATACCTCATTGACCGACAGAACTCCAAACCTACATAAATGCAAATTTACGATTTTTTCTCCAACAACCCTTCCACAAACGGGACTTATTCAAATAGTACGCCTATCTTAAAATGTATGCAGAATCAGGATGACACCGCAGCACTAATCACTATGCCGCTGCCGTCGACCGTTACTTCCGTGATTTCGGCGGCAAGAAGGCAGGTAGAACCGAACGAAAGCTCAAAATGCACTCCGGGGTAATTGATCGACACTGCGCCCTCGATACAAGTCAGTATAGTAAAACTGTCGAGAGGGAAATCAAGGCGGCAACTGCCGTCGATACGATGCTTACGGACGGTAGCCCAATCTTTCATCAACAGTACCTGGTCGCTCGAATTGTGCCAATAGGGACTCGGTATGTAGCTATCATACTTGTCAAGCGACACCACCCGGCGTGCTTCCTCGGCATGGAGCTGTCGTTTGCGCCCGGATTTATCTTTGCGGTCATAGTCGTACACACGGTAGGTGATGCCGCTCGTCTGCTGTATCTCCATCAAGAAATTCCCGGCGCCTATGGCGTGGATGTTTCCTCCCGGCAGATAAAAAGTATCCCCTGAGCGTGAAGTACGTGTAGATATATAGTCGAGTATCGTCTTCGATTCTACCGCCTGCTCGTACTCCTCTGATGTCAACTGCTTCTTGAAGCCGGCATAAATCTTAGCTCCACCTTGGCTACGTATGATGTGCCACAACTCGTTCTTTCCGCCAATCAGCCCCAACGACTTGGCCGATGCGTCGTCGGGATGCACCTGCACAGAGAGGTCACGTGCGGCATCTATAAACTTCACCAATATAGGGAACCGTGTGCCGAAGCGGTCATATACCCTTTTGCCCATAAGCCGTGGACCAAGCTGCGCTATCAGCTCCGAGATAGTCAGCCCGTCATACTCGCCGCCAGCCACTACCGACTCGTCGCCTTCAAGCCCGGAAATCTCCCAGCACTCCCCTATCGTCCCACCTCCCGAATAAGTATCAAGAGACTTGAAATATTTCATAAAGGAACCTCCCCATATGACAGGCTTCAGTATGGGATGAAACTCGATCGGGGGCAACAGAGGTGTATTACGGTCAGGAATATGGTCCATCAGCAGATAAGGTCGTCATTTAGATATAGGAAATGTAATCACATCTTCCTTAAGATTCGTATTGTTGATATGAACCTCAACGGCACCAAGCGAAGGATGCTCCGACAAATAACCAGCCATATCGAAAGAAATGTAATATGTACGGTCAAAGGTTGCATCATCAGGAGCCTGGTGCACAAGGTACAAAACACCGTCATCCTCTTCTGAGGTTACAAGCGCAAGAAGCCTCGGAGAGTCGCTGACAGGCAGTTTGCAACGGATGTTCAGATAAGTTCCTGTACGCCATGCTGCCATAAGGTACACACCGTACTTGTCCCAATCGGGAAACATGGAGATATCCTTTTCGCTGACACCCAGCGTGGTCACAGGTGCAAGTCTCAATGGTGTCACGAAACCAGACTCAGAGTCATCGCCATTGACAGGGTAATAAGTCATAAGATACCTCTGCCCATAAGATACGTCGGTATCTATGTTTGCATCGGTATAGAGCCTCACCGGCGGCGCATCATCAATACTTATGTAATCGAATACAGCCCCTCCGTCCTGACCGACATAAGTGACAAGGTTCGTGACCGAGGCATCACGGTACTGCGGATTGTCGTCCGTATCGTTGCACGATGTCACGAGCAATACTATCGCCAGACAGCCCACGGCGACAGTCCACGACAACAGCGACTTCCTATATGTCCGACTCCTTGCCATTCAACGACTGATTTCTTTGCTCTATGTGGTCTACTACCCCGTCACGGAGATACACAATCTTGTCACAATCTGCTGCAAGGGACTCATCATGGGTCACAATGGCAAACGAAGCACCCATATCGCGACGTATGTCAAAAAACAACCGGTGAAGCTCCGCCCTGTTGTGAGAGTCGAGGCTCCCAGTAGGTTCATCAGCAAGGATAATCGACGGATTATTCATCAAAGCCCTTGCTACAGCACCCCGCTGGCACTCGCCCCCCGATAGCTGTGCCGGACGGTGGGACAGGCGGTGGGAAATGCCAAGATAATCACACAGGTATCTCGCCCTATCCATAGCCTCCTTGACAGAAACTCCACGGATAAGGGCAGGCATGATGACATTTTCTATCAATGAAAATTCCGGCAACAGCTGATGGAACTGGAATACGAATCCGATATTCCGGTTACGTAACGACGACAGCTTCCTGTCAGACAACCCGAATACAGAAGTCCCGTCATATTTCACCTCGCCGCTATCGGGACGGTCAAGCGCACCTATTATCTGAAGCAAAGTCGTCTTACCAGCTCCGCTCGGCCCGACTATGGCGGTAATCTCCGAATCTGATAATGAAATGCTTACATTATCAAGGACCCGAAGCGAGCCATAAGACTTGGATATGTCGATTGCTTCAATCATGATGTGGCTATTGCGTCAATCATAAGGTGAGTAAGTATGCAAATTTAGCTTTTTATTAGGAAATCTTGTATTTTAAACCTGAAAAATCCGCCGGCAGGCGGATATTATACGGATAATGACTAAATTTGCATTAACAAGTCAAATATGACTGACAACCTATTTAAATTTTATCAATCTTAAAACATCACCAATATGGCAGAGAACAAACAAAAAGAAATCAAGATAGAGCTCACTCCTGAGATAGCCAACGGCCACTATGCCAATCTGGCTGTCATCTCGCACTCCGGCAACGAATTTTTCATGGACTTCATATCCGTAGCTCCCAATATGCCCCAGGCAAAGGTGCAGAGCCGCATCATTATGACCCCCGAAAACGCAAAAAACCTCATGTTTGCCTTGACCGACAACATCAAGAAATATGAAGCCAATTTCGGTGTCATCCAACAGAAAACACCTCAAAACGCCCCTCAAAACGGCAATAACGGAGAGATACCCAACCCGTTCATGATGGGAGGAAAAGCTTGATCTAATGGAGCTTTACAATACACTCACCCGCACAAAACAGGTTTTTAAGCCTCTGCACGAAGGGCGCGTAGGCATGTACGTCTGCGGTCCGACAGTCTATGGCGACGGCCATCTGGGACATGCGCGTCCGGCTATCACATTCGACGTATTGTTCCGCTACCTGCTGCACCAAGGGTATAAAGTCAGGTACGTGCGCAACATCACCGACGTAGGGCATCTTGAGCATGATGCCGACGACGGCGAAGACAAAATCGCCAAGAAAGCACGGCTCGAGCAGCTTGAACCCATGGAAGTGGTGCAGCACTATCTGACGCGCTACCACAAGGCCATGGAGAAGCTCAATGTACTCCCTCCCTCCATCGAGCCACATGCATCGGGCCACATCATAGAGCAGATAGAGTATATCAAGAAGATACTCGAAAGCGGATATGCTTACGAGAGCAACGGCTCGGTGTACTTCGATGTGCCTAAGTACAACCGCGAACACCCTTACGGCAAGCTGTCAGGACGAAATATCGACGAACTTCTCGCCACCACACGCGCTTTGGACGGACAGGACGAAAAGCACAACCCGGCAGATTTCGCGCTCTGGAAAAAAGCCTCGCCTGTGCACATCATGCACTGGCCATCACCGTGGAGCGAGGGATTTCCCGGTTGGCATCTTGAATGTTCGACCATGAGCGAGAAGTATCTCGGCCAACAGTTCGACATACATGGCGGAGGAATGGATTTGATGTTTCCGCATCATGAATGTGAGATAGCGCAGTCGGTGGCCCATAACGGCGAGGACAGTGTGAAATATTGGATGCACAACAATATGATCACTATCAACGGCAAAAAGATGGGTAAATCGCTCGGCAATTTCATCACGCTTGACGAGTTTTTCAACGGAAGACATCCGTTGCTCACCCAGGCATACTCGCCTATGACCATACGCTTCTTCATACTGCAGGCCCACTACCGTGGCACTGTCGACTTCAGCAATGAAGCACTGCAAGGGGCCGAGAAGGCGCTGCAACGTATGAACGAAGGCTACAAGCGCCTACAGTCACTTAAGCCGTCGGACACTTCCACAGTCAGTGTTGCCGGCATCAAAGAGGCTTGTTACGAAGCTATGGACGACGACCTCAATACCCCGATGGTCATAGCGCAGCTCTTCGACCTGTGCAAAATCATAAACCAGGTCAACGACGGAAAGGCTACAGCTACACAGGCCGACATCGATGCGATGAAAGAGATTATGGACACTTTCCTTATCGACATCCTCGGCATCCGCCCGGAGATGGCTGCAAAGTCAGACAGCACCGATGCCGGCGCAAAAATGAAGCCATTTGAAGATGCTGTCGACCTCCTTCTGGAGATGCGAGCCAAGGCCAAAGCATCAAAAGACTGGGCTACCGCAGATGCCCTGCGCGACAAGATGAGCGCGATAGGCTTCAACGTCAAAGACACAAAGGACGGCTTCGAATGGTCTCTGAAATAACCACGTAACAAACACCTAACAGGCTTCTTATTTCGAGCAAGCACAATAATCTGTCGCAATACAAGCCGGGCTGCATAACTTCTCATTATGCAGCCCGGCTTGATTTTATTACGATTTTCAGGCGATAGCTTTTTCAAGCGATGCCTATCGAGGAATACGTAAATCCGTTTTCCCTGACCTCTGCGACATCATAGATATTACGGCCGTCAATGATAACATGGTTCCTCATAAGCCTATGCAGTGCGCTCCATGATGGCATACGGAATATCTTCCACTCGGTGAGCAGCAGAAGAGCATCAGCGTCAAGCACCGCATCATACATATCCGTAGCATACCGAATGGGGCTATCGGCTCCGAATCGGCGGCGGCACTCGTCCATAGCCACCGGGTCATATACGGACACCTGGCATCCGCTCTCAAGCAGTCGATCTATCACCACCAACGATGTCGCCTCACGCATATCATCCGTTTCGGGTTTGAATGACAATCCCCAGACAGCAATTTTTTTCCCGGCAAGGTCGTGATTGAAGAGGTTCGAGAGTTTGTCATAAACACGTAGTTTCTGCGACTCGTTAACCTCCTCAACCGCTTTAAGGACCTTCATCTCATATCCGAGCTTTTCAGCTGTCTTGACAAGAGCTTTGACATCTTTAGGGAAACAGCTACCGCCGTATCCACAGCCGGGATACAGGAATTTAGACCCGATACGTGTGTCTGACCCGATGCCTTTACGAACCATGTTGACATCAGCGCCTACCAGCTCGCAAAGGTTCGCTATATCGTTCATGAAAGATATGCGTGTAGCAAGCATAGAGTTGGCCGCATATTTAATCATCTCCGCAGACGGTATGTCGGTAAAGATGACACGGAAGTTATTAAGCAGGAACGGACGATACAGTCGCTCCATCAGAGCTCGTGCATGTTCGCTTTCGACACCGACAACCACGCGGTCAGGACTCATGAAATCCTTGATGGCATTTCCCTCTTTGAGAAACTCGGGATTGGATGCAATATCAAACGGCACATCGATGCCACGCTTCTGAAGTTCAGCCTTGATGACCTCTTTGACTTTCTTAGCGGTGCCGACAGGTACCGTCGACTTCGTCACCAAGATGGTGTACTTGTTTATCAAGCTGCCAAACTGACGGGCAACGTCAAGCACATACTGCAAATCTGCCGAACCGTCTTCGTCTGGAGGTGTACCTACGGCACTGAACACCATAGATACATCGTCGATACAAGAAGCCAAATCAGTAGTGAAATGCAACCGGCCCTCACGGACATTGCGAAGCACCATCTCCTTGAGACCAGGCTCATAAATAGGTATATTGCCTTGGGAAAGTTCGCGTATCTTAAGTTCGTCAATGTCCACACACGTCACATCGGCACCCATCTCGGAAAAACATGTACCCGAAACCAATCCGACATAACCAGTACCGACGATTGCTATATTCATCTATATAACGCTATAATATAAATACTGTCTAACCTTGACCAAATCAGAATATACCGAAACGTTTCTTCTTCTTTTTATCATGGTCGTAACCGTAACCATAACCGTAGCCGTAGCCCATCTTGATTTCCACGCCATTGACAACCAGCACCATCTTGGGCAGACGGTTAGCCGCAAAGATACTGTTGGCATACTTAAGGTCTTTGGTAAGCGTGTAATTAACACGGCACACATAAAGCGTGGCATCCGCGAGCTTGGCAAATGAGAACGAATCGCTGACAGCCCCGACAGGAGCAGAGTCAATTACTACATAATCATAGTGTTCACGAGCCCATTCAATCAAAGCAGCAACCTTAGGCGACGACAACAGTTCAGCAGGATTAGGCGGGATCGGGCCAGCCGTAATTATGTCAAGATTATCATTATCAGGCATATGGTTTATAAGCATGTCTATGGTAATCTCATCATTGGCTACATATTGAGTCAGTCCCCACTTTGGTTGTATGCCGAAATACTCTGCAAGACGTGGCTTGCGGATATCGGCTCCGATAATCAGAGTCCTCTTTTTAAGCAAAGCGAATGAACAAGCAAGGTTTGTGGATATGAAGCTCTTACCTTCGCCTGATTTAGAAGATGTAACCAGAAGCACCTTATGCGAGGAATCAGTCAAAACAAAACCAAGGTTAGAACGCATGAGCCTGAACAACTCGGCCGAAGAGCTGGATGCATTGTTACCGACTACAATATGATTACCTGATTTGCTCTCGCATATCTCGCCGATTACCGGCATTTCAGATATTCTTTCAGCCTCGGCTTTTGTACTGAATTTCAGTTTCAGCTGCATCAACAGATAAATCAGGCAAAGAGGTATCATGACACCAATAAAAACAGCACCCATCAGAGCCTTTTTCAACCCGATACCAATCGGGTCGGAATAAACGAATGCGTTATCCACGATATCAGCCCGTGACACTGCGTTTGAAATATTGAGTTCGGTCTCTTCGCGAAGCTGTAGCAGATACATGTACAGACCTTCCTGCACGGTCTGATGTCGTTTGATATTGACATATGTCCGTTCGTCAGCAGGGAGTTGGTTGAGACGGCCGAGAGTAGCATTGTTTTCGTTACGGAGATTTGCTACTATTATTTTCTGGCTGTTGTAGCTCTTGTTGAGCGAAAGTGCTATATTTTCTCTAAGCGCGTCAAGCTGCTCCTCAATGTTGCGAAGCGCGATATTATTGCCCTTGGCGTTATTAGTAAGCGTAACCCGCTGCAGTACCAGAGCATTATATTCCTGGATTCCCTTGTTGTCAATCGAGCTGTTAGCATCGTTGGTGCTGTTGATGACAGGTATGAGATTATACTTGTTTTCCGGGTCGGCAATAAACGTCCTTGCCAGATTGATAATCTCCAGCTGTGTCTCTGCCTCAAGCAACTGTTTCTGCACCTCCCCCATCTTGGTAAGCGCGAAAGAGGCATCGGCAGCAATATCGGTCAGCTGATTTTCTTTCTTGAATTTTTCAATGTTGCTTTCGCTGGACGCAAGTTCGTCATTGATCATCCTCAATCGTTCGTTGACAAAGTCAAGTGTACGTTGCTGCTGAACCCTTTTACGAGCAATCTCCTGTGACTGATAAGCCTCTATCAGATTATCCAGCAGCTGACATGCAAAATTAGGGTCGGTTGACTTGTATGATAGGGAAATCCTATTGGATTTACGTGATGGAATCGAAATCGCCACCTCTGAGCGGTACCATTCGGTAACAGCTCCATATGGCGAATAGACAATATTTTCTTTAAGAGATTTTTCAGGGTTATATTCGTCGGTCTTGTCGATTATAAACTGACCGTATGCAGTCTTTAGCGATACCGGGAAAGAGCTTACTTCAACCTCGCCTATGACAGTGTTGTCTTTTAGCTCTTTAGCGGTGATTTCAATATCCTTTGCGCCTTTTCCTACCTTGACTTTAAACAGCAGAGAAGTCGAAATGGTATCAGCTATGGCTGGATCTGCAACTAATTTGAGTGGCGATGTCAACGGTGCCGATACCGTCTTGAGCAGATTTTTCTTGACATAATAGCCCACATTGAGCTGCATGTCTCTCACGACCTGGTTCATCACCGAGTAGGACGAAATGAACGAAAGCTCGTCATCCACTTCCATTGACTGTAGGCTACCTATCCCGAGATCAAAATTGGATGCAATGCTGCCGAGAGAACTTTTCTCCGGGCGCACCATTATATTCGCTTCTACCACAAACTGCGGCGACTTTCGGTAGGCGTAAAGCAGACCTATCGCAGAACAAAACAAAATTGATATTGCAAACCACCACCAATGTATACGGCACTGGCTCAATATAGCTTCGTAGTCAAAAACGTTAGATGACTTGGGGGCGTTTTCCATGAAAACGGAATTAATTATATATGTATTTATGGGATTATCGAGTAAGCGCAATCACAAGCGACGCTACTACAGACACTGCACTTACAACCGTAGATATAACTGATATCTTGTAAGAACTGTACTGGTTATAACGCGCATTCTCCTTGCGAATCGCGTTAGGTTCAACATATACCACATCATTTTGCTGCAGATAAAAATAAGGAGAAGACAGCGTGGACACATCATTAAGATTTATGGTATGATAGGTGCGTTTCCCGTTTTCTTCGCGTATAAGCAGCACATTGCTCCGCTCGCCATACGGAGTAAGGTCGCCGGCACCGGCTATTGCATCTAAGATAGAGAAACGCTCCCGGGAGATACTCTGGCTACCGGGACGGGCGACCTCGCCCAAAACGTTGATCCTGAAATTGACCAGTTCGACCTTCACAAGAGCGTCAGCCACATCTTTTTCCACCTCTTTCTGGATGACCGCAGCCAACTGGGTGGTCTCCAGCCCTGCGGCATGAATAGTGCCGATAACCGGCAGGGTAATATCTCCCTGCGGATTGACGATATATGTTGCTATCTTCGGCTGAGTAGACATCTGGAGAGAGCCGAGCATACCCGGATTGCTCAACGGCAAGTTATAGGGAGCCGTAGCGTCGGGTATCAACGAAGTTATGGTTATGAACAACTCATCGCCAGGCTCTATCTTCACCATATAATTATCCGTAGGGATAGATGGGGCGGGAATGGAGTCCCTGTTGGTAAAATATGTGAGGGTCGTCTTCTGCTTGCTGCCACATCCCGTAAGGACAGTGAGCATGATAAGCAAACTCAGGGTAGAGAATAAGTTCTTTTTAAGATTCATACTGCGCATGTCGAGCATACCTATCACTGAGTGATGAGCGTCGTGTGTATTAAAATTGGTTATTCTATATCTCAATAAAAGCGTGTATACAAAATGTAACTGCAAATTTAGACAAATAATAAGTCGTGTACAAGTGTGTAACGCTATTTTATTCCGTATTATTGCATCGTGCATCCAAAAACGTCCCTGCCCCCAGACACAAATACGCCGGCTACCTCGGCAATTACGATGGCGATGGTGTCCATTTTCATGGATTTTCACTAAATTTGCAATCCGATTTTGCAAGCCATGCTTTGGCCTTAATTTGTAAAGGCGCAATATATCAACAACATAGATGTTTTCATTAGATTTCCCCATATTTGTCTACGCTCTTGCAGCGTCATCCACAATAAGTGCGCTGCTGTTTGCCTTGATGACATTCGGCAAGCTCAAGAGGGTCATGCGCCGCTCCCTGACCGACGGCAAGCTGTCGATGCCCAAGGATGAAGCATTCCCCTCCGTATCCATCATAGTGCATGACGATGCCAGAGCCTGGAATCTGATAGAGCTGCTTCCCCGGCTGCTGGAACAGGATTATCCCGCAGAGACGGAGGTAATCGTGGTCAATGACGGCTCTAAAAGCGCAGCCGAGGAGGTTATCGCACGCCTTGAAGGCCGTTACTCCAATCTCTACATGACATTCCTGCCAGAGCAGTCGCGCAATCTCAGCCGGCGCAAATTGGCCGTAATGCTCGGTGTCAAAGCTGCAAGATACGATATGGTCATACTGATAGGCGGAAACTGCATGGTCGACTCGCCGATGTGGCTCAGAGCCATGATGCGCCACGCCACACGCGGCAAACAGCTCATTATCGGCTGGGCATATCCGTCGCTAACCCCCAACCCTCAAAACGTCCGTACTTCCGGCGGCCGCTGCAGGTCGTTCGACATCATACGCACCGCTATACAATACCTTGCATGGGGTGCCGCACGCCATCCATGGAGGGCTAACGGGAACAATCTGGCTTTCTCACGCGAATTATTTTACAACAACCGAGGATACGCATCTACTCTGAACCTGATGCGCGGCGACGACGACATCTGGATAAAAGAGGTAGCCACCAAAGACAACTGTGCCGTAGAACTGTCACCCGAATCGATGATAGCGGTGATGGATGACGACCAAGTCACTACCCACAGGCTTGACAAGCTCAGTCATGAATTCACGTCACGCCGACCCGGCCGTGCCGCCCGATGGACTTCAGCTCTTGCATCATGGGCGTGGTGGGGATGGATGGCCAGTGGAGCGGCATGTGCCATATACGGTATGCCGTCGCTCATTCCGCTCATTTACGTAGCTGTGATTTCATTGGTGCTGTGCATCCCCTACATGGTAAGGTGGCGCAGAGTGTCATCGCGCCTGCACGGACGCAAACTGTTTCTGCTCGTGCCTTGGTTCACGACATGGCATCCTCTGTATGCCTTGCTCTACAAATTGCGGAGCCTATCTCGCCGTAGAGAAAATTATACAGCCGGACGTCTGTAAGAGCCATATACATTATGTGGTCCGAAGCCGCATCAGTCACCTACCTCGGGCTGATTACGCGCTCACCCATGAATACCGCGAACTGCTTGCGGAGCCCGATAATTTCGGAAGCCTGCTGGAGCAAGGCTGACAACTGTGAGTCATATCCATCCGATGTAGTGTCAAGACCGCCTATCCGGGCTTTAAGCTCGTCAAGACGGCATCCGAGTATAGCATCCTTCCACTCGGCGATGGCTCTCGGAATAATATCGCCAAGGCGGTCCTCTTCCCTCTCGATGGTCGCATATTTAGTATGCACCTTGCTTAAAACGTATTTGTCAGGGACTAATTCGTTGGATATGCGGCGCACCACGTCATCCTCCGATGAAAGCAGCCGTTTCTGAAGGTATTGCCGTTTAAAATCCCGTATATAGTCATCCTTTTCATGCTCGGCTTTTTCCTGCATTACCAATTCGTTGGCCTGTATGGTGGCCATGTCGGCTGCTTCGTGTGAAATCTGCTCCCTCCCTGCCCGGAGCGCATCCTGATACACCGACTCGGCCTCTGCCGTAGCGACATCGAGGTCCTGGGCAAACGTATTTTGCGACAATGCTACGCAAACTTCATAGACATGCCGGAGGTCGGCATCAGAAAAATCGATGTCATCCACAGCCAACTCATTGGAAATGACCTCGATTACAGGAATTGTGAACTCTGAGCCTTCAGCATCCACGGCATCGAAATCCATCATACCGTATTTCATGAGATAGCGCATCACTTGACGCTCAAACGAACGCAATTTCTTAAGCTGCAATGCACTGACAGCACCGCCTTTCTCAAGCGATTGCTGCGCGATACCTACTACGTCAGAGGATATTTCGCTTGCTGTCGACTCTGCTGCATCGTCGGACGATTCGTCTTGCCTGAAGGCGGGCAGCTCTGCCCTGTTTTTCGCTTTTATACGTTCCTTGGCTTCATTTTCTAACCTCTTGGCTATAAATTTGGCGACCTGCAGATTGAGCACATTCTCTCCCACCCCAAGTATGCGTCCACACTCGCGTATGTAAGCATCACGAGCGACACTGTCGGGAATCACCGAAATCGATGTGACCACATCGTTAATGACCCTTGCCCGCGCCATAGGGTCATTGTCGGTACCTTCAAGAAGTATCTTGGTCTTGAAGGTTATGAAGTCGGTCTCATTCTCAGCGATATAAGTCTCCACTTCGTCCGCAGAGTGGCTCTGCGCGAAACTGTCAGGGTCGTCACCATCCGGCAGTAGCAAGACCTTGATGTCAAGCCCCTCGGCAAGCAGCATGTCGATACCTCGCAACGAAGCTTTTATGCCGGCAGGGTCGGAGTCATACACGACCGTGACATTGTCGGTGAAACGGTGTATCAGACGTATCTGCCCTTCAGTCAACGAAGTGCCTGATGAAGCCACTACGTTTTCGATGCCGCTCTGGTGCATGGATATGACATCCATGTAACCTTCCACCAATATGCACTTGTTGTGCTTGGCTATGGCTTGTTTGGCCTGGTAAAGCCCGTATAGCTGCAGATTTTTCTTGTAGATAAGACTCTCAGGCGAATTGACATATTTGGCCACGTTCTTATCAGAACGCAATGTACGTCCTCCGAAAGCGACAATCTTGCCGGATACTGTCTGCACAGGGTATATTACACGACCTTTGAAACGGTCGTAGACATCACCACGCTCGTTACGTATGCACAGCCCGGTGTCAACCAAATACCGCTCGTTAAAACCGCGCCTCAAGGCTGTCATGTAAAGGTCGTTGCGGTTTTCCAAAGCATATCCCAGACCGAACCGTTTAATCATCCGCTCGCTGATGCCACGCTGCTTGAAATATGACAAGCCTATGGCACGTCCATCGTCGGTATCGAGCAGATTGTGCGCAAAATGCTTGGCAGCAAACTCGTTTACCGCAAACATAGCCCCACGGTCATTTTCAGCCTGCTGCTCCTCCTCGGTCAACTCGGTCTCAGGAATCTCGATATTATATTTATTGGCTAAATAACGGAGAGCCTCGCCAAAGCTCAGCTGTTCCAGCTCCATGATGAAGTTGACCGGGCTTCCCCCTTTGCCGCAACTGAAACATTTGCATATGCCCTTGGCCGGCGACACCGAAAACGACGGTGTGCGTTCGTTGTGAAACGGACACAGACCTATATAGCCCGAACCTCTGCGTTTGAGAGTGACGAAGTCGCTTACCACATCGACTATCTGGGCTGTGTCGAGTATGCGTTGTACGGTTTCGTGGTCGATTTTCTTCATATACCTTCATCTATATAGCAAAGTTAGCAAAATTGGATGAATATGCGTATCTTTGCGCCGTTACTTACCTTATTTACCATACAGATCTTATCAAGCTAATCATGAAAACATCTCTGCTTATAACATTATCATTGCTGACCGTCTCGTCAGGTGTACATGCTGCCGACGACGACAAAATAGTGCATCCTGACAGCACCGGATTTAAATTCACCGATATTATCACCATCAAGACAACTTCTGTCAAGGACCAGAACAAAAGCGGGACATGCTGGAGCTTTTCGGGATTGTCATTCTTAGAGGATGAAATACTCAACAAGACCGGCAAGGAGGTGGACCTCAGCGAAATGTTTGTAGTCAGGAACTGTTACGATGCCAAAGCTACGCGCTTGGTCAGGCTGCAGGGTTCGGTGCCGGCAGCAGCCGGCGGCAGTTTCCAAGATGTCATATATACATGGAACGAGTATGGCATTATGCCCGAAGAAGCATATACCGGGCTTCAATACGGGGAGGACAAACATGTGCACGGCGAACTTGACGAAGGCCTCAACGGATATATAAAAGCAGTGGCCTCACTTCCTAACAAGCGCCTGTCTACGGCATGGCGCAAGGCCGTCAGTGGCATACTTGACGCATACCTCGGTGAAGTGCCTGCGACATTCACAGTCGACGGAAAGACATATACGCCCCGGAGCTACGCAGACCAGCTCGGCCTCGACATGGACGATTACGTACCTGTGACATCGTGGACGCACCATCCGTTCTACAAGACTTTCATACTTGAGGTGCCGGACAACTGGCTGTATGCACAGTATTACAATGTACCGCTTGACGAATTTAAAGCCATAGTCGACAATTCATTGGCTAACGGACACTCTATAGCATGGGCTGCCGATGTCAGCGAGGGAGGCTTCAAATGGCGCAAAGGGTATGCCGTGCTGCCTAAAGGCAAAGAAGAAAGAGACATGGAAGGGACGGAATTGTCACGCTGGGTGCAACTTAGCGACAAAGACCGCCAGGAGGAAAAATACGACATCTCCGGGCCTGTGGAAGAGGAAACCGTGACGCAAGAGTCCCGGCAGGAAGGTTTCGACCGACAGGAGACTACCGATGATCACGGCATGGTTATCGTGGGCACCGCCAAAGACCAGGAAGGCAACAAATACTACAAGGTGAAAAACTCATGGGACACTAACCAGGTGTATAACGGCTATTTCTACGTGTCAGAGCCTTATTTCCTTGCCAAGACTATCAGCATCATGGTCAATAAAAACACCATTCCATCAGATACGCGCAAGAAGCTCGGTATCTGATCGGATTATATGCTGTAGATTCTATCACCCTGCTGCCCGACATCGGCTTATGCCCTGTCGCAGCAGGGTTGTCTATACACATCGGATTATTCAGACTATCAATAGGGATTTGGATTGAGACCAACCCTGAGAGCAGTTTCTGATTTTCACTACCACTATCCCGGCAAGGTCGACAACCTTGCTTCTGATAGCCCTCAGAATTTCAGCGACAGATGTAATCCCGCTCAGATTGATATTGAATATTTCCTTGCCACCTTGCACCACCGATGCATGCATAATATCGTCATGCGAAATAAGATGACCACGGGCAGAACCGATAAGCAGATTAGAGTTATAACGTGTCATAGTCATAGGGTATAAGTTAGAGAGATTCAATTATTCCTACATTGCAAATTTACATGGGTGCTTGGGCAAACTTGTTGCACAGTATAGCAAAAGTAAGTTATGCCACATCGCGCTGCACAGACTTTCATATGTAGGAAAATTATCCTACATTTGTATTCGACAATCAACCAATGAAAAAGCTGATAACGTACAAGCGCATCGGACTGCTGCCACGCGTCATAATAGCGATGGCCGCAGGCATATGTATCGGCACCGTCAGCCCTGCATGGATTGCAAGGCTGATGGCGACGTTCAACGGCCTGTTTTCGGAATACCTCGGATTTTTGATTCCGCTAATCATCATAGGCTTTGTGACTCCAGCGATAATAGATATAGGCAACCGTGCCGGCCGTATGCTCTTGGCCACGGTATTGCTTGCTTATATAGCCACTATCCTGTCCGGGCTGTTCAGCTACGTGTGCGGAGTGGCCGTTTTTCCGTCATTAATCACTGAAACACTGCCCATAAGCTCCGTTGAGGACGCATCCATATCCCCGTGGTTTTCTTTAGAAATAAGTCCCTTGTGTTCGGTAACAACTGCGTTAGTACTGTCGTTTATGGTAGGAATATGCGGAGCCTCGCTCGGCGTTGATGCCATACACCGTGGATTCAAAGAGTTCAGGGACATCATGGAGATGGGCATCAGAAAATCCGTGATTCCTGTTCTGCCAATCTACATATTCGGCATATTCCTTAACATGACCGTCGAAGGGCAGGTAGCCATCATGTTGCGCACTTTTTTCAGCATCATATTAATCATCTTCGGCATACACATAGCAGTGCTGATACTACAATATTTTGTAGCATCGTTATTCGTGCGCAAGAATCCGTTTAAAATGCTGTGGTCCATGATGCCGGCCTATTTCACAGCCCTCGGCACCCAATCATCAGCGGCCACTATCCCCGTGACCCTGCGCCAGGCTGTCAAAATGGGAGTAAGCGAAGGTGTAGCCGGCTTTGTCATACCGCTCTGTGCCACAATCCACCTGTCAGGAAGCACACTCAAGATTGTCGCGTGCGCATTGGCTTTGATGATGATACAAGGTCTGCCTCATGACTTCGGCCTGTTTCTCGGCTTTATCTGTATGCTTGGAGTGACTATGGTAGCTGCTCCCGGCATCCCCGGAGGAGCCATTATGGCCGCATTGGGAGTCTTGTCCGACATACTGGGATTTACGCAGCAGCAATGTGCCCTTATGATAGCCCTCTATATAGCCATGGACAGCTTCGGCACAGCATGCAACGTGACCGGCGACGGTGCGTTGGCCACAATTATTGACAGATTTTTCGGTAAAAAAGATGAATGTAAGGATAGAACCCTCGTGGCATGAACTGCTCAAAGACGAGTGGGATAAGCCATATTTCAGCCAGCTCGCCCAATGGGTCAGACAAGAATATGCCACACATACCGTATTCCCACCTGCCGGCAAGATTTTTGCAGCGTTTGACAGCTGCCCGGTCAACGATGTAAAGGTGGTAATCCTCGGTCAGGACCCATACCACGATTACAACCAGGCCAACGGACTCTGCTTCTCGGTATGTGACGGTGTGCCATTTCCGCCATCATTGACCAACATATTCAAAGAGGTACACGATGATATAGGCACACCGATACCTCAGAGCGGCGATCTACAGCGTTGGGCTCGGCAAGGAGTACTACTGTTGAACGCAACCCTCACAGTCGAAGCCCACAGGGCCGGCTCGCATCAAGGCAAAGGCTGGGAGGAGCTGACAGACAGAGCTATCAGACTGCTGGCGGAGAAACGCGAAGGCATAGTATTCATGCTTTGGGGTTCGTGGGCTCAACGCAAAGGCGAGTTCATAGACCGTAACCGGCATCTGGTGCTGGCATCGGCACATCCGTCGCCACTGAGCGCATACAGAGGTTTTTTCGGCAACCATCATTTTTCGAGAGCCAATGCCTACCTCACACAGCACGGCAAAACGCCTATAAACTGGTAATCCATTAATTATATTGACCGACATAAATATGAAATACAGCATAGCCGAAAGGCAAAAGCGAGCCGAAGAGCTCCGTAGCCAAGGATATAACTGCGCACAGTGCGTGATGATGGTCTTTGACGATGTCACAGGTCTTTATGAAAGCATAGCCGCACGTATGCTCGCCGGATTCGGTTCAGGAATGGGGCAAGCGAAAGAGGTATGCGGCACACTTGCCGCCGCTACCGCTCTGCGAGGGGTACTGTATTACAAGAGCCCTGCGGACAAGATAAACGTATACAAGGCAAATACAGCCTTTAACGATGCCTTTGAGGAGCGCAACGGCTCTACAAGATGCGGAGAGCTTAAGCGCGGAGGGAAACCGTGCTTACAGCTCATCAAATATGTAATCGAGATGATGGCTCTTGAAATAGAAGACGGGAAACAACATAATTAACCCTCAGTAATCTTGCAGCACCATAAGTACATAAGGTTTGCAGCAGCCATGATAGTTGTCATGGTATGTCATGCTCCGTGCTTCGCCGACAGCCGGCAGACCGGCACTTCGCAAGCGATATTTGCTCCGTCATTTTCGTCATTGCAGGTAGAGGTAGACGGCGCACCTTTAGCTCCACCCGTCATATATCTCAATACCAGCGACAGGATAACCGTGAAATTCGACGAACGAGCCGACGACATGCGCTACATGCGCTACGACATAGTAGCGTGTGACAGCGACTGGCGACCGTCACAACTGATAGAATCAGAGTATATCGACGGTTTCAACGACGGCTATGTCACCGACTACACTCTATCGTCACTTACTCCGACCAACTACGTCCATTACGAAATACAGCTGCCAAACGACGAAATTCGCATCACCCATCCGGGCAACTATTTGCTGCGGGTGTTTGATGAAGACGACCGGGACATACCTCTGCTACAGGCGCGATTCTACGTGGTCGACCCTGCAGTAGCCATCGGAGCCGAAGTCACTTCACGCACAGATATCAACACCAACAACGCCCACCAGCAGCTTATCATCAACGTACAGACCGACAAAATCAAGAATGTAGAAAACTACTTCAACGAATTTAAACTTGTGGCGATACAAAACGGACGGCCGGACAATGCCGTCCTGCTCACCCGTCCGTCGCGCATAGACGGCCACACGCTCGTGTACGACCACTCACGCCAACTGATATTCCCGGCCGGCAATGAGTACCGCCGATTCGAAACCGTATCGGATAAATATCCGGGAATGGGAGTGGAACATGTGATATGGGACGACACATATCCCCATTATGAGCTATACCCTGCCGACTCACGCCGTTATGAGCCATACCTGTATGACCAGACCCAATATGGCCGCTACACGGTCAGAAACGACGCGGTGACGGATTCGGACTCACAAGCAAAATACTGCATCGTCCACTTCACGCTCAATGAGCCGCAACGGATAGATGGCGACTACTACATCGAGGGAGACCTGACCGGACGCAGGTTCAGTCCGGACAACAGGATGATTTACAACCAGCAGACCCAACGATATGAAGCATCCCTGCTGCTGAAACAAGGCTCATATAACTACCAGTACCTGTTTGTACCCAAAGGGACTCAAAAAGGTATGACACAGCCCATAGAGGGGGACAAATACGAGACTGTCAATCAATACACAATATTGGTATACCATAGAGGTCCGATGGACAGAGCCGACTCGCTGATTGGAGCCGCGACAGTGACATCAGGAATTTAGAAGCTGCTTTTTTAAGAGATACCCGTATTGAACAAAATCCGATGAACGAAAGCCACGAAGAAATCATGCTTGATATACAAAACGTACTGGTCAGCCTCGACCTTGCAGAGAGGTTTTTCTGCTGCGACCTCGACAGTTGCCACGGAGAATGTTGCATAGAAGGCGATGCCGGAGCCCCTATTACAAAAGAAGAATACGAACGTCTCAAGAGTCTTGCACCTGTGATATGGGACAGCCTGTTGCCACAAGCCCAGGCTGAAATAGACAGGAGCGGTGTAGGCTACATCGATGAAGAGGGCGACTTAGTCACAAGCATCATAGGCGGTAAAAACTGTGTGTTCACATGCTACGGCGCCGATGGCATGTGCCAATGCGCCCTTGAAAAAGCATATCGTGAAGGCAAGACGGATTTCCGCAAGCCTATTTCGTGTTATCTGTATCCTGTCCGTATCACTGAATATGCCAAATTTACAGCGGTCAATTACCACAGATGGAAAATATGCCGTCCGGCCGAAAAACTTGGCCGTAAGCTCGGCATCCGCCTCTACCAGTTTCTCAAAGACCCGCTGATTGCACGGTTCGGACAAGCCTGGTACGACGAACTATGTGAAGCCTGTGAAGCATACATCGCCCAAAAACAGATATAGACACTGCACACACCATCTGCATGACCGCGCGTCACAGCCGCATATCCGACATGCATACAAGCCCCCCAAAAATCATCAAGGACAGCCTGTGGCTTTATGCCAGAATGGGAATCCTCCTGGTACTCAATCTCTGGACTACACGACTGCTGATCGAGTACATGGGAGTCGACGGATACGGCATATGGAGCTTGATATTAAGCATCGTGTTGGTTTGGTCGGTGCTCGGAGATATCATAGGCGATACAATAGTGCGGTATGTCAGCGTGGCGTTGGCCCGTGGACGCGATAGAAAACGATTAGATTCGATATTCAGGGTATTCACACGACTGTACCTCGGTGCTGATTTGGTAATGGTGGTATTGGCCTCCACCGTCGGATATTGGTGGCTGACATCTTATGCAGACATATCTGTGTCCGACAAAGCGGCAGTAACGCAGACTTTCTTTATCGTTATAGCGATGCTGATGATCAAGGCACTGAATGTGCCGTTTCTGTCATATCTTGTCGCACAAGAAAAATTCCGCAAATATGTAATTTTGTCGCTGGCCGAAGGCGTGGGGACCTTTATAACGGCACTGCTGCTTCCACTTTTCCCCGACTCTGAAGCACTTATCGGCTACGGATGGATGTTGGTCATAGCCGAAAGTGCCATATTAGTCACATACATATCCTCCTGCCGCAAGGATATATGCACACCTGCATCGTACAAGCTCGACAGGCAAGACCGCCAGCTGATGCGTGAAAGCATCAAATATATCGCATGGATTATCATCGGCGCAAGCGCAGTCATGGTATGGATTCACGGACTTAACATAGCAGTCAACCGCATCTACGGCATCGAAGCCACCGCCGCCTGCGCCATTGCTATGGGAATACTCGTCAGGCTGAGAGGGTTTTGCGCCAATGCCCAGAGAGCTGTGCAGCCCCGGTTGATGAAGCTCTACAGCGCCGGGCGCAAGCCAGAACTGACATCCCTCCTACGCAACTATCTTGCCGCCTCCATCCTCATCATCTCCCTGATATGCGTACCATTATGTATTTTCGCCCCTGAGCTGCTTGAAATGTGGCTTGGAATCGTTCCGCCAACGACCGTCCAACTGACACGAGTGGTCATATTATCAGCATGGGTAATCATATTTGAAATCCCCCTTAATGCCATCATACACGCCTCCGGCAACATCAAGAAGTTTGAAATCGCCGAAGGCAGCGTGTTGCTGCTGATTATACCAGTGTTCTGTCTGACAGCGCTTTCAGGTGGTGCAGACCTTGTGACATCGTTCGCTTCACAATTAGCCGTCATAGCCATCGCCTTGGCAATACGAGCTGTCATCGCCGGCAGACACATAAAACGGATGACGGCGCACCGACAATAATATATCTGACAGGGAAGCAACCATTTTGGCATGTGATTTGTTAGTCTGATAGTAACAAATCACACTCTTCATCATGAATTTCAACAATTTTACCATCAAGTCACAGGAAGCCATCCAGAAGGCTGTCGACGTTGCAAAAGGCAATGGGCAACAGTCCATCGAACCCGTGCATCTGCTTAAGGGTGTTATGGCCGAAGGAGACTCCCTCATAAAGTTCCTGTTTCAGAAAGTAGGGGCAAATCTGTCACAGCTATCTGACAGGGTTGACAATGCAATCACGTCACTGCCAAAGGTCAGCGGCGGCGAGCCATACCTGAGCCGTGAATCAAACGATGTGTTGCAGAAAGCCTTTGACGTGTCCAAAAACATGGGCGATCAGTACGTCACACTCGAAGCCCTGCTGACGGCCATTTATAAGGTCAACAGTCCGGCATCAACAATCCTCAAGGACATGGGTATCAACGAGAAGGAGCTGGAGGCAGCCATCAACGAGCTCCGTAAAGGCAAGAAAGCCACCGACCAAAGTGCCGAAGACACATATAATGCGCTGAGCAAATACGCCATCAACCTCAACGAACGTGCCCGTGCCGGCAAACTCGACCCTGTCATAGGGCGTGACGAAGAAATCCGCCGCGTACTGCAGATTCTGAGCCGACGCACCAAAAACAACCCTATGCTCATAGGCGAACCCGGCACAGGCAAGACCGCTATCGCCGAGGGTCTCGCACAGCGTATCGTCAGAGGCGACGTGCCGGAAAATCTCCGTTCCAAACAGATTTTTTCACTCGACATGGGTGCCCTCGTGGCAGGCGCAAAATACAAGGGCGAGTTTGAGGAACGGCTCAAAGCCATAGTAAACGAAGTGACACAAAGCGACGGCGAGATTATCCTGTTCATCGACGAAATCCACACGCTTGTAGGTGCAGGCAAGGGTGAAGGTGCCATGGATGCCGCAAACATACTCAAACCGGCTCTGGCCCGTGGCGAACTGCGTAGTATCGGAGCCACGACCCTCGACGAATACCAGAAGTATTTCGAGAAAGACAAAGCCCTCGAACGACGATTCCAGAAAGTGATGGTCGACGAGCCTGACGAAGCCAGTGCCATAGCAATACTCCGTGGGCTAAAAGAGCGTTACGAAAACCACCACAAAGTACGTATCCGCGACGAAGCGATTATTGCCGCCGTAACCCTGTCGGAGCGATACATCACTGACCGTTTCCTCCCTGACAAGGCTATCGACCTGATTGACGAAGCCGCGTCCAAACTGCGTCTGGAAACAGACTCCGTGCCACAAGCCATCGACGACATCACACGCCAGATTGCCCAGAAAGAGATAGAGCGCGAAGCAATCAAGCGCGAGGGCGACGAGGCCAAGGTCAAGGAGATAGAGAAAGAACTCGCCACCATGCGTGAGGAAGAATCGGAGTACACCGCCAAGTGGAAAGCCGAAAAAGACCTCATCAACCGCATCCAGCAAAACAAGATCGACATCGAGCAGCTCAACTTCGAGGCCGACAAAGCCGAACGTGAAGGCGACTATGCACGCGTGGCTGAAATCCGTTATGGCCAGATACAGCAGAAAGAGCACGAAATCACAGAGGTACAGCAGCAGCTGAAAATGATGCAAGGCGACAAGGCTCTCATCAAAGAGGAAGTCGACGCTGACGACATAGCCGATGTGGTATCACGCTGGACAGGTATCCCCGTCAACAAGATGGTGCAGAGCGAAAAAGAGAAGCTGCTGCATCTTGAAGCCGAACTCCACAAACGCGTAGTCGGACAGGACGAAGCCATAGCCGCAATAGCAGATGCCGTGCGCCGTAGCCGTGCCGGGCTCAATGACCCTCGCCGTCCTATCGGCTCGTTCATCTTCCTCGGCACCACCGGTGTCGGCAAGACGGAGCTTGCAAAAGCTCTGGCCGAATACCTGTTTGACGACGAGAATATGATGACCCGTATCGACATGAGCGAATATCAGGAGAAACATGCCGTGAGCCGTCTCGTCGGAGCTCCTCCCGGATATGTCGGATACGACGAAGGTGGCCAGCTGACCGAAGCCGTGCGCCGCAAACCATACTCTGTCGTATTGTTTGACGAAATCGAGAAGGCGCATCCTGATGTATTCAACATCCTGCTGCAGGTGCTTGACGACGGCCGTCTGACCGACAACAAAGGCCGTCTGGTCAACTTCAAGAACACCATCATAATCATGACCTCCAACATGGGTTCGCACGTAATCCGCGAAAACCTCGCAGGTCTTACACCCGAAAACCGTGACGAGAAAATCGAGACGACCAAGGAGCAAGTCATCGAGATGCTCAAGCAGACCATACGCCCCGAATTTCTTAACCGTATCGACGAGATAATCATGTTTACACCTCTCAATGAGGCTGAGATTGAAGAAATCGTCGGTCTGCAAATCAAGGGCATCCAAAAGATGCTGGCAAACAACGGCGTGACTCTCAAAGTCACTCCAGAGGCTGTCAAACTGCTCGCCCGTGAAGGTTACGACCCAGAGTTCGGAGCCCGTCCTGTCAAGCGAGTGATACACCGCCAAGTACTCAACCGACTGTCAAAAGACATCCTCGCACAAAAGGTAGACAAGGACAAGCCCATCGTCATCGATGTGGATACTGACGATCATCTCGTCTTTTCCAACTGACCAAACCCCATAGCAATAATAGGCAACAGGCTGCACCACTTTTTGTTGGCGCAGCCTGTTGCTGTATAGGGATATGGACTATCTATACATCGATGATTTTGACGATTATAGCCGAAACATACCATGGCAATGTAATACCCTCAATCCTGCTGATTATAGAGATACGTCATAATATCTATATCGGCCTGTGTAAGGTCGACATGCCGGCGCGACATAACGATACGTGCTGTGTCAATCAGCTCGTCCAGGCTGCATTTGGTCATCTTCAGCGGCGAACCGAAGCTGAACGACGGGATGTACGTCCTCGGAAATCCTGCCCCGAAGAAATTCACTCCTACCCCTACTGTCGTTGCAGTGTTTAACGATGTGTTGATAGCGAGCTTGGAGTAATCGCCCATGATGAGGCCGCAGAACTGCTCATCAGTTTTGACAAACCCTTTTTTCTCGTAGCTCCACACCTTGATTTTAGCATAATTGTTTTTGAGATTGGATGACGTAGCAGCGGCTCCGATATTGCACCACTCCCCTACCACAGCATTGAGCAGCACGCCGTCATGAGCCTTGTTGCTGTAGCCCTGTATCACAGCATTGGCCAATTCGCCAGCCACACGGCACTGCGGACCCACAGTGGTATCTTCATAAATCATGGTGTTCATCTTGACCTTAGAGTCAGCCATAATAGCTATGGGACCGCGCAGACGCGCACCCTCCATGATTTCAACACCTTTGGCTATATATATGGGACCATGTTTGACATTAAATGAAGCACACTCTATCTCGCACCCTTCCTCAACGAAAAGCTGCGAACGGTCACCGATGACTACATTCGTGTCACTGATGGGCGCACTCGCCACTCCGTCGGTAAGGATGCGGAAATCGTTGCGTATCTCATCACCATTGAGCTTAAAAACATCAATTACGGTAGATACCGATTTCACATCTATCGGAGCTGTCTGCCGAGGAGCTTTTTTGAAGTCATCGAGCGAGCCTCTGAACGCTATGACACTGTCATCCCTGGCATCGGTGAGAGCCTGTCCCTCCTCAAGCATCGGAATCATGGCTACCAAACGAGGGTCAGGCAAGACATCTCCCGCAATAAAAAGATTCGAGCGGTCAGCCGGGTTGCTTATGCCGAATTTTACGCTCAGATAGCCCTGGGTCAGCCAGCTGTACGTGCCATGCAGCATACGCTCCCACTTCTGACGGATAGTCAACGCGCCGACCCTTATATCAGCCACCGGGCGTGTGAATGTCAACGGTAGCAGCCCTGTACGTGCAGGTTCTCGATCAAATAGAATGACGTTTTCCATGAATTGATATGTTAAGTGAGTTTCAATTTAAATTATAATCAATCCTCGTCCTCATCGCTTGCTGTCTTGGGCAGTGTAAAGTGCAGCAACACAAATCCTAAGATTCCGGCAAGGAACGAACCTACGACAATGCCTATCTTGGCATGGTTAAGCAGGTCCACACTGGCAGCGTCCGCTCCGGGGAAACTGAGGTTGGCTATAAAGAGGCTGACGGTAAAACCTATGCCACCCAGTACGGCGACCGATGCCATCATCTTCCAGTTGGCACGTGAAGGCATCGGAGCCCACCCGAGCTTGACCGTAAGCCACGAGAATGCAAAGATTCCGAGGAATTTGCCCAAAACCAGACCGCATATAACCGCAAGCGATATTCCTTCAACGATAGTGACAGGCTCAATATTCAGCAGGAATATGCCGGCATTGGCAAACGCGAATATCGGTATTATCATGTAAGTGACAATCGGATGCAGCGAGTCTTCAAGTTCCTGCAGCGGTGAGATGACTTTATCCGAAGCATGTTCCACCTGTTTGAGCCACGCCATCTGTTCATGGTTAAGAATCGTCCTCTGGGTAAGCTGTTCGTCGGCCTCCGCCTTGAAATTGGATATGGCCGACCGTATCATCTGCACATATTTCTTGGGCGCAAAAACCGGTGTAGCCGGCACGCAGAAAGCCACCAAAACTCCGGCAATGGTAGGATGTATGCCCGAATTGAGGAATAAGAACCAGACTACTCCACCGATACCGATATAGAAAATTTTGCTCTGGATATGCATCTTCGAGCCCAGCAGCAGCAACACCAGAAGCCCTACGGCATAAACAAGCAGCATCGCGTCAATATGCCCGCTATAAAAAGCCGCAATCACTATGATGCCGCCGATATCATCCACCACAGCCAGCGTGGTCAGGAATATCTTAAGCGACAACGGCACCCGCTTTCCGAGCATGGCGAGCACACCCAACGAAAAAGCGATGTCGGTAGCCATCGGGATTGCCGCGCCCCCTTCATATGCAGTGCCATGTGCAAAAAAGAAATAGATAAGCACCGGGGCTATCATACCGCCAATGGCACCCATTATGGGCAGAAAAGCCTGTCTAAACGACGACAATTCGCCCACGAGCACCTCGCGCTTTATCTCAAGACCGATAGTAAAGAAAAACACAGCCATGAGCGCATCGTTAATAAATGCAAGCATGTTCATCGGCTGTCCGTGGTGGCTGAAAAGGTTGAAACCTCCCACCTGCAGACGCACTTCCTGCGTCCAGAACTCATTGTAATATTCCTTGATACCGGGGATGTTAGCCACTATCAAGGCAAGCCCGGTAGCGAAAAGAAGCACATTGCCGGCCGTAGCATGGCGGCGCAATGCCTGGCGCGTAGAGTAAAACACCTTGTGTGTCAGTGTCGCCGAAGCGTCGCGCAATAAGTTTGGATTAATAGTCATCTTCGGGATTTTTGTTAATAATCAGGATTGTTACGCTAATGTATAACACTATTGCAACATGCGAGTGTTCACGCTAATAACTGATTTAAATTTCAACCGCAAGCATCATAACACTCTGCAATTTGTGGCAAAGATAAGAAAAAAGCATAATGTTTTTGCGTATCTTTGTGGAAACCTTTTTGCAAGGCAGTAACGCTAAGAGCATGAACGAAGAAACCCTTAACCAATTATACCTTAAAGATACCGCATTCCAGGACCTGATGCAGCGGCGTATATTCAATGTGCTGCTGATAGCGTCACCTTACGATGCATTTATGATGGAGGACGACGGACGTGTGGAGGAACAGCTGTTTTTCGAGTACGTGTCGCTCAACCTGTCAAGTCCGCCACGAGTCACCAAAGCCCGCTCAAACGCCGAAGCACTCGAAAAGCTCGAGCAAAACAAATTCGACATGGTGATTACGATGCCAGGCGTAGACATATCCGAGACCTTCACCGGGGCACAGACAATAAAAAGCCTATATCCCGACCTGCCCATAGTAGTCCTGACGCCTTTCAGCAAAGAGGTGTCACGACGGCTTGCCAATGAGGATTTGGCCTGTGTCGACTACGTGTTTTCATGGCTCGGCAATGTGGATTTGCTGCTTGCCATCATAAAACTGATGGAGGACAAAGCTAATGCCGAAAACGACATCAACAACGTAGGGGTGCAGATGATAATGCTTGTCGAGGACTCTGTGAGGTTCTATTCGTCAGCACTGCCCCATCTCTATAAATTCCTCTTCAAACAGTCACGTATCTTTGCCACCGAAGCCCTTAACGAGCACGAGCAGATGCTTCGCATGCGTGGCCGCCCCAAAGTAATGCTGGCCCGTACTTACGAAGAAGCCGTGGAGCTGTATGACAAGTTCGGACATAACATGCTCGGAGTCATCAGCGACATATCGTTCAAGCGCGACGGCATAAAAGATACACAAGCCGGCATCAGACTCACCGAATACCTCAATGAAAGGGATCCGATGCTCCCTGTCATACTCGAATCAAGCGACAGCGAGAATAAAGCCATAGTCGAGAAGCTCGGACACCAGTTTATAGACAAGAACAGCAAAAAATTCCCGGTAGACCTCGGCGATGCAATCATGACCACATTCGGATTCGGAGACTTCATACTCCGCAACCCGACCACAGGTCAAGAGATAATGCGCATAACCTCGCTTAAAGATATGCAATACAACATCTTTAAGATTCCTGACGAGACGCTGTTTTACCACTCGCGCCGCAACGACATCTCCCGATGGCTCTACAGCCGCGCTTTGTTTCCTATCGCCGACATCATCAAGGAACACCGTTTTCAAGACCTGAGCGAAGCACCCGTGGTCAAACAGCTGTTTTTCGACCTGATAGTGAAATATCGCAAGATGAAAAACCGTGGTGTAGTCGCTGTGTTCAAAAAGGGGAGATTCGACAAATACAGCAATTTCGCCCGTATCGGGCAAGGGTCGTTAGGGGGCAAGGGTCGCGGTCTGGCATTTATAGACTCCATCATCAAGCACAACCCTGTGTGCGACGATTTCGACGGCATCACCATAAGCATCCCCCGTACCGTGGTGCTGTGTACCGACGTGTTCGACGAGTTCATGTCGAGCAACAACCTCTACCCTCTTGCCTTGAGCGATGCCCCCGATGCAGAGATATTGCACCATTTCCTACAGGCACGTCTGCCCGAATATCTGATCGAAGATTTCTTCGCATTGTTTGAGGTCATCGACAAGCCTTTGGCCATCAGAAGTTCGAGTCTGCTTGAAGATTCCCACTACCAGCCGTTTGCAGGCATCTATTCCACTTACATGATACCGCATGTAAAGGATAAATACGAGATGTTGCGTCTGCTGAGTTGCGCCATCAAAGGGGTGTATGCGTCGGTGTATTTCGCTGACAGCAAAGCCTATATGACAGCCACGAGCAATGTTATCGATCAGGAAAAGATGGCTGTCATCATCCAAGAAGTCATCGGCAAGGATGTCGACGGTATGTATTTCCCGTCGTTCTCCGGGGTGGGCCGTTCTCTCAACTACTACCCTATCAACGACGAGAAGCCCGAGGACGGAGTCGCCGAGATAGCCGTCGGTCTTGGGAAATATATCGTTGACGGAGGTGCCGGGTTGAGGTTTTCGCCGCTTCACCCAGAGAAAGTGCTGCAGACCTCAGAACTCGACCTTGCCTTACGCGACACACAGCGGCGGATGAACGCCCTCGACATGACCAATGTCGATGCCGACTTCAACGTTGACGACGGGTTCAACCTCCTCAATCTCAAAGTGCAGGATATAGCCGAAAAGGGAGCATTGAAATATTTGGTTTCAACCTATGACCATAACAATGCCATGCTGCGCGACACAGATGCCGGGACAGGCCGCAAGGTGGTCACATTCAACAACGTCCTGAAGCATGGGGTATTCCCTCTGGCCAAAGCAGTGGATTTCATGCTCACTAAAGGCAGTCAGGAAATGGCACGACCCGTAGAGATAGAATTTGCCGGCATCGTCGAACCCGACGCTTCCACCAAAGAGCAGCATAAAGGGCAGCTTTTCTGGCTCCAGATCCGGCCTATCGTGGACCGCAAGGAACTTGTGGACGACTCCATGATGTCAGCACGTGACGAGGATGTGCTGCTGCGCAGCCACACCGCACTCGGCCATGGCAATGTCGAAGGTGTCAAGACCATCGTGTACATCCGCCCAGAGCAATTCTCATCGAGCCGCAACGATTTCATAGCCCGTGAAGTAGCCAAAATCAATCATGAAATGGTGGAGCGTAACGAAGGCTACATCCTGATAGGTCCCGGACGTTGGGGGTCAAGCGACACCGCTCTGGGCATACCTGTAAAATGGCCGCATATCGCCGGGGCAAAACTCATTGTCGAATCCTCACTCCCCGGATATCGCATAGAACCCAGCCAAGGCACACATTTTTTCCAAAACCTTACATCCTTCGGTGTCGGGTATTTCACTATAGATACCAGACGAGAAACAGGTTTTGTAGACTATGAACTGCTAAATTCGATGCCGGCGACTTATGAGAGCGAAAACATCCGCATAGTCCGCTTCGACTCCGACCTGCCCATCGGCATCAATGGCATGAAAGGCGAAGGAGTAGTACTTAAACCTGTCACCAAATAACAACAATAACTAATGGCACTGATATATTTCGTCAAACGAGCACTTGGATTTGATAATACGGCAGACGACACCGACGAGGACATAGACAATCCTTTCAGAGTGGTTACCAGGCCAAGCGACAACACGGCTACCGCGACCGATGCCGACAGCACCGCCCCATCCGACAGCGCACAGGCGCAGAATATTGAAAATGATATGACCGACGACTCCGACACCGCCCTGCCTCTTGTCGACGCGTCACTGCCCGGATGTATCTTCGACTCTGTGATACGGCTGTTCAACCGCACCATGCCTGATTTTGTCAGAGAATGTTTAGATACCGACAGCCAGCGGCAATATCTGTTTCATGCTATAGAAAGCGATGTGCGCCGACAGATGATACGTGTCGTGGATGAAGTCAGGCTCAACGCCTGCAAGCCGTCAGAGACAAAAGATGCTGTTTCCGACAATACCCTATCGGAAAACTACAGACGGCAGCTCCGCACTGCTTACAACAACTTCCACCGGGAGAAAGAAGCCCTCGAACGCCGCATCATCGACCTTGAAGAGACGCTGCAATCGGCCAACGACGAAAATGCCCGTCTACAGAGCGAAATCGCCGCACTTAACCGCCGCATACGCCGCTCTAAAAACAAGACACAGATGGATGACGATTTGCAGCCGTCATTGTTCTGACATATGACATATTGCCGACACCACCGATGGTCTGATCCGTACATATTCACTAAATTTGTCATAAGAAACGAACAATCTAATCAGGAAATACATTTAAACATCAAAGCGACAACACTGTCAATCCAATATGAAGACAAACCTACAACACCGTCTTTACACCGCAATGGCCGGATGCATGATGGTATCAGCCATGCTTTCCGAGTCATCCGCCATCGAACTGTCTGACTGCGTATATCCCGGCAACCAGCCATCATATTCCGCGCCAGACATACAGTTTCTGCCTGACGGCGAGACATATGCCATGTTGAGCCCGGATGGCAAGCGCATAATCAAATACGACTGCAAGACTGCTTCCGAAATAGATGTAATCTTAGACATCGACAATACCCGCGAGAACAAAATAGACCGTATAGAATCATACAGTCTGAGTCCCGACGGTTCTAAAGTTCTCGTTAAAACCGATAGCCGCCCCATCTACCACCGCAGTTCGTCTGGCCGCTACTTCTATTATGAGATAAGATCGCGGTTACTGAAAAAGCTGTCAGACAACCATGCCTACCAGCAGTCGCCGATATTCTCTCCTGACGGACGCATGGTAGCATTCGTCGATTCCAACAACATATACATCAAAAAACTTGACTACGGCACAGAGGTCGCTGTCACGACCGACGGCGAAAAGAACAAAATAATCAACGGAGTGCCGGATTGGACATACGAAGAGGAATTCGGCGAAACATGCTCGATGATATGGACTCCTGACAACTCTACCCTCTGTTACCTTAAGTATGACGAGACAGATGTCCCGCTGTACAACCTCCCGATATACGAAGGGGCATGTTCACCCAATAAGGAATACGCCCTCTATCCCGGCACATTAAGTTACAAGTATCCAGTAGCCGGGCAACCCAACTCACGCCTGACCCTCCACAGCTACGACATAGAAACCCGCAAAAATAAATCCATTACTTTAGGCAACGGAGCATATGAATATATCCCACGGATATACCCTACTCCGGCTGGCGATAAGATTTTGGCCGTCACACTCAATCGCGAACAAAACCGCATGGAAATTTATTCCGTGAACCCAAAGTCTACAATAAGCAGCTCCATATATGTCGACCAAGCACCTAACGCATGGATCGAGCCTGATGCCTACGAAACACTGATGATAATGCCGCAGTCATTCATCATAAGCTCATCGCGCTCGGGCTACAAGCATTATTATGAGTATAGCTATGCCGGTGCGCTGATTCGGCAAATCACATCAGGCGATTACGATGTCACGGCTCTGTCAGGATATAACGCCGCCAATCAGGTATATTACATGCAGTCATGCCGCAATGGAGCAGTGAACCGTACCATAAGCTCCATCGACAAAAAAGGACAGATTAAGGACCTTTCGCCGGCACAAGGTTATGCCTCAGCCATCTTCTCTCCTGGCATGAAGTATTACCTCGAAAGCTATAGCAGCCTGTCGCAAGCTCCGTCCTACACACTGAAGACAGCCAAAGGCAAAGCCATAAAGACTTTTGGAGACAACACATCATACGCCCAACACTATGCTTCATTACCTCAACAAGAATTATCGACCGTAGAAGTCGACGGAACCACCCTCAACATAATGATTGTGAAACCGGCCAACATGGCATCCGGCAAGAAATACCCTCTCATTATCAACCAATACAGCGGACCCGGCTCGCAGGAGGTATTGAACCGATGGACACCTGACTGGACACGGTATTTCGCCTCGCAAGGATATGCAGTGGCGACCATAGACCCTCGCGGCACCGGAGGCCGTGGACGAGCCTTCATGGATGCGGTATATTGCAAGCTCGGGCTGACCGAAGCCGCCGACCTGATAGCTGCCACACGGAAAATCGCCGCTTACGACTGGGTAGACCCTGACCGCATAGGCATCTATGGGTGGAGCTATGGAGGCTATCAGGCTCTTATGTGCGCCACATCAAGCAACTCTCCGTTCAAAGCCACAGTTGCTGTCGCACCCGTCACCGATTGGAGGTATTATGACACGGCATACACCGAACGCTACATGCGCACACCGCAGCAAAACGAGTCAGGCTACAACACCTCTGCCCCCATAAACCGCATCGACAATCTCAGCGGCAATCTGCTGATGATGTGGGGTACGCTTGATGACAATGTCCATCCGGCAAACAGCTTGGAATTCATATCGCGTATGCAGATGAAAGGCATGTATCCGCAGATATTAGTGTTCCCCAACCAAAACCATTCAATCAACGGCTGCGAGCTGAGAGAGTCGGTCTACCAGCGGATGCTGGACTTCTTCGGCACCAACATGTAATTTACAGCCTCAAAACCCGATACCTACACCACCTGCGCAATGATAGAGATCAGCAAGAGAAAACGCAATCTGGATATGGGCATCATAACCCTGTGGATACACTGGGCGATGGCCACCAGTGCACTTGCATTTCCTATACTTCTGGGCTATTTCATGCCATTGAAATGGCTGCCGCTGATTATATTTCTGGAAGTGTTCGGCTTGTACTACTACATCCGTTCGTCGTCGGCAACCGCCCCTCGGTGTTATCTGATAATGAACATTTGCGGTCGGGCACTCATATGCTCCGGATTAATCATGGTTGTGATTAACCTCGCATTTTCCACAGGAGCCATACACGCTTTCTACGATGCCGACACATTAAACCATGAGATTCCGTTTATACCGACGCTTATCATATCGCCGGCGGCGTGTTTTTTTGCAGTAACCGCATCGGTAAGACGCTCAAGGCAGTCATTTTGCCAAAGCTGCATAATCCGCTTCGGCAGTGCGGCCGAACGCGGATTCATCGGAGCGATATACAAACAGGAAGGCCAACGCCAGTCAGAGCTGCTGGCTTGGCTGACTGGCATAGTGAGCATATTTGATTGGGGATATTACCTTCTTTGCTACATCAATGTCAATTTTAACCGTGCCGATACATTCTTCCTTGTTGTCATCCCAGTCGGCTTTTATGTCTTGACTCTTATATACACAGCATTACGCTACTCCGGACTGCTGGCTTATTACAGCCGGGAAGCCGTAGGAGCGGCGCGTGCACGCGGCTCCATCACGCAGCTACGCTTCCTTGTGGTCCATGACAATTCTATCTATCTGGGTCCCGATGACCCTGAACAGTCACACCCCCGGCTCGACACACCCTATTCGCTCACTATACATTACTGCAAAGATATACCCATCGAACTCGTCAAAGACCACTTCTGCAACCTGGCACAAGCCCAGGATGCGACAATTAAATACATCTACACCTCCGAATCAGGAAATCTTGACGGCACTATCCGGCATTATATAGCCACCATCGGCAACAAGACGGATATCGACGGCACTTTATACCCTGACGGGCGATGGTACACATTCTATCAACTGAAGCAGATGATAAACGCACGGAAACTTGCACCTCTGCTCAGGGCTGAACTCGTCAGGATATACACGACTGTCATGACCTGGAAAACATATGACAGCAATGGTAAAAGATTGTATAAAATCAAAAGCTACCGCCCGACGTTCCACCTCAAGCAGCTGCCGGACTGGGATGTCGATTTTGACGACAACCGCTGGTTGTTCATAGCAGCCAACAATGAAGACATGCGTTTTTTCAAACTGAGGCGTTTTATAAAGCAGCTCTTTTTCGGGCGCAAAATATGATTATCACCCACCATGGCGTCAGACGACATACTGCAACTCCTCGTCGTTACCGGTCCTACGGCATCAGGGAAAACGGCCAAAGCGGTAAGCCTTGCGAAGCATCTTGACGGCGAAATAGTCAGTGCCGATTCCCGTCAGATATACCGCAACATGGACATAGGCACCGGCAAAGATTTAGATGAATATGGCGACATTCCCTACCATATGATAGACATCTGCCCTGCCGGCTACAAATACAATCTGTATGAATACCTCCGTGATGCCAACAAGGCCATCACAAGCGTAAGAGACAGCGGGCGGCTTCCGATTTTGTGCGGAGGCACGGGCCTGTACATCGAGAGCATCCTAAAGGGCATAGAATTACCAGAAGTACCCGAAAACAGAAGTCTTAGAGACTCTCTGTCGGGCAAATCACTCGACGAACTGACCCGGATGTTGTCACAGATGAAGACACTACACAACACTACGGATGTCGACACATGCCAACGCGCCATACGGGCCATCGAAATAGCCGAATACTACAACACACATCCCGACAAGGCGTTGAAAACCACACCTCATCCCATCAAAAATGCGCTGATCATCGGGATAGACATCGACCGTGAAAGCCGCAGGGACAGGATTTCATCACGTCTTGATACAAGGCTCAAAAGCGGAATGGTCGAAGAAGTCGATGCGCTGCTCAAAAGCGGCATATCTGCCGAAGACCTGATTTATTATGGATTGGAGTACAAGTACCTGACCCTCTATCTGACGGGCCAGCTCTCATACCAGGAAATGTATTCAGGACTGGAAACCGCTATACATCAGTTTGCCAAGCGGCAGATGACATGGTTCCGTGGCATGGAACGGCGCGGGTTTACTATCCACTGGCTTCCATACGACATGCCAGCCGACGAATTTAACGCCGCAGTGAAGTCGATGATTGAAATATTCCCTTATTCATCCGATACGAATGGCATTTCATAACGACGTAGGCCGTTGGGGCGAACAGATGGCTTGCGATTACCTCGTATCGCAAGGCTACGCGCTCATGGAGCGAAACTGCAAGATACACCGTATCGAGATAGACATCGTCGCTTGCAAGAACGACACCATATGTTTCGTCGAAGTCAAAACCAGAAGCTCCGACGAGATAGACCCTGTATATGCCATCGATGACCGCAAGATGAAACGGATGTGCCGTGCTGCAAACGATTATGTGAACTCACACGATTTGCACCTCAATCCGCAAATCGACATCATAACCGTAACAGGCAACCCCGCTACAGGAGTCACGCGTATCGAGCATTATCCCGATTGCTATCTCCCATCGCCTGTGACTGCTAAGATTGGTTAATCAAACATGTCATAATCAGAAAAAGGCATATCTTTGTACCCGTAACTCATAAACACCTAATATAAAATGCTAAGTAACGGCAGAGGCTCATTTCTCAGCAATATCCCCCCGGTAACCAAAAATCTCCTAATCATCAATCTAATCATATGGTTGGCCATGCTCATCATCCCTTCAAAAATGGGATTCGATATCATAGCCTACGGTGGGTTGCACTACTTTTCGGCACCCGACTTCAATCCGGTGCAGCTGCTGACGTACATGTTCATGCACAGCACGGACACGTTTGCCCACCTGTTCTTCAACATGTTCACCTTATGGATGTTCGGCATCACGCTTGAGCGTGTACTGGGATCACAAAGGTTTCTGTTTTTCTACATAACAGTAGGCATCGGAGCCGGATTGTTTCAGGAATTAGTGTGGGGGCTTACCTGGCAAGGCCCGTTTTTCGAATGGATACATCAATCTACAGGTCAACCGATAGAGTTGATCAAATCGGCATATGCCACAGGAGATCTATCCCTATGGCAGTCATTCTACCTCAACCATATGGTCACAATCGGAGCATCCGGAGCCATATACGGCATCCTGCTCGCATTCGGGATGTTGTTCCCCAATCGTCCGCTGTTCCTGATGTTCATACCCGTGCCTATCAAGGCCAAATATATGGTTATAGGCTACGGTGTCATAGAGATACTGCTCGGAGTCGGAGGCAATGACGGCATAGCGCATTTTGCTCATCTCGGAGGCATGATATTCGGATTCCTGATGATATATTATTGGAAAAAGAAGGGCATTGTGCATAATGACTTCTACTAAACTAAAGAAACTGTCAGTAGCCCTCAACATCATCGCTGCTGCATGCTCGATGCTGGTAGGCATACCATGGCTCATCCGCCGTCATGACTTCCATATGCCGGATTCTCAAAAATCCGACGAATCTGCCAACCACCTACGCAAGGTCATGCAAAAGCTGCAAAATTCCGGGTATTCAAGCCTTACGGCAGACGAACGGGCATTGATAGCAAATAGTATGAAACACTACAAATAAGTATACACTTGGATCTTCGTCCCCACATAAAACCCTTTTTAGCATCTTCTATTAAAGATATATGGCCCGCATCGACAAGACAACGATGTCTTGTCGTACTGACTGCAATATTCTGCGTGGTCACCATATATGCTGCTTACGCCGGATATGTCCCCCCGGCACACACTTTCTTAGGAACCATATCGCCTTTGGCGGTAATGGCATTCCCATTACTGCTTTACATCCTGGCTGTCTCTCTGATAATCTGTATTGTATTCTGGATGAGAGGAGCACGGATGCTGCTCGTGACGCTGATTGTCATAGTCCCGTCAGCCATAAAAATCGTACCTCTACATATCACTCCATATATTGCGGACAGAGCCAAGGGAGATAAGACATTCTCATTGCTGACATACAATGTCATGAGCTTCCTCGATTTTGCTGGGCCGTTTAAAGAAGGAGTGCCAAATCGTACCGTACAGTACATACTGGATTCCAACCCCGACATCGTCTGTCTGCAGGAAACCCTCCGCGCAGCGTATGTCAACACCCTTAACATCACCTTGAGCCAGCGCAATCTCCGGGATCTGAGGTACCCATACCAGATGCACTGGCATGACGGTGGCATAGCGATGTATTCGCGGTATCCCCTCAAAGAGATACATATCGGCGACCGCCCTGACATGCCATATCCCCATTACAAAGCAGCCAGAGTATATCTTCATGACGACTCTATCACCATCATCAACTGCCATCTACAATCAATCGGCCTTGACGTATCAGACCGCAATGTCTACCATGGAGCCACCGGCGGAGATATCGACTTCGATTCGATAGACGCGGCCGGCTCCAAGATTTTGGGTAAACTGACCGATGCTTTCATCATACGGGCAAAACAGGCAGAGTTCGTGCGTTCAGTGCTTGATTCGATACCCGGCAACGTAATAGTTTGTGGAGACTTCAATGACGTGCCCCTGAGTTTTGCGACACGTCAAATACAAGGCAATGACATGCACGATGCTTTTGCAGCTACATCCTTCGGTCCACGCATCACCTTTCATGACAATAGGTTTTATTTCCGTATCGACCATGTTTTTTACCGTGGAAATATCGGAGCTTACTGGTGTGCCTCGCCTAATATCCCGAGTTCCGACCACTACCCTCTTCTGGTAAGATTCAAAATACAGCCTGATAAGTGAGTATTACAATTTAAATTATGCTTTAGATTCGAGATAAGCCCTCATGACCACTCATAACAGCCAGAAAGCATCAGTAATCAAGTGGTTCAGGTATGTCATATGGGCCGTGATAGTATTGTATTGCGGCATGTCTGTCTACAGCGCATACGGCGGATATATCCGCCCATCCCTATCCATTGCCGGGAAAACCGCCCCTCTCGCCGTCATGGCATTTCCTGCAATAGCCTTTTCATTGGTGGTCATGACCGCTCTTCTCACATGCTTCAAGTCCAAAATGGCATATGCAGGCTTCGTGACAATCTGCATATGCGCACCTGCCATATGGAACATCTGCCCCATAAACATTGGCAAAAACCAGGTATCGGCTCTGCAAGAATACAAGACATACAAATTCATAACATTCAATGTCATGAACATGTGGGATTATGACAAGACTAAGCATAACAACCCCGACAACCGTCTTCTCTCATTCCTCATCCACAGCGATGCCGACATACTATCGCTTCAAGAAATAATATATTTCCCCGATGAGAGCCAGAACAGCAATGTCAGAGCACAACTTGACTCGCTTTTCAAGATATACCCCCACAGAGTGCAGGCTACAAACGGCGCACTGATGGTGTTGTCAAAATATCCTGTCAGACGCATAAACCTTCCCCAGCCCCTTGTCAACAGATTCCTCCCATATGCCGCCTTTACAGTGGAACTGCCGCAAGGGACGATAACACTGTTTGACTGCCACTTGGAGAGCATCGGACTGACAGACTCCGATAAAGCCAGCTATCAGGACATCACACGGGGCAAAGCAAACAAATCGGACATCAAAGGCATTAAAAATAGTGCGATACACAAACTCAACGAAGCATACCGCACGCGTGCCATACAAATCAACCAGCTAAGAGAAGCCGCCGACAGCATAGGAGGCAACATCATCATTGCCGGAGATTTCAATGACGTACCGCTGTCATATACGATACGCAGCCTGAAAGATGCCGGCTTCAAGGAGGCGTATCCATCACTCGCCATTGGGCCGGGATTCACTTATCAGGCCGACCGCCTTTACTTCCGCATAGACCATATATTGTATCGCGGCTCACTCAGACCCACGAGCCTTGAAATCCCCAAAGTCAGTCTGAGCGACCATTATCCCATGATTATGACTTTTTTGGAATAAAGCGGTGCGATGAATCCGATAATTATTGCTAACTTGCATGATAAATATATTCACTAATCCATTATACCAGTCTCATATATGAATATCAGGAATCTTGCCACATTAACCTTCGCCGCGACTATCATAGGGTGCGGTTCGTCAGGATGCAGCAAGTCGAAAGCTGCCAATGAAAAAGACAATCCTTTCTTTGCCCAATGGGACACCCCCTACGGCATACCGCCGTTCGAGGAAATCAAGGTAGAACACTACAAACCTGCTTTCGAGGAAGGGATGAAGCGCCAACGCCAGGAAATCGCCGACATCATCCGCAACAACGAAGCTCCCAGCTATGAGAACACCATCATTCCATTAGAATACAGCGGAAAATTCCTCAACCGTGTGGCCCGTGTATTCTTCGCGCTCAACGAAAGCATGAATACACCCGAAATGCAGACTGCCGCTGCCGAAATCATGCCGATGTATTCCTCATTCAGCGATGAGGTGATGATGAACGACAGCCTGTTTCAACGTATCAGCACCCTGTATGAGCAGCGCGACAGCCTGAATCTGTCAGTGGCACAGAAACGGGCCATTGAAGACCATTATAAAAACTTCACCCTCAACGGCGCGTTGCTCAACGACGAACAGAAGAAAGAGCTTTCGGACATTAACACCAAGCTATCCAACCTCTACCTAAAGTTCAACAAAAACCTCCTGAATGCGACCAACGCATTTACGATAACCGTCGACGACAAAGCCCGGCTGTCAGGGCTGCCCGACAACGTCATAGCTACAGCCAAAGAGGAGGCCGAAAAGAGAGGATTGAAAGACAAATGGGTGTTTACACTCCACGCCCCCTCCCGTCTGCCCGTACTGCAGTTTGCCGATGACAGAGACCTGCGCCGCCAAATGTGGGAAGGGTACACATCCTTAGCCTCTGAGGGCGAAAACGACAACAATCCGGTCATCAAGGAAATCGTTTCTTTGCGCACCCAAAAGGCGCAACTCCTCGGATTCCCCAACTATGCATCACTCGCCACCGCCCCATATATGGCCAAAACACCAGCTGCCGCCAAAGAGCTGCTGCTGAAAATATGGAAGCCGGCAGTAGCCAAAGTGAAGCGTGAAGTGACGGACATGCAGAAGATAGCCGATGAAGAAAACAAGGGCATCAAGATAGAGCCGTGGGATTACTATTACTATGCTGAAAAAGACCGTGTACGCAAGTACGGTATCGACGAGAATGTAATCAAAGAATATTTTGCGGTCGACAGCGTACGCAAAGGTATCTTCACGATGGCCAATAAACTTTACGGCATCACATTCACGCCTATCGAAGCCCCCAAATACCACCCCGAAGTAAATGTATATGAAGTCAAAGATGCCGATGGAAATCATCTGGCTGTATTCATGACAGACTATTTCCCACGTGACACAAAACGGCAGGGAGCATGGATGGACGCATTCGACCCAGGCGAAGTAACTCCTGACGGCAAAGAGACCCGCCCCATCATCTATAATGTGGGCAATCTGTCGCGCCCTACGGCTGACGCTCCGGCCCTGATGACTATCGACAATGTAGAGACCATGTTCCACGAATTCGGCCACGGACTCCATGGTATGCTGACCCGCGCCACCATTCCGTCACAGATGGGCACATCCGTCGACCGCGATTTCGTCGAAATGCCGTCACAGATACATGAACACTGGGCGTTCGAGCCTGAACTGCTCAAAGAATATGCACGCCACTACAAGACTGGCGAAGTAATACCCGACTCATTGGTATCTAAGCTCAAAGCCGCATCGCATCATAATCAAGGCTTCATCATGACTGAGCTTGTCGGAGCCGCACTTCTCGACCTCTATTGGGGAGAACTGATTCCCGACGAGAATACCGACATAAAAGACTTCGAGGCAAAAGTCGCCGCTGAAATCGGTATGCCGTCCGAGCTGACGTTCCGCTACCGCAGCCCGTATTTCAAGCATATCTTTGGTGATGAAGGGTATGCCTCAGGCTACTACACATATCTATGGGCAGCAGTGCTTGAGTGTGACGGCTATGATCTGTTCAAGGAAAAAGGAGCCTTTAACCCCGAAGCCGCAGCCCGCTTCAAGCACCTCCTTGAGATGGGCGGCAGCGAAGACCCGATGAAACTTTACGTAGACTTCCGAGGCCACAAGCCTGACGTATCAGCCCTCATCAACGCTCGCGGACTTAATGAATAAAGCGTTTTTAAGTTACCTGAGTTAATGAAACCCCTCGCCGGTTTCATTAACTCAGCCGCTAACATACCTGAAACAAACATAAACTTTACAATATCACATCACACATGAGAATCGCTGCCAAGACTCTGCTATGCTCATCCATAGCAATAGCTATGACCCTGCCAGCCTCCGCTGACGAAGCCAAAGGGCAGATAATGACCACCTTGCCTGACGGCAGATTGGTCATCGTGACTGCCGTCAATGCTAATGTAATCAAAGTCACCAATCTACCGGCTGGAGAATCACCCCTCCAGTCTCGCGCCACCGTCGATGCTTCAGCACGGTTTGACGGAGCGATAACACACGGTACAGACGTAACATCGATGACCACGTCTACTGGCATCAAAGCTACACTCAACAATAACAACGGAGCCGTCACCGTATCCGCCGGACCAGGCAAAAGCATAAATGACAGTGGCGAACGTCTGCTTAAAGACGGCAAACGCGAACTGATGCTTGCGACCGACGGCACAGGCTCATTTTATGGCGGCGGCGAACGTGGCCATAAAATAAACCTCGCAGGAGACACCCTCGTTATGTACAACAAGCAGAACTATGGTTATGTAAAGGGCGAAAGCCGCATCAGCCAGATGAATATAACGATGCCACTGTTCCTGTCATCCAACGGATATGCCATACTGTTTGATGACTATGCCGCCGCTGAAGTCATACTCGGCAATCCTATCAAATATATTTCCGAAAGCCCTGCGCCGATAAGCTATTACTACATATATGGCGACGGCACAATGAAAGGCCTGACAGAAGCAGTAAGCCAGCTGACAGGCCGCCAGGACATGCCTCCGTTCTGGGCCATGGGCTATATAACCTCAAAATACGGATACAAGACAGAAGCTGAGACACGCAGCGTAATCGATACGCTTAAAATGAACAAATATCCCGTAGACGGTATCGTCCTTGACCTATACTGGTACGGCAAGGAGCAGGACATGGGCCGTCTGGCATGGGAGCCACAGCAATGGCCCGACCATAAGCAGATGCTTGCCGACCTCAAGGCCAAAGGGGTAAATACAATCATCATATCGCAGCCCTATGTGCTTCGCAACGGCCGCGCCATCGATAACTATAACATGGGCGTAGAAAAAGGATTATTTGTCAAAGATGCAACCGATTCGCTCAAAGGCACCCAGGAAGTGCAGATATGGGTAGGCGAAGGAGGCATGTTTGATGTCAGCAATCCAGACACACGCAAATGGCTCGCTAACCGCTACAAGGAGTTAACGCTTGGAGGAGTAGGCGGATGGTGGGGCGACCTCGGCGAACCCGAAGTACATCCTGAGACCGGCATCCACCACAACGGCCTGACTGCACGCCAGTATCACAACCAATACGGCAACGACTGGTCACAGATTATTTACGATCTCTACAAAGAAGAGTTTCCCAATACACGCCTGATGACCATGATGCGTGGCGGAACCACAGGACTCCAACGCTACAGCGTATACCCTTGGTCGACAGACGTTTCCCGCTCGTGGGGAGGTCTGCAGCCGCAGGTCACCATCATGCTGGGTTCCGGCCTTAGCGGACTCGGATACATGAGCCATGATGTAGGCGGATTTGCCATCGACGAGAAAGTACCATACGACCCCGAACTATACGTACGCTGGCTCCAGCTTGGAACATTCTCCCCCGTCCTCCGCACACATGCACAAAACACGGCCGAGCCATACCGCTATCCCGACCAGCAGCATATCATACTGCCTCTCATCAAGGAAAGGTACAGATGGCTTCCCTACAACTACACTCTGGCATATGAAAACCATGCTTACGGCACACCTCTCGTGCGACCTATCGGCTTCTACGAACCCGGCGAAACAAAGTATGACAACATCGATGACGAGTATCTCTGGGGCAAAGACGTGCTGATTGCTCCCGTAATGACACAAGGAGCTACATCGCGACAGGTCACATTTCCTGCCGGTACATGGGTCGACTACTCCGACCCGACAAAGACATATGCCGGAGGGACGACCATCAACTACAACGCTCCTATAGAGGTACTGCCCATGTTTGTACGTGCCGGCTCCATAATCCCCACAGCCGACTACGACATGGAAAATACAGGCGACTACAAGGACTCCGCTTATACGCTCAATGTCTATCCTGTAGCAGGATGCAGCGGCTCATATACACTCTTTGAAGACGACCGCACATCCACCACTACAGTCGAAAACGGCAGGTACGCCCTCCTCACATTCTCCGACTCCATGACTCAATCCGCACTTGAAATCACTCTTTCCAAGTCCCAGGATTCACCCATGACACCGTCTGAAAAGGACATCCGACTGCTCATACACAACATAGACAAATCGCCTAAGTCGGTGAGCGTCAATGGGAAGAAGCTCAACAAAAAAGCATATCAATACGATAAGGGAACAAAGACCCTGCGCGTGGACAACAAGTGGAACCCCACAGAAAGCCGCACAATAAGCATCAAGCTCTAAAAATCTTATAAGAGCCAATCGGACTCCTTATCCGAAAACATGTTGCGGGGTGTAGCTCGTTGATGCTACACCCCGCAACATGTTTCTCTATCTCCTACATTATCCGGAGCTGTTTAACCCCGAAGGATAGCCACGGCAGGGATGGCCATAGAATATGTATGTGTCATACCCGTCACAATTCTCTGAATTCTTGCCATTTAGGCAATGTGAAAATAAATTCCAAGCCTCCCGTAGACCTGTTTTTCGCAGAAATAGCCCCCCCAAGAACCATTACGACATTCCGGACTATTGCAAGACCGAGACCCGAACCGCCAGCCTTTCGCGACCGTCCGGTATCGACCCGGTAAAAACGCTCAAACAGATGCGGGATACTTTCTTGTGGCACTCCATTGCCGTCGTCAGAAAACGAAAAAGTGTAGAATTTAGGACTTTCACTCACCAACTTAAGACACATCGCAGTGCCATGAGAATGCAAGACAGCGTTACGGATAAGGTTGGTCAGCAGCGATGTCAATACATTTACATTACCCTTAACCTTACAACCTAAAGGGATGTCATAGGCAAATCTCATATTCCCATCAGCATTCGACTGCTTGTAGTCACTATGTAGTTGGAATACCAAATCATGGAAATCCACCTCTGTCGTGGGTATTCTCTCTATCCCGTCCTCGAGGCGTGTCATCGTCGAGACATCATTCAACAAACCGCAAAGACGGTTTACATTGGCCTGTGCCCTTTCCAGAAATTTTGTTTTAGTCGGCTCGGGCATATCTGGCTCCGACAATATGGTATCAAGATAACCCTTGATTATTCCTATCGGGGTCTTCAACTCATGATTTATATTATTGGTGAGCTGGTTCTTGATACGGGCTTTTTCCTCCACAGCATGCAAAGCTATGTCATGTTCACGGCTCGACTCCGACACAGCCTCAAGACGTGATCGATAAAGGCTGACTATCTGACGTGAAATATCTCCCAGCTCATCATGCGGGAAATCATAAAGATGCTCTATCTCACTGCCTGAAGCAGCACGACTCGCGAAATCATGGAGCAACATGATGTTGCGTGACAACATCCGCGTAACCACATAAACCAGCAGTGTGCAAAATACACCCAGACCCAATATAAACACCCATAACCCGGAGGCCGCCGAAATAGTATCTGCAATGGTCACATTATACGGCATCCCTGTGCGGACGTATAGCATCCCGTCGCTGCTTTTAGTAGCCTTATAATAAAACAGGCGGTTCTCTCCAGTATAAATATCGGCATCAGGGTTATATCTTGACTCTCGTTCATCAGGCTTTATCTCGCTAATCGGATCCTCTCCGTTGAAATCCTTAGGTATAGGGCAACCGATGTAGTACAATAAATCACCAGTAGCATTATATATACTGACGCGGACATCGTTGAACATCGTATTCTCAAAATACTCGTCAAGAAATCCCAGCATACCTTCCAAGTCCGCCTCGCGCTCATAGCAATCTATGATATAGCGGTTTATGATATGAAGCTGCGAATTTATGCTTTCAGTACGATAGTTTACTTCCCTGTTATATTGATATACCAATATCCCTGCCATCAGCAGCCACACCATGGCCACCATCGGGATAAATATGCGCCACATATATGATAGGCGACGTCTTTTACCCTGCCGTCGTATTCTGTATCTATTTCCGAGCCTATTCGGTCTCTTTAAATCCATAACCGAAGCCCATACGTGTGACGATGTTGTTGCCGTAGCGGCCTAATTTCTTACGTAGCCGTGCGATATTCGTATCAATGGCACGAGTGGTGACAATCACATCGTCAGGCCATATCTGCTTGATTATCTCTTCACGCGAATATATGCGGTTACGATGGGTAAGGAAAAATGTCATCAGCTCCAGCTCCGTTTTAGTAAGATTCAGATCCACACCGTCAAGGGTGCATACCTTGTCATCTAAATCCACAGATATTCCGCCAAACGACACAGTATTTGCATCCTGTCGGCCATCCTCTTTCGGACTGTTATCTGCCGGACGCATGGCCGAACGGCGCAGCACGGCACGCACACGGGCTACTACTTCAGATATTACAAAAGGCTTGGTTATATAGTCGTCACCTCCGATATTCAGCCCCATCACTGCATCGTCTTCACCGTTAAGTGCCGAGCAGAATATCAATGGCAGACTGGCTATCTCGGGATTGTTTCTGACGGCTTTGGCAAAGTCATATCCGCTCAGCCGCTCCATCATTATGTCAACAAGACACAACGAGTACTGGCGCAAATCGAGTTCAAGGGCTTCTTCCGCGCTATAAGCGCAGTCAACTTCATAGCCCACTCTTTCCAGATTATATTTCAAAATCTCGCAAATGGGCTCTTCATCATCAATCAGAAGTATCTTTGCACTCATTTCACATGTACTCACTGGTTATACTGCGTTATACCCGTTTATTTAATCGGAGTGGCATCTAACGGCACCTGACGACGGAACACCTCTTTAAACGAAATGATGGTTTCGGTGCGGGCCAGACCTAACGGCTGGAAATAATGGTGGATGAGATGGAGCAGGTGGTCATTATTGTAGGCGTACAGTTTGATGAACAAATCATACTGTCCAGTCGTAAAGTGGCACTCCACCACTTCCGGAATCTTTTTCAGCTCCTCAACTACCTCGCCGAACTTGCTGGGGTCTTTAAGATACAGACCTACATAAGCACATGTCTCATATCCGAGCGATGATGGATTAAGAACAGACTCGAAACCCTTTATGACTCCAGCCGAAATAAGTTTCTGGATACGCTGGTGCACAGCAGCACCGCTTACATTGCTTTCACGCGCTATTTCGAGGAACGGTTTGCGTGCATTGCCGGAAAGAGTCCTGAGTATGTTGCTGTCAAGTGTGTCGAAGTTGGTTTTAGACATGGCTTTTTACTTTGATTAAGAGTGATAAATGATGCTATAAATAATGCTATTTAGCATCACAAATATACGGATAAGTTTAAAATCACACAAAAAAAGCAACAGATTTCAAACTAAACATATAAATTTGGGGTTAAATTTGTAACCAAACAATCTGAAACCGGGCGTTTTTGACTGATCGCCATAGCAAGCCGGTCAAAAACTTTCCACTTTCATTCCGTAGTGCAAGGTGACTAAAGTATCATCACATAAGATAATCAAAATCACGGCATGGGTAATCGGCATCGCCATAGGACTGCCTCTGCTGATAGCCATGATGTTGTATATACCTCCAGTGCAGAGGCTGGCGGTAGACATCGCATCACGATACATAGCCGAATCCACTGGCATGAAGATTGATGTCGGATACCTTCGGCTCAAGTTTCCTCTCAATCTGTCGGTAGATGACGTACTCGTCATAGAAAATACCGGCGACACGATGGTCACAGCCGGCAATGCGGAACTGCGGATAGCAATGCTGCCGCTGCTCCGGGGTGACATATCTTTAGAAGGCTTTTCTGCCAGATCCGTTTTTTACCAGCTCGGCAACAGCGACAGCGTCATCTGGCTCAGAGCCCACATCGACAAAGCGGATATCGACAACGGCAACATGAATTTCAGCCGTGGCTCGATAGATGTCGGCAATACGTTCGTGGACGGAGGATGTGTCACTTTGATTATGAAAGACACCACCGTGGTCGCCCCGACCGACACCACGGCAATGCAGCCGCTGGCCATACGGGCGCAGAAGATACGCTTAGCCAACATTGATTACCGAATGTGCATGCCTCCGATTATCGACACTCTCACCGCACATATAGGCGATGCTATTCTGGAATCCGGGGTGGTCGACACCGGCTCCCGCCGCATCAATGCCTCTCGGCTGTCAGTCAGCGGTGTCAATGCTACATACTTGACAGCTCCTATGCCGGCTCAAGACCCAGTGACCGACAGCATACCACCACTACCCGACGATGAGATGTGGGTTATCACGGCCGACTCTGTCAAGCTACAAGCCGACAACGCAGTCTATGCCACCACAGGAGCGCATCCACTACCGGGATTGGATTTCAATTATCTGCAAGCCCAGGATGTAGAGATTGCCGTAACCGATTTCTATAACAAGGGGACGGCAATACGTGTGCCGTTGCAACGGCTCAAAGCCACCGAACGATGCGGACTTGAACTTAGTGCCGCCGGCACATTCTCCATGAACGGTCAAACCATGGAGGCATCCGGCTTCCATATATCGACCCAAAGATCCGACATCAAATTGGATGCGACGATGGGTATAGGCGACCTGACATCCGACCCTGACCTGCCATTAGGAATAAATCTTACAGGCATATTATCGGCCAACGATGCAGCAATGGCATTTCCGGCATATGCGCCAATGATAAAATCCCTGCCCCAGCCCCGTGACTTCAACGTGAGAATGGATGCAAACGGCACCACCTCACGCCTTAAGGTCGATAATGTCAAAATCCAGCTACCTCGCGTATTCAATCTGTCAGCCAACGGAGAAGTCAAAAACATTACCGATTTCGACAAAATGGGAGGCAGAATCGAGTTTGACGGTGCGGTGACAAACCCCAAAGCAGTAAACGCCACGCTTGCATCACTGAAGATGGATTCCACGATAACCATCCCATCACTAAAGCTCAACGGATCAGCCAACTATAACCCCGGCAACGTATCAGGGAACCTCAAGCTGGTTACCGGCTCTGGCAAACTATTGGCTGACGGACGCTGGGTGGCACGCAAAGAATCCTATCAGGCCGACATCGGTCTCAAGACTTTTCCGATTGACGCATTCATGCCTTCATTGGGCATCAAAGAGATATCCGCCGCCATACATGTCACAGGAACCGGCTACAACCCCTTATCGCCCGCAACCACACTTCTCGCAGATGTGTCGATTGACGATGTCGTGTACAACGGCAGCACATATACTGACGCATCGCTGACAGCAGAAGCCCGGGATGGTGATTTAAAAGCTTTTTTGATCTCCAATAATCCTGATGCACGGATAGAGCTGAATGCACATGCACAGATAGATTCGGGCATAATCAAGGGGGAACTCAACGGAGAAATACAAAATCTCGACCTGCTTGCGCTCGGCGTCATGAGTTCACCATGCCGTGGCCGCACCGATATCGCCGTAAAAGGGCAATACGACCCCCGTACTGAAGACATCCAGGCCGATGTAAACATATCCGACTTTGACTGGCTGATGGACACCGTCAACTATTACATCCCGTCACTGACACTGCACGCTACAGCCGACAAGCAAGTGACAGCGGTCGACATTTTGTCAGAGGATCTTATGTTACGCAGTATCATGAAGACCAAATGGGACAGCATAATGCCCGTCATCGACCGTGTCACGCAAGTCATCGACAACCAGATTGCCAACAAACGCGCAGACGTAACACGACTGCAACAAACCATACCGCCTCTCGACATAGACCTGTCAATGGGTCCCGGCAACATTGCCGGCCGCATACTCGCCCAGAGCGGTATCGCTTTTGACAACATGAGCCTGACCATGCGCAACGACTCGCTGCTACACCTCAACGGCGGAATCAGCCGTCTCACCATGGGTACAAATGTCGTCGATTCCGTAGCATTGCATATCAATCAGCACAACAAATACTTAGTCTACAATGTAAAGATGACCAATGGCCCAGGCCCGATGGCCGAATGGGCGGACGTAACCGTCAACGGATTTATAGCCGATGACAAGTTGGCCCTGTTTGTCGACCAGCACAACCTCCAAGGACAGCAGGGATACCGCCTCGGCACCGTGTCGACTTTGACCGACTCAGTCCTCACCGTGAAGCTCGTCCCGAGAGTCCCCGTCATCGCATATAAAAACTGGAGACTCAACTCCGACAATTTCCTGTCGTACAATATATATAACAAACATATCGAGGCCGACATATTATTGGAAAATCTGCCAAGCTCGCTCCATGTCTTCACACGACCTGTGCCGAATCCCGAAGAAGGCTCATCGGCTAATGAACTGGTGGTTTCGGCCAAAGAAATCAAGATTGAAGACTGGATCGGCTTCTCACCATTCGCTCCGCCCATGTCAGGAGTGGGATCTGCCAACCTGAAAATACACCGTGTCAACGACGAGGTCGTGGGAACGCTCGTCGTAGGGCTTGACAACTTCATGTACAACCGTCAGAAAGTCGGAAAATTCGGATTGGCTCTCAAAGTCGCGGAAAATCCAAAAATCAAATCGCTCTGGGCCGACGGCATCTTATGGGTCAATGACAAAAAGACCATAGTACTCAGCGGTGCCCTCAACGACAGCACACGCAAAAGCCCGTTCCTGCTTGACATGTCCATGATACATTTTCCTCTGAATGTGGCAAATCCGTTCCTCCCCGTCGGTACTGCCAAACTCGGCGGAAGCCTTAACGGCACAATGAAGCTGAGCGGTTCGGCAACGAAACCCGTGGTTGACGGCTATCTGCAATTCGACAGCGCATCTGTCATGGTCGATATGATCGGAGCTACTTACCGGTTCTCTGACACCAAAATACCGGTCGACAGCAATATTGTGCGATTTGACAATTTCGCCATCAATACGCTCAACGACAACCCTCTGACTATCAATGGCACTGCCGACATCAGCAACCTTGACGATGTACGGCTCAAATTGCACCTCGAAGGCAACGACATGCTCATGGTCAACAGCAACCGCCCCAAAGGTGCCGACATATATGGGAAAGGGTACATCGGCATAAATGCCGATGTCAGCGGCAGCATGTCGGATTTATACTGCAATGCCGATGTCTCGCTGCTGTCAGGCTCCGATGTGACATATGTCATGACCTCCTCACAGGCCGCTCTCACATCACAAAGCACCGACGATATGGTCTCCTTTGTCAATTTTGCCGATACGACCCAAATATCAGAGGATTCAAAACAGGCGCAGACAAGCAACATGACCCTGAATGCGACATTGCGCGTCATGCCTAACGCCACCGTCAATGTCGACATTTCGACCGACGGCAAAAACCACGCATCCATAATCGGGCAAGGGGAACTGACATATACCATGTCGCCCCAAAACTCCGGACGAGTGATAGGCCGCTACACCATCAATGAGGGAGAAGTAAAATACACTCCTCCTCTGATGTCAGAAAAAGACTTCAAATTCAAGGAGGGCAGCTATGTCAACTTCACAGGCGACATGATGAACCCCGGCCTCAACATCTCGGCGACAGATAGGATGAAAGCCAATGTCTCTCCAGAGGGCGGCAACTCACGCCTTGTATATTTCAACGTGACTATCAATGTCACCGGCTCGCTCGACAATATGAAGGTGGAGTTCGACCTGTCATGTGACGACGACATAACCATACAGAATGAGCTGTCGGCCATGTCGCCCGAACAGAGAGCCAACCAAGCCATGAACCTGCTCCTTTATGGAGTTTACACCGGTCCGGGCACAAAGGCCAATGCCGGGCTCAGCGGCAACCCGCTCTACTCGTTCCTCGCATCGCAGCTCAACACTCTTGCATCAAACATAAAATTCGTCGACATCAGTTTTGGCATCGACCAATACAGCTCAACCATACAGGGCAATACGTCGACCGCCACAAACTACAGCTACCAGATATCTAAGAACCTGCTCAACAACCGTATACGCATTGTTGTCGGCGGCAGCTACACGACCGATCCGCAGGCCGATGAGAACTTTGCTGAAAACCTCGTCAACAACATCTCGTTTGAGTACCTCCTCAATCGCTCAGGCTCGATGTATGTCAAACTTTTCCGCCACACAGGCTATGAGATTGTCGAAGGCGAGATAATCTCCACAGGAGTCGGTTTCGTCTACAAGCGCAATCTCAACTCTTTGCGCCACATGTTCAAATTCGGCAGGCCCAACAAGCAGCAAACACCGCCGCCTGACACTACCACTGCCGACATCCCGTCAATCGACACTGCTCCTACCACTAAGGAGCAAGATACGACATCGGCTCATCCTAACGATGAAAAGCAAGAAAAATGAACAGACTCTCTATCATTCATTACTTAATAGCCCTCTTCCTGACCATAGGCTTCATAGCCTTCACGAGCGGATGCTCTACCACAAGCCGCTTACAGGAAGGCGAGATACTGTACACTGGGGCAAAGCCTCTGAAAATACAGACTCCCGAAGGCGAAAAGGCGGCTCCCGACCTTGACAGCCAAGTCAAAACCGCGATAAACGTAGCCCCTAACAACTGCTTGATATCGCCTTACTACCGCTATCCACTCCCTATCGGCCTTTGGGTGTACAACCATTGGGACGAGCCGAAAGGAGGTTTAGGTAAGTGGATCTACGAAAAGCTCGTACAAGAGCCTGTACTCATAAGCGATGTCAGGCCTGAAGTACGCACCAAGATGATCGACGAGATTCTTGACAATAACGGCTATTTCCAAGGCTCTGCGTCATACGAACTCGTACAGGGCAAAAACAAAAAGAAAGCATCCATACGGTACAACATATCCACCGGCCCGTCGTATGCCATGGATTCTATCATCATGCTCCCCGACACGTGCCATCTCAATCATATGATAGACTCTATCGCACGTAGAGGCACTTACCTTAAAGCCGGGCAAAGATATTGCGCCGACTCGCTTGCCAGCGAGCGAGTCCGCATCACCAACTCTCTACGTAATCGTGGATATTATTTCTTCAATCCGGAATATATCAAATATCTCGCCGACAGCACCATAAACAGAGGTTCAATAACCATGAAAGTGACACTTGACGCGAATATCCCCGAATATGCGCTGCAACGCTACGTCACAGGTAAGATACAGACCACCGTAAACCGCAATCTCGGAGGCGGCACGCCGGACACGACATATACAAAACGTGGGATGCTGATACAAATGCAGCCGTCAAAGCTCCGCAAGGCAATCATACCTGAAAATGTGACATTCAGGCATGGCAAGGTGTTCAGTGTCCGCGACATGAACCGCACACAGACATACTTGTCGCAATTAGGCATATTCAACGCCATAGACATACAGGCAGTCAGAGACACCACTGCGTCCGTACCTACGCTTGACGTGTATATCGATTGCACTTTCGACACTCCGTGGCAGGCCAATTTCGAAGTCGATGTAACCTCCAAGTCCAACAGCTACCTGGGACCTGGAGCGAGCATAGGGGTGACTAACCGCAACCTGTGGGGCGGAGGCGAACAGCTCAACATACAGCTGAGAGGTGCATACGAATGGGAAACAGGCAAGAGCAACAACCGCTCTGTGTTCAACTCCTATGAAGTAGGTCTGACCTCGTCGCTCGCATTTCCACGGCTGATAGCACCACGGTTCATTCCACGCCGCCGCCACTCTATGAACTGGACCCGCATAACCCTGTCAGGCAAATTCCTCAACCGCCCCCACTATTTCACACTCGGACAGATCGACGGCTCGTTCAGCTACGACTGGCAGTCGTCACGCCATGTCAGCCAGACTCTTAACCTCTTCAAACTGACCTACACCAATCTACTGCGTTCCACCCATGAGTTCGACTCCATCATGGCAAACAACCCTGCTATAGCCCTGAGCTTCCAGAGCCAGTTCGTCCCCCAGATTTCCTATACATACAATTATAGCCGAAACTTCCGCAAACGCCGGACGGTCGATTTCTCATTCACCATCCAGGAGGCCGGCAACGTCATGTGGGGACTTTGGAAAGCTTTCGGCAGCAAGACCGGCGAAATGAAGTTGCTCAACACCCCGTTCAGCCAGTTTATCAAAGGGTCGGCACAGCTCGTCTACGGTCATCGTCTCGGGCTGAAAGACATCTGGTTGGTATCACGTGTAGGGATAGGAGCCGAACATGCCTATGGCAACTCATCCGTTGTCCCCTACAGCGAGCAGTTTTACATAGGCGGAGCCAACTCGATACGAGCATTTACCGTCCGAAGCCTCGGTCCTGGCAGCTACCGCCCGCCCGAAGCAGAAACCAACGGATACTTCGACCAGACAGGTACATTCAAACTCGAACTCAACACCGAGTTGCGCTTCCCCATAATCGGCCCGCTTCACGGCGCGTTGTTCCTTGATGCCGGCAACATCTGGCTGCTCAAAGACGATCCTGACCGCCCCGGCGGCACATTGAAAGGCTCTACATTTCTCAACGACATAGCCCTCGGTACTGGTGTAGGACTCCGTTTCGACCTCGGAATGATGGTAATCCGAGGCGACCTCGGATATGCCCTCCATGCCCCTTACGACACCGGCGAGCGGGGTTACTTCAATATGCCCTCGTTCGGCAAGTCCCTCGCTTTCCATCTCGCCATCGGCTATCCTTTCTGATGCAATATACCTGCGTGAATCGGAGTGTAAAATAAAGTCTTACACAAAAGTTGACATCGGATATACGATAATAGCTACTTTTGTGATGTACTTTATCTTTCAATTCCCATGGTTATCAGATTCCCGATTGCTGTTCGCTTAGCAGCCTGTACACTTATTGCAGCATTGATTGCCCCTGATGTTTACGCTGGCAAACGTCTCAAACGATTCTCCACAACCGAAGACCATTACATCGATGAGCTTTTCTACGACGGAGAGTCAGGAAGGCTTATGATGGTGCAAGAGACTGGAATCCCGGGCGACAGATACGGGGAGTCAATCAATCAGACCGCACTGGTTGACTGGTCTCGGTTTGACAGCAATCTGATTTCAATAAAGACATCTGGCGAAGGCTATATTCCTGACGAGACTGTCACGCTCAACGCCGATGGATTGATTGCACGGTTGGAAATACCTGGCGACGAGCCATCAGATGATGTGACATATGAGTATCATTATGATACTGACGGATATTGCACTGAGGTTATAGGGAGTAATATATACAATGGTCACGTGTACGCGAATACATGGACATATGGATGGGAAAACGGCGACCTTGTGTCATACAACGATGGATATTGGACCGCCGAGTATGGCGACACGGCATATCCCGATGGAGCACAGTTCATAGGCGCATTCTTTGACTCCTTTGCCATGCGCTTTCGCCAATCGTTTATAGGTGCATATTGCGGTTTTATGAAATCGAGCCGGCATCATCTGACACGCTGCAAAGATGATGACGGTTACTACGACTATTACCAATATGACTTGGACGAAGATGGCTATCCTACTGAGATTAGAATCTACAACGACCGAGAGATGACAAGGCTATACCATACATTCACTTTCGAATGGGAGGATAGCGCAGCAGCCGACGATGTGAATGAGGACTCCGAGGTCATGCCGGAGTCCTACTTTACGCCTGACGGCATACGACACACCTCACCTCAACATGGGCTGAATATAATCCGATACACCGACGGCACAACCCGGAAAATATTTATAACACGTCCCTAAACTTAAGAGGGGGGAGTAAATTACTATGTTTTAAACATCATTTAAAGTAAAGTCTCTATAAGATTTAATAAAAAGAGGGATGCCGAGGATATAGTTTTGATGTCATTACGAGTCAAAAACATCCATTACCAGAGTATATGGTTTGGGGGTATCTGAAAAAAATATGGCCGTGATGTGAGTTTAGGCAATAAAAAGAGTTAACTTTGCTAAAAGTTTTGCCAAGGCAAGGCTGCACCGCTCTCTGTACTGTAACAACAATGTTAAATTTCAAAATACACTAAACACATCATAATACTGATATGGCTAACTGGTTTGAAACCAAGGTGCGCTATGACAAAGTCATGGAAAACGGCGCGCAAAAAAAAGTCACCGACACATTTCTCGTAGACGCTATAAGCTTTACCGAGGCCGAAAGCCGCATCACCGAAGAGGTATGCCACATGGCTTCGGAATTCTCGGTTTCGGCTGTGAAACGGACCAAAATAGCCGAAATATTCTTCGACGATGTAGACGATACAGCCGACAAGTGGTATCTCGTCAAAGTCGGGTTTATCACCATCGACGAGAAAAGCGCAGTGGAGAAAAAGTCATATTCGCTCATACTCGTGCAGGCCGGCAGTTTCAAGGATGCCTTTGACAAATTTACCGACGGCATGAAAGGCACTATGGCCGACTACGAAATCGCATCTATTACCGAGACCCCGATACTGGATGTCTACAAGATGAAAGTCACCATAGGAAACGAAAAAAACTAACTGACCCACAACTCCACTCCTCATGGGCATAGCTGAAAACATATCTGCAATCAAGGCCACCCTGCTCGACGGTGTGCGCCTGATTGCAGTATCGAAATTCCACCCTGCCGAAGCGATAGCCGAAGCTTACGAGGCAGGGCAACGGGACTTCGGCGAAAGCCGTGTGCAGGAACTCTCAGCCAAGGCTCCAGTTCTCCCCGACGACATACACTGGCACTTCATAGGGCATCTGCAGACCAACAAGGTAAGGCAGCTTATCCCACATGTCGACACCATCCAGAGCGTCGACTCCCTCAGGCTTCTGCGCCTGATTGACAGCGAAGCTGTCCGTGTCGGACGCACTGTCAATGTCATGATACAGGTGCATGTGGCACAGGAAGAAACCAAATTCGGCTTTGCCCCTGACGAACTGCTCACATCGCTCACTCCTGAAGTTGTCGAGCCGATGCACAATATCATCATCACAGGTATCATGGGCATGGCATCCAACACCGATGACGACGAGCGTGTAGAAGCCGATTTTGAAGCCCTGCGCCGCGTATGGCAGCAGCTCAAAGAGGGAGTGATGGCCAGCAACGAGGCATTTCGCGAACTGAGCATGGGCATGAGCCATGATTACCATCTCGCCATGCGGCATGGGGCTACCATGGTACGAATAGGGACAGACATATTCGGCGAACGTCAGTATTAAACACCTGCTGATACAAACAAAACCTAATCATATAACCTTAAATTCCAATAATCAACTATGAAACAGCAATCTGCAACATCATCGCAGAGCAACATTATCGCCATCATCACGATGTGCTTCCTGTTTGCGATGATTGCTTTCGTAACCAATCTCGCAGCTCCCGTAGGAACAATATGGGCCTATCAGTATGACTGGGCAGGCATGCTCGGCAATCTGGCCAACTTCCTGGCATATCTGTTTATGGGCATCCCTGCGGGCATGATGCTATCGCGAATCGGCTATAAAAAGACAGCTCTCGTGGCTTTGGCTATCGGCTTCGTCGGCATGGCGTTCCAGTATGTATCCAGCATGGTAGGTGGCGGTCAGGGCATGGCTGCCATGGTAGTATACCTTATCGGAGCCTTTATTTCTGGCTTCTGCGTCTGCATACTCAACACGGTGGTCAACCCTATGCTCAACCTCATAGGCCACGGCGGCAAACGCGGCAACCAGCTTATACAAATCGGTTCGTCATGCAACTCCCTTGCCGGCACAGTAGCCCCACTGTTGGTGGGTATGCTGGTAGGACAGGTTACAGAATCGACCTCCATAGCCGATGTGTCCCCCCTGCTGCTCATTGCGATGGGTATATTCGTAGCAGCATTCCTGATAATCGGCTCCCTCAAACTCTATGAACCCGAAGCCAACAAGGCAAGTTCGTCACGCGATGCCCACAGCCCATGGAGCTTCCGCCACACAGTGCTCGGCGTAATAGGTATCTTCTGTTACGTAGGCATGGAAGTCGGCATACCGGGTGTTCTGATTTTCTACCTCTCTGACCCCGTGGCTTCAGGCATCACCCAGAACGGCGTGGCTATCGCCGGTGGAGTCGTGGCAATCTACTGGCTGCTGATGCTCGCCGGACGTTTCGCCTCATCATTCATCTCAGGAGCTGTGTCAAGCCGTGTGCAGCTCATCACCGTCAGTGCCGTAGGACTCGCACTCGTGCTTGCAGCCATTTTCACAGGCGACAGCGTGTCGATAGTTGTGCCTGCATGGAGCATAGAAGAGGGATTCTCTACAGCTAATGTACCCATTGCCGCCCTGTTCCTCGTACTCTGCGGCCTCTGTACATCCGTCATGTGGGGCGCGATATTCAACCTCGCAGTCGAAGGTCTCGGTAAATACACAGCCAAAGCATCAGGCATCTTCATGATGATGGTAGTAGGCGGCGGCGTGATACCATTCCTGATGAACCTTCTGGCCAAGGACTGGTCTTACATGGGCAGCTACTGGATTGTGGTAGCCATACTTATCTACCTCCTCTTCTACGCCGTAGCCGGAAGCAAAAACGTCAACAAGGACATCCCTGTAGATGAATAAGAAACCGCTCCCATCTAAATAGGCAACTGATATTTATTACCTAATTTATAAGAAGGTCTGCTCACTTTTACGGTAAGCAGACCTTCGTTTTCATACGCAGATATATCACAACTTGAATCCTTGGGATTCGATGAAGCCGCGCCACACGGCGGAAAATGATTCCATCATCTGACGTGTATAGCGGACATCGGTAAACACCTGCGCGAGGTTTTCCTTGCCGTTCTCCTCCACAAACCGCCGCGAATCATCACGCGCCTCTTTTTCGGCATAAATTACGACGATCTCTTCGGGTGTGGCCTCATGGTACCGCTCGCGGTGTATAAGGCATTTCACAGGCAGACGTCCGCAATCCTCCACCTCTCCGGCAGGATACCCCACAGCCAGAGTGACTACCGGCACCACAAGCTGCGGCAGCTCAAGCAGACGCGCTATATCAGGCGCATTATAAGTAGTGGTGCCAAGATAGCAGCAACCCAATCCGTTCATCTCCGCAACAGTGTTAAACTGCTGGGCAAAAATCACCGCATCGAGCATCGCCGTCGTGAATCCTTGCAGGTTATCATACCCGGGAGCGGCAGCCGACTGGCGACACCACGCGGTAAAACGGTTGAAATCGGCACAGAAGGTCAGCAGCACAGGGGCATTGACTGATGCCGGCTGGCTGAAATGCGTAGCAGCCAGAGCCTTTCGGGCCTCGGCCTCGCGGGTGACGATGACCGAGTAAAGCTGCATATTACCAGTGGTAGGGGCATGGGCAGCAGCCTCAAGAAGGTCTTCAAGCATCTTGTCAGTCACCTCACGGTCGCTGAAAGCACGGTGGGTGCGGCGGTCATAAAAATATCTGTTATCCATGACTAAAAAGATTAGATGATACGTAAACCCAAAATGCGTAAGTCTAAAGAAACACACATAAGTAACGCGCAAAAATTAGCTCGCGTATAATTGCGAAGGATTTTCGAGGAGATTTTCAGCATCAAATTTAGACAATTTTGCCGATTCATTCAACACAGCTATTGCACATGAGAGCAAAAATAGCTACCTTTGCGGTCGATTGCCGCTGTGCAATACAAGACCACTTATTTAATAAACAACATTTTTAATGGCAACAAAAATCAGACTGCAACGTCATGGTCGTAAGAACTATGCGTTCTATCCTATTGTTATCGCCGATAGCAGGGCACCACGAGATGGTAAATTTATTGAAAGGATAGGTTCCTATAATCCGAACACTAATCCTGCTACAATAACTTTAAATTTCGAGCGGGCCTTGTATTGGGTAAATGTCGGTGCTCAACCCACCGATACAGTGCGTTCAATCCTCTCCAAGGAAGGTGTACTGCTCATGAAGCACCTTCAGGGCGGTGTCAAGAAAGGCGCTTTCGACGAGGCTGAAGCCCAGAAGCGTTTTGATGCCTGGAAAGCCAAAAAGCAGGCCCAGGTTGACTCTCTGAAAGCAGATATGGCCAACAAGAAAGAGCTCGACAACAAGAAGCGTCTTGAAGCCGAGCAGGCCGCAAACAAAGCCAAAGCCGAGGAAGTAGCCAAGAAGAAAGCCGAAATCGAAGCAGCCAAGGCTGCCGCTGAGGCTGAAGCCGCTGCCGCCGAAGCTCCCGCAGAGGAGGCTCCCGCCGCAGAAGAAGCATCTGCTGCCGAATAATCGGACAGCTGACCGACAGCGTTAATTCCGCAACAAACGCAATAAAGCCGATGTGCATCCAATATGATGTGCATCGGCTTTTTCTTCTCCCCCAGCCCTTCCAAACCACAGCCGTAGCGCAAACCAGACACCTTTCCTGTTTGTTTTGATTGTACGACTTCTCCTACCAAACGCTATAAACACAACCCAAATGTCTGACCTCTCACTACATGCGCATATCGCCACCTGGCTGATTGTCGGTGCTTCCGTAGGCCTGTTTGCCCTTGCCGGGATTGCGATCGAACGACTACGTCCCATCCGAAACGACAAATGTACAAATCAGTAACTTTCAATCTATATTAAACCCGATACAATCCATACCCCTTTAAGAATCCGTAAGAAGGTTTTTGCTCCAAGCCGCCTCTATACGGATTTTTTTTCGTAATTTTGCGGTAGCTGATACAGCTCTCCCGACCTCAAAAGTCATCATTGATAATGCTCGATTACATCACATGGGCCGCGAGCCCGATACTATTCCAGATAGGCACGGTTTCAGTCCGTTGGTACTCCCTGATGTTTGTCATAGGGTTTGCAGTAGGATATGAAATTGTAGCACGGATATTCAAACACGAAGGCGCACCCGAACGCTGGCTCGGCTACCTTCTGCTCTGGACAGTCGCCGGCACCGTCATAGGAGCCCGTTTGGGACACGTGTTTTTCTACGAGTGGGACTATTACAGCCAGCATCCTATCAAGATTTTATACACGTGGGAAGGGGGACTTGCCAGCCACGGCGGCACCATAGGCATTATCCTCGCTGTGATCGCTTTCTCGCTTATCACGACCAAGCGCAGTCCTCTGTGGACATTCGACCGTCTGGTGATACCTATAGCCCTTACAGGAGGGCTGATACGTCTGGGCAATCTGATGAACTCGGAGATTTACGGATGCCCGACTACATTGCCATGGGGATTCAAATTTGTCAAAAGCGCCGAGTGGCACCAGCTTTACGAAGGGCTTGCATGTCACCCTACGCAGATCTACGAAGCCCTCGTCTACTTCGCCCTTTTTGCGCTGCTTATGTGGATGTATTGGAAGAAAAACGCCGAAGAACGCCCCGGACTCATATTCGGAGTCTTTTTCATCGGCATATTCCTATCCCGTTTCTTCATCGAGTTTATAAAGAACGACCAAGTGGCTTTTGAAGCCGACATGGCGCTCAATATGGGCCAGTGGCTTAGTCTGCCTTTCATCGCCGCAGGAATCGGCCTTGTGATATATGCCATCAGACGGCCACGAGTGCAGCTGACGTTCCCCAACCGTTTCGCCGACGAGGCATCCAGCGTCAAAAAGAAGAAATAACGGATGAAATCCCATCTCGTATCCTATACCAAAGCCCGACTGGCCGAACTGTTTTCACGTCCGCCTTATGCCACCGGGGTGGCTCTCAGTGGCGGAGGTGCCCGCGGATTCGCACATGTGGGCGTACTTCAAGCACTGCACGAAGCGCATATCCACCCCGACATAGTGGCTGGCGTGAGCGCAGGAGCGGTTGCTGCGGTATTTTATGCATCGGGGATACCGTTCGACATGATGCTGAAAGCTTTTGAATCTTTAAAATTCAACGACTTTGCGGAACTCAGCGTACCCAAGGACGGCTTTTTCAAGCTCGACCGTTTCCGCAAGTTCCTTCGTTACAACATACCATACAATCGAATCGAAGACCTCCCTGTCAAGACGGTCATCTGCGCCACAGATATCGACAGCGGAGAGCCGGTAGCCTTTGAAGAAGGGCCACTGCCGGAGTGTGTAGCCGCCTCTTGCAGCATCCCCATCGTATTCAAGCCTGCCGTAATTAACGGAGTCAAATATGTCGACGGAGGTCTGACCCACAATCTCCCCGCATGGGCCATCCGTTCACGCTGCCGCACCCTCTACGGCATCAATGTCAGCCCCATGGTCAAGAAAAAAAGCAAAGGCACCCTGATCGACATAGCCACCAAATCGTTCAAGCTCATGGCAAGAAACAATGCCATACAAGACATGCAGATGTGTGACCACGTAATAGAGCTGTCAGACATCGCTAACTACAATGTGTTCGACCTTAATGCGATAAAATCCATCTATAAAGCCGGCTACGAAACCACCAAGCGAACCCTTAACAAATCATGAAAACCAAACCCATCATCTATCAACTCATGCCAAGGCTGTTTACCAACATGAACAGCCGATGCATCCCCAACGGTTCAATTACACAGAACGGTTCAGGAAAGATGAACGACATAACCCCGACGGTACTCCGCTCCATAAAGGAACTCGGAGTCACCGCCGTGTGGTATACCGGCATCATAGAACATGCCCATACAGCCGACTATACCCGCTACGGCATACCCCGCCATAACCCCCATATCATCAAGGGAAAAGCCGGCTCGCCATATGCGATAACCGACTACTATGATGTTGACCCCGACATCGCCGAGGATGTCGACAAGCGTATCGAAGAATTCGAGGCTCTGATCGACCGCACCCACAAGTGCGGCATGAACGTGATAATGGACTTCGTCCCCAACCATGTAGGCCGGCAGTACCACAGCGACAAAGCCCCACGCGGCATAGAAGACCTCGGCAAAGACGACGACACCACAAAATTTTTCGACCGCGACAACAACTTCTACTACATACCGCGACAACTGTTTGCGCCCAGCATCGACATGGGTTCCGGCAACGATGCCTATGTGGAATTTCCTGCCAAAGCCACTGGCAACGACTGTTTTTCGGCATTTCCAGGCATCTTCGACTGGTATGAGACCATAAAGCTCAACTACGGGGTGGACTACGGCGACAATACGCGCCACTTCGATCCAATCCCCGATACATGGTTCAAGATGCTCCACATACTCCGCTACTGGGCCGCCAAGGGCATAGACGGCTTCCGCTGCGACATGGTACACATGGTGCCGCTGGAGTTTTGGCACTGGGCCATAGCCAATGTCAAGGAAAGCTTCCCGGATATCAAATTCATAGCCGAAATATACGATGTCGGTCTCTACCGTCCGTTTATCGACTACGGCGGTTTCGACTATCTATATGACAAAGTAAACCTCTATGACACACTGCGCGGTGTACAATGCCACAACCACAGCGCAGCAACAATAACCAACTGCTGGCAGACAGTGGAAGGCATCGCGCCTCGTATGCTAAATTTCCTCGAGAACCATGACGAGCAGCGTTTCGGCTCCGAACAGTATGCCGGAGACCCGGCCAAGGTGATACCGTCGCTCGTGGTAAGCTCGATGATTTCCACCGGTCCGATGATGATATACATGGCACAGGAACTCGGAGAGCAGGCACGTGACGCAGAGGGCTTCAGCGGATATGACGGACGCACCACTATATTCGACTACTGGAGCCTTCAGACCCTGCGCCGCTGGCTCACCGAAGTAAAGACCGGGGAAGCCGCCCTCACAGGACGTGAAAAATGGCTGCGCAGCAAATACAAGACCATCCTGACGGCATGCAATCAGGAAAAAGCCATACGCGAAGGCCGTTTCTTCGACCTGATGTATGTCAACTACGACAACCCGTCGCTCAATCCCCACCGTCAGTATGTGTTCCTGAGATCCACCGAGGGGGAAACCTTGGTGATTGCAGCCAATTTCGGCAGCGAATCATGCGATTTGCTCATCAACATCCCCGACCATGCTTTCGACATGCTCAACCTGCCGCAGGGCGAATGTGTGGCCACCGACTTGCTCACAAGCGATACGATGCGTAAGGTGTTCAGCCCCAACCGTCCGTTTGAGACCTTCATCCCGCCCTACGATGCCGTGGTGTGGAAAATCAAACACCGCAATATAATAGGCAACGACCAGAAAGCCGCACCGTCACGCTCCATGCGGCCCAAAAGGGCTGCCAAATAACATAACTCACCGATTATCACATATACAACAACCACTATACAATCCTTCCCGTAACAGCTATCAAAAAAAATGACACCCTACAAAATCTTTTCGGGCACAAACTCGCGCTACATGGCTGAGGAAATCTGCAAGGACCTCGGCGTGCAGCTTGGAGAAATGAACATCCAGCGATTTGCCGACGGCGAATTTGAAGTTTCATTCGAGGAATCCATCCGTGGATGCGAGGTTTATCTCGTGCAGTCGACATTTCCCAACAGCGACAACCTGATGGAACTGCTCCTCATGATCGACGCTGCCAAGCGCGCATCTGCCAAAAGCATCGCCGCCGTAATGCCCTATTTCGGCTGGGCTCGACAGGACCGCAAGGACAAACCGCGTGTAAGCATTGCAGCCAAGCTTGTGGCCGACCTGCTCATGGCCGCCGGAGTGGACCGCGTAATCACCATGGATCTACATGCCGACCAGATCCAGGGCTTCTTCGATGTGCCTGTCGACCACCTCTACGCTTCATCTGTATTTATTCCATATATCCAGAGCCTTAACCTCCCCGACCTCGTTATGGCTACTCCCGACGTAGGAGGTGCAAAGCGTGCCAACAACTACGCCAAGTATCTCAACGTGCCTCTCGTCCTCTGCCACAAGCAGCGTGCCAAAGCCAATGTCGTAGAGTCTATGACTGTAATCGGCGATGTTAAAGACAAGAACGTGATACTGATCGACGACATGGTAGATACAGCCGGCACAATCACCAAGGCTGCCGACATCATGCTCAAAGCAGGAGCCAAATCAGTACGCGCCCTTGCCAGCCACGCCATCATGAGCGACCCCGCCACCCAGCGCGTCAACGACTCCGGCCTTACCGAGATGATATTTACCAACAGCATCCCCTACACCAAGGATTGCCCCAAATGCACCATCATAAGCATAGCCCATCTCTTTGCCGACACCATACGTCGTGTACATAGTTGCCAGTCAATCTCCAGCCAGTATCTCATCAAGTAATTCTCTAATATCCAAAAGAGATACTCCTCATACGCACAGTGGAGGCATGGTTGTTAAAACCCATGCCTCCACTGCTTTTTACGACAGACTATTTGTATAGCTCTGCCCAAAGCCTGTTGCGGATGTCTGAGCGTGTGAAAGCCGGATTGTCACGTGTCGGGCTTACGCGATTGCTCAGGAATACGAAGATAATTCCGTTATCAGGGTCTACCTTTATTTGCGTCCCTGTAAATCCAGTGTGTCCGTAAGTCCTTTCAGAGCCGAGTCCACACCGCGCCGGGGCGGTATCGAAACCGAGGGCGCGTTTTCCATCCTTGCTGCACGGCTCTGTGAACTGCGCCACCGTTGAAGTGCGGAACACCTCCACACCTCCATACGTACCGCCCTGCAGCCATGTCTGCGCCAGCTTGGCCAAATCCTCCGCAGTGGAGAATAGTCCGGCGTTGCCCTGCACTCCGCCGGAAAATGCAGCAAACTCATCGTGCACAAATCCACGAAGCAACTGACGGCGCAGCATCGGGTCACGCTCCGTAGGAGCTATACTAGACTCCGACACCCCCTTAGCCAAAGGGGTGTACATGGTATTGTAAGCCCCTATAGGTGCAAATATTTCCGTTTCGACATATTCATCGAGGCGTTTGCCTGTCATACATCCAAAAGCATCCATCAGCAACGCGAAATTGAGGTCGCTGTAACGGTAGACAGGCGATTTCAACCCGATGTCATATATGCGACGCATGATAGTATCGACAGTAGCATCACCTACATATACATTTTCAGCTACCTGTATCGGGAATTTATGCGAAGGCCGGTCAGAAACAAGGTCGCTCCGCAGACGGGCATCACCATTAATATAGGTGTTTTTGTCGACTTTGACACGATATGTGCCGTCACGCTTGCCACGGAACAACGGTCCTCGATATGAGGCAGTATCAAGCAGCGTCGTGTACATACTGAGCATTGACGGCATACCGCTCTGATGCAACAATAGCTGCCTGAATGTGAGCCGTCCTTTGGGATTTCCCTTAAGAGCCGGAATATAGCCGCCTATGGCATCACCGAGCTTGAATAATCCCTCATCATATGCCTTCATCAACGCACTCACCGTTCCTGCGGCTTTCGATACTGAAGCTACGTCATAGAGAGTCTCAGATGTGACCGGGGAGGTACTACCTTTGGCAAGAGTGCCGTAGCTCCTGTCAATGACCACATTGCCATTTTTAGCAACAAGCACCTGGCATCCCGGGAAAGCCCCGTTGCCAAGTGCCGCCATAGTGACCGAATCAATCCGTGCTTCCAAATCAGGGGGAAACCCTTCAGCCTGCGGAGTCGAGAAGCCCAGACGGTTCTTCACGGTAGTTATCCCCGTCCCCTCCGGCATCCACCCCTTCAGAGCCACAGGCAACCTGCCCTTTGCCGCCAATCCGCCGAATATCACCTCGGCAGCCGCTTCATTAATCAGTTTAGTATCATCAAATCCGCCTATAATCACATTAAATGACGACAACTGGCGCTGCATCTTGGCCATCTTGTACGGGTTGACAAAACAAACAGCCATCGCTCCGGGTATCTCTCCCAATTTTTGGAGAGACGCAGCCACGGCATCATTCTGCTTGAACACACCGACTATGACGGTCTTATGGCGGCGTATCTTTGCAATCTCCGCCATACTCATATTGCCGTCAGCGGTGCCGTAGATAGTACATGATGCATATTTTTTACACATGCGTGAGAACGAATTATCGGCTTTTGCTCCCAACGACACCACTGCTATGTCCGCTCCGCTCAGACGCGCCCACGGTATCACCCCATCATCCTTAAGCACTGTGATGACCGCCGATGACAGGCGTGTATTGACGGTCTGCGCATCAGGAGAATTGACAATCCGCGAGATACCCGATGTACCGCTCTGGGGATTACCGGGCGCGACAACAAACAGATACTTATACATCAACAGCTTACGACAACGCTCATGTATCATGTCGGCTTGTAGCTTACCGCCTTTTATAGCAGCCATAACGGCATCGATGTCACGCGACGGATGCAAAGGCTGCAACAATACGTCAGCTCCGGCTTTCAGGGCTGCGACGCAGTTGTTTTCCTTGCCTCCAGCTCCTTTCATGGCCAAAGCATCTGTCCATACAATCCCTCCGAATTTCATCCTTTCTTTCAATAAATCCGATACTATCGCATGTGACAGCGAGGCCGGCACGCCTGACTTATCCAATGCAGGGACATCAAGGTGGCCTACCATCACTCCGCTCATGCCGGCTCGGATATACTCACGAAATGGTACGAGTTCCGTCTCTTCAAGCTGCTGGCGTGAACGCGTCAGCACAGGGAGAGCTTTATGGGAATCGACCGAAGTATCTCCATGGCCTGGAAAATGCTTTGCCACGGACATCACGCCGCCTGATTCAAGACCACGCGCATATGCCACACCCAACTCGGCAACACGCTGCGGATTGTCGCCAAACGAGCGGTAGCCTATCACGGGGTTGGCAGGATTGGAATTGACATCGAGCACAGGAGCAAAGTTGACATGTATGCCCATGGCCCGGCACTCACGCGCCACCTCGCGTCCATATTCTTCAATCAGTTTCGTATCAGCCACTGCTCCGAGAGCCATATTGTGGGGAAACCGTGGAGCATCGGTGACACGCATCGCCAGCCCCCACTCACCGTCGAGTGTAACCATCAGAGGCACACGTGTCAGGCTCTGTGCATAGTCGATGAGCCCCTTGTAGTCAGCCAGCGTCCCCTTGCCAAGCAGAAAGCCGCCTATACCCTGATTTTTAATCAACGAGGCAAGCTGCCGGCGGCCTGCCTCGTCATTCTTGATGTCAAGACGCGGAAACACCAACTGCGCCACTTGCTGACGCAAATCAAGGGTTTTCATCACCGAGTCAGCCCAAGCGGACGCTGCCGCAGTCTGAGCGGATGTAAAATTACCGTATGACATGTCAGACGCGCTGACAGATGCCGTCTGGAACACAATCGCCAATATAAGCAGCGATATGAAGGATGATATATGTTTCATAGACGCAGATGTATATGTGTAATTAAATAACTCACAAAAATTAGACACTATTGTTGTACAGCAACAATTCGAGGTGTGTTGTCGGGGCGCAGTTTTTCGCCTTTCAACGGGCCATCGGCTATATAGTCGATAAAGTCATCGTAGAGCACTTGCTCGCTCTCGCCTATATGACGGCCCCGGGTAAACGACTTAAGATAGTCGCCCCCCTGGGCGAGATAGTCGATGGTAGCCAGCACATATTTGCGGTCATCATCAAGAGGCCTGCCATCGATGGTTATAGAGGTGCACCTACCTGTGGCAGGGTCATATTGCACGTTTACATTACCGCTGACGCCGTCGCCTCTCGGAGCTATGATGTCAAACGCTTCACGCAAGTCTTTGCCTGTAATTTCAAGCACGCTGACACGGTTGTCGAACGGGAACGAGTTCATCACCTCCCCTTTGGTCAGGGGTCCCTTGTCCCAGCCCGAGCGTATACCTCCGACATTTATAACTGACAAATCCACCGCTGCAGGACTGAATCTCTCCCCTACGGCCTTGACCATGTCGGCCGACAAGTTTCTCAAGCCGTTGGCCGATGTATCAAATACCGACGCAACAGTGCCGATACGCACGTTCATCAATGAATCCACCCCACGACGGTAGGGTCTGAGCAACTCGGTCATCGTGCCGTCGACTTTTGCATCGAGACGCGGCCCTACAGTATAAAGTTTCTCCACAGCGCGACCCGAAGCAATGTCGAAATCTATCTGACCGAGATTCAACCCCGACTTCCCGGTCTGCGTCACCAGAATGGTGTCGCCATTGGCATTGACGAGGCGGGCGGGGACTGATGACGGATCGTTTTCATCGATGACAGTATGGCTGTGTCCGCCGATAATCAGGTCGATGTCCTCCGATGCCGCTACTAATTCCGGGTCTGTGACACCCTTGTCGGCAATATAGCCGATATGAGTGATAGCCACCACGCGGTCGACCCTTTCATTATGCTTAAGATGCCATGCGGTCGCGTTGGCGGCTTTAATGGCATCAAGGTATTTCAGCCCCGTATAGTTACGGTCAGCAATCATGCCTTTAGGGTCAAGGTTTATGCCGATAAAGCCAACTTTCTTATCCCCTACCTGCTTGATTACGTAAGGCTTGACGAGTCCATCAAGAGGCGTATCGCGGACATCGTAGTTCGTAGAAACTATATCCGCGTCAATGCCACGGTATACGTGAGCGAGCGAATCGATGCCGTTGTCAAACTCATGGTTGCCCATGATTTGTATATCGTATCCGAGACGGTTCATCACTTTTCGCTCCACCTCTCCTCCATAAAGGGAAAAGAAAAGAGTACCCTGCACCATATCGCCTGCATCTATGAGCAATACATCAGATTCGGCGGCCCGGATACTGTCTATAAGGACTTTCCGCCTCTCCACACCACCGAGATTTTTTGATGTCGGGTCTATTTGCGAATGTGTGTCGTTGGTATGGAGCAGGACAAGCTTCTGCGCCGACAAGCCCAAAGCACCCAGCAACATCGCGGTTGCCACAGATGCCGATATTATCAGAGACGTATGCTTCATCACGGTATGTTAGATATATGTACTGATTTAATAAGATATATGTACAAATTTAATAAACCTACACGAAAACAGCAACAATAGCGGCTACAACCACCGTGGCCGATCCTGTCACCACAGGCCATGACCACGGCATCCGCATCCACGACGAATAGCGGATGTCGGGATAAGCGAATAGTTGCTTGCGAAGCAGCAACCGCTTGACAAGCATGTACAACATCCACGCTACAAACGACCCATAGAGCATACCCACAATCAAATCGCCGGGATAGTGTACGCCGAGATACAGTCGCGTATAGCTATGTATGACCGCCCATATGAATATAAACCAAGAGAACAGGCGGTGACGCGCTACAAGCGATATGAACACAGCAAACGCAAACGAGTTAGCGGCATGACATGACGGAAACCCGTAGTCACCTCCGCGATAACCGTCCACGACATGCCCCAGGACCGAAACCGGATTGTCGGGATTGCTCGGACGCAACCGACTGAAATACGGACGTATGCAGGCAGAGATGGAATAATCGGTGAGAGCAATGACAACACCGACCCCCACAATCAGCAACAGAGCCGCAGCCGGACGACGCGACATAAACAAAGCCACAGCTATCGACACATACAGAGGCACCCATATGAATTTACCAGTAAGCATCATCATCAAAGCATCAAAGTATGACGAATTTAATCCGTTGAACAACAGAAAAACCCTGTCGTCCATCGCCAAGAGCTGTTGCAAGAAATCTATAGTAGCAGTAATCATTTTCAGTGAGTATTCACTTTAAGTGTATTATCATTGCCCTCTTTTTGGCGCCATATGGTCATATAGCGTCTGTAGGTACGCCTTGATATACGGGGTTAAATCCCGAGAGCCGCCCGACGTGACAGCCTGATCGGTATCGGTATTGAAAACCGTATATGTCTCTCCTCCGCCAGGCGAAGCTTCAAACATTCCTGCATTGTCACTATCGAAATATATGCCAAAATGAGGCACATTAGTATCAAAAAGGTTATTACCAAACACGAATACATGCGAATCCAGACCCAGCATGGCCATAAGAGTAGGTGCAATATCGACCTGTGAGCCATACACATCCACCTGACGAGGCACACCTTTGAGTGCACCACCGGTCATGACGAGCGGTATGTGGTGACGCGCACGCGCATCTTCCAGATTATCCGGGTATGCCCCCCAATGGTCGGCTACCATGATGACCAATGTGTTGTCCCAGCCAGCGGAGTCCCTGAGCCTGTCGACGAAAGCAGTAATCACACTGTCAGCATAAGCAAACGCATTGACCGATGCCGGCTGGCCTGCAAACCGGGCAAAACCGGCAGGAACCTCAAACGGCTCATGGCTGCTCGAAGTCTGTATCACAGTGAAATGTCTCAACGTCTCTGTAGAGGGCTTCACATCCTCAGCCACGCGCTCAAACAGCGGGCCGTCATGCACACCCCACTTGCTCATGCGCTGCGAAAGCGGAAAATCCGCATCGCTTACGACTTTCTGGAAGCCCGAACCGACCACAAATGCATTCATATTGGCGAAATTGACATCGCCTCCATAGTAATACGCAGTGCTGTAACCGGCACGACTCAACTCATGCGCGACCGACGGCATACGCTCTATAACATCAGGGTGCTTCATAACCCCTGTGTTTGGGGGCGACGGCAAGGCATTGAGTATAGCCGGCAAGCCTCGGTCGGTGCGGAATCCGTTGGCAAAAAAGTTGGTAAACGACAAGCCGCTCCGTGCTATAGAGTCTACCCCTAAAGCAATGGAATCGCCACCTAACGAAGGCATCAACTGCGCCGAAAAACTCTCCATGATTATCACATAGATGTCGGGGCGGAGTGACGACAGCATATCCGGCAGCGAGTCGGAAGCAGCACGCAGATGCAACCGTCCAAACAACTGTGCCGCTTCGTCATCGGCATAATACCGTCCCATCTTATCGAAATCCGCCTGATGAGTAGCGGAGTACAGCAGACTGAAAGCCGGATTCATGGCTGCATGGTTGAGCGACTGATGCTGGCTGAAATAAGCCGCACTCGGATTTAGCGTCGCCACAGTGAACCCTCCGCGTATAGGGATTATCAAAAACCCCATAAACACCACTACCGCCACTGTGCGTTTAACCCTCTGATGTACAGATAGCGACATGCCATCGTCAAGAATGTATATTCTCCTGAATATCAGATATATCAAGGCAGAAATAAACCACATGCCCACTGTCCATGCCGCTATGAACCACCATGACACCGAAGCCACAGCCGCAGACGGCGATGTGGAAAAGTAGAACAACGGCGTCATGTCAAGCGGAAACTTCCAGAAACCATAGAGAGCCGCGTTGAGAGTAAAAATCATGGACACGAGCAGCGATACGGCCATGAAATAAGCCCTGTAAGCATAACAGACTACTCGGCTCGCTGGACGCAGCCATATACCGGCAATAGAAATCAGAGCCGGCAACGCCGTCAGATAGCCCGCCACGCCCATATCCAATCTGAGGCCGTGCCACATAACGTCCACGCAGTCACGCAGCGACACCCAGCCGTAGACCGGGGCGTTAAGCAGCATGAAGAGCGGCTTGGAAAGCACGAATATAGCCACATAAGCGAGCCATGTGACCACGAGCCTAAGAAGTATGCGCATCGGTTTCTATCTATGACAATTAACTACTCCAAAGTTAGTGAATTATCTCCAATTCAAGCCGATTTTACCATAAATCATGGCAAAAGCACATACACATATTCCACAAAATAAGTTAACTTTGCGACGGAGTTATGGCTCACGTTTCCACTGAACTCAACCAAACTGATGTCAAAGACAACAAAGACGACATAAGGATTGTTAGAATCTACAGTTTATAACTCTATTATAATTACATATTTTCTCATCATTAATTTAAATTACCCATTATGAAAAAGATTGTTGTCTCACTCCTCGTGGCCATCGCAGCCATCACCGGCTCTCAGAAATCCGAGGCTGCAGAAATCACCGTCAGCTACGGCGGTTACACAGCCATGGATGCATGCGGATACTATAAAGACAACTGGCACAGCGTCAACACAGCCTGGGGTGCCGTCAGCGCGACTGCATATTTCCCTGTGACAAAAAACATGATGATAGGTCCGTCATACACCATATCATCAGCCAGTACAAAGGGGGGCTCCAACGCAAGCCACCTGCTCTACAACACCATCCTTTTCAACGGTAAATACCAGTATTTCCGGAACTCTACTGTGAAGCTTTACGCCCACGTAGGTGTCGGTGTGGAAATCACCCACTTCTCGCCCAAATTTCTTGACAGCTACAACAAGGCATACTTCGGCTGGCAGGTATCGCCCATCGGAGCGACTGTGGACCTCAACCGCGACTTCGGCTTGTTTGGCGAAGTTGGATTCGGTTGCCAGGGACTCGTACAGGTAGGCTTCAAAATCAATATCTGATAGTCTATTTTCTCCAATTATATAACAGAACCGGGGCAGCGCAAATATGATTGCGCGGCCCCGGTTGCTTATGTTCTGTATCATGCAATCAGCAGCATGGTCCGGTAGACTATGAAAGCGACAAACCAAGCCACGACTGTGTTATAGATGACGGTGAAAGCACCGTACTTCCAGCTGCCCGACTCTTTGACCACAGCCACTATAGTGGCAAGGCAGGGGCAGTAAAGGAGTACAAATACCATAAAGCCCATGGCTATCGCGGGGGTGAAAGGCACGGAACCGTCGGCATCGGGCGCGGTCAGTTTCTGCGTCAACGAGGCATCATCGGCTTCCTCGTCACCGGTGTAGAGTACTCCGAGAGTGGACACCACCACCTCCTTGGCAGGGATGCCTGCCACTGCCGCCACAGTAGCTTTCCAAGGCCATCCAAGCGGCTCGAACACGGGATTGACCGCCTTGCCTATCATTTCCAGATAGCTGTCCTGATTGTCGGCTGAGGAATCATGGGATTTGAGGGGGAAATAATTCAAAGCCCAGACTACGATACTGGCAAACAAGATGATACCTCCCATCTTGCGAAGATACTGCTGGCCTTTGGCCCATGTATGACGCCACACGGCCTTGCCTGTGGGCATACGGTAAGGGGGCAGCTCCATCACAAACGGAGTTTCATCTTCCTTGAAATAAAATTTGCGCAGCATCTTAGCCGTCAACATGGCGACAGCCACACCGATGCAGTAGACCAACAGGAATATCCAAGCCGCATGTGCGCTGAAAAACGCACCTATCAGCAATACATATATCGGCACCCGCGCCGAACATGACATGAACGGATTGATAAGTATCGTAATCAATCGGCTCGAACGGCTCTCTATGGAGCGGGATGCCATAATCGCCGGCACATTGCAACCAAAGCCCATAATCAACGGGATGAACGATTTGCCATGGAGACCGATTTTGTGCATCATACGGTCCATTATGAAAGCCGCACGCGCCATGTAGCCGCTATCTTCCATAAACGATATGCACATGTAGAGAATCAGGATGTTGGGCAGGAACACGATGACACTCCCGACTCCGCCTATGATTCCGTCGGCAATCAAATCCTTCAGCGCACCGTCAGGCATATAAGAGTCAAGCAGCCCGGCGAGCCAGCCGACTCCGCCTTCAAGCCAATCCATAGGATACTGCCCTACTGTGAATGTCAGCCAGAACATCACAAACATCAGCAGCAGAAAAAGCGGGAAGCCAAACAGTTTGTTGGTCACGAAGGCATCTATAAGCTCTGTCGACTTGGCATTGCTACGGTCGCCCTTGACTAAAGTCTCTGCCAACGCACCCTCTATGAAGCCGTATTTTTCATCGGCAATCATGGTGGCAATATCCTCATCGGAGTATTTCTCAATTTTGGCGACCTCCTCGTCGCGCAGACGCAGTATCTTGTCTCCGTCAGGCAGGGCTTTTATCGTCTCGTTGGCACTCGAATCTCCCTCAAGCAGCTTGATGGCCATGTAACGAGGCGATATGCTGCGCGATATATCGCCATCCTGCTTTATGACCGTGGATATCGACTTGATGGCGGCTTCGAGATGCTTGTTGAGCGTAACATGCACATGGCGGACATCCTTGTTGTACCCCTCGAACACCGATATCACGGTGTCAAACAGGTTGTCAAGCCCGTCGCCTGTACGCGACACGGTAGGGACGATAGGCACCCCTATCATCTCTCCGAGCATCTTGTAGTTGAGCTTGTCGCCGCTACGCTCCAGCTCGTCATACATGTTGAGGGCTATGACCATAGAGCGGTCCATGTCGATCAGCTCTGTGGTCAGATAAAGGTTGCGTTCAAGATTGCTGGCCACCACCACGTTGATGATGACATCGGGAGTCTGGTCACGCAGGTAATTGCGTACATAAAGCTCCTCTGGCGAATATGACGCGAGGGAATACGTGCCAGGGAGGTCTATGATATTGATTTTGTAACCTTTATAATCAAAATGCCCCTCTTTGAGGTCGACTGTCACTCCGCTGTAGTTGCCCACATGTTCATGGGCTCCCGACGCGACATTGAAGAGCGAAGTCTTTCCGCAGTTAGGGTTTCCGACAAGGGCTACATTTATCACGCGCTGCCCCGGATGCGGAGCTATGATGTTTGCAGGATTGCTGGCGAAAGCATCGCTTTCAGTTGCCGATGAAGTATGCGAAGCTTCTAAAGGTTCTACTTCGACCATGGAGGACTCGCTGCGGCGCAACGAGACCTCGTAGTTCATAATCTTATATTTTATCGGGTCACGCATGGGAGCCTGCAAGACCGGCGTTATCACACGCCCCTTGGTGAAGCCCATCTCCATCATGCGTTTGCGAAACGCCCCATGACCCTTGATTTTGACTATTACGGCACTGTGGCCGGTGGGAAGGTCTGTTAATATCATGTGCTGGATAAGTAAGTCTGAATAATCAACCTACAAATTTACCACCTATCTTCTCAGCCGACAATACTCACTAATGAGTATTAAGTATCTCTAATCGGTTGCGTCGAGGGTGAAGGGGTCCTGGTGCTCGAGTACGGGGAGACTGCGGCGCGCTTCGCGTAGGGCTTCGTGGTCAAGGGTGGCATAGACGATGCCGTGCTGGGTGTCGATGGTGGATATGCACCGCCCCATATGGTCTATGATTACCGAGCTGTTGACGGAATACTCGCCTCCGGGGTCGGAGCCGCTGCGGTTGGCCGCCACGACATAAGCCTGGTTTTCCACGGCACGAGCCCTGACGAGTATGTCCCATGCGAGCCGACGCGCATCAGGCCACGATGCCGGCAGCAGCAACACTTCATATCGCCCCTGACGGTTACGAAGCCATTCGGGAAATCGCATGTCATAGCAGATAGCCAAGGCGAAATCCCACCCCATGTATCGGACTACGGGAGGAAGTTTCCGCCCGGCCGTGTATGCCTCGCCCTCGCCGCTCGGTATGAACAGATGATGCTTGTCGTAAAATGTCTCATCGCCCGACGGCTCGATGAAAAAAGCACGGTTATAGAACGTGGTGCGAGACTTGTCACATGCTATGAACGACCCAGCGATGGCAAACTTGAAGAACTTAGCCCACCGGTGCACGTCATCCATAGTGTGACCGTCACTTGTCTCAGCCAGCTCCCTTAGTTGCTCACGCTTACGGACAAACCCAGTGGTGAATGTTTCAGGGAGCACCACCACATCCGTGTCATGGTGGACGTGACGGAGCTTTTCAGCCGTGGAAATCAGGTTTTCTTCTTTCTGTCCCCATGCGATATCCATGGGCAGTATGGCGATTTTCATAATGTTGATGGGTCGTCGGTGGAAAATTTATCAGGGTAACGTGCCGTGAACGGCTTGTAGTAATCCTTTATGGCGCGGATGTCGGCTTCGGTATCTCCTGAGGGTCCGTACACGGTCTCTATGAGGATGCGTTTTGCACCATAATCAAGCACTCCGAGCACCACAGGGATACCGGCGTTGCGGGCTATGGCCAGAAAGCCGGTGTGCCAGCGGTCGGTGCGGCTGCGCGTACCCTCCGGGGTTATGGCGATAGCAAGACGCGAAGCCGCCCGTAACCGCTCTGTCAGCACCTCCACCAACGAGACCGATTTGTTTTTCCGCTCCACGGGGATTCCGCCGATAGCCCTGAACAGACAGCCCAACGGAAAGAAAAACCATGAGGATTTCATCAGGAATCCGGCTTTACGGCCTACCGAGGCATAGGCAAGCTTGCCGAGGACAAAGTCCCAGTTGCTCGTGTGCGGAGCCACACATATTATGCATCGGGGGAAGTCAGGCACCGTGATGCTGACTTCCCAACCGAACATCTTCAATATGAACCCGCAGAGGTTCACAGGCGGTTACTTAAAAGCGTCGCTGTAAATTCTGCACACTCTCACTTACCGGCAGCTTTAGCCTTGTTGGCCTCTTTCTGCTCGGGGGTGAGCATCTCGTTGATGTCGTTGACTATCGAGATAATCTCGTTGTTAAGTTCGCTTGACAGCGCACCGAGAGCCTGTTTGAAATACTTGCGACGCTGCTTGCGGTATTCGTGGAGGTTTTCGAAATCGCAAGGTGCTTTGTCAAACGACACGCTGACTTTGGCCAACGCCGACGACTGCGCACGGGCAGCACGCACCACCAAATCGGCAGCCTTGTCTTGGAGTTCGCAAGGCGTAGCAATCACACAGTCGCAGGCAAGTCCGCCACACAGACCTTGAATCTGTTTTTTGAGTTGTCTCTTGTTCATGGTGTATATAAGTAATGATTAAAATAATGATAGACAAATATACGCATAATATTCGGCGAAAAGAAACAGCAAATCCGTTCATAAGCCGGTTTGCGACTGCGAAGCCGATTTCTTGAGTCAAATATAATGAATTATCACGAAATTTGAATAATGGAGCGAAGAATCAAGATGACGTTTCTGTGCAAAAAAAGTTGTCAGGAATGGACATCGGCGAGTCCTCTCCTGACAACTCATAATAATAAACAACACTATTTGGACTGTTAGGACATGGAAATTAGACAATTTACTCCAGCAAAATCACTTTGGCACTTGCATTATCCATATTAGGCATTGTTGCTCCCACTGGAGCACCTATAAATGTCGGATCACAAATGACATATCTATTTCCGTTGATTGCCAGATAGTCACCTGTCACGGATTCCGTAAAATTCACAGCCGTCGCCAAATGTCCCGGATAGTAGACCAGCACCACCTTTAATCCCAACAAGTCTCTCACCAATAGGGAAAAAAGAATTGAACGGTCCTCGCAATCACAATAGGGATAGTACAGAGTTTCATCGGCGAAAAAAGCTCTGTCGCAGCCCCATACCTTGTCATCATATTCATACACGAACGCTGTCTGCACAAAATTCAACAGGCGATTGACCGCATCGATTTGCGATTTCCCACTGATTGCTCTTTTTAACGCAGGATATAACTCCTGGCGGGCTTGTTGGCTCAACGGAGTATTGGCATACATTGCCCACCGTGTACCGAAATCGTTATCAATCATAGATGTGGGGTACGAGTCAAAGAATTTTATCAGGTTTTCATTCGTGTTGACAACAGCTTTGACATCCTGATACCGTTTAGACTGCAACGAGCGTTGCGCCGAGGCATTTTGACTGAGCAATGGTTCTGTAGATATTTGCAACGAAAGCGGCTTCTCGTTAGGGAAAGCAGCCTGGCATATATTCAGTCGCTTCACACTGCTATCCAAGGCATAAAACCGTTCGCCATCTATCGTCCAAAAGGTTTTATCATATATGAGATGATTACTTGCATATAACAGATACAGACGGCTATCCGCACATGCCAGCCGCATTTTATATCCCGACTGGCAATAAAGATAGGCAGCAAACAATACGGATTCGTTGGTGCACCCTTTAAAAAAGGAGTCCGACAAATCACGCAGCATCAACAGATACGCCCAATCGCACAGTTTGTGTTGCGAACGCAGGCGAAGGCAATCATTGATTACGTTATTGTAAGCCGAACCAGATAACACAGTCCATGCTCTCGCGACTTCCGACTCGCTGCAATTACGCAGCGTAAAACGATGCTTATCGTCAATCCGCACCTGCATCTTGGTGTTAAAGAAGTCGAATGTATAGTATCTGTCAACCACAGGCGCGGGCGTTTCCTCTATCGGCACGATAGGGTCAGGCTGTGGTTTCGGCTTGACTACTGGAACAATCTCATCGAAAGGCTTCAGATTGTCTTTAACCGGCTCATCTTTATCATCGTAAGGGTAAACGACAGGGGGGACAGTCTTGTCCCTGTCCGGCACAGGAATCCCTTTGATGGCATTGTATTCCTGCCACGACTTTTTGAGCAACGAAGCGTATTCTTCGTTGATCCTATTTCTGAAATCTTCAAAGTCCTTCTCTGCTGATTCCCTGAATGACGAAAACTCGCGCCCCAACCGTTCCCTCATCTCTTCGTATGATTCACGGCTCTGGCCTTTCACCATACAAGAAATGAAGAGAAACGATAGGACGTATATTACTTTCCGAAACATAAGAGAGTATTCATTTTAATCCTCGTGGCTGCCAAACACATATGCGGCACTAAGCGACAGTTTATCCTGACGGGTCTTGTAGTCACCTAACTGTGAATAAAACTTATGGTTTGTCAGGCCTCTTGAATATTGCCCCTTTATCTGAACCGGTCCGACGCGGACACCGACACCTATCTCGGCCGATAAATTAAACCGCTTAGGGCACATATCTTCGCCGTAATAGTCAGTCACCGACCCTGCATCTTCATATTCCGTGGAACTGAAACTTGCCGAAATACCGCAATCCATACCGATACCTCCATGTACAGACAATGCTACTTTTCGAGCAAATGGGATGCGGTAATATGCATGGACCGGGACATACAGACTATGCTCCTGGAATTCATCCATATAGCCGTTATCTTTCATCTCATCGTTCTGCGACATATAAAATTCATAGAACAAGCCGGTGTACAGGCCAAGACCCCAACTGAAGCAAGGCTGGAAATGCAGACCTATCTGTAATCCGTGGAGGCGTTTGTTTTGATCGCCCCAGACATTTTCCTTAAAGTTTTCTCCATCGCCGGTCGTAATCCACTGCTTAGTAACGTAGCCCATCGACAAGCCTATCGGACATGGGTCATATTCACGCTGCCAAGGCCATACGATAGAATTGCTTGCGGAAATCTTAAATTCCTGATTGACATCCATGTCTTGAGTCACTTTGATTTTCCTCGTCTTGCTGTTTCCTCCATACCTCATCTGCATTTTGTAACTTTTTCCGATGGGCCTGGTCAATGTGTACGATTCAGAGTTGAAGCCTTCTGATTTTCCGTCGATATATAGGTCTGCACCTACTTTTCGTCCGCCATACGACGCAAACACCGCAAAAGTTTTTTTCTTGACAGGCTCCAATTTTATTTCATCAGCAGAAAGCTCACCTACCGTAATAGCGAGCGAATCCGTCTCTCCAGGCCCGAGTTTTGCTACCACGCTGTAAGAATCATATGGCAGTTCGGCGATATATGGTGTTTTTCCGACCTCTTTACCATCGATATACAGGGTTGCATCCGAAGGATCGCTTTTAAAAGTCATCATCTTCCTCTGTCGCAAATCGTAGTCAAACCTGACATTATTTTCCGTCACCTCAATAACATCTTTCTTCAGTGTTTTTCCATTTTGGCTTAGGGTCAATGTCTGCTTGCCCAACGTGACTCCGCTAAAAGTCGCCGGGGTCGTTGCCGTGCCGTAATTCTCCAATGTCGCGGTGATCCCTTCGGGCTTAGTGATGACACTGATTGACATGGTCTGGTTGTTTTTCAGCACCACATCATACACATGTTTCGGTTCCAGGTTGATACCTGACAGGCGGTTACTTTTTCCATATTTGTCAAGCATCGCCTCCATAATCGCATTCTTGGTAGGGGTAACGAAAAGCCATATTTCATGCTCTTCCTCTTTCAACCTGTTAACAATTTTGGCAATGCCTCCAGTGCTTCCAAAATCAAAGGCCACATTTTCAGCATCCTGCATAGGCATGTTCTCAAACTGCACGCGCACCCAAGCACAGTCTTTATCTCCATTGACATCTTTAGGCCAACCATCAATAAAGAGGGTGCTAAGATTTGCCAGACCATGCTCCGATTTGGATTCCCGGAATGACTGGAGTTCTAATTGCGGTTTCTGCACATCCTGCCCATAAGCACAGAGTGATGCCACTATAGCAGAAATCATAAACAATATCTTTTCCATAAATTTAAGAGTTGAATTTTGAAACTTAAAAGCTGTTTAATTAAAAGGACCATTTCTGCATAAACTCATCTAAAGTCATCAGATCATTTTGCTCCGGCTCCCAATACCTCACATGGATGATGGGGAGTTTCTTGGATGCATCCAGAACCAGTGTCAAATATCCACGGTCAGAATATCCTGGAGATTCGTATCCCTCAGAATTGTACATCTGGTTAATCTGTATGGCAAAAGCTGTCCCTTTAGGTATTCTCGGAGCATTGATTACCTTGGTCTGGTTGTCTTCAAACGTCAGATGGATATATTCCCGGTCATTAAAATGCCGCTTCAACTTTGACAGAAACTGCGTCTTGGTCTCACGCTTGAAAAGCACATCCTGACGACCGAAGTCAATGGGCATCCCCTCGATGTCCTCGCGGGATGCTTTTTTCAACACGACTCCGCTGATTATTATAGCGTCATCTGAAAAAATCTTGTCGATATAGTCCAATCGTTTCAAGAAATATGCAGTCTGATAATCCTCCATAAACTGCAAAATGGTAAAACGTGAGATCTCAGGCCACGTGGCAGCTGCGTTGAAAATATCATCCTCGGCTTTCTTGGTAAGAGCCAACGCGATGGACTGTATCTTTCGGCTGTTTTCATCAAATCGGAAAACAATGTTTTCCATATACGTTTTCCCTTTGCGGAACTTTATTTTGATTTTGCAGAAACGTCCCAATATCTGACCGTTTGCCCGCACAAACTCATAAGTTTGCGACTTCCCGGCCAAAGATACCTTACCAGTCTTGGTGAGCAGTGTCTCAAACAGCTTGTATCCTTCAGGTGTAAAGTAAGTATATACGTCTTGTGGCGACCCTTTCGCTATAGCGGTCTCCACCTGCTGCAATATGTTGGCAAGCTCAGGAGTGTCTTTCACAAAATCCAGCTCCATACGGCGTTTTTGCGAAATCGGTTCGACAGCCATGTCGGCAACGGCTGCGTCAGTCACAGGTGCCGATACTCCTTCCTTATATTTCTTATCCTCGGCCATGACGTTTTTCTTGAAATCCACCTTCACCGGAAGTTCGACCAACGCATTGTCGATAGTTGGAGCCGACCGCCCAGACGCAAAGACCGACATCAATTCCGAATCCAGCCCTTCCGCCTCTTTGCGGAAAGCGTACTCATATTGTATTTTGACCTTTTTGTCAGCTGGCAGCGACAGCAATTCCAGCTCGCCCACGCCGTCTTTAGCAGTCAACGGTCCGACATATGACTGTCCGTCAAAATAGCGGAACTGAACGCTGGCCACATCATGCCCGTCGTAGGAAAACCTCACTGTTGTGACATACCGGTTGTCTTTGGCAAAGCAATCATCCAAACGGACTTTGATATTTGAAATGACCGATTTTATTTTCTTTGGCAAAGACACCACGCTGTTTTCTCGTTCACCGTTGAAATCTGTATAAACGGCCGGCTGCTTCGCATCCTGATGCGCCGTCGCAAGCATCAACGCCCAGTAATAACAGCGCAACGCATCATCAATCTGTAGCCGCTGCTCCGCTTTTCTCCCAGATTCGACATAATCAAGTATTTTCTGTTTGCGCAGTTCAAACATTTTGTCGACTTCGCTCTTGGCCACCCACCTGAACACTCTTGCATTTGGTTCGGGTTCTAAAACTATCATTGATACATTTTGCAACGAGGCGAACGAGTAAGCCTTGATGGTACTCTCCTGCACGTAATAGTCTTGACCACCTTGACCTATGTGCGTATCATCCGACTTAGATAGTATGCTGATAGCTATCTGTCGGCTGATTTGACCTAAAGCGTCCTTGTCAGCCTCGTCAATAGTGGTACCGTGCCCCTCAGCACTCCAGTATCGGAAATCGGTTTTAATCTGCTCTACATCGACTTGCCCATGAGCCATCAGGCAGCACAGACAAGCCGACAATAAAAGCACAAATCTCGACAGTCTCATTCCTGCTGTTATTTGCTTCTTTTAGCCAATTCCTTTTCGATTTCTTCTGCAAATTTCTGGAACTGATATTCCATCTTTATCCTGTCCTCATCTGGGACAAGCTGCTTGACACGGTCAACGATTTTATTTGACATCGAGCTTGCATCTCCCTGATATTCTACGCATACGAATACATGGTATTGGCGATTAGGCTGCATGTACTGGTTTGTTTTAATAACCACAGTATTTCCGATTACCTCTTCAGCAATTTGCAGAATCATCCCATCGCCCTTGCTTCCTTCATCGGTCACGCTCTGGCCTTCGGCTATCGTTCCCGAATATTTCTCCCACGACAAGTCCGATTCACTTGTTGCAGTTTTGATTATCGCACTTACCGCACGAGCCAATGCTGCCCTGGCCTGGCCTTCAGCATATGATTTTGCAAAAGAAAGCCTATGATTAGTAGCCTCGCCCCACGCACGAGTCGCCGGGCTTTCTTCCGCCAACAGCTGACATTCGTTCAATTCAAATTCCGTTCCCCATGGAGCCTGTTTTGTGCCTTTTGAGCTTCCACTTGGAGTTGTAACTTGCTTGGAGCCGCCACAAGAGCTCAACAAACAAATTGCAGCGAACAAACACGAAATAACTTTAATGCGTTTCATGACAAATTGATTTTGATTGGTTAATAATCGTTTAGTGTCTCATCTTTTAAGTATCGCTTGGTAAGAGATACTTAACTACGAGCAAAATTATGAAAAATTCTCAAATAATGGCTTTATTTAGTTAATTAATTTAGAATTTTTTCGTTCCGACCAACGCTCTATTGCATGATTGTTTAGCAAATCACAATGAAGACAATATGTATTTATGTGATTATTAATATGTTGTAAACTGTCATTATCTCTTACCAAGAGATCTGGATGATTGCAAAACAAATCGGGGGGGGTGACAGACCGAGATTGTTAGAGTCAAACATTGCCAATTCATATACTATACTGTTCTTTGAGGCAATTATTTCGTCATATCCTTTGACTGCGCTGTATTTTGCCGTAACTTTGCCGTGTCAATTACAGCAGGTACACAATCGAAAACTTAAGGGTTCCAATAGTTATGACAGCTCACACTACACTCCAGCGCATCAAGCCGTGGATTATGCCCGCCGCTATGCTTGCCGGGTGGATATTCCACGAATACATCGGATATATCACCTTCATCGCTCCCTACCTCATCTTCATCATGCTGCTGATTACATTTTGCAAGGTCAAGCCACGGGAATTTCGTGTGACGCATTTTTCATGGCTGCTGCTTGCGGTGCAGTTGGCGGGGTCGCTCGCGCTGTATTTCGCGCTGCTCCCTCTGGGCAGCGACTTCGCCTTGGGAGCGTTCATATGCGTGTTCTGCCCTACCGCCACATCCGCCCCGGTTGTGACCAATATGCTCGGAGGCAGCATATCCAAGGTAGCCACATTCTCTATCATAAGCAACGTAAGCGTAGCCATTCTGGCGCCGGTGCTGTTTGCACAGATGGACACCTCCAGCGGACATCACATAGACATGCTTGATGCGATGCTGAAAATCGCCTACAAGGTCGTGCCGCTGATTATACTGCCCCTCCCCTGCGCATTTCTGCTGCTGTGGAAGGCTCCACGGGTACACAAAGCCATCGCCACCCACCAGTCGCTGTCGTTTTACATCTGGGCGGTTGCACTGTTTATCGTCGTAGGTCGTGCGGTGTCATACGTAGTGACCGCCCCGGCTTCGAAAATCGGGGAGATGATGGCCTTGGCTCTCGTAGCCGGTGTGGCATGTATAGCGCAGTTCGTCACAGGCCGGCGCATCGGGGCGCATTGCGGCGACCGCATAGCCGGAGCGCAGAGCCTCGGACAGAAAAACACAGTGCTTGCCGTATGGATGGCAATGACATTTTTCAACCCCATCACATCCGTAGCTCCCGCCGCCTACATCGTGTGGCAAAACACCATCAATTCGGGGCAGATATTCTTCAAGACGCGCCGCGACCTCAAAAGCGCCAGCCTTTGACCGTATGAGCATGAGCATCTACGTGTGAAACCTAAACCGTTTCTAACTCCATGATTACCGCAGACGATGTCATAGCAGCCTTGATGACACTTGAGAATCAGGAACAGCGGCAGGTGCTGATGCGATTTTTCAAAACCGGACCTGGGGAATACGGCGAAGGCGACAAGTTTCTCGGCATCAAAGTTCCCCAGACACGCGCCGTGGTCAAAGAAGCGAGGCTGCAGGTGCCGCTTGACGAGATTACACGGCTGCTCTACAGCCCCTGGCATGAAGCGCGGCTGTGCGGATTCCTTCTGTTGGTGGAGGAGATGAAGCCCCACCGCACATTGCGGCCAACGGGCAGCGACGCCCTGTCAAGCCACCGCGACACTATTGCGAAGCACTATCTGCGCCATGCCCGGCAAGCCGACAACTGGGACTTGGTGGATCTCTCATGCCCGGGAATCGTAGGCGAATGGCTACTGACACCGATGCCCGACGGCACGATGCCACCACGCGACATCTTGGACTCGCTCGCCAGCAGCCACGACCTATGGGAGCAGCGCATCGCCATAGTCTCCACCTTAGCCCTTATACGCAAATACCAGTTTGACGACACCCTGCGCATCGCCACCCGGCTGCTCCGCCACCCGCATCCCCTCATCCACAAAGCTACCGGCTGGATGCTACGCGAAGTGGGCAAACGCGACATCGGCACCCTGCGGGATTATCTGTCGGCGCACTATGACGGACTGCCACGTACATCACTGCGCTACGCAATCGAACGTATGGACGAAAACGAACGGCACTATTGGTTACACGGACACATCAAACATACCACATGACTAAGAAATCACAACTCGCGCTCTGCAACACATTATTATTAGCGAGCTTTCTGTTGACATCGGCCACTGCCGTCGCGATGCTGCTCATGCAAAGATATACACCGTGGCTGATGTGGACACACTCAGCCGTCGGGGCAGTGTTTATCGCTACGGCCTACTGGCATCTGCTGCTCAATCTCGGAGCGAAGCGGTGGAAGACCTATCCGAAAAAATCACCATCCGTTAAAATCTCTTTCATTTTTCTGGTGGTTACGGCACTGAGCGCGGCCGCCGCTTTCGTGCGCGGGTTCATCGCTCCGTTCAATCCGCGCCTACAGGTAATCCATGGCTGGATAGGCGGCATATTCATTATCATATGCCTGCTGCATTTCTTCAAGCACCACCACTATTACCGTAAACTCTACTTTAAGTAAGAAGCCGTTTTCAGTAAGAAGCCGTATTGCACGGCAGGGCTGCATAAACGCCGAAGCACTTCGTTTTAACCTTTATTAAGTCGCATATGCCCTGCATATGCCCATGAAAGACAATATCTTTGCAGATAAGCAAGTCACAGGATGGAAACACAGCGGCAGTACATAGCTATCGACCTGAAATCGTTTTACGCTTCGGTAGAGTGCGTGGAGCGCGGATTGGACCCGCTTGATACATGCCTTGTCGTAGCCGACCGAAACCGCACCTCCAAAACCATATGCCTGGCCGTGTCCCCGGCGTTGAAGAAATTCGGGCTTCGTGGCCGTCCGCGACTCTTTGAAGTGGAGCAGAAAATACGCGAGGTCAACCGGCACCGTGGACGTAGCGGACACAGCGTGTCGGGACGCGAATTGGACGGACACCCGGAAATAGCCGCCGACTATCTCATAGCCACCCCGCGCATGGCTCTGTATATCGACTACAGCACACGCATCTACGCAGTGTACCTCCGCTATATCGCCCCAGAAGATATCCACGTGTACTCCATCGACGAGGTTTTTATAGATGTGACCGCATACCTCGGCACATACCGCATGACAGCGCACCAATTAGCCATGAAAATGATACGCGAGGTACTCGCCGAAACAGGCATAACAGCCACCGCAGGCATAGGCACCAACATGTATCTCTGCAAAGTGGCAATGGACATAGTGGCAAAAAAGCTCCCTCCCGACAGCGACGGGGTGCGCATAGCCGAACTTGACGAGATGAGCTACCGCCACGAGCTATGGGAGCATATGCCGTTGACCGACTTCTGGCGCGTAGGCCGTGGCATCGCCAACCGGCTGCACTCGATGGGCATACTGACCATGGGCGATCTGGCCCGGTTCTCCTTGCATCACGAAGATATGCTGTACAAAGTATTCGGCATCAACGCCGAACTGCTGATAGACCACGCATGGGGATATGAACCTGTCACGATGGAATTGGTCAAAGCATACCGCCCCGAATCGAGGTCGTTATGCTCAGGACAAGTCCTCACATGCGGATATACTGCGGCAAAGGCACGCACCGTCGCGTTGGAAATGGCCGACAGCATAGCACTCGACCTCGTGGGCCAGCATCTCCTCACCGACCAGATTATCCTCTCCATAGGATACGATGCGGCGAGCCTTACCGACCCGGCTATAAGAGCGAAATACGACGGTAAGATAAGTACCGACTGGTATGGCCGTGCGGTACCGCAGCACTCCCACGGGACGGCAAACCTCCCATGCCCGACATCTTCAGGCAAACTGCTGTCAGAAGCCGTCGGCCGGCTATTTGACCGCATCGTGCATCCTGACCTCCTCGTCAGGAGGCTCTCGCTTTCCATCAACCATCTCGTCAGCGAACACGATGCCGCACAGCGGCCTTTCAAATCCGAGCAACTTGAACTGTTTACCGACTATGACCTGTTGGCGCGTCAGGAAGAAGCGCACCGACGCGAATTAGCCAAAGAGCGGCGATGCCAAGAGGCCGTGCTCAGCATAAAACGGAAATATGGCAAAAACGCCATATTACGCGGCCTCAACTATGCCGAAGGAGCGACCCAACGCGACCGAAATGCCCAGATAGGAGGACACAAAGCATGAGCAGATATGACGACATAATAAACCTGCCACGGCCTGCGTGCAAGACCCGTATCCCCATGCCGCTTGCAGCCCGGGCTGCCCAGTTTGCCCCCTTCGCCGCCCTGACAGGCCATAACGAAGCCATAGAGCAGACTGCCCGATGCACCATCGAAGCGTATAACTCGTCCGAATACGGCAATATCAACGAATCAACCTCTGGTAATGACCGCGTATGACAGACGAAACGAATATTAGCAGCATTATGGGTAAATTTACGACACATCAACGTATACTATATCCAGCCCGCTTTTATAACCCCTATTATTAAATAACGTCACGGAAATGGCACTAAATTCAAATATACGCAAGCACCGCGACATATACCTTACATCAAGATAAATCAGAGCGAGAACAGGAATCAATCCGCTGTCTACAAGTGAGAAGTGCTCGAAGCGGGACTCGAACCCGCACAACCGCAATGGTCAAGGGATTTTAAGTCCCTCGTGTCTACCATTCCACCATTCGAGCTACCTTGGCGGCGTACATGCCGTAAAATCGTAGGCAAATATACGCTCTTTTTACCATTTTTCAAAACGCTTGCCGCTTTTTGAATCCTCGTTTTGGAATCTACACATAAATTATCACTTCCAATCATATAAAAATATTAATGAAGACATTTATACTTTTCTGTTCCATGATCTATATAGATATACAGACTATGCAATAGCTATATTACACAGAAAACGCATACACACATTTTGTGATGACAACTTGTGTAATTACATTTTATGTATTATATTTGTGTTGGAAATCAAAAATAGAGCGTCATGGAAACTCCATTTATATTTGGAAAGATTGCAACCGAGAAGAATTTTACCGACCGTGAGAAAGAAACAGCCGATTTGGTTCAGAACTTTACGTCGTTAATCAACACGATAATTATCTCTCCTCGCCGTTGGGGTAAAAGTTCGCTTGTAAATAAGGCTGCAAGATTGGCGATGGCGCAGGACAGTTACCTCCGAATCTGTCATATCGACCTGTTCAATGTACGTAGCGAAGAGCATTTTTATTCGCTGCTCGCCCAAAAGGTTATTGCCGCCACTTCCACAAAATGGGAGGAAGCAATCGAGAGTGCGAAGAGTTTCTTTTCGCATCTTGTTCCCAAGATTTCAATCGGTACAGACCCCACCAATGAGGTTTCAATCGACTTTGATTGGGAGGAGGTAAAGCGCAATCCCGATGAAGTGCTCGATCTTGCCGAAAAGATTGCCAAGAAGAAGGGTCTGAAAATCGTTATATGCGTAGATGAGTTCCAAAATATCGCGGAATTTACCGACCCTGACTATTTCCAGAAAAAGTTGCGTTCACATTGGCAGCTGCACCAGAGTGTGTCCTATTGCCTCTATGGCAGCAAGCGTCACATGATGATGGAAGTGTTTACCGACGCATCCAAGCCATTCTACAAGTTCGGCAATCTGGTGTTTCTCAATAAGATCGACACGCCTTGCCTCGTGGAGTTTTTCAAGAGTCGTTTCGCTGATACTGGCAAGAACATCGACGATGAAGCGAGCCATTTGATTGCAAAGCTTGTAGACAATCATCCATATTACGCACAGCAGTTGGCACAACTTTCATGGCTCAGAACAAAGGATGCATGCACCGTTGAAATCGTGCGTGAGGCACACACAGCGTTGGTGGAGCAGCTAAGTCTGTTGTTTGTAACAATCACCGAAACATTGACCACTCAGCAACTGAACTACCTCAAGGCTCTTATTGCCGGTGAAAAGGCTATTAGCTCGACTGAAGTGATGCATCGTTATCAAATCTCTTCATCGACCTCAATATCCCGCTCAAAGGCTGCCCTTATCAAGAATGATATATTGGATAATAAGGCTGGTGAAATCTCGTTCCAGGACCCGATTTATGCCTATTGGTTGAAGACTGAGTATTTTGAAAAATAATAAGACTATGAATAAGTGTAACCGTACCTGGATTGCCTTCGCAAATAAAAAAAGGTGCAGACATGCTGATGCCATAAATACCTTAGGGGTTATTTCATGGAGAATGGGGAGAGCTCGTTTCGCCATAGGCGATATAGTATATCTGTTTATGTCCGATGAACGTTATGTCCGTTTCAAAATGATTGTAACAGCAGAGAACTGCAAACGTGAGGATAAGGAGTTTTGGATAGAAAAGGCTCCTGATGATAAAACTTATAAACTGGAATTGCTTGCAGAATCAAATCGTTCTCGATTAACAGAATCCGATTTATTGCGACATGGATTTAAAGGAGGTAAAAGTTTAGAAATTCCCAATTGCAACAATATGGAATTGATAAACTACATTAAATCTGTTTTTTGATATTACAACAAATAGTATAAACAACATAAATAACTTGTTATGAAAGGTGATGCCCAACCATTAATCAAATTCTTTGATGGCTCAGATAAAAGATTCATAATACCTCTATATCAAAGAAATTATGATTGGAAGGAAGAAAACTGCGAACAATTATTTAATGATTTGCTAAATCTACACGAGAGTAACAGAAAAAGCCATTTTTTTGGAAGCATTGTATCAAGTATTCAACCCGGAACCGAAGACAGATATATCATTGATGGGCAACAACGTATAACCACCGTTTCTTTGTTGCTGATTGCTATGGTCAATGCAAAAAAAGAAGGATTGATAGATGCAGTAGATTCCAAATTGGTTGAAAAAATATTCAAGAGATACCTTGTAGATGAGTATCAAGAAGACGAACGCAAGGTAAAACTCAAACCGGTCAAAAAAGATATGGAAGCATTCGATGCTTTGCTATATAAATCAAGAGAACAATATATTAAAGAATCTAATGTTACGCGAAATTATGACTTTTTCTATGATAGGGTCATTCGTTCCGGACTTACAATTGACGAGTTGTTTGAAACAATCAAGAAATTGGAAGTCATAAATATTCGTTTAGATGCAGATGACGATCCTCAATTGATTTTTGAAAGTCTCAACTCAACAGGGCTTGATTTAAGTGAAGCTGATAAGATACGCAACTACTTATTAATGTCTCTATCCCTGACAGAACAAGATGATTTCTATAACCGTTTTTGGAACCCTATAGAAGTGTTTACAAAGTATGATCCTTCTTCATTTGTTCGCGATTATCTCACTATGAAGCAAGGTAAAATAGGTCGCATAGATAAAATTTACTTTATATTTAAGGGGTATGCTGAAGGTAACAATATGGCAAGAGCTGATTTGCTTGAGGATATGCACCATTATGCTAAAATATATAGTCAAATAGATAATGCAAAAGCCGGAACCGATAAATTGAATCAAAAGCTAAGTCAATTACGAACACTTGATTCAACAATTGCATATCCTTTCTTTATGGCTTTTTTTGATTATGCTTCAAAAAACGATTTGCCTGAAAATGAAATTTGCAAGGTCATAGATGTAATTGAGTCCTATTGGGCGCGCCGCATAATATGTAACCTTCCGTCAAATGCCTTAAACAAAGTATTTGCCACTTTACATAGGGACGTATTAAACCATATAGGTAAAGTTGTAAGTGACAACAAACCTGCTTATATTGATGTCTTGACATATATCTTACTCAAGAAGGGACGTTCGTCTATTTTCCCCAGTGACGAGGATGTTAAAACGGACTTTGCCACACGCCAAGTGTACAAGATTCCGGCAAATGCACGAATGTTCATATTGGAACGTTTGGAAAACAGGGATAATAACGAACGCCATGATGTTGTAAAAGGGCTTTCAGAGAAGAAAATTTCCATTGAGCACATAATGCCTCAGACGCTTTCGGATCAATGGAAAAAAGATTTAGGCCCAGAATGGGAACGCATACACCAGACATATCTTCACACTATGGCTAACCTTACACTAACAGCCTATAACTCACAATACAGCAACCTTACATTCCTTGAGAAGAGAGATATGGAGAAAGGGTTTAAAGAGAGTGCTTTCAGATTAAACAATTATGCCAAATCTTGTGATAAATGGACTGAGGATGAACTGAAAGAAAGGCAAAAGGAACTATTGGGCGTTTTTATGAAATTATGGCCGATGCCGTCGACCACATTCAAGCCTACTAAGCAAGAGGCAGAATCTGCATCATTAGAAGATGATGATTTTGAATTTACTGGTAAAAAACTGCAAGCTTATATACTGTATGGAGTTCGATACACGGTAAACACTTGGAAAGACATGTTGATTCAGGTATGCAATCACATTTTATTGAAAAGGCGCTCTACTATTGAGTGGTTATGCGCAAATGAAAAATCTGGATTTTCAACAACCCCAGAATCATGGAGAAGAGAGCTTGGCCCCAATATGTACTTATGGACTGATAATAGTACACAGACAAAGATAAATATTCTGCATGGTTTATTTGAAGAATGTAATATTCCCTCCTCTGAATTAATTTTTGAATTTAGGTCTGACACTTATGATGAATATGAAGAATAATATTTAATGCAAAAATGGTACTGACTTCCGCTTCGGCTTCAGGGCCATTTTTGTACCTTTTCTCATCAAAAAATCGGCATTTTTCACAAGTTTTTGTACCGACATTTTAATATTCAAGAAATTACACTTACTTTTACTTTCCAAAATGGAGGTTCAAGCCGAGAATGGTGCTAAAAATCACTAACTTACACATTCTCAGACACTTGTCAACCTGCTGGTTGTCCCTTTTAGAGCGCCATGCTATTGATAGTCAACGATGTACACATACTGCATCAAAACCTTCTTCATCAGTAAATATCTGACGACTATTGCAAATAGCCCCGCTTGAATACCGCGACATTCCCAAAGTTGTCGTGATGAGAGAAACAGGAAATCCCGCCTAAGATAAGCATAAGGCTTATCCCAGACGGGATTATTGCTTAATCTTTATCTTCCGACTGCTCTCGGAGGATTCGGGCGGTAGCGCGCTTATACCCCTCGCTGCGGTCGCAGAGATAATTGCTGCCCATCCAACAACTGCAAATAGTTGCGGTGTCCTTCAGTCTGAGCATCCACCTGTCTTTAAGGTACTTCTTCCCAGTCGCGCCTTGCGGCCGGCATCCCGGACTCCTCGCCACGAACTGTCTGGTCATAACTGGCATAATACTTAATTACGCCGGATGCGTCTTCCTAGAATGCGTCGCCACGCACGGATTGACGTTCTGTCCATCGTCACGTTAGATTATTGGCTTCAGGAACGCGACTGTCAGAAAGGCCTTAAACTACGATTTCATAAATTATCTTTTCATTTCATCGTATGCCCGGTCAGGGGATGTACACCTTTTCGGCGAGGCCGGAAGAGATGCGTATGAACGTGCCGCCCGATGGGTTCTGAACCGGCCGGCCCTGAAGGTCGAGGTACGTGGCCGCGCCGCCGCCGTCTCCGCTGCCTGCTTCCGTGTCAGGCTGCGATGCAGCACCGTCGGTTGTAACCTCTATCTTGTCAATATACAATTTGCCGCCCAGATCCATGAACACGGACGGATTGCTGCCCGCCCACTCCAGCAGACAGTTCTCCTCGTCATAAGTGGCGGTGTACTCCCCCGGCATCTGGGGCAGCTCCGACAGCTCGGATTCCCTGTCAGGACACAGGTATATGCGGATGCCCGCAAGGTTGTCGCTACCGCCCATGAACACCAGCTTTGTCCCTGCAGATGGACGGAGATACCACCTGTCCTCGTCCGTCGCCTTGTATATCCTGGAGGGCGAAGTCTCGTTTGTCGCCCTGATCGACACGTTGTCCATACGGAACACGGCATCCGCGTCCATGACGACAGAGCCGCTTGCAGGCCAAGATTTCCCTGCCGGCATCTCTATCCCCGACTCCGGTCCTGCGGAAAAGTCGAACGTCGTGACGACATCTGCCGAAGCGACGGCACAGCTCATACACAACAGGCACGCTATACAGAAATTTCTCATGGTTTAAACTGTTAGATGGTTACTAAACAAAAGTGTTAGATTGGTTTTTAAACATTGCAAATGTAAGACAAATTATTGGCAACGCAAGACCGAATGGTTTATATTATTATGAGTGTGTTGCAGGCTTTTTGCTTTACTTCGTTTACGAATGTGGACTCGTCTCTGAATCCGTGTTTTGCACTGCTACGCAAAAATCATATGCATACTCACCATTTACTACGATTATTTGTACTTTTGTATGTATGGCAACGGTGTCTGTGATGGAGAGACTCAGGAAAATCATACATATCGACATGGACGCTTTTTATGCGGCTGTGGAGCAGCGGGACAACCCCGGACTTCGCGGTCGTCCTATCGTAGTTGGTCACGACGGGCCTCGCGGAGTGGTTGCCACCGCGAGCTACGAGGCGCGTCGCTACGGCATCCGTTCGGCCATGCCGTCAGTGACAGCCCGCCGCAGATGCCCCCATCTGATATTCGTACCCGGACGCATGGACGTGTACAAAGAGGTGTCGGCTTCCATCCATGACATCTTCCATGAATACACCGACATCGTAGAACCCCTCTCCCTTGATGAAGCATTCCTGGATGTAACCGACAACAAAGCCGGCATGGAGCTCGCCGTGGAAATAGCACGCGAAATAAAAGACAAAATACGTCAGAGGCTACATCTCGTGGCATCGGCCGGGGTGTCATACAACAAGTTTCTTGCCAAAATAGCATCGGACTACCGCAAGCCTGACGGATTATGCACAATCCACCCCTCACGCGCCATGGAGTTTATCGATGCAATGGAGATAGAGCGCTTCTGGGGTGTCGGGCCGGTGACAGCCCGCCGTATGCACGACCTCGGCATACACAACGGCTTCCAGCTGCGCCAACGCACTTTGCAGGAACTGACAGACGAGTTCGGCAAATCGGGCGTAATATACTACAACTTCGCCCGAGGCATCGATGACCGTCCTGTATCGCCGGAGCGGGAGCGCAAATCAGTCGGATGTGAGGAGACTTTCGACCATGACGTATCGGATTACAGAGAGATGGAAAGCCTGTTGATGTTACTAATCCAAGATCTGTCCGGACGGTTAGCGCGCAGAAATTTCATGGGACACACTCTAACGCTGAAAGTCAAATTCCATGACTTCACCCAAATCACACGGAGCATAACCATCCCTGACGTTTTTGACTCTGATGCCAAGCTGACTGAATACACACTGCGGTTGGCCAAGAGCGTCGACTGTGCCAGTTACCCCGTGAGACTGTTGGGGCTGTCCGTGCATAATGCGCAGACCTCTCCGATAGCTCTGCATACAGAAGGGCGGCAACTTACCATAGATTTCGGCGACGGGGGCTTGTCTCCTTGGTGAGTCAGGTGAAAGCCATTGAATAAAGCACGAGCCCTTAGAGATTTTTAACTCTGAAAAATCTCTAACAACACATATCAATAGTTAATTTTGTGTATCATCTCAAGCATCATATTCCAAAAATGAGAAAAATCTGGATTTCACTTATCGCTATGTCGATTGCAATGCCATCGACGGCAGTCATAGCCCGCAAAGGCGTGTACAACATCGCACAAAGCGACGGGAGCACCATCAGCGTAATCAAAGTCGGTGACGAACGTAGCCACATATACATGACCACCGATGGAATCCCGGTATACCGTACGGATTCAACAGAAGATTTCCATTATATGACTCCGTCAGGGCGGTCTGACATCAAAGCCCATAACGCAGACAGACGAGACTATAACGAACTCTCGTTCCTGCGAGAAAACATCACGGACTTGTCAGCAGGCCAGATCCTGCAGAGCCGTATCCGATTGTCTCAGCGAGTAAAGACAGCCAATGCTACTTCTCCACACAAGACTTCCGAGGTGGTCAACAAGGGCAAGGCAAAGATACCTGTACTGCTCGTGCAATATGCCGATAAGAAATTCATAGACAGCGATCCGCTGGCTACATTTGAGCGGTTTTTCAAAGACGGAGACGAAAGTGCCCGCCAGTATTTTGAAGACCAATCCAACGGATTATTCCAACCGCAGTTTGACGTATACGGTCCATATACCCTCTCTGGCAACCGCGCCACTTACGGAGGCAATGATTATTGGGGCAACGACAAGGGGGTGGGAACGATGGTGGCACAAGCCTGCATCGGACTGTCCGGGCAAATAGACTTCAGCCAATATGACAACGACGGCGACGGACAATGTGACACCGTCATAGTGCTTTACGCAGGTGAAGGTGAAGCATCGTCGGATGTCGACGAATCAGTATGGCCATGCCAATGGGAGCTTTCGTCGTCGGACTACAAGAAATCACTTAGTTATAACTCTACCACAATCGACCGCTTCGCCGTATTCAACGAACTTAACGTTGCAAGCGGGACTCCCAAGGTAGAAGGTATAGGCACATTCTGCCATGAATTTTCACACTGCCTCGGACTGCCGGATTTCTACGATACCAATTACAACGGACATTTCGGCATGTCATATTGGTCGCTCATGGATTCGGGCTGCTACAACAATGACGGCTATACCCCTATCGGTTACTCCGCTTACGAAAAGGAGTTCATGGGATGGCTGACCATAGAACCCGCCACTGAAAACACCCTCTATACACTCCCTTTATTTAATTCCGGCAACTCCGCCACGGACAAAGCTGTAAAAATCACGAACCCTGCCGATACCGACGAATACTACATCATCGAAAACCGCGCAAACCAGGGCTGGGACGAATACATGCCGGCAGAAGGTCTGATGATAACCCACGTTACATACAGCCAGAGCGCATGGAACAATAATACAGTCAACGACTACGACTTACAGCGCATGACGATAATCCCTGCCGACGGTGAACTTAAGCTCAACAGCTACTCATATTACGGAGATACATATTACGAAGCCGACGAAGAGAGTCTGCGCGGCGACCTATGGCCCTACGGTCAAACAGATGCACTTACTGACGACACTACCCCGTCATTCAGCCCCAACACAGGCAGTGCTGTCGGGATGCCGGTCACCGAAATGGCACGTAACAGCGACGGAACGATTTCATTTTGGATTGCCAAAGGCCAACTGCCCCCACTCCCGACACCCGATGTCTCAGACATCACACCGGAAGTCAACGGTTCTGATTCGTTTACCGCCATATGGCAAGCATCCGACATCGACGATGTGACCTATACCCTCAACGTATTTGAGCATCAGGACGTATCATACGAACTTGCCTTGTCGTCAAAATTCGTCAAGAATGGTGATTACACCGATAACTGGAGCACCGAAAGCTCTACCGAGTTTTACACCAATATTGGCGGCACAACCGAGGCCATAAAATTAGGCAGTTCGAGCAAGACAGGAGCTGTCGTGACAAAATCAGGCTTCGCCATAGGCAGCTACGACTGTGCGACGGTGGTAATCAATGCAAGGTCATTCGGCTCGGACAGCGATGTAAAGATGAAAGTATCTGCCATGTCGGGGTCAACGACTCTATCGTCCAGCGAAGTCACGATAACAAACTCCGCTGCCGACTACGTGGTACTCCTCCCGCAGATCACCGGCGACTTCACGATCCGCATCGAAACAGTGGCATCCAAGAAACGTGCATACCTCTACAGCGCGGACATCTATCTCGGAGATGCAGCCTCTGCTTCAGCCAAAAGCAGACAAGTGCCTGTAGTAAGCGGTGACCAAACAGATATGACCATCAGTGGCATCACCGGCACCCAGTACACAGTCACAGGACTCAAGCCTGGAGCAGTATACGACTACCGCGTCAAGGCTGTCCCCACTAATGATGGCGAGTATTCCGACAGCCCGTGGTCGGCAACAGTGACCGTAGATCTGTCATCGGCATCCGTCCTTGACTACACAGAGGACTCAGAGTCCGAAGCCGCAGAGTATTTTAATCTGCAAGGGATACGCGTAAATCCCGACAGCATGAAATCCGGGATATACATCAAACGTCAAGGTTCCGAAAGCTCAAAGATATACATCAAGTAGGATAACATATACAATGTGAAAATGCGCGGACTCCATGGCTGATGGAGTCCGCGCATTTGGTTTGCTACAGCCCACCACCAATGCGTCATCAGAAACTGTAAGCAGCCATGAGCATCATACGGTTGGCGTGATTGGATGCATGATTGCAGTCGGCACGTCTGCCCCACAAGTATTCCAGCCCGAACTGCAAACCGCTTATAGGCTCAAGCACACCATTGACCGCCACATACTGTCCGTAACGGTAAGCATCACCACCGAGCGACTCCTGATCATACAGACGGCACTGGCTATAGGTAGCCGACATGAAGAATTTGCTTGAAAAATCATACTGCACACCTGCGAAATAGCCAAGTGTGCCTGGCATGATCAGCTTTCCGGCCACATCGGCCGACGGAATCAGGTCATAATCCATACCGCTAAGGTCGTTGAGATATTGAGCTACCCCCTTACCGTAGATACACTGGTAATAGATAGTGGTGTTGGGTATGCTCGCTATATTGCCGCTCAACCCCACACCCCATCCTGTAGCTGTGTGGTTATCAGATGTAATCAGACTACGATACGACAAATTACGGAGTATCGCCGACAGACGCACACGGCTGTCACTGCCGTCCCACGCGTATTGCACGTAGGCAGGTATGTCGGGTACTCGCTGGGCTATCTTGTGTGTATCATCAGTGAGCGTGTATGAAGCCTGCGGTACCTCTACCGCAACTCCGACAGTCCATTGCTTGTCCTTGCCGAAACGCGGTGTCCACTGTATACCCACGTTGTCAGAGCATGTCCCGCCTGCAGGCCCTTGTTCGTCGACGGTAAACGGAGCCGCATCATCGTCATTGAACAGAGCTGTGGTCAGACCGGCACGTAACCGCCCGATGTTGGCCCATGCCTGTTTCAGTTTGAAACAATCGCCGTTCTTGCCTCCCGAAAAATCCGTTTCGATATACATGCCATAGTCACCCAGCTTCTCCTGATGTCCGACGAGACGCATATACAACTTGGAATTATTGACCGTACCGTTAAATCCCGACCGCATCTCAGGGTCGTAAGGGACAGGGATGTCGTGAGGCACAAAAGCCCCGTTGCCATCAGCCGACCCGTCAAAATCATACTGCAACGTACCCTTCAGCATACCTCCGATACCGAGAGCTACACGCCCTTTTTTGTCAACAAACAGAAACCTCGGTGCCTGACGCACTTCATAATGCCAGCCATCAGGCTGAAACAGAGCATTGAAAATACGCTGATGCGAATCCGTGTCAAGTTCCTCAATCTTAGCGTTAAGGATTACGGTATCGTCAGGGATTTCCACAGTCGATTCCTGCGCCGCAATCGTGCTGACTGCAAGCGTTGAGAGCATCAACGCACTCGAAACTTTCGTAAAATGATGCATAAACTTTTAAGCATTTATGTAATGAAACTTATTCTTCGTATATTTGACTCCGTCCAATATACTCTCGCTCGGCAATGTACAAATAAATTTGATATTGCACTCGACTTATTCGTATATTTGGCTCAAGAAATTGGCTTCGCCGCCACGGACCGGCCTACGGCCGACTTCCGCTATTTCATTTCGCCGAATATTCTCCGTATATTTGTAACAACGTAGATACATGGCCAAATGTTTTAAGATATATTAGCATATGGCCTGATTTTTTCAGAGCAAGTAAGAAGCAATGAATCCGACACCAACTGTCGCTCCACATACACTTTTTATTAGTTCCATACTCGACACCATGGGACAATGGCTGACTACCGTGGCAGATGCGCTATGCGGCTACCCGCTGTTTGTGCTGCTGATTGGAGGCGGTCTGTTCCTGTTTTGCTACAGCGGCTTCACTTCTCTACGCCGTCTGCCGCACTCCATCAAAGTGCTCCGCACCAAGCAGAGTGCCGATGGGAAAGCCACAGGGCAAATCAGCTCGCTGCAAGCCCTTGCTTCGGCTGTATCTGCCACCATAGGCATGGGCAACATAGCCGGTGTAGCCATAGCGTTGATGATGGGAGGTCCTGGTGCGATATTCTGGATGTGGATGAGTGCTCTGGTAGGGATGTCTACGAAATACCATGAAGGAGTTCTGGCTATCAAGTATAAAGGACGTGACCGCGACGGCAATCCCCAAGGGGGTACTATGCACATCATCGAGCAGGGATTGGGGCGACGGTGGCGGCCTTTGGCTCTGACTTTTGCATTTGCCGGAATGTTGGGTACGCTTTGCATCCTCAATGCCAACCAGCTTGCCGAAGCCCTTGTGGCCGGCGTGTGGGACGGCAACGACACCGTCGGCCTACGCTTCGGCATAGGCGTGGCTATAGCCGCAGTGGTGGCGTTGGTAGTGCTCGGAGGTATCAAACGCATAGCGAAAGTGGCTTCATATCTTGTCCCATTTATGGTGACGCTGTATTTCGTACTCGTGAGTTACATAATAGTTACACATATCCATGATGTCCCTCGGGTAATCGCCTCAATATTCACTGAAGCATTCAATATCCGCGCCGGATGGGGTGCACTCGCGGGGATAGCCATCATAGGGGCGCGGCGTGCAGCATTTGTCAACGATGCCGGAATCGGCACCGCCACCATAATGCACGGAGCCTCCCGCAACACCGAACCTGTCAGAGAGGGACTTGTGGCGATGCTCGGACCGGCCATTGACTCAGGGCTGGTATGTACCCTGACAGCCTTGGCGATACTCCTGTGTGGCGACATCTCATCGGGCCAGCTGCAGGGTCTTACCGTGGCTATGCAGACGTTCCGCACGGCCATTCCCTACGGCGATATGTTTCTGTTGGCCATAGTGCTGTGTTTCGCTATGTCGTCCATGTTCAGCTATTCGTTTTACGGATTTACATGCGCCAGCTACCTGTGGGGACAACGCAAAGCCCGGTGGTACACATACTTTTTCATCCTCTCGCTAATCCTGTTTGCGGTAGTCCCGCTCAAAGCTGCTGTGGGTCTCTGCGATTTGTTTTATGCCCTCATGGCTTTCCACACCATGCTCGCCCTCATACTTCTCCGTAAAAAAGTCAAAGAGGAAACACGCCGCTATTTCAACACTCAATTCCAAAATAAACATTCAATATCATGAAAGATTTCGGCAATACCATATCCGGCCTGCTCAATTTCATGGATGCATCCGTGTGCAACTTCTATGCAGTACATACTTTGAGCCACATACTTGATCATGCCGGCTTTACCAAACTTGACCGCCGGGACAGATGGGAGCTTCAAAGAAGCGGCAAGTACTATATCACCGTCAACGGTTCGGCCCTGTTCGCTTTCATAGTCGGCGATGGGGATGCTGCCGACGGATTCAAAATCATATCCGCCCATAGTGACTCTCCAGGGTTCCGCATCAAACCCAATGCAGCCATAGTCACTGACGGCAACATAGTCAAACTAAACACCGAGGTCTATGGCGGTCCGATACTCTACACATGGTTTGACCGTCCGCTGTCTGTTGCCGGGCGTGTGCTATTGCGTACTGACAACCCTCTGCGGCCAGAATCGCGGCTGATACGCATCGACCGTCCGTTGCTGACCATACCGCACCTTGCCATACATTTCAACCGACAGGTCAATGACGGCAACCATTTGTCACGCCAGAAAGACATGCTTCCGGTACTTGGACACATCTCCGACCGCACCGAAGCTGACGGACTGCTGATGCGCCTTGTCACCGAGCAGTTAGGAGTGGACAGCAGCCAAATACTCGACTTTGACCTCAACCTCTACGACACGACCAAAGGGTGCCTGTTAGGGCTTAACGACGAATTTATCAGTTGTGGGCGTCTGGACGACCTTTCTATGGTACATGCAGCCGTATCGGCTCTCACAACATCCCACGGAAGCCAGCGTATGACCCGCGTCATGGCTATCTTTGACAACGAAGAGACAGGGAGCGGCACCAAACAAGGAGCGGCATCTCCTGTACTCGCCAACATTTGCCGGCGTATCTCGGCAGCTCTCGGCGGCAAAGAAGAGGATTATCTCCGGGCTGTGGCCTCATCGTTCATGGTGTCAGCCGACAATGCCCACGGCATACACCCCAACTACCCCGAAAAACATGACCCGACTAATCGCCCTGTTCTCGGAGGTGGACCAGTCATAAAAATCAATGCCAACTGCAAGTATATGACCGATGCCGACTCTGCAGCCGTATTCCGTTCGGTATGCGAGGATGCCGGAGTCCCGTTCCAATATTTCGTCAACCACAGCGACGTGGCCGGAGGTTCGACTCTCGGCAACATCCTGACATCACAGATCGACCTGCGCGGAGTGGACATGGGAGCAGCCTTGTGGGCCATGCACTCTGTCAGAGAGACAGCTTCGGCTGACGACCACCTGATGACCATACGCGCTTTCACACGTTTTTACGACTGCTAACACATACATCTAATAACTATTTATGATACACGGATTTCTTAATCTCGGCACTGGCGAAATAATCCTGATTGTCGTAGTGATACTGCTGTTGTTCGGAGGCCGCAAGATTCCCGAATTGATGCGCGGCATAGGCAAAGGCGTGCGCTCGTTTAAAGACGGACTCAACGAAGTGACTGACGAGGTCAACCGTAAGGAGGATGAATCCGCCCGGAAAGAGTCAGACCAATAACGCCGGCGAAATGCCTTTCTGGGAGCATCTTGACGCTTTGCGCAAGGTGATTATCCAGGGACTCCTGTTAGTGACGGCTGTTGGTACCGGCTGCTTTGCGGCTATGCCATGGCTCATGGACCGTGTCATATTGGCTCCGTGCAGCTCCGATTTCGTGCTGTACCGCTGGCTGGCCAGTGCCGGAAGCCGCTTCATGCCCGATTTTGCCCTGACATCGTTCGAGCTGCATCTGATCAACCTCAATCTGTCGACACAGTTCTTTCTCCATTTTTCACTGAGTCTGTGGTTGGCGGTCATACTGTCATTCCCTTGTCTGCTATATCTGATATGGACTTTCGTGCGGCCGGCCCTGCTTCCGTCCGAAAAGCGCGGAGCCCGCACAGCATATCTGCTCGGCACCGTCATGTTTTATATAGGCGTAGCCGTCGGCTATCTGCTTGTGTTTCCGCTTACGCTCCGGTTTCTTGCCACCTATAACCTGACCGAATCGGTCACTAACACGCTGTCGCTTGACTCCTACATGGACAATTTTCTGACCCTTATCCTGACCATGGGGATAGTCTTCGAACTCCCATTGGTTACATGGATGTTAGGTCGCCTGAGTATCATACACCGCTCTCTGTTCGCCAAATTCCGTCGCCATGCCGCAGTCGTCCTGCTGGTTCTATCCGCAGTGGTGACTCCCACCGGCGACCCGTTCACCCTCATGGTAGTATTTCTGCCTATCTACATGCTCTGGGAGTTTTCAGCCTTATTGGTTCCTAAGCAGCTGCCGTCATCGCCAGCCGATAAAACGGTCTAACTAACGTATTATTATAAAATATTTGAATTGAAATTATTGCAATAATCACACGAAACGATTACTTTTGCATATATAATGTATTCTCCGCCATACCTGACGGATGGCAGAATACACGCTGACACGATTATTATTCTCATTAATTTAAAATTCCAATTGTTATCTTATGAAAAAGAAATGGATATGCACCGTTTGTGGCTATGTACACGAAGGTGATGAAGCTCCCGAACGCTGCCCCCAGTGCAAAGTTCCTGCAAGCAAATTCAAAGAACTCGTTGAGGACACTCTCAATTTCGTGACCGAACACGAAATCGGCGTAGCCAAAGGTTGCGATGACGAAATGATAGCCGACCTCAATGCCCACTTCAACGGCGAGTGTACAGAAGTAGGCATGTATCTGGCCATGTCGCGTCAAGCCGACCGCGAAGGCTATCCCGAAGTTGCCGAAGCCTTCAAGCGTTACGCCTGGGAAGAGGCCGAACATGCCGCAAAATTTGCCGAACTCCTCGGCGACGTGGTATGGGACACCAAGACCAACCTCGAAAAGCGTATGAATGCCGAGTCAGGAGCATGTGAGGACAAAATGCGCATCGCACGCCGCGCCAAGGAACTCAACCTTGATGCAATCCATGACACAGTGCATGAGATGGCTAAGGACGAAGCCCGTCACGGACGCGGATTCAAGGGCCTGTTTGACCGTTATTTCAAGAAATAATCTGTCAACGGAATAAACCACATATCCCCCGGCTCGATTAATCCATTGGGCCGGGGATATTTGTCACAACACCGCACCGAACAATATCACATATGAAAACTGTCAGACGACATAAAACCATCACATCTCTGCTCGCCGCCGCAGCCATAGCCATCGGAGGTATCCTGGCTGCAACAGCCCGACCTAACGACGGTATGCAACAGCCGCCTCAAAACGGCAATGTCGCCACCGTTAACCCGGTCAAAGAAAATACGACCTTTGCATTTGCCGGTGACATAATGCAAGGCACCACGTACCCTGAAGACGGAGCATCGTATCTGCCGGCTAATGACGGCAAAGACCTCTTTAAAGATGTGACCGAAGTGCTGTCTCAGGCAGATATCGCTGCGTCAAACAATGAAGGTACATTGCTTGATCGTGGCGGCACAGTCAAGCGATGCGGCGACCCGGCGTTGTGCTATGCGTTCCGCACCCCGACAGCTTATGTGTCCAACCTCGTAAACAGCGGCATCGATTTCATGTCGATTGCCAACAACCATATCAACGATTTTGGCCCGGAAGGTGTCCGCTCGACCGAAAACACCCTCCGCCAGGCCGGCATAGCCTACGCCGGGTTGCGCGACCGCTGTGAAACGGCCATCATCCAGCGTAACGGCAAGAAGATAGGATTTGCTGCATTCGGACATAACAAAGGGACGCTGAGCATCCTTGACATGGATGAGGTGGACCGCGTAGTCAAAGGTCTAAAACAGCAAGCTGACATAGTAGTCGTGTCATTTCATGGGGGCGGCGAAGGAGCGAAATTCTCCCACGTACCTTATGGGATGGAAAAATGTTTCGGAGAGGAGAGAGGGGATCTGCGTAAATTCACCCACCGTGCCATAGATGCCGGAGCAGATGTGATATACGGCCACGGACCCCACGTGACACGCGGAATCGAGCTATACAACGACCGCATTATTATATATTCGTTAGGTAACTTTGCCACTCCTTACCGCGTCAATCTCAAGGGCATAAACGGCTACGCGCCGGTAGTGACAGTAACAGTCGGTTCTGACGGGCGTTTCATCGATGGGCAAATCCACTCGTTCATACAGCGCCGAGGCATAGGGCCGCGCAAAGACACGACTAACACAGTGGCGGCGCACATGGCCCGGCTCTCACGCGCGGACTTTCCCGAATCTCCATTGACAATATCCAACGACGGTAAAATCTCCCGAAAATGACACCCGAAGAGGCACTCGCCCGCATATCATCGCTGCGTTCCGAACTCAATGAGCACAACCACAACTATTATGTGCTCAACAGCCCTACGATATCCGACTACGACTTTGACCAGCGGCTTAAAGAACTTGAGAAGCTGGAGCAGGAGTATCCGCAGTTTGACGACCCCAACAGTCCGACGCGCCGGGTAGGCAGCGACATAACCAAAGGATTCTCCCAGGCTGCACACATCTATCCCATGCTCTCTCTGAGCAATACCTACACGCCAGAGGAAGTGGATGATTTCGTCAACCGTGCACAAAAAGACCTCAACGGCGAGAAAGTCACCATAGTCGGCGAAATGAAATACGACGGCACGTCTATCTCCCTCATATATGAGGACGGACGGTTGGTCAGAGCCGTCACCCGCGGCGACGGTGAAAAGGGCGATGTAGTGACAGACAATGTACGCACCATACGCAGCATACCTTTGGAGTTAAGAGGCAGCGGATGGCCGCGCCGGTTTGAGATACGCGGCGAGATACTGCTCCCGTGGAAAGAATTCGACCGACTGAATGCCGAGCGTGAATTTAACGAAGAACCGCTCTTTGCCAATCCCCGCAATGCTGCTGCCGGCACTCTGAAGCTGCAAAACTCAGCCGAAGTTGCCCGACGCGGATTAGACGCGTACTTCTACTACATCCTGTCAGAAGACCTGCCGTATGATAATCATTATGACAACATAATGGCTGCACGGCAATGGGGCTTCAAAGTCAGCGACATAATGCAGCCGCTTGAGACCACTGCGGAAGTTGACGAGTTCATCAGGCACTGGGACACGGCACGCAAGGAACTGCCGGTGGCCACTGACGGACTGGTGTTTAAAGTCAACTCTCTCCGGCAGCAGCTCAATCTCGGCTACCGCGCCAAGTCGCCACGATGGGCTATCGCCTACAAGTTCCAGGCCGAACGCGCCCTGACCCAGTTGCGCTTCGTGTCATTTGAGGTCGGACGCATGGGCATTGTGACACCTGTGGCCAATCTTGACCCTGTATTGCTCTCAGGAACCATAGTGAAGCGGGCATCTCTCCACAATGAGGACATCATACGCACACTTGACATACACGAGCATGACATGCTGTATGTGGAAAAAGGCGGCGAAATCATCCCTAAGATAACAGGTGTGGACCACGACGGACGCAAGCCGACAGCCATGCCCATCCAGTTTGTCACACACTGCCCTTCATGCGGCACACCGCTCATACGCGAAGAAGGTGAAGCGGCATGGATATGCCCTAACCGTTGGGGATGCCAACCACAGTTGATGGGCCGTGTCGAGCACTTCGCCGGGCGCCGCATGATGGATATCGACGGCATCGGAGAGGAAACCGTAGAGATGCTGTTCAGAGCTGGACTCGTCAGAGTCCCGGCCGACCTCTATGACCTTACAGCCGAGCAGCTGATGGAACTCGAACACACCGGCCGTCGCAGTGCCCAGCGGATGATAGACGGCATCAAAGCCACTGTCGACGTCCCGTTCGAGCGTGTGGTATACGCCCTTTCGATACCATTCTGCGGAGAAACGGTGTCAAAACGCCTCGCCAAAAGCGTCAAGGATATAGATACACTCATGTCGCTGACAACCGACCAGCTGACAGCTATTGAAGATGTAGGTCCACGTATAGCCAACAGCATCGTAGACTACTTCAGCCAACCAGCCAACCGCGACAATGTGGAGCGTCTGCGCAAAGCCGGATTGCAAATGGCACTGACCGTACAGGAAGGACTATCGTCAGGCAACCAGCTCGCAGGCAAGACTATAGTCATCTCCGGCACTTTCAACCGGCACTCCCGTGACGAGTATAAGGACATGATCGAACGGCACGGAGGCAAGAGCTCCGGGTCGGTCTCTAAAAAGACCTCCTTCATCCTTGCCGGAGACAATATGGGACCAGCCAAACTCGAGAAAGCCCGTTCGCTCGGCGTGCAGGTGCTCAATGAGGATGAATTTCTAAACATGATAGCTGACTGATGAAACGACTCAACGACCATGGCATATTCGACATCAAGGTAGTGCACCGCGACATATTCCCGGGCAATATCCTTGTAGCCGAACCGTTTCTGCGTGAAGGGTACTTCAACCACTCTGTCATTGCGCTTGTGGACTATTCACGTGACGACGGTGCCATGGGTGTGGTTATGAACAATGCAATCAGTGCTGTCAAGCTCCAGGATATTTTACCGACTGTCAAATGTGACGATCCCGTCCCCGTGTTTTGCGGGGGACCTGTCGCATCTGACCGCATTTACTTCCTGCATACCCTCGGCCATCTTTTCCCTGACGACATCCAGATAAGCGACGGCCTCTATGTCGGACGTGATTTCGCCACTGCTACCGACTATGTCAATTCAGGTTATCCCCTTGAAGGGCGGCTGCGCTTCTTTATCGGTTACAGCGGCTGGGAGCCTAAACAGCTTGAAAAGGAATGTCTGGAAAATGTATGGGCTGTAAGCCCCGCAGTCCTTTCAGCCGAAGAAGCCTTGACCGGCAGCGATGATGCCTATTGGCACAAGACAGTCAGACGGTTAGGTGACGAGTACCGCCAATGGCTGCTGCATCCTAAGAATCCATCGCTCAATTAACCTCAGCCGGACGCAGCTTCCTGAAAGCCCTGCGCTGCACTATGACCGCAGCCGTGATGACCATGATGCCCGTGATAATCCACGTTATAGGGTAAATGTTCATCAACACCTCAAACGAGCGGTATTTCATGGCATAAGTATATATCCACACCAAGCGCAGCACACAGGTGCCGAATATGGTCAGCACCATCGGTGTCATCGAATATCCCAACGCTCGCATATATGACCCCGACACTTCATAGCTGCTGGCTAAACACTGCATGACGAGCACCGTGTGGAAACGTATCAAGCCGAACTCCACCACTTCCGGGTCGCTTGTGAAAACACTGAGACACACACTGCCCTGCCAAGTAATCAGCAGGTTGGTAAGTCCGCAGAGCACCACGCTGTAAACCATGCAGATGCCGACCACTTTGCGGCAACGGTCAGTATTTCCGGCTCCATAATTTTGCCCTGCGAAAGCTATGGCTGCTGCACAGAATCCGGCTATGATGTAATAGCAATACACCTCGTAGGTCAAGGCGGCAGCACTTCCGGCTATGGCATCAGAGCCGAATTTGTTGATGGCCGACTGAATGAATATGTTGGATATCGAAAACACCATGCCCTGCAATCCGGCGGGTATACCTATCTGGAGCATCTTCCTGAAATCCGACCCATGGAGCGTCCAGCGGCCTAAATGGAGCGTCACCGGTTCGGGTTCCCGTGTGAGAAAATACACTATTATCGCAGCATTGACACCGTTGGCTATGACCGTGGCCCATGCCACGCCGCTGACACCGAAATCGAAGACGGCCACAAAGACCCAGTCAAGCACAAAATTGCACACTGTGGCCACAAGAAGCGAATAAAACGGAAGTTTCGTATCCCCCACACTCCTCATTATTGCCGAGCCGAAATTATATATCATTGCAAACGGCATCCCGCAGAAATATATGCGCAGATATGTAGTGGCCAGATCTATCACGTCAGGCGGAGCACTCATAGCCTCCAATATCGGACGGGCAAGACACACTCCCATGACAAGCAGCAACAGTCCGGACAGCAGCGCGATGACAGCCACCGTGGAGATTGAACGCCGCACCGCATTGTGGTCGCGATGGCCGAGGTAGTTGGCTATGACCACATTGGCACCGACAGCTATGCCGAGAAACAGATTGACAAGTATGCTGATGATAGGGCCGTTGCTCCCGACAGCTGCGATAGCCTCGCTTGAAGAATAATGCCCCACCATGGCCACATCCACCGCATTGAACGACTGCTGAAGGATGCCGCTCGCTATCAACGGCATGGTAAACATGAAAATCTTGCCCCACAATGGTCCGTGGAGCATATCCATCTGTGATGACTTCTGTATTCCTTCCTTCATAATAGATACTGACGGCGGTGCAAAGTTAGATAATCTATCCGAATTAAAACAGATTCTTAATCTAACTTTGCACCACCGTCAGATGGTATCAATACCATAGCAGCCGTGGCAGCATCTAATGCCTGCGGAGCATTTTGGCCACCGTAATGATTCGCGGCACAAGAGTGCGAGGAAGCGATTTCTACTGACCCCCTTTTTGTCCACCCTGCCACCTTCTCAGAAAATGGAAATCGCCAACTGCTTGATTCATCAGCAGTTGGCGATTTGTGTTGTTGCCTTGGAAGGATTCGAACCCTCACAGGCGGAACCAGAATCCGACGTGCTACCATTACACCACAAGGCAAAATGTTGTCGTTTCGTTTTGACGATTGCAAAGTTAAGGAGTTTTCTCAATTCTGCAAAATTTTTCTATAGATTTTTGAGAAAAAAATGTTCTCAAACTCAACGGGCAGCTCAACAAGCCCAACAAGACAGATCCAACGGCAATAGGTTTGCCAGCAAAACAAATATATGGCATCACAAATCTGCTAAGTTCACCTACTTGTTGCAGACAGAAAAGCGACAGGAGACACTCTGAACTCAGAGAGACCTCCTGTCGATATGTGCAAGTATTATTTAAGCTTATTCGCGGGCGAGGATGAGGGCTGAGACGGGGGCTACTTCCATCTTGCCGCCTTTGGCTGTGCCGAGTCCGTCAGGGTTGATCTGTTCGTCGCGGGCTATCACTGTCCAGTTGCCTTTGGGGACATTGACCGTCTGTGTCATTTCCGAACCGTTGAACACGAGCTTGATTTCACGCCAGCGGTCACCGTTGGCATTGTTGAGAATCGAGTAGGATATCAGGTTTGGCACGTTGACACGGTCAAACTTGATGTTACGGGCCACCTCTTTGGCATCGGACATGCGAAACGCGGGATGTGCTTTACGCAGGGCTATGAGGTTGCGGTAGTAGTCGAACAGTTCGGGATAGAGATGCTTGTTGTTCCAATCGATAGCGTTGACCGAGTCGGGGCTCTGGAAAGAGTTATGCACCCCTTTCTTGTCGCGGAACACCTCTTCGCCGCACCATATGAAAGGTATGCCCTGCGAAGTCAGCACAATCGTCTGTGCCAACTTGGCGGCACGCTGACGCTTTGCGATAGAAACAGTGTCACCCATGGATTTATGGAGCTTGTCAGTAAGGGTCAGGTCATCATGGCATGACACATAGTTGACCACTTGCGCCGGCGACAAGGCGTATGGCTTCTTGGAGTTGTTGCCCTTTGAGTAATCGACCTGCGGATGGTTCGTTGCACCTACAATGCCGATTTTGACAGTCTCCTCATTGCCGGGCTTACCTGTAGCAAATCCGCGATCCTCCTGACGGCTGTAATGACCTTTGACGGCATCACGGATGTCGTCGGAGAACACACCCACGCCGGGCATCATATAGGCGTTGTCCTTAAGGGCGCGTTTGTCGGCAGGCAGAGGAGAGTCCCCGGCAGTCCAGCCCTCGCCGTAGAGTATGATGTCAGGATTGATTTTGCGTAATTCGGCAGCGATTTCGTTCATGGTTTCTATATCGTGGATAGCCATAAGGTCAAAGCGGAAACCGTCTATATGGTACTCATTCACCCAGTGTTTGAGCGAATTAAGCATGAAGTTGCGCATCTGCTGACGCTCGCTAGCGGTTTCGTTGCCACATCCCGAAGCGTCGCTCCACGAGCCGTCTTGACGGTGACGGTAGTAATAGCCCGGAGCTGTGAGGTCGAAGTTGCTGCCCTCGCCGATAAACGTGTGATTGTAGACCACATCCATAATCACACCTATACCGGCATCATGGAACGCCTTGATCATCTCCTTCATCTCCTTGACACGCGCCGCAGGGTCGGAAGGGTTGGTCGAATAGCTGCCTTCGGGCGAGTTATAGTTCTGGGGATCATAGCCCCAGTTATACTGGTTGGAGGGGAGATTTGTCTCGTCGACCGACCCGTAGTCATACGACGGAAGTATCTGTACATGTGTGATACCCAACTCTTTCAGATGGTCGATGCCGGTTTTTTCACCCGTAGGAGTGGTTGTGCCGTGCTCGGTCATAGCAAGGAATTTACCCTTGTTGGCTATACCGCTTGACGGGTGTATCGACATGTCGCGGTGGTGCATCTCGTACACCACAGCATCCACAGGCGACTTGGTTTCAGGACCCTTGTCTGCATCCCACCCTTCGGGGTTGGTCAGCGACAGGTCTATGATGGCTGCACGCTGTCCGTTGGCACCAGCGCTTTTCGCCCACACTCCCGGAGTCTCCCCGCGCCAGCGTCCATCCTGATATATATGATAGGTGTAAAACTTGCCGTACAGCACCTCTGGTACTGTGGCAGTCCACAGTCCGTTATCACCCTTGAGCATCCCCATGGTCATGATGGGAGCAGAATTTCGGCCTGTAGGATATATGTTAAGTTTCACTTCCTGAGCCTGCGGGCTCCAGAGCTTAAATGTGGTAACACCGTCACGCACCGTGACTCCTAAATCATCGCCCGCATAGGTGGGCAATGAAGCATACTGTTGTTCCATGGCAGATTGTGCATTGGCTTGAAAAGGCATCACGACAGCCATCGAAGCAGCCAACGCCGTCATAGATGAGATTCCGAAGTGTGAGATTTTCATGCTTAGATTAAATTATTATAAGTGATTTAGATTTAGATTTACCGTTTATATACGCATCAGACCGATGAACAGCCAACAGTCAAAGGTCAAAAAAAAGAGCCTGTAAAAATCATGCGTGAAATTTAAACAGACTCTAAACCATGTCATGAGGTGCATCATGACTTATATTATCCGGCATACGGCACAAACCAGCAAGAAACTGATGCACACGCCGCCGTCATTTGACCACGATTTTCTGGCTCTTGACCTTCTGCCCCGTACTGTTGCCAGAGGGGAGAGCCCTCACCAGATAATATCCTTTGGGCAGATTCTCTATCTGGGGATTGCCGGAAAGATTGTCCGTGTCGACCGTCATGTCACACATCACCGTGCCGGTAATCGCTATCACCTGCACACGCGACTCGCCTGACGGAAGCGCATCTGCGTCTATCTCTATAGTGTTGGCAGTCGTAACCCTTGCGATAGGAGCGTCGGGAGCGCCGCTACCGCCGGTTGCGGGCATGGACATACCGTCGGCTTTTACGTAGCCGACCGCACATGCCACAAATACCATAATGAATGATAGTAAAAATCTCTTCATCTGCCACTACTGGATATTACCACCTACAAAGGTAACAATTCGTCCCAATATCTCCAAACACCTTAAGGCATTTTATAAAAATCTTTTTTTGATTTTTCACAGAATATCCGCTATCTTTACAACTGCTAAATCATGAAAACACCACTCCACTTTATCATCCTATCTGCATACTTACTGCTGACAGCATGCGCCCAAGATGCTGCTGAAACAAACGACGTGAAATCCCATACCGATTTGCAGACACTGTATGCCCTGCTTGATACCGAGATCGAGCGCAGCAAAGTCTACGAGGACGCAAAGACCGAAAGAATCGTCAACCTGCGCAGGGAGTATGATCTGACATCCGACAAGGAGAAACGCATCAAAATCACCGACAGCCTGATTGCAGAATTTGACGCATTCAATGCCGACTCCGCGCTGTATTATGTCAATCAGAATCTCCACCTGCAGGCACTGTCAGCACATCCGGGCGAATATACACGCCTTATGATAAAGCGTGCCGATATATATGCACATGCCGGACTCTTCCAGGACGCAATAGCGGTCATACAGGCAATCCCCCGTGATTCTCTCAGGCCGGAATTGCTCGAACGCTACTACTCCACATGCTGCGGCATATACCAGTATCTCAGCGAATACACCGACGAACACGAGACGGCCATCACATACGAACACCAGCGCACCCTATATGCCGACTCCTTAGACATGGTGATACAGCCGGACACTTTCAACCATCTCGTATACGTCATGAGCCAGATGGCACGTGAAGGCCAGTCAGAGGAGGCGATAAAAGCACTTTCATCACACCTTGAGGACTACCAGACCGGCACTCGGGAATACTCGATACTGGCATCCGTGCTGGCTTACATCTACAAGACAGCCGGATATCACGATGAATACAAGAGATACCTCGTATTGAGTGCCATATCAGATGTCCGTGGCGCGGTCAAGGAAAACATGTCGTTCAGGGCACTTGCCACTGTCATGTATGAGGACGGGGACGTGGAGCGCGCCAACCGTTATCTCAAGAAAAGCATAGTCGATGCAAATTTCTACTCGGCATTCATGCGCAATGCCCAGTCAAGCAAGATGCTCCCGGTCATTGACGAAGCTTATGCATCACGGCAAAACCAGCTGACCCAACGGCTGCGCACTATGGTATGGGTCAGCAGCGTGTTGTCAGGCGTGCTTGTCATAGCCTGCCTGCTAATCCTGACACAATTCAAAAAGCTCCGCAGGGCAAATAGACGGGTATGCGCTATCAATAGCGAGTTAAGCGACCTCACCGCTCAGCTCCAATCCGCCAACGACGAACTCGAAAAGCGAAACAACGACCTCCGCGACTATAACCGCACCAAGGAGCAATATGCCGCCCTCTTCATGGAATACTGCCAGTCGGCCATCTCCACCCTGCTGCAATACCAGCAGTCGCTTCGTGTGCTTGCAGCCCAGGGCGGCAGCCGCACTGCCCTTCTCAAGAAACTGGAATCCACAGCTACGTTCGAACAGATGCTCAAAATTTTCTATGCAAAATTTGACGAGGCGATACTCAACATCTACCCTTCATTTGTCGAAAAGTTCAACTCGCTACTCCGCCCCGACGACGGAATGGTACTTAAATCAGGCGAGCTTCTCAACACCGAACTCCGCCTCTTTGCACTGATCAGGATAGGCATCGACGACAGCACCAAGATAGCCCAATTCCTCCGATGCTCCATCTCTACAGTATACACATACCGCTCCAAGATACGCAAACGCGCCATCAACCCCGACCGTTTTGAGGAAGATGTCAGAAATATCAGCTAAATCAATCATTTAAGTCAGTCGAAGCAGCTGAATAGATGTTGATTTTTTGTAACAAATATTTAATTTAACAACCTAAATAACAGATATTTAAACTATATGTATATTTTGAATTCATTTTGATTGGATTGACAAAGCGTGACATGATAGCGACCTTTGCCATCAATCACACGTCACGCATATTATAAATGAAGTTACTTCACATTTTAAATCAAAATATACATATGAACAGAAAACCATGGAATACGCGAGTCTGCGTCCTGACGCTACTTTGGACGTTAGCTCTTGTAGCTGCCCCGTCGATGTCGGCGCAGTTATTGAACGTTTCAGGCACTGTCACCGATCCGACAGGGGAAGCGCTGATAGGAGTCAGTGTCTCTGTAAAAGGTGACCAGAAACATGGCATCGCCACAGGCTTCGACGGTGATTATACTCTGAGCGATGTGCCGTCAGATGCCACATTGGTATTCAGCTATGTCGGTTTTAAGCCTGTAGAAGAGCCGGTCAACGGCCGCACCTCTATCAATGTAACAATGCATGAGCAGAGCGAGCTGCTTGACGAAGTGGTCGTTGTCGGCTACGGCTCTCTCAGCCGCAAGGAACTGTCAAGCTCTATCGTGCAGGTCAACCGCGACGATTTCCAGAAAGGCGCAATGAACAGCCCCATGGAAATGCTCACAGGCAAGGTGGCAGGTCTCAATGTGTCAAGCACGGCAGCCGCCAATCCCAATGCCGGAGCAGAGCTGCAGGTGCGTGGCGCGACATCCCTAAGCGCAGGCAACGGCCCGCTCATAGTCATCGACGGAGTGGCCGGAGGCGACATCCGCACTCTCGCACCACAGGATATAGAGTCGATGTCAGTGCTTAAGGACGCTGCTTCCGCAGCCATCTACGGCACACGCGGCGCCAACGGCGTCATCCTCATCACCACCAAGAAGGGTATCGGCGATGTCGGGCATCCCGTGGTCACATATGACTCTTATGCAGCCCTCGCCTTTGCCAAGGACAAGCCCGAAGTGCTGTCGCCCTTTGAATGGAGGCTCGCACGCCGTGGCAACGACTACGGAGCAAGCACCGACTGGTATGACATGATCACTCGCAAGACCTCCTATGACACCAACCAGTATCTCTCTATCGACGGCTCGCTCCCCAATGGCGGATACTACACGGCCTCGGTCAACTACAAGAAAGCCAACGGACTCGACATCGTGAGCGGACGCGAAGAATTTGGCGGACGCGCTGCCGTCTCGGCAAACACGCTTTCCAACCACCTGCGTTTCACCGCATCGTTCAATGCCCGCAAGGTCAAAGAAAAATGGGGCGACGACGGCATGTTTGACACAGCACTCGGCATGAACCCGACAATACCCGTGTTCAACGAAGACGGCACATATTTCCAGCCCACATCGCCTACCGACATAAAGAATCCGGTGCAGCAGCTGACGGTCAACACCTCCGAAGGCAACCGCACATATCTCCTCGGCACCGCCGATGTGAAGTACAACATATGGAACAACGACTACCACAACGTAAGCACTACCCTCTCCTATTCTTATAACTACAACGACCTCAAGAGCGACTACTACACCCCCTCCACCTCGGGCGAGTCATATTGGGGAGGATACGCAGGCCGCGCATCCATGCATTATCAGAAATGGTGGACCAACCGCGTGGAGTGGATTGCAGATTACGGATTCCACAAAGACGACCACGACGTGAAAGTCGTCGGCGGCTATGCCTACGAACGCTCCAACTGGGAACAGATGTTCATGCAGAACAACGACTTCACCTTCGACAAACCGCTGTGGAACGGCATCGGTGCCGGTTCATGGCTCGGCGAAGGCAAAGCACAGATGTATGGAGGCAAGAGCGAGTCGACGCTCGTCGGATTTTTCGGCCGTGTGAATTACGCTTGGCGCGGTATGCTCATCGCTTCAGCATCCATACGCCATGAAGGTTCCACAAAATTCGGTGCCGACAAGAAGTGGGGCTCGTTCCCAGCTGCATCTATCGCATGGGAAATGGCAAAAGCTCCTTTCCTCAGCGATTATGCGCAGACAGTCCAGAGCCTCAAGCCCCGTATCTCCTACGGTGTGACAGGCCGAAGCGATTTTGACGCATACAAATCGCTCGCCACCTACTCCGCCAACGGCACATATCTTATCGACGGCCAGTGGGTCACGGGCTACCGTCCCTCCAACAACGCCAATCCCGAACTCGGCTGGGAAAAGCTCTCAAGCGCCAACTACGGCATCGATTTCATGTTCTTCAACCGCATCTACGGTTCTATCGAATACTTTGACCGTCGTTCGCAAGACCTCCTGTATAACTATACCGCCCCCCAGCCTCCCTATGTGTATCCATCGATATTGGTCAACGTGGGCACTACCAAAAACACAGGTATCGAACTGTCGCTCACGGCTGATGCCGTAGTCAACCGTCCCGTGACATGGACCACAGGCATAAATTACGCCTACGGCACCACCAAGCTGACCAAACTGTCAAACGACATCTACCAGGCATCATACCTCGACCTGTACCAGAAACCGGGCGTAGGCACGAGCGAATACTTCTTCCGCGTAGAGGAGGGCGGCAGAATCGGGCAGTTCTACGGCTACGAATATGCCGGAGTGGATGAAAACCACAACATGCTCGTCTACAACGCCGATGGCGAAAAGGTCATCGCAGCCACGGCTGACCCCAAGGACAAACGCTATATCGGCGACGGAGCTCCCCGCCACTTCCTTACATGGAACAACACTATCCGCTGGAAAAACTTCGACCTGAGCCTGATGTTCAACGGCGCGTTCAAATTCCAGATCTTCAACATGCGCCGCTACGGCATGGGGCTCCAGGGCAGCGGCAGTGACAACGTGCTCCGCAGTGCCTATCTCAAGGACCGCGACGTGTGGTCAGGAGGCGGTGTGATATCATCGTACTTCCTCGAGCGCGGCGACTACTTCAAGCTCGAGAATGTGACCTTAGGCTACACCGTACCTCTGAAAAACCGCAAGCTCCTTGACACTATCCGCGTGTACCTCTCTGCCAAGAACCTCTTCACCATCACCGGCTACTCCGGTACAGACCCCTCGGCAGTCACATCTACCGGCATAACCCCTGGCATAGATGTTTCGTCAGCTTATCCTTCAGCCACACAGCTGACCATCGGCGTGACATTGAAGTTCCGTTAACCTCATCATTCCTGACACACAATGAAAACCATAAACCACATAGCCGGACTGCTCGGCGCAGCCGCAATAGCCGTCGGAGCCTGGTCATGCACCGACCTTGACGAGATAACATTTGACCGAATAGACGCGACGACCTATTATCAGGACGAGAACAGCGTCAAAGGCGCAGTCGCCTCCATATATTCAAGCGCAGCGGGAAGCTTTCTGGAATATTTCTGGTATCTCAACGAATTTCCTGCCGACCAGATCACATGGCGCACATGGAACGGCGGCGCATGGGGCTACGACGAAGCAGCCAAGTTCGTCCTCTCCTCACAGACATGGAACTCCGAGTCAGTCATCATCCGCCAGGCATGGGAACACGCATGGGAGACCATCGGACTCTGCAACCTGCTGATTAACGACCTTGAAGCCCTCGACCCTGCCGAAATAGGCATGAGCGATGCCAGTCTGCGCTCATACATAGCCGAAGTGCGCACCATGCGTGCCTGGGCATACTACAACAACTTCGAGCTGTGGGGCGGCGCACTGCCTCTCAACGTATCTGTGGGCAACGACATCCCCGGCTCGGCCGATCCCGATTTCAACCGGGGATGCAGCATCATATGGCAGTTCATAGCCGATGAACTCGACGGCTGCTACATGGACCTGGCCGCCGAAGACGGCTCAAGCGCGACACGTAACCGCATGAACCGGGGCATGAACCGTATGCTCAAGATGCGCCTGCTGCTCAACTCGCAACTCTTCACCGGAGTCGACCGCTACGCCGAGTGCGCCACCCTCTGCCAGGAAATCATCGGGGGTACCTACGGCGTATATGATCTCGCCAGCGACTACCGCGACATCTATGGCATCAACAATGTCACATGCCCTGAAGTGGTGTTTGCATTCGCCATGGAAGCCGGCCATGCCACCAACAACAACCGCGACACCCCCTTCCTCCCCTATAACTATGACGAGATGTTTGACTTCTCATGTGACCAGAGCGGATGGAACTGCGTATGCTTAGTACCGTCAAAGGACAATACCGGCACGCTCGTCCCCAACGCCGGCAGCGAAGGCGCCAAAAGTTTCCTCTTTGACTACGGCGACAAACTCGGCGCACCGTTTGACCGCATGAACGATGCCGACATACGCAAACAGCCCTTTACATGCGATGCAGCCGGTAACTGGAAAGGCATTTTCGCCATGGGCGCACAAACCAACTATCAGACAGGCGAGCCTGTCCTCGCCGATGCCGACCTCCAGGACAAACCGCTTATATACGTTGACCAAGTGGGCACATTCCTCAACCTCGGCCGCGCTCTGGAGCCTGTCATGAGTCCGCGCTGGGGTCAGACCAACTCCGGTTTCCGTGTGCTGCGTTACCCCATCTACCCCTCATCGGTTGGATTCGACTATCGTGATGCCGACCAGGTGGAGTTCCGCCTCGCCGAGGTCTACTATACACTTGCCGAGTGCCGTATGCGCGCCGGAGATGCCGGTGGAGCCAAGACGCTCGTCAACGATGTGCGCCAGCGCTACTTTGCAGCCGCCGACGCGGCAGCACTCGAGCAGCCAGGCCCGGGATTCGATTCCTTCGACATGGACTGGATGCTGAGCGAATGGGGTCTTGAATACCTCGACGAAGGCCGTCGCCGCCGTACCGACCTGCGCCGTTTCGACAAGTTCACCCAGGGACAATGGTGGTTCTTCGGACGCGCTACCGAGACCGACCGCTCTCTGCCTGCCACACGTGACCGCCGTTACGAATGGTATCCCCTGCCCCAGGCAGCCCTGATGGTTAACCCCGGACTCGTACAGAATCCTAACTACTAAACCCTCCCGACCATGAAGAAATTAAATATATCAAGCCTTCTCCTCCTGCTGCTCCTGCCTTTCCTTGCAGGATGTTCCAAGGACGAAATCATATTTGACAGCCAGCTGCCCCGCTTCGAATTGCGGCAGGGATACCAGCTCCTCGAGGTAATAGTCCCCCAGGGCACTCTCGCCTCTGACAAAATATACATCATCGGAGAATTTAATGGCGGCATGGATGCCGTGGGTGATCCGCGCTGGCAGCTCGAAAAAGCCCCTGATACCGATGCCAAGTGGGGCATATACCTCAATCCCGCCGATTTCATCAACGGCAAGACACTTGCCGACGGTTACACATTCTACTCCGTAGGCCAAGGTGAAGAAAGGTCTCTTGAAAACACTCCTGTAGTCCACCGCGATGCGCCCGATGTCGGTAGCCGCCTTAATGTGATAGTGTATCGCTGGGCTGACTATTTCGACAAGCCTGCCGACCCCGGCGAGATAGTACACGACGGCTACGTCATCTACGTAGTTGACAATTCGGAATTCGACGACCTCACCATGTATGCATGGGGCGATGCCGAAGCGTTCGGCGGATGGCCCGGCATGAAACCGACCGGCACTGTAGAAATCAATGGTGTGAAGTACAAATACTTCGACACCGGCGCAGCCAACGAAGGTCTGAACCTCAACCTCATCTTCAGCGACAACGGAAACGAGCAGCTGCCTGACTACAACGTGACCCTCAACCAGGACTTCTATCTCGAACTGACACCCGGCAGCGTCAATGAATTCGACCCATCAGAGGTGGTGACACACGACGGATACGCAGTGTTTGTCGTGGACCGCACAGGCTGGGATGCCCTCTACCTCTACATGTGGGGAACGGTCAATGACCTCAACGGAGCATGGCCCGGTATGAGTCCGACCGGCACCCAGACCATCAACGGTGTCCAATATACCTATTTCGACCTCGGAGCAGCCAACTGCGATGCCGGACTCGAAGAGCATGTCATACTCAACAACGGCAACGGCAAGCAGGTCGATGACGTAGTAGTATTCAACCTTGACCGCGACGTGTATGTGGAACTGACCGCCTCTGGAGCTAAAGAAATCGACCCAGCAACCTATGTGCCGTCAGAACCTACACCCGACCCCACTCCCGACCCCACTCCCGACCCCACTCCCGACCCGGATCCAGAGCCTGCCAAGGAGTACAAAATCTACATCCAGGACCTCACTGGCTGGAGCAGCTTCTATGTATATGCATGGGGCGACAAGGAAATTTTCGGCACATGGCCAGGCGCACAGCCCGATGTGACCGAGACCGTCGACGGTGTCACTTATAAGGTGCTGACCGTAGAGGGCAGCGGCGAAAGCGAAAACCTAATCTTCCACGACAATGCCGGCACACAGTATGATGCCGTAGGAATAACCCTTGACAAAGAGTATTACATCATAGCCTATCCCGACAAGGCTGAAATCAAATGACAAGACTTATGAAAAGCATCAAACCTAAATATTTCATGGCGACGATGGCAGCCCTGGCTTTGTCAGGATGCACTTCCTATGAAATGGATATGCCCGACAATCCTGCCGCACCCGTAGTGGGACGCGAGGTGTCGACCAATGTAATCTATCAGGCAAACCCACGCTTCTTCGGCGACAATGACTGCCTCAATGCCATAAATGCACAGCTTCCGCGCATATCAGGTATGGACTGCGACATACTGTGGATTATGCCTGTATGCGAACCCGGTGAGCTCAAGAGCATCGGCTCTCCCTACTGCATCCGCGACTTCAAGGCTCTCAACCCCCGTTACGGCACCATGGCAGACCTCCAGCGGTTAGTCGACGATGCACATGCCATCGGCATGAAAGTAATCCTCGACTGGGTAGCCAACCATACATCGTGGGATCATCCGTGGATCACCCAGCACCCCGACCGATACGAGAAAGATGCCGACGGCAACATCATATCGCCTAATGGATGGAGCGATGTCGCCCAACTCGATTTCAGCAACCCCGCGACGTGCGATGACATGATCGACGCCATGAAATACTGGGTCGACCAGGCCGGCATCGACGGTTTCCGCTGCGATTACGTCGAAGGTGTACCCCACGAATTCTGGAGCCGTCTGATCACCGAACTCCGCACCGTAAATCCCGAAATATTCATGCTCGCCGAGAGTGGCAACCCTTCATATTATGCTGACGGTTTCGACATGATATATGACTGGGAGAGCCCTACCGCCATTTCGTCGGCATTCAATGGAGGCAAGCCCTCGGGCGTGGTCACTGAAGCGACCGAAGCGTTGGCTGAAGTACCCGACGGCAAGTCGATCCTGCGCTATGCCTTCAACCATGATGTAGCAGCCGAAAACGAAGTCGACAAAATGTTTGGCTCTGCTGATGCCATCCCCACCGCCTATGTGCTGGCATCGATGCTCAACGGCACACCTATGATATATTCGTCAATGGATGTAAAGGGTCTGTCAGGCAAGCTGTCGTTCTTCAACTACAATCCCCTCGAGTTCTCTGACGAGCTGTCTGACACATACCAGGCCATCAACCATGCCTTCAAAACATCGGCTGAAGTGCGCCGTGGCGAGCTGCGCGATTTCTCGACCTCGTCGGCTGTCTGCTTCGTCCGCGCCGTCCCCGGTCACAACCTGCTCGTGGTGGCTAACACCTCCGGCGACACTCAGACTGTCCGCGTACCGATCACCCTCGCCGGGGCTGCGATGACCGACCTTCTCAACGGCTCCACACAGACAATGCCGGTGACTCTGGAACTCCCGGCATACGGATACGCCATCTACATGAACTAAGTAAGTCTTAAGCTCATTTACATGCTCCGTTAATATGAAACTACTGATTTCAACACTAATGCTCACTGCTGCCATCAACATGGCAGCAGTGAGCATCACCTCCCCTTCCGGGTCGCTGCGTCTTGATGTATCGACAGACTCCCTTGGTACACCAATCTACTCGCTTGACTACAAGGGCAAAACCTTGGTATCTCCGAGCCGCCTCGGGCTGAAAGCCGATGAGGTTGCATTTACCGACGGATTCAGCGTGACAGGCATCGACACCGTGACAGTCGACCGTACATGGCAGCCGGTATGGGGCGAATATGCCAATGTGCGCGACCATTTCCGTGAATTGGCCGTGCACATGAAAGCAGCCAACCCCGACCGCTACCTGACGGTACGCTTCCGTCTGTTTGACGACGGACTCGGATTCCGCTACGAACTGCCCCGACAGGACAACGTCAACTACATGACTCTGCGCGACGAATCGACCCAGTTCAACTTCACCGGCGACCCTACGCTCTACTGCATCCCCGGCGATTACGACACCGACGAATATCTCTGGTCCGAGACCAAGGCATCCGCCCTCCCCGAAGCTCTTGCTTCCTACAAACGTCACAACGAAAGCCAGCGTTCGGGAGGCAACATGGTGCAGACACCGATGCTGCTGCAATCGCCTGACGGCGTATATGTCAACATCCACGAAGCGGCCCTCGTCGGTTACCCCGCCATGCTGATAAATGTCGATCCGTCCACTGCTGCCATGACTACCGACCTCGTGCCTGACCGCTTGGGTGTGAAAGCATACCTGCAACTGCCGTTCAACACCCCATGGCGCACCCTCATAGTCAGCGACGATGCCCGAGACATACTCGCGTCGCAGCTGATACTGAACCTCAACGAACCCTGCAAAATCGAAGACACCTCATGGATAAAACCCATGAAATTCGTAGGCGTATGGTGGGAGATGTTTACCGGCAAGCAGAAGACATGGGCGTATTCCGACGATTACCGCGCCAAACCCGGTATCACCGACTACGATGCGCTGAAACCCAACGGACGGCATCCTGCCAACACCGCCAACGTCAAGCGTTACATCGACTTTGCCGCCAAGCACGGCATAGACGGAGTGCTCGTGGAAGGGTGGAACCAAGGCTGGGAAGACTGGGCGAGCTACCGCAAAAACCGCCAGTTCCTCTTCGATAAGGCATACCCCGACTTCGACGTTGACACCATACGCGACTATGCCGCTTCAAAGGGTGTCAAGATGATTATGCACCATGAGACCGCCGCCAATGCCGCCGACTACGAGCGTCAGCTCGATGCAGCTTTCAGATTCATGAAAGACAACAATTACGATGCCGTAAAGACCGGCTATGTCGGAGCCATCATACCGCGTTCCGAGCATCACACTTCGCAGTGGATGGTGGACCACGTGCGCCACGTCATCGAAAAAGCCGCCGAATACCGCATCATGGTCGACAGCCACGAGGCTCCGCGGCCCACAGGCCTGTGCCGCACATACCCCAACTGGTTAGCCCAGGAATCGGCTCGCGGAGGCGAGTTTGAATCAATGGGCGGCAACCCGCCGTCACATACGTGCATCCTGCCGTTCACGCGCCTCAAAGGCGGTCCTATGGACTACACCCCAGGGCTGTTTGAAACACGCCTGAGCTACTACAACGAGGGCAAGAGCGACCAGGCCGGCACCACCATAGCCCGTCAGCTCGCCCTCTATCTGACAATGCCGTCGCCGATGCAGATGGCATGCGACCTGCCCGAAAACTACGAACGCTTCCCCGATGCGTTCCAGTTCATCAAGGATGTGCCGGTCGACTGGGCTGACTCCCGCTATCTTGAAGCTGCCCCGATGCGCTACATCACCGTGGCCCGTCTCGACAAAAATTCCGACGACTGGTACGTAGGAGCCATCACCGACGAAAACGCCCGTGAAGCCATTATAGACTTCAGCTTCCTGCCGAAAGGCAAGAAGTACACGGCCACAATCTACGAGGATGCCCCCGATGCCCACTGGAAAGACAACCCCCAGGCCTACCGCATCCTGACGCGCACCGTCACCTCCAAGACGCGCATCAAGCAGCATATCGCCCCGGGCGGCGGCACAGCCATACGCCTCACCCCCGCAAAATAACCGCACAAACAAGGCTGCGCCCACGCAGCCCCTTTTCCCAATACATAAGACTGCTAAGATTGGTTTGTATAACTCCTCTGTTAAGTAACTCGCAAAAATAGCTTACTTAACCTATAATGTGATGGTTTGTTTGCGAAATTGCAAACAAACCATCACATTATCATATCCACACTCACTAAAGCGTCCAAAGGGAACTCTACACACTTGGCATCGCTACCGCGATACACCTCAACCCACGACAGTCTGGCTGTGGGCTTTTTATACATCGTGTCGCATAAAATTCGTAACTTTGCAGCGGTTAAATCATTTTACACGTATGAGTATAAGTATTACCGCAACCACACGCAAACAGAAAGTCCTCTCATTCGTCTGGCAACATATCATGCTCCTAATGTCACTCTATCTGATGACATTAGGAGTTGCTCTATGTGTAAGGTCGTGCCTCGGCAGCAGCGTCATCTCGTCGCTGCCGTTCGTGCTGTCGCTGGCCGGCGAGGCCGGGGGCGGAGTGCCGCAATGGAGCATAGGCGGATATACCATCATGATGAATTTCATATTCGTACTCTGCCAGATAGCCATACTCCGGCGAAAATTCGACCCCATGCAACTTTTCCAGCTCGTAATCGGTTTTATATTCGGCTGGCTGATCGACCTCAACATGGCTCTCACATCGCCGCTTACGTGTGACACGCTTCTGTCGCAGGCCGTGGCGCAGCTGGCAGGATGCACGGTGATGGGCATAGGCATCGCGTTCGAGATACGATGCGGCTCGGTCACAATGCCCGGCGAAGGCATCTCCATCGCCATAAGCCAGGTGGTCAAACGCCCCTTTGCCAAGGTCAAAATCTGCGTCGATACACTCCTCGTGGTGCTTGCCGTGGCATCATGCTACATCTTCTTCGGCAGCTGGCTGTGGAACGTGATAGGTCCGGGCACCATCTTCGCGATGGTTTACGTCGGGTTGGTGGTAAAGTTCATTTCACCCCGCATAGGGTGGTTTGACCGCCTGCTTGGCTACATACCGGGCTTCCGACGCTATATATTCGGTTTGGCAAGGCTTATCTACCGCCACGATTGACCACTGCGACCCAGAGAAAACATTTAATCCACTATGAGACATCAGTTATGGCGGCTGTTTGCTGCATTTTTCAAAATCGGTGCATTCACTTTCGGCGGCGGATGGGCCATGATTTCGATTATTGAGAAAGAGGTGGTCACCAAAAACCGCTGGGTAGAGAAAGAGGAGTTTCTCGACCTTTTGGCTGTCGCCCAATCGCTGCCGGGAATCCTCGCAGTGAACATCTCTGTGGCCGTCGGCGACAAGATACGCGGATTCAAGGGGAGCATTGCCGCCTCGGCAGGCACCATATTGCCGTCATTTCTGATAATCCTTGCCATAGCCATATTTCTGACCCCGGAAGCCATAAATACCAACCCAACGCTGACAGCGATATTCAAGGGATTGCGCCCGGCTGTGGTAGCCCTGATTATCGCGCCTGTCATCACAAGCGCGAGGGCGGCAAAAATATCGTGGCGGACGGTATGGATTCCCGCCGCAGTGGCTCTGCTCGTGTGGAGCGGATGGCCCGTGGTGGGCAACCCCATATTATATATTATCTTGGGCGGACTCGGCGGCTACTTGTATCTGCGCCACCGCCACAAGTTGCTCACCGCCGCAGCAAGCAACCAGCAACATAACGAAGGAAAGGAGGGCGGCGAAGCATGATATACCTGCGACTCATATGGAGCTATCTGAAGATAGGACTCTTCGGATTCGGCGGCGGATATGCCATGCTCGCACTTATAGAGCGTGAGATTGTAGGTCCGGGATGGATAACCAAGAAGATGTTTACCGACATCGTCGCAATATCCCAGATGACCCCGGGACCTATAGGCATCAACAGTGCCACATACATCGGCTACGTGGCTCCGGCACAAGCCTCTGCCCTCTTTGCCGACAATCCCATGTGGGGCATACTCGGCTCGCTGATATGCACCCTGACAGTGGTGATGCCGTCATATTTCCTCGTGCTATACACCAGCCACTTTATCAGGCGGCACCGTGACAGCCTCGCCATCAAAGGCATCTTCACCGGCTTGCGACCCGTGGTGGTAGGGCTGATAGCTTCGGCGGCACTGCTGCTTATGAACGACCAGAACTTCGGCACAGTCGACTCCGATGTGATAAAAAGCATCTGCATATGCGCCGCATCCTTCTGCTTGGTCTTTTGGGCCAAGCTCCACCCTATCCTTGTCATCGTTTTGGCCGGAATAGCCGGCTACATCATATTCTGATTTAAACAGCTTCATATGACCTACAGCGACGCTATAGACTTCCTGTTTGAAAGCACACCTATGTTTCAAAACATAGGGGCACATGCCTATAAACCAGGCTTACACACCGTCACCGCCCTGTCGGAGGCATTCGGCGACGCACACCGGTGCTTTAAGTCCGTCCATGTGGCCGGCACCAACGGCAAAGGCTCCACAAGCTCGCTCATAGCGGCCACCCTTACGGCTGCCGGCTATCGGACAGGACTCTACACATCTCCGCACCTCATAGATTTCAGGGAGCGCATACGCATCGACGGAGAGATGATTTCCGAGCAGGAGGTATGCGATTTCGTACAGGCATACCTTGACAAAAATCTCGGTTTGGCACCGTCCTTTTTCGAACTGACCACGGTCATGGCGTTTGACCACTTCGCCCGCCACAAAGTCAATGTCGCCGTGATAGAGGTAGGCCTGGGCGGACGGCTTGACAGCACCAACATAATCACCCCTCTGCTGTCAGTCATCACAAACATCTCCAAGGACCATACCGCCCTCTTGGGCGACACTCTGCCCGAGATAGCAGCCGAAAAAGCCGGAATCATCAAGGCCGGCATCCCTGTCATAGTCGGCGAAGCAGACGGCGATGTACGCAAGGTTTTTGCCGACACCGCTTCCGCCCGCCACTCCCCTATCACATTCGCCCAGGACAGTCTGCCATACCAATCGGCTACAGCCGCAAATGCCATCAGATACACCTCCACTCCATATGGCGACATAGATTGCCAGCTCACAGGAAGCTGCCAACCGCACAATGCCGCCACAGCGTTGTTGTCACTGCAATATCTCCAAAAAAACGGATTTGAAAAAATCAATGCCGACAGTGTACGCAAAGGTTTCGGTAATGTCTGCAAGCTCTCAGGGCTGATGGGTCGCTGGATGACGGTGAGCGACAATCCCCATGTCATCTGCGACACCGGCCACAACGCCGGAGGGTGGGAATACCTCGGCAAGCAGCTATCCGACAAGTCATTAGGCCACCTGCACATGGTCATAGGTTTTGTCAACGACAAGGATATATCTACGATTTTAGGCATGATGCCGGTCGATGCCACCTACTACTTCACTCAGGCGAGTGTCAAGCGGGCACTTCCCTCTGACGAGCTACGACGCATAGCCGGGCACCACCGCCTCCATGGACTCGCCTACACGTCGGTACGTGAAGCTTTTGAAGCCGCATCACGAGCCGCGACAGAGGAGCATGGCGAATCCACGATTTTCGTCGGCGGCTCCACCTTCGTAGTGGCTGACTTACTCTCACAGTTGGCAGATTTTGACTAACTTTGTAAGTACAAACCATCAATCCCTGAATCATGGAGATAGCCATCATCGTTATACTCGCCGTGACGCTCGCGGCCACTCTCATATGGGCGATTTCGGTCAAGCAGACCTGCGTCCGGCTTGAAGAACGCAACAGCTCGGCAGCAGCCGAAACCGAACGCATCCGCGCCGAAGGGATAGCAGAAGTCCAACGGACCAAAGCCGAGAGCGAAGCCGAAATTGTACGCATACGCCAGCACTGCGACAGCGAAATAGCCCGTGCCGCCAGCGACGCACAGCGCGAGATAACCCGCATACAGGCTGATGCCGACAAGCGCGAAACCGAATACCGCGAGCGTCTTGACCAGCGCGAAAAAGCCGAAGCGGAGATGGAAAAGCGTTTCAAAGCCATCGCTTCCGAAGTCCTTAACCTCCAGTCGGCCAACATGCGCGAGCAGCAGGAAAGCCGTCTCGGACTGATACTCCAGCCGCTGCGCGAGGAACTTGACGGATTCCGCAAAAGCATCACCGACAATTACAACGAGGAGTCGCGCCAACGCTTTTCGCTGACCGAACATATAAAGCGGCTCATCGAAACCAACAATTCCATAGGCACCGAAGCCAAAGAATTGGCGCGGGCACTGCGAGGCAGCAGCAAAATCCAGGGCGACTGGGGGGAGATGATACTCGAATCCATCCTCGACAAGAGCGGACTGCGCCGTGGCGAGGAGTATGAGGTACAGGCCACCACAGATGCCGAGGGCAAAACCCTGACAAACGAGGACGGTGCCCGGCTGCGTCCCGACGTGGTGCTCCACTACCCCAACCAGGGCGATGTCATCATCGACAGCAAAGTGTCGCTCAAGGACTATGCCGACTACGTCAACGCCGATGACGAGATGACACGCATAGCAGCCATCGACAAACATGTCAAGTCGGTGAGGAAACATATCCGCGAACTGCGCGACAAGCGTTATCAGGACTATGTAGGCGCAAAGACCGACACACGCACCATGGATTTCGTCATGATGTTCATCCCCAACGAGGGTGCTTACATGGCGGCTCTCCATGCCGACCCCGGGCTGTGGCAAGAGGGATTGGAGTCACGCGTGCTGATAGTCTCCCCGACCCACCTCGTGTCGGTGCTCAGCATGATACGCCAGATGTGGAATGAAAACCGCCAGAACCGCAATGCCATAGAGATAGCCGAAGCCGCCGGACGCATGTACGACAAATTCTGCGGATTCGTCAGCGACATGGACAAACTGAAAAAGGGCATCGAAAACATCGACAAAACATACACCGAAGCCATGGGCAAACTCTGCCAAGGCCGTGGCAACCTCATCCGCCGTGCCGAAGAGCTGAAAAACCTCGGAGCAAAAGCCACCAAACAGCTCGCCAAAATGTCGCAAGACGACGGCTCCGACACTCCACTGCTTAACGACTGACACACCCGAGCGATGCCGCCACCGACTCGGCGGCACGGATGCCGTCAATGGCCGCGCTGACTATTCCCCCGGCATAACCCGCGCCCTCGCCGGCCGGATGCAGCCCGGCAATGTCTATGTGCCTGAGAGTCTCCGGGTCACGCGGTATGCGCACAGGCGACGATGTCCGCGTCTCGCATCCTATCACCGTAGCTGCCGATGTCAGGAATCCGCGCTGTTTCTTGCCGAACTCCTCGAAGCCTTTGCGCAGACGCTCGCTGATAAATCCCGGCAGCAGACGGTCCACACGCGCCGCATGTATCCCCGGGGCATACGAAGTGGCAGGAAGCGACTTCGTTGCAGCACCCTTGACGAAATCGGTCATCAGCTGCGCCGGAGCGTTTTGTGACGGTTCGCAGCCCTCTGTTTTTCCGTCAAGATAGAACCGACGCTCTATCTCCTCCTGAAAATCCATCATGCGCAGAGCCGCATCGCCACCGTCTTTGGTGGCGACATCCTCCGGCAGCACCTCCACGACCATCCCGGAGTTGGCCCAGCGGCCGCCGCGGGTCGATGACGACATGCCGTTGACCACAAGCAGACCGTCCTCGTTGGTAGCCGGGACTATCACGCCGCCCGGACACATGCAAAACGAGTAGACACCGCGCCCGTCGACACGTGTAAGCATGGTATATTCTGCCGGAGGCAGGTATTTGCCGCGTCCGTTAGGGTTGTGGTACCGCAGCTTGTCTATCAGTTCCTGCGGATGCTCCAAACGCACACCCACGGCAAGCCCCTTTGGTTCAAGCGTCACGCCACCGGCATGTAGGAATCGGTACACATCCCTCGCCGAGTGGCCGGTAGCCAGAATGACCGGGCCGGAAAACTCACGCCCCGACGCAGTCGCCACCCCTTTGACCTCATCAGCCTCGATAATCAGACCTGTGACACGCTCCGAGAAATGGAACTCGCCCCCGGCTTCGATTATATGTTCGCGTATCGACTTTATAATCCCGGGCAAACGATCCGTGCCGATATGCGGATGGGCATCGACCATTACAGATTCGTCGGCACCGTGGTCATACAGGATGCGCAGTATCTCGTCGACATTGCCACGCTTTTTGCTGCGTGTAAACAGCTTGCCGTCGGAAAATGCACCTGCGCCGCCCTCTCCGAAGCAGTAATTACTGTCGGCATCGACCGTCCCTGTCCGCGCTATCGCGGCAAGATCCTTGCGGCGCGCATCCACATCTTTTCCGCGTTCTATCACTATCGGGCGTATGCCGAGCCTGACCAAACGCAGGGCGGCAAACAGGCCAGCCGGGCCCGCTCCGACCACTATGACCTGCTTGGCATCGTCAGCGACATGCGGCAGCCGTGCCGGATTGCGGCTCAGCCGCTCAGGCATCTCGTCTATGTAGGCATCAACAACGACATTGACCATGACCGCACGCTGCCGCGCATCTATGCTGCGCCGCACAATCCTGACAGCCTTGATGCGGTTGGCGTCAAGTCCGAGACGCGTACTTGTGATAGAGGTCAGCATCAAGTCCGAAGCGGCTTCCGCCGGCTTGAGCCGGAGTGAAATCTGTTGTATCATTGGAGCAAGTTAGTCTGCAAAGTATGTTCAAACCGTCTTTTTTCGCGGCGTGTCGCCACGATGACAGTCACCAAAGTGAGTACAAATGCCAAGAAATCACTGGTAGCCATCGCTCCCCACACACCGTCGAGACGGAATATGGGCGACAATATCCACAACGCCGGCAGCAGGAATATGAGCTGGCGCGTCAGCGAGAGGAATATCGACAACTTCGGCTTGCCGATGCTCTGGAAAAAGTTCTGGATGACAATCTGCACACCCACCAAAGGGAAGAACATGAAATAAATCCTGAACGCTTTCCGCGCTATATCGACCATCTGAGTGTCCGTAGTGAACATCGCACTGATAGCGTCAGGAAACAATTCAGTAACCGCGAATCCGACTGTGGTAATCGCCAGACCGACATAGATGCCGAGCTTAAGCGTCCTCATCACACGTGGCCAGTTGGCGGCACCGTAATTATAGCCGAGGATAGGCTGCATACCCTGTGTCACGCCGAAAACTATCATTACGAAAAACATCGTGGTGCGGTTGATGATTCCATATGCGCCTACACCTATGTTGCCGTCAGCACCGGCATACTCTAATATCGCCTTGTTGATGAAGATGACCACCACGCAAGCGCACATATTCATCAAAAACGGCGACAGCCCTATGGCATATATCTTTTTAAGTATCTCAAAATCAAGCCATCCAAGCCCCCTGGTGTAATGCACGAAGCTTTTCTTTGACAGAAAATGGCTCAGCACCCATACTAATCCTGCCGCCTGTCCCACCAAGGTAGCCATGGCTGCTCCATACATGCCCCAATGCAGCACAAATATCATTATCGGCGCGACGGCGGCATTGACCACAACGGAGATGAGAGCCGACATCATAGCCTTCGACGGATAACCCGTGGCCCTCATGACGAAATTGAGCCCGATGAACACGAACGACAGCGGCGATCCGAGCAAGATTACGAACATGAAATCTCGCGCATCGGGCAATATCTGCTCTGTAGCCCCGAATAGCCGCAGTATGTCGTCAAGCCATATCAGCGACAAGCCTCCGACCACCACGCTGTGCACGAGACAGCAGAGAGTGACATTGTTAAGAACCTTAGTGGCATTGACATAATTTTTCTGACCGAGAAATATCGAGCTTATTGCCGCCCCTCCTGCCGCGACAAGCATACAGAACCCTATAATCAGGTTCATCAGCGGAAACGCGATAGCCAGAGCCGAGATAGCCAATGCTCCCACCCCGTGTCCGATAAATATACTGTCCACAATGTTGTAAAGAGATGTGGCAACGCTTGCCACGATAGCCGGTATCGAATACTGCACTAACAGCCGGCGTATGCTCCGCGTACCGAGTTCGGTAGGCGATGTACTTGCTGTAACTTTATCCATAATTCCGCTGCAAAGTTACCAAGGATTATCGTAGAGTTTGCGTAAAATACTCCTAAAGATTGTAAATTTGCACACTCAATTCACAAACAAGACTCCTAATATATTGTTATGACCGAGATTAAAGGCATCCTTTTCGACCTCGACGGTGTGCTGATCGACAGCGAGACGCAATACACCGCTTTCTGGGCCGAAATAGAGAAAATATACCCTACAGGTATTCCCGATTATCCCATGGCCATCAAAGGCACCACGCTGTCAAAGATTCTTGAAAACTATCCCGACGACGGCACTCGCCAGGACATCATCGACCGCATACACCGGTTTGAGGACATCATCCGCTACCACAAGTATCCCGGCGTATCATCCTTCCTGCGCGATGTCAAGGCCCACGGCATAGCCACAGCCATAGTCACCAGCAGCGACAACGTCAAGATGGGCTACCTCTTCGAACAGCTGCCCGGATTACGGCCATGGTTCGATACGGTCATCGACGGCACGATGGTCTCCCGTTCCAAACCCGACCCTGAGCCTTATCTCACAGGAGCGCGTATGCTCGGACTTGAACCTCAACAATGCGTGGTATTTGAAGATTCATTCCAAGGAATAGCCTCCGGCATCGCAGCCGGCTGCCATGTCATAGGCGTTACGACCACATTCTCCCCCGAAAAAATGAAAAGCCATGTCCCCTTGACCGTCAGCGGCTTCGAGGACATGACCTATGATAAAATGATAGGACTGCTGCGTTAGCAGGCTTTGAAACTCATGTCGAGACCCTTGACCGAGTGAGTCAGCGCGCCCACCGATATGTAGTCCACGCCACATTCGCCATATTCACGCAGCGTGTCGAGCGTGATGCCGCCTGACGACTCTATCTCGCACCGTCCGCCAATCAGTTTCACAGCCTCGCGTGTGCGCTCAGGCGTGAAATTGTCAAGCATGATGCGGTCCACTCCCAAGCCGAGAGCTTCCTCTATCTCAGGAGTGTTGCGCACCTCCACCTCTATTTTTAGGTCTTTGCCCTTCTCCTTGAGATAGGCGCGTGCACGGTTGACGGCATTGGTGATGCTTCCGGCAAAGTCCACATGGTTGTCCTTGATAAGTATCATGTCAAACAGCCCGATGCGGTGGTTCATGCCTCCGCCGATTTTGACAGCCTCCTTTTCAAGCATACGCATACCCGGAGTGGTCTTACGGGTGTCGAGTACCTTGGTCTTCAGTCCGGCAAGCTTCTCCTGATATCTGGCTGTCATGGTAGCGATACCGCTCATGCGCTGCATGATGTTGAGCATGGTGCGCTCGGTCTGCAACAGGCTGCGCACAGCCCCCTCGACCACAAACGCCACATCGCCGGGCTTGACATGGGCACCGTCATGGATATATATCGTCATCTTGAGCGAGGGGTCAAACTTCTCGAACACCATACGGGCTACGTCAACGCCCGCAAGTATGCCCTCCTCCTTGACTATCAGCTGCTGCTTGCCAATGGCATCGGCAGGGATAGTCGACAGAGTAGTATGGTCGCCGTCGCCCACATCCTCGGCAAACGCCAGTGTGAGCAAATCATCAATCAGTTGGTCACGTGTTTCCATAAGTAACTATTCAAATTGAAACGATGCAATAGCTTTAATTTTGTATTTTTGCTGCTACAAATTTAAGAAACAGTTTTGATTTACCATAATATGAAAATCATACTCCTCGTCACCGGCGAGACCAAGACCTCCTATCTGCGCCAAGGCATAGACCAGTATTTCTCACGGCTGAAACATTACATACCTTCCGAATTACAAGTGCTGCCCGACATCAAAGCCTCCAAAGCCATGACTGAGACGCGCCAGAAAGAATTGGAGGGGCAGCAAATGCTACAGTCGCTCCAACCGGGCGATTACGTGGCCCTTCTCGACGAGAGAGGCAAAGAGATGACCTCCCGCGAATTTTCAGCATGGGTCGACTCTCGCATGGTCTCAGGCCTCAAACGCCTCGTCATGGTTATAGGTGGTCCCTACGGATTCTCTCCCGAAGTCTACGCCCGGGCCGACGCACGCCTGTCGCTCTCCCGCATGACATTCAGTCACGAAATGGTGCGCCTCTTCGTGGCCGAACAGCTATACCGCGCCATGACCATACTCCGCAACGAACCCTACCACCACGACTGACCGCCCATGTAGCCGTCTCGGAGCGAATCATTTCATGCCTAACGACTTGATGTAGCTTTCTTGGACCACGCAGTTTTTCAGCTTGCAGGCCTCGATGAAATCCATCATCGCCTTAAGTGCCGCAGCCTGGTCGGGTCGCGCTTCACGTATTTCTTGGTAAGTGGCCCGCGGAGCCTCGGAGAAGTCTACTATACTCGACCAGTTTTCCGGGGGAGTGATGCCAACGAAGCAGGAGCCGTCCATCTTTTTATAAGGCCAGAAAGTATATCCGATATTATTCTCACGCATCACCTGACTGAAAGCGGCCTGCCACTCATCCGTGTTATGCCCTATTTCGCCCATATACATCGGCAGATTGACGCTGTCACGGAAACTGATGAAACTCTGGATCGCCTCTTTTGTGGGATCTCCTCCGTAGCGGTGGCAAGTGTACATGATTTTGTCATCGAATTTTGAATCTTTAAACGGCCGGAAGTTGCTGTTCCACTGCGAGCCGCCAAGCAAGATGATATGGTTCCGATCCACTTCGCGGATAGCAGCAACACCCATTTTGTAGACATCTTCCAGCTTTCCGTTCAGCTCCTCCTTATTCTCGAAGTAATGGGCTATAGGTTCGTTGAACAGCTCATAGCCTAATATTACCGGTTCGTTCTTATAATACTCCGCAATCCTGCGCCAGATGTCGCAATAGAGCTGCTGGCTGGCTTCGCTCTCGAACAGCCACGGATAGCCGTAGCTGTCATCGATGTTGTCGCCCGTCTGTCCGCCCGGAGCATCGTGCATGTCGAGAATGAGGTATAGACCGGCCTCGCGACACCACTGCACCACACTGTCCACACGGGCAAATCCGTCCTGATTGGCGGTCAGTCCCATATAATCTTCATCGGTGAAAAGCTTGTAGTGAAACGGCAGACGGATGGTATTGGCACCCGTATTCTTGATAAACTGGATGTCTTCCCGCGTCACATAATTGTCTTTGAAGGCTTTCCAAAATTCCGCAGTGAAGTCCGGGCCTACCAACTGGCTAAACATTTCATTGATGAAATGGGCGGAATTGGTCTTGCTGAAGCCGAACATGTAACCTTCGGGATTCAACCAATTACCGAGATTAGTGCCTTGTATAAACAGTTTGGTCCCATCGGGCTTTATCAGGTCTTGCCCCTGGATGGTTACAAATGCTTCGGGAGGCAACTCACGTGACTCGTCCTGCGTCCCGCCGCTACAACCTGTCAGACCCAATGACAGCAGAGCAATAGAAATGCTCGTAAACAATAACTTTTTCATAGTGTTCATGGTAAGATATATGGCTAATAAATTTGTCCAAAGTTAGCGAAAATATGGCATTAAATACTTAAATTAAATTTAATACACATATAATAAATGAAGTTTTCGTACATTTGCACCAATGATTGACCCCAAAGGACATCTGCGCACGATATTGATGATGGCTGTCATCGCGGCCATCGTGATGTGCTGCTCCCCGATATGCCAAGCCAAGACCAACGCCAAAAACGCTCCGTTTACCGTGGTCATCGATGCCGGCCACGGAGGCAAGGATGTCGGAGCCAAAGGCAAAAAGACCAACGAAAAGTCAATCAACCTCAAAGTCGCGCTCGCCCTCGGACGCATGATCGAGAAGAAATACAGCAAAAAGGAAGTAAAAGTAGTGTATACACGTGACGGAGACTATTTCGTGACACTCCAAGGACGCTGCAACAAAGCCAATAAAGCCGACGGCAACCTGTTCATCTCCATCCACTGCAACAGTGTCGACGAAAAATCTCCCCGCCGCAACACCGTCAACGGAGCATCGGTCTATACACTCGGTCTCAGCCGCAGCAAGGAGAATCTTGAAGTGGCCAAGCGCGAAAACTCCGTCATGATGCTCGAACCCGACTACACCACCACCTACTGCGGCTTCGACCCCAACTCGGCCGAAAGCTACATCGTGTTCGAGATGAACCAGAACCGCCATCTCAACCAGAGCATCAAATTCGCAGCCCTCGCCCAGCAGCAGCTCGTGTCACATGCCGGACGAGCCGACAAAGGCATCCGACAGGACATATTCTGGGTACTCGTACACACCGGTATGCCGGCAGTGCTTATCGAACTCGACTTCATATGCAATCCCACAGTGGAGAAGTACATGATGTCTGACAAAGGCATCGACCAGATGTCGTCAGCGATATTCAATGCTTTCAGCGAATACTACCGATCAGCCAAAAAGGCGGCAAAAGCCTCATCCAACTAAGCAGTAATTTAGTACGTTCAATATACATCCACGACATTTATCCCATATAAGCAAACAAGCGACTTCATCAGTCATAGAACTGATTTAAACTTATTTCAAATTAACATTTCGCGGCTGGTTTCGAGTCGTTTTTGAGCTTTCTAAGGAGCGATGGGGTTCCATCGTGACCGATAAAAGAGAAGAAAACGGCCGGAAACAGACCGAAAGGTTAACACAAAGGGTTACATCAGTTCTGGATTTAACATTTTGAAATAAGTTTAAATCAGTTCATAACAATAGACTCTTATGAAAAAGATTTTTTCTAAAGAATTTATCATCGGCATCTGCGTCATCCTGACAGCAGTGATACTCTACGTAGGCATCGAATTTCTCAAAGGTGCCAATCTCTTCAAATCCACCAACTACTATTATGCCACCTTCACAAACGTCGAAGGCCTTGCCGAATCGGCCCCGGTCAACCTCAACGGCTTCAAGGTCGGCCTCGTCCGTGAAATCAGCTATGAATATGACAACCCCGGTCATGTCAAGGTGAAAATGGATCTCGACAAAAACCTGCGGCTTCCTGTAGGCTCCAAAGCCATCATGGCATCCAGCTTGCTCGGCACAGGCACCATAACCCTACAGCTTGCAGACGCAAAAGAATATTACCCCAAAGGCCACAATCTTGAAGGAGTCAACCCCAAAGGCATGATGGAAAGCATCTCCAACGAGGTGCTGCCCACCATCACCGACATGATACCCAAAATCGACTCCCTGCTCGTGGCTGTCAACGACATAGTGACCGATCCGGCACTGACTTCGTCAATCAACCGCCTCGACCGCGTCATGGCCAATTTAGAGACTTCAACCGCCAAGCTCTCATCCACCATGTCGTCGCTCTCGCCCGTCGTAGGCAATGTACACACCATTACCGACAACCTGTCAACGGTATCGACCGACCTCACCCAGGTGACAGGCAAGATAAACGCCCTACCCATCGACAGCACCTTCAACAACATACACGCCATCACAGGCGATGTGGCCCGCGCCACCGCGCAGCTCAACAATCCTGGCAGCTCGCTGGGACAGCTCCTGTATTCCGACGGCCTGTACAACAACCTCAACCACTCCGTACAGTCGCTCGACTCTCTGCTCACTGATGTCAAGAAAAACCCCAAACGCTACATCAGCATCAAGCTCCTCTGACGGTTAGGACTGCCACAAAGCCTTATTTGGACCAAGTTCAGATAAGGCGTAACATGTGGATTTAACATTTCGGCGCGTTTTTCTTTTCCCTCGGCTGTTTCTGACTGCAAAACAGTAGAGATATATCCCTCGGCATCGCCACATAAAGCCGGCATCTCTCTGAAAACATGGCAGTTACGCATTTACGCCCATAACAGTCGCATAACCGGCTGTCTTTCAGTATAGTTGCATCAGCTTTATAAAATCCAAAAAAAATGATGATTTGTTTTCATCATTTTTTTTTTGAATTTTGCATTGAGTGATTTCCCCGCCTGCCATATCATCCCTACGAAACAAAGGCGAGTATCCGTATCACTTTTCAACCCAATGGAACCATCAAAACACACCGAACTCTGGGATAAATGTCTCCAGATATTAAAAGACAATCTACCCCCGGAACAATTTGACACCTGGTTTAGCCCTGTGACATCAATGAGCTACGTGGATGACGCGCTCACCATTGATGTGCCCTCGCCTTTCTTTGTCGAGCAGATAGAGGAACGCTTCTACCGCATCCTCAAGGCTACCCTTGTCAAGGTATATGGTCCCAAGATAAAGCTGTTCTACCACTACGACCAGGTCAGCCACCAGCCAGAGACCGGCGTGACCATGCGCAGCGAAAACCCCAACCCGGCAATCGGCCTGCGCAAAGCCCCCCCGGTGCCTGTCAGCCCGTTCCAGCCCCAGCAGCTGCCCGACATAGACTCGCAGCTCAATCCGCGCTACACGTTTGAGAACTACTGCACGAGCGCGAGCAACCAGGTGGCATACTCCATAGGAGAGGCCATCGCTATGAATCCGAAGCTCAAGACCTTCAACCCCCTATTCATATTCGGACCCACCGGTGTCGGCAAGACCCACCTCATACAGGCCATAGGCATCCGCATCAAGGAGCAGAATCCACGGACACGTGTGCTCTACATCACATCGCGCCTCTTCGAGAGCCAATACACCACGGCGGTCAAACGTGGCAAAATCAACGACTTCATCAACTTCTACCAGAGCATCGATGTCCTCATCATCGACGACATACAGGATCTGATGGGCAAGAGCGCCACGCAGAACACTTTCTTCCACATCTTCAACCATCTCCACCAGAATCAGAAGCAGCTGATACTATCCAGTGACTGCCGCCCCTCGGAAATGGAAGGCATGGAAGCGCGTCTGCTGTCACGATTCAAGTGGGGCATGACCACAGAGCTCGAAAAGCCCGACTTGAAGCTCCGCCGCGACGTACTCCTGAAGAAATCCGAAAATGACGGTCTGCAGATACCCGACGATGTCCTCGACTTCATTGCCGGAAACGTGACCGAGAGCATCCGCGACCTTGACGGCATCATCTCCTCGCTTATAGGCCATGCAGCCATACTCAACCGCCCCATCACCATCGACCTCGCCCGCCGGGTTGTGGCCAACGCGGTCAAAATCCACCGCCGCCAGATCAATTTCGAGATGATAACCCAGCATGTCAGCACATACTTCAACATCGATGTCGACAGCATCTTCACCAAATCGCGCAAACGCGAAGTCAGCGATGCCCGGCAGATGATTATGTTCCTTGCCAAGAAGCACGCCAACATGCCGCTCAAAGCCATAGGGACGCGTCTGTCACGCACACATGCCACCGTGCTCTACGCATGCCGCAACATCGAAGAACGCCTTCCCCTCGAAAAGACCCTGCAAGAGTCTGTCACAGCCATAGAGTCGATGCTGATGCAGCCATAACCCACTCCTGAATAAAAGCATAGGGGGCTTCGGTCGTTAAACCGAAGCCCCCTACGCTTTTACCTATGCCATCACGCCTTATCCAATGCCTGTGACAGGTCGGCTATGATGTCGTCGATGTGTTCTATGCCGATTGACAGTCTGACAGTCGATTCGGTGATGTGTTGCTGCGCCAATTCCTCGGCCGACATCTGCGAGTGCGTGGTGGTTGCCGGATGTATCACTAAGCTCTTCACATCGGCTACGTTAGCCAACAGCGAGAATATCTCCAGACTGTCGATGAACCGCCATGCAGCCTCGCGACCTCCACATATCTCAAAAGTAAAGATGCTGCCGCCTCCTTGCGGGAAATAGCGGTCGTACAGTCCATGGTCGGGATGCTCAGGCAGCGACGGGTGGTTGACCTTCGCAACCTTGGGATGCCTGTTCAGAAAATCGACCACTTCGAGCGCATTGCTCACATGACGCTCCACACGCAGCGACAGTGTCTCAAGCCCCTGCAAGAGCATAAACACATTGAGAGGCGAGATAGCCGCACCCGTATCACGCAGCAGCACCGCACGTATGCGTGTCACAAATGCCGCCGCCCCGGCGACATCGGCAAACACAGCCCCATGATAGCTCGGATCAGGAGCGGCAAGAGTCGGATACTTCCCTGTTTCGGCTTTCCAGTCAAACCGTCCTCCGTCCACTATCACACCTCCAAGGCTCGTACCGTGCCCTCCGATGAATTTTGTAGCCGAATGTATCACGATGTCCGCACCATGCTCTATAGGGCGTATCAGATACGGCGTGCCGAACGTATTGTCAACAATCAAAGGCACTCCGTGGCGGTGGGCGACATCCGCCACCCTATCTATATCAAGCACCTCGCTGTTTGGATTGCCGAACGTCTCTGCATAAACGGCCTTGGTGCGAGGAGTAATGGCCCGTTCAAGTGCATCGATGTCGTTGACATCTATGATTGTATATCCGATACCCTGCGCAGCCAGCGTGTGGGTAATCAGGTTATACGTGCCTCCATACAGATTGTCGGCAGCAACAACATGGTCGCCCGGAGCAAGGATATTCTGCAACGCATATGTCGCCGCAGCAGCCCCTGAAGCCACGGCAAGGGCGGCAACCCCACCCTCCAGAGCGGCGACACGGGCCTCGAACACATCCTGCGTCGGATTGGTCAGCCTTCCGTAGATATTGCCGGGGTCTTTGAGGGCAAACCTGTCAGCCGCATGTTGGCTGTCATTAAAAACGTATGATGCAGTCTGGTATATGGGTACAGCCCTTGCCCCCGTTGCCGGGTCTGGTCGTTCCTGACCTACGTGGAGCTGCAGTGTCTCGAAATGTAGCTTGTCTGTTGTCTTCATAATCTTTGTCTTTTTTAGAACTGATTTAAACTTATTGCAAATTAACAACGTGTTGCATCAGTTCTGGATTTAACATTTTGAAATAGGTTTAAATCAGTTCTTAAATCGCTTTTATGATGCAAAATTATATCCCGATAAAATATTTTGTACATTATTACCATGCAAATGAGGCAAATTTGCTGAAAGTCATTATCTTTGTAGATTATATATCTACAGCAACGCTTCCCACCCCTCAATCAACAGAAACGTATGTCACCCATTGATAAACTCGACAAGACAGATTTGCAGATTCTGCGCCTCATGCAGCAGAATGCCCGGCTGACCATAAAGGAGCTGGGACAGGAGGTCAACCTGTCATCAACTCCCGTATATGAGCGGCTCAAACGGCTCGAACGTGACGGCTATATCAAAAAGTACGTAGCCCTGCTCGACGAGGAGAAACTTAACCAGGGCTTCATTGTTTTCTGCACCGTAAAGCTGCGGCAGGCTTCGCTCCAACGCGCACAGGAATTTGTCGACACAATCCGACAAATTCCCCAGGTCACCGAATGTTACAACATCTCTGGACGTTACGACTACCTGATGAAGATACATGCCGCCAACATGAAAGATTACCAGCAGCTCATACTCAATGTGCTCGGCTCCATAGACAGCGTAGCCTCGTTAGAGAGCACTTTCGTCATGGACGAAGTGAAAAACGAAATCGGAGTGGCAATACAAATCTAAATTATGCCGACGGATGTTATTATTATGAAGAATGCTTCATAATAACCCGCCTTTATAACTATAATCATCATAAGTGATTAAAAATCAAATACATCACACTATGAAAAATCGCCAGAACATAGCAGGTCCGCTGCTGATAGCCGTAGGACTGCTGGCATTAGGATTGGCTGTAAAAGCCGGTATCGACAATTTCTCACACCGCGACCGTGTCGTGACCGTGCGCGGCCTGTGCGAAAAAGACGTAGAAGCCAATCAGGTAGTATGGCCCATAGTAACCAAGGAGATGGGCAACGACCTCCCGACCCTCTATGACCGCATACTGACTACCAACGAGAAGATAAAAACATTCCTTACGGCCAACGGCATCAGCCCCGACGAAATAGCGGTCAACCCTCCGAGGGTCGAGGACCGAAAAGCCAACGTGTATGACAACTCCACACTGATAACCGAACGCTACCGCGTGACCAATGTCATAGTAGTCACATCTTCAAAAGTCAAGCAGGTCAACGAACTCATCAAGAAGCAGACTGAGCTGATGAGGCAGGGCATAGCCGTGATGGCCGACAATTACGAATATCCCACCACCTACAGCTACACAGCCCTCAACGACATCAAGCCTGAGATGATAACCGAAGCCACAAAAGCCGCTCGTGAGGCTGCCGACCGCTTCGCCGCCGACAGCGGAAGCCATCTCGGCAAAATCAAGACAGCTTCGCAGGGGCAGTTCTCCATAGTTGACCATGACCGCTACACCCCGTATATCAAGACCGTGAGGGTGGTCAATTCAATCACCTACTATCTTGAAGACTAAGAAGCTGTCGTCAACAGCTTCCAAGCGACATGAGTGCATGAACGAATCCGCGCTACAGGCTCTCCTTATCATCAACCCCATATCAGGCGTGTCAGGCAAGTCAGGTCTTGCCGAGCACGCCCTGTCGGCTCTCAGCCACACCGGGTGGGACATCGACGTAGCATATACCACATGCCACGGCGATGCGACACGTCTGGCCCGCGAGGCCGTCGGGCGTGGATTCCATGCCGTACTCGCGGCAGGCGGCGACGGCACAGTCAACGAGACAGCAGCAGCCCTGTGCAATTCCTCCACACGCCTCGGCATAATCCCCTGCGGGTCGGGCAACGGCTTGGCACGGCATCTCGGCATACCTGTCGACATCGACGATGCATTAGCCATTATCGGCAGAGGCAAATACATAGTATGCGACTATGCTTCGGTCAATGAGATGCCGTTTTTCTGCACATTCGGCGTAGGCTTCGATGCCGAGGTGAGCTGGCGGTTCGCCAAGCAGCGCCGCAGGGGTAAACTCAGCTATATCCGCAGCACCATCGCCGAATACATACGCTACCGCCCCCAGAACTACACGATCCGCGCCAACGGCACCATCGTGACCGACAAAGCTTTTTTGGTGGCAGTATGCAACGCCTCGCAATACGGCAACAATGCCTACATCGCACCACACGCATCGCTTACCGACGGACTGCTTGATGTCACGATAATCCACAGCGGCTCGGCTCTAAGCACCATGGTAGCCGGAGCCGACCTGATGACGGGACTGATTGACAAGAACGCCATCATCGACACGTTCCGCGCCGACAGCCTTGTCATCGAACGAGCCGCCGACGGTCCTGCCCATATCGACGGCGAGCCGATACACATCGACAATGTCATGGATATAAAGTGCCACCATGCCTCACTGAGCATATTTACCCCGGATGAGCACGAACACCGCCCATTCTACCCGATAGTCACTCCAATGGCCGATGCCATCAAGGACATGGGTCTTAGCATTAGGCATCTGTTTCCATCAAGCTTCCATTCAGCATTGCACCATGGACATAAACCGCATAAAAAATAACATCAGCCGCCGTCTCGGCATCGATGAGCTTAACGGGCTGCAGACCTACATGGCCTCGCACCTGTCGCAGCCGTTCACCATGCTGCTCGCCCCGACAGGTTCGGGCAAGACGCTCGGCTTCGCGATACCCGTGCTTGCCAAGCTCCAAAAACCCGGACACGGCGTACAGGCGTTGGTCATAGTGCCGTCACGCGAACTCGCATTGCAGATTTTTGAAGTCGTCCGTCCTATAGCCGAGGGCTACAAAGTGTCGGTATTCTACGGAGGCCACGACATGCGCCAAGAGACCAATTCGCTTTCCGCCTTGCCCGACATCCTCATAGCCACTCCAGGCCGTCTGCTCGACCACATCCAACGCGGCCAGCTTGCACTCGACAGCGTCACCACCCTCGTCCTCGACGAATGGGACAAGACCCTGCAGCTCGGATTCGAGAAAGAGATGAAAAAGATACTGCGCCAGCTGCGTCCCGCGCCCCGCCATGTCATACTCACCTCGGCCACTTCGGCCATAGACATCCCTGCATACCTCCCTGCCGGCGGCAAACCAACGATAGCCGATTTCTCAAACCATGGCGACGACCTTACCGGCAACGCCGGCTCACGAGTAGACATAGTGGAAGTGCCGTCGGCAAGCGTCGACAAGCTACAGACCCTCATTGACCTGCTCGAAGCCCGCCCTGGCGAAAGCGCCATGGTATTCGTCAACCACCGTGAGAGCGCCGACCGGGTGGTCAACGCGCTAAAGAAAGCCGGCATCCCTGCCGGACTGTACCACGGCAACCTCGACCAGCAGCAACGGCAGATTGCATTAGAAATGATGACCAACGGCACCACGCCGGTACTTGTCACCACCGACCTCGGAGCCCGCGGCCTTGACATCGCTGGTGTCAAGAACGTAATCCACTACCACATCCCTCCCACGCAAGATGCCTGGACCCACCGCAACGGACGAACAGGACGCATGGGAGCCGACGGCACCGTATATGTAATCACCTCGGAGCATGACACCGTGCCGCCCTACATCGTTTACGACCGCAGTTATGTCCCCGATCCTTCGGGATGCGCCCCATGGACAGTCCGAAACGCCACGCTGTATTTCAACGCCGGCAAAAAAGACAAAATATCACGTGGCGACATAGCCGGCTACCTCATACAGCGCGGCGGACTCGAAGCCTCAGAAGTAGGCCGCATCTGCGTCAGCGACAGATATGCCTTGGCCGCCGTACCGGCATCAAAGGCATTGCAGGTATTGGATGCCGTGCGTCCCCACAAGCTGAAAAATAGGCGCGTGCTTGTATCAGTGGTTGAAAATACCTAAATTTGCAGCGGTCCGAGACACACCTCCCGGACGCTATAAAAGCATATAAATTGCATCAAACATATATATCACCATGGCTACAACTCTGGTAACAACCGATTACAACTTTCCCGGTCAGACAGCAGTATATCACGGCAAAGTACGCGATGTATACACCATCAACGACGACTATCTCGTAATGATAGCTACCGACCGTATCTCGGCATTTGACGTAATCCTCCCCAAAGGCATCCCTTACAAAGGGCAGGTACTCAATCAGATTGCCGCATATTTTCTCGATGCGTCGGCCTCTATCGTACCCAACTGGAAAGTCGCCGTACCCGACCCCATGGTGACTGTAGGAGTCAAAGCCCAGTCATTTCCCGTAGAGATGATAATACGCGGCTACCTGACAGGTAGCGCATGGCGCGAATACAAGGCCGGAGCCCGCGAGCTGTGCGGAGTGAAGCTGCCCGACGGCATGAAGGAAAACGAGCGGTTCCCCCACCCCATCATCACCCCCACCACCAAGGCTGCCGAAGGCCACGACGAAAACATATCCCGCGAGGAAATCATAGCCCAGGGGCTTGTCAGCGAGGAGCACTACAAAGTCATGGAAGAGTACACCTACAAACTCTTCGAACTCGGGACAAAGATGGCTGCCGAAAAAGGGTTGATTCTCGTCGACACCAAATACGAGTTCGGTCTGCGCGAAGGCAAAGTAATACTCATCGACGAGATACACACCCCCGACTCTTCGCGCTATTTCTACGCCGAGGGCTATCAGGACCGCTTCGAGAAAGGCGAACCACAGCGACAGCTATCCAAGGAATTTGTGCGCCAGTGGCTCATAGACCATGACTTCATGGGTCGCGAAGGACAGCAGATGCCTCAGATGAGTCCCGAATTTGTCGAAAGCGTGTCGGCTCGCTATATAGAGCTTTACGAGCACATCACCGGGCAAGCCTTCGTAAAAGAGCCCGACAGCGACCTCAAGGCCCGCATCGCCACCAATGTAGTGGACTGCATCCACAACATCTCCCTCTAATCCACACTATACACATAAGTGTTGAACGACGACGACAACGACCCTAAATGCCAGCAAGTCAACCCTTTCGTCTCTGACAGGCGCGACAAGACGCAGCAAGTGCGTCAGATGTTTGACAATATAGCTCCGCGTTACGACTTGATGAATATGCTCATGACCATGGGCATATTCAAGTTGTGGCGGCGTCGGCTTGTCAAGACCGTCGGGAAAGTTTCCCATAACGACATACTCGACATCGCCACTGGCACCGGCGACCTCGCGCTGCTGATGGCCGAGGAATTTCCCGGCGTAAACATCACCGGGCTCGACCTCTCCGAACAGATGATAAAGGAGGGTAAAGAGAAAGCGCTCAAAAGAGGTCTTGCCGACCGCATAGACCTGGTGCTGGGCGACTCGCTCAATCTCCCTTTCGCTGACGGAAGCTTCGACTGCGTGACCGTGGCCTACGGTGTGCGCAACTTCGAGGATCTGCTGCGCGGCTACACCGAGATGTACCGAGTGCTGCGCCCCGGCGGCACACTATGCGTACTTGAACTTTCTACCCCTACGGGATCTGTGACGGGCTCCCTTTACAATCTTTATGCCGGCCACGTAATCCCTGCGATGGGGCGCATTTTTGCCGGCGACTCCGGAGCCTACGACTACCTCCACCGCAGCATCGCCGCCGTCCCCCAGGGCGAGCAGATGCTTTCCATCATCCGCAACGCCGGATTCGACCGCGCTTCCTACCTGACCATGACATTCGGAGTCTGCACCCTCTACGCAGCCCGCAAGTAATCTGGAGTTACGCCGCTCCTCGGCCCGCACTCGCGCTCGCCGCGATCTCTCACGCGCCCTGAGTATGTAAGGCAGCAACGCCATGCACATAGACTTGATGTTTTTCAAATGTATGTTGTCGGGTATGGTTCCGTGGAGCATCATGTGCTTCACATAACCGTAATAAAAATCCTCCGCGAGCCCAAAAGCCGCAGCGATGTCACGTGCGATGCCCATGACCTCGTCATACACTTTCCGCGACACAGGCCAGTCCCACTTCTCTTTTCCGGCAGACTTCCGCCTGCCCTTTCCTGCTTTTGCTTCCATACGAAATTAATTTTGTGATTACTTCACAAAATTAACACCCACCCATGCCCCCACCATGCGAAAACATCAGCATCTCCCCGACCCTTCCCGATTATAACAGTACACAGTGGTATCAGATTAAGAAGAATTTTACTAATTTTACAAGCGGAAAATGCAGAAAACCTCCTAAAATGTATCTGACAGGAGCCAAGATTATTGCAGTTGACCGGAAACCAATTATCCACACCGCTTGAACGACAAGACACCACTACTCTACGCAGCTCCGCTACAGGGCTACACCGAGGCCGAATGGCGGCACTACCACGCTGCTGTCGCCGGCGGTGCCGATGCCTATTACACGCCGTTCTTGCGCATCGACAAAGGTGCTGTCCGCTCCAAAGACATGCGCGACATCACTTCCGCGCTCAACAATGGAATACGAATCATCCCCCAGATACTGATACGCGACACCGAAGAACTGCGGACGCTCGTAGATGCCGTCGCCTCAGCCGGTTACCGTGAGATCAACATAAACATGGGTTGTCCGTTCGCCCCAATAATCAGGCACGGACGCGGCACCGCACTGCTGGCCGACCGGGAGATGCTTCACGCCTTGGGCTGCGAGATGAAAGAGCGTTACAGCGATGTCAGGTTTTCAGCCAAGATGCGCCTCGGGCTCTCCGACCCGGCACAGTGGCGAACCGTCATCCACGAAATCAACGAGATGCCCCTGACACATCTCACAGTACATCCGCGCACAGCCGCCCAACAGTACAGTGGCGAACTGCATATGGAAGAATTTGCAGCCCTGCTCCGTCAGAGCAGCCACCCTGTAGTCTACAACGGCGACCTCTCGACACCTGCCGACATAGACCGCATAATCCGGACATATCCGGCAATCAACGGCATCATGGCCGGACGAGGTCTGCTGGCACGTCCGACACTGTTTGCCGAATGGCGCACCGCCTGCGAACAACCGACCGACAGCAGGCTTGCCGTCATCATCCGTCTCCACGATGCCATATACAGCAGCTACCGGCAGCGGCTATGCGGCGACTCACAGATATTGTCAAAGATAAAACCCATGTGGGAATACCTCGAAGGCACCATAGGTCACAAAGCGGCAAAAGCTATACGCAAGGCCACATCGCTCGCGAAATACGAAGCAGCTGTAGCTACCATACGATAAAAATCTTTCAAACTCTACATCACAATAACCTTTCATTTATCATGAACATTAAATCCATCACAACGTCTGGGCTCCTTATGCTCGCTGCGGCTGTCGGTTGGAGCCAGACATCAGATGACCCACGCCTGATGTGGTATGAACCAGCCGACGCAAAGCAAAATGAGGAAATCACGGTCTACTTCAATGCCACACGTGGCGACCAAGGACTGAAAGACTTCACGGGCGACGTGTATGCCCACACGGGTGTGTTGACAGCCGAAAGCACCAGTAACAGCGACTGGAAACATGATTCCAAATGGCTCGACAATGACGTAAAGTATAAATTCACACGCTCCGCAACAGACCCAAATCTCTATTCATGGACTATAACGCCATCGGTGTTCTATAACCTTTACTCCGGCGAGAGCATCAAGAGCCTATGTTTTGTGATGCGTGACAAAGAAGGCAAAAAAGCCAATAATGCCGATATATTTATACCTTTCGCTGGTGGTGGCGATGATGTCGTTACAGCCCTCGGTGCCTATGTATCACATACTTCCGATGGGACAACACTCACCGTCACAGCCGAACACGGACTACTGCTGATTACGCCATATAATGATTGTGTAATTAAAGTAATCACTTTCCCCGATGGAATAGATGCTCCCGAGCGTCAGTCTATAACCGTATCTGCCACACCCGAGGCAGTTTATACGGTGGATGACGAAGAAGATAATCTGACCCTCCTGACTTCTGCAACGAAAGTGATTGTGAACAAGTCTAATTGCGCAATATCATTCGCTGATGCAGCCGGAAATGTCAGGCTATCAGAAAAAGAAGGCATCAACAACAGTGCGCACCCACGTAAAGTCACATTCAAGCCTATGAACGACATCGGTTTCTATGGCGGTGGTTATAACGGACAGCGGACTAACCAAAATGAATGTACGATAGTCATGGATAATAAACAGCAGTGGGGTTGGAACGCCAGCTACAGCGATTCGCGCAACATCTGCATCCCCTTTGTCGTGTCGACATCGGGCTACGGACTGCTCTTTGACGACCACTACCGCAACGCCAAACTCACCCCGTCGTCGACGTTCGGCACCACCTACGAGACCGGCAGCCTCACCCCGATAGCCTACTACTACGTAGGCGGCGACGGCTCCATGGCATCTGTTCTTGAGAATTATACCTTCCTCACAGGGCGCCAGGAGCTCCCTCCCTACTGGGCTCTCGGCTACATCACATCACGTTACGGATATAAGACCCAGGAGGAAGCTAAAAGCGTAATCCAAAACATCAAAAACGCCAACCTGCCGCTTGACGGCATAGTTATGGACCTTTATTGGCAGGGCTATGACGAGTCTGGCATGGGTAACCTTGAATGGTACCGCAATAATTGGCCCGACCCGCAGACGATGATGAGCGAATTTGACGCTCAGGGCGTAAAGACCATACTCATCACCGAACCGTTCTTCACATCCAATTCTTCAAATTACGCAGCACTGAAAAACCTCGGATATTTTGCGGATGAGGATGTCAGCAATATGTCATGGCTCAAATCCTCTAATGTCGGTCTGCTTGATGCCACTAATCCCGATGCTCTTGACTGGATGTGGGGTTTCTACAAAGCCCGCACTGCCGAAGGCGTGGGCGGCTGGTGGCTCGACCTTGGAGAACCTGAGCAGCACGACGGCGACTCCAGCCACAATGGAGGCACCGTGGAACAGGTACACAACGAGTTCGGCAACCTGTGGATAGAACGCGTATATCGCGGCATGAAGGACGATTTCCCCGAAGTGCGCCCGTTCCTGATGCCACGGGCCGGTACATCTGGTATGCAGCGGTTTGCCACGTTCCCCTGGACAGGCGACATACAGCGCAGCTGGAGCGGCTTGCAAGCTCAGATACCGGCATTAATCAGCGCATCAATGTCAGGCGTGGGATATATGGGGAGCGATGTAGGCGGTTTCGCCGCCCCCAACGGCGAGATAGATGCCGAGCTGTATCTGCGCTGGGTGGAGTTTGCCACATTCTCGCCTGCGATGCGTACACACTCGGCCGTGAACCCTGAGCCGTACCACGATTCTTACAAGAACATCATCGACGACGTGCGCCGCTACCTCAACATGCGCTACAGCTATCTCCCCTACACCTACACACTCGCTTACGAAAACGCCACGACAGGTATGCCGCTCGCACGTCCCATCAATTTCCACTCCGAGTCAAGCAGCACCGGTGCCGGCTGCACCGACGAATACCTCTGGGGGCGCGACATCCTTGTAGCACCCGTGATCAACTCCAGCACCTCACGCCAGATCACCTTCCCCCAAGGCCGTTGGGTAGACCTCAACGACCTCAGCCGCGTATATGACGGCAACACGACCATCAGTTACGATGCTCCACTGTCACTGCTCCCTCATTTCGGTCGACAGGGCTCGTTTATCACCCGCTACACACAAGAGTCCTACACCACGACAGGCGAGATAGACCACACAGCCCTGTCAATCACCTATCTGATGAGCGACGATGCGAACTCGACAGTGACCGCCAAGATTTATGACGACGACCGCATTTCCACCCGCTCGCTCGAGGACAACGCCTATCTGCTCACCACCATCATCGGCCAGCAGCTCGAACTCGGGCATCAGATAGAGTTCGACCACGACGGCAGCGGATATGCCGACATGCCGCAGTCACGCACCATGACCATCCAGATTCCGCAGTTCACCGACAACATCGACCACATCGGCAGCACATCGCCGACGGCGACTTATGACCTGACATCAGACGGCGGCTTCATTGCACTGACGAGCAAAGCCGACTTCGACGCAGCCGATGCACCGGCCTACTATCTCTCGGACGACAAGACCCTGTATCTCAAAGCCGATGTACCCACATATGGCAATACAGCAATATTCATAGCCAACTCAGAGTCAGACCCGACATCCATATCGTCCGTAGCAGCCGACGCAAGCGGCATCATGCTCGAATACAGCGCCACGACAGGAGTGTTCTCCTACTCCATGCCGTCAGGCTTGAGTGATGCCACCATCACCGTCTACGACGTGGCCGGCATGGCTACCGACCTCATCGGCGGTCTGACAGCCGACGGCACCGTGCGCCAGACCGCGCCCACATGCGCCCTGTCAGGCGGGCTCTACCTCGCCACCCTGCAAGCCCGCAACGCCGACGGCTCGACATTGACCCGCACAGTCAAAATCGGCGTAAGATAAAATTCTGTACTATCATGTTATATCACAAGCCCGGATGCGCCATATGGTCGTCCGGGTTTATTATTGTGACGATTTAAAGTTTGCTTACCTTTTTCATTAGAATTTTCACAAATTATTTCGTAGGGTAGACCACGATCTCACTCGTTATATAACCCGCTATGCGACTCGTTTGCAAGTGCCATATGACTCAAATTTCACCTCTATAATTTTAATGCTACAAGTAAAAAACACTCTTATGACAGAATATCCATAATCAGCACATTAAAAAGACAGCCCGCATCACGATATCGGCATCGTGATGCGGGCCATCGGTTGATAACCAATCTATAAAAATCAGATGTCTTCGAGCATATCACTATGCCGTGGACACACACATCTAACAGATGAATCAAAAAAACCGGGGTGGAGCAGTCGCCCCACCCCGGTATCAGTAAACCATGAGATTAGAGTGGATTATCGGCGGGATCCGTCAAGCACATGTTTTACGGGTACGGCGATGTGACCCTTGATCATCGTATCGTCGTAAGAACCCCAGAGGTGCTTGATCTTGACGGGAACAATCAGATAAACATCCTTAAGGAGCTGGCCACTCGCCTTGAATGTCAGGACACCAGTAGCGTTGTCAACTTCAGCAGACATATTGGCTTGTGCAAGAGTACGAACGTTCTGCGTAGCATCAGCATTGTCAGCAACCTTTATCTCGCCAGAGAAGTCGGCTTCTTCAACGCCATAATACTTGTACAAGTCTGCTGCATATTTCTCGTACTTATTAGGATTAGCAGGAGTTACCTTGGCTACAAGCATATCATAAGCATCAGTCAAAGTGTACTTGTCAGCGATATTGAGAGACTGCTGAACAGAGCTGTCTTCAAAACCTTCGGGGAGTATGCGGTTGAGCGTAAGGATAGGCTTGAACTGGAGGTTCATCGAACCGAATACATACCTGTTGATAGCAAATCCATTGATATCGTTCGACCAATCAATCTGGATAACCTTACTACCAGCTATCAGCTGCTGACCAGCGTGGGTATTCTGTATAGAATAGTAAACGTATTCAAGTTTATTCTGATTAGCAGAGGTCATAAGCCAATGGTCGAACAAACCGCTGCCGTCGGTCAACTTCTGGAACTCCAACGGCTCACCGTAGTATACGGAGCTTACCTTATGCTTGTTAGCATAGTCAATGTCAAAGAAAGCACAGCTACGGAGACCCTTTACTAATGGCTGGATACGACCCATAAGGATATTCTGCTTATATGTAGCTTTTGAAGTGCCATCGTATGGAATTGGCATTGAAACCGGACGTATAATTGTTGTGTTGTCAGTCCAATAGTAATCTGTTTCACCCAAAGTCACTTCATCAACATGAACTGTAATCGTCCATTTGAGGTTGATGACTACATCGGGGTGGAGACCAAGAGCATCGGAGAATGTCACTGACTTAGTCACGACAACAGTATTGTCACCAACGAGGAGCTTGCGGGCATTAGAGAGGTTGACAAGCTGTGCAGGAGTGAGAGACCACTTCATAACAGGATTAGATGCGTTCGGGTCATCAACCATGTCGACCACAAGAGTGCCGTTGACATCGTTTGGTTCTTTGATAACCGGAGCTTTAGCACCGTAAATCTTCACGAAGTCATCTTCTGACATACCCTTACCGTCATTGAGGAATTCGAGTACACGTACAGCCATTTCAGACCAAGTGAAATCATATTCAGCACCGTTGCAAGCATCACCCGAAGATGTGATTTCCGGCCAGCTTATTTCAACAGGTGTCATCTCTTCGGCAGAGTAGCAAATCTTGAAATATTTCTGCTCAATCACATTGCTGTTACCCATGGACTCATCGACAAGCATAGCAGCGATGATGGGCTGCTTGCCCTGACAGGCTGAGTTGTATTCATCTCCTGATGTACCTGTAGGAGTCAGGATATGGTTGTTTTCACCAGAGAGCTTACCATATGTCTGCTGGTTAGTACCATCATCAACGGGGTCATATACGATGTTAGCCATATGGAACTTTATCTTCATGCCATAAGCATCCAAATCGTCGATACCAATAAGCTTATGAGTGTCAGGAGCATAGAATTTGCAACCAACGACAAGATCATAGAGATCAAACTGCTTATTGGATACTACGTATTTGTTGATACCGGCATTAGCAGCCCAGCCAGCACCGCCCTTAACACAGTAATAGAGCGAATCTTTAGGATGACTGCCGTTTGCAGTAACATACAGAGGATCGCCATCTTTGTCCTCATTGAACGCCAGTTCAGGCTTAAAGTAGCTCTCATACAGGCGGGTGAACTCAGAGTAAACGACAGCTTCGCTCTCGCCTTGATCCTTGAAGAGGTGCTTAGCAGCAACAGGCACTTTAAGCGACACTGTGTAAATCTGATTGGCATCAAGGTTATAGTCGTTGAGCGACTCGGTATTGCTCTTGGCGAGTTTTACGGTAAGGATGCCGTTGTCGCTGACTTTGGTACCATTCGAAGCTACTTTAACAATATCGTCAACCGTTTCGTCGGCACGTGTCGTGGCTTTGCGTGTCACATAAGCAAGCTTGTCCATCTGGATATCCTCTTCTTGTATAGAAGCGGGGTTGAGACGGTACTGGGCCTGAGCCGAGTTGTTGCTGATGATATAAACGCGCTTGTTGACACTACCGATCGGTGCATCGTGCCAGCCTTCAGCCTGAGACCATACCTGCTTCACATACTTAGCAGACTCAAACTCGATAGTAGGAATACCGTCAACATATACGTCGGGCATCAGAGTAACAGAGGTCAGACGCTTCGACATAGTACCGGCGATGGTGTTGACCGCATTTGACACCTCGGTAGAAATCTTGGCAGAGAGAGTAGTCAGCTCACCCTTGATCTCGTTGATAGCGGTCTCGTTGGCAGCAACACGGCCTTTGAGCGACGACAGCTCGCCCTCCAAAGTGGCAATCTTGGCAAGCTTTTCGGCTATGCCGTCGACACCGCCGAGCTTCTCATTGAGGTCTTTCTGGAGCTGGTTGAGAGCCTTGAGCTGGGTCTCGATGGTCTGAAGCTGCTGAGCCTGTCCGGCGATGAGTTCGGCCTGAGCACCGAGCTGGCTGTTGATGTCGGTAAGGTCGATGTTAGCAAGACCCTGCTCGATACCGTCGATGCGGCCCTTGAGGGCAGCGATAGCAGCGGCGTTTTCGGCGTTGGCGCTTTCGTTGGCATCAATAAGAGGCTTGAGCTGTTCGATTACAGCGGCGATAGCCTCGGCCTTTGCATCAGCGGCAGCTTTCTTGGCGAGTTCAGCCTCAGCTTCAGCCTGCTGTGCAGCAGCCATAGCCGCGTCACCAGCCTGCTGTGCCTCCTGAGCTGCAGCCATAGCACGGTCAGCAGCACTCTGTGCAGCCGTAGCAGCGTCCTGAGCCGACTGCAGCGCAGTCTGGAGGCTTGCGAGCTGCTTGCTGAGACCATCCGTTGAGGTGTTGAGTGCTGTTATGTCGTCGTCGTAGTCCTTACAGCTCACGAGACCAGTCGTGAACCCTCCGAGCAGCAACGAGCAGACAAACAAGTTTAAATACTTCTTTTTCATTCGGAAATGGTTAAGTTAGTTAATAATGGTTATTGGTTTAGAGTGATAAAATTTGCATCTGTTGTTTCCTGTGTGTTTTGAATAGCGTGTTTTTTTAGTTGTTAATAATGACTGAACCCCCAGGCCGACATGCCTGTGGAGTTTCTGATGCAAAGTTATGTCTAATCCCATTACCAGCCCTCAAATAGCTGTAGCACGGTTTTTTACTCTTTGTAATGAAAAATTTACGGTTATTTTACGTATATGTCCGTATTTACCTATCTTTCTCTTGCTCAGACTCAAATTCAGCCGACAGCTCTTTGAAGAAGTCATAGCGGAGCACGACCGAAATGCGCATGAGCAATTCGGTGTCGATGGTGCTTCGGCGGAAAATGTCGTAGACATTGACGCGATGACAGTTGAGCTGCCTCGCGAACCATGAGACGGTGTGGTTTTTAGGTTCCAGGTCGAAACGGGCTTTTATGCGAGCGCCAATATTCATTGCTGGAAAGGCGGGTGGAAATGCCGGTGCGTTCCCTGTAGGAGGCATTTCTTGGGGTCAGTGGGGGGTGAAACACAAAAAGCGTGGAACGCAGCAGTTTACCGTTGCTTAGGCATCGCCAAACGCCCACGACCAAGTAAACAGTCCGCTCCCACGCCTATATCGGCCCCTCCACCCCCTGTCGGGGAGCGGATGATCGACAAGCATGAGCGTACATATTTACTTTACCTTGGTCGGATGTTAATTTGGCGATTTCAAGCAACCGGTAAAGCAAAAACGCTTTACAAAAAATATGTAGCGTGAACCGGACATGCCGATTCACGCTACAAAGATAGGTGTTTTCACTAAAAAAGAAAAATGCCGCCGGCGATGCACGCCAGCGGCACTCTACGACAGATACTTTATGGTTTGCGGCTCAACAGACCGTCAGGATGTTCGAGTTCATCAACCAGTAAATCAACCGTAGTACAAGGCTTGTGGCTTTTGAAGTCATACGAATGTTCAAAGACTTTGCGCAACCTCTGAGCGTGAAGCTTTGCTTGATGTTCATTACCTATGGTCTGGAGCAGTCGATATATGCCGACATCATTCTTTCGATAGCTGAAGCCCTCGTATCCTGAAATCTTGCGGATTTCCGCCTCAAGTATCTTTATATAGTCGGCACGGGATATGGCGGCATCAAGATAAACAAAATGTAACACATACCACAACTCAAACGCTTCATTTGTCCAAGCCGCATGAAACCCTTTTCTGTCGGCAAGTCCAATGGCTTCGTTGAAATCATTAAAGTCGTCCTTATCGAACACAACCCAAACGCGGTCAAACGCCAGCTGCCTCTGTCGTTCAAGTCTGATACGTATTTCTTCCGTTTTCTTTACCAACGCACATGTCGAGCGGCCTTCACCGATTATTTCCTCGCTTCGCACTTCGGAGTATCGGTCTTTAACCAGAGCCTTGAAATAGTTTGGTTCGGTTCTCTCACCTTCACAAACGATAAGGAAACGGACAATCTTGTCGCGAGTGGCGACTTTACGCTTCTTCGCCGCTTTTGCCTCACGCTTCTCCCGCTTGAGTTGCTCCACTTTTGATTTAGGTATCAATCCCATAAAGTCAACTCATAAAAGGGATTGCACCATAGCGACCGTTGATATAATCTTTTTCGATATTGCGGTCATTGCGCACCTTATTACCGCTATCATAGCGGAACTCCACCAATGAATACAGCTCCGAAGCCTCCGTCTTATCTTTTTCGGTAAACCAGATTTGATCACGGCGAAGATACTGGAGATTGAGCAGATTGGTGTCATGTGTGGCAAAAATAAGCTGAGCCCCTTTAGGGTTTGTATTTTTATCCATAAACAGACTGATTATTTTGCGTGTAAGGAACGGATGCAATTTGGCATCAAGCTCATCAACTATCAAAATCTTACCTTTAATAATGACATCAAAAATGGGTCCGGCAATCTCAATCATCTTTTTTGTTCCTTCTGATTCCATGCTCTCCGTAGGGAAGCCGCGTTGTCCGACGACCGTCCCCTCTTCGTTGAAGATGTTATGTATTGTCTTTGAGTCAAGGGAATGTTTATCATCCAACCGGGCATTAACCTCAATGCCGTGGAATCCCAAGTTGGTCTGCTCAAAAAAACGCACAACAGCCTCATCGCCCTCCTGACGATACATTATCATTTTAAGCGTCTTCCCTGCATAGTCCTTATCATCCATTCCTGACATATATTCAATATTGGAAAACCAGTCAAGAATCAACTGAGAGACAGTTCCGTTCAACTGGGCGACGAGTGAAACAAAAAGACGATTGGCCGGGGTAACAGACTGCTTACCGAGACCTTCGGCAAAACGAGTTTTTGAAATCCTATACTCATCACCGCTCCTAAGAAACAGCTCAAATTCACGTTCTCCGACACGCTTCTCATACAGCCATTCCGCCACAATGGTTTCCGGCGTATAATCAAAGCCGTAGCGATACTTTGAATTTCCGATAGTAAACTGAATTTCAAACGACGTTGGTTCTTCTACAGAAACCAAATCAAGGCAGAACCGATCTGCATCGAGATAGTCTTTAGGGTTAAGTTTGACCGAGTTGAGAAGCACGTCGCGCATAGCTTTCAATGCTTTCAATACATTGCTTTTGCCGCTTGAATTAGCTCCGTACATCACGGCGACAGGCAGCAAATCCTCATCGCATGATTTCACAACAGCTCCAGCCAACTCTTGAATAGAAGCCGCCTCCAGACTCAAAGTCGCTTCGTCTCTAAACGACCTGAAATTTTTGAAAGTGAAGTTTACCAACATACTTTTATTTTTAATATGTCTCAGTCGCATTAATTTGATGCCCTTATTATACCAGCAAAGATAACAATAAAAGCCGAACATAACTCATTTTGCGAGAAATTTCCTCACAAAACAGACTTTATCATCCCGTTTTTGCGCTGACAAACAAATGAGGCTTGTGTCAGTTCAGACAGATGGAGGGGTCAGGCGGTGACAAACAACGGATGGCCGGGAGCGGGGTCGTCACGGAGACAGACCATATCGGGGGCATCGATGCCACGCAGGGCATCGCCGTCGGTAATGCGGTCGCAAATAATATGGCGCAGGAGGCTGCCACGGAGAGCTTTGAGCAGAGTGGCGTTGGGTGTCGCCAACGCTTCTCCCTGCTGAATCTTGAAAGACGGCACAATCACCTTGGCGGAATCCTTGACACTCTTCCAGTCGATGCACTTAGAGGCATCCATGGGGAGCAGATTGACCACTTCGCCGACACCCGCAGCCTTGATTTCATCGACGAGCGCGGCAGTGACATCTTTACGCCAATAACCGTACATCGGCTTGCCGCCCGGAGCCGCTTTGGATGTAAAGTCAAGGCGGTAAGGCTTGATTATGTCATCAGGGCGCAGCCAGCCGTAGAGCGAAGATATGATGCGTAGCCGGCTCCGCATCGCTGTCAGAGTATCGCCGTCAAGCGACCGCACATCGAAATGCTTGAACACCACTCCTGTAAAAGCCTCCACTGCTTCAATGCCTGTCGCGGTATTGGTGAAATCATAGATGTAATCAGCCATAGCCTTGGCCGACTTGGGCCCGATGCCGAGCCGCAACGCTATGTCGGCTACGGACATCCCGGCAAGTGAAGCCATTATCTCTGCGGCCTGATGCAGGAACACCGGGAGGCGGACCGACTGCTCCGACGGGTCTATCTCCCGGAGCATCGCGCAGTTCATGGCCTTGGATTCGGCAATGAGTATCAGCATAAGCGAATCATGTGTATTATTGCCGTGCAAGGCCGTTGAGGTCAAACACACGTCCCTCGTCCGAAAGCGACACCGCAGGAAATTCCTCACGTGCCTCAGCCAGCAGGGGCGACAAGTCGCGGTAACGCTTGCTGTAGTGGCCGAGGATGAGATGGTGCACACCTGCCATGGCTGCTATCTTCGCGGCCTGGCGAGCGGTAGAGTGGCCACGATGCACGGCCTGCACCTCATAGTCATCGGCATAGGTGGATTCATGATAAAGCACATCCACGCCCTTGACGCTGGCGGCGACCCTGCGGTCCATAACGGTATCGGAGCAGTAGGCATAGCTGACAGGGCGGCGCGGAGGGAGTGTCAGATGGCTGTTGGGGACGACTGTGCCGTCATCCTTGAAAAAGTCCGCACCGCATTTAATGGCATGTAACTGACGGACAGGTATCTGATGGAAGCGTACCATGTCGCCACGCAGATTGAGCAGCGAGGGCTTCTCGCGGAATATGAATCCGCTGCACGGAAGACGGTGATAAAGAGGAAACGTTTCGATCGTCAGACCGTCATCCTCATACACCACACCCTGCGCCGGCAGCGGCTCAAAGCGCAGGTCATAGGCAGTATTGTCGCAGAAATAGCGAATCATCGGCTCCATGACCTTTATGCCTTCGGACTGCATGTGTACCGTCACCATGCCGCCTTTCTCGTGGAGCGACATCGTGGACAGCAGCCCCGGCAAGCCGAAGCAATGGTCCCCGTGCATATGGGAGATGAAGATATGGCTCAGACGCGAGAATTTCAAACCTAACCTCTTCATCATCACCTGCGCTCCCTCTCCGCAGTCGACCATGAAGAGTTTGTCACGGAAATTGACTATCTGCGATGACGGATTGTGCCTGACGGTAGGCGTAGCCGAGCCGCATCCGAGTATGTTGAGGTCAAACTTCATTTAGAGCTTGTTTAAAAATAAATGTGAATAAAAAGCAGTGTATTTCGGGTCAGATTCGTCTCTGCGCCGATGGAGCATAGCGAGGCTATGTGACTGAGGCAAAGGGACGAAGATGTCCTAAAGACGCTGGCTGACGAGTCTATTGGAGACTGCTTATATTGTTGCTGGGTGTTAAATATCCTTCTATGATTGTTACTGATGGAGTCTCTTTTGTTAAAATCCATCAGTTCATCGGTCACGTAGCTCGCTACGCTTCCTCTTCACTGACTGGATTTTACCTAAAAGATTCTCCACTTTTTATTTCACATTTATTTTTAAACAAGCTCTTAGCATCTTATGTGCCTGAGCAAGGGCTTCTTCGCGCTCTACGCATGTAGCGCACTCGCCACAAGGCTTTTCGCCGCCTTTATAGCATGAATACGTATGGTCATAGTCAAGTCCGAGACGGAGGCCGCGCAGAGCTATGTCAGCCTTGGTCAGGCCGGTATACGGGGCATCAAGCACCACAGGAGCGAACGTGCCTTCGCTTATCGCCTCGCCCATGGCCTTGACAAATCCCGGACGGCAGTCGGGATATATCTCGTGGTCTCCAGCATGGTTGGCTATCATCACCTTTGCAAGCCCACGGCTTTCGGCAAGTCCGGCAGCTACGGCAAGCATGATGCCGTTGCGGAACGGAACGACCGTAGAACGGAGGTTTTCACCGTCATAGTGTCCTGTAGGTACCGCGTCCCCGCCGCTCAACAGCGAACTCTCGAAATACCGTCCGATAAATCCGAGCGGGATGACGAGATGGGGTACGCCGAGCTTACGGCAATTATAGGCCGCACACTCTATCTCACGTGCATTATGGTTGGAACCGTAGTCAAACGTGACCGCAAGGGCTATGCGCTGGCGAAATTCGTAGAGCATTGTCGTGGAGTCCATGCCTCCCGACAAGACGAGTATGGTATCTTTGGCAGTATCAGACATAAGTAACTGTTTAAACTAATGCGATTCAGAGGCTGTTTATCTTTTTTTACTGAAAAACGACTTCATCAATGCGGCACATTCAGCCTCCAGGACCCCGGAGACCACCTCGCACTGCGGATGAAACGGCGAGCAGGATGTCATGACCGAATAGCCACGCTTGGTATCAGGAGCACCGTAGACCACACGGCTTATCTGGCTCCACCCCAAAGCTCCGGCACACATCACACACGGCTCGACAGTGACATAAAGCGTACACCCGGTGAGATACTTGCCCCCGAGGGTATTGGCGGCAGCGGTCAACGCCTGAATCTCGGCGTGGGCGGTCACATCGCATAGACTTTCGGTGAGATTATGCCCGCGACCTACCACACGGTCGCCGCAGACGATGACCGCACCTACAGGAACCTCGTCGGCATCATAAGCTTTACGCGCCTCCGAGAGGGCGAGCTGCATCATGCGGCGGTCGATGTCGGATATGGGTGCATCCATGGGGCAAAGATTTATAAGACGTATAAGACTTATAAGGATTATCAAAAACATAAAAGCATCGCTCCCCAGAGAGTGATGCTTTCACAGCGAGGAGTTACCCTCGGAAGTGACTCCTACAGGATTCAAACCTGTAACCTTCTGATCCGTAGTCAGATGCTCTATTCAGTTGAGCTAAGGAGCCCCAAATGTAAAAAATGGAAAACAAAATCGTGACTCCTACAGGATTCAAACCTGTAACCTTCTGATCCGTAGTCAGATGCTCTATTCAGTTGAGCTAAGGAGCCAAACCTGCTTCACACATCGGAAGCACCATAGTTGCCGTCGCCGACAAGTGCCGCACCTCTGCGTTTGCGGATGCAAAGTTACGCCATTTTATTCAAATGTCCAAATTTTACAGCGGCTAATATTCAACTTTTTTTTGCGACACGATGCCGAAAAACCTGCGTTCTAATTTTATGGGCTAACTTATCACTTGCCGCCAAACAGTTTTTTGATTTCAGAGCCTACCTTTTTAACGGCACCGTCCAAATCATCATCTTTATCCAGCCCCATACCGAACTCGCCTTTGCATGAAGCGACCGGCCTGCCGGTCATATAGTCGACAAAATTAACACTCACGATAGCCTCATCGTCAGTCTGGGTGGCGGAAAATCTCACAAGCAAGAGCTTTTCCTTTTGAGAGGGAGTCAGGTCGTCGATACGTCTGTCGCCGACCATGGCAAGCCTTGTCTTTTCGAGAACATCGAATATCTTGACTTCAAGCTCCATCAACGCAGCATCGCCATTATAGTTCATTACGTCTGTCAATGCCGCATACTCATATCTATCCAAATCGGCCGAGTCAGAAACCACTGTCTTGCCGGCCACACACGACGACAGAATAAACAGAAACACAAGGCATAGGGAGTGCAGATACTTGTTCATATTCATAGAAAAGGCTGTGTTAAGTAAACGTTCAAACTGTTTAGCGATGATAAGTAATTGACTATCTAAGTAAATGGACATCGGCTATATGTCAGAGCGGATTGTCGGGGGCTTGGCCGGCATCGGCAAGAGGGTTCCAGCCCTGCGCCCTGATGGCGAGTTCGGCACCGTCACGTGTCACCATCATGCATCCGAGCTCCTCTTTGGTGATATGCCCTATGACCTTGATGCCGTCGAGCCGGCTGACGGTGTCGTGCATGTGCAGAGGCACTGTGAACAGCAGTTCATAGTCCTCTCCCCCATTCATGGCTGCAGTGACGAGATTCATGCCGAGCTCCTCCGCCATGACAGCCGTCTGGTAGTCGATGGGGATGCGGTCCTCGTAGACACGACAGCCGGTATGGCTCTGCTTGCATATATGGAGCAGTTCGGACGACAGACCGTCGGAAATATCCATCATCGCAGTAGGCACCACTCCCGCCTGTGCCAGCTCGCGGATGATGTCACGGCGGGCTTCCGGCTTGAGCTGACGCTCCACAAGGTACTCCTTGCCGGCAAATTCAGGCTGGAAATCTTTCTGTCCTGCCGAAGCCACTTTTTCCCTTTCAAGCAACTGCAGCCCCATATATGCCGAGCCGAGGTCGCCCGAGACGCATATCAAATCGGTGTCCTTTGCCCCGTCACGATACACCACCTTGTCCTTTGGGGCATCGCCTATACATGTGACGGAGATGACAAGACCCTGACGCGACGACGTGGTGTCACCGCCCACCAGATCCACACCGTATATCTCGCAAGCCAGACGCAGGCCTGCATACAGCTCCTCGATATGCTCCACGGTAAACCGCTTGCTGATGCCGAGCGACACCGTTATCTGGCGTGGAGTGCCGTTCATGGCATATATGTCGCTGAAATTGACTATCGCCGACTTGTATCCAAGATGCTTCAGAGGCACATAAGTCAGGTCAAAATGCACGCCCTCAAGCAGCAAATCGGTGGTTACAAGCACTTGGGTTTCAGGATATTCAAGCACTGCGGCATCATCTCCCACGGATTTCAGCGTGGAAGCATTGACTACGGGCAGTTTATCAGTCAGGCGGTGGATAAGCCCAAATTCGCCCAATGTAGATATTTCGGTCATGGATTACATTTATTAATAACGTTAACAAGTTGGCTTACAAACATAATCTATAAGCCAACTTTACGGAATAAACATGGAATAGCGCCGGGTCACAGATGCTCTATCATGCCCCGGATAAGAGCGAGCATCTTGGGCTGGGCATTGACTGCGGCCTGCTGCACCTCCTCATGGGTGGGAACCTGCTTGATGTCCTTGCCGCCCAAATCGGTTATCACCGACAAGCCGAACACCCTCATGCCGCCATGGACGGCCACAATGACTTCGGGGACAGTAGACATGCCCACGGCATCGCCGCCTATGATACGGAAATATTCGTATTCGGCAGGAGTCTCAAATGTCGGGCCTGTAGTGCCGACATACACGCCGTGCATCAGGCGTATCTCCTTCTCCTCAGCCACATCATCGGCCAGAGCTATGAGTTTGTGGTCATAAGCCTCCGTCATGGCGGGGAAACGTACCCCCAACTCCTCGTAATTCTTTCCACGGAGCGGATTCTCTGGGAAGAGGTTGATGTGGTCGGTGATGACCATGATATCGCCCACCTTGAACTCCTTGTTCATGCCACCGGCTGCATTGCTTACAAAGAGCGTCTCGACACCGAGCATCTTCATGACCCTGACGGCAAATGTCACGCTCTTCATATCATAGCCCTCGTAGTAGTGGAAACGGCCCTGCATGGCCATCACGCGCTTGCCGTTGAGGGTGCCGAATATGAGGTTGCCAGAATGACCCTCGACTGTAGAGACGGGGAAATTAGGGATGTCGGCATAGTGCAGTGTCTGCTTATCCTCTATATAGTCAACCAACGAGCCGAGTCCCGACCCGAGGATTATGGCAATCTGGGGCATTTCGCCCGTTATCTTTCCACGAAGGAAATCTGCGGTCTGCTGAATCTGTTGTAACATGGTAGTATTGTTATTTTAAGGGAATTGTATAATCATAAAGCGACATAACAGGATGTCAAACCTTGAAAGCGGTTTAGATTACGTCAGCAATCACTTGATGTTAGCTTTTTTAGCCAGACGGATATTGCGTATCAGCTGGCGGAGAGCCGGGTCGAACTCTTCCTCGTTCTGCGGCATGAACTCAACTTTTATAGGCAGGTAGAATATGGAAGCCTTCAATGCATGAGGGAAATAAGGGTTGTTAGAGAGCCGCACTGCGTCTTTCTCCGTGGTCACGATAAACTTGCGCTGACCTGGAAGTTCGTCAAACTTTTTCTTAAGCATAGCCATATCGCTCTGGGAAAAAGCATGGTGGTCGGGGAATCGGAGCAGCTTCACCTTGGCCTTATAGTTGCGCAGGTGTTGCACGAACGGACGTGGATTGGCCACGCCAGTAAGAGTGAGTATCGAATCGCTCTCGGTCAGCCAGTCGAGATACGGGATGTATGTCACGCTTTCAGGGAAAACGCTCACAAGGTGACCGTAAGCATATTTGGAGAAAAAGAGCTTCTGGAACGGAAACAGGTTGAGGTTTTCCTTGAATATCCTGCAGTCCATCGGTTTCATGTCGTCCGTACACTTAGTGACAACAACTACATCCGCACGGTTAAGAGCCGATACCGGCTCGCGCAACCGCCCCAGCGGGAGCAGTTTGTCATAAAACACCGGGCGGGTACACTCTGTCAGCACCACCGACACGGCAGGCTTGACGTAGCGGTGCTGGAAAGCGTCGTCGAGAATCATCAGATTGATGTCCTTATTGATTTCAAGCAGCTGTCTGATGCCTTTGACGCGGTCTTCGCACACTGCCACGGTTATATCGTCGCCATATTTCTGGAATATCTGATACGACTCGTCGCCGATATCCTCCGGACGCGAACGGTGTGTGGCCAGCACGAACCCTTTAGTGCGCCGCTTATATCCCCGGCTCAGCACCCCGATATTATAGTTATAGCGCAAGGCTTCTATCAGGTACTCAGTATGGGGTGTCTTGCCGGTGCCTCCGATAGCTATGTTGCCAACAACTATGACCGGGACATCAAATTCGTGCTGCTTAAGGATTCCGGCATCAAACATCTTATTGCGCAACGCCATCACCGCCCCGTAGATTCGCGACAGGGGGTAAAGCAAAAGGGCATCTAATATCTTGCTCTTTGACATCGGCAATAAACGGTGTCAGCCTAAGAAGCTGTTTGATGACTTTTACAGCCTATTGAAATCCATCAATCATAGCCACATTCGCACACAGCAGAGCATGTCAGAAATCAACAGAGGTCATGGCACGCGCCTGCACAGGCTCCATCTCCGAAATCTGGCGCATTTCCTTCCACATGGGATATGCCGCACCGAGCTGGTGCATGGTGATACGTTCCTCCACCACGTTACGCAGACGCAGGAGGTCATAGAGGAGGTCATATTCCGACTTCGGATATTCCACGACATCCGTGCGGCTCATGCCGAGCTGCTTGGTCATGTCAGCCACAGCGGCATCCAGGCCTCCGAGCTTATCGACCAGCCCCAGCTTCAGAGCTGTCATGCCGTCCCATACTCGACCTTCGGCGATGGTAAGTAATTTGTCCATAGGCATATTGCGACCTTCGGAACACCGCTTGGTAAACAACGCATATCCACGGTCAACATTACGCTGCAATGCCGCGACAGAGCGGGCGGACGGTTTAGCAAACAGATTGAACAGCTCACCCTGCGGGTTCGTCAAGTACTGGTCGAAATGTATGCCGAGCTTATCATTAAACAGCTCCGCTGCATTTGGAATCATTCCGAATATACCGATGCTGCCCGTAATAGTCAGCGGTTCGGCATAAATCTTGTCGGCACCGCAAGATATGTAGTAGCCTCCAGACGCGGCATAATTGCCCATCGACACATAGAAAGGCTTGCCTGTGACTTTCTTGAACTGGTCAAGAGCCTCCCATATCTGCTCTGACGCAAATGCGCTGCCTCCGGGCGAGTCGACGCGGAGTATCAGACCCGCCACATTGTCGTCATTCATAATGGCTTCTATCTCGGGCACAAGGCTTTCGGCAGATATGCCGGAAGTGCCAGAGTCAGAAATATCTCCTTCAGCATAAAGCACGGCCACATGCTGCTTCTTGTTTTTGGGCTGAGTGGCATCCTTGACCGTCTTAGTCGCAGCATATTGCTCCACACCTACCCAATTTATATCGGCAGCCTTTTCGCAATCGGTCAAATCCGCGATGAGAGTGTTGATTTCATGGCGGTAGGCCAGACGGTCCACCACTTTTTCACGCAAGAGGAACTGCGGGTCCTGGAACAGGAGGAGCGAATCGGCCCACTGGTTGACCTTGGCTGCAGTCACCTGACGGTTGTCGGCGATGTTCTTGCGCATATAACCCCACATCGAGCCGAGGAACTGCGCGTTCTGCTCGCGGGCGGCATCGCTCATGCCATTGAGTATAAACGGTTCTACCGCACTCTTGTATGTGCCTACTTTAACCACCGTAACCGACACACCTACCTTGTCAAGGAAATCCTTGCCGTAGAAAGTCGCAGCTCCGATTCCGTGGATGTCAATCGCGCCCACGGGATTGAGAAACAGGCTGTCAGCTGCGGAGGCTATGTAATACTCGCTCTGAGAATAGGAGTCGCCATAGGCATAGACCCATTTGCCCGACTTCTTGAATTTCTTGATAGCCCGGGCCAGGGCATCGGCCTGTGCCGTTCCGAAATCGCCATCACGAGCCTCTATGAACATACCGTCGATATTGCCATCGTTCGCAGCCTCCTCTATCGCCTTGATAGCTTTGGCGAGAGGGAGCGGAGCCTTTATGTCGTCCGTGATGATGTCAGTGAGTGACGGGCGGTCGCTATTGTGTTCGACCAAGTCGACATCGAGGCTGAGATGCAGCACCGAGTGAACTTTGGTTTCCATATTGGCATAATCCTTGGACACCGATGACGAACTTACAGCAATAACTAACACTACAGTGCCCAGCACTATGAGAATCCCTGTAATCCACAGGGCGGCCATTGAACCCAGAAAAGCGATGAAAAACTTTCTCATTATTTCAATTAGATGATGTGTTATCGACTGGCATTGGTGTAAATGACACATACGTAAAAAACAGCTTCCGCGCCACCTTGTATATGTGCACAACACACTTATCTTGCAAAGTTAATAAAATATGCCACTTAATAAAAATAAATTTACATACTGCCGATGCTTAATTAATGTTCCATCGCTGTTTTGAAATAGCACCGCGCATGTCATACAATCCAAGAAAAAACGACTAATGGGTGTGGGCGGCAAGAATGACGAGGGGCTAACCAGAAGATTACAAAAGACGGCGGCAAGACACCGAGATTGCAGCTTGTTTCAGCACATAAAACAATCTGCCGCGACACGTGAACTAAACACGTATCGCGGCAGAGGCAGACTATCGAAACATAGGATTATCTGACTTTGAACAGCCGGTCAAGTGTCTCATTTATCGACCGGACGTTTAGGCCTTTCATTATTTCGTACTGATTGGCAAACTCGCGGTATTGCTGACCCAAGCTTTGGGCGACACCTTCGGCCATGGTCGGTTCGCCGTATATCGAAGCCGGTGGTGTCCACAGCAATTGCCGTCCTCCGCTAACCGGCTTCATCCGCACACCTTTCACAAAATCGGAGGTAAGACCTCGGTCCACTTTGGTGATGAAGAAGCCTTGCTCATACGACACTATGCTTGGATCTCCTCCGGGTACCCAACCTCGCGGAGAGAACCGTTGCAGCTCGCCGAACGTGAACTCGCCGGTAGCCGGATCAATGTCGAGCATTTCCACGCGATAATGAGCCGGTGAAATGCTCGCCGCATCAAAGTTGTCAAACATCAGCATCAGATTGGCCATCAGAGCCTCCATAGCGTTGACATCGTTGGCCTTGGCACCGGTCGACACAACCCGTGTGTTAGCCATTATGTGACAACCGCCGTCAAACACGAGCCATTGACGCCTGTCGTCAGTACGTGTGATACCCAGCACTTTCATCGGCACCGGGAAGAAATTGAAGGTGACCAGCGAACCCTCTTTGGGCGCACCCATCGAGCGCAACTGGCTTTTCACGGGAGTCTCGGGATCATTGACTATAGTGAACACGCCAGCTGTATTTTCACCATAAGGCGAGCTATAGGAGTTATCGGGACTCATTTCGAGGTAGATTTTCATCTCCGGTATGCCCATCAGCTGTTCGTTGAACGCCATTCCAGTAAGCGAGCCCTCAAAAGCGCCTTTGCCCGCAGCCGGAGTCTCCTCTTCCTTTACAAACAGCAAAGTTATCTCACCGTTACCTCTCACGACATATTCGGAGCCTTTGCCTGAGAGCGTGAAGGAGTCCTTGTTGTCTATGCCTGTAAGTATCCAGCCTTCGTTGACCGTACCGCCGATCTTCACCGTGTCGGCATAATGATAGCGGCCGGATCCGGTGACATTGGCGGCTTCTGCCGGGCTGGCCTTGACTGTCACTTGATATGTCACATCGTTGACCTGCTTCGGGCCTTTGGGATCGCCGCCTATGACTTTCAGGCCGCCAGTATATGGTGGCACCGGTGGTATTGGTGTTGGTATTGGTATTGGTGTTGGTTCTGGTGGTTCTGGTCCAGGCTCTACGGGTTCTATCGGCTCCGGCAATGTCGTGACATCGCCCCTGCCCGCTGCTTCATCTTTGCTGAACGCCACTACAATGTTTCCCGCCAGATCGGTTATGCCTACATAGGTGTGGGAGCCATTCCAATCCAAAGTAGCCTGAAACGGTGCATATCCATCAGCAGAAAACCGCCCTACGCTACCGTTGCGAGGATAAGAATTGCCGGCTGAAAGCAGGTGGCGCCCCGAGGCAGAGAAGACGTTATCTTCGTCGACCGTCACCACTCCAGCCTCCGAATAATCGAAAGCTTGCACAATATCGCGTTTCAGATAACTGAGCGACATTCTCCTCTTAGGCACAAACTTGCTGTCTACGGCGGTGAAACACTCATCGCCGCTATTGCGGGTGAAGGCATAGCCGTCAAAGAATCTGGTTGCCCAAGCATATTTGCGCACAGGTTGCCCTTTGAGGTCGTAATATGTGGCGTTACGATAGTCGACGAACATATCTTCAGCTATATCGCTTATACTTTGCGCATATTGCAGGGTGGGAGCGTCGATTGGAGGCTTAACCACCTCTTTGCCCGACGTGTCGATGAACACAGGATAGTCTTTCCCTTCTCCTTTGGCTATCACCAACGCATATCCGCCAGAAAAGTCACGCACCTCGACATATTGCGGAGCCAAAGCCACATTACCTTTATCATCAAGGTATCCCCATCGTCTCTTAATGTTGTCATAATAGGCTCTGCGCCCGTCACGCAAATATCTGGCACCGTTTCCTATAGTCATATCCATTTTGGACTTAAGGCTATAATCCATTGCCAAAGACGGCCATATCTTTTCACCCTTGGTATTGATGTAGTAGACACCTGATTTCCTGCCCTCGGAATATGACACTTTGGCAACGCCGTCATAAAATTGAGTGGATTCCTTAATCGACACCGGGAGTTCGCGCACCGAGCCGTCTCCGTACAGGATGTATAGCGGTTGCTTCCCGGCACTGTTCCTTTTTCCGGCTTTCACTATGGCCGCCCCACTGTCAAAACGCGGCTGCTCGCCAGAGGATACCCACTCAGGAGCGAAGAGATATTCACCCGTAACTGTATAAAAACTGAAATATGCGGCATAACCAATCTCCCTGTTATATTCAAGCACTGAAAATATCCCGTCTGAAGGAGTCGAGATGCCGTTCAAGCTCACCGAGCTGACTTTGAACAAGGTCTCACGGGTAAGGTGGGGCACTGCCACATTTTGCTCAGCCATCTGGCGCAGCTGCTCGGTGGTGTACATCGGTGATGAATGTGAGTCGTCAGCCTTGTCTGCCGGGGAGGAGACGGCTTCCGAAGTGGTTTTGTCGTCTGGTTTCCGACTTGAATTATCGCCCTCCAGAGCAGAGTTGATGGATTTGACGGTCTCATTGACCTTCTTTTCCACTTTTTCTTTTACTTTGCCTGCTTTCTTTAGCAGCTTTGACAGCTGGGCCTCGCTGATTGCCGGTATCGCCAATGCCACAGCTGCGATAACGGTATATGCCACGATACGTTTCATGATATTGTATGTATAATGTGTTGGTTTTAGTCCCCAAATTACTCAAAATGCCGGCAGCTGCGAGGCATAAACGATACAATTTGCGGTATCAATCAGTAAAATCCATACCCATGCATGTAACAATCAATAAAACATATATGTCACAAACAGTATATCTCCGCTGGCTGTCAAATAATTAACTCACGGAAAAACAGCGCATAATCTGGAAACGCTGAGCGTCTATGGAAGTATGAAATACAGACATCAGGATGAGTGGTCCGCTCGACTTTTTACGATAACAGCCATGTTGTCGAACGCCCAGTCAAACAAGGCATTGAGGTGAGGTATGAGCGAAGCCGTAAGCTTTGTTGCCGAGTATTCGACCCGAGGGGGCACTTCTGCAAAAACCTCACGCCGGACGTAACCGTCCTGTTCGAGAGTCCGGAGCGTGGTGGTGAGCATCTTCTGTGAAATATCTGGCACCGACCGCTGCAACTCCTTGAACCTGACCGGTCTGTCGTGCAGCGAAAGTGTATACAGCACGAGAAGCGACCATTTGTCGGCAATGCGGGCTAATACATTGCGGATGGGGCAATCGGGAAACGGCATGTCACGCACTACGAGTTGTCTATCCATATCTGGCATATTGTATTACGCTACAAAAGTAACCAAAAGCATTTTATTCACCAAAAGTATTTTCGACACTTAGTTAATTTTTGTCAAAACATCCGTATGTAAACATCTGACAACCAGCATTAGTCACCGCAAGGTAACCAAGTCTCACCGCAGTACCTACTTGACATCCACGATTCAGGAGGATAATTTTGCATAAACAAAACCAATAATCCTAACATTCATGAGCAACTACACCAAAACCACCGTCCTTTCTGAAGCCTCCCGCACCGAACTCCATGATGTACTCAACCTGACAGGTGCAGAAGTGTCGATCAACAACATGCCTGCCGGCACAGCCGTGCCTTTCGTCCACTACCATAAGCACAACGAAGAAATCTACGGCATCATCTCGGGAAAAGGCACCATCACCCTTGACGGAGAGACGATAGAACTCAATGCAGGCGACTGGCTCAGAGTAGCACCCGAAGCCAAGCGTCAGATTGCGGCTGCTGCAGACTCGCCCATCAGTTTCATCTGCATCCAGGCAAAAGCCGGCTCACTTGAAGGTTTCTCCATGACCGATGGCGTCGTATAGACAATCAGGCACCGGCTGCTATATCACGATTAGTCAGAGCCAACACACAATGAAAGATACGATGCCGTGGACAAAATCCACGGCATCGTATCTTTTCATAATACTACATATGGAGCGGCCTGATCCGTCTCCATATGTAAAGGTTATTTTGTCAGCATGGGCTACTTTCTGGCCGGCATGGGCTTTGCGTCCTCTGTAAGCATGAGCTCGGAGCCGTTGGACAGCTCCACTTTGTATCCGCCACGCTTACGGGAGATTTCGACGATGCTTTGAGACTGGAAATTTGCATTTACATATTTGACGATTGCAGCCGGGATGACAGCCGAGGGGATGGACTTGCCACGAGCGGATTTCAGTCCTTTCCACGTGCCGTCAGACATAAATTCGAGTTCCGCACCGCTTTCCATATCCACATCGTATTCGATGCCATGGCTGCCACGATCCTTTTCAGCCTCCCAGACCTTATCATCAGGGAAATATTTTGAGATGAAAGTCTGCGCTGCCTTTGGCAGTTCGGATTGAGTGATGGGAGTACCGGCAAACACTCCCGACGAAACAGATGCAGCGACTACGCTGAACAACGTTACTAAGAATTTTTTCATGTTTGAGGATTTTGAAGTTATAGGAAGTTTGTCGTTTGGCTGTAGAATCTCCACAGCAAATGCAAAGATAAAAAAAAGACTGCATAAAAAAACCATGCTTCAAGGTGCGCCCTGCCTATACTCGGCATGGCGAAACAGCAACGTCGCCCAATCGAGCGAATTTGGATAAATAGATGTAATTTGCTAAATTTGGGGAAAGAAGCGGTTTATGACGCTTTTTAAGCAAGTCGCAAAGGATTAACTTACGTGTATCCGATACTTATAGCATTTATTGTTTTTTAAGATTACTTATTTCATTTTATAACCCGACCAAACACTCTGCCACAGCTATGGAAACATGGATTATATGGCTTACAGTCGCTGCAGCTCTCATAATAATCGAGCTGCTGACACAATGGATTGCCACGTTCTGCATCGCTATCGGATGTATCGCCGCGATGATTGCCTATCTATGCGGCGCACCTATGGCATGGCAGCTCGTATGGCTTGCTACAGGGACGATAGGCGGATTTGTTTGCTTCATCCCTCTGTTCAAGCGCCGCATCGAGCGCAAGAGACATGCATCAGGCACTGCCGAAGCCAGCAACATGGATGCCATGCTGGGGCGCAAGGCCAAAGTCATAGTGGCAATCCCGGCCGACGGACTGGGGCGTGTGAAGCTCGACGGCGACAACTGGCAGGCACAATGCGACACACCTGTGGAGGTTGGCGCAGAGGTCACGGTAACCGGCTATGACAGTATCATACTCCAAGTTGCCCCGTCAGACGAATCTGCCGGATAAGCCATGCCACATCACACACATGCATCATAATCATCATTAACATATATCAACCAAAATCCCCACAGACATGTCAGGAACTCTAATTTTTGCAGTGGTTCTAATCGTAGCCGCAATCATCATCGTATCGGCCGGCGTAAAAGTCGTGCCGCAAAGCGAAACCAAGGTCATCGAACGCCTCGGACGTTTCCACTCAGTGCTCGGACCAGGCCTTAACATCATCTGGCCGTTTATCGACAAGCCCAAAGTAGTGTACACCCGCCGGATAGAAACCGCTATCGGCGGCCGCACCATCGTGCGCATGTCGCAGTCATCGTCAATCGACCTGCGCGAACAGGTCTACGATTTCCCTTCGCAACAAGTCATCACACGTGACAACGTAATGACCGAAATCAACGCCCTCATCTACTTCCAAATCGTAGACCCCAAGAAATCGGTGTACGAAATCGACAATCTACCCAACGCCATCGAGAAGCTCACGCAGACCTCGCTGCGTAACGTCATCGGCGAACTGGAACTCGACGAGACGCTGACCTCACGCGATACTATCAATACACGTCTGCAGGCCATACTCGACGATGCGACCAACAAGTGGGGCGTGAAAGTCAACCGTGTAGAGCTTCAGGACATCACGCCTCCAGAGAGCGTGCGCATAGCTATGGAGAAGCAGATGCAGGCCGAACGTAACCGCCGTGCCGACATTCTCAACGCCGAGGGCGAGAAAAAATCGCTGATACTCCGCTCAGAGGGCGAGAAGGAATCACAGATCAACCGCGCCGAAGCCGCCAAACAGGCAGAAATACTCAAAGCCGAGGGCGAATCACGCGCCAAAGTGCTCCAAGCCGAGGGTGAAGCCGAGGCCATACGCCGCATCACCGAAAGCATACGCCAGTCCAACACCGACCCAGCCACATATCTGCTCGCCACAAAATACATAGAGGCTCTGGAACAGATGGTCAAAGGCAAGAACGACAAGACCGTGTTCATCCCTTACGAGGCTTCAGGAGTGCTCGGCTCGCTCGGCACCATCAAGCAGCTGTTCAACAAATAAATAACGGTACTGACCGACATCCGACACAAGCAAGCCCGATGCCAATACCTGCATCGGGCTTGCTTGTGTCGGGAGCTATTTGCCGCTACAGTTTTAGGGGGCTTGACTGGTTTAGAGGCAGCCCTATGCTTTTATACTCCACATAATACAGGGAGAAATCGCGAGGACAGCGACCACTAAGCAGGGGGATGTGGATCGCTATTTGCGCCAGAATTCGGGGACGAAAAGGACGAAGATGGTGAATATCTCCAGACGGCCTATCAGCATCACGAACGAAAGCACCCATTTGCCAGCTTCGGGTATGATGTCGTAGCTGCTGCCGTAGCCTGTGACACCTGCACCGAGCCCTATATTGCCCATGCAGGAGAATGTGGAGAAGAAAGCATCGATAAGAGGCACATCCATGGCGGTAAGCAGCATCGCGCTGACAAATATAGTGACCATGTATATGGCCATGAAAGCCATTATCTTGCTAATCACCGGCGAGGGAATCAACCGTCCGTTGAGCCTGACGGCATATACTTCGTTGGGGTTGACAGCCTGCCGTAACTGATGCCATGTGGCGACTACGACGCAACGGATGCGGTCAAGCTTGGCACCTCCGGCCGTGCTTCCGGCACACGCCCCGGTAAACATGAGCAGGAACACGAGTACCAGCACTGTAGTGCCCCAATTTTCAAAATTAGTGACCGTATAGCCTGTAGAAGTTATGGTAGACACGATCTGGAAAACAGGTTCGATGGTGATGTCCTGGATATCGTGAAACTGGTCAGCAGCTATTATGGCAATATCAAAAAGCACAAACATACCGAGAACCACATAGACATATGTGCGGAAGATGTCATTGCGCCACAAAGTGCGCAGTCCTCCGCCATACACCGTGGCGAACAACAACCCGAAGTTGATTCCACCTATAAACATAAACACGGTTATGACTATCTTGGTATAATACGAGTCATTCCATGTGCCTATGCTGCCGTCACTGGTCGAATATCCGCCAGTGGATATCGTACTCATAGCATGGCAGACGCTTTCAAAAAGATTCATTGGACCGAGCCACAGCAGGAAAACAAGCACCACCGTCAGTATCAGGTAAATCAGCCACAATGTCTTGGCGGTCTGCGATATACGTGGAGAAATCTTGTCGTGCGTTATACCTGTGACTTCGGCATTAAACATCATAAGCCCTCCTGAGTGATTGAATTTAGGGAGCACCGCGAGTGTGAACATTATGATACCCATGCCGCCGAGCCACTGCATGAGGCTACGCCATATCAATATGCCGTGCGTGAGAGTGGAAACCTTGGTGATGACTGTGGCGCCCGTGGTAGTAAAACCCGACATGGCTTCAAAAAAGCCCTCGCTGACTGTCAGAGGAGTAGGGCCAATCAGCAGCGGCAGCATCCCGAACGTCGAAAACACCACCCATACAAGAGCGGTCAGCAGAAAGCCTTCGCGCTTACCCATATTGGCGATACGCGGCCTGAAGCACAATATGGCAAGGAGCCCTACGCCAGCCGTAATGGCAATAGACTTCACAAAAGCCATGGCATCATCCTCGCCGTATATCAAGGATGTCGCCAAGGGTATCAGCATAAATGCCGCCTCAATCAGCAACAGCCAGCCGAGCATACGGCATACTGCAGGGACATTGATTACAGGTGTCTTTATGCCGAGATGAAAAGGCTTTATGAATGGCATATAAGTAAGTTTTTTAAAATAGCCGCGATTTATATGAGCATTAATTTTTGCGACTTACTTATCAATAAAACAGTTTATCAAGCTTGTGGATGGCACCTCCGAGAGTGAACACGAGGACATGGTCGCCTTCCTGCAGTTCGGTCTGTCCAGAAATAAGCATACCGTGCCCGCCACGTATCATGCCGGCAAGCGTGATGTCACGCGGGAGTTTGAGCTTATATACAGGAGTGCCTATGACTTTGGCCCCTTTGTGCACCTCCAACTCGGCGACCTCTGCATCTGCCAAAGCGAGACACCGGGCCGTATCAGTGTCGGCATCGAGCAATATCTGGAATATCTTGCTCGACGCTATGAGTTTTTTATTGATTATGGTGCCTATATTGAGGTTTTCGGCCTGAGAGATAAACTGTATGTCCTCTACCTCGGCTATTGTTTTCTCCACACCTAACTCTTTAGCCGACAGACATGTCAGGATATTGGCTTCGGAACTGTCGGTCAAAGCGACAAACGCGTCGAACTCCTGTATGCCCTGGTCACGCAGAGTGTCGATGTCACGCGCATCGCCATGGACCACACGGATATTCTCGCATTTCTCCGCCACTTTGTCACAGCGGCTACGGTTGATTTCTATCAGTTTTATCTTGAACCTGTCGCTGGCAAGGTTGGCAAAACGCATGGCTATGCGGCTACCACCCATGATAAGCACACGGCGTATGACACTGTCTTTCTTGCCGCACATGTATCGAATATCCTTGACATGGTCTTTGGTAGTGGTGAAATATATAATGTCGCCGGACTCAATACAATCGTCGCCTCTGGGAATGATGGTCTCATGGTTACGCTTGATGGCGGCGACATGCACATTATGGTTGCTCGCGGTCATGTCGCGCAGCTGCATACCTATCACCGGCGCATTGTCACGTATCTTCACTCCTATCAGTATCAGCTGCCCGTCATGAAGTTCGAACCAGTGCCGCGCCCACGAACGCTCCAAGGCCGTCATTATTTCATGGGCGGCAAGAAGTTCGGGATAAATCAGGAAATCCACGCCACGGTCATCAAAGAACCCACGGTTTTTCTCACGGAGATATTCGTAATTGTCAATACGTGCCACAGTGCGGTCAGCCCCGAGCTTTTTGGCTATCTGGCACGCAAGTATGTTGTCGGTCTCGGAAGGTGTGACTGCAATAAACAGATTGCAATCATCCACCCCACTCTCCCTCTGCGCGTCAAACGAGATAGGGCTGCCCTTATGGGTCATAAGGTTATAATTGGCATCAAGCACCTCAAGCCTGGCAGCATCCTTGTCGATGACCATTATATCCTGGTCCTCGCTTGAAAGCATCTTGGCGAGGTGTGTGCCTACTTCACCGGCTCCGGCTATGATTATCTTCATAAATAACTGTTATTGTAGATTATGTCACTTCCCGACGGACCCAACCGCCTTGATTACGGCATCCTCGACAGAGCGGGTGTCGATACCTATGATTTCATGCAGCTGGGCCACTGTACCGTGGGCAATGAACCTGTCAGGCGCACCCAGCATAGTAATTGAAGGACGGAATCCACTGGCGCACATCCACTCGGCCACCGCGCTTCCCAGACCTCCGCACTTTATACCGTCCTCAAGAGTGATTATGGGGACATCCATGGATGCCACCTGACGCAGTATGTCTTCGTCAAGAGGTTTGACAAACACCATGTCGTAGACCCCCACAGAGACTCCTTTGGCTCGTAGTGCCTCAGCTACTTCCACAGCCCTCAGAGCCAACGGGCCTATTGCCAATATGGCGCATTGGGAACCTTCGACAAGCCGCTCGCCACGTCCGATGGGCAGCTGCTTCATGGCACACTCCCACTCCGTCATGCGCCCGGCACCACGGGGATATCGGATGGCAAACGGACCATCGTAGAGCGAAGCCGTGTACATCAGATGGCGCAACATGTGTTCGTCACGAGGAGCAGAAACCACCATGCCGGGTATACCGCGCATATACGCAATGTCAAAAAGGCCATGATGTGTGACACCGTCTTCACCCACCAGACCGGCCCGGTCGATGCAAAATGTCACCGGAAGATGCTGTATGGCTACATCGTGTATGATATGGTCATATCCGCGCTGCAAAAACGAGCTATATATAGCGCAGAAAGGATGCAGGCCCTCTTTGGCAAGGCCGCCGCTGAAAGTGACCGCATGTCCCTCCGAAATGCCCACATCAAACGTCCGTTCCGGGAAAACCTCCTGCAGTCTGCTCATCGATGTCCCGGAAGGCATAGCTGCGGTAATACCCACAATCTTGTCGTCACGCCGTGCAAGCTCTACGAGTGTATGGCCGAACACATCCTGGTATTTCAGCGGATGAGGTCCCGAAGGTTGATGCTGACGCTCTCCGGTGACAGGATCAAACTTACCCGGCGCATGCCATGATGCCGGGTCACGCTCTGCCGGCGCGAACCCTTTACCCTTGACTGTGCGCAGATGAAGCAGCTTGGGACCCTGCATGTCCTTTATGTCGGTGAGCACACGTATCATACGCTCTATGTCATGGCCATCAAACGGTCCGAAATAACGTATGTTGAGCCCTTCGAAAATGTTCTGCTCTCCTCCGAGAAGCGACTTTATGCTGTTGTTGAACCGAAGAATCCGGCTACTCGACTTACGACTGATGAGATGCAGCCGTTTTAACAGGTTGTAAGTCTTGTAACGCAGATTATTATATGTCTTAGATGTATTAATCTTTGCAAGATAGCCGTTGAGCGAACCGACATTGCGGTCAATCGACATATCGTTGTCATTGAGTATTATAAGCAGGTTGCTCTCGGAATTGGCTGCGTTGTTGAGCCCTTCGAAAGCGAGCCCGCCCCCTATCGATGCATCTCCGATGACTGCTACGACATGGCGACGGGGTTCGTGCTTGAGAGCCGAAGCGACAGCCATACCCAATGCGGCAGAGATAGAATTGGAAGCGTGTCCGGCGGTAAAGGTATCGTATTCGCTTTCAGCCGGATTAGGAAATCCGCTGAGACCACCGAGGCGGCGGTTTGTATCGAACTGTGCCGCGCGTCCAGTCAACAATTTATGAGGGTATGCCTGATGGCCAACATCCCAGACAATGCGGTCATTAGGCGTATCGAACACATAATGGAGCGCTACGGTAAGTTCCATAGCACCCATGCTGCTCGCGAAATGTCCCGGATTATGCGACAGTTCCCGAATCAGGAATTTGCGCATGTCGGCACATAGCTGCTTCAGTCCTCCGATATCGAGCTTGCGTATATCGGACGGATATTTGACTTTGCTAAATACAGGATAGTCACTTTCGTTAAGCTCTACCATTGCCTTTGTCGTGCTTTTCGTCGGTATTATTCTTGCCCCTGATATGCTTCTTGTATAGCGGCACAAAGACCACTATTCCAGAAGCAATAATGACAAACATGGTCTTCAAGGTAAACGGCCCCGATGTCACGAGCAGGTAGCACAATGCAACCCAAAGGAGCACTATGCACAGCATACGGAATTTAGTTGCATTGTTCATCCTGTCTGTCATACGAAGTGTTCGTACATTAGAGAATCTGAAAGAATCCATATATCAAATCCCGTCAGCTTCTTAATGCAAATGTACTAAACTTCCGTCAAGATACAAAATCATTGCAACGGACGTATACCTGCTTTATGCCTCTATTTCCCCCGCACGTACACATCTACAGCATCTGATAATGCGTCATTATACGTCCCGACCTTCACATAACCGGCCTTGACCACCTTATTATGCAGAATATAATCATCCTTATGGTATTTTGAATATCTCGTGATGCTTATAACATCAGCGATTCGATGCGACATGACACTATCCTGATGAGAGACCATCCGCTGTGATGCACCGGCTTGCAGTGCCCAGTAAAGCGATGCCGGCTTTATTTCCGAAGCTATACCGATGCCAGAGTAGCGTGTTCTGTAAGCAAGTATGGTTGGATTTTTAAATCGTGAGATTTCGCGTTCGATTTTCACTATACTTTCATAATCAGGAGATTTCGTCAGGAATATATTGCCACGGTTATTTTGCACTCCACTATATGCCACAAAACACATTATTATCCCAGACAAAACAATAGCCGCCTTTGATGACAACTTACCATAATAGAATTGAGCCATCTGCACCAAAACGACAAAGAAAAAGACACTATACGGTACGACAGCTATCTGATAGTACCGCATATCATGGAGATTAAAAAAACCGACCAAAATCATGCCTGCGACGAACGGGACATACGTTTTCCAACCTAAACCTTTCATCACCGGCAGGCTGCAACACACAAACACGAGGGCAAAACATTTAGACTTGAACAGCATCTGCTTCGACTCTGTTATCCACCACTGCAACCAACCGGAATTGTCGCCATCAATCGTATGAAATGTAGCTCTGAAATACTCGTATATCATTTCATGGAAGCAGCCTCGATACAACGCCCACAACGAAAACAAAGCCGCCACGCACACCACACCCGACAATTCCATAAGCATTATCCGACATACGCGGTGGAAACGCTTGCTCCCATACCCTACTCCACAAACCAAAGGTATGGCAACAAGCATGAGTCCGTAAGCGCAGCCCACCGACCACTTTATGAACAAGGCTGCCCCAACAGCGACTCCGCACATCACAAATGCGGCATTACCGAACTTAAAACCGTCGTCCAAAACGACTATCTTCACCATTACATACAGCAGATATGCCAACGACAGGATGCACCAATGCTCGGCATGAATATCAGCATCAAGCCAACACAGGCATGGGATAATAACAAGCGACGACGCGATGAACGACCATTTTTTATCACCCTTGGTCAGCAACATGGAAATCAGAAAGCACAGGTAAAGAACGGCCGTATAATAGAAACACGACAGAATCCACACCCCTACATAATCACGCGGCGATATCATGGAGCCGATACCGTAAATCCACCACAGGAGCGGCCCTTTGGAATCCGTAAAGTCGACATACGGAACCAGCCCGTCGGCCCAGGCTTTACCACAGATAAAATACCATGCACTATCCAGATGATAATACGGATAGTGCAGCGGGGAATCAAGATTGATAAACAACGTTGATAAGACGGTCCATGTCAACAGAGCAAGAAGAACCTTAACTTTCCAAGGGCCTTTACCCCCCCCCATTTTTAATTTATTGCAAATCAACATATTACGCATATCATGCATGTATCTTGCCTATAAAAAGATGTCGCCGGTAGCCATAGGAGAAGCTTTGGCACCGGCGACATTATGGATAAGCAGTATTATAGTTTGACAACTGCTGCAATCAGCTTTGGCTGCAATCAAATAATCGTCAATACGCCTGCCATGGCTTGATTTCGACTTCATCAAGAGGCACACTCGTAAAGGCATTGATAAATGCCGAGGCCAAACGGGCGTTGGTCAGCAGCGGGATGTTGAGGTCGATAGCAGCGCGACGTATCTTATAGCCGTTGGTGAGCTCGGCACTCGAAAGGTTCTTGGGGATATTGACCACGAGGTCCACCTCCTTGTTGTGAAGCAGCTCCAATGCCTGCGGCTGCTTGTCAGGCTCGCTGGGCCAATGTACACATATGGCAGGTATGCCGTTTTCGTTGAGGAACTTGTGAGTACCTCCTGTGGCATAAAGTTTGAAGCCGGCAGCATTGAGTTTGTGGGCAGCCTCAAGAAGGTCGGTCTTCTGCTTGGCGGCGCCTGTCGAAAGCAGCACTCCCTTTGAAGGTATGCGGAGACCCACCGAAAGCATCGACTTGAGCAGGGCATCGTTGGTGTCGGTACCGATACATCCTACCTCGCCTGTCGACGACATGTCAACGCCGAGCACCGGGTCGGCACCCTGCAGACGCGAGAAGCTGAACTGTGAAGCCTTGATACCTACGTAATCCAGATCGAAAGCATTTTTGGCAGGACGCTCCACGGGGATTCCCAACATCACTTTGGTAGCCAAATCTATAAAATTGATTTTCAATACCTTGCTGACGAATGGGAAGCTGCGGGATGCTCTCAGATTACACTCTATAACCTTTATATCATTGTTTTTAGCAAGAAACTGGATGTTGAACGGCCCTGAGATATTGAGAGCCTTGGCAATCTGCGACGAGACTTTCTTCAAGCGTCGCATAGTCTCGACATACAGCTTCTGAGGCGGGAACTGTATAGTGGCATCGCCTGAATGGACTCCGGCAAATTCGATGTGTTCTGAAATAGCGTAGGCCACGATTTCACCGTTTTGGGCAACGGCATCCATCTCTATCTCCTTGGCTCCTTGGATAAACTCGCTCACCACCACAGGATGCTGCTTGCTTACATTGGCAGCGAGCCGCAGGAAGCGCTCGAGCTCGTCATTGTTGCTGCACACGTTCATTGCAGCACCTGAAAGCACGTAGCTCGGACGGACGAGTACCGGGAAACCTACCTTCTCTATGAATTTGTTGATGTCCTCGAAACTTGTCAGCTCGCTCCAGCGGGGCTGGTCGATGTTCAGACGGTCAAGCATGGCCGAAAACTTGTTACGGTCCTCGGCATTGTCGATGCTCTTGGCCGATGTACCGAGGATATTGACATTGCTTTTGTCAAGGCGCGTAGCCAGGTTATTAGGAATCTGGCCACCCACACTCAATATAGTGCCATGGGGCTGTTCAAGCTCAATGATATCCATAACGCGCTCGTAGGTCAGCTCGTCGAAGTACAGACGGTCACACATGTCGTAGTCGGTAGAGACTGTTTCGGGATTGTAATTAATCATCACCGAACGCCAACCTTCCTTGTTGACGGTCATAAGCGCATTGACCGAACACCAGTCAAACTCCACCGACGAGCCGATACGGTAGGCGCCGGAACCAAGCACTATGATGGAGCGGTGGTCATGAAGGTATTTTACATCGTTCTCCGAACCGTTGTAAGTAAGATACAGATAGTTGGTCATCGCCGGGTACTCTGCAGCCAGAGTGTCGATCTGCTTCACTACAGGTGTCACTCCGAGCGATTTGCGATAGCTACGCACACGGTCACTGCCCTCCTCGCTATGGTCGTTCATCCAATCGCCAAACACTGACCGCGCAATCTGGAAATCGCTGAAGCCTTGTGACTTGGCCTGACGGATGAGCTGTTCGGGCAACTTCTCGACATCATCATACTGCTCCATCTCTTTAGCGGTCTCAACGATGTTATGCAGCTTGTGCAGGAACCATTTGTCAATCTTGGTAAGCTCGTGGATACGGTCAACAGAATAGCCGCGCTGCATGGCCTGCGAAATAACGAAGATACGCTTGTCTGTAGGAGCCGACAGAGCTTTGTCTATATCGGCTACAGACATGAATTTGTTTTCGACAAATCCGTGCATCCCCTGTCCTATCATGCGGAGACCTTTCTGTATGACTTCCTCAAATGTACGCCCGATGGCCATGACCTCGCCCACCGATTTCATCGACGAACCTATTTCACGCTTCACACCGTGGAACTTTCCGAGGTCCCAGCGGGGTATCTTGCACACTATATAGTCAAGAGCCGGCTCGAAGAATGCCGATGTCTCCTTAGTCACAGAGTTACGGAGGTCGAACAAGCCGTATCCCAGACCGAGTTTGGCAGCAACAAACGCCAAGGGGTAACCGGTGGCTTTTGATGCCAAAGCCGACGAACGGCTCAGTCGTGCGTTGACTTCGATGACACGGTAGTCCATGGACTGAGGGTCGAAGGCGTACTGCACGTTACATTCACCCACTATGCCGACATGGCGTATGATTTTGATAGCAAGCTGACGCAGATAATGATAGTCTTCGTTACTGAGGGTCTGCGAAGGAGCCACAACGATTGATTCGCCCGTATGGATACCCAGAGGGTCAAAATTCTCCATGTTGCAGACAGTGATACAGTTGTCAAAACGGTCTCGGACAACCTCATATTCCACCTCTTTCCATCCTTTGAGCGACTTTTCGACCAGCACCTGCGGAGAGAACGAAAGTGCTTTCTCGCAGAGAGCAATGAGTTCCTCTTCGTTATCGCAGAATCCGCTACCAAGTCCGCCGAGCGCATAAGCGGCTCGCACTATCACCGGGTAACCGAGTTCATCGGCAGCCTTGATGGCATCTGCGGTAGAATTGACAGCCTCGCTCTTAATGGTCTTGACTCCTATCTCATCAAGTTTTTTCACAAAAAGCTCACGGTCCTCGGTGTCCATGATTGCACGGACTGGGGTGCCGAGCACCTTGACATCGTATCTGTCAAGCACGCCGCTCTCGCTGAGAGCCACACCGCAGTTAAGGGCAGTCTGTCCGCCGAATGCGAGCAGGATACCGTCAGGACGCTCCTTTTCTATGACTTTTTCTACGAAATAGGGAGTTACAGGCAAAAAATAAATCTTGTCAGCAAATCCGTCGGATGTCTGTACAGTGGCGATATTGGGATTGATGAGGATTGTCTCTATACCCTCTTCTTTCAACGCCTTCAACGCCTGTGAGCCAGAGTAGTCGAATTCGCCCGCCTCACCAATCTTGAGGGCGCCACTTCCGAGCAGAAGCACTTTGTGGAAGTCAAATCTATTAGTCTGCGACATGTGAGTATGTTAGGGGATATGTATATGTTCAGTGTTTTATGGATGGAATCATCAATAAAAAAGCCTTACTCAGCCATAAGGTCAGAGCAAGGATATAAATTCATCAAAGAGAAACTCGGTGTCTTTAGGACCGCTTGACGCTTCGGGATGGAACTGCGCCGAGAAAAACGGTTTGCTCTTATGCCGTATGCCTTCGTTTGTCCCGTCGTTCATGTTGACGAACAGAGGCTCCCAGTCGGCTGACAGAGTAGAGCTGTCGACCGCAAAACCATGGTTCTGCGATGTGACGAAACACTGGTCGGAGCCGACACGCCGCACCGGCTGGTTGTGGCTACGGTGTCCGTATTTCAACTTATATGTAGTGGCACCGGCTGCCTTGGAGAGGAGCTGGTTGCCCATGCATATTCCGCATATGGGTTTGCCTATCTCTATAGCCTTGCGGATATTCTCTACAGTTTTCTCTGCCATGTCGGGATTGCCAGGACCGTTGGAGATGAACAGCCCGTCATAAGGTATGACAGTGAAGTCATAGTCCCAGGGCACACGTACCACTTTCACTCCTCGACGTGTCAGGCAGCGGATAATATTATGCTTGACACCGCAGTCAACAAGCACCACTGTCTTGTCACCCTGTCCGTGATGCTCTACTTCCTTACAGGAGACTTTGGCCACGAGATTTTCCTTATTGGGGTCGTAGAACCCGACATCTCCAGCACCATCGACGACAATCTTGCCGAGCATTGAGCCGTGTTCACGAAGGTGCTTGGTCAGCGCTCGGGTGTCGACACCATATATCCCTACTATCTTTTCCTCCTTGAGCCAATCGGCAAGGCTACGGTCAGCTTGCCAGTGGCTGTGGTCATAAGTATAGTCCTGGGCTACTATGGCCTTGCAGTGGATGCAGTCGCTCTCGTAATACTCGCTGACTTCATCTTTCTGCCGCCGGGGCGGCACTCCGTAATTGCCGAGTATGGGATAAGTCGTGACCAGTATCTGCCCCTCATACGACGGATCGGTCAGACTTTCAGGATAACCTGTCATGGCAGTGTTGAAAACTACTTCACCGGCCGTGGAACCTTCATAGCCGAATGATTTCCCTTCAAAGGTTGTGCCGTCTTCAAGAGTGAGGACAGCGCGTTTCGTTTCACGCATAGTCTGTAGATGGTGGAGATTTTTCCGTTTGATTGAGAACCTATAATCGGGACAAAGTTACTCAAAAAATCCCTACTGTGCAACTATGCCCACGGCATAGGGCGATATTACATTTTTTAACGCTGTATGCGGAATCGCGCCTAAAATTCACTACTTTTGTGGTAATCGAATACTCTCACTTAGGCAAGCCTCATCAACCTCCATGCGACCAACAATCAGGCATATTCTGACCATAACATTAGCCTTTACTGCATTATATGCCGGAGGCACCAACGGCCCATCGGCATCAGAAAAGCAACAGATGATAGACAGCATCAGAGCCGACCTGTCCATGGCACGGACACCGACAGAGCGCATCAGGATGCTGACCGACATATTCGACCTCAGCAACGACACTTCGCTGAAAGACTCGATAGGTTCGGTAATCTATGACTTAGCATTGCAGACCGGGGACAGCGATGCCGGGCTTGACATATTGCGTCACTTGGGCAATCTGCACGTCAAGGAGGACTCCTTGCTGGCTGTAGACATCAGCCGCGCCCAGAAATTCCGGCCGACACCCAACCGGGACATAACGGTCACATTCTTACGTATGCTGCGAAACCACAATGGCCTGCGGTATGCCGACGAAACGACCCGGATCCACCGTCTGCAACAGCTTCTCGAAATATCCAACGCCAACCCGCCGAGCGACATATACGAGAAAATAGTGCTGCTCCATGCCCTATGCCTGTACATAGGTAACACTTCGCAGGGCGAAATGCTGATACACTACATGGACAAATTAGAGGAGCTGATAACGTCGCTCCCGAAAGAATCTATCCCCCTGCGGAGTGCATTTTACACACAGGCCGCCATCATATACCGCCAGAACGACGACTACGAAAAGGGACTCCAGATAGACCGCCAACGCCTTGAATGTATCAGGCTTCTGGAGCAAGGCAACGCCAAGGCCGGGCGCAAGTACCGCAACTACGACGCGCACTATTATGTCATATACACTCACATGCTCAGCAACTACCCTCTGCTGTCAGATGAGGAGGTCGAGGAGATATACTCAAAAATTCACTCATTAATCAATACCAACGACCTCGCCGCAAACACCGAAGCCCAGTCAGGCCGTGCAGAAATATACTACTCTATGCACCACAAACGTTATGGCGAGGCTCTGAGACTCATATACAGATACAAGGACAGCTCTTACAACCGTCCCTACCTCAACATCTTATACAAGCTCATGGTAGAGTGCGGACGCCAAACCGGCAACAAAGAGGCTCTATTGGAAGGGCTTGAAGGGTACAGCAACATCCTTGAGAAAACCCTCAAGACCAGATTGCAGGAGAAAACCCAGGAACTACAGATAATATATGACATACATGAGCTTAAAGAGCAGAATCTAAAACAGGAGCACCAGGCCGACAAGACGCGCACCCTCATGCTGATGACAGGCACGGCAATACTTTTCATCGTGCTTGTTATCATGGTTTTCATGTATCACCGTATGCGCAGACTCGCATCAAATCTGAAGCAGAGCAACAATGACCTCCAGACGGAAAAAGCCAATATACAGAAGACCCAGTCGGCACTCGTAAAAGCCCGAGACGAAGCCCAGGCAGCAAACCGTACCAGATCGGATTTTATCAGAAACATGAGCAACGAGGTAGAAGGTCCGCTACACGTCATCAACGAATACACCAACCTGCTCATCGACTGCGTCGACACCGGCGACAAACCATATTTGCGCGATTTCGCCGAAAAGATACAGTTCAACTCCGAACTGCTCATGAATCTTTTCTCAGACGTGCTGACTCTTGCACAGGCCGACAACAGGACTCTTGCCGTACACCCCAAAAAGACTGACATCAGGACGGTATGCGACAACGCCATAACTGTCATACGCCGTCATGTCAAGAAAAATGTACGCATAGAACTCGCTCCCGACATGCCGTCTGTACAGATAGACACAGACCCTCAACGACTGTCACAAATCCTGTACCAACTGCTATCCAATGCAGCAAAATTCACAGAAGAGGGTTCGATAATACTCTCCTATCAGGCTTTACCAGCAGTCAATTCCGTTAAAATAAGCGTGACAGATACGGGCATAGGCATCAATGAGAAAAACAAGGAAACGATATTCCAGAGATTCAGCAAGTTAGACAGCACATCGCAGGGCGTAGGCTTAGGGCTGCCATTGGCTCTCAAACTCGCCCAGCTGCTCGGAGGCCATATAGAACTCGACACCACCTATAGCCAAGGAGCTCGTCTGATACTGACCATACCGATGACAATCGCACATACGGCATGACAGCAGCGGCGAGCTGGCGGGATCCGGATATCGCATACCGGCTTATCGGCTTGCCGCCTGCAGTTCGTCATACTCCATCGAGGCCAGCTCCCAGAGGCTCATGGCATTTTCAAGCTGCTTGGTCAGGGATGCGTGGAGAGCATAATCCTCCTGCGTCAGAGGCTCGCCTGACGACATGCGCGCTTCGAGATCTTTGATGTCCTGCTCACGTTGAGCCACGTCCTTCTCTGCCTCTTCCACTTTCTTACGGGCTCGCCTCAAAGCCTTGTCGCGCTCGCGCTGCTCGGCATAACTAAGACGTGGCGCACCGGTGTCCGATGGAGATGCTGATGGCTTCGCCGTGTCGGCTTTAGGAGTCTCTCGCGGCTTCACCGAAGCCGATGACACGGCAGCAGACGGTTTGGATAGTTCAAGCTGTGAAAGCGAATCAATCTTCTTCTTTTCAAGAAACTCGTAGATACCGCCGAGACATTCGCGCACCTTGCCGTCGCCGAATTCATAGACCTTCTCAACCAGGCCGTCAAGAAACTCACGGTCATGGCTTACTACGATGACAGTCCCGTCAAAATCCTTGATGGCCTGTTTCAACACATCTTTTGACGACATGTCGAGATGGTTGGTGGGCTCGTCGAGTATGAGCAGGTTGACAGGCTGCAGCAGGAGCCGTATCATGGCCAGACGGGTGCGTTCGCCGCCTGAAAGCACCTTGACTTTCTTGTCCGATGCCTCTCCACCAAACATGAAAGCCCCGAGTATGTCACGTATCTTGGTGCGGATGTCGCCCACCGCCACCCGGTCGATAGTGTCAAACACGGTCAGCTCGCCGTCAAGCAGTGAAGCCTGGTTTTGGGCGAAATACCCTATCTGTACGTTGTGGCCTATCTTTAGCTCCCCGGTGTAAGGAATCTCACGCATGATGCACTTGACAAGAGTCGACTTGCCTTCTCCGTTTTTGCCTACGAACGCGACCTTTTCACCACGTTTGATGGTAAACGTAGCATGGTCGAATACCTGATGCGACCCGTAAGCCTTACCGACATTGTCGGCTATCATCGGATAATCACCCGAACGCGGGGCTGGGGGAAAGCGCAGATTGAGCCGCGACTTGTCTACTTCGTCGACTTCGATGCGTTCTATCTTATTAAGCTGCTTGATGCGGCTCTGCACCTGCACGCTTTTAGTAGCCTTATAGCGGAAACGCTCTATAAACTCCTCGGTGTCCTGTATCTGCTTCTGCTGGTTGAGATACGCTCTCATCTGCTGCTCGATACGTTCCTTGCGCAGCTCCACGAATTTGGAATAATTGACAGCATAGTCATATATCTTGCCAAGAGAAATCTCTATGGTGCGGTTTGTGACGTTGTCGATGAAAGCGCGGTCATGGCTGACAAGCACCACAGCCTTGGCACGGTTAATCAGGAACGATTCAAGCCACTGGATAGACTCGATGTCGAGATGGTTGGTAGGCTCGTCAAGGAGCAATACATCCGGGTGGCCGAGCAGCAGCTTGGCAAGCTCGATACGCATACGCCATCCGCCTGAAAACTCGCATGTCGGCCGTGTGAAATCGCTGCGTCGGAACCCGAGACCGATGAGTGTGCGCTCCATCTCCGCATCATGGTTTTCGGAAGTCTCATATGTCAGACGCTCGGTGAGAGTGGTCATTCGGTCGATAAGCTCCTGATAAGCCACACTCTCATAGTCTGTACGTTCGGACAGCTCGGCGGCATATCGGTCAAGGTCGGCCTGCATGGCATCGATATGGGCAAACGCTTTGCGCACCTCCTGCTCCACGGTAAGCGTGTCATTGACCTGCATGTGCTGGGGGAGGTATCCGACAGTGATATCCTTTGGCACCGCCACTATGCCTGAAGTCGGCGACTGTATGCCAGCGATGATTTTGAGCATGGTGGACTTACCCGCACCGTTTTTGCCGACAAGGGCTATGCGGTCACGCGGGTTGATGACATAATTGATATTGTCAAAAAGAGCTTTGGCAGAAAACTCCACCGAAAGATTCTGTATCGAAATCATGACTAAAACGCTGTAATATGCCTCGCTTGACTGAGGATATGCTAAAAGACCGTTCTACCGATGGATAACATATTGATCCCACCAATAAAACGGTCGCAAAGTTACGCACTTTCCCCTCGTTATCCAAAAACGGCAGCTTAACATCCGCACACATGGATTCTTCATGTCGGGGTTGACAGTGATGTATGGTTACCAGCCACACACCTCTCGCCAACTGCCCCTGCCCGCTGATCCCCAATAAAACTGTTGCTTGAGGAAATGTGCAATTCGTGCGTCCAAGTAACTTTTTCTTTGTAGTTTTGCAGGCGGTATGGATTAATGGATACGGGCGCAAATGTATTAGCCGCCGTGCTGTCCGTTGGTACTTGGTGCGTATGGCGACAGGCTGTGTCTGTGCGACCGTGTCGGCGCAGCGCACTGTTTACTCTAAAATCAAACTGATGGATAAGTCTACAGAAAGAATACCGATAGAGGAACGAACGATATTTTCAATCCTCCTGACCATAAGCTTCGCACATCTGCTCAACGATATGATGCAGTCAATCATACCGTCGATATACCCTGTAATAAAAGACAAATACGGCTTTACGTTCGGTCAGATAGGCATTATAACCTTAGTCTTCCAGATGACCTCGTCGATACTCCAGCCTTTTGTCGGGAGATATGCCGACAAGCATCCGCAGCCGTTTTCCCTCTCCATAGGCATGGTTTTTACTTTGGCAGGGATAATACTCCTGTCATTCGCCGACAATTACGGGCTGATACTCTTGGCCGTGGGTGTGATAGGTTGTGGTTCGTCCATATTCCATCCCGAAGCCTCGCGCATTGCACAGATGGCCGGTGGTAATAAGAGGGGTCTCGCACAATCGATATTCCAGGTCGGGGGCAACGGCGGCAGCGCATTAGGCCCGTTGCTGGCCGCTGTCATCATCATACCGTTCGGACAGCACTCGATCATATGGGCATCGATTGCAGCCTTGATTGCCGGAATGACGCTGCTGCCCGTAGGACGGTGGTACCGCTCCCAACTGCACAAACTGAAAACCAAGACCGTCAGAGTCAATCCGGCTGTAGCGGCACTGTCGTCGCGGAGAATACACTGGGCTATCTTTATCCTGTGCGTGCTGACATTTTCCAAATATTTCTACATGGCCAGCATGACCAGCTACTTCACATTCTTCCTGATCAACAAATTCGGAGTAGACATCCAGACATCCCAGTTATGCCTCTTCGGATTTATGGGAGCCGTGGCTATCGGCACAATCTTAGGAGGGAGCATAGGCGACCGCTACGGACGCAAATATGTGATATGGGGGTCTATCATGGGAGCGGCACCGTTTGCCTTGGCTCTCCCCTATGTCGGCTTCACTCTGACAGTCATACTTGCCGTCATAATAGGGTTAGTGATTTCATCAGCGTTCTCGGCTATACTGGTCTATGCTACCGAACTCAAACCTGACAAAGTAGGCATGATGGCCGGGCTTTTCTTCGGGCTTAATTTCGGACTCGGCGGCATCGGCTCTGCGTTTTTCGGATGGCTTGCCGACCGCACAAGCATAGAATTCATATTCAAAGTCAGCACCCTCCTGCCCCTGCTCGGCATAGTCACCGCCTTCCTCCCCAATATCGAGCCACGCCGCAGGAGTCTCAAATGGAAATGACGATATATAGCAGCAAGCTATACATCGTCATCATAAAAGTCCTACAAATTTTATCAGAAGCCGAAAGCTACATTGTCGACATACAGCGTCAGGCCTTCAGAGCCGACATAAGCTTCGCCGCTTCCGGCACTCATCATGACTATAACGTGCGTGGGCGTAGCATCGGCCGAGTCCCAGCCCTCCTCTACGACAGGCACCATCTTGCCTTTGGAATTGCGGGCATAGTATGACCGTTCTTTCGGGAGCAGCTTCAGCCATTTCTGATACCCGGGCTGCGACGAATAGTCGCCATAATGGAGTGGAATCTGATGGCCGTTTTTCCACCCGCTACCCACTTTGAAACGCTCGCCACCTGTAGCAACACGCTTTGCGTGGATATTGCCCTGGGCATCTTCCCAGCGACGCTGCAAAAACACGAACACCACCGCCGCATCACGTCCGGGCAGTGTCTTTTTTCCACCGAATCCAGTGGCTTTGGTGCGTGTCAACTCTTCAGGCATATCCACCTTGTAGTCAAATACCAATGCTTTAGGACACTTTGTATAGGGTACGCCCATCTCCATTTTTGAATATGGATTTTTGGTCGAGGTTATCGGTTCAATCATACGGCCGAGAAATATCGAGCCGGAAACCATTACGTCAAGATTAATCAGCCCGAGCACCTTGAGCGTCTCGATTTTGCTTGTCAGCTTGGCGCAACGGTCAGCCCCGCTCCGAACGTCGGGATACACGGCATTGCTCCCCTTGTGGATGCCGCTCACATGCGCATAGACATTGCTCGTACCCCACGGCGAACCGCCTAAAGGAACGTATGCTTTGTTTTCACCGGCTATAGTGGTGTTAGGACCTATCTCGTAGATGGTACGCTTGTTGCCGCCGATTACACGCGACTCTCCCACCGTGCGTGTCACCCACGAGTTCATGTCGCCGTACTTTATCTTTTCAAGGCGCAATGTCTCGGCTCCGGCAGAGATGCCCGACATCAACACCACTCCCACCAATGAAGCAAATGCTATGCTGCGTTTCATAAAATCAGAAAAAACATGGTTACTATCCGACAAAGTTAGTTTATGTTTCCAAAAATTTGTCACACATCCGATGACTTACAGTCTTTTGGACTAACTTTGTGGACTAAATTATCATCTATTTCAGTTTGGTAAATACATATTTTATCAGCGACCCGTCATGGCTCTCATAGAGCAATGTCATGTCAGACGAGGTCAACTGCTCTACGTCCATGATCAACACCTGTCCTGTGGGCAGATGCAGACCGTCAGGAGGACAGAACGGAGAGCCGCCTACGACTCCATCACTGTTCTTATATGTAAAATCTATGCTCATCACGCGGTCTGTCTCCACCCAATCCCAAGTCCCCATATTCTCGGCACGGTCATGGTGAGGCAATACGGTCATGATGCTGAGGTTATGGTTTTGGAAATTCCATGTCATATTATGCCCATAGTCCTCATCAGGAGTGCCGTCAATGATTATCTCCTGAAGCGTCCACGAACCGAAAAGAGGGCCGATATCGCCGTTGTTATGTGTGCAACCTGCCATAAACGCCATCATCAACGTCAAGATAGCTGCCGGTTTCAAGTATCGGCGTAATCTGCGTACCGTCATCATTTTCCACGTAATTTTAAAAGACCGTCATACGATAAAGTCACCATCGCGCCCACACTGTTGCCGGGCATCTGTCCGTGGTCGAGTCCGAAAGCCCCGGAGAGCTGCAGACCCTTGACCTGCGGTATGCGCCACGTAGCTTCAGCCATAAACATGGTCGAATGTACGGGAGCCTGCAGCGGTTCATAGGAGGTGCCGAGAGCCTTGCGCCATCCGAATTTGACTTTGTAGCCTACGCAGTCTGACAGTGTTCCACGGAGAGCCACATGCACACCCTTGACTCGGTTAAGCAGAAATTGCGGATAGCCGTCGCGGTTATATATCGGACTCATCACCATCGCGTTGCCTATACCCATGCCGAAATTGGTGTAAGCATTGTAGTAGCCGCTGTTGTAATAGTTGTCCGCGCCAGTGCTCTGGTAAGGGATGTCAGCACCCTGGAAATGTGGCGCAAAATGTATAGGGCCGCCATGGTTGGTCAAGTCAAGGTATTCGATTACAGCCCCGTCAATCCACCACGGTGTCTCCGACTTGTATTCCATGCCCCACAAGCCGTCCCAGCCGTTGTGCTTTGACATGCCGCTGCCGTCCTCCCACAGCCACTGGAAATAAGCCTTGATCTCATGTCCCGAACGCAGACGGTAACGCGCATTGAAGTCCCATGAGCCGAGCAATGCCCCCTCATAGAAGTCATCGCCATTGTCGGGTGTGGGTATCAGCATCTTCCAGTAGTCAGAAATGGAGCTGCCGTGCTTTTCCACGTCATAAAGCTGCCCTTTGGCGTAATGGTATGTGGTGCCACCAAAGTCACCGGCTATCTGGGCACCTACCGTGACCGAAAACGGCTTCTGAGGGTTGCTGCGGAAATATATATTTTTATAGCTGTAGAGCTGGTTACGGTTGATATGGTAGTTGTAGAAGTTGTAATGGGAATCAATCCAGCCATTCTGCACAAACCAGCCGTAGGAAATCACGCCCTTGATTTGCGCCCACTTATTAGTGAAAGGTATATCCTGGAAGTCGATGAAACCGGCCATAATCTGAGGTATCGGACGTGCGTTGGCACTGTGGACCATATCGCCTGACGAAAGTTCATCGTCAAGCAACGGCGACCCCGACTGGCGCATACCGCCCTCGATATATACGCCTCTGAACTTGAAGCCTGCCCACGCCTCCTGCAACCATATCGCCGCCGGGCGGGCATCCCTCGTACCCCATTGCGACGTGGCCGACGGGTCGAATATCCCGTAAGATGTGGCTGACGACCATCCACCCACCGCCCGGATGCCATAGCTCCATGTGACACGCTTCGAAAGATCGTAGTCACGTGAAGCACCGACATTGAGCAGCACATTGTCACTCTGTGTCAAAATCCCACACCTATTTGCAGCGAAATAGTAGGGAGCAAACGAACCCGACGAGGTTTCGAGCGTCAGCGAGGCATCGTAGTTGATATTTTCCTCTGCCATCAGATGTGCCGGCACCGTCATGCCGCACAGAGCGCAGAGCATAAGATATCGCAAGTTCATCGGTCAATTCAATAATGAAATGTTATACAGCTATAAACAGGACTTAAGAGAGCCTGCCAAGCATCATACGCACCGCCCGGGGATAAATATCCATCTCTACTTCATGGACTTTGGCAGCAAGCGACTCGGGGGTCTCGTCTTCAGAGACATCTACCCTGCCCTGCAAGACGATGTCACCATCATCCATCACATCGGTGACAAGATGCACGGTGGCTCCGCTCTCCTTTTCGGCAGCTTCGATGACGGCACGGTGCACACGCATACCGTACATGCCCCGTCCTCCGAATTTCGGGAGCAAAGATGGGTGGATATTGAGCATCCGCCCTTTATATCTCCCCACAAGCATCGGGTGAACCTGCCGCAAGAATCCGGCCAGCGCAACGAAGTCCACATGGTATCCCTCAAGCACGTCCATAACCACTTCGGGATGCTCGGCCCAAACATTGTTGTCAAATGTAAGCGAGGGGATACGGAGATTCCGCATCCTCTCGTGTACACCTGCATCGGCTTTATTGGCGAGAGCCACGACCACACGGGCGGCATCATCGGCCTGAAAGCTTTTTGCTATGTTTTCTGCATTTGTCCCCGAGCCGGAAGCAAATACTGCAATATTACGCATACGTTTTTATGCGTTGGCAGGCACGTCGCCGAAACGGTTAGCTGTAGGTTCGCTGGGCTGGCAGCACCATACAATCCAGATGATGTTACCTACAAGGGGGATAAAGTTGATGAAAAACCAACCGCCGCCTTTGCCTATGTCGTGCATACGGCGCCATGCGAGTCCGAGACTGGGGAGAAGGAGGGCAAGGCTTACCAGATTGCCGACGATAGAGAATACGCTCGACGCAAAGCCGAGGAGACCGAACACAAAGCCCACGAGGAACTGGAACAAGAAGAACCACCAGTACTCGGCGCGAGTAGCGCGGCCTGAGAAGTTACAATAGTTGTCAAACGCTTTCTTTACTGCTTCTTGAAATGTCATGGGAGGAGTAGGAACAGGATAATAGTTTTGGTCCATAATTTAAATGAATGAAATAAAAAGGATAATTTGGAAATATAGTTGCTTTGAGATTGGCCTTAACAAATGCCGTCTCAGTCAGCAGGGCGGTATTCGACAGGCAGATCGTCAGCCTTGTCAGATACCGAAGCTCCAGATGCGGTAGATGCAACCGAGTCGGCATCAGCAGAGACACTGTCGGCACGGACTTCCGGCTCTACAGGCTCGGCGGTAAGCTCCTGCCCGTTGAGAGCGTCATACTCCGACAGGCGGCTGCGGAACTCCTTATAGAGAGCTTCAAAATCAGCCGCCGGATTGATTTCACGTGCCTGCTGCATGGCTGCCAGCATACCGTCGCGATCACGCTGCATCGACAGGTCATAGACATCGACATATTTTCTAATCGTCACCAGATCCTGCTCGCGGTCATCGTTGCGCGAGGCTTCGTTGTGGATTACGAGGTAGGCAAGCAGGACTGCCACGGACTCGTTGTTGGAAAGGTCGTCAACATCAAGAGCAAGAGAGTCGGCTATCGAAGCTACACGCGGCACATCGACGACTTTCATCGCCTCAAGCAGATGCGTGTTGCGCAGCTCTTCCTGCACCGACACCGATTCATCGGACTTCTGGCTGCCGCATGACCACATACTTGCCGCGACAACTGCTAATGCCACGGTCTTGACTGCATGTCGCCACTGACAAGCGTCTTTCCTCATAAATTTATATACAGGCATATCTATTCTATTATCGTTGTTATTGTTACTTTTCTGTTTAATCTGCACTCTGACGCGCCATGCCACTGCTTCCGCAGTCAAAGTAACAACGGACGCAAAGTTAATAATAATTTCTCATATTTCAACTATATTTAACATATATGCCACGCATCTACCCCTATCATTGCTTATAAATATACAGAGAGCTACTCCACCGCATAATCCGGAGAAGCCAATACTGACTGCATACGCCGCGTATCGTTGATGACCTCCACGGCTCGCAGATACATCGGATTGAGCGGATTTGCCACCTGATAATACGCGCTGCTGTCAAAGAGGTCACGCCCGATAAGGGCTTTTACAATAGTGGAGAGGTAATCGCGTGAAGCGGCGACTTCGTCAGGGACAGCTTTTACGCTGTCAGCCTCAGCCATCTGCGCGAGCCCGGTCATCATCTCATCTGTCACTTTGAAGCCACAGGCAAAGTCATCGACAGTCTTGAAATCCGACTTCAACTGCTTGCGGCGGCTATCCACATACTGCAGGCAATACCGGTTGAGTACACCTTTGGCCACAAGATCTCTATAATAAGGTGTCACGCGAGTGGTGTCGAGAGGCACGAAAATATCAGGCGTTATGCCGCCTCCGCCATAGACCACACGTCCGTTGCTGGTGGTGAAACGCAGCGAATCGGGATGCGCCACCGACATGGTCGAGTCAGTAAGCTCTCCGCTCTGAAGCCGGCGGTACAAGTCCTTGTTGTAGTCCTCCTCGCCTTCGTCATAGGGCTTCTGGATGCTGCGCCCAGAAGGAGTGTAATAATGAGCCGTGGTCAGACGTATCATCGACCCGTCGGGAAACGGGAAAGGACGCTGCACCAAGCCTTTGCCAAATGTCCGGCGGCCTATGACTACACCACGGTCATTGTCCTGAAAAGCCCCTGCGAGGATTTCGCTGGCCGAAGCCGATGACTGGTCGACCATCGTCACCACCTCGATGTCGCGATAAGGTCCCGTCGACGCAGCACTGTAATAAGACGGCTGCACCCTGAGTCCTTTGGTATATACTATTTCATCGCCCTTGTCCAGAAACAGCTGCGCCACAGCCACGGCAGCGTTCATATATCCGCCGCCGTTGCCCTGCAAGTCAATTATCAGACGCTTCATCCCCTGTTTTTTAAGAGCTTTCAAAGCATCCTTTACCTCCTTCTCGGTGCTTTCGGCAAACCGCACTATCTTGATATACCCGACACCTGGAGCCGCCATATAATGCGCATCCACGCTATAGATAGGTATCTCGTCACGTGTGACCACGAAATCAATCAGCTCAGGCTCGTTTTGACGCTGCACCTTCATCCTCACAGTCGTCCCTTTGGGTCCACGAAGTATCTTGCGCACATCGGATGTGGAGCGACCAGCCCCTGACATCAGCGTATCATTGGCTACGATGATGCGGTCTCCGGCAAGCATACCGACCTTTTCACACGGACCTCCGATGACAGTGCTAACCACAAACAGAGTGTCACGGAGCATGTTGAACGATATGCCCACCCCCGAAAACCCTCCGCCGAGGGTTTCGGTCATCTCGATGGTCTCCTCGCGGTTGGAATACGACGAGTGCGGATCGAGCGTGCGGAGCATACTGATTATGCCCTCCTCGACTGTGCGGTTCATGTCCACGCTGTCAACGTAGTAATTTTCTATGATGCGCTCGGTCAGCCGGAGCTTCTGTTCGGGCGAAAAGACAAACGGCTGTTCTGCCGGCTTGCTTTTGGCCGGCACTGCCATTACCTGAACGGCCGCCACAACAGCCGCAATTATATAACGGTATTTCATTCTGAATGAATGTAAGATTATGATACTATATCCTGGATTTATGGGAGAAAACTGCTGACATCATGCCCGAAACGTTCAAGCTCCCTGACGATACTTGAACTAATACTTTCCATCTCCGGCAAGGTGTACAGAAGCACAGTGTCGACACCGCACAACCGGCGGTTGATGTCGGCGATACTACGCTCGTATTCAAAGTCCACCGTGTTACGCACTCCGCGCACTATGACACACGCCCCGGTCTGGCGGACGAAGTCGGCAGTAAGGCATGAATACGATGCTACTTCTACCGCCTCATTTCCGCAATACGCCCGCCTTATGGCTTCCATCCGCTCATCGAGAGAGCGGCAATCCGACTCCTTGGCGCAATTATATCCTACTGCAATAATCACACGGTCAAACAGACGCAAAGCGCGGTCGACAATGGATTTGTGACCGATAGTGAACGGATTGAAACTTCCGGGAAACAGGGCTATACGGCAATTCATCGCGCTATCCATTGGTCCTATGATATCTGCGAGTCATCCTCTACCACGAGGTTCTCTATGATGAAGTTCTGGCGGTCCATTGTGTTCTTGCCCATATAAAATTCAAGCAATTCACCCACCTGGTCCTCCTTACGCAGTGTCACACGGTCAAGGCGCATATCCGGGCCGATGAATCCACGGAACTCATCAGGCGAAATCTCGCCAAGACCCTTGAAGCGCGTAATCTCCGCATTTGCGCCCAACTTGTTGATAGCATTGATACGCTCGTCATCAGTATAGCAATAATAAGTATCCTCCGGCACCCCCTGACGCGATGCCTTGCCCGAGCGGCGGGCCGTCTTTTTGTTGCGTACACGGAAAAGCGGGGTCTGCAATACATAGACATGCCCTTTCTTGATGAGGTCAGGATAAAATTGCAGGAAGAATGTCAGCAGAAGCAGACGTATATGCATCCCGTCGACATCGGCATCGGTAGCTATTATCACCTTATTGTAACGGAGTCCTTCGATGCCGTCCTCGAGGTTAAGGGCGGCCTGAAGCAGGTTGAACTCCTCGTTTTTATATATAATCTGCTGCGTCAATCCGTAAGTGTTGAGGGGCTTTCCACGCAACGAGAATACAGCCTGAGTGGCCACGTCGCGTATCTTGGTTATGGACCCGGCCGCCGAATCGCCCTCGGTGATGAATATTGACGATTCACGCATCTTTTCCTCATCGCCACGGCTGTCATTGAGATGTATACGGCAATCAAACAGCTTCTTGTTATGGAGATTGATTTTCTTGGCCTTCTCACGCGCCTGTTTGGTCAGCCCTGCCATGGCCTTGCGGTCACGCTCGCTCTCCTGTATCTTCTTGAGCAGCACCTCCGCCACATCAAGGTTGCGGTGCAGGTAATTATCAAGCTCTTTCTTGACAAAATCGCCAACGAATTTGGCAACGGTAGGACCATTCGGGCCCGTGTCACGCGAACCGAGCTTCGTCTTGGTCTGCGACTCGAACACAGGCTCCTCGACCTTGATCGCCACAGCCGCCACCATGCCGTTACGCACATCCGACGGCTCGAAGTTCTTGCCGTAATACTCCTTGATAGTACGGCTGACCGACTCCTTGAATGCGGCAAGATGCGTGCCGCCCTGGGTGGTGTGCTGGCCGTTGACAAACGAGTAGTATTCCTCTCCGTACTGCGGAGCGTGGGTGATGGCGAGTTCTATGTCGTCACCTTTCAGATGTATGATGGGATAAAGAGGCTCCTTGGTCATCACGTCCTGCAACAAGTCGAGCAGTCCGTGGCGCGATATATAACGCTTGCCGTTAAATATGATGGCAAGCCCTGTGTTGAGGAACGTATAATTCTTTATCAGCGGTATCACATACTCCTCACGGTATTTGTAGTCACGAAACACCGTGTCATCAGGGGTAAACTGCACCAACGTGCCGTCGGCCTCATCGGTATCGATTATTCCGGTCTCCTCGACGATATCGCCCTGCGCATAGACGATGCGTTTCATCTTGCCGTCACGATGGCTCGTGATGACAAAAGAGGTCGACAGCGCATTGACAGCCTTGATGCCCACACCGTTAAGCCCCACCGACTTCTTGAACGCCGCCGAATCATACTTCGCACCGGTGTTCATTTTCGATGACGCATCCACCAGCTTGCCCAACGGGATGCCACGGCCATAGTCACGGACAGTAACGGTGGTCTCGGTCACTGTCACGGTTATCTGCTTGCCATATCCCATCATATATTCGTCAATGGAATTGTCAAGCACCTCTTTGAGAAGGACATATATGCCGTCGTCGCTATTGGAGCCGTCGCCCAGCTTGCCTATATACATGCCGGGACGGCGACGTATATGCTCTTTGGGGTCAAGCGTGATGATGTCGTCCTCGGTATAGGCCGGGAAGTCGGCATTTGTCTCCGGCGATGTGTCGTCCATCGGAGCGAACAAATCCGCTGCATCGCCGGGGCGACGGCTTGCGTCGGAGTCTGGTGCGTCAGTATTCAGGCTCATTTAGTAAGTTACTTAACTGATTTGCTGTATTTTGCATATGCGCGAGCCATGCGTGTATGGTACCCGCGACGCGCATATGACGGTCCGTTGTAGCCACGGGCAAATGCCGCCCAGTTTTTGGCTTTGAGTTGCTTGTCGAGTTTTGTCGATTTCAGAAACCGGGCAAATAGTTCCAACTGGTCGCGTTCGGAGCGGCTCATCCGCTCTACGAAGTCGTCGATGTCCTTTGCTCCGCATTTGCGCCAATTAAAACCGCCTATCTGGAACATGCCCCAGAAAGTGCCTTCGATAGCCGTCCGCTCGTCGATGGAGCGGGCTGCGCGCAGACGCGCATGTTGCGCTTTCTGGCGCGAGCCGTACTTCCGTGCCGACGGTGCACTGAACACTAACGGATGCGACTTGCGGTATTTCGACAGGTTGACCCCGTTGCGCCGGGCAAACTGGGTAAACATGGAGAAATCGAAGTTAATCAACGGCACACCCGGCTCACAGAACCCCTGATGTGACGGCCCGGCCTCTATCTCCACGACTGCCTTAATCGCCGCAGGCTCCACACCGAGCATCTCGGCGACTTCCTTATAATCCTCTTCCGTCAGCCTGAGTATCTCGCCGGCAGCACCTGCCACAGAGTCGCCCTCCGCCAAGGTTTCATCAATCCGGGCGGAATCCTGAGCGCACGGCGCGGCTTGCGCAGGTTCTGGTGGCCGGTGTCTGACACGCCGGCGGGCATTACCGTCTGTCGCAATAAGCGACAGCAAAAGGGATATCAAAAGGAGCTTCTTCATCAAGTGGCTGCTTGTCGATAGAGTTCAGGGCATGTTGAGAAGTGTTATTACTTTTCCTCAGCTACTTTGGTGAGAGTCAGTTTCAGCTGCTCCCAGAACCGTTCCACAGTCGGGATATGCATTCTCTCCGATGGTGAGTGGACATCACGCAGAGTGGGACCGAACGACACCATGTCGAGATGCGGGAACTTCTGCAAGAACAGGCCGCACTCCAGCCCGGCATGTATGGCCGTAATCTCAGGCGTGATACCATACAATTCCTTATACGCGTCACGCGCCTTCTCCATTATGGGAGAATTCATGTCGGGCTGCCATCCAGGATAGCCTTCACCCTGCTTAACCTCAGCACCGGCAAGCGTAAACAATGCCTTGACCTGGTTAGCAATATCGAACTTACGCGACTCTACAGAGCTGCGCTGGCTGGTCGTAACCAAAATCTTGTTGTCATCAACCATCTTCACGGAAGCGAGGTTTGTCGATGTCTCCACAAGCCCCTGAAGCTCACGGCTCATAGAGATAACCCCATGGGGAGCTGAATAAATGGCACGGATGAGATTGGACGACGTAGTCTGGTCTATCACAAATTCAGGCTTCTCCGTGCTTTCGAGAGTCAGTTTCATGCCTGTTTCAAGACCTTTGTATTCGTTTTCAAGCTCGGCTATCAATTCATTGAAAGCCACACGGACATCCTCTTTACGTGAAGTATGCACACCAAACACAGCATGGGCAGCACGAGGGATGGCATTACGGAGATTGCCTCCATCGATCTCGGCGATTACCACTTCATGACGGAGCGAGATGCCGTAGAGGAAACGTGCTATAATCTTGTTGGCATTTGCACGTCCCAGATGTATGTCGCCGCCCGAATGTCCTCCTAACAGACCCGAAACATCAGCCTTGAAATATATGAAATCCGTAGGAGCGAACGAGCGGCTGTAATGAAACGCAGCCTGAGTGTCGATACCTCCGGCACAACCGATAAAAAGCACCGCGTCATCTTCCGAGTCAAGATTGAGCAGTATGCTGCCTTTAATCATACCCTCTCCGAGATTATACGCCCCGGTGAGGCCGGTCTCTTCATCGACAGTGCAAAGGGCTTCAAGCGGGCCATGCACATAATCTTTGTCAGTCAATGCAGCCAGCGATGCAGCGATGCCGATGCCGTTGTCAGCGCCCAATGTGGTGCCGTCGGCTCGCAGCCACTCTCCGTCGACTATGGTCTTGATGGGGTTGTTGTCAAAATCGAAATTCTTGTCGTTGCTTTCGCACACCATATCCATATGCGACTGCAACACCACCATGGGGGCATTCTCATAGCCCGGAGTAGCAGGGACAAACATCGCCACATTGCCTATGGCATCCGTCTTGACTTCTATATCATGCTTTTTGGCAAAATCGAGTAGATATTGGCGGATTTTCTCCTCCTTTTTCGATGGTCTCGGCACCTGGTTGATTTCATCAAATATTTCAAACACTCGTGCCGGTTTAAGGTCCTTGATAGTCATAACGTAAATATATTAGTAGGTATGTTAATTTTTCTAATTTAAAGCACACTAAGGTACAAAATAAATTTCACTTGTCTGCAAAAATCATCTAAAATTTATAACTTTGCACCGCTAATAACACTATTACATTCCTTATTCATTTCAATGAAACATCACTTAGCGATCGCTGCAACCGGTGTGGTTGCCATGCTTTCCACTGCTCTGGCAGGATGCGCAGGGTCAGCCGACAAGGCCGCCGGAGCCGACGACAAAGCTGCGGTATCAGACAGCACAAAAAGTGGCGTGATACTCAACATCCGCTACATAGATGCCGACTCCGTAAGTGCTAACTATAATCTGGCAAAGGACTTCAAGGAAGCCGCCTTACGCACCTACAGCAAAATCGAATCAGCCCAAAACAGCCGTGCTGCCGAAATACAGCGTCTCGGTCAGAAAATCGAGCAGAACATGCGCAGCAACTACTATGTCGGCAAAGAATCAGAATACGAAGCCGATGTGCGCCGCCTCAACAAGATGCAGCAGGACGCAGAGACATATATGGCCAACCTGCAGCGCACCTCACAACAGGAGATGGCACAGCAGCAGATAGAGCTCAACGACAGCCTCGAGTCGTTCCTCAAGGAATACAACAAGGAGAAAGGCTACGACGCTATCCTCTTCAAAGCTGCCGGCGCTTACTTCAACCCGGCTCTCGACATCACCAAGGAAGTAACAGCCGGTCTCAACGCACGTTACAACAAGGTCGAGAAAAAGAAATAATACAGATGCACCCGGCTCTCCCCATAGAAATCAGATTGGGGCTGCCGGCGACAGATAAACCTGACAGGGACGAGGCCAAAGCCTCGCCCCTGTCATTGTCAACACATAAGCGAGTGGAAAGTTAACTCAGTCTCCAGAATACTCGCTTACATATTTATCCCCCGAGTGCTTGCTACCTCGTAAAAAACAAGAACAATGCTACAGGACACACTGCATCCCACCCACACTTCCACATCAGAGACATTGAGCCGCGAACGGTTTTCGCTGACATTCCTGTTACTCACCGTAACATTTTGTGTATGCCTGATAATCTCCAACCTTATGGAGATTAAGACCGTAGATTTAGGCTTCATGACCATAACCGCCGGCGTAGCCGTTTTTCCCATTTCATATATAATCAACGACTGCATAGTGGAAATCTACGGTTTCCGCAAAGCCCGGCTTGTCATACTGCTCGGATTCACTATGAATCTGCTGACGGTGATGCTCCTCCACCTCGGCCTATGGCTGCCGGGGTCTGACACATGGACCCAACAAGAGGCCATGGAAGCGATATTCGGAGCCGCCCCACGCATATTATGCGCATCATTTACAGCTTTTCTCGCCGGCTCGCTCACCAATGCCTGGGTTATGGCGAAAATGAAGCAGTCTGCTTCAGCCGACGGCAGAAACGCTACTTCAGCGGCTCGATTCTCGGCACGCGCCATCCTCAGCACCATATGGGGCGAAGGCATCGACAGCATCATATTTTTCCCTTTGGCATTTGCCGGAGTGCTGCCGTGGGGTGTCATTATCTCACTGATACTGACCCAGACCGTACTCAAGACCGTGTATGAAATTATCGCATTGCCGCTGACAGTCATACTCGTGAAGAAATTGCGCCATATGGAATGTAATCCCATCCTGTCAGCTTAGAGTTTTTACATCTGACATGAAATACGACGGACAACAGATAGATATGGTCTGGATAGACCTCGATGATACCCTGATCGACTTCAAGGGTGCGTCACGCATCGCGCTCCGCAAGGTTTACGACGAAGAACGCCTTGACCGCTTCTTCTCTTCGCCTAAAGCGTGGGAAATGGCTTACGAACAGCATAATTACCACCTATGGCAACTCTACAGCGGAGCGAAAGTAGACCAGCCGACACTACGCATGGAACGCTTCAGACTGCCTTTAGTAGAAGCCGATATCGCAGACGACATAGCACGGTCCATGTCTGCCCGCATGGATCCTGTCTACCTGCAATATCTTGCCGATGCGTCGACAGTGCTGCCGGGCGCAATCGAACTCATCGACACCCTCAAAGGGACGGGAGTACCTGTCGGCATACTTAGCAACGGATTCACAGAGGTACAGAACCGCAAGCTACAAGTCACCGGGCTCGACAAAATGATAGACCTGATGGTGCTTAGTGACGAAATCGGCATAAACAAGCCCAATGCCGGGCTGTTTGAACATGCGATGAAACGCGCCAGGCAGTCATCCCCTTCAGCCCAACTGATGATAGGCGACAATGCCACTACAGACATAGCCGGAGCGATAAGCGCAGGCTGGAACGCTATATTGTACGACCGCTCGCTGCCTCTGCTCCACACACGCGGACAAGGCTACCACATAGTAAGCGACCTCGGGCAGATACCATTCCTGCTGGAATAAACGTTATCATTATATACGCACACACCAACTCTGTCACAAACAAACGTCATGAAAATCCATTTCTCAGCCATATGGGCCGCCATGCTTACATGTGTGGCACTCAGCGCATGTTCAAGCGACGACGACTCGGATATGCCACAGGCTCCTGCAACGGGCACTAAAACTGTTACTATAACAGCAGTAGATTATAATCCCGCACCAGGCCAGTTTGTCAACGAAATGCCTGAATACGTATCAGGAATGACACGGCAACAAATCCAACAGGCCGCCCTCGCCGACATACAGCGCGGCCGCGGGGTATCGCTCGGCGGATTTGGCGGCTACATCGTCATGGAGCTTTCCGAACCTATCAAACACCGCCCTGACGGCCTGGACTTCAAGGTACTCGGCAATGCTTTCAAAGGTAGTGCCGAGCCCGGAGTAGTAGAGGTATCGACCGATGGAACTCAGTGGTATGCATTAGCCGGACAAAACTGGGACGAGGCCGAGCGTAATCTCACTATCACATATTACCAATCGGCAGAAGAAGCCACTCCGCAGCAATATATCCGCTGGACTACATCCGACGGCCAGTCAGGGTGGATGATGCGCAACCCCGGATTCCACACCGACCACCCATATTTCCCCGGATGGGAGGACGGCATTTCGTCCATCACCTTTACAGCCACAAAGCTCCCAAACAACTGGTTTTTTGACTCATCCACAGAAAATTACGTGGGCGAAGCACGATTAGGCTATGCCGACTCCTGCCCTAACAACTCGGCTGAATCATGGCTGAATCTAGCCAATGCCGTAGATGCGGCAAACCGTCCCGTAACCGTCGATAATGTCCGATACATAAAGGTCACGACCGGGGTAATAGACAGCAACACCGTCACTGGAGAATGCTCTACCGAAGTCATGGGCATACAGGTCATGGCCCTGTAACAGTTTTTTCATCGTGGCTCTGCTGCAAAATATCAAAGTACGCCTCACGGCAGCCATACTATTCATGGCATACGCATGTACATACGGATGCTATGCTACCGGGGTAATAAGGTTTGACCGAATAATAGCGGCATCAATATGCGGCGACAGCATCAGCCAAAATGCCATGCTCGACTCGCTGCGTCCGGCGGTGGATGCAATGGCACGCATAGGCATATTGGAGAACGACGACCTCGACGGGCTGAAGAAATATGCCGAAGGGCGAGCATTCAGATTCTTTGCCCCGGACATCGATGCAAGGCTTGACTATGATAAATTTGCAGCCCGTATAGACTCCACAATACACGCCGTCACATCTTTGCTGCCCGAAATCTCCGTCCCGAAACATGTGTACGGCATCATCACACCCTACAACCAGTCAGTGATGAACGTAGACTCCGTGATGCTCATAGGACTCAATCACTATTTAGGCGCGGACTACGATGCTTACAGCTATTTCGAGCCGTATTTGCGCCGACAGAAAGACTCCAGAAAAGCTGCCTATCACATAGCGGAGTCACTCGTGCAGCAACGCTACCCGTATCTTGCAGACAGTACGGCTACAGCTCTCAACTACATGATACATGACGGTGCTGTCACTGCCGCCTTAATGGCTGCTGTGCCGGAAGCGTCACTCGCCGATGCAGGAGGATGGACCCCAGAGGAACTCCTATGGCTTGAGCAACACGAATCAGAGTTGTGGGAGGCCATGAAAGCTAAAAAAATGCTGCAAACATCCGACCCCAAAACACTCTCGCAACTGTTTGCGCCATCGCCCGGCACACTTATTTTTGAAAACCATGCCCCGGGGCGCACCGGCCGCTATATCGGCTACCGTATGGTGCGCTCATATCTTGACTCCGACCCGTCAGCCGACATCTCAGACCTGCTCACCCCGACAGGCTACATGGACGATGCATCTGAAATAAGTGGATGTTATCATCCTGCAAGCATGTAATACTTCCACATACTTCACCGTGAGATTAGAGATTTCAAAAGACACCAATAACATCCTACGCGGAATAGCGATTCTGTGCATCGTATTGCATAACTTCTGCCATTGGCAGGGAGTATGTGAAAATGAGTTTACATTTGCCGTTTCCAACATCACCGACCTGATATCAAGCATCAAAAGCGGCATACTCAATGCCGTCTGGGATATTATTTCATTTTTCGGGCATTACGGTGTGGAAATCTTCGTATTCCTAAGCGGATACGGATTAGCCAAGAAACATTCCGTGTCAATACCGCGATTCGGCGGATATATGCGTCACAACATATCCAAACTGTGGATGCTGATGATACCCGGACTCATATGCTACGCACTCATTACCTTTATCACCAGCCATGACTTCGGTTATACAGCACATCAGTCATTTTTCACGCTGACCTTTCTGTCGCATGTCAGCGGAAATGTGATGGGCAACATCGCATACGGCCCTTATTGGTATTTCGGCCTGACGTTACAGCTTTACATCTTTTATTTTGTACTTGTGCACAAGCAGAAAGACAGTATGCTGTTGTTGTGGTCATGCATTGTTATCGGCGGACAGCTCATAATCATCCACGTCGCAGGTGCCGGGAGCGCATTGTTAGATCAGCTTCGAGCGAATCTGTTCATCGCCGTGCCGACATTCTGCCTCGGGGTATACGTAGCAAGGCATCCGGTAGAACTTAACCCCCGCTCATGGCACTGCTATGGACTGTCGGCATTCATCGCAGCGATATTTCTGAGTGTTTGCCCCCATCCCGCTGCATGGCTGGTCAGCTCACTGTTTTGGCCTCTCGCATTGATATGGATATGCACATTGCTGCCACGCCCGGTCAAGATGCTGATGCTCAACGTAGGCATACTTTCGCCTTGGATTTTCGTAGCACATCCGGTAATACGTCAATTATTCTATGGATTCCTGCCGATTAAGGATGAGTATCTACGCTGGTCCTATCTTGTCCTATATCTGATAGCCGCAATAGCATTAGCTTACATCATGCAACGCACAGTCGCGTATGTACGTCTCCGATACCCGGGTGTATTACAACGGCGCAACGGCAAGCTCAGGCAATAGAGTGTCCATAGATAAGCCGGTAGAGAGCAAAGCCGGTAAACCTCCCCCGATAAAAGAAGATGGCAGCGACCAGCCCGGAAAAGATAACCGGAAGGGTTATGTATTGCTCGCACACCGTCTTGGAAACGGTGTTTCCAAGTGCATCCACAGCGTCCACTATGCACGAGAATAGTTTAGCAGCGATTTTTCATCGTCGGATTGTTTTATTTGAGAACTGATTTAAACTTATTGCGGAATTGCAAATTAACGCATCGCGACCGGCACTTAGAGATGTTAGCTCATAGGGGTTGCATCGGCTCTAAATTTAACATTTTGCAACAAGTCTAAACCAGTTCCTTTTGTTAAGAGACTCACAATAATTAGTCAGACATAAAATTATCTCAAATAACCCTGCAAGTGCGGGTTACTTATTTTTCAGTTTGATTCTCACTACTTCAATCACTCCTGGCAGCAGGGAAACGACGATGATGGCCACCAGCAGCAGGTGCAGATTGTCCTGTACAACGGGAAGGTCGCCGAAGAAATAACCGGCAAGGCAGAACAGACCAATCCACAACATGCCGCCGGCAAGATTGTACAGCATGAAATAATAGTAATTCATTTTTCCCATGCCTGCCACGAACGGGGCGAAAGTACGCACGATAGGGACAAAACGGGCGATGACGATAGTCTTCCCGCCATATTTCCTGAAAAACTCGTGTGTCTTTTCCAGATGGCTCTGCTTGAAAACCTTGGAACGAGGATTGCCGAACAGCTTTTCCCCGAAAAAACGGCCGATCATGTAATTGCAGGAATCGCCCAAGACGGCGGCTGCAAACAGGATAAGCATCAGCAGATCAACGCGCAGGGGGACATCGGGCATGGCCGTGACAGCCCCCGCCACAAACAGGAGTGAATCTCCCGGAAGGAAAGGCGTAACCACCAGCCCTGTCTCGCAAAAGATGATAAGGAACAAGATGGCATACGTCCAAAGATGATACTCCTGCACAATGCTCACCAGATACTTGTCTATATGCAATATAAAATCAATCAGAAACTCCATATGATGCTATCATTTAGTATTGTTATGGCTAATCGCATTTCCTGAATGCCGATAAAATAACGACAGCCGTTTTTTCTCCCGCAATCTGGCGGCAATCAGAAATTGCCAGCCTGCAGATTGTCAAGGAACTCCTCTGCATCATTTCCCGTATAGTAGAAGATGGGAGACGCGGTCTCGTAAGTGTAAGGGACATATCTGAACAGTTGTACGGCGGCAAACCGGCGGTCACGGGAAGCCATGTAGTCCAACCTCGCGTTCCCATCCTTTTTCAGCGCGATCCCCTTTGAGGATGCGAAATCTTTCGTTTCAAGTACCTCGCGCAAATAGGACAGCCTGTCAGCGCTCAAGTAACGGCTCCCTTTCCTCACTACACTACAGGTCGGCGCGTAAACCAGATGACCGCTCCCTTTAAGCAGCCTGATAAGACCGACAATGACAAGGAGGAAGCCGCAGACCAGTGACAACGGGCCCGAGACAGAGGACGTATCATACGCATTCAGGGAATAAAGCAGGATAACGATCCCTGCCACGCAGAGTGAAACGGAAATGAGGACAGATGAGATATCGGTGGTTTTCTTAATATCGGGGTGTGCCGTCGAAAACAACGTTCCGGCAGCAGAAGTAACTTGTTCCATTGATTGAGTTTTTTATTTTTTGCTTGTTTAAATGTTTGATTGTACGCAGGAATAGGGTATGTGCCTTTCACTTTCGGTCACATCCCACCCTTTCTCATAAGGTAAAAACGGCAAAAAATAAAACGCTAAATAAGGATACGCCTCATTCCGAAAATATAATGGTCGCAGGCATCGTTCCAACTGAAACAGCGTGACGTGTCATACACACGAGTATGGATGGAAATCTGGTTAGCCATGCAAACCGCCATATCCCGTAACAAGAGTTTGAAGGAATGAATTGTCTTGAAAGAGATAAACCGAAACATGCCTTTTACCAGCGCGTTGGTACGGCAAGGCATGTGGTGTATTTCGCCGACGATATCTGACAGTTTTTTCTCTTTGCTTTTCAGGAGATGTGCCTCCATATCGCCCCCCCTGTCGGCACTCACAGTCAGGCATGGCATACTGCACTCCATGCCCGTCGAGACATCGCCAGAGGGGGTATGCGCTGACCTGCCGTGAAAAAGCACGACCGACAGCATCAAAAATATGACCGCAACATACCCTTTCATTTTTTTACGAGGTACAAAATTAATATTTAGATGAAAATATGTCGTTTTTTACGGCAAATTTAACAACTCTAAAAAAGCACTCTGCATAATGATTCATGGGGTTATTACAACGGCGCAACGGCAAGCTCCGCCAGTAATCGCCGCATCAGTCCTGAAGGAGATGTAGAGCGGTGATGATAGCGGTGGTGGTCGACTGGTCGATAATCCGAGTACGCGAACCGCCGAAATGCCATGTAGCTATGGCCGGCTCAGAGCCGCGCAATGAAGCTCCGACAACCACAGTCCCTACAGGCTTCCCGTCCGTTCCTCCGCCTGGGCCGGCTATGCCGCTTGTAGCCATCACAAGGTCGGCATCACAAGCCTTATGCGCCCCACGTAGCATCTCCGCAACGGTCTGCTCGGATACCGCTCCATACCGCTCCAAGGTCTCAGACCTGACTCCGAGGAGATTCATTTTCATATCATTGCTGTAGCTTACTATACCGCCCTTCATCACGTCGGAGCATCCGGGCACCGTGGTGATTTCATGCGCTATGTTTCCTCCAGTGCAGCTCTCGGCAGTAGCGATGGTCAGGCCTTTAGCCCGGGCTGCTTTCACGAGGACTTCCGGCAGAGGCACATCCTCTTTAGCCACGACATGCTTGCCGAGCAAGGCTATCATTTTGTCATATTCGCGGTCAAGGTCGGCACTTAGCGCAGCTGCATCGGCCGCCTTGCCGTCAAGACGCAGACGAATCAACCGCGCTTTGGGCAGATATGCTATATGGAGATGCTGAGGCAAAGCCTCCTCCCATTCGGCAAGAACCATGGCCACACGGCTCTCGCTCAAATCAGCCACAAGGGCTACACGATGGTCAAGAGCCACATCGGACGGAAAGCGAGAAAGCAGACGAGGCATAACTTTGCGCTGCATCATGGTAAGCGTCTCATGCGGCACACCGGGCATGGATACGAGAACTTTGCCATCATGCTCAAACCACATAATAGGAGCCGTGCCCACCTCGTTTTGAATCACGTCACACGAAGTAGGCACCATGGCCTGTGCCCGTGTAAGTGCATTAAGCTCTCGGCCGTTGCGCGTCATTACTGATATGACATTGTCAAGAACAGCAGCATCCTCACGCAGCTCTCCGCCGAAATATGCAGTCAGAACACCCTTGGTTATGTCATCTTTCGTCGGGCCGAGACCACCTGTAGTAAGCACCACATCGGTAGCTGCAAATGCCCTGTCTATGGCCTGACGGATAGCATCGGCACTGTCAGCGACGACCTGCACATTGTCAAGTTTCCACCCGTAAGGGTCAAGCATCCGCGCTATCGAACCGCTGTTGGTGTCAGTGACCTGGCCTAAAAGCAGTTCGTCACCGATAGCAATGATAGAGTATTTCATTTTTAGACTGTTAAGACTATACAGTTACTCGCGCAAATGGCACGGCATCCAATGAGCAATATTCTCCGTTTAGGGCTTTAAAATGTCCGGCAATAGCCACCATTGCGGCATTGTCGGTAGTGAACTTACGAGGGGGTATAAACGCTTTCAAGCCATTACGGGTGCAATAATCAGCCACAGCCTGACGCACCCCGGAGTTGGCAGACACACCGCCGCCGATGGCCACTGTCTTTATGCCGGTCTGTTTGACCGCCTTGTCGAGCTTATCTATCAGAATATCGATGATGGTACGCTGCAACGATGCTGCAAGGTCGGCCATATTTTCCTTGACGAAATTCTCATTTTTCTTTTTCTCGTCGCGAAGGGTGTAAAGAAAAGATGTTTTCAAGCCACTGAAACTGTAGTCAAGTCCGGGGATATGCGGTTTGGCGAACTTGAACTTGGATGGGTCACCCTGCTGTGCCAGACGGTCCACATGAGGTCCGCCCGGATAAGGAAGTCCCATCACTTTGGCGCATTTGTCAAACGCCTCGCCTGCGGCATCGTCGATGGTACGCCCTATAATCTCCATATCCTCTGGCGAACGCACTATGATAAGCTGGCTATTACCTCCCGAGATGAGTAAGCACAGATAGGGAAATTCAGGGACTTCGTCATCCTCCTTTTCGCGAATGAAATGGCTTAGGACATGGCCATGGAGATGGTTGACATCGACCAAAGGCACACCCAAGCCTATAGACATGCCTTTTGCAAACGAGGTGCCGACAAGCAGCGAGCCAATCAGACCCGGACCACGGGTAAAAGCTATGGCAGTGAGTTCCTGCGGCGTTATGCCGGCCTGCTTTATGGCAGCATCGACCACAGGGACGATATTCTGCTGATGTGCACGTGATGCCAACTCCGGCACTACTCCGCCCCACTGTTCATGCACCTGCTGAGAGGCGATGACATTGGAGCGGAGCAATCCGTCAGCTATCACAGCGGCCGAAGTATCGTCACATGACGACTCTATGCCGAGGATAACGCTATGTTTCATATATGTAGATTTTATTTGGATTTACTATTGAGCTGCGAGAGCAGTTCGGCGACGGCAGCTTCAATCTGGCTGTCGGTACCCGTCACCACAGTCGCAGGATCGTTGAGTACCAGTATATCAGGTTCCAGCTGCTGGTTTTCAAGGAACGAACCATCTGGTATCTGCATACCCACTACAGGCACGCCGAAAAACATCGACTGATCCTGAAAATCTATCCAGTTGACCGAAGTCATGGTGCCAGGGACAGGCGCGCCGACAAGTTTGCCAAGATTCTTATGCTTATAGACCCACGGCGTGCCATGCGCATTGCTGTAATTAGCCTCGCAGATAAGCATGATTGAAGGCTTGTTCCACCGGCGTGAAGGCATTTCACCGGCTTTCTTGCCATGCACCATCTGGGTCATGTACGTCTCACCAGACAGAAGCACTTCGATATCTTCATGCAGACGGCCGCCACCATTCCAGCGTGTGTCTATAATCATAGCTTCACGCTGATAATAACGTCCAAGCATATCCGCATAAATCGTACGGAAGCTCTCATCGGTCATGTCACGCAGATGCACATAGCCGAGACGGCCACCTGAAAGGCTGTCGACGAGCTGGCGGTTACGTTCCACCCATCGGTCATAAAGCTTGTTATTGAGAGTGGCTCGGCTTATGGGCTTGACTACCTCATCAAATCGTTTGCCCGACACAGGGTCATATATGGATACGAGGGTGTTTTTACGGACAGCCCGCTTAAGCAGTACATCCATAGTCGTCGAGTCAGTCAGAGCTTCCCCGTTGATTTTCTCGATAACCATACCGGGGCGCAGCTTCGATGATGCGCGGCGGAATGGAGTGCCCTTGACAATCTCAGCCACTTTCATGCCCGGTCCGGTGTAGTTCATGTCATACAGAAGCCCGAGCACAGCCGACGGTTCCTTAGAGCCGTCAGGGAAATAGCGCGCGCCGGTATGCGACACATTGAGTTCGCCCAGCAGTTCGCTCATCATCTCCGCAAAGTCGTAATTATTGGTTATATGAGGGAGATAACGACGGTACTGTGCTGTCAACGCCGGCCAGTCGACACCATTCATGTCGGGGACATAGAACCGCTCCGACACTTCACGCACTGCGAAATCATACATCGCTTCACGCTCGGCAGGGGCATCGACACGCAACTTACCGCTGACTTTAACAGGCTTGACCGACTCGGAAGCCAAATCCATCTTCTTCAGACTGCTGGAGCCAATCATAAACATAGTCTTTCCTTTTGAATCCGTATCAAGCCGCATATTGCGTCCGCCAAGCTTCTCGGCGATAGAGACATCGCCCTTGCGAGGCACCACCTTCCAGAGGTCATAGCCGTCCTCAAACTTACTCATGTAGTAAAGCACTTCTTTGCCGTCCTCCCCTACCATGATGAAATCGCCGAGATTGGACGAGTTAGGTGTCAGGCGCAACACTCGGTCACGTATGCCGTCAAGCTCAACCTTGATTGCCTTGGTATCGTCGGATTTCTTGTCCTTGTCGGATTTCTTCTTTTTATCAGACTTTTTCTTGCTATCCTTGTCGGTCTCTTTGGCCTCCTTGGCTTTTTCTTCGGCCTTTGTCAAGAGTTTAAACTCCTCCTCGTCAAGCATGAAGCGGTCCATAGCCTCCTGATTCATAAACACAATCATCACATCGGACTGCGACCCCCAGGAAGCGTGGCTGCGCATACCATAGCGGTCGGTCTCAAATATGATGGCATTGCCGTCAAGAGCCCACCGGGGATTATAGTCAAAATATCCAGTCCCGGTAAGATTGGTCTGCTCTCCGCTCTCGGCATTAATCAGCACTACGTCATAGTAAGGCTCATGCTGATTCGTGTTGAGGAAAGTGACTATCCATCGGCTGTCAGGGCTCCAATGGTAGTCTGTATCAAGGCTACGCGAATATATGCCGCTACCATCAGTCAACGCCTTGGATTTACCCGAGGCGACATCCATAACCATGATGGAGTCGCGGTTTTGGAGATAGACGATTTTCTTGCCGTCTGGCGAATATTTCGCGCCAGTGCGGTCAACGCCGTCAGGCTTGAACAGGGGACGCTCGTCGATTACAGTGGCATTGGAGAAATTGGGGTCTTCGTCACGCGCTATCGAAGCTTCATAGATGTTCCAAGAGCCGTCACGCTGCGAGGTATACAGCAACTTACGTCCTTCTGGATGCCATGACACCTCCATCTCCATGGCAGGAGTTTTGGAAACCTGCTTGGTCGTGGCATAGTCGGCAGAAGTCACAAACACCTCTCCACGTGAAACCAAAGCCAGCTCAGAGCCGTCGGGCGACGATGCACCACATGAATAATCGCCCAACGCCACTAATTCAGGCTGTTCAGACAGGTCGTCTATGATAGATATGTCAATCTTACGAGGTGTCCCAGAAGGCTGCTGGGCATATATTTCACCATCGTATGTGTAGACCAGAGTGCCGTTGCTGCCCATCGAAAGGAAACGCACAGGTGCGCCTGTAAAGCGGGTCACAGCAGTCACCTTGGCGGGAGAATCCATCTCAAATGTGTACACGTTCATAGAGCCGCCGTCACGTTCGCTCAGGAAGTACACCGTATGTCCGTCAGGAGCCAATACCGGATTGCGGTCCTCGCCACCACGAGCTGTCAGATTGGTATGCCGCCCGGTAGAGGCATCGTAATTCCATATATCGCGTGTGACCGAAGAGGTATGATGCTTGCGCCACACATCCTCCATGCCTTTCTGGTCCTGATAGAGGAAACTCTTGCCGTCAGGCATATAAGAGATGCTTTCAGCCGGAGAGGCCAGAATCTGTACGGAAGCTCCGCCGCTCACAGGTACAGAATACAGCTCTGTCAAACGTCCTGACGGAAACAGGCGGCTGGTAACGGGGTCCTGTATGGCTGCGGAATACACCACCGACTGACCGTCAGGAGTAAAAGCCTCCGGCACGACATTGACACTACCGAAAGTCAACTGACGGGCCACACCACCTTTAGCACTCATCACATAGAGGTTCATCGCTCCGTCACGGTCGCTTGCAAAAGCAATCAAACTGCCGTCGGGCGACCACACAGGAGCTTTCTCCATACCGGGCAAGGTCGTGATGCGCCGTGCCTCTCCGCCCTTGACCGGCACGGTGAACAGGTCGCCCTTGTAACGGAATACAACCGTAGCTCCGTCAGGAGAAACTTTGGCATCCCTGAGCCACAGAGGATCAGCATCCGCGCATAAAGCCGGCACTGTAGCAGCCACTGCTACGGTAAATGTGATGAGTATGTGTTTCATATGGTGAATTTATGGTTATGGGTAATGGGTTAATATATTGTCGTGGTTATTATGTCACAAAGAGCGCATCTGCATATGCGGATGCACTCATATATGTAATAGATGTAGTAGAGACTCAGAAGATTACAGCGCGAGCAGTTTTTCGATGTTAGCCTTGACAGCATCTTCAGGCTGTGCGCCGGTCATACGAAGTTCCTTGACCTGCTGGCCGTTCTTGAAGAAAAGCAGCGTGGGGATGGACATGATACGATTGGCTGACGCAAGGTCATTTTCCTCATCCACATTGTATTTCCCGATGACAACGCGGCCTTCGTATTCCTCAGCCAGCTTCTCTATGACAGGGATTAAACGTTTGCAGGGGCCACACCATGTAGCCCACAAGTCCACCACTACAGGCTTACCCGACTCTATAAGCTCGCTTACGGAAGCATCGGTAAAATTAAGTGCCATAAAATAGAGTATTTATATATTAAGTTAGTCAACAAAGTTACCTCTTTTCGCCCATTATTCAAAATCCGCATGGAGAGAGTCAGATAAGGAGTCAAATTATGTAGAGGCTGTTTATCTCAGGCTATCGTTTTGCCGAATGGAAACAGAGCCAGACGCATGAGCTTGAAATGCTGCAGACCAAACGGGATGCCTATGACGGTAATGCAAAACAGCAAACCCCACGCAAGATGGGTCAACGCTATCGGGATGCCGCCGAGAAACCACCATACCACATTCATTATACCTGCCAGGCAACCTGACGGCCACCCGGTCTTGACCACATCTGTGCCAAACGGCCACAGTGCTACCGCTGCAAGTTTCATGGTCTGCAGACCGAACGGGATGCCTATGATGGTTATCATCATCAACACACTCGAAATGGCGTACTCGATGGCAATCATCAGACCGCCGAACAGAAACCAAAATATATTCAGTAATATGTTCATATCATTTTAAGTTCTTGCTTATTACCTGCAAAGACATCCGATTACTTTCCTGTAAGAATCGACTGTATGTCTGAGAGCTTGTTGAGAGCCTGCAACGGAGAGAGCGAATTGATGTCTATGCCGAGGATTTCGTCACGGACAGCACTCAGCACCGGGTCGTCAAGCTGGAAGAAGCTCAGCTGTATCCCGTCCTCCATACGCTGATTCGGAGCGAGAGATGACATGGTCGCCGGAGTTACCGACGAGCCGTTGTCACGGTTGGCGGCTTCAAGGCGATGCAACACTTCGTCGGCGCGGGTCACGATGCTTCGCGGCATACCGGCCAGTTTGGCCACGTGTATTCCGAAACTGTGTTCAGAGCCTCCGCGTGAGAGTTTGCGGAGAAACACTACTTTGCCATCGATTTCCTTGACCGAAACATTATAATTGACCACACGCTCAAACGACCGCTCCATCTCGTTGAGCTCGTGGTAATGCGTTGCAAAGAGGGTCTTAGGATGCATGGAGCCATGCTGGTGGATGTATTCGACTATCGCCCATGCTATAGAGATGCCGTCATAGGTAGACGTGCCACGGCCAAGCTCATCAAATAGTATCAGCGAACGCTGGCTCATATTGTTGAGAATCGAAGCTGCCTCATTCATCTCCACCATAAACGTAGACTCGCCAAGAGAGATGTTGTCGCTGGCCCCCACTCGCGTAAATATCTTATCGACCACACCTATACGAGCGCTTTCGGCAGCCACATAGCACCCTATCTGAGCCATCAGCACATTGAGAGCCGTCTGGCGCAAAAGAGCCGACTTACCCGACATGTTAGGACCCGTAATCATCATTATCTGCGTCTTGTCATTGTCAAGATGCACAGTATTGGATATATACGGCTCACCCGGAGGCAGCTCACGCTCAATGACAGGATGACGAGCCTCCACAAGGTCGATGCTCAACGAATCGTCGACCACAGGACGTGAATAACGGTTTTCGATAGCTACGCGTGTAAACGAACTGAGCACATCAAGGCGGGCCACCATCGTGGCATCGAGCTGTATCGCAGGGATAAACTCGGCAATGTCAGCCACAAGGTCGTTATACAGACGCAATTCTATAGAGTCTATCTTGTCCTGGGCACCGAGTATCTTCTCCTCATACTCCTTAAGCTCCTGAGTTATGTAACGCTCCGCGTTGACGAGCGTCTGCTTGCGAATCCATTCCGAGGGGACCTTGTCTTTATGTGTATTTGTGACCTCTATATAGTAACCGAATACGTTATTATATGCCACCTTAAGACTTGGGATGCCCGTAGCCTGTATCTCGCGCTGCTGCAGACGCAGCAGGTATTCCTTGCCATGGTACACGATGTCGCGAAGCTCGTCAAGCTCTGCATCGACACCCGGCTTGATGACCGTGCCACGGTTGACAGCGGCAGGAGCATCGTCTACAATCTCCCTCTCAATGCGGTCATGGACAGCCTTCAACGGGTTAATCTGCTCTCCGATAGTGGCCAAAGCCTTGTTGTCAGCTTCCATACAGACAGCCTTAATCGGTTCGAGAGCACACAAGGCATGTTTGAGCTGGATGACTTCACGCGGCGAAATACGCCCGGTGGCGGTCTTGCCGGTGAGACGTTCGAGGTCGCCTACCCTTTCCAATGCCTCCCTAAGGGATTCACGTGCATCAGGGTCGCGGAAAAAGTATTCCACAACATCCAATCGGGCATTTATCGCCTTGACATCACGCAGAGGGAAAGCTATCCATCTGCGCAGCAAACGGGCACCCATCGGGCTGACAGTGCGGTCGATGACATCAAGCAGGCTCTTGCCCTCATCGCCGAGAGCACTCAGCAGCTCAAGGTTACGCACAGTGAAACGGTCAAGACGCACATACCGGTCCTCTTCGATACGTGCGATAGACGTAATGTGCGAGGTGCGCGTATGCTGTGTTATGTCGAGATAATGGAGTATAGCCCCAGATGCAATGATGGCTGCCTGCATATTGTGGATGCCGAATCCTTTGAGCGAACCTGTCTCAAACTGCTTCAACAGCCTGTCCATAGCCGCCGTCTCCGTAAATATCCAATCGTCAAGCTCGAAGCTGAGATAATGCGGAGCAATCTGCTCGTCGAGTATCGCACGCTTGCCACGTTCTACCAGCACCTCCTTCGGGGCGAACGCGGCAAGCAGCTTCCCGACATATTCGTTGTCGCCCTGGGCGGTGAGGAACTCACCGGTGGATATGTCAAGGAACGACACTCCCGTCACATGCCGGTCTATGTGGATAGCGGCGAGAAAATTGTTCTCGCGGTGGTCGAGGATGTTATCGTTGATAGACACACCCGGAGTGACCAGCTCAGTGATACCGCGCTTGACGAGTTTTTTGGTCAGTTTGGGGTCTTCAAGCTGTTCGCATATGGCCACACGCTTTCCCGCCCTGACAAGTTTAGGCAAGTAGGTGTCGAGGGCATGGTGGGGAAACCCGGCCAGTTCGACATGCTGCGCCACCCCATTGGCCCGTCGCGTCAACGTGATGCCGAGTATTTCCGAAGCCGTGATGGCATCTTCGGAAAATGTCTCATAGAAATCGCCGACCCTGAAAAGCAGCACTGCATCGGGATGTTTCTGTTTCATCTCGATGTACTGCTTCATCAGCGGAGTCTCAACTATCTTCTTGGCCACTGGTGATGAAGGGATGTCGTTATGCTATCGTTATATATAGGGAATTGGATGTATTATTTGCCGTTTACCAACGACATCCCGCGCAGGATGGCTTCGCGGTTGAGCGGAAGCAGATGATGGTGACGCTCGGGAAGGACTTTCTGCAAGCCTTTCATAACACTCTCCACTGGCACCACTGGCACAATGGCGAGTAACGCCCCAAGAAGTATCATATTGTAGGTCTTGGAGTTCTTCATGTCTATGGCAGCATCCATGCCGTTGACCTCGTAAACGGTTATGTCGGAGCGAGTGGGCTTGTGGTGGATGCCATAGGGGTCGTATATCAGAACGCCTCCAGGCTTAACACGGCTCTCGAATTTGTCAAGGCTCTGCTGGTTGAGTATGACGGCGACATCGTATGTGTCAAGTACAGGCGAACTGATAGGCGTGTCGCTCAAGATGACCGTGACATTGGCCGTACCACCACGCTGCTCCGGCCCGTATGATGGCATCCACGACACTTCCAAGTCGTCCATAAGACCTGCGTAAGCAAGAATCTTGCCCATAGAGAGCACTCCCTGACCGCCGAAACCGGCTATTATGATTTCCTTCTTCATTGTTTAGGGTGTGTTTCAACGCCCTTGGCGTGAGCCGCAGGGGCGGGATTAACGGTATTTTTCAAATCACCGATAGGATATTTCTTGAACATGTGCTCCACCATCCAGTCATTAGCCTGGACCGGAGTCATCTTCCACCCCGAATTGCAGGTAGACACGACTTCCACCACCGATGTCCCCCTGCCCTCCATGGCGTTTTTGAACGCCTGCTTGATGGCTGCTTTGGTTTTGCGGACAGCTGCGGCGGTGTGTACGCTCTGGCGCGTCACATAGCAAGTCCCGTCAAGACCGACGAGCAGGTTGGTTATGGGCAGCGGGTAACCGTTAAGGTCGATGCGGCGGCCATATGGCGATGTGGATGTCTTCATACCCTCAAGAGTGGTTGGCGACATCTGACCGCCGGTCATGCCATATATACCGTTGTTGATGAATATGATGGCTATGTTTTCGCCACGGTTGGCGGCATGGATAGTCTCGCCCGTGCCTATGGCAGCCAAGTCGCCGTCACCCTGGTATGTGAACACCATACGGTCAGGATTAAGACGCTTCACCGCCGTGGCGACAGCCGGGGCGCGACCGTGCGCAGCCTCTATCCAGTCGATGTCTACATAGTTATAGGCAAACACGGCGCAGCCTACCGGGGCAATGCCGATGGTTTTGTCCTGCAGACCCATTTCCTCAACGATCTCGGCGATGAGCTTATGTACCACCCCATGGCTACATCCCGGGCAATAGTGCATATGGTTGCCGTTAAGCAGCGCAGGGCGCTGATAAACGATATTTTCCGGTTTTTTGATATCTTCGTATGACATAACTACCTTTCGGGGTTAATTTCTGGGAAATCACGATAAAGCGCATCTATTACCTCTGACGGGTTCGGGACTATGCCGCCCATGCGCCCATAGTAATATACGGGGACTTTGCCGTTGACGGCAAGGCGCACATCCTCTACCATCTGGCCGGCATTTATCTCTACCGTCAGGATGCCTTTGACACGTTGTGCCATGGATGCGATGGCCTCTGTCGGGAACGGCCACAAGGTAATCGGACGAATCAGACCGACTTTGATGCCGGCGGCACGCGCTTCTTCTATCGCCTTCAGGCATATACGGGCTATGGAGCCGAAAGCCACAATGAGATAATCGCAGTCATCGGTATAATATTCCTGATACCGCACCTCATTGCTGCGGATGCGCTCATATGTGGCCTGCAGGCGGCGGTTGTTCTCTTCCATCGTGGAGCTTTCAAGCTCCAGAGTGGTCATTATGTTGGGCTTACGTGTGGCTGGACGGCCGGTCACAGCCCACGGGCACTGCTCGGCAATCTCTGCATCGGTGCGCCTTGCCCTCTGCTTGGGCAGACGGACTTTCTCCATCATCTGGCCCACGATGCCGTCGGCAAGAATCATGGCTGGAGTGCGGTACTTGAAGGCGAGGTCGAATCCGAGACAGACAAAATCAGCCATTTCCTGCACCGACGATGGAGCAAGAACTATCAAGTGATAGTCGCCATGGCCGCCACCCTTTGTCGCCTGGAAATAGTCGGCCTGTGACGGCTGTATGGTACCAAGCCCTGGGCCGCCGCGCATTACGTTGATTATCAAGGCGGGCAGCTCTCCTGCTGCTATATATGATATGCCCTCCTGCTTGAGGCTTACGCCGGGGCTGGACGACGATGTCATGACAGCCTTGCCCGTAGAGGCACCGCCATAGACCATATTGATGGCAGCAAGCTCGCTTTCGGCCTGAAGCACTACCATGCCGGTAGTCTCCCAAGGCATCAGCTCTTCAAGAGTCTCAAGGATTTCGCTCTGAGGAGTGATAGGGTAGCCAAAATAGCCGTCAACTCCATATCGGATGGCAGCATGGGCTATGGCTTCGTTGCCCTTCATTAATCTTATTTCTTCATCCATTGTCTTTAATTGTAAAAAGCACTATTGTGTGGACTTGAATTTATTTCCTTAAAGTATATCAATAAAAACAGCCGTGGCCGGCTATTGATTGCAGCCGGACCGGTCAGTCAATCTTCTTACGGTAAACGGTTATGCACGCATCAGGGCAAACCAACGCACAGGCCGCACAACCTATACATTTATCAGGGTTGGCCGTGTAGGCGAAATGATATCCCCGATCATTGACCTCTTTAGGCTGAAGGAGCAACACATCGGCGGGGCATGCCGCTACACAAAGGTCACACCCTTTACATCTCTCGATGTTAATATCTACTGCACCAATTACTTTAGGCATATCAAGCAAAGATTATTGATGGAAAGCATGCTTTAAAACATGTTTTTCCGTCATCATGTTTAATAAATACAATACAAATATAGCTGATTAATTCTGCTCTTATACACTTTTTTACAATTACTTAACAAAAATCACACAAAAGCAAAAAACGTGCAATCGCGCCTTGCCCATTACATCTGAAAATGCGCAGTATACTCCCCGGCGGACATGCGCGGATAGCGACCATGGTTTGCGCCACCAGCCCTATAATCCACCTGCCCTCCGGGACTCCGCTACCGCACCATCGTTGCACAGCAATCCCCACATCCGCCAAAGCTCCGACCAATGGCGCATCACAAAACGTAGGGACGCAGCGGATGGCATTGTCTGTCTTTGTCGGAGGATTGAAACGCTCAGGGCATTGAAACAAAAAACTGGACCTCCCTATCACAGGGAAATCCAGCCAATCATTATGCAAACTGAATTATCGAAAAAACAAAAAATTGACAAATGCGTTTACTGCCCCAAATAGGTCTTAAGCAGTTTGCTCTTTTGACCTTTGAGGCGGCGTATGGCCTTCTCTTTTATCTGACGGACACGCTCGCGTGTCAAATCGAACTTGGCGCCTATCTCCTCAAGGGTCATTTCCTGGCATCCTATGCCGAAAAACATCTTGAGGATTTCGCGCTCCCTTTCGTGGAGCTGACGGAGGGCGCGGTCCACTTCCTTTGACAGCGATTCCTGCGTGAGCGTACTGTCGGCCATGGGCGAATCGTCATTGGTAAGCACATCGAGAAGACTGTTATCCTCGCCTTCCACAAAAGGAGCGTCCACCGAAATGTGGCGGCCTGACACCTTGAGCGTGTCGGCAATCTTCTCCACCGGCACATCTAATCGCTCCGCAAGCTCCTCGGGAGAAGGACGGCGCTCGTTCTCCTGCTCGAATTTCGACAGAGCTTTGCTGATTTTGTTTAGCGAACCTACCTGATTGAGAGGCAGGCGCACTATGCGCGACTGCTCTGCAAGAGCCTGGAGAATCGACTGACGAATCCACCACACCGCATACGAGATGAACTTAAACCCACGGGTCTCATCGAATTTCTGGGCGGCCTTAATCAGGCCAAGATTTCCTTCGTTGATCAGGTCAGGCAGACTTAGTCCCTGATTCTGATACTGCTTCGCCACAGAGACCACGAAACGCAGGTTAGCTCGTGTAAGTTTGTCAAGAGCGCGTGCGTCGCCTTCGCGTATCTTCTGGGCGAGCTCGACCTCCTCCTCTACGGATATGAGCTCCTCGCGGCCGATTTCCTGAAGGTACTTGTCGAGCGATGCACTCTCTCGATTGGTGATTGATTTGGTGATTTTTAATTGTCTCATCTAATCTAACGATAATACTTAGATTTTAACGCGCGAAATTACGATTTTATTTCGTGACATCCAATCATACACCTATCTTTTATGCTTTTTTTAGACTGCCATGCACCGTCACGCCTGGCGGGACCAATGCCAGAGGTCTTTGAGCGTAGGCTTCTTGCCATACATGAATATCCCTACACGGTATATCTTGCCGGCCAACCATGCCGTGAACAAAAACGAAGCCACAAGTATGACCAACGACAGGATCACCTCCCATGCCGCTATGCCGAACGGCAGACGCGCCATCATCACCATAGGAGATGTCAGAGGGATGTAGCTACATGCCACAGCAAGTCCCGACTGCGGGTCCTGCACCGCCGAAAACGAGAGTACCAGACCGAGGATGATAGGCACCATGGCTACAAACGAGAGCTGCGAGGCATCCTGTACATTCTCCACCGCAGAGCCGATAGCGGCGAATATGGCCGCATAGAAGAGGAAACCTGCCACAAGGAACAGCAGCATCACAAACAGCATATTGAAGATGTAGCCGACACTGCCGAGCGTTGCCACCGTATTGACGAAATCGGCATCATACTGCGACGTGGCAGCGTCAAATGTGCCGGCCTGCACAGCCGATACTTCGCTCATCATTTCCGTTGGCAGTGTAGCCGGGATCACGAACGCCGAGATGCAACAGAGCAGTGCCATCCATATCAGTATCTGCACTACCGCCACGCTTGCTATGCCGAATATTTTGCCGAGCATCAGGTGGACGGGCTTGACCGACGTGACCACGAGCTCGAGCACGCGGTTGTTTTTCTCCTCAATGATGCTCGACATAACCATCTGACCGTAAAGCAGCAGGAACATGTACAGTACGAGGGCAAGTCCGATACCGAGCACGAAGCTCAATGCGCTCGATTCCTGCGACAACTCGTCGGTGTCATTGCGGAATGTCAGCAGCTGCACGTCGCTGTGTATGTCATCCATCACCTGACGCAGATTCTCGATGTTGCTCCTCTCTATGCGGCGGCTCTCGATGATGTCGTTGAGCTGGGCTTGGAGCTCCCCTTCCACATTCATCGACACCGGGCCATTGCTGTAGTAGGCTATGCCCGAGGTATTTTCTACCGCAGTCGAAGGTATATAAAGTATGCCTGCGACATCCTTCATGGTCAGGGCGGAGTCAAGCACCTGGGCACTCCGGCTGAACGTCACATCCTCAGTGTCATGCAAATCCGGGGCTATGACACCTGTTTCGTCTACGACTACTATATTCCGCCCGTCGCTCGATGAGAACTGCATCATCAGAGCCGGAAGCACCGACAGCAGGAGCATCAGCAGCGGCATGAGGATGGTGACGATGATAAAACTCTTTTTGGAAACGCGTTCTATAAATTCGCGCTGTATTATCAGGGATATCTGATTCATGTCTGTCCTTATTAATTTCAGAGCCGTGTCGACTCCACTACATTGATAAATATATCGTTCATCGATGCCATGGCTTCGTTGAATGACAGGATGGTGCCGTGCTCGTTGACAGCATTTATCAACCCACGCACATCGGCATCAGGAGAGAGGTGGACCTTCAGAGTCGACGTACCGTCGTCATTTCGTTCCATGGTCCGCTCTACGGTCATAGGCTCGATGGACGGCAGCAGCAGCTTGTCGCCCTCGTCGGCCAGCCCGATGACGTAACGGTCCTTGCAGAAACGCCGGCGTATCTCATCGACATTGCCTGATAGGACGTTGCGAGAGCTGTTTATCAGCGTGATGTCATCGCATATCTCCTCTACGCTCGACATATTGTGGGTGCTGAATATTATGGTAGAACCCTCGCGCCGCAGCTCCATTATCTCTTCTTTGAGCATATTGGCATTGATAGGGTCGAATCCTGAAAACGGCTCGTCGAAAATCAGCAGCTTGGGCCGGTGGAGCACCGTGATGATAAACTGGACTTTCTGGGCCATTCCCTTGGAGAGCTCCGACACCTTCTTGCCCCACCACTCCATGATTTCAAATTTCTCAAACCATTTCTTAAGCTCCGTGACAGCCTGCGCTCGGCTGAGCCCCTTAAGGCGGGCAAAGAAAATGGCCTGCTCGCCTACTTTCATTTTCTTATACAGCCCCCTCTCCTCCGGGAGATATCCTATATGGGCCACATCAGCCATAGTCAGAGGATGGCCGTCAAATACCACCTCTCCGCTGTCAGGCAGGGTGATGTGGTTGATAATGCGTATAAGAGTGGTTTTGCCGGCTCCGTTAGGTCCGAGCAGACCGTATATCGAGCCTTGGGGTACTTCTATCGACATGTCGTCAAGGGCTACATGGCGTGTAAACCGCTTGCTGACATGGCTGACCTTCAAAAGAGGTTGTGTCATTATATTATTTTTTGTAATGTTAATACATGTCCGCACACAAAGTTACGTAAATTTTCATGACAAAATCGCCAAAGGTATTGCAAAAGTCATTTTTTCGCTATAACTTTGCACTCGCAAATGAGGAACGGCGTTTTCCTCACTCCATATGGCGGGATAGCTCAGTTGGTTAGAGCGTCGGATTCATAACCCGGAGGTCCCGAGTTCAATTCTCGGTCCCGCTACAAATAACAGGAATATTTCCAATCCGTCACCACGTCTCCAGAACCGATGTCTGGAGGCGTTTTTTTCTATCCTACCTTTAAATTTTTTCATTATCTTTGCCTGAAAGTTTGATTATCCGTTTAACTTTTAAATACTACAATCATGATTAGCAACAGACTTCAAGATGCCATCAACGAGCAGATCAATGCAGAGCTCTGGTCGGCATATCTTTATCTGTCAATGTCGCTTGACGCAGAGGCCAAGGGACACAAAGGCGTAGCTAACTGGTTCTATGTCCAGTTTAGCGAAGAGCAGGACCATGCACGCATCTTCATGAACTTCATGAATTCACGCGATGCAAAAGTCGAACTGCGCCCCATCGAGGAGGTACCCACCACATGGCCCAGCGTATTGTCGATGTTTGAGCAGACCCTCCAGCACGAACAGAAAGTCACTTCGATGATTAACAATCTTGCCGCCATAGCCCGCGAAGACAACGACTTCGCTTCGATCAACCGCCTCACATGGTTTATCGACGAGCAGGTGGAAGAGGAGGATACCGCACGTGCCATGATTCAGGCATTCCGCGCTGTGGAAAGCAACGATTACGGCATGTACATGCTCGACAAGGAACTGGCCGGCCGCACCTACGCAGCTCCGTCGCCTCTTGCGTCTGCCGAATAAAAGCCTTTTTAAATCAAAACGGCTTATAAAGCCGACAAACACACGTTGTATTCATTTTTATGACCGATGCGGGTGTACATACGGGTTTCACCGATGTACACCCGCATCATTTTATTTTGGCACAAATGTCCATCGTCAATGACGGCACCACCGGCCGGCATCTCAATCGTTGAGATGCGTGACCAATTCGTCCACCGAAATGCCGAGCATCGACATCTCGTGGCGCAGCCTCGGCAGGGTATCGGCGAAAAACTCCTCTCTCAGCTGCTCGCGGATGATGCCCTTTGCCTCCTGGGCGACAAAGCATCCCAATCCGCGCTTCTGGTAGAGGATGCCGAGAGCCTGCATATCGTCATAGCTTTTCAATACCGTCCGCGTATTGACAGCCATGGCCACCGAGAGTTCCTTGACCGACGGCACCCGTCCGTCAACCTGCCAGTCGCCCGACAGGATGCGGCTGTAGCAGTAATCGGTAATCTGCCTGTATATCGGTTTTGATGTGTTGAAATCCACTTTAAGTGAGTATTCTATTTTAAATTAAAGCAATCCGTTTTCATTGGGTCAGCGGCTATATCTGACGTTTTTTGAGTTTCAGTACGATCAATACCGCCATCACCACGGTAGTCACGACATATCCGACTATCGTCCCTGTGATTATCGGCAGCATCATGTCATGCACCATAGAGTCTGTAAACGCTTCAATCTCCGAAGGTTCTAAATCCACACGGTCAACGAAATACTCGCTCATGCCATGGACAAGATGCACTACGGTATATGCCATGATAGCTATATATACCACAGCCCCTACCACCACATCCCAGACGATGGCCTTTGTGACCACATTGTGCCTGAAGGTGACAACGAAAAACAGGGTGAACATAGCCGGCAACACACCGTTCATGTAGATGTTGAGACGCGTTGACAACAGCATCCCTACCCAATCAGGGATTTCGTCATTGCCGAACGGATTCATACGGAGCATCATCGTCTTCAGGCTCACTCCTCCGGGGAATATGATTTCAATCAATACCGGCAGGCACATCGTGACAAAGGGGATTATGACCGCTGTGTACCCGATCATGAATATGCTTTTGGCCTGCCATGATGCAGGGACAGTTATATCCATAGCCCGGGAGTTATAACGGGCGAATGCGATAGGGGCAAAAATCATCATCAGGCTCAACACGCCTGTCAGCAGCCCATATGACACTCCGAATTCATAATGCGATGCTACAGCCATGAGGATGCCGATGACAAGCGAACTGATAGCGTACCATGCCACCTGCGATTGCAGACGCGGCCAATAGTAACGGCCGACGCTGACAACCTGCTGCCACAGCGACGGCACTGGCACTGCCGCCATTACGGAAACTGTATTATTGTCATTCATTGTCAATGCGTTTTTAAGAGTGTGAAGCACTGAGTGGGTGTTCACTGTTTAATAATTGTATGATACGTTCACGCGCCGTGCTGAAAGCGGCATTATACAGCATCGTAAGGTCGGGCTTGCCAGCGGCTTCGGCATAGTCGCCTGACATCTCCATGACTGCATGGTAGAGACCGGTGCGCATTTCGCAGTACAACGACCCTTGCAACGGCTGCATGGAGGCCGTAAAAGCAAGGCGCGACGCGACACTATCCATCGAGGCGTTGAACAGCAGCTGGCCCGCAGAGATAAGCGCGACACCGTCAAAGAGGTTCTCCAGATCCTGCACCGTATGGGTAGAGACAATTACAGTCTGGTTCTCGCCCACCGATGATGCCATGATATTGGCCAGAGTCTGCTTGGCTTTTATGTCGAGTCCGTTTGCGGGTTCGTCGAGCAGAAGCACATCCACGCCCAACGACAGTGCGTAGGCCAGCTGGGCTTTCCGGCACGTACCTAACGACATCTTCGTAAACGGACATCGCTCGTCTATGCCGAACGCATCTAAATTATCCTTCAGCAACCCGGCATCGAATCCCGGATAAAGGGAGGCATGGCACCGGACCATGGCTGCTATGTTTTTGGCAGGAAATACCATATGATCGCCCAAGAAAAACAGTCTGCGCATCACTTCGGGTCCGCGCGAGGCTACATCCATGCCGCCAATCGTACACTCCCCTTCTTGTGGCCGGAGCAATCCCGACATGACTTCGAGGAGAGTGGTCTTGCCGGCTCCGTTTTCTCCGAGGAGCAGATGTATCCCCGGAGGAAAGGAGGTCGTGACATCCTTAAGTGTCACGACTCCTTTGCGATAGGAAAAGCTAAGATTTTGAAGCTCAATCATTGCTTTACATCAATTGTTTTAACCAGTATTATTTCAGTATCTAAAAGAGATTTCCTCTGTAAACGTCATTTTACAGGTGTGACGGTATAACCTGCGCTCTGCAAAGCCTTTATCAGGCCATTGTCGCCGACAAGATGCCCTACGCCCACAGCCACGAACACACTGTGGCTCGGGAGGATCGAAGTTGTCAGCTTCTTGACCCATGAAGCGTTGCGTTCGTCAAACAGACGCTTGAACATCGGATCTTCGGGGTCGAAATCTTCGTCATTAAAGAGGGCATCTGTGATGACTTCAAGATTCTCGGTCATATAGGCATCAGCAAGTTTTTTAGCCTTTTCGCCGCTTTTGCTGTCATTCCTGACAGCCTCCATCAAATCCTCCACCTGATCCATGATCGGAGCGTTCATAAGTATGTCGAACTGCTCCTCCATCGTTTCAAGACCCTTGACAGGGATATTGGCGCTCACTGCCTGCTTCTGTATCTGAGTGTCAAGCTGCTCCATAGGGTTGTAATTTGGAAACGCTTTGGCACTCTGCAACATGGCAAGCTGCGTCGATACCATCGAAGGCTTGAAAGCGTCGAGCTGTGCCACACTGAGCATACCGCCGGTGTATGACGCAAGCAGCGAGTTGAGCGAATCGACCTGGGCAACGGTCAGGACTTTCGTAAGGGTCGAATCGGCCGGAGCCGTGGCATATTTCATGGTCAGCTGCATCACCTCGGGCGACTGAGGGTTTTCGGGCAACTCTACTTCGCCGTACACCTCCTCTACCGATGCGAGTGCCGGAGCAAAGCCTTTCACACTGTCCATGACGCTTGCCGGGGCTATATGGTGAGTGCCGAAGAGGTAGCTGTCGCCTTTGGCATCTTTGCCGCTGACACGCCACAGGAGCTGGGCGTTTGCGCTGGTGATACCTGCTGCGACGAGAGTTGCGATGATAAGCACTGTCTTTTTCATTTCTGTCTGTTTTTTAAGTTTATTATTAATGTGTGATTTACGTTGTTCTTATGTAGTGATGTAGTCTTGCGCATCACTATCACACTGCAAATGTACGCCATTTTTCCCAATTACCAAATTTTCCACCAACTTTTTTCACAAATTTCCGACCCAATATTACACAACATTCTGACATACAGCAATATACATCAACAACATCCCAAAGCTTGCATCCAAGTCCTTGCAGGACTTGAGCTTATGGGACACATCCTGTTGAGAGTATTGGCTAAATCTGTAGGGTCGACACCTGTGGCGACAGATTGGCGGTCAGGCGGCTGCATATGGCACAGCCCACTAAAGCTCCGCAGGAGCGTAAAACAATATGGCGGAGCGCAAGCCCGTTATAAAGAGGATAGCCAAAGTTAGCTCTGACAGGGCTGGCGCAAGCCGTAGTCACCATCGGAAAATTCCCTTGTCGCCAACCTCTCCTATTCCGATACCCTACTCTATACATGCTTGCAACCATTTTTCAGAAAGCCGTAATAAGGTGGGAAATAAAAAACGAACCCTCCGGCTCGATTCTCTCGAATAGTGGCCGGAGGGCGGTTTCAGTCAGAAACACATGAAAAAGTAGTGAAACATTAACCTTATGAAGCTCAATTAACATCTTTGTATCATTGAAACACCTGCGCCGCAAAAAAGTTCACGACAAACCAATCTTTTTCCGTATTTACAGGATTTTCTTCATACATTTGCATATAACTACTACCTCCACAAAAACTTACAAGCCATGCAGGAAATTTTAGGCATAAGCGAAGTCTACCATGCAGCACAGGTGCTGCGTGAAGTGGCGCGTCATCCACGCATCATCGGCGTAACCGACCTCAATCCCGAGGCTCAGATATTTCTGAAGCCCGAAAACCTCCAGCACACGGGCTCTTTCAAGCTCCGTGGCGCGTATTACAAAATATCGCAGCTGACCGAAGAGGAGAAATCCCGTGGCGTCATAGCCTGCTCGGCCGGCAACCACGCCCAGGGTGTGGCTCTCGGAGCTGCGCACAACGGCATAAAGGCGGTCATATGCCTCCCTGCCGGAGCACCGATAAGCAAGGTAGAGGCTACAAAGAGCTACGGAGCGGAGGTTGTCATGGTGCCAGGGGTATATGACGACGCATACGAGCGGGCCTTGCGCCTACGCGATGAAGAAGGCTACACATTCGTGCATCCGTTCGACGACCCCAAAGTCATAGCTGGACAGGGCACCATCGGCCTTGAGATCCTTGAAGAGATGCCCGATGTCGAAGCCGTGATTGTGCCTATCGGCGGAGGCGGCCTTATAGCCGGAGTGGCGTTCGCCCTGAAGATGCTGCGTCCGGATGTCAAAGTCTACGGAGTGCAGGCCGAAGGAGCACCGAGCATGGAACGCTCGCTACGCGACGGCCACAGGGTGCATCTTGACTCAGTACGCACAGTAGCCGACGGTATCGCAGTCAAAGAGCCGGGCGACCTGACCTACCGATTGGTCAAGGAGTATGTCGACGAAGTCGTTACAGTCAGCGAGGACGAGATTGCAGCCGCGATTCTGGCTCTCATCGAAAAGCAGAAACTCGTGGCCGAAGGCGCAGGAGCTGTAAGCGTGGCTGCCGCCATGTTCAACAAAGTACCCATCCAGGGCAAAAAGACCGTCTGCATAGTTTCAGGCGGCAACATAGATGTGACCAGTCTCAACCGTGTCATAACCCGCGGATTGGTCAAGAGCGGCCGCAACTGCACTCTAACCCTCGACCTCGATGACAAACCCGGACAGCTGTCGCTCGTCACAGGAGTGCTCGGGTCACTCGGAGCCAACATCATCTCCATCGTCCACGAACGCAATACGTCGTCGACTCAAATCAACGGCTGTATGCTGAGAGCCGAAGTAGAGACCCGCAGCCATCAGCATGTGGAGGACATCAAAAAAGGTCTGCGCGATGCCGGATTCAGGCTCGTGGAATGATTGCAAGGCAACATATCTGATAGAACGACGATTTTGTTGACTTACTTAATGGCTGATAATTAGTGTTAATTGTCAGCCATTTCACAAACATTACCCCTCCGCTCATGGTTAACTTCAATGCGTGAAATGCCATAACATCCGCACATGTGACAATTTTGGCAGACACAGGCAAAAATCGGTTTTGGCACGATATCTGCTAATCAATCGGTGGTCTCCGTGGGTTATTCCGCAGAGCCAGTACAAAAGACTACAATACAAAACCTAAAAATAACAAACTACTATGAACATCAAACCGCTTGCCGACCGTGTTCTTATCCTCCCCACACCCGCTGAGGAAGTAACCGCTACAGGCATCATCATCCCCGACTCAGCCAAAGAAAAACCCCTCAAAGGAAAAGTAATCGCCGCTGGTAACGGCACCAAGGACGAAGAAATGATTCTCAAAGAGGGCGACGAAGTGCTCTACGGCAAATACGCCGGCACCGAGGTGCAGCTTGACGGTGAAAAATACATGATAATGCGTCAGAGCGACGTACTCGCCATCATCGGCTGATGCGCATCTGACAGATTTACAAAACCGAATAACACGAAATCATAAAAACAGTCTATCATGGCTAAAGAAATAAAATTTGAAATCAAGGCTCGTGAAGAGCTCAAAAAAGGTGTCGACGCTCTTGCCGATGCCGTGAAAGTAACCCTCGGTCCGAAGGGTCGCAACGTTATCATCGAGAAAAAATTCGGCGCACCCCACATCACCAAAGACGGTGTCAGCGTGGCCCGCGAAGTAGAACTCGAAGACCCTTTCCAGAACATGGGAGCACAGCTTGTCAAAGAGGTAGCAAGCAAGACAGGCGACGATGCCGGCGACGGTACGACCACTGCAACCGTACTCGCACAGTCGATTATCAATGTCGGCCTTAAAAATGTAGCCGCAGGTGCCAACCCGATGGATCTCAAGCGTGGTATTGACAAGGCTGTGGCCAAAGTGGTAGAGACCATCCGCAACATGGCCGAGCCTGTAGGTGACGACTTCAAGAAAATCGAGGATGTAGCCCGCATTTCTGCCAACAACGACGAAGCCATCGGCAAACTTATCGCCGAAGCCATGAAGAAAGTCAAGAAAGAAGGCGTAATCACCGTTGACGAAGCCAAGGGTACCGAGACAACCGTAGACATCGTCGAAGGTATGCAGTTTGACCGTGGTTACATCTCTCCCTACTTTGTCACCAGCCCCGAGAAGATGGAGTGCGTGATGGAAAATCCCTACATCCTCATCTACGACAAGAAGATTTCCAACCTCAAAGACATGCTTCCTATCCTCGAGACCACAGCCCAGAGCGGCCGTCCGCTGCTTATCATCGCTGAGGATGTAGACCAGGAAGCTCTGGCAACCCTCGTCGTCAACCGTCTGCGTGGCTCGCTCAAAGTCTGCGCCGTCAAAGCTCCAGGCTTCGGCGACCGCCGCAAGGAGATGCTTGAGGACATCGCTATCCTGACCGGTGGCACAGTCATCAGCGAGGAGAAGGGTATGAAGCTTGATGCCGCCACCCTGACCGACCTCGGTACTGCCGACAAAGTCACAGTCAACAAAGAAAACACCACCATCGTCAACGGTGCCGGTGCCAAAGACGCTATCGCAGCCCGCGTAGCCCAAATCAAAGCCCAGATTGAGCAGACCAAGAGCGACTATGACCGCGAGAAACTCCAGGAGCGTCTTGCCAAACTCGCCGGAGGTGTAGCCGTGCTCCATATCGGCGCTCCCAGCGAAGTGGAGATGAAAGAGAAGAAGGACCGCGTGGATGACGCCCTCAGCGCAACACGCGCAGCCATCGCCGAAGGCATCGTACCCGGCGGCGGTGTAGCTTACATCCGCTGCGTCAAGGAACTCGAAGGTCTCAAGGGAGCCAACGACGATGAAGAAACAGGTATCGCCATCGTCAAGCGTGCCATCGAAGAACCGCTCCGCCAGATCGTACAGAATGCAGGTGGCGAAGGTGCAGTGGTCATACAGAAAGTAGCTAACGGCACAGCCGATTTCGGTTACAACGCACGCACAGGCGAGTATGAGAATCTCCTTGCAGCAGGTGTTATCGACCCTGCCAAGGTGACACGTGTGGCACTTGAAAATGCTGCTTCTATCGCCGGCATGTTCCTGACCACCGAGTGCGTCATCGCCGACAAGAAAGAAGACAATCCCGCTCCCGCAATGCCCGCCGGCGGCATGGGGGGTATGGGCGGCATGATGTAAAATCCCACCCGCAACCCAGATACTTTAAAGGCTCAAGACTTCCTTTATAAGGTCTTGAGCCTTTATTATGTCTAAATGGGTTTCAGGCAAAGAAGCCGGAGGTGATAACTTTAGGCGGCCTGTAATAGGGATAGCGTACATCCCAGAGGTAGAGGGCGTAGCCGGGCATCGAAGTGCCTGCCGCACATCGGTCTTTACTCGCCACTATACGGCGGAAATCCTCAACCGACAACTTACCGCGCCCGACATCGACAAGCGTACCCACTATGGCCCTCACCATGTTGCGCAAAAAGCGGTCGGCCGAAATTTCAAACTGCCAATACACACCGTCAGGAGTATCTACAGGAGTCCACAGAGCCCTGCGGACATCGCAAATATTCGTCTTGGCATCGCTGTGGAGTTTGGCAAACGAAGTGAAATCGTCAACTTCGAGCAGATATGCCGCAGCCTCGTTCATAAGTTCATAATTGAGGATGCGCGGACTAAACCAGCTCAGAGCGTTGAAAAACGGTGTCTTCAGATGGTTTATGAAATAGCGGTATGTACGCTCCGTGGCATCAAACCGCGCATGTGAGCCGTCAGGCACCTCGCTTATGGAGTATATCGCGATGTCTGGACCAACGATAGTGTTAAGCGAACGGGCCAATATCGGGGTCAGCTCCTCTGCGTCAAGGTCAAGATGCGCTATCATCATCCGGGCGTTGACACCGGCATCCGTGCGCCCGGCACCAAGGATAGGCACAGGCCGACGCAATATCTTCGCCAGAGCCTCCTCTATCGTCTGCTGCACACTGACCGCATTAGGCTGTGTCTGCCAACCGTGAAACGGTGCCCCCCGGTAAGCAAGATGCATGAATGCCCGCATTAGTCCCGTTCCAGATAAGTGTACCCATAAAGTCCCGAACGGTAGTTGCTCACGAACGCACGTCCCTCTTCAGGAGCGATGCGCCCGGCTTTCATCGACGCTGTGACCCAGGCCTCCACATTTCTTACGAGCTTCTTGGAGTTATACTGCACGTAATCAAGCACCTCCTCGACAGTCTCCCCGTCAATGACGCGGTCTATCTCGTATCGGTCCTTGTAAACGCTGATATGCACCGCATTGGTGTCGCCGAACAGATTGTGCATGTCTCCGAGTATCTCCTGATAAGCTCCTACGAGAAACACGCCTATATAATACTGCTCACCGTTCTTGAGCGAATGTACGGGGAGCGAGCTGGCTATGCCTCCCGAAGTGATGAAATGCGCAAGCTTTCCATCGCTGTCACAGGTCATATCCTGGATAGTGCATGTACGTGTAGGTTTCTCGTCGAGACGCGAGATGGGGATGATGGGAAAGACCTGGTCGATGGACCACGCATCCGTAAGCGACTGGAACAGGGAAAAATTACAGAAATACTTGTCAGGAATCATCTTCTTGACACGGCGTAATTCCTCAGGCGGATGCTTCATGGACGACGCAATGTCAGACACGTCACGAGCCACGCTCCAGAACAGTTTCTCTATCTGCGCCCGGGTAGTAAGGTCAAGCATCCCGAGACTGAAGAGATCCAAAGCCTCCTCGCGTATCTGCAAGGCATCATGCCAATCCTCAAACACGCGCTGCTGGTCTATCTTGTCCCAGATGTTATACAATTCTCTGACAAGCTCATGGGCATCCTCCGGCAGCTCCTGGGAGTCTTTCCACATAGGCAGCTGTGTCGTCTCCAACACCTCGAATACGAGCACCGAGTGATGGGCCGAGAGCGAACGTCCGCTCTCGGTGATGATATTGGGCTGCTTGATGCCATTTTTGACACACGCATCCACGAGCGCACTGACAGAGTCATTGGCATACTCCTGTATGGTGTAATTCATCGAACTGCCCGACGACGAACTGCGGGTGCCGTCATAGTCCACACCCAGACCTCCGCCTATATCCACGAAGTCTATGTCGCAGCCCATACGGCTTAGCTGCACATAAAACTGCATCGCCTCACGCAGGGCATTTTTAATATGGCGTATCTTAGTCACCTGACTGCCTATATGGAAATGTATCAGTTTCAGGCAGTCCATAAGCTCCCGGCGGTTGAGAAGGTCGAGAGCCTCAAGGAGTTCGCTTGAGTTGAGGCCGAATTTGCTCTGGTCGCCTCCTGACTCCTCCCACTTACCCGAACCCGAACTGGAAATCTTGATACGTATGCCTATATTCGGACGTACATTAAGACGCTTCGAAATCGTCGCTATCATACGTATCTCATTGAGCTTCTCAGCCACGATATATATCTTGCGTCCCATTTTCTGGGCAAGCAGAGCAAGCTCTATGAAATTCTCGTCCTTATATCCGTTACAGATTATGAGACTGTTTTCATCTATGTTGGTGGCAAGGACTGCATGAAGCTCAGGCTTCGATCCGGCTTCCAGACCGATGTTGAATTTCTTGCCGTGGCTGACAATCTCCTCGACCACTGGACGCATCTGGTTGACCTTTATAGGGTAAATAATAAAATTCTGCCCCTGGTAGTCATACTCCTCCGATGCCTGCTTGAAGCAGCGGGATATTTTCTCGATGCGGTTGTCAAGTATGTCGGGGAAACGAAGCAACACGGGAGCCGACACGTCACGGACACGCAGCTCGTCCATGACATCCTTAAGATCGACCGAAGCATACCCTTCGCGGGGAGTCACTGTCACATGTCCGCGCTCATTGATGGAGAAGTACTTCATACCCCATCCGTTAATGTTGTACAGCTCCGCGCTGTCCTCAACACGCCATTTTCTCATTTCTGTTGATAAGTAATTCTTAAAGTGGTCTGTTACTGATTACAGATGCAAAGATAAGTATTTTTTGCTTACCTTTGCGTCAAACACCATTCTTGCTATGAAGAAGTGCCTCAACTGCGGCAACGATTGTTATGACAGATTCTGTCCGAAATGCGGACAGTCAACCGCTACGGGACGCACCACCTGGCGGTCTTTCTCCCTCACGTCTCTCCTTGAGATGCTGAGGTTCCAGGGCAGGAACCTGCACACCTGCGGCGAGCTGCTGCTACACCCCTGGACAGTCATAGCCAACTATACTGCCGGACGAAGAGTGCGCTACTCATCCCCCCTGCTTTTTCTGCTGACTCTCGCCATCTTAGGGACCCTGCTCTCATCGTGGGCAGGTCTGGAGGACAACGACGACCGCAGCTCCTACCTGCTGCGCTTCCACAGCTTCAGCTCCGGCATGTTTACAGTGTGTATGCTTCCCCCGGCGATATTGTCACTGCGGATTGTCTACCGGAAATACGGAATAAAACGATACAACACCCCCGAACTGCTTATCGCCGGCATATACCTGTCAGCCCTGTCATTCCTGATTGACATCATATTGCTGCCTTTCGATGCATGGATTATAGACACAAGCGGCACCAACTTTACAATATTTCTGGTCTACTGCTCGGTGTGCGTGTTCAAGGCTTTCCCCATCAGACCACTATGGAAAGCGGAACTACGGTTTATATGGTTCGTCATTCTGACCGGCCTGTTCCTGGGCATCTACATACTCGCCCTTGAAGAAATAACGAAACTTATCTTAGGGCCTATAATTGAATAAAATTCTTACACACTCGTTGACAGTCACCTCACACCGCCTCAGTCATGCTCGTCATCATCAAACACTAACTTCATATCCACGTGCTTCTGACCGTCAAGCATGAATATTCCCGAAGTCTGACGGAAACCGACCGTGCTGTACATATGCGCTGCATATAGCTGGGCCTCAATGGAAATAGACGGGGCATCGAACTCTTCGTGCGCGATGCGCACCCCCTCGGCCATAAGCGCCCGCCCGATTCCACACCTGCGTCTGACCGAAATCACGCGCCCGATGTGTATGTCATCGCTGCACACACCCGGAGGTATCACCCGCAGGTAACCTATCAGCTGGCCGTCATCCACAGCCATGAGGTGTACCGACACCTTATCAGCCTCGTCGATGTCCTGGTATGCGCACCGCTGCTCCACCACAAACACCTCTGCCCTCAGACGGTAGATGCTCCACAACTCGTCATTGGTCAGCTCATAAAATCTTTTCGCTACAAACTCCATAGAATCAGATAAAACACCAACTAAATTACTGAACTGATTTAAACTTATTGCAAATTAACCTTTCGCGGCTGGTTTCGAGACGTTTTGAACTTTCTAAGGAGCGATGGGGTTCCATCGTGACCGATAAAAGCGAAGAAAACGGCCGGAAACAGACCGAAAGGTTAACTCAAAGGGTTGCATCAGTTCTGGATTTAACATTTTGAAATAAGTTTAATTCAGTTCAATATAAGTAACTCGCAAAAATTAGTTATAAATAATTTTTGCAAGTAACCTTGCGTGCTTGCATGTCTTTGCTCGTCTTTTCGTCCGATTTTCCACTCCCGCTCAGTCGCTTGGCTCGCTTTATCGGCTTGCCGCTTTGGAGCGAAGCGAAAAAGTACCTCCATAGCTCGGCTTAAAAATCACCATGAAAAAAGCTACGCAATTACTATGCAAACTAATTTTTATGAGTCACTTACCTGTATTTAGTGGCAAAGTTAATGATTTATAGCCTGTATTAAAAATATCCCTCACCCCATCTCAGCAGTCTTGCGCCATCATCCGTAACCACCATCTTTTGCGAAAAATCCGAAAAATATCTCTCAACACTTGCAGACTACAAAAATTGTTGCTAAATTTGCATTGCTTTTTTAAGAAAAGCACATCGGCAGCAATGCCTACTGGAGAGGTGGGTGAGTGGCTGAAACCACCAGTTTGCTAAACTGACGTAGGAGCAATCCTACCACGAGTTCGAATCTCGTCCTCTCCGCGAAAAGACAGCCTCTTGAAAACTGAAATGGTTTTCAAGAGGCTGTCTCTATTTAGGTTTGATAGCGATTTCGGGGACTCCTGCTACTCCAAGGTCATCGCCAGGATGTTCAATCTGGTCAATATTTACCGAACTACATCTGTCTACTACCATTTGATAATGCAATGGATAAACTCGATAGGCAGACTGACGTTGCCGAGCGCAAGGCAGCCGACAAAAAGGGGTGCTATTTCATCGGGACGGAAACCGGCAATGCCGCAACCGATTTTAGTCACGAGGAAACGCTTGTCGGGATGCTCCCGCGCATAGTCGACGAACTGGTCCACATAGGGCTTTATGGCTTCGGGGCCGCCGTGCATCGTGGGGATGGCATAGGCTTGCCCCTGCATACCTACGCCCACGCCCCACTTCGCGCCGAAATGTCTCATGGCGAATGCGGCCGCACCGCCTCCATGATGCCCCTGCAGGTTGCTACCGAAAACGAACACCTCGCCGGTACGCAGCGCGGAAATATTCTCCGGCGTAACGCCGCACTTGATCGCAGATGATTTATTCATGGCTTGATTGTTTAGTCACTTTTCATCCTTGTCGAAGTAGTCGGCGGCGGCATCCTTCAGGCGACCGAACAGTCCGCGCCGGCCAGCTTCGCTTTTAGCAGCACTGGGAGCACAATCAGCCATGACCTCGCTGGTACGGCTATAGTATGCCATGCGGCTGCTGCGCTCGTGGGCAAACATGGCCTGTGTGCCGGCTTCGTCCTGCTGGAACTCCAAGGCATTATCGATGTTGAGAGATGCGGCTGTGCCTTGCACGTCGATATTTGCCCCGATGAAGTTGAAGCTCCAGCCCTCCTCCTTCAGTGCGCTTATCATCTTCGCCACCTTCTCGCAAGTGTAGTGCTCTGACGCATTCTCCATGCCGTCGGTGATGATGGTCACGCTGCCGATGGCCATCTCCTTGTCTTTGACCACGGCTTTGAGGTCGGCAAGAGTTCCGCCCACAGCATCATATAGCGGAGTGCCTCCCCATGGGTTATACTGCTCGTCGCTGATATGCGGCACAGCTGCAATGGGCTGGTTCTTGATAAGGTAGCGCGACGGTATCTTGTCGTTAGCCTGAAATGCATAGATGCTCACATAGTGGGTCTGCGTGTCGGCAAACTTCTCCTGGGCGGAGCGAATAGTGTTGATAGTCTCGTTGCAGCCGCTGACAGTCTGGCGTTTAACATGGCTCATGCTGCCGCTTTCGTCAAGGATAATCAAGTTATAGATTTCTGTTTTCATAATGGTTAATTTGGTTATTGGGTTATGTATAGACCGTCTGCCATTTTCAGGATGACATCGTGCAGTTCAAGATTGCGTTTGAAATGGTCGGGCAAGGCATCGTAGCCGTGGAGTGCGCCAACAAGATTGCCGGTGACGGCTCCGGTGGAATCGCTGTCGCCAGAGTGGTTGACAGCGGCTATGATGGCTTGCTCAGGATTTCTGAGATGCTTGAACATCGCATAGATGGCGATGTAATAGGCTTCTTCACCTGTCCAGCCCTCCCCTATCTGCCGTATGGCATCGGCTTCCTTTATATCCGTGCCAGCCAAATGGAGAGCGTTGCTGACGCCATCGGCGAAATCCATGTACAAGTCCTTGATTTTGCTGTCATCTACATCAGTCTTTAAATATGCCATAACGGCCAACGAACAAGAGGAAAGCATGTCACCTAAATTGTTAGGGTCTTCCAAACAGACTTTATAAGACTCTTCTCCTAATTCCAAGAGCGACTGGATGACCACGGCAAACTCCCCGGCGGAAATCCATCCCAAAGGATGCTTGTGAGTCATGCAGGTCGCATCGCAAGCCATACGGGCCGTTTTTGCCAAATCCCAGCGATGCAACGCGCCATAAATACCGATGGGAGCCACACGCATGATACCACCGCAGCCTTTGCTGTTGTTACAGACAGGAACTCCGCATTTGATATTCTGCAAAGCCGACATACACGTACATCCCGGCGCACGGCGGGAATACAGAGCAGGGAGATTGCTGATCCAGCACTTGGCATCGGCAGTGGGCGAATATTCGCCTGTCTGTGTGCGGTACCACTCCAGATAAGCCGCCTGTATATCGTCAATCAGCAGTCCGTTGGCAGTATAAAGCGTCATCTGTGTGTCATCAGAGATTTGCGCAACACCGTCAGCCAAGTCGTAACGGGTGATGCCATGAGGTCCATACTTGGAGAGAATCTGCCCATAGCTCATAAATTCCACAGAGTAGCCGAGAGCATCACCGGCTGCACCTCCGATGAGACATCCACGTATTTTGTCTTGCATCCAGTTCATATTATACATTAAAATAGCGGTTATACATTAAATGGGTTATCGGGCGACAAGCATCCGTCGGTCTCCGCTTTATAAGCATCCTCATCAAAGGAGTAGAGATTTGGGAAGCGGTTATGCGAAGCCACAGGGCTTACCCCCTCATCGCGCAGCAAGCCTGTAGAGGACATCTTGCGGGCAAAGTTGCGCCGGTCATAAGTGATGCCGTTAACCGCCTCGTAGAGCCGCTGCAACTCGTTCATCGAAAACTTTTCGTCGAGCAGACGGAAACCGACAGGCTTGGCGCGCATCATCTCTGGCAGCCGCCGACGGGCCATGGCAATGATGTCATGGTGGTCGAACGCCAGCGGCGGCAACTCGTCCACTTCAAACCATGAAGCCCTGGCGGCATCATCGCCCGCTATCAGTCGGAAGTCGGACTTCCGCACCAAAGCAAGGAACGCTACCGTCACGACACGTTCCCGGGGGTCACGCCGCACATCGCTGAATACATGGAACTGCTCCATATAGATATTTTCTACCCCGGTTTCCTCTTTAAGCTCGCGCAGCGCACACTGCTCCACGGTTTCATCCATATTCATGAAACCGCCGGGCAACGCCCATAAGCCTTTGAACGGCTCTATGCCACGCTCTATGAGCAGGATGTGGAGCTGCTTGCCGTCAAAACCGAACACCACGCAGTCGGTGGTCACAGCCGGATGAGGGTACTTGTACTGGTACATCGTTTTGTAATTTGTTTTGAAATTTGATGCGTCAATTTAACACTACAAAATTAATATGTATTTTTGACATATCAAAATTTATGACCCGTTTGTTGAAAAAATCGGGGCGTTTGTTGAAATCGCCCCGATTTGTTTCCCACGGCACGAAAACGCACATTATATTTGCATCACAAATCAACATGAATCATATCTATAACATGAATTTTACAGGTAAGATTATACGTACCAAGCGGGCTGCACTCGGCATATCGGCCGCAGTATGGCTCATCCCTACGGTCGTATCGGCGCAAGATGCCGCCCAGTCTCCGTGGACGCTACAGGACTGCATCGACTACGCGCTCGAACACAACCTTGAGCTGCGGCAGAAGAAGATTGCCACCGAGCAGTCGCAGGTGGACATCAAGGCTGCCAAAGGAGCATTGTTCCCGTCGCTATCATTTGCCACGAACCAGAATGTGTCATGGCGTCCATGGTCCAACTCGTATGTCAATATTACCGACGGTGCACTCTCGTCGACTAATTCCACGGTCAACTACAACGGTTCATACGGATTGCAGGCCCAGTGGACGGTATGGGACGGCGGCATAACCCACAAAAAATATGCCCGCAGCAAGCTCGCCAACGAACAAAGTTCGCTTGACGAGGAGGCTACCGGCCTGTCGATACAGGAGCAAATCATCCAGGCATACACGCAGATTCTCTATCAAACGTCGGCAGTAGATGTCAACAAGCAGATTCTCGAATCGACTAAAACGCTCTGCGACCGGGCGAAAACCATGTACGAAACCGGGACAATGTCACGCGCCGACTATGTACAGATGGAGGCCCAGGTGAGCCAGGAGGAGTATAACGTGACCAATGCGCAGACACAGCTCGCGGAGTTCAAACTGCAGCTCAAGACTCTGCTGGAGATTGTGGACACCGACGAGATGGATGTCGCCGTGCCCTCAATCAGCGACGACAGGATTATGAGCGCGCTCCCTTCGGTCAAGGAAGTTTACGCCTATGCTTCGTCAAACCGCCCGGAGATGCGCGCCGAGAAGCTCGCCGTGGAGCTGGCCGACATGGACATATCCATAGCGAAGCGTGGCTATTACCCCACAATCGCCCTCTCGGCCGGCATCAACACCAACAGCGCATCGGGCTTGGACCAGAGCTGGTACAACCAGATAAAGGAAAATCTCAGCAACTCTGTAGGGCTGACAGTGAGCGTGCCCATATTCGACAAGCGGCAAAACTCCACGAACGTAAGCCGCGCCAAACTCGACAAAGAGTCTGCGCTGGTAAATCTCGAGATGAAAAGCCAACAGCTCTACAGCGACATAGAGGGCTACTGGCTCAATGCCACCAACGCGCAGCAGCAGTATGCTTCGGCTCTGAAAAATGCAGCGAGTATGCGCGAAAGCTACCAGTTAGTGAGCGAGCAGTTTGCCGTAGGGCTGAAAGACATCGTGGATTTAACCACAGGCAAAAACAACCTCATACAGGCGGAGCAGCAGATGCTCCAGTCAAAGTACACTGCGGTACTCAACCGTGCAATACTCGACTTCTACAACGGGTCAGAACTTAACATCGAATAAAGTAAGTAACTATACATAACATATGAAGAAAGCAGCTATTTTAGCCCTCTTGCTCCCCGCACTCATATCGTGCGGCAAGAAAGGCGACTTACACTTCGAGACCGCCAAAGCAGAGCTTCGTGACCTCAGCACAAGCGTGACGGCCACAGGAACCATCGAACCTGTGACCAAAGTCGAAGTGGGTACACAGGTGTCGGGCATCATCGACAAAATCTACGTGGACTATAACAGCGAGGTCACGAAGGGACAGATTATAGCCGAACTCGACAAGACCAACCTCCTTGCGGAACTCGCTAACGCCAAAAGCAATCTGGCCAACGCACAGAGTTCATTAGACTACCAGACAGCCAATTATAACCGCTACAAGACGCTGTATGACAAGGGTCTGATTTCAGCCGACGATTTTGAGCAGGCACGTCTCAGCTACGAGCAGGCACGTCAGCAGGTGGCCATCGAGGAGCAAAACGTGTCAAAGGCGCAGACCAATCTGGGCTACGCCACCATAACATCCCCTATCGACGGCGTGGTATTGAGCCGCGAGGTGGAGGAGGGACAGACCGTGGCATCGTCAATGACAACCCCGACACTGTTTATCCTCGCCCGCGACCTGACAGACATGCGTGTGATAGCTGATGTCGACGAGGCCGACATAGGCGAAGTGAAAGAGGGGCAGCATGTCACATTCACTGTCGATGCGTACCCCGACGATATTTTTGAAGGCGCAGTGACACAGGTACGCCAAAATGCCACCACCGAGAGCAATGTGGTGACATACGAAGTGGTGATTTCCGCCCGTAACGACGAGCTGAAACTCAAACCCGGACTGACAGCCAACGTCACCATCTTCTCTGCCGAGTGCAAGGACGTGCTGAGCGTGCCCTCATCGGCTCTGAAGTTCACCCCTAACCAAGAACTTCTCCCCGAAGGCGACAGGATTGTGGACAGCGAAGCCACGACGAAAGTGTGGATGCAGGCCGGACACGACGTGAAAGCCGTGCCGGTGACAGTAGGCATGACCGGGGGATCGTTCGTGCAGATTACCTCCGGGCTTAAGGCTGGCGACATGGTAATCGTAGGCATGACAGATAACACTGTCGTAGCCGCCGACGAGTCAGAAGACGGCAGCAACCCGTTTATGCCAGGTCCTCCCGGAAAGAAGAATAAAAAACAGACAAGCAATGGTAAATAAAGACAAGGTCATAATAGAGCTTCGTGATGTGAAGCGCAAATTTATCGTAGGCGACGAAAAAGTCTACGCCCTGCGCGGCGTCTCATTCAAGATTTACGAAGGCGAATTTGTGACCATCATGGGCACTTCCGGCTCCGGCAAGTCAACGCTTCTCAACCAGCTGGGCTGTCTCGACACCCCTTCGTCGGGAGAATATATACTGGACGGCATGTCAGTGCGCAAGATGTCGAAAAACCAACGCGCACGGCTGCGCAACCGCAAAATCGGCTTCGTGTTCCAGAACTACAACCTCCTGCCGAAAACCACCTCCGTGGAGAATGTCGAACTGCCGCTGATGTACAACAAGGAATACAGCGCAAAGCAGCGTAAAGAAGCCGCGATAAAGGTGCTGAAAGAGGTGGGGCTCGGACACCGTCTCGACCACAAACCCAACCAGATGTCAGGCGGACAGATGCAGCGTGTGGCCATAGCACGTGCCCTTGTCAACAATCCGGCCGTGATACTTGCCGACGAGGCGACCGGCAATCTCGACACCCGCACCTCATTCGAGATGCTCGTGCTGTTCCAAAAACTTTACTCCGAGGGACACACGATAATCTTCGTGACACACAATCCGGAACTCGCCAAGTACTCCTCGCGCAACATCCTGCTGCGCGACGGACGGATAGTGGACGACACCATCAACACCAACATACTGTCAGCCAAGGAAACGCTTGACAATCTGCCTGTGGAGGAGACGGTGGATGACCTGATAACCGAATCGGAATCCAGAGACGATTAGATTTCATTGTTTGCACAGATTTAAAGCGAACACCCATTTATGAGCATACTTAATTTATTCAAAATAGCCATCAAGGCTCTTTCCAACAACAAGTTCCGTACATTCCTGTCGATGCTCGGCATCATCATAGGCGTGGCCGCCGTAATCGTGATGATGGCGATAGGACAAGGCTCCAAAGAAAGTGTGCGCAAAGACATCTCAAAGATGGGCACCAATCTGCTCAGTGTGCGTCCCGGAGCGGAGAAGATGGGAGGCGTAAGGCTTGACCCGTCGGAAATGCAGACCCTGAAGATTGCCGACTACGAAGCTATTCTCAACAACAAGAAATATATAACCTACGTGTCGCCTGAAGTCACATCGTCAGGGCAGGTAATCTATGGAGCCAAAAACACCTCCACCACTATCTACGGAGAGAGTCCCGAATACCTCGACATCAAGAAGTGGGAGATTGCCAGCGGAAGCTGCTTCACCGACGAGGATGTACGCAAAGGGGCTAAAGTGTGCGTAGTGGGAAAGACCATAGTCGACGAGCTTTTCGAAGAGGACACCGACCCTATCGACAAGGTGATACGCTTCAAGTCGATTCCGTTCAGGATTGTCGGAGTGCTTGAGGAGAAGGGTTACAACAACTGGGGCATGGACCAGGACAACGTCATCATAACCCCCTACACCACTGTGATGAAACGGCTTCTCGCGCAGACGTTTTTCCAAGGCATCAACGCCTCCGCGATATCCGAGGAGTTGAGCGACAAAGCCATAGAGGAGCTGACCGAAATCCTGCGCGAATCGCACAGCCTGAAGGACAGCGACGAGGACGACTTCACCATAAGAAGCCAGCAGGAGATGATGGAGACGATGTCGTCAACCATGGACACCATCACCATCATCCTCGTAGTGGCAGCGGGATTCTCGCTGCTCGTGGCAGGTATCGGCATCATGAACATCATGCTTGTATCGGTCACCGAGCGCACCCGCGAAATCGGACTGCGCATGTCGGTAGGGGCGCGAGGATTCGACATCAGCAACCAGTTTCTCATCGAATCGGTCATCATAAGCCTCTCCGGCGGACTGATAGGAATATTAACGGGATGGTTGGGAACGTTGCTGTGCAACCATCTCGGCTTCCCGGCATCCATCCCCATGTGGTCGATTGTCGTCTCGTTTGTAGTCTGCACGGTGATAGGTGTCGGCTTCGGATATTTCCCGGCACGTAAAGCCGCCAACCTCGACCCGATAGAAGCTATCAGATATGAATAAATGGTTACAGCACCTGCGCGGCGACAGGTATACCCGCAATGAAAACCTCACATATCTTTTCGCATGGATATTGGTGTTCAGCCTGCCGTGGATTGCCGGCCTGTATTCCACGAAAGGGCTGGAATACAGACATGCGCTGAGGGGGAGTATCAACATGTTGCCATATCTGGCAATATTCCTCCTCAACAACATTGTGCTGATGCGCTATCTGTTCGTGCCGGGACGCAAAGCGGCATACTTTGCATCGGTGCTGGCAGTGCTTGTAGCCGTATGGGCGGGCATCAATCCACCCCCTCCCCCGCCGTTTATCACACATGCATCGGTGGAATTTGCCGACCGCATGTTCCACACCATCAATGTCGTGAGAGCCGCATGTGTCATCTTTGCCAATATAGCGATAAAAATGTACTTCGTGTCGCACCGTAAAGACATAGAGATGCTTAAGGTACGTAACGGCCAGATGCAGTCGGAGTTGGAGTCGCTGAAATATCAGATAAACCCTCACTTTCTGATGAATACGCTCAATAACATCCAGTCCCTTATCGAGGTCGACCCTGCCAAGGCATATGACACCATACAGGAACTGTCACGGATGATGAGGTATGTGCTGTATGACAACAGCGGACAGATGGTGCCTCTGAGCCGCGAGATAGAGGTTATGAAAAATTTCATAGCCCTGATGCGCATCCGCTACCCGGAGCATGTGGTCATCTCGTTCGCCTACCCTGAAGACACCGGCACGATGCAGGTGCCTCCGCTGCTGCTCATCACGTTTGTGGAAAACGCCTTCAAACATGGCATCAGCTACAAAGGGGAGTCGATGGTAGCTATCGACATCCAGATCAAGGGGGAGCGTCTTTTTTTCAGATGCATGAACTCCAATCCGGGCAGGAAGCCGCAGAAACCGGGAGGCATCGGGTTAGAGAATGTGAAACGCCGTCTGGCCCTGATATACGGCAAGAACTACAAACTCGACATCGAAGACGGCGAAACGCGCTATTTGGTGGAGCTGGAATTGTAAAAAATTCCGTATTTTTGTGCCAGTTAGAGCTTGTTTATTATGATAAGGTGTATCGCTATAGACGACGAGCCGCTGGCATTGCAGCAGTTGGAGCGTTTTTTGCAACGCATCCCGGAGCTTGAGCTGATAGGCACATACTACTCCGCCGACGATGCCCAGCCTCTCATTGCCGACGGTAAAGCCGACCTGATATTTCTCGACATAGACATGCCCGACTGCAACGGGGTCTACTTTGCCCGCAGTCTGGGCTCTCGCGCCCCCTATGTGGTATTCACGACCGCCTATCCGCAATATGCCCCCGAAGGGTTCAGGCTTGATGCCGTGGATTACCTGCTGAAACCTTTGTCGTTTTCCGAGCTGCTTGAAGCGGTGGAGAAAGTGAAACGCCGCCAGAGGGAGGAAACAGACATGGCGGAGGCCGACACCCATTTCTACGTGAAAAGCGGCGGCACGCTGATGCGCATCGACCGCCGCGACATCCTTTATGTCAAGGGGATGGGAGAATACGTGCAAATCAAACTGAAAGACACTCCCGGCCACGTGGTGACGCTCGAGAGTATGCGGCATTATGAGGAACTGCTGAAGCCTGCAGGATTCGTGCGGATACACAAATCGTATATCGTGAATCTCGCATATATCGACAAGGCCAGCAGCAGCCACATCGAAATCGCCGGAGAGACATTCCCGATCGGCAACACCTACAAGGCTTCTTTCAGGGAACGTTTCCTGGAGACACGGAACGCATAGCTGCACATATATAAACAGTTATTGCAGACGGTGTGCTGCCACCAGCTCCTTTGCTTCCTTGCCGGTTATTGCATCGATGTCGATACGGACAATACACACAGACTTCAAAAACTTTGAAATCTCGTAGCCAGGGTCAATGCCAGGACTGTATTTTCCGCTCAAAAGTGTAAGCGCTCTACGGATTTCACCCGCGTCCTCCACGATTACTGCCCTACCGAACACAATCACACTACGAAAATACGATGTGAATTCCTCTGGCACCACATCATCCTTATCGACTATGCACATCGAGCATTTAGGATTACGAATGATACCATCGAGCTTATGCCCCTGTCTGGCACAATGGACATAAATGCTGTCACCGTCATACACATAATTGATCGGTACAGCATAAGGATAATCGTCATCGCCCGACACGGCCCAGACTGCATATCTGCCATCGGCTAAAACGCGCCGCGACTCACTCAATGACAGCTCCTGCCCGAATCTGCGCATTTTCCGTCCCATCAGTGCATGACTTTCAATCCGACAATCAACAGGATCAGCGTGGTAAGGAACAGAATCCTCCAGAACGTAACAGCCTCGTGGAAAAACACTATTCCTACTATCACAGCTCCGACAGCCCCGATACCAGTCCATACCGGGTAAACCGTCCCGATAGGAAGCCTCTCAGCCGCCTTTGTCATAAGATACATACTTAACGCCAGAGCGCAGATAAAACCAATCCACCACCACACGAGTTCATGACCTGTCGCTGTTTTGGTCTTGCCGAGACAGTAGGTAAACCCGACCTCCATCAACCCGGCGAATATCAAGATTAGCCAAGACATAAATAAAAATGAGGCCTATATGAGGGCTGCAGCAATACCCGGCGTCTCCTTCTAAGGCTCCGCAAAGTTACGAAAATTTTCACATTAGAGTCTATCCTTTCATCACAATATCTAAATATCTACACCATTAAGACAACACTCACCGAACACCGACCTCACCGCTGCCAGTCCGTGTCAAGGCTTCCCTCGATAAGGTTCAAAATCGCCATAACTAAACATCATCCGTTCGGTTCCTCCACTTGTTATTTTGTAAAGCGGCTCTTTGCTCGCCAAAAATGCTATGGCATTGGGAACTCCTGTGCCAGCCGCCCGCTTTATCCAGCGATGTCCTTCTGCCGGATCCGGGTCAACTCCAAGACCCATATAGTACATATAAGCCAAATTGTGCATCGCCAGACCATCACCTGCCTGTGCGCATTTAAGGTAGAGCTGGAAAGCCTCTTTTGGATTCTCCTCAAATATGTCTTCAGCTTTCCAAAACATGCAGTCCAAATGTCCCATAGCTGCCCCCTTGTCGCGATACACCTGATAGTCCGTTCCCGGTCCAAAATTGCTTTCCTTCCAATCGTCATATACATATATATCCCAAATAATAGTAAAACATGCCTCAGCACTACCCAAGTCGGCAGCCTTTTTGTAATATTCCCTTAGCTCTTTAATAGGCATAATACCAAAATGTGCGTAGGCGTATGCATACATAGACTCAGCATCGCCGGCATTGCCGAGTTCAAGCAAGCGACTCAGAGCCCACTCCCTGTCATCTTTTATATTATCCTCGTTTACCGTGCCATGTCCTGTCGCATTAACATATGTGATCAGCGCTTTCTTATCCCCTTTTCTTGCCATTTCAATTAAATCTTGTAGCGCACTTTTGTAACGGCTATCGCTACAATCGATTACCTCATAGGTTTTATAATTGTCAAAGTCTGGATATTGTCCAAAACGATACTCTTCGGCACGATACGGGTCATATCCATGTACATCTGACAGTTTCTTCAAATTGCCAGCAATATCGGTCCGCTCGCCTTTTGAGATGTCAAACTCGATGTATTGCGTCTCATATCCCTCTTTAAAGACAAGGCACTTATAATGACCCACCTCTACATCCGAGGCGAAAGGAACTGTTTTGTCTCTAAGACCTCCAGTGAAATAATCGGTACCCGGATGCATAACTTCCATCTTCACCATAGCATCTTCGGGCATGTAGTTGAACAACAAAGACCCTTTCTCCCAACCAAGATAAGGAGCTCTGATACGTGTACGCTCCTTTGGAATTATCTCAACAGTCTTGGATTCTGACACACGAGATTCTGCCGAAAAAGTGCATACATGCTGTCCATAGGGCAGAAATACCTGTATGGCATCGTCAACCGGGGTGTACTTTTTCCCACCTATTTCCACTGTGTAGCCACTACGACCGTCCATATTTACCACGAGAAAATTACCATCTATTGCCGATGAATGAATCGACGAGAACAAAGCAAAGACCATGACCACAGCAAGTACGTATCTGTTCATATATTTAAGTATTAGAGGTTTGTGTTTTGCAGCCCGAATAATGCTGCACCCTATGCACACAAAATTAAATATAATTTAATCATTTACCCCCCCCCATTGTTAATTTTGCTTAAAACGATATTATTGCACAGTCCGAATAAAAAAGGTATCGAAGAAACTCGAGACACCATCTGCAACATACACTGTAGGGATACACGGTCTGTGCGCCTCTACGATCAGTCCTTGGCTTGCGCCGCCAGCCCCTGCAGGGCTGACCGCTCGGCACTGCTTTGTGACGGAGCTGCGCTCCGCCCTACTGTCCGTCCGAGGGTGTTGCAAAACCTCCTCAAAAAAGTTAAGCAAAAGCCTCAACTTTCACAAGCTGAGGCTTTTTTAAGTCCAT
>CALUMU010000003.1 GCA_944321825.1 Candidatus Amulumruptor caecigallinarius
AAACCGTTAACAAGTTTATTTCGCTTCAGTCTTAATCACTTCATATTTAGATAGATATAATTTTTATTATGTCTTGCAACGTGTGTGGTGAGAGGAAAGGAGCAGCCGAGAGCCAAGCCTATGCCTTTGAGGAATTGATTGTATTTCTGATTAGAGGTTATCTCCATCTTGTAGTTATTCCGCTCCAATATCTTCCGTGTGATAGGCAGGATGGGCGTGACAAACTCATTCCCTGTCTTTATACGATGTCCGTCAATATAGTCCTTGTTATCAATGGAAACAACGTGTTGCTCGTAGTCAAACGATTTGGCATCGCTGTATGCCATACCTGTAAACGTCTGAAAGAGGAAGAAATCAAGATACTTGTTCATTACCATATCTGTACTTTCCTCTCGCACACGAATTAACTTTTTCAGTTGCGCCTCAGTGAGATGAGGACGGTCATTTTTCTCCCCACGTTTGTCTTGAAAACGCTCGTAGGGATTTTCCTTGACAAGCCCAAGCCGAAAAGCTTCGGACACATACGACTTGAAACGCTTGTGGTAGTTGTGGATGGCTGCCTGATTTCTAATGATTGGTTTTCCCTTTGTTGTATAGGTCTGTTCCTCCCTTAGGAAAAGGTCAAACTGATAGATATGTTGCAGGGTTACATCGTCAAAGGTCTTGAACTTGCCGAACCGCTCCAATGCCTTGTAAGTAGTGAAATGCCCTTTTCGGGTGCCTTCACGAAGCGGACGGTTGTTGATACGTTCCCTAAGCCACGCCATAAAGTTGCGGCGGTTGCCGCCGTCTGCACTCAGGTATGTCTTGAACTGGGCTATGGTCATATCGTCCTTGTTCACCTGCATGGCGATAAGGATATGCTCAAACTCAGTTACTTTCTTTTGGATTTCCTCGTTGATGACAACGGCGCGTGGATGATTCACTACCAATCCATTCTCCCATTGTCTGAGGGTGACACTATACCCTGAATGGAAATAACAGCGTTCACGCTGGAGGCAAACCACGATTTCGATAGCTCCTGCCACTGTTTCCGTGGCTTTCTTCTTCCGGTTGAAGAATAATCTGATGTACTTACTCATAATGGTAACACATTTGTGAGATGGGTAACACAGCTATGGTAACACAAAACCCGTCCAAAAGGGGCTTTTTGCGTCCAAGTGTGTCACTTTTTCTCGTTTTTTTTTGATGGTGTCACCACCTTATATACTGCCTCAAAGAAGAACGCAACCTATTGAATGTCAGTAGCATTTTGCGAGTTAAAAAGAAAAGGTCTTCATTACTGAAGACCTCTCTTTGGTGATCCGCCTGGGGCTCGAACCCAGGACCCCAACATTAAAAGTGTTGTGCTCTACCAGCTGAGCTAGCGAATCTCCGTTTATGCCTCTGAGCAGGTTAAAGAAGTGTTTCTCTCAAAAAGCTCTGCAAAGTTAAGCAGTTTCGTCGACTTTTGCAAATTAATATGAACGAATTTTCATGATTTTTTTATTCCAGTCGAAATTTCAGTCAAAATTCCAACAAAAATTCGGTTGAAAATTGGTCATATCTCCAAGGACTTGCGGCATACTTTTTAAGATTATAGCGTTACGACTACAGGGTAGGCCGATGTGGAGTGGATGGTATAGGGTGTGAGGCTGAATTTGCGTTCGGCGGCTTCGCCTGTGAGTGGTGTGCCGTAGTTGAATACGTCAAATGTGCTTCCGCAGTCGGGACACCGGGCTATGGGATGGTCATCGCTGTCTGTGGAAATTTCTATAAGCGTTTGTGGCGAGCGTTCTACGGGACATGCCGGGCTGTATGCTTTCAGGTCGCTTGCGCCGCCGCCACCTGTCACAAACAGTACTCCGGCATAGCCGGTCTCGTCGGAGGCGACATATGGATAACCAGTGGGGATGCCGCGCGATTTGATGAAATATACGTGTTCAAAGGCTCCATGTATGCCATATCGGATCCATGCGGCCTGAGATATAGAGAGATTCACATTGGTGGTAGGTATGCGCTCGTCATCGGTCTTTTCGCATGAACACAGGCTTGCGTAGCCCATGATTGCCAGCAATGTTACCAGTATTTTGTGTGACATTAGTGCGTGATGTTAGGAGAGTTATGAGGAGAGAGTGATTGGCTTGGCTATCATGGTGTCAGGCGTTGGTAGCCCCGTTGAAAAGACGGCCGACGAGTGTAGCCATCTGGTTGGCTGCCTCCTGCATCTTGGGCCCTATCATCGGTTTGATTATCGCAGGGACTTCGACTTCGATTGCAGCAACGAGTTTGGTGACTGATTCACTCTCTGCCGCGAGTTCAAGCGACAGGAACATAGGCACTGGTGCATTGGACGCTTTCAGCTTAATCAGGTCGGGTTCGTGCTTGTCTATGATTTCCAGCCGTATTTCGCCGACAGGATTAGCATTGATGATGATTGCATCGTCGGTAAACCGCACGTCTCCAGCTTTCTGACGCAAATCGTCGGGCATCTTGTCAAGCAACTCCTGATAGGCTCCGAGATTGCTTATCTTGTTGAATACATCGGTCTGTGCTCCGTTGATAGATACGGACTGGCTTGTATATTTTGCCATGGTCTTGTGTATTTGTATTTTTTATAAAATCAGGCATAGAATCAGGCATCCACGATTTGTGCATAGCATCGCGAATGCCTGATAGTCTATAGTATAACGTTGATTATGCGGATTTATTACTTCATCCAGTTGGCAGGGTCTTTGCGCCACTGGCGGAGGGTCTCAAGGTCTTTTTCACGGATATACCCGGTGGACAATGCTGCATCGAGCATGGCATTGTAGTTGCTCAATGTCAGCAGACGCACCCCGGCTTGTGTGAATGCTTCTTCGGCTTGTGGGAATCCGTATGTGAAGATAGCTACCATGCCTATCACTTCGCAGCCGGCATTTCGGATAGCTTCGACCGCCTTCAGGCTGCTTCCGCCGGTGCTGATAAGGTCCTCGATGACCACGACTTTCTGTCCTGGGAGAAGATTGCCTTCAATCAGGTTTTCCAATCCGTGATCTTTGGGTGAGGACCGCACATATACGTATGGTTTGCCCATCAAATCTGCCACAAGTGCACCCTGGGCTATAGCTCCGGTAGCCACTCCGGCTATGGCATCTACGTCACAGAAGTTTTCCTCTATGAGACGTGTCAGTTCCACTTTGATGAAAGAACGTATTTCAGGATAGGAGAGGGTTTTGCGGTTGTCGGTATAGATAGGGGAGTGCCAGCCTGATGCCCATGTGAAAGGGGAATCGGGTTGCAGGTTTATCGCTGAGATTTTGAGCAGTTTCTCGGCAAGGAGTTTCTGGAGTTTTTCCATGATGTGATTGTTTGCTGTTTAAATGGATTAAGACTGCGAGTGTGGCTGCAGCCTGAACGTTAAGGTTAATATCCTGTATATGTATGCGGAGAGAGCCGGTGCAACTCTGCCTTTACTTCTTCGCTGACATTGAGCGTGTCGATAAATGCGGAGATGCTTTCGGCGGTCACTGTTGCATTGGTGCGTGTCAGTTGCTTGAGCGTCTCGTAGGGGTGGGGGTAGCCTTCGCGGCGCAGTATGGTCTGGATTCCTTCGGCCACGACGTTCCACATGCGGTCGAGGTCGCGGTTGATGGCTTCGGAGTTGAGCAGCAGCTTGCCCATGCCTTTGAGTGTGCTTGAGAATGCTATCAGAGCGTGAGCCATGGGGACACCTACATTTCGCAGCACCGTAGAGTCCGTTAAATCCCGCTGTAGACGCGACACAGGCAGTTTGGTCGACAGGTGGAGCAGTATCGCGTTGGCGATACCGAGATTGCCTTCCGAGTTCTCGAAATCAATCGGGTTGACCTTATGTGGCATTGCCGACGAGCCTACCTCACCCTCCTTGATCTTCTGCTTGAAATACTCCATGGAGATGTATTGCCACATATCCCGGTCGAAGTCTATGAGGATAGTGTTGATGCGCCCCATGGCTTCAAAGAGCGATGCGAGGTTGTCGTAGTTGGATATCTGGGTGGTGTATTCTTCTCTGACTATGCCGAGATGGTCGGCAAGGAAATTCTTGCCGAATTCACGCCAATTAATAGTGGGATATGCTGCCAGATGGGCGTTGAAATTGCCCGTAGCTCCACCGAACTTGCCGCTTACAGGTATGTTGTCAAGCTGCGACAACTGTTGGCGCAGACGGTAGGCAAATACCATTATCTCTTTACCGAGGCGTGTGGGTGATGCGGGCTGTCCGTGCGTTTTGGCGGCCATTGGCAGGTCATTCCATTCTTCGGCGCGGCGTTCCAGCTCCTCTATCAGCTCTACGAGAAGCGGACGGTACACATCGGTTATCGCCTCTTTGATGGATACGGGGACAGATGTATTGTTGATGTCCTGGCTGGTAAGCCCGAAGTGTATAAACTCCTTGTAGCTTTCAAGACCCATGGCATCAAACTGCTCCTTGATGAAATATTCCACAGCTTTGACATCGTGGTTGGTCACGCTTTCTATTTCCTTTATACGGCGTGCATCCTCAAGTGAGAAATCGCGGTAGATAGCCCGCAACGACTCCCGCTTTTCGGCAGGTATGCCAGCGAGCTGAGGCAGGGGTATCTCGCAGAGGGCTATGAAATATTCTATTTCTACACGTACACGGTAACGTATAAGGGCATATTCCGAAAAATACTCGTCAAGTTTCTGACATTTCGAGCGGTATCGTCCGTCTACGGGTGAGATGGCTGTAAGAGTGCTTAGTTCCATAAAGTTTAAAATGAATACTCACTTAATGCTGCAAATTTACAGAAAAATACTCTATTCTGAAACTGTCCTCACCCCGACTTTTACACATTCATAAATTTAGAGTATGTTTTAAAATATTTGCCAACGAAAAGTCGTGATATGTCGGAAGTATGTCATAATACTTTAAGATGGTTGTGAGTGAATTGATTGTGTCTTTTTGGCTAAAATGTCCGCAACTTTTCGTTTAACAAATATTTTTAAACACACTCTTAAACCAACTAAGAAGCTTCTCAGTTGTCACGCTGGTAATCCAGAATGAGGCTCAAGGACGGTTGAGAACCCGTGGTCTCTGCCGGCAAGGCGTAAGCATCCATCTCCTGTGGCGACTTCTGGAGGTAGTGTGCGCAATAGAGTGCAGGTGTCAGACACGGCTCTTCTTGAAGCCAGCAGGGTTGCGACGACTCCCATGGTCATCCGCAGATTGACTTCAATGCATGGTGCCAATAATAGCGCATCTCCGCTTCGGTATGCCAGCATGTCTACACCGATCCATCCTCGGTAATGCACCGATACTATGTCGGTAAAAATATCGGCAAGCAGTCCGGCCAAGCAGGCTAAATCAATCGTTTTATCTCCATATGTGATGCCGGAAGTCTGTAAAGAGGATGTTATGCCGGTCTGGGGGGCGACAATGCTCCCGACATACCTGCCGTCGCTCGTGGTCTGGAACAGGGACCATGCTCTATGCCTTATGGCGGTGCCGTCGGAGTGAAACAGAGCCGACATGTCCGCGACTTTCGGCAGGACATCCTCCACGATCACGCTCCCTTGTCGCCGTATGATACCATTGGCAAGACGCTTCAGTTCGTCATCCGTAAGGGTGCTGGTAGGGAAGATGCCGCGTCCGCTGCTTGACCATGGGCGTTTCAATAGGCAGCTGTCGCCTCCGCGTACATCAAGGGCAGAGGTGTCGGTATAGATGCGGGGATGGTTGGGCGCGGAGATTCCTGATCTCTTTGTGAGTGCGGAATTGACATCGATTGCGAGCCTGCGGTGGCTTAGTTCCCGCAGCCATGAGATGTATTGGTCGGCAGGTAAGCAATCGTCAGGCATACCGGCTTCCTGAAATTGCCGCTTTGCATCTAAGCTCCACCCCCAAGGTTCGGGGTATGCCGGAGTGCCAGGATGGTAACGGTTGACCTTTACATTGGCTTTCCGGCTCGTAGCTTCTATTTCAGCGTCGGTATGATGTGGCGCTATGATGTAGTCGCCATCGTCTGCCCACCATATAGGCAGCAATTCGCAGTCATGCTGGTATTGCAACGCATGGCGCGAGGGGGTGTGCCACCGGTTGTTGCCGGCGAGAGCTTCGTCATTGGCGGGGTTGAACAGATGTACCTTGGGTGCAGATGACTTTACAGTGTCAGAATGGTTTGCGGTATTTGTCATCGGCTGAATCTTCAAGGATGCTCAGATATGAGTTGTAACGCGACTGTGCTATCAGGTTATCCTCAATCATGTGGCGGACGTTGCATCCCGGCTCGTGGGTGTGGGTGCAGTTGCCGTATCGGCAGTCGGCCGAAGCCCTGAATATTTCCGGGAAATAATGCGAAATTTCCGTTTTGTCGAAGTCTATGGTGCCGAACCCTTTCACCCCGGGCGTGTCGATGATGAACCCTCCTCCCATTTCGGCAGGCAGCGCAAACATCTCGCTGAAAGTGGTCGTGTGCATCCCCGTATTGTGTACTATGGAGATTTCGGCCGTTTTCTGTTTCGCCGCAGGAAGTATCTCGTTGATTATCGTGGATTTACCCACTCCCGAATTACCAGACAGAAGTGTCGTCATGCCGCCGAGCATTTCTTTGAGCGCACCGATGCCGTCACCTGTCTTTGCGGATACGGATATGACCTTATATCCTATGGAATCATACAGATAGCTGACAGCGTCAAGCAGCTGGCGGTCATCAGTGCTGTCGAGCAGGTCGGTCTTGTTAATTACGAGGATGGCTTTTACTCCATATGCCTCGGCAGTAGCAAGGATGCGGTCTATAAACGTAAGCGACGTTGTCGGATAAGCGAGTGTGACAATCAGAGCCATCTGGTCGATGTTGGCAGCGAGAATGTGGGCCTCTTTCGACAGGTTGCTTGCACGCCTTATTATATAATTGCTTCGCGGAGCTATCGCGGTTATGTAGCCTGGCTGTCCGTCGCGGTCCGACGGCACAAAGTCCACACGGTCGCCGACAGCGACAGGATTGGTGGTGCGGATGCCTTTCAGCCTGAAATTGCCTTTGACATTGCAATGATATATCTCGCCGCTGTCGGCGACTACTTCATACCGATTGCCGGCATTTTTCGTTACGAGACCTTTCATCTGTAATTGCATGGGAGTTGTTTCGGTGGTGGTAAAGTTACAAAATACATATGTTGTCATATGCATTTTCGGCTGTTTTTCTTTCTATTTGCAAAGACGATCGGTGAAAATCTGGCGTTATAATATCAATAATTGTTAATTAGGTACTCGTTGTAAGATATTGGAAATTAGATATATGCAGAATACGAAAATTTTAATCTTAAAATTTGTTATACGAATCTGGCGGATATTTGAAAAGTTTTACTAACTTTGTAGTCGTTAAAAATCACTGAAACATAAGCAAATATGTCACAAACATGTGACATTATAAAGGACAAGATTATTTCACCCCTGTTTAAATCACAATAACATTATGGCAATTAACATTGACACGATCGGCCAGATGGCCGGCCTCGTATGGAATGCAGCAGCAGAGGCTGACACTCTCTCTACAAAGCAGATCAAGAAAGTCACCAAACTCAAGGACAAAGAGCTTTACGCAGCCCTCGGATGGCTCGCCCGTGAAGGCAAGATCTCTTTCCAGACTTCACCCGAAGATGAAAAAGAGCTTCTCATCCAGCTCGTGAAATAACAGGCTCACATACCGATTTACGAAACATTCCTGCAATGCCGTTATCAACCCACGGCTTGCAGGAATTTTTCATATTGTCTTTTTTCTGCATAGCCACCGCTTCCATCAGTGGTTCGCAAGTTAATGGGTGAAATCTGCGGAAAAGTCCCATAAATAAATGCAGGTGTGTATAGATTCAACCACTTAAGCGGCGAATCTTGACACACCTGCTTTATTGCCATGAGATTATCGTGAACCTGAGAGTATTCCAGTGTTCGTGTCTTCATTTGACATCCGCCGTCTTGCGCTTGCTCGTGATTTGCCGAAATCATATCAACTAATCATTATCTAAATGCATGTAAATAGTGGGCGGTGAAGTTTATATGCGTTCGCCGATTATGATGCATTTTTTGCCGAGGTGGTCGGTGGTACCCCATAGTTTCAGCTGGCCGGGGTTTTCTGACACTTTCAGTTTTCGGCGCAGTGTGTCGGCATCTATGGTGAAATTGCGAGTCGATATGCTGATTGAGGGGTAGAGGCGCGGGATTTCTTTTATGGCACGTTTGTCAAATGCCCGGACTTCTGAGATTTTCCACCAGCTGCCAAGATGCAAATCATCTAATACTTTTTCAGATAAATATAGATGCGTTGCTGGCGCGATTTTATGCAGCCCGTAGCGTTGCGACAACAGATTGAAGCAACCAGCCTTAAGCAAGGTCGGAGAGGGTTCGAACAGGTACATCCCGGTTGTGGGATTATGATACGTAGCCACAGCTTTCCGCTCTTCGTCCGCTAAGAAGTCTATACGCCCTTTTGACGGTATGATGCAGCTGATGTAATAGTCGCCTGTACAGGGCTTGTCAAAACGTATATCGGCTATCACCTCCTTACATTCAGTGGCAGTCCCTGTGACGATTATATCGGCATGATAGGGGGCGAGTTCGCTGATCAGCTTGTCAATGTCGAGCATAGGCGATGCTTTTACTATCATCCTCTTGGCTTTTAAAGAAGCCATCGGCAGCAGCGACGTGACATCCGGCTCGCAATCGGCGAGGGCGTATAGCCGTCGTCCGTTGGCATCGCGGCGGGCAGGGTCGATAAAGATGACATCAAATGCACCGTCAGGACATGCTCTCAGATACTGTATGCTGTCGCCGCACAGAGCGTGTGCGTTGCTAAGTGCCAGACGCTCGATATTGAGTACAGCTGCATCTACATTATCCTGCTTGAGGTCCAACATCACGATTTCACGGCACTTCCGGGCTATCGTCATGGCGTCTATGCCCAATCCCATCGTCATGTCGAGTACACGGTCATCGCTGCCGACCATCGAAGCGTGGAGTGATGCCATGCTGCTTCCCGAGCACTGCTCGACAGCCAGCTGATTAGGATATATGAAATATTCGTCGGCGATGTCGCAGTCAAGTTTCCCTCGCGCTTTTTGACGGCATTGCAGCTGGGTTATCAAAAACTCCATATCCTCGTTGCCTTTATGCTTAAGCCAAAGAGCATTGATGTCGGCATATATGTTGGCCTCAAGCCATGCTATATCGCCAGCTGTCAGTTGTCTTAACTTCATCGCATTAATCATTTGTAAGAGTCGCAAATAGGTCAAGATACTTCTTGACCGCTTCACTGCGGCTGTAAGGCGATTTTGGCGATAACCGATTTCTATCGGAAGCAGCGTTACGGATTGCATCGATAAATGCTTCGGGTGACGGTCGGCCTATGATGTATCCGTCTGACGGACTGACGTATTCGGCCATCGCGCTGTCTGACGGTACGATGACGGGTGTCCCACACGACATTGATTCGGCTATCGTCATGCCGTATGTCTCATTGGTTGATGCGCTTATCGTACAGTCGGAGCGGTGGTAGATATCGACAAGCGTTCCATAATCTGCCACAGGAGGTATATAAGTAGTGTTCTTCAACCCTGATAGCAGTCCGTCGGTGTCGCCGACTATCAGCAGATGCTCATCGTCCGTAAGCAGCCCCGCAATGCCACGGATTATGTCGGGACGCTTCCTCGCTTCCCATTTGTTGGCTATGGCAAGTATGGTGGTCGTGCCGTCACTTTTATTTGCTGGCTTGTCCGCTAAAGGTTTGAATACGTCCTGCCGGACTCCATTTGGGATGATGACAGCCGGACACAACCTGAGCAGAGATTCGCGAGAGCGTCGGAACGCCCATTGCGACGGCGCGACCAGCGTGACACTGGGCAGACGGTTGATGCAGTCGCTTTTCAGCAAGTGGTTGATTTTGCCGTGTGACAGTAGTGTCGGAGGATAATAACTTTTGTTGGGGCAATGGCTGCATGACTGCTGCCATTTCTCGCACTTGTCTGAGAAGCAGCATCTCCCGGTCATCAGCCACATGTCGTGCAAGGTAATCACTACAGGCACGGCAAGACGTTCGAGTGCGGTCAGAAGGGAAGGGTAGTGCAGGTAGTGACCGTGGAGGTTATGGAGGTGTATGATGTCGGGGCGGAACTCTTTCAGATATTCAATCATCTGCGCCGTAGCTCGCCGCGACATCAGCCCCTGGCGGTCAAGTGTGCGTGACCACAGGTAGTGGTTGATGACCGAAAGTTGGTTGCCGGTTTTATGGAATACCACTCCAGGGATGGACTGAGGGGTTCCACGTCCGTAGAGTACCATAGCCCGATTATCGCCCGAAGCATCCACAAAACCCCTCACCACGTCTAACATAAGGGATGCAGGGGCGTGGAAAGGGGATGCTGTGGTGTTGATGGCGGCTAAGCGCATGGCGGGGAGCAGATGATTGGGACACCGAAAACTCTACCTTTATCGGGCGGTCTGTGGCAGGTTGAAATATACAGGCAGGTCCGCATATCTCTGCGCCTCACCTTCGAGATGCCCGAGCACCCGACGCACACACTTGATAGGACGGTTGATATAGTCGGCATCCATGGGGTTGAGACTGTTGACTTTTATCTCGCCCGATGCGTGTATTATCTTATTGTCGCCCATCGCCATGCCTACATGGTTGATGTTTCCAGTCTCCGGGTTGGTGAAAAAAATCAGGTCGCCACGCTGGATGTTTGAGAGGTCGGTGAAATCGACATCGATGCCGATCTGGGCCTGCTGACGGCTGTTGCGCGGCAATCGGATGCCGCCCATCATGTAGCAGATGGATGTGAATCCGCTGCAATCAGCCATTTTTGACGAAGTGCCGCCCCAAAGATACGGAGTGCCTTTCATCATCTCGGCATATGACAGAATGATGTCGGCATCAGGCTCGCGGTGAAGCCAGTCAGTAAGCGGCATGACATATCTTGATTCGACATAACCTGTGCGTCCGTCGGGAGTTTTCAGCCTGATATAACCTTGCCGGTTATGTTTGCCGCAATGTTTTTTACAAGGTGCTGTTTCTAATACATCTCCAAATACGAGGTCGGTCACTATGTTGCCAGGCCGGGGGGCATCTGGTGTCGTGGTCATGTAGACAGGCATCGCCCAGGTGACAATCTGCCTGTCCGCCTTGCGCCAAGCCTCCATTTGCTCCGCTGTACGCCGTTGTATGGCGCTCTCGTTGACCCACACGTTGCCGATGTAATCGGGTATCTGTACACGGTTCCATTCACCGGCTATGGTGTCTACTATCACAGGCGTGCCCATCAGCATTTGTGTCTCCAATTCGGCTGATTGAGCCGGAGTGCCACGAAGAGTACCGACGGAGATTTTGACAAGTGCATGATGCGGAAGATTCAAAGTATCAGCACATAAGCTGTCGCTCTGCGCATATAATGACGGTGCCATAACCGCAATGGCTATGGCTACCGCAGATTTTCTTATGTATGATAATACCATGATTGCTACTTGGCCGAAATGCGGTTGATGACAGCTATGAGCCGTTGGGTGAGGGCCTGTGCGGCTTCAGCGGTCGAGGCTTCGGCTATGACACGGATTATAGGCTCCGTATTGCTCTTGCGCAGGTGTACCCAGCTGTCGGCAAAGTCTATTTTCACTCCGTCGATGTCCGTCAGCTGCTCGGCGGCATATTCGGTCTTTATTGCCTCAAGCACTGCATCGACATCGATGTCGGGTGTGAGTGTCACCTTGTCCTTGACGATTTCATAAGCAGGGTATGTAGCTTTCAGCTCGCTTACCTTTTTGCCGCTCTTTGCAAGCAAGGTCAGGAAAAGGGCTACACCTACGAGGGCATCGCGTCCGTAATGCGCTGCCGGATATATCACCCCGCCGTTGCCCTCTCCGCCGATTACAGCTCCGGTCTCTTTCATCTTGGTGGTCACGTTGACCTCGCCTACGGCTGCGGCATTATATGTGCATCCGTGGGCATTGGTGATGTCGCGTAAGGCGCGTGACGAACTGAGGTTGCTGACGGTCGAGCCGGGGGTGTGGCTTAACACATAGTCGGCCACGGCGACAAGTGTATATTCCTCGACAAACATCTCGCCGTTTTCCATCACGATGGCCAGACGGTCTACATCTGGGTCTACCACGAAGCCTACATCTATGCCGCCTTGACGCATAAGCCCGGCTATCTGCGTAAGATTGGCAGGGATAGGTTCGGGGGTGTGGGCGAATCGTCCTGACGGATCGCAGTTAAGCTCTACGATGTTTCTCACGCCGAGAGCCCGAAGCAGTTGCGGTATGACCACTCCGCCTACCGAATTGACTGCATCCACGGCCACGGTGAAATCGGCCTTGGCGATAGCTTCGCGGTCCACAAGCTCCAGGTCAAGCACTTTGCGGATATGACGCTGGTTGTAGTTGTTGACGGTGTATTCATGGCCGAGCTCCATGACATCGGCAAACGTGAATGACTGCTCGTCGGCGATGCGCAGCACTTCTTTGCCCTGCATATCGTTGAGAAACTCGCCGTCCTGATTGAGCAGCTTGAGGGCATTCCATTGTATCGGATTGTGGCTGGCGGTGATGATGATGCCGCCGCAGGCCTGTTCCTCCACTACTGCTATTTCGGTAGTGGGAGTTGATGCCGGTCCTATATTGACCACATCGAAGCCCATGCCTGTCAGTGTGCCTATGACGAGGTCGTTGACCATCCGGCCCGACAGCCGTGCGTCACGACCAACCACTATGGTGTTGGTGTCACGGGTTGTGGTTTTGCGGATGAAAGTGGCGTAAGCGGCGGTAAACTTCACTATATCGATAGGGGAGAGGCCTTCGCCGGGCTGGCCGCCGATAGTCCCTCTGATGCCGGATATTGACTTTATGAGTGACATTGAAGTAATCTGAGGTTAGATGCTGTTACTGGTTGGATTAGTCGGTCAGCGGACTGCGGTTATATGAGATGCGGTACAAGAACGGTATGACCGAAGCGTTTTCGTTGTTGATGGTCATGCCCACTGTCGATTTCACCACTAAATACACCTGACATCCCATGCCTAAATATTTGAGAGGAGCCTGCAACCCCTCGCCATACTGGCTCGTGGAGCTTAGGGTGTAATTGTTGTAGCGGAATGATGTGGGACCCATGGTGAGTGACGAGGCATTGCCTGACCATACGAGAGCATCCCATGACGAGTACTCGCGGAGAGCGGCTCTGTCAAATCGGAAATATATCTGGTCGTTATATTCCGCCATGTCGTCAGGGTCACCGGGCACGAGCACTTTCATATATAGAGCTCCGTCATCGTCGATCTGGTAATATGGAGCGTCCTCTCCGTATTCAAAATCGTCTCCGGGCCATTCGCCTACCACGAGCTGATCGGCCAGAAACCGGTTGACATCCTGGTTCTCGTCATTGAGAAGGTCGGAATAGCTTTCGCCGCTGCTACACGAGGTAAGTGACAGCAACGCGGACGATGAGATTACGAGAGCTGCCGCTGCGGCGCATCTGTACACGATATTTGTCAGTTTCATCAGAGATATTTGTCGTTAGATGTAAGAGTTTTCATAAATAGGGCTATGGCTTCATCCAATCCCATGTAGAGTTCACCGCCGGCAGCATTCTTGTGGCCGCCGCCGTTGAAGTAGTCCTCACATACACGGTTGACCGGGAATGAGCCTTTCGAACGCATCGAGACCTTGACAAATCCGGGCTCGTCCTCGCGCAGGAAGCATGAGTATGCGACTCCGGGAATCGCCAAAGGCCTGTTGACCAAGCCCTCTGTGTCGCCTTTGACGTAGCCGAACCGTTGCAGCTCGTCAAGTGACAATGCTATCAATGCCGCCTGGTGGTCGCGCATTATCTGCATCTTCTCGGCGAGGGCATATCCGTTGAGCCGCAGGCACGATTCGCTGAAAGTGTTGCAAGCCATGTTGTAGATGGCATCCTTGTCCACCCCGCGACTGACCAAGTCGGCAACGATATGATAGAGCCGAGGGTCGTTGGAATTGTATGAAAAGTTACCCGTGTCGGTCATCATGCCGGTGTAGATACACGAAGCCGCTTGCCGGTCCAAGTAATCGAGCCATCCGGCCGCCTCCATAATCAGATATAGCAGCGCACACGTGCTGCTTATGCGCGGCATGGAAATCGTCAGGTCGCAGAATCCCTCCGGGTCGAGGTGGTGGTCGATCATCGCTTTCGTGGCCGGCGACTGCAGGAGATAGTCCTCCATCTTGTCCACACGCTTCGATGCGTTGAAATCGAGGCATACCACAAGGTCGGCAGAGCGCAGCAGATTCGAAGCCACACCGGGTTTGAAACTCGCAGGGACTACATCGCTGTAGCCGGGGAGGAATGTCAGCGATTTGGGCGGACGGTCGGGAGTTACCACTATCGGATGCTTGCCCATGAGCTGTAGCACCCGAGCCAATCCGAGCGTAGACCCCATGGCATCGCCGTCAGGACTCACATGGCAGGTCAGCACGATTTTACGCGCTCTCTCCACCAGCCCTTTCAACCGCCCGACGGCCTCCAAGTCAAGTATATTGTTATCGTTCACAAATATATCGTCGTGTTTATGTAACTTCTCAAATTTCAACCCACAAATATACGAAGATTATCTGGCAAACAGAAATAGCGAGAGCTGACCAGATGCGGATTCGTGCCCTCAAAGCCTATTCACTGAGTCAACGGTAACAAATTGGTGCGGTTTTAGTCCACGGTGAAACGGCGGCTTAACAAATACCGTTTCCGCTCACTGATCGGGAAGTGCGACTTCCACTCCTTATAAAGTACGTCTAATTTATCCATCTTAGTTTACTCTTGAGGGTATACGGTATATACCTTCACAAGATGTTTTTGCACGACATCGGAAGTCTCCACAGATACCGTCGATGAATGGTTACTTATATAACGGAAAAAGTATCTCATTGTTATCGGTTTAGAAGTCGTCATCAAACATGCCCGCATCCAAGTCGTCATCGAAATCCTGTTGTGCGTAGTCATTGCTGCCATAACCACTGTGGCCTCCGCTATGGTAATCATCATTGTGTGGACAATCGGTATGACGATTGCTCTCACCTTTGCTACGTCCTCCAAAAGACTCTTTATTGTGCCTACCAAACAGCCAGTCCAGCACAAACATATCGCGCAAAAAACTCCAAAATCCCATAATATTGTTTATTTTATAAAGTGATTGATGTTATCCCTTAACAGAAAGACAATGATTTATCTCTAATATGATTCAAAGATTTGCATAATCCCTCCAAGCCTGGGTATAAAGTTTCTGCGGTAACATTAATTTGGTTTAGCATGCTCACTAACTTCAGTTTCAATCTATTAGGAATTATAAGTTTGAATAAAATGATGTAGGGATTGGATGATGATTTGGTAGTATCTACTAGTGATTCCATGAATCTATCTCTTGACATAGTTTCGGAAATCACTGGTTCGGACCAAATTAAGTTATTCATGCAGTCATGGAAGCTAATTTGAATATTTGATGGCATCAAAAACAATCCTTGCTGCCTTACAATTCGTTCATTTACGAATTCGGGGTGAATGATTAAAATTTCAGGATATTTCAATTTCAATTCACCCCGGATTAATGAATTTGCTCTATCTTTTATAAAGCGTTGGATGTCTGTATATGATGCAACACGCTTATGGGTTTCATTAAAATATTGTTGTGTAAGTTTGCGATTTATGAATTCTATATTTACGCCCCATATTGCTACATCATCATATGAATTTTCAAGAGCCATATACAGAGCCACAAAAAATGATTTTGAAAAATCTAACAATCTTGTTTTTGCTCCAAAATGTTGCATGATAGACATCCATTCTATCAAATCATTTTTAGGTGGTAGGTTGACATTATTATAAAGAGGATATTTATATTGAAATTCAGATAGCATCTTAACTTCATAAATTTCAGCTAATTGAGGAGTCCTATTTTCATCATATATAGCATAAGACTCTACTAATCGCTCTATCGAAGTAGTCAAAGGCCAATTACAATTACCTTGACCTCTAAAGTAGTATCTATTTAGGAACAAGTTATTTACTTGAAGAATATCATCAAAACTATCAAGTGTGACTTCTGCATTGAAATTAACTCTCTTGAACTTTGCCATATTTTTAGTACTTACATCGGTTTTATCATTGACTCTATGAAAGCAATTTCATCCTCGGATAAACCGTATTTGGCGTATAGCTGGCGATCGATGTCGGCTACTGACTGCGACCAGTCGATATCGCTCTCGGATGTGAAATCTAGGAGAGGAACATTTGCCCATGTGCTTTTGGGATTGTGTTGGGTAGCTTTTAACGTACCCAACATACACCGGGCAAATTTGGTCTTGACGTATTTCAAACACGCGGACGCCTCCTCAGCTGAGGCAAACTTGCCGATGCTGAGGAAGGTGTCCGTGTGACCGATTACCGGCGTGCTCAAAACTTCACCGATTGCGCCTGTGCCATTTGCTTCCGGCACCAATACCTTATAGGAATCAAGACTATCTACAGGTTGGATATAGTCACGTCTTATCCACCTATAACCACGCTGATTATTAACAAGTCCAAGTATTTGGATATAGTCTCTACCATCCTTTGGTTTCGTTAAGTAAAAAACAGTAGGCAATTTCTCAACAGATTGTGAAACAATTTTTGCTGCAGTGCCTTTGCCTTGTACTTTAAGAATTGCAGGCACTTCGCTTATGGCAAGTTCGGAAAATCGATATATGCCTTGTGAAGAAACAATATTTGCAAGTCCCCCACGTGTAAAAGAAGGATGTTGTAGGACTTTATTTAATATGTTTTTAAGGTCTTTATACTCAGAGAAAAAACCAATTGGACCGAACTCTCGTTCAGAATCATAGTAACCTATGGCAACACCTCCCTTAATGTCAACATTGTCAAAAATCTCTGCTGATTTTTGATGAAATCGCACCACCTTGAAATGTGGATTGGATAGAATTTGTTCCATCCAATCTTTAGGCGTTTGACCTGCACGGAAAAGATAACGGGCAGGGGTAATAAGAGTGACTTTTGATGATAGTTTGAATGCTATATCATAAAACAAATGATAAATAGGTGCTTTGCGTGTGTTCTCGCCCTCTTCTTGATACGGAGGATTACCGACTATTGCGTTTATTTTCACGTTTTTTCCTACTAAGTCGTAAACTTTCTCGATGAAAAGTTTGGGTTGATTCTTGATTTTATTGATAAGATCGTCTGGTGCCCACATGTTGGCTTTGCCGGGGCGGAAGCCGAGAAGTGTGCGCCGAGTGATGGACTTTGCCATCCTGGTTTTACAGATGACGAAGACATTATCACGGACAGCGGCATCCCATATAGTCTGATGCTCCTCAATCGTTTTCGGAGAAGTCCACTCGTTGCGGAGCCGTGTACGGTAAGCGTTATATGTGAGTAGCAATGGATATAATCCAGTCTTTGAGTTTATCTCCAATAAGTGTGTTTGAGGGTTGAACACTTCAGCGGTTACATTGCCCCGGTCTACAAAGCGCGGCTCCTCGATTGTCTCCGTAAAGTCATCATTTAAGAATGTGTAACCTCCCAATGTGTCACTCATGTGCATATTGACCACGCGCCACGGTGTCAACACTGTCTCCTTATCAGGATTACGGAATGTAGAGAATATATCAGCAATTCGGGAAATTCGCTGCTCTACGGGCATCTCATCGGCATTTCTTACCATTTGGCGTATTCGCTTTGCGGCAGCAATGAAGATATCCGGGTCGTAATATTTCTTGAAACGGCGGAACTCCGCTTTGCTTAGCGGTCTTTTAATCTTTCGTTTCTTGCCGTCAGTGCCTATTTCGTCGTACTCACAGGTCGGCATGAACTCATCCCATGAAGCAGTGTCAATGAGGTTCTCGAAGTTGTCAATAGTAATTTCTTCTTTCTCATCGTCAATCTCGGCACCGTAAATCAGCAATGGCATACGAATAGAGATAGAACGCAACACGGATATAGCGTTCTGCCTCATTTCCTGACGCTTCTTCTGCTCCGCTATGGCTGCTTCATCTTCAGGAGTACGTTCCTTTTCGGTTTTTTCTTTGCCTCTTCTGCTTTCTTATACTCTTCATCAGTGAGACCCTGCTTATTTACATCAATTTCCGTTGTGCCTTTCTGAGCCTTTGTCCTGCCAATGGCCTTACCGATGCGGTTGAACTCGTCAACATCCACTGCATCGAGCTTTAGAAGTTCATCATTATATAGGCCGCCGTCTTCAAATCCACTTCTTACCACACGCTCTATGTAGACTTTCTTGACTCGCTCCATGAGATCTTTGGCATCTATCTTATTCATGTGTGAACCATCGAGAGCAATGACAGAGCAATAGTTCAGGAACTCGCCAAGTCGTTCTTTCTGCTCTGAATCGGCTTTCCCGGGCTTCGTGTTTACCCGAGCTACCTCTGCTAAAACAGTTAATGTCCGGTCAGGGGCGAAATCGAATACATAGCAGTTGTCCTTTACCAATCCGCCGAATTCAAACGGAGTCTGTACTCGGAAGATTGTCTGCATATAGGCTGATGCGGCAGTGTTGAAAGTGCCTGCCAGCATCAGCACCCCCGTCCATGGCTTTACACTGACTCCAGTCGTCAGACGTCCGCAGGACAGGGTTATGGTGCGCGTCGCAAACGGATTGTCGGTAATGGCATCATTGAGTTTTTGGAGGGCATTGTTATAACGTCGTTCCTCATCGTCATCTGTAACACCCATGTCTCCGGCAACATTGACTATCTGAACTCCTTTTGCGCCAAACTCATCATGGTCAATCAAAAGCTTTTCAAGTGCTGCCGCCTCCCTCACTCCCGGCACCATCCATAAGGTATGTCGGAAAATGTTGCGGAAACGGTCGTTGGAGAATGGATAGAGAGATTCTCTGTCATTCTTCGTAAGAAGGTCAAGAAAACGCAATACATAATCCTCATGCACGAACTTTCCGCCCTCATCCGTTCGGAAGAACTCGCGGAAATTGAATGCCACTTCCTTATGTTGATTCATCAACTTCCCAAGGTCATAGGTGTAGATGTTCATTGCCGGAAGTGTGCCATACGGGTTGTAATCGCCCGGATGGTCAATCTCCCATTGTTTCTTTGCTTTCTGTTCGTCAATATAATCCCAAGAAAAGGTTTCCTCCTCCTCAAATTCATCTTGTATGTTGAAAGGAGTGCCGGAAAGATGTAAAACTTTTGTTTTCTTTTTTTTCAATTCTTCAAGCACATTCTTGCCAAGGACGGTCTGAGTTCCTTCATGGGCTTCATCAACAATGATAAAATCCCATTCCGTCTCAAACAGGGCATTATTCTTGTCGAATTTGCCGCCAGCCTTGGAAGAGCCTCGCAAATCTTGCATTGAAGCAAAATAGACGTACGAGTTAGGTTCGGCTTTTTTAGCAAAGGCTTCAACCTCATCGAAATCAATCTTGGCCGCTTTGGAGCCGTATATCCAACGCCCACCACTGTCGAAGAATATTTTGTTGAAATCGTCAAACCAGCTTTCATTAACTACAGGTCGATGGGTAAGAATAAGCGTACGCTTGAACTGCATTCTCTTTACAACCTCAAGTGCACTGAGTGTTTTGCCAAAACGCATCTTAGCGTTCCAAAGCATCTTGCTCCCTTTCTTGAACTGCTTGTATGCCATTTCTATGGCCTCCAACTGCTCTGGACGGAAATCTATCGGCTGTTGCGCAGGATCTATATCTTCGGGGTTGAGAGTCTTCCGTCCAGCCTTGATAGCTTCAATCGCTTTTATAACCGTGGGCGGATCACATTCAAACCATTCAATCGCTTTTCCCGCTATGTCGAAATTTCGTGCCTTGATTCCGGAATTTTTAAGCACTTGATGAATAGCCTTGTCATTGAAGTGGGTGTAGGTGTTGCCCTCAATGAAAAAGGAAGGTGTTGCCCATACAAGTTCATACTTGATTCCAGCGGTCTGGGTATATTGTTTGATGCGGCCATGGGCTGCCTGTCTCAACTCCTTGCAATCGTGAGCGAGTTGATTTGGCCACAGTTCTCCCTGATAGGTAGCCTCCCCTATCTTCACTGCCCCCTTGTGTTCAGGGTCATTGATTCGGAACACGTAGATGAGCCTCGATGTCGGCATTTTGAACGTTTCAACCATGGTCTGTTATCTGATTAGGTCGATATAGCGGAGTTTCTTCTTGGCTTTCTCTGGTTTGCCGTTCTGCCCCCAGTCGCAAATCATGGCGTAAGTGCCATTATGCAGCCGGAGGTCTCCATCCTTACAACCTTTGCAAGGGGTTATACTTTCTTCTATGTCGCCAAAAAGTCCGACGTTAGTAATTTTCGTGCTGTGGCATGTGCCGGGAATGACACCTTTTAATCCATCCATCTGCCATATATTCCAAGAGATGACGTATGCGATATATGACAATGATTTGAGTGTAGGCATCTTCCCAAACTTATTACGAAAATAGTCGATGAAGGTATAGAGCAAAGCCTCACGAGCCAATACGAGATTGTCACCTTGCCATTCATAGCCGTAAGTGTTCTTGAAAGCAAGCCTTGTCCCTTCAAGCCATTCTTCTATGGTTTCGGTATTTTCGCTGACAACTCTGAGTTTTCGGTCTAGTAAACCTATTCTTTTTTCGATGGGTATATACTCTCCGCTGACAGTATCATAACGGCTTACAAGATAAGGAGCCTCTCCGCAGGTTATCTCCATTCTTGTGTCTCCGACATAGTCACGCCAAGTTTTTCCTTCGGGAAAGGTTATGTGGTTGTCGTTTACAATCCAAATGTGGCTTCCGTCAGAGGCATCTACTTCGGAGTTAAACACATTCTCACGACCGAACCAAGCGTTGTCAATTAAATTATTCTGCTTGTTGCAAATCCATGAGGGGGTGAACACTTCCGCCATCTCACGGCTGCGCTGCCGTTGAGTGTCTGATGATTTTGCCGCTCGCGGTATAATTATTTTTCCATATCCACTGGTAATTTTCTCAGCTGTGATTTGGTCTGAATAGGCAAAGCCTTTGCCAAGATGCGAATAACTATCAGTTGCCCAAAAGATATTACACTGTGTAGTGTGATCTTTGAGCAATATATCCAAAATCTCTGGCGACATTGCCAGAAGTTCATTCTCTTTTATATCTGCTTCTGTATAAGCCATTGTAAAAATCCATCGACAAGTTGTCTCAAAACAAATTTACAAAAATGTTTTGAGTTTTTAATGTCCTTTAAATAAGACCCACATAATGATAGACTTTAAGGGCCTGAAAACGAAAGGGGAGAAGTATGTCCGTTGGGCATATTGAACTTCTACGAGGTTAGTTATCACAAACCATTTTAGTTGCTTCTTCGGCTGTTATTACTAAAGGCCTCCCATTGCCGTCAGTGGTAACTATTGGCTGGCCTAATTTTTTTCAGTTCAAGCATTTTATTGAATGATTCTTTAAGGGCTTCATTCAATATTTTCCGCTGATTTATCTTATCCTTTTCTGACATGACCATTTCCAGAAACTTATAGTTACTCTATTTCCAAAGGTACAAAAAATTTAGTTTCTAATGCACTCCGACGATAAATATAGAGTCCCATAATGACATATATAAAAGAGAGGTGGCCTCACGGCTGCCTCTCTCTCCATTCATCACATTATACTTAAAAAGTAGTGCTATTCATGTGCGGTTTGCGCTAACGTATTGAGCGGTGTTGCGCTGTCCGTCCAGCGCACCGACCGCTCTTGGCGCAGTGACTTTAATATCTGCTTTCGACCACTTCCCAGTCGATGATGTCCCAAAGGGCATTGAGGGCATCGGCACGGCGGTTCTGGTAGTCGAGATAGTAAGCGTGTTCCCAGACGTCGAATGTCAGGATCGGAGTGAGTCCGTCGGTCATGGGATTGGATGCATTGGATGCCTGGGTGATGTGGAGTTTCCCTTCCACGTCGCGCGACAGCCATACCCAGCCCGAACCGAACACTTTGACTCCGGCTTCGACAAACTTCTTCTTGAAATCTTCAAACGAACCGAAATCGCGGTCTATGGCTTCACGCAGTTTGCCGTGAGGCTCGCCACCGCCGTTAGGCGAGAAGGAGAAGAAGTAAAAGATGTGGTTCCAAGCCTGTGATGCATTGTTGAAAAGAGCACCGTCGCTGCGGCGGATTATCTCTTCCAGATCCATGTCGGCGTAGATAGTATTCTCAATAAGCTTGTTGAGGTTCTCGATATATGTTTTCTCATGCTTGCCGTAATGGAAGTCGACTGTAGTCGCTGAAATCACCGGTTCGAGGGCTTCGCGGCCATAAGGGAGCTGTGGTTGTGTGTATAGCATAGTGTCAGTTATTTAAATAGTTACTGTTTATAGGGGTGTGTTATGGCTTTTCAAGCCTGTTATATCTTAAAAACGCTCTGTGGTGGCAATAGTTCGTCAGTGGACTTTCCTGTGAGTATAAAAAACGTTAAAAGGCGATTGCTTCATGCGGCTCACATCACAATCAGCAAATCCGAGATAAACGCGTCAGACATGGGCCATGACCGCTCGGCTATGGCGAGCCTGCCGCCGGTCAGCGCCATGTCGCCGCTGTCGATGTGAGGCTGCGATATTCTCATCCACCTTTCGGCATATTCGGGCCAGCACTCCAATGCTAAGCCTCGGTCAGTGCGCAGGCTCACCATGACAAGGTCGTTGTGGAGCGTAGCGGCATCCTCTTGTTCTTCCTCATAGTCGGTGATGCCTTTTGACAGAGCCGCTATGTAGGTTTTGATGTTCCACGGATTAGACCGTCTGATAGAGATGCCATCGAAGCTGTGCGCTCCGGGCCCTAACCCTACGTATGGCGACATGTCCCAATATGACGAGTTGTGGCGGCTTTCACAGCCCGGCAATGCAAAATTGGAAATCTCGTAATGGCTGTATCCGGCATCACGGCTCATGTCGCACAGCATGGCATACATACTTAACACAGTGTCATCGTCCACAGGCTTGATCTTCCCTGCGTCGCGCATGGCGGTCATGCGTGTGCCGTGTTCGTAGCTCAGCATGTAAGCCGACAGATGTTCGGGATGCAGCCTGTGGAGCATGACATCCAGCGTCCTGTGCCACTGCTCCAATGTCTGCGATGGCAGTCCGTACATGAGGTCAAGACTTATATTTCCGAAACCGGCTTCGCGGAGAGTATCGTAAGCCTTGATGGCCGTGTGGCTGTCATGTCGGCGGCCGATGGCTGCCAGAAGCCGGTCGTCAAGAGCCTGTATGCCCATTGATACGCGGTTGATACCCAGCCCGCGCCACATGGAGGCGCGGGCTGGCGTGACATCCTCGGGGTTGACCTCGATGGTCGCTTCCGACAAGTCGGCCATCTCATTCATACCGATGCCGTGCAGCAGCTTTGACAGATTGGCATCGGACAGTATCGAGGGGGTTCCGCCTCCAATATATACGGTGACGGGCGGATTCCGCAGCTCAGAGTGTCGCAACTCCCATTCTTTCAGCAACGCATCTATATAATCATCCTCCATCCCATGTTTCAACGGCATGGAGTAAAAATCACAGTAGCTGCACTTGCTGTGGCAGAAAGGGATGTGTATGTAAAGGCCCGGACCCATAGCGAGGTTTAAAAGTGCTTACTTTTCGTTGCCTTCATCCTGTACACCGCACAGAGGCTTGAATTGGCAGAATGTGCAGGCGTGGCCTCCCACATCGGGCGACTGTGTGAATGGCACATCGGGATTGAATATGTCGGAAATGACCGACGCAAACCGTGGGTCAAACTCGTCAAGCTCGGTGTGATAGTCGGTTATGTCACGCTTGCCGCATGATATGTTGGAGATTCCGTTTACATATATCTTGCGGAGATTGTATATGACAGGGGTGATGGGTTCGTCAGTTTCAAGCGTTTTTGCCAAAATTTTGCAATAAAACATCAGCTGCACCATCGCCTTGGGTCGGTTGTCGTTTTCGGCATCAAACGGCGCATCCCAGTCCCTGATGCGCGTCGCATCGCTGCCGGTCTTGTAATCTACCACACGCATCACACCGTTTACGCGGTCCACGCGGTCTATTACCTGACGGATGTTGACACGCAGCCCCGGAGCAAGTTCGTAGTTTCCTTGGATTTTCAGCTCGGCATCGGTGACTGTAAAGGGCGCGAAGTCCAATTCATGCCGCAGAGTCTCGCGCACTATCTCCGTCACAAGTGTGCAGATGGCCTTGGTTTCTCCTACGAGTGTCGACGAACCGCTGTCGGCAACATTTAGGTAACGGTCATCTATGGCTTTATGTACGAGGTCGAATATTGTTTGATTCGCAGGGTCGCTCAGCCGCAGGATGTCGGCTTCATTGACTGTCACAGGGTATCTTCTTGTGGCTGACAGGGATAGATACAGGTTCTCGAACACCTGATGGACTATCTGGCCGTAAGTGGAGGCATCCATGTAATCCGTGGCAGGTTCGTAAGCATCATACCGCTCTACGAAACGGAGGTAGAACTGCAAAGGACAGTCGATATATGTGTTGATTGATGATGCCGAGAGCGCCCGACCGCTGTCAGGTGCCAGATATTCCGACAGGCGGTTCATTATCCTCTGATCCTTTCGCACAGTCAGCGGTATCGGCTCATATACGCGGGCTTGGAAGGCGGCTCCTACGTGGCGCGTCGATATGCCGGTGTCGTTGTAAAGCAGCTGCACCAAGTAGCGCGACATCTCGCTGCGGTTCATACCAACGTTGCGTCCGTCATACAGAAGCGACACCCGAGTAGCCCTTGAGATAAGTCGGTAAAAGTAGTATGAAAATATGGACTCCTGGTGCTCGATGGTCGACATGCGGTAAGCACGGCGCAAAGCATCGGGGATGAATGATTTAGAGTAGCTTTTCTTCGGAAATACACGCTCGTTCATCGACATCATTACCACGTTGTCAAAATCGAGCGCACGGGTCTCAAGCACCCCCATGAGTTGCAGCCCGCGCAGCGGCTCGCCTTTCATATTGACGGTCTCCGAGGCGAGCGAACGTTCGATAAGACGGAAAGCCGTCCCTTCACCCATCGATATATCGTGCCGTGAAGCGGTGTCGGTAAGCTGGTGCAGCGACATTAGATATGCCTGCAAGAATTGTAACTGTATGGCCCGCTCGTGTGACGACGGCAGCCGGCACAGCCCTTCACGCAGCATCCCTATTAGCCTGGTAAGATATGCCCCGACTTCGTTAAGGTCATTGGGATTATCGACAGGGGAGAAGAGTGGGGCGATGGTGGGATAATTGCTCTCGATTAATGATACAGGAATCATAAATCTGTGCTGCCGTTCTATATCCTTGACAAGTTTATGAGCGGCTTCGGAGTCGAGAAGCCCGATGAGCGAGTGGGTTATGACATCGTAGATGTCTTCATAGAAGTAGTACCATTCTCCTCCGCTTTTGCGGGCTCTCAGGTGCAGGGATGTTATCGTTTTCAGGAATGTAGCCACAGGTGTCCTGCGCAGCGGATAACCCATGGTGACGTTGATTGCCCCTAATTCGGTAGGCATGGAGTTGACCACAGACACGAACAGTGATTCGTCGGGCATGACTATAGCCGTGTTTATGGCATTGGCCGGGTCAAGCTTCTTCGACTGTGCCAGCCGTGCCACGATATTACCTGCTACTTTGGACTGCCCGATCCGTGAGGGTACATTGATAATGTCTATCTCGGGCAGACTTCGTCCGCCATATATCTGGCCGTTAATGTCGTAAAGTGACGGAAACGACTTGATGTTGCGGCTGATGAAGTGGAGAGCCTTGTTGCTGTGTGTCGTATGCCCGTCGCTGTGACGTATCAGCCCTTGAAACTCTTTGGCTGGCAGGTCCCAGTAAAAATCCGCCCGCCCTCGTGCCTGCAAGGTCTGGAATATCTTTATTTCCGATGCCGATAGGACGTTGAATCCTACAAATACATACCGCTCCCAGTCCCATTCGTCCCTTTCACTCAAGGATGTCACTGCATCACGGTACAAACGTCCGGGAGCTGTGAGCCCACGTCTGTGCAACGCCTCGTGATAGGCATGGTATAGGCGGTCAAGCACCATCCACAGTTTGACAAAATGCGATGCGGCTGATGCTTGTACGTCATCGTCGGCATCTTCTCCCGACGATGGACCTGTGTGCTGCCAGAAATTCTCAATATCTTTGGCAAGATCCTCTGTGCCGTTCCAATACCGGCTGATGACATCGATCTGCTCGGATGTCAGATAGTTGCTCCTGATTTCGCGGAAACGCTTGAGATTGACAAACAGAGCGTCGGCATCGACCAAATAGCGGTCCACATCGTCAAAATCATTGAGCAGCATGTCGCCCCAGTAGGCAAAGCGGTCGAAGTCCACCGGCTCCTCCATGAGCTTGTTGTACTCGTTGTAGAGGATAAACATGCGTTCGAGGCGTGAAGCCTCCACATATTCCGACTGGTCGGCGACAAGCTCGGATATAGTGGTGCAGCCGGGCAATATCATCGGCGGAGTAGCTACGTCTTGCAGCTTCTGCATGAAGTGTGTGGCACTACGCTTGTTGGGAAACACGAAGCAGTATCTGTCGATATTGTCGGCCTCGTTGGCGTAATATGTCTCTGCGACAGCCTGGAGGAAACCTTTGGGTGCGTCGGGCATATGTGTTTCGTGGATGCTGATGAGTGGTGGAATAAGTGTGGTCAACCGGCCTTGCGCAGAAGTATCATAATGCGCATGGCCACATCGAAATTGATTGTTTTCCCATTTCCATTGCCGCCGATTTCGCTTATTGCGTTATCAATTACGCCTATGATACCTTCCACATTATTGACGGTGATAAATCGTGCGAAATTTTTGCTGAACGCTTCTTCTTCCGGGTTGAGGTAATTGAGCTGCGGTGTGCGGAAGTTGTATACGAAATTTTCACGTATGAGCCGGGCTGCGTAGGTGTAGAATTTGATTTCGCTTTCGCGTCCCATATCCGCCAGCTCTGCCGCCCAGTCCTTGAAGCCTGCCACCTTGCGTGCATAAGCAAGACGCATCAGCGATTTGAACAGCTCGAAATACCGCTTGGTGTCGGAAGAGACGGACAACTGGAGGTCTGCTTCCAAAAAACTTCCGTCGGCAAGGTGGGCTATGGCGCGGGAGTCGGCCTCGCTCAGCCCGCGATTGCCTTGCAGCCATGACGCTATGATGTCGTCTGGTTGCCGACGCATCGGTATGCGCTGCAGCCGGGAATAGATGGTAGGCAATATCAGCTGCGGCTCGTTGGATACGAAAACCAACAATGTGTCGGGGTATGGCTCTTCGATTAGTTTCAGCAACTTGTTGGCGGCCTCCTCATTGAGACGTTCGGGCAACCACACTATCACCGATTTATACCGCGACTGGCGGGCTTGGAAACTGAGCTTGTGGATTAAGTCGTTAGCCTCGGTCACATATATCACCGGACGGGCGTTGGTCTTGGAAAACATAGCCGTCCATCTGTCGATACCGGCATATAGCGGTTCTTCCGAGAGGAAACGCTTCCATTGTTGCAGATATTTGTCGCTTATGGGATTGTCATCCTCCTTGACCACCGGGAACGAATACATCGAGTCGAGGTGGTTGAGGCTGCTGAGAAGGGTGCACGACTGACACTGCCCGCAGCTGTCGCCATCGTCCGTCGGATGCTCGCAATAGATGTATTGGATCAAGGCCCGCGCCATGGCGAGCTTGCCTATACCCTCTGGCCCCTCCAACAGCAGGGCATGGGGTATCTTGTCATTGTCAACGAGTTGGCGTAACCAACGCTTGACCTCAATATGTCCGGGTATGTCGGAAAAACGCATGGTAGATAATCTGGCGGTATATTATTCTGTAAGCCGCTTCATCACAAAGATAGCGAAAAATCACTCAATCTACCAAAAGCAATAGCCATGCACCCGATAGGACGCATGGCTATTGATACGATAAACGAATGATGGGGCGTGATTACTTCACAGCAGCAACTCCGGGGAGTACTTTGCCCTCGATAGCTTCGAGAAGGGCTCCGCCGCCAGTGCTAACGTAGCTTACCTGGTCGGCAAGACCGAATTTGTTGACACATGCTACAGAGTCGCCACCGCCTACGAGTGAGAAAGCTCCGTTGTTGGTAGCCTCAACGATAGCGTCGGCAATAGCGCGTGAGCCGGTGGTAAAGTTGTCAAACTCGAATACACCTGCAGGGCCGTTCCAGAGGATAGTCTTGGCGGGGAGGATTACTTCGCGGAATGCTTCGCATGTCTTCGGACCGGCATCAAGACCTTCCCATCCGTCGGGTATGTCGTTGGCGGAGCAAATCTGGGTCTTGGCATCGTTGCTGAAGCTGTCGGCTGCTACACAGTCGGTGCCAAGCACGAGGTTCACACCCTTTTCATTGGCTTTCTTGATGATGTCAAGAGCGAGTTCCAATTTGTCATCCTCGCAGATTGAGTCGCCGATTTTGCCGCCCTGAGCCTTGGCAAATGTATATGTCATGCCGCCGCAGAGGATGAGGTTGTCCACCTTGTCCATGAGGTTTTCGATGATACCGATTTTGGTCGACACTTTGGAACCACCCATGATGGCTGTGAAAGGACGCTTGATGTCGCTGAGGATGTTATCGACAGCCTGCACCTCTTTTTCCATCAGGTAGCCGAGCATCTTGTCGTCAGATGAGAAGCTGTCGGCGATTACTGCGGTAGAAGCATGCTTGCGGTGTGCAGTGCCGAATGCGTCGTTTACATAAACATTGGCATATGAGGCGAGTTTCTTGGCAAATTCTTTCTGACGCTCCTTCATCTCCTTCTTGGCTGCATCGTATGCGGGATCTTCCTTGTCGATGCCTACGGGCTTGCCTTCCTCTTCGGGATAGAAGCGGAGGTTTTCGAGCAGGAGCACTTCGCCGGGCTTGAGGCTTGCTGCGGCTTCCTCTGCATTTGCGCAGTCGGGAGCGAACTTCACATCGCAGCCGAGAGCCTTGGCCACATCGTCCTTAATCTGCGAGAGTGAGTATTTGGGGTTGACTTTGCCTTTGGGCTTGCCCATGTGCGACATGATGATAAGGCTTCCACCACGCTCGAGGATGGCTTTGAGTGTAGGGAGGGCACCACGGATACGCGTGTCGTCGGTTATTTTACCGTTTTCATCTAAGGGCACATTGAAGTCAACGCGCACGATTGCCTTCTTGCCGGCAAAATCATAATTGTCGATTTTCATTGCAGTTAATATTATGAAAGTGTGAAAATTGTAATATTTCTGTTTATCCGCAAATTTAACGAGTTATCGCCTAATAGCTTGGCTTAATCCTATTAAATTAGTTTAAATTTATTGGGGATTTCGTCAATTCTTAAGGTCGGAATACTCGCTGAGGAGCTGCTTCATCTGCTGTGCGAGCCGCGATGCTTCGGCTTTGGCGGCATGTGCGAAGTCTTCGCCTTTCGATGCGAATATGATGCCTCGCGACGAGTTGACAAGCAGCCCGCAGTCATTTGTCATACCGTATTTCGCCACTTCTTCAAGGCTTCCGCCCTGAGCGCCCACACCGGGGACAAGCAGGAAGCTCGTCGGAGCCACGCAGCGTATGTCCTCAAAGAGGCGGCCTTGTGTCGCCCCGACAACATACATCATCGCGTCATCGCCGGCCCATTGCTTCGATGTTTCGATCACCTGCTCAAACAGGCGGCGGCCATTGTCAAGACGCAGCATCTGGAAGTCGGCAGAGCCGGCATTGCTTGTCAGAGCAAGCAGGATGACCCACTTGCCTTCGCGTCCGAGAAACGGGGTCACGCTGTCCTGACCCATATACGGAGCCACGGTGAGCGCATCCACATCAAGGTGATCGAAGAAGCTCCGGGCATACAGGTCGGACGTGTTGCCTATGTCGCCACGCTTCGCATCGGCTATGATAAACTGGTCGGGATGATTTTCGCGGATGTATCTGACGGTCTCTTCAAGCGTCTGCCATCCGTCCACTCCCGATGCTTCGTAAAATGCCAGATTGGGCTTGTATGCCACGCAGTAGGGGGCTGTGGCATCTATGATGGCCTTGTTAAACTCAAGCACCGGGTTTTCGCACTCAAGAAGGTGTGCCGGCAATTTCTTGATGTCACTGTCAAGGCCCACGCACAGAAACGAGCCTTTACGTCTGATATTCTCGACTAAATCCTGACGGTTCATATTGTAGATATATCTATTTTAGTTAATTCGTCAATCTCGCATCTATTAATGCAGGTGCAAATATACGAAGAATATTCGGCGAATAGAAATAGCGGGAGTCAGCCAACGGCTGGTGCAGTGGCAAAATTATTCTTCAGCCTCCATACGGCTTATTTTCTTGGTCTCTGCACGAGCCTCGCGCCATCTTGGGAAATACGTATCCATCACGGCATAGAACTTATCGCTGTGGTTTGGCACGATGAGATGTGCCAGTTCATGCACCACCACATGCTCTATGCACCATTCAGGCAGCAAAAGCAGATAAGCGCTAAACATGATACGCTTGCTTTTAGGGTTACAACATCCCCACTTCGAGATAGTCGCTTTATAAGTGATGCCCACCGGTTTCACTCCCATCAGACGTGAGTATTTCTCTACCAACGGAGGGATAATGCTATTCATACGTTCTGCGGCTTCGCGGCACTCTTGGCGAGTGGTCAGAGGCAACTGGTCAAAAAATTCCCGCCGTTTCTCGTGCCGTTCGGCGGTTTTGACCAAAGCCTTGTTTATCCAGTCGCGATGCTCCTCGACAAACCGGCGCACCACTTGCTCTGGTGTACCGGTAGGCGCGGACACTCTGACCTCGCCGTTCTTGCCTATGCGCATGGACAGACGAGAGGTCTTGCGGTATGTGACGACTACCTGCATAGTGTGTTGCTCATAGATAGTGGATGTTATTGTAATTAAATGTCGTGAGAGGAGTGCGTGCGTCGTCCATTTCTTTCATCCGCAGCGGAATATGGTGTAGTGGGACCTCCTTGTCGAGCAGGCTGCGCAACCGGCTGGCAAACAGGTCGTTTTCGCGGTCAAGCTCATCCTGTGTGGTCTTGATGCCGTAGAGTGCAGCTTCGCTCATCTCGCTGATAATCATGCCGGTGTACAGTCCGTGCAGACCCTCGGTCTTGGCATAGAGGTCGGCGTTGCAAAATACCGCCACGATATTTCCGCCGTGCCGCCGCAGGTGGTAAGCATGGCTATGACCCACCACTATACGGTCAAAACCATCTTTCGTGTCGTCCTCTCGCCAAAACAGCCCCCTGTCGCAGCCGTGTCCGAGCAGCATGATGCGTTCGGACTGCGGTGTGTGGCTCAATACGTGCGCGATAGCTTTCCCCGACAGTGTGCAGTCGAGCAGCCGTGCGTCAGGCATCCCGTCATAGAGAGCCGTGAGCATGGCGGTAGTCCTGTCCTTTGGATGAATTACAAGCATGGTTGCTTGAATCCTACAACCGCAGTTATCTGGATTGCATCGCCCGGATTTCCGCGATTCGTCATGCCCCAGTTGATGTTGATGTCTCCAAACTGGCCGAAGAACTCTCCGAACACGCTGACATCATCCGTCATAAGGTCTCCTGTCGGAGCTTGGAGATTTACTAACATCGTTCCTATCTCCATGTGAGGATGCGCAGCGCATAGCATTTCCATAGCTTTTTCAAGCAGTTGCCGTATCTCGGCCTTACTGCCGCTGACACGCACAGCATCAGCTGCCGAAGCGTTGCGTAACGAGCTGGTCACGTCGTGGTAATCAAGGTTGACGCTCTGCATCTCATTGGCAACAATGTCCTCTATGACTATATCTGCAAATTCTTCAGGAGTGCAGAGTCCGCCGACTATCCGCCCATAATTGTCAATCAGCTCCTTGCGTACTTTCGTCGTTGATTCCATAACCGTCGTCGTGTTAGCCTTATCCTTCTATCATCTCATACTCGGCATATTCGGTACCGGCAGCAAACCACTTGTCAAGCTGGTCGTCGGCTTGTTTCTCCATTTCGGGAGTGATGTGCTTCGACATCTTCTGGACGAGTACGGCGAGCGATGTCACCTCGTCGAGCCAGCCGATTATCGGCAACCGCTTTGCATCAATTATGTCGATCGGGAGGATAAGGTAGGCGAGCGAAGCGAAGATAGCCCACTTGTCCTTTCGCGGAGTGTCCTTGCTGCGCATCACATACCACATCAGCAGCACAGGGCGGGTCGCAGCACGTCCTGCCTTGCGGCTCCAGTTGCATATGCTCTCCCAGAGCGCATTGTAGTCGAGATTGAATATCGCCATAATCTGTTAAGTTTTAGTTGGTTATTATAATGTTATTTATACTCATATTACCACTTCCATAGTGTCGTCCGAACCGTTATGATATACGTAACTATAACCCCAGGGGACATCGTCAGCGACAAGGTGACAACCGCCCTGGTATTTTAATTTTGAGAGTCTGAAAACGTCCTCTTTCGTGAACATCCGATCGCAAAAGAAATAACTATGGTAAACCCGGGACTCATAGGCGAAGTCGGACTCATCGAAGCAAGGATATGGCTTGTAAATTTTTAGTACATGGACACCTTGAATCCAAGTCCGGGGTGCTATTAGGGAGAAATAGGGCTTATACGCCAATCGGCGACCCTGTAGTCTGACGTCACCCTTTGAAGATAGAACCTTTACGGCATCATCGATTTCCTGTAGATTCTGGAACGTATGTCCCAAAATCGTGACAGGCTCGTAGATTGAAATGGTTTTAGCTTTACGCAGACCCATGACGTTTTAGTGTTTAGCGGTTTGACTATCGGAAAGGTGTGTAACGGCATCGGTGGCAGCGCCTTGCCGAGACTGACATCATCGGAGCGACTGTGGTAGGACAGACACCGTTTCCGCCCTCTTATACAAATATAGAGTATTGTCACGACAAAATCCTATCAAACCCCGACAAAAAACAAAAAAACGAGGCAGGTCCAACAGGGCGAAGGTTCAGGCAGGTTCAACAAAAAAGCGGTGGAATCCCTCCCACCGCCATGATTTGCCGGTCAGCACGATCACTCCTGACCGCTCTTACCGTCCGTGGACTCCGCCTGCTTTTCAGGCTTTCCAAAGCCGTCCAACTTCTTTGACAAGTAGGACATGACCGCCTCATGGAGGTCTTCTTTGTGTTCGTCAAGGTAATCCGATGCTCTTTCTTTCAACGCATGGACTTCCTCCTTGATGCGGTCGCTCTCAAAAATAGAGCGGGCTATGTCGCCGATTATCCGTCCTTGCTCCTGCTCTTTCAGACTGACATTGGAGTTGAAAGAATAATCCTCGACAGGGGGAGGGGGAAAGTCCGCCTCCGTGACACCCGCCTGCCCGGCAAATGTGGCATCAACGATTACCGACGGCATGTAGCTGTTGAAGCGTATATCCGTAATGTCGCACATCGACAAAACAGGAGCGAGCTGTGGGATTTTCTCAAGCAGCACTATGAAATCGCCGTCCTCATTCATCGCGACAGACCCCGATGGAGCCAAGTCTGTCATTTTCCTGATCTGGGGCAGCACAAGCGGCGAGAATATGCCAGCCGAAACCTTCAGCTTGACCCGGCCCGGCACATCATAATCGCGGTCTATGGTTACACGCACCTTCACACGGTTTTTCCACAGCCCCATGTTGCGGGGCTGGAAACGGACAGTGTCGTCCGACTCGCACCGCATCTTAAGCTCGACACCCGTCTTGGCCCTGATAAGAGCCTCGACCTCCGCAAAATCCATTTCAAATCTCATAACATCACGATTGATTTACACGTTTCACATTTTTTTGTTTTCATTTCAGCTCCTGATTCAGCCAAGAGCCATCGCTTCAACATATAATAGAGAGCGTCATTTTAACTAAATCTATCACATGAAAGCCGCCGAAGCCATGGACTCACACTTACATAGTGTTATTCCCAAGCAATATGGTCCTATTTATTTCACACGATAGTTTTTGTAACTCTATAAAAGTTGTATCATCTTATTCGTTTTAAATACTTCCACACCTTTTTTAGATCTCTATACTTAAGTCCTTTGCCCTTAGCACTGGGTAATGAGAATGAGGACTTCGGTGCCGTCCAACTTCCACACAGTTGGTTGCCAATAAAAAGCTTGACCTTTTCACCTGATGATATTTTTGCTCCTATTTCCGGTCCAACATAAAGATACCCTCCAGGCATCCACATGCCTGGACACGAATATCCTCTATCACCAACAAATACCATTACATTGGCATATTGGTAATACGTCTGATTTTGGACTACGAAGTAAATCTCTTTATCTATCCAAGCATCAGGGTCGCCAGCACCAAATCCGGCAGAAAATTGGGCACTACATCCTAATACGCAACACAATGTAACCAACAAGCTTAATAAAGTCTTTTTCATCGTTTGATTTATTTAATTATGAGTTATTAATCTACGCTCTTGTACATGTTAGGTCACATGAACACATACAGTTGCCACCACTAAAGGATATGTGTTTATTACCTTTGACAACTTCAAGCGCGGGTTTCTCTATTGATTGGACATCTGAAGGCATAGTTATGGCCTCCAACGAGTCCATTTTCTCAATGGCATTTTTTGACAGCTCATCAAGGTGTTCGAGATTTGATAATATTTCTAAATCTGACATAAATATATTGGTTTTAAGCTATTTATATAATACTTTCATTACATTTTCCATGATTTGCACCATCTTTATGTTTTTAGTTTTCTGTGCCAATAAGAGTTGATATTTGCAATTTGCAAAGAAAAACAATTTAAACTGTGCACAATCAAAAGGAGAGGGCATCGCACAGTCTCCTCTATCCCGATAATTGATTCCATAACATCGTGTGCATGTTTTATGTAATACACACTTTGCACATGATGTTGGTCTTTTTCGGATTTCATCGAAATCTATGGTTCTTGATTGAATAGCCTTTCCTGTTTCCATTGTTATAGGTGAAAAAATATGGCATGGGTACGCAGTACCGTCATAGTCATAGCAAATAATATCTTTGCCAACTCTGCACGATCTATCCATTGCGTCTACATCAAGAATATCCCAGACAGGGATATCTAAGTTTCCCACTTTACGAATGTCGGGATTAGCCAAAAGGTAATCAATTATAAGATTGAGCTGCTTCGCAAGTATAGAAAGATGCTTCTTTTCCCATCCGATATTGTCGCCAATCGCCAAACTTGGGCCGACTTCGTTAAATCCTTGGTCGTGAAGAAATTTGAACCCTTCATAGAAGCGTCCTATCGTATTTGGAGATAATGTCATTTTCACAGCCACATTTGGAAATGTATTTGCATAAAAAGCCAAATCAATATCTTTTGAGGATTCGCTCCGATTTGTATTCTGCATCAATCTGTTGCCATCAAAACTCAATGCCAGGCTGAAACGGTCTTTATTAGCCGTCAACCATTCTCTCATTTCAGATGTCAATATTGTCCCGTTTGTTGGTGCATGAATGTTTCGTATTTCAACTTTAAAGTCTTGATTCCAAATCCATTCTGATACTTCTTTAATTAGGTCAAAATATAGCATCGGTTCACCGCCCATGAATTGAATGATGACATTGCTATATGTGTCATCAAGGTTTTCTATTTCTTTACGAAGTATCTCTTTAGCCTTTTCGACCGACATACGATGACGTGCTTTCTTAGGCTCATAGCAATACCTACACTTGAGGTTACAGTCGTAGGTAGTTATAAGTATTATAGCCTTTGTAAGATTCTCAGTTTTCATCCTCATGTATAAAAACCTGATTATTAACCACTGTGCTGATTTTATCACGAGAGTGAGACAGTCCATTCACGAGAACGCCATCTTTCCAGATGCCTTGTTGGATTGTTCCGTCATTTAATATCAATGAGCCAAATCCGTTATGTTTGGAATCTTTGAAATGCCCAAAATACTTTGACTCGTCAGGAAAGATACAGATACCCTCCTTTAGTACGTCATTCTCCCACTTTCCTATTATAGTTTCTCCTGAGATACCTATGTATTGTCCAAAACCGTCTTTAAGCCCATTTACCCACTGTCCATAGTAGACAGATGTGTTTGGGTACGTCATTTTTCCAAAACCACTGAATTTTGAGTGTGCAAATTCTCCTTCATATGAACCTTTCAGCCTGTCTAAATTGGGGTTATAAAAGCGATATACCCCAAATCCAGACATCTCACCGGCTTTGAATTCCCCCTCATAAGTGTCAAGATTGGGCAATACAAGGCAACCACGACCTTCGGGCAAGTCATTGACAAATTCGCCCTCATATTCTGCTCCGTTTGGGTAGATAAACCGCCCCTTTCCAGTAAATTTTTCGTCCATGATTTATTTGTTTGATGAAACAAAAAGTCCTTTTTTGTCTAATTTTGAGATTACGTCAGTTGCAAAATTTCGTGCGTCAATTTCCACCGGCTGATATCTATAAAGTCTGAAATCCGCCATCTCTTGAAATCCTCCGTTGCCTAACGGAATGTAGATTTTTTGCCCACGAGACTGGTAATATCCATATTCTGGATTAAAAAAATTCTCACGCCAAGAAGCTACCTCTGCATCTGATTCATGAACCGTACGCACTTCCACATTGTAATGTTGATAGGCGTGGCGACCCTCATGAACAACAGTATCGATTGTTTGGCGATGATAATATGGGTGGTCCGTCATAACGCAGCTGCGGTTCAATACTATTTTTTTATTGTATTCATCCTGATATCCTAAGGCCTCTTTGGGTAAATCTTCCAACTCGACTGTCAGAGGTTCGCGACGTTGCAGACCTGCTTGTACTCGTTCTATATTATTAAGCAGGTCTAATCTCTCGTTTTCTGACAGTTCTTTACAGGCGAATTCGGGACTATCCCATACAGAATCTTTAAGATATTCTGATGGGACACCCTCTATGTCGTTTAATGGAAGATGAAACGACTCTATACACTCAAACCTGCTCATAGCTATTGAATGATTTTTAGTGTTCCATCAGGTGACACGAAAACGCCTTTTGTCGGTTTGCCATTTTCAAACTCACCATCAAATAATGATCCTGAAGAGTAATAATAGCGTCCATAGCCGTGCGACTTGCCTCCTTTGAACGTTCCCTCGTACCAGTCTCCATTATCAAAGCGATGGATTCCTCGCACTAACTCATCGAATTTCCATAGTCCATGGAAATATCCATCTGACGAAGTCCACAAAGTCCCTATTCCTGTACGCATGCCGTTTTGCCACTGGCCTTCATACACTGTCTGATTTTCGTAGTACATGCGCCCATGTCCTTGGATTACACTGTTGGTGAAATCGCCTTCATAACGCTCGACGTATTTGTCTTTATCGGCATTGAACCTATTATATTTGCCTCGACCATGCATTTTGCCATTCTGCCAATCACCCTCATAGATGTCCAGATTGGCAAAAGTCATCTTACCCTTTCCGTGATGTTCGCCGTTAAGCAGATCTCCGGAATACTCACTGCCATCATCATACTTTTGTATGCCTTTGTAATAAGAAATCTTGCTATCCATAATCATTTCATTTTGTTTATCTGCGCAAGGTATGTTTCCGCGCAGTCTGATGACATTACATTTGCTGAGTTTAGTCCTGCAAGCACAGCCTGGCCGATTGATAATTTCGGTATGACTCTTTGCTCGTCAGAATTTAATCCGATACATTCTGCGATGGTGCGTGAATCGTCCGCAGCAACTAATTTATGGATAATCTTCACATTCGTGTTTTTGATCGCATCTTCAATCAAACGCGACGGCACCTGATCCACAATCATCATGCCCTGTCCGTATGCTCGGACTTCTGAAAGGAAGTTGCTAAACATTTGTGCAGACTTATATTGTGGAAGTTGAGGATCCGGGCAATATCCCATGACGCGGTGTGCCTCTTCAACAACCACCAAATGTCGGCATTTATTATCATTGAACGAGTAGTTGGCTGTCTCGGTCTCTGCTATGCGATACTCGTATAAGAACTGAAGCAAGAGCGACATTATAAATGCGCGGTCTTGGTCATCCCCGGCATACGATAGATTTATAACGCATGGAGTGCCGAACAGGTCTGACCAGTTCATATCCATCAGTTTCGGGTTATTGAGCAGCTCTCCTTTCCATCCGAATTTCAGGCTGTTGAATCGAGTCCTTAATGCTGCTGATATGTTTTGTGTATTCTCCTGAGCATACCCGATATTCCGCATCAAGTCTCTTATGAACGCGGCGTTGATGTTTGTTAGGGTTGGGGCTCCCTTTTTCATGTATTGCGAGTCTTCCTGATTTATCATTGGACACACATCGGTGTAAAGGTCGTAAAGCAGATGCTCCAACACGACGGGTAGAATGTCCTGCATCGGGAACGCTGCGGCAAAAGATGCTTTCAGTCGGTCGATATGTGAAAGAACTCGTAATTCATTACCACCCAGATCTATGACCTCAAACGGATTCAACCTTAGTTTATCAGGTGTAAGATTTCCTTTGCTATAATGTTTGCATCCGGGGATGAAAATTTTAATCTTTTGGCTTGGATCGGCTATCGATTTGTTGTAATTGATGGCCCAATCCACATATTCAGTCTTGGCCGGTTCGATAACCATGAATGGGCGATGGTTTCTCATAAAACCATCAAGAATGCCCAACACTGTATTCGTTTTTCCGCTTCCGTTTACTCCGCAGACCAAGGAATGTCTTGACAGCGTGTCAATAGGAAGTTTTACAGGAATATCACTACTGCTCCCGCCGTAGAGCATCCTGCCGATTTCAAGCACATCGCGTGAGTCCTTTACGGATTGAGGTGTGAGACTGAATTCGGGCGCACTGTCTACAACGCTTACTCCGGGGACAGAATGAAGTGGGAAATTTATCAGTGCCGACAGTTCACGTGTCGTTAGCAGTGTCTGTAACTGTGAAAAGTCATCTCCGAATGGGTGATGGAAAAGTGAACCTTTAACAATTTTGCCAAAATCCTCTGAGCTATGGTCTCGATTAGTATAATCCTTAAATTTTACAAGTAACTGAGGGGCCTTAGTCGTTCCTTTAGGGTCGACAACATGTGACACGTCATGGATGCGGATAGGCTCTAATGTCGATTCCTTTCCGCTGAGTATCGATTTCAGTTGCCACGATGCCGACGGATTATCATATTCGGTAAATAGCATACAGCTTACATTCCAAGCCCCGGTTGCTTTGGCAAGTTCAAAACGATTTGAATAAGATGCCAATTTTTGAGCAGCCGCCTCGGCATGTTTGTTGACTAAAGTTTTACTTAAGCCTTTGGTCATGCTTGACGAATATGTGGTAGTATCTGATATCTGTTCGGATTTCCCTTTTGTATGTGTGTCGCTGGTGGTCTTTTGTGGGACAAACCCTGAAAGGACATTCATGCCTGATATGCCGGATAAACCGAGGAATGTGGCAATTGGATTGCTTGACAGCATTGCTCCGCCTAAAGCATTTTCCAATCCTGGAAGAATCGCCATTGCCGGAGGGAAGAAAAGACCTGCTGCCATATAGACTCCGGCACCAAGCATGGCGGCTCCTATCCCTTTTTTATAATCCCTGCGGCTGACCCCTTCAGTGTGACTCCAGCTTTCAAAAGTAGTATGCCCCTCAGTGTGGGCAATTGAGGACCCTTCCTGTACAGATTCAGAGATGTTTATGGATTTTACCGATTCTATCTGCCCACCCATCTCTCTGCATTGATTGAGGAGTAAATCCAGCCGGTCATTAGAAACCGGGGTGGCAGTGACCAAATAAGCGTACCTTTGGCCTCGTAGTCCTCCTATCATATGCTCTACAGTGCCTACGGCTTGCCCGTTGTCCGATAATGTGGGTATGCCTGTAAGTACGTGTATGCTGTAATACGATCTGGCAAAATGGGCCTTTAGCGATTCATTCTCTGCGTTTAGCTGTTCCATCTGAAGTCCGGGCCAGCAGACCTTTGCGAAATTTCCCAACGAGTTTACTAATGTGGTCATATTCTGACTAACACCACTGTTATTTCGGAGACCTAAGTATATCTCATTCGTTGTGCCGTCTCCTAATACAAGAAACGTTAGTCGCGTATCAGGTAAAGCAGACGAAAGGAGTATCTTTTGAATATATCCAAAGCACGAAGACACGGTGTTGTTAATCGGTTTCCCTACCTGCGTTATCTTGAGCCAGGAAATATCTCCAAAGATATTCTTCTCTGCGCCATGATTTACTACCTCTATCAACGAATCACTTGCTGACAATGAATCGAGGTATTTGCGCTCGGCGCAGCAGTTGAGTGTCTGCGACATCATTGATGACGCAAGCACGTTTTCAGCACACTGCTCTTTGGTGGGTTCCTTGTGTTCCATGTATCCTTATTTGCTTTTGAAAAAGATGGCTAATTTCGCATAACTCACATATTCGTCAATAAGATCATCAATGTATCTTTGCGTCTGTTGCTTGGCAGAGGGAATTCCTGAGATTGAAATCTTATTTTTTAAGAACTGCTCCCATCCATATGAAGAGAAGATGTCCTTGTAATTGGCTCGGTAATACTCATAATGCTGTTTTCTGTCACTATCCCAGCGATCTTTATGTAGGTTCCATTTGCCCATTGCCAAGTAACAAGAATCAACAGCATCATATATAATATGACCTTTCCCCTCTGCTGTAAATTTTGTGGAAAGCTCGGCTGCTCCATCAGATGTTACGTAAGCTGATAATCCGGTTAGCTTTAATGCTGGAGAATTGGTCGAATTATATGCAAAAACAGACAATGCAGCTTTCAACTTATTTACTACTGAGTCGACTACATTCTGTGTGATTGTCGATTCGCAAGCAGATACGAAATCATAATGGACCATATAGTCAAACTCGCTCTTGAATTTTTTGCGTAACGAGCGGATGTTACGCACTTTGAAATATCCAGTGTAACCATTATTGATTCTGTAGTCAGGATCCATGTTAATAAATTCTCCAGCGGCGGAATGGTCATCTGTCAGAGTTAGATATTCTCCTATGCGGCCATCGCGATAATCGATCATGATGCTCCATGCTTTATCTATTATTTTCGCTTTAATACTCGAACGGATAATTGCGCTGAGATTAGCGTCCCAGTTAAAACCAGATATTGCATCCTGAGCTATTTTCCTTAATTCGGCCTCTTTTCCTTTGGTACTTATATCGGCATAAGATAGGTGTGCGACACCTTGAGAAACAATCAATTCGGGGTTATTGTCCTTTGGACAATGAGCGTCATCCAATCCAAACACCTCCATGAAGATTTCGCGGACAAAATCCATTCTGGACGCACCGCCGGTCATGTAGACGCATGCAACCGTCTGCCCTTTTAATTTCTTGTTTTTTAACTCGATTACTGCTTCTTTGACCTTTTGGATATATCCTCCTTCTTTGTTTTTACCCAGTATTTCATCTACTTTGTCTCTGGGGATAGAGATTCTTCCAAAACCGTGAAGTTGCTCTTTTTCAGAAGATGTCAAATCTCCGTAATAGATATTCATAGTGAAGTCTTTAAGTACACCGCTATAGAATTCTTCCTTTGTTTTACGAAAGGCAAAAAGGAGCATGTTATATGGTTTTGAAAATTTATCTTTACAGTATAGCTTGGCAAATTCACGCATTGTGGTGTTCAAGGAATCAGGATTAGCCATTGCATAGTCAAGCAGCAGTTCTTCAACCCGACCCGCTCCTAACTGACAACCATCATCTATCGGTGCTGATAGTGATTCATTAAGATAAGTAAAGTCTATAGTACTTGAACCGTAGTCGACAATCAGGACTCCCTTGTTTACATGCTGGTCTATTTTTGAATTAGGTTGGGTTCTCGCTCGGAAATATGCAGCTCGCGACTCTTTCTGTATACCGGCAACCGGGATGCCGGCTTCTTCTGCCATTGCAATATAAGCAGCTTCCTCATTCTTCCATAAAGAGTCTTGCGAGGGACGGGCTATATATACAGCATGGTCTTGCGCTTGATATTCTGGGTGTTCCTTAATAATGCATGCATAAACGCCTTTCATAAAAGAAACCATCCGATTCCTTTCTACTTTGCTCATTTCTGAGGGGCGTTTTTTGAATGAAATTTGGAAATCCTTTGCAAACGGTGATCGATTAATCGCATCCTCGCCGACACAAATCGTTTCTTGACCTTCTTGTTCCAAGATGGCAACAGCCGATTTTATCGCTTTTCGACCTGGAAAAATATCAATATCAGCTTGTTTATTGTCCTTTAGACCATAAAGGGCAGCAGATGTCTCTCCATGACCGAAGTCTATGCCTATGATTAGTTCTGTTTTATCTGTTATTTGCTTCATAATTGTGATAAGATTTGGATATTTCGATTATTGCACAGCAGCAGGAATAAACACGATGCCCTCGGAGGCGACAACCTTTGTTCCCTTTACGTCCTTTATAATTGCAGGGAGATACATAGATTCCTCCGTTACGTTAGGATTAACTTTCTTTATAAAGAAGCCTGCGGTAGATGGGTTGTACTCCACGACTTCATATCCATATCCCTGCAAAGAGAAGATAAGGTTGTTGATGTTGGGATTTTCTGTTTCGCTCTCTAACTGTTCCTTAGCGAGATATTGTATTGATGTCAATATCTGTGGGTACATGTGATCAATGGTACAGTTATCCACTTTGTATTGCATTTGAGCCAGTATGTCCGCTCTGTCCCGTTGGATCTTAGCAATTATCCCATCTATCTCTTCGCAAATGTTATAGATGCTTTCTATTATGGCATCAATCTCATTGTCAGAGATTTGATGTGAAATGTCCGTTTTCTTCTCCTTGACGAGGACTTCTTGACGTTCTCCGTTTTTTGTTTTAGCGAATCTTTTAACCAAAATAGTACCACCGCCTACGGCTAATGTAAGCCATGGATTGATGAAAGCGCATATAACTGTCGGAAGCAGCGATATCGTGTCTTTCACTATGTCGATGTTTCCGCCTGCGGTTTTGCTGTTATCTACTTCATATTCTGTCTTTACTGAAAGTGCTTTAAAATCAATCGTCTCTGCTAAAGAAAGCTGCTGGAATGATAGAGCCATTCTCAAAGCGGCATTTAGCATCTCGGCATCTGATGCATTGAGACTTAAATTAAAAGCATTATCGCCAGCTAATAGGGTATAAATGTGCTGGTTTACTGTCTTTTGAATCTCTGCGTAATCGCGGGGAAGATACTTCATTTTTAATTCTTCTCGAAGAGATTCTTCAGATTGAGAAAAAACTGATGTCAATGTGTTTTCTTTCATTGTTGTATCTTAATTTAGGTTCGTCGGATAATGCACTCTGCGCGAGAGTGCGTGATGTTTCGGAAACCGCTTATTATCAACTATATACGGTTTGCTATGAGCGCGGATTGCTAAACAAATGTGGCATGAAGCCGAAATCGGCGTTTGGGGATTTATTCGCATAAACGCTGGATTATCAGAAATTTCTTTGTATATTTACGCATCGGGTAATGCACTCTCGCGCAGAGTGTGTGACATTTGCAAAACAAAAAGTGACGGCCTCGGCACTTTCGGATGATGCCGGGGCGTTCGTGTCTTTTGTGGGATGAGTGTGTAAGCCGTGTGGCTGGTACGGCTATATCGACGACAGTATCAGGGAGTTGGCTTTGTCGACGGCGGAGGTGTCGAGGCTGGTGAGATATATCTGTGTGGTGGTCTCGGAGTCGTGTCCCATGCCTTCGCTTATGATGCCGAGGGGGATGCCTTTGCTTTTGGCCGCCGAAGCCCAGCTATGGCGCGCCACGTAGAGTGTCAGGGGGATGGTGACTCCTGCCATCTTCGCTACGGCTTTCAGGCTGCGGTTGATGTTGTAGCTGGCATTGCGGTAAGTGTAGCGTTCGTTCGTGCCTGGATTACGGACTATAGGCAGCAGATAGCCTGACGCATTCTCAGGGTATTTGTCGAGGACGAGCTGCATATCTTTCGTCCACTTTATAGTAAGCTGCTGGCCGGTCTTGCGGCGGCGGTAGATGATGTAGCCGTTGGAGAGATCCGTCTTGCGCAGATACGCCATATCTACGAAACTCATGCCCCGGAGCATGAAACTGAGCATGAACATGTCGCGGGCGTAGTCGAGAGTGGGATGCAGAGATAAATCCAACGCCTTGATTTTCTTGATGGTCTGCAACGGCAGGGCCCGCTTGACCGTCTTGTCGATGCCTGTATAGACATGACGGAACGGATTGCGGTTTTCGATAATCCCGTCCTCGATGGCTCGGTTATAGACGGCGCGGAGTATGCGGGTGTAGAACGAGACCGTGTTAGGAGCTACCCCACGGCTTCTGTGCCATGCCTCGTATGCCTCCATGACTTCTGAGTTGATGCAGTCAAGCATGATGTCCTCATCCTTGCGAAATTTCCTGAAGCTGCGGAGAGCGGCCGCATAAGTCTCGGATGTCCGTATTTTGCCGTTTTGCTTGAGTTTAGCTATGATACCCTCCATGAAGTTGAAGAGAGAGTATTCATCAGTGTAGCGGTGGAACTCGTCAATCACGTCGTCGGCGCTGTATGACAGACCGTCGGTTTCCAGCTTTCTTATGATTTTCGTAAGCCTTTCGACATCCCAGCGGATGCGTTCGCGGATTGAGAGGACGAGAGGTTTTCGCTCGCTTCTCTGAGAGACTGTCACCATCGAGCGGCAATCGTCCCACTCGGTGGGCAGCACATGGTAATCGGGATAGATCTGACGCGGTTTCCGTTCGTGGATAATCTGATAATAGATGGTGCCTTCATGGCCGTCCACAGTAGAGGGCCGGAACTTTACTTTTATACTTGCCATATACGATTCGATTTGTCGTTTTTCGGCAAATATAAGATGCTTACAGGCTATAAATCAATGATATACAGAAATCTGTACGACTGACAACAATCTCTGCATTTCTCTGCTGCGGCAGCGGGTTACGGCGCAGCAGGATGTGGGGGAGGCGATTCGAGTCCGTGGCTTGAACGGATGTTCGGTGAAGGCTGTGGGGCATGTTTGTCAGGCGGAGGTGGGGGGACATCCCTGCCTGGCGGAGGCGTATGCGGCCTATGACCCGGGGAGGGACGTTCATGTGGCCGAGGCTGAGGCTTCGGCGGTCGGCCGTGTTGGTGATGTGGTGGGGGCGGTGCTGGATGGTGGCGATGGGCGATACATGAACTTGCAAGCATCACCGACAAGGCCGCAGACATGATTAGTGGCAGTATTTGTTTAGTATTCATAGCTTTACGTTATTAGAAAGTTACATAGAGGACATCAGTAAGACATACATGTCTGTATGGACGTAATATGTTACATGTACTCCGATCAGATGCCTGCAAAATAATGAAACTATGGAATATAAGCAAGAAGTAACGGATATGCAGCAGGGCATTTTTTGAATTTTAACGTTGGCATGTCAAAATCTCAAAGTGAAAATGTCGGAATCTTAAGACACTGTGACAATGGAGATGGTTGTATGCATCGCTGATGTTTTTGCATGGCATGGCAGGGGTGGGGACTATATGTATGTTTGTATCATCCCACAGAATATTGGGCTAAATGATGCAAATCCGAAATTATCAATCAGAAAGGAATTAATAATCAGCCATGTAGTGTATTGCCACATGGCTGATTATTAATCTGTTGGATATGCGATATTTTGTTAAATTATTCTATCTTGAATCTTCTGACAGCCATGGTATAAACTGGATGCCTGTTATACTCGGTCATTGTTTTAGGGAATGTCCATGCAGCGGAGGTAGTAAAAGTCCCATAAAAACAAGTATGTACATAGTTTGCTCCATTTTCTGTAGAGGACCAGTGGTAATTGCTATTATGCAAGGATGAAAGCCACTTCTCATTAGTACCCTCCCAAAAAGCGGGTATATGCCATCCAGCATCCGTATTTTCGTTGAGATCATCGACAGCTGCGAATGCAGGGTAGAGTTCTCTCCAATTTGGAATGTTCTTAATCGCAGCAGTATTTTTGATACCGTCATAGAGATCCGTAGCTCCGGTTACAACAGCCTCTTTGGACCAAACCAATTGGTTTCCCAACATTCTTGACATCACTGCCTCACCAGTGGTGTCGTTTATGTAAATCAATCGCCCGGAATATGCTTCGCTGCTTCCAATCCAGTCATCACCTAAATTACATTTAATCTGTTTTATAACTAAGTAGCATGGTGTTCCCTCGAATGAGATTGTGCAGTCTCGATTGATATCCGGGGATTCAGAAATACGCACTACCATGTTGTCGCTGGTTGAAGATATTACGCACCAATCAGCTGATGAATTAGGCTTTAGTTCGGGGAACGAAGTTTCAATCGTATAGGTCTCTGTAATGGCTCTCTTTTGACGATAGAGTGTTGCCGACGGGTCTAAGCTGAGCGTCTGTGTGTCTGAAACCTTCAATTTTATATAACCTTTTTCTTGTTTGAAGTTAATATTTGTCGATACGTCTGAGTCCTTGGCAGATACGGTCAGGGTCGCCTCGCGCTCCTCGACAGTAGGGTTGTAATCAGTATTTACTATGAGGTTGTTGTCTGCACCGATTTCTCCTTTCAGCCATTCTGCGGAAGATGATACAACTAATTCCTCACTGTCAAAGGGTGAATCTATTGCAAAGGACATACCCTCTGTACCTTTACTGCCGATAGTGACTGGTTGTTGGTCGGTTGCTACATCTATGGATGCTCCTAATTGAGTCAACGTGTAAGTGGCAAGTGTCTTATTATCTGGAGTTTTCACATTGATGTGTGCTATTCTTTCGTCCGCATCTTTGTTGACATCGTACACGATTTCGATGCTATGGCTATGCGATGCCCGTGACTGCGAATCTTCGCGGATAAAAGAAACCCGGCACCAATCTGTATCGGCGGAAACAGTGAGGTTTTCATCAGGAATCCCTGATGCCGCATAAATCACATAGCTTCCAGAGGAAGAAGATACTACTTCTTCAGTAGATGAGAATTGGAAATCAGACCCCATCTGAGTGACATCTATAGAGGCTGAGTGATTTCCATTGCTTGCTGTGATTGTAGCATAACGCTGGCTTCCGCCATAATTAGTTTCGTAAGTTGCCTTTATGTTATAGTAATGTGCACCCGACTCAGATTCACTGTTCCGGGAGTTAGGCAATCCGTTGACATATTTTATGGCACTGCTGTTTTGTCTGATGCGCTCAGTGTCGTCTGTCGTGCTGACAGTCAGCCATTCACACGAAGATGATACTGCGATATCCTTAAGGTTTATATTAGTCAAAATAGGGATGTTCTGTGTACCAGACTCTGCTTGGATAGTGACATCAGAGTTTTGAAATTCTATGACAGGCGTAGCACCTAATCTCAGAATTTTGATCTGTACCGCCTTTCCATGAGCGGTGGTTAGTGTAACAGTGGCTTCGGATGTATTGATGTCATTATTTGGTTGGACATATATCTTTATTGCATCAACCAGGAAGTTGAAGTCGGTGGTTGAAGCTGTATAAACAGTACACCATTCGGCTGAACTTGTGATGCTGAAAGGAATAATGGATGCATTGCTTATAATTATTCCTTGGTTTCCACCGTCTTTGTCGAAAGTGAGACTCTGGGCATCCAAGTTCAAATTCTCATCTTTCCCGGCAAACGGCTTCTGATACTTTACTTCTGCGCCTATGATGAGGTCGCCTGTGGTTACAGTCCAAGAGGTCACGTACAGCCGATAGAAGGAGCCATTGCTGTATGCTACATATCCGTGGCCAGGATTAACGGCTACTCTTGAAGTCCATCCTACTTTTGGTATTGATGTAATATTTCCTAATCCGGCTACAGGACCTACATCTACAAATCGCGCTCCGGTAAAATTGTTGCCCGTGTCGATTAGGATGTCATCAAGGTATGTCTTACCATTATCCGCGTTTCTCATTTTGAGGGTGACTGTGCCTGCCGGGTCAGACACAGATGCTCCAGGGTTGTCGGTGCCTCCGTTGGGATTGTCAGGGTTGTCGGGAGAGTCCTTGTCACAGGCGGCAAAAGATACCGCAACTGCGATCATGAGCAAGATGTGTAATAACCGTTTCATATAAACAAAGCAGTGCCTATAGCTCCCCCGATTCGGCATTAGATTGGTTTGTAAACAAAGACGTGGGATGCTCAATCCTGCTTATCCCACATTGGAGGCCTTAGGATGCCTATGGTCGAGATAAGCAGTCGGTCAGCCCACGTTTTGATTATATACGATGCCCGGAATAGGCAAGTCGTAACGCTACGGCTCGCCATCGGACCAGATATAATCTGCCCTGGACGTTTCCCCACTGCACTATCTTCCGACCATTTGAAAGTTCCTAAGTTCCCAATGTAGAAGACAGCGTTGGATAACGCCTTTTTCATTATGTAGTTGCCCTCCCTGCCGGTCGCTGACCGAATATGAGGGTGCAGTGTTGTCTGGCACTCTTGCCGACATCACGCCATAAAGTTAACACATGTTTTCGAAAATCAACCCCTACCAGCGCAAATTTTTTTGTCAGTGGAAAAGACCAATCGCTGGAGCAGTTGGAGTGTTGGCAACAAGGGGTTGTCCGCTGACCCACGGCTTGCGGTCGAGGAATCACCGACCGTTCGTCCCTATAGGGAGATGTGGTTGATGGTGTTCCGAGGTTCTGCAACATTCTCCGTAAGATAATCTCAGGAAAATCTGCGTGAGATAATTGCATCCTTCGCTGATGTTTTCGCATGGTAGGGGTGGGGAGGGTAGTACTTTTATGAAATATTATCTCAATATAACACAACAAAACAGACACAGAAAAAGTAAATGTATTTTGTAAAGTCATGGAAATGATTAATTTTGTAGTTAGTTAAAGATTTGACAATCTAAGATGAAATATTCTGTATGGCTAAAGCAAAACCTTTCATCAAGTGGGCTGGCGGAAAAGGACAGCTCATTGAACAACTGGAAGCCCTCCTTCCCGCTGACTTTGATAAAAGGGGAAATGTCAACTACATTGAGCCATTCGTTGGCGGAGGGGCGATGCTCTTCTATATGTTGCAGGCACATCCTAACATCCAGTCGGCGGTAATAAATGATATAAATCCAGATTTGACTGATTGTTATCGGACAATCAGAGATAATCCATTTGTTCTTATCTCTATCTTGGAAGATATACAGGCGCAATATTATTCTCTCGGAAATGAAGAAAGCCGTAAGCTTTTCTTTATGGAGTGCAGGGAAAGGTATAATGCAAAAGGTCTGACTAAAGAAGACAACAGCGCATTGTTTATTTTTTTAAACAGAACCTGCTTCAATGGACTTTACCGTGTCAATAAAGCCGGAAAATTTAACGTCCCCTTTGGTAAGGCTGTTGCGCCAACGATATGTGACAGTTCTACATTGCTCTCAGATAGCGAGATATTGCAAAAAGTCACAATATTGACGGGCGATTTTGAACAGACAATGGAATTTGCTGACAATGATTCGTTTTTCTATTTTGATCCTCCGTATAGACCGTTAAGTAGCACGTCGTATTTTAATGATTACTCGAAAGAAGCATTTAATGACGAGGCGCAGATTCGGTTAAAGAAATTTTGTGACAGGCTAAATAGTCTGGGCATCAGTTTTATGCTTAGCAACTCAGATGGGAAAAGCTTAAATCCTGATGATACATTTTTTGAAGACTTGTTTGCTGGTTATTCGATTAACCGGGTTTGGGCGAGTCGAATGATAAATTCAAATGCGTCAAAACGCGGAAAGTTGTCTGAAATTTTAGTAAACAATTATCTGTCACATAATCAAACAAATTTACTCAGTTGCATATGAGCGTTCATAACCCAGAACAATTGTCATTATTCCTGTCCCAATTACTTGAGACAAATGCCACATTGGATTATTGGACTGATTTTGAAAAAGTAAAGCGGAATGTCGCAGATATAGAAATCAGTCTTAATACTCTTAATTATCTGTTGGGCCGACAAGACCTACATTCGGCCGTAAAGTCTTTGTGGAATAGAGATAATAGGGTGTTTGAGGTTCTCCCCATCCTTATTGCCGTCCGAAAGAGAGACAAAAAGAAGGTTGTTACAGCAGATGGTAACTCCAAGCTTCTATATGACTATCTTACGTCATATGATGGGGTTATGGAATTCTTGGAAGGAACAGGCTTGGCGGATCTGTTTAGAGAAAAAGTTGTCACTAATCTCGTAGACTACGTTTTTGGAGTAGAGGTAGGACTTGATTCTAACGGACGTAAAAACCGGAGTGGTCATGTAATGGAGGCGTTGGTGGCATCTATTTTTGAAAAAAACGGGATAACATTCCGAAGAGAGGTCAGTTCCACCGAATTTCCAGAAATACATGCGGCACTTGACGATGACAAAAAACGTTTTGATTTCGTGATAACCACTCCTAAATATACCTATTTAATAGAAACAAATTTCTATAGCGGTGGAGGATCAAAACCTAATGAGACAGCACGTTCCTATACTGAGATTGCTCCCAAGATTAATGGGATTGAAAAATACCATTTTGTGTGGATTACGGATGGTCAAGGATGGTTGTCCGCGAAATCAAAGATTTCAGCTGCGTATCTGACGATTCCATCAGTATATAATCTCTCCAATATAAATGACTTCATAGTAAAAATAAAACAAGATTTTAATTATGGCTTGTAATAAAGACCATTCAAATATTCAGCATATAATGTGCAGTTTGCCATTTGACCAAGGAGGTCTGGGACGTCACAAATGCGCTGCGTGTGCTTATGAAAAAGGCTATCAAGATGGTTTTAATCATGTTGAAACTATTAATTTATCCCAGATTTTGAATGAATTAGACGAAAGCCAAGCGCAAGCTCAGCGACATAAAAGCCCCCATGCTGCATACGCCAAAGGTTATTTAGATGGCATTACGGATAGCTATTAATCATGTTGTCGACATTTTATAAATCTCCTAACAAAAATTTCTCTCTGCTTCATGGCGATTGTTTTGAATTGCTTAGACAATTCAATTTTAAATTCGACATGATTTTTGCTGATCCACCGTATTTTTTAAGTAACGGCGGAATCAGCTATCAGTCTGGGAAGATTGTTAGTGTCGATAAAGGAGATTGGGATAAGACTAACGGATATGTATCTGTTGAAGACTTCAATCTTGATTGGATAGCATTGTGCCGTAACAAGCTGAAAGATAGCGGCACAATATGGATAAGTGGAACACACCACAATATTTTTGCCGTAGCCAATGCGTTACGTCAATTAGGGTTTCGTATTCTCAATGTTATTACATGGGTTAAAACCAATCCGCCCCCAAACATATCGTGCCGTTTTTTTACATATAGTACCGAGTTCGTGATATGGGCGAGAAAGCATGAAAAGAAACCTCATTATTACGACTATGATTTGATGCGCCGCATTAATAATGGCAAACAGATGACAGATGTTTGGCGATTGCCAGCTATTGCCCGGTGGGAAAAATCATGTGGTAAACATCCAACTCAAAAGCCGCTCTCATTGCTAACTCGTATTATCCTTGCCAGTACTCCATGTGGAGGCTGGATTCTTGACCCTTTCAGCGGAAGCAGCACCACAGGGATTGCAGCTTCTCTTACCGGACGCAGGTATTTAGGTATAGAGCAGAACATTGAATATGTCAAAATGGCTAAAATGCGGAGAATGGAATTGGAAAATGCAGACATAAGGGAGAAATATATAAAAAAGTTGGCTGATTTGTCATACGTAGAAATGGATAAAATATTTGTGTGCGACTCCACAGCTCCTGATTATGGAATCCCATGGTTATAAAGGGATAGGTCATATAAGCTCACAATCCGAACCATAACATTAGGACGTTGGCTTGCATCCAGTGCTGATGTTTTCGCATGGTAGGGGTGGGGAGGTGGCGTAATTTTGTGATGTTTCACAAAATTGATATTTTCGTTATGGAAGCAAAGAATACAAAGGCAAGGATTACAAAGAGTGGTCGGAAATGGGACAAGAGAGTGTCGCGTAAGTTTTACGGCTATCTCTGCCGGCAGATAGAAATCGCTGCATCGCTCTGCGGGGAGATACGAGAGGATGCCGTCAGGGAGTGTGTGGATTTTTACATTGACTCGGGTCTTGTCATATGCAAAATCAACGTTTCTGAGAAAATGGTGTTCACGTTGCTCCAGCCGCAGATTGACAAGGCGATAATTCGTTCGCTCCGTGCCCGCATGGCGGCTGTCCGCCGCAGTGAAGCGAAAAAAGCGGCTACTGAGGAGGAATCGGATACAATGGCGGTTGATGTAGTCAGTGCAGATGCCAGTACGGAAAGCCTTGTTAAGCCGGATGCAGCAACCGAAACTGCACCAGATGCGGAACAGACTGCGATACAGACAGCCACCTCGCGTGGTGAGAAACGCGCCCGCAGGCGAGAGGCAGCACAAGCACGTAGGCTGCTGAAGCACCGCAAGCGATTGGAACGGCGCAATCGGGACCAGTCATGTGTTGAATCCGACATACCATGATGACGAGCGGAAAAAATGCGTTATATTTGCAATAAATTTAAATAAGTTCAACATCAGACTTTGAGCGAGTCATCAAGCTACCAATGAGACACCCTCTAATTACGAAAGTCAAGGACAACATCCTGCGCCACGAGCTGTTAAATCCCTACGATGAGCGGCCGGTGGTGGTCGGAGTCAGCGGTGGAGCTGATTCGGTGGCGTTGCTCCACACCCTGCAAAAACTCGGTTATAGCGTGATAGCCGCCCACTGCAACTACGGCTTGAGAGATGCAGAAAGCGACGGCGACGAGGCATATGTAAGGGATTTGTGCAGCCATAAGGACATTGCGCTTGAGGTGCTAAAGGCTGATGTCGCCGCTCGCATGTCGCATGACGGCTCGTCAATGGAGATGGCTTGCAGGGATATACGCTATGAGTGGTTTGAAACGTTGCGATGCAGATATGATGCACAGGCCGTAGCTGTGGCGCACCATATGGATGACAAGGCCGAGACAGTGATGCTCAATCTACTGCGTGGTACGGGAATCAGGGGGCTGGCATCAATGAAATGGCGCAGGGAGCCGGGTATAATAAGGCCGCTCCTCAACCTGTCACGTGACGAGATTAAAGATTTCCTGACCGAAGAGGGGATAGGGTGGAGAGAGGACAGCTCCAATGCCATAAACGATGTGAAACGCAACAAGTTGCGCAACATCATATTGCCTCGCCTGTATGAGGAGTTTACGGATGCCAAAGCCAATATCTGCGCGACTTCGCAACATATAGATGAATACTCGGGGTTTATCTCCGATGTGTGTAGCAAGAAACGCGAGGAGTATGTAGCTGCGGACGGTTCTGTAGACCTTTTGAAGCTTGCCGATGCTGAGCCTTATGCTCCGTTGCTGCTCTGGGAGTGGTTCGGCCCACAGGGCATGACACGGGATATGGCCGACAAGATAATGGCTTTCCGTGGAAACAGCGGAAGCCGCTATGGCAGCTGGCACATAGACCACGGAATACTGCAAGTGATGACACCTTGCGACTGCTCTGATGCCGGGCATATCATCGCTACAGACAATCTTGATGAAATGCCGTTTGAAATGGAGATCATCACCGACAGGCATCATTTTCATCCTCAAAGGGATGCGTCGGTGGCTTATTTTGATGCCGACATCCTCGCGGGCAATCCCCGGTGGACGCTGAGAGGATGGCGCGAGGGCGACAGGGTGAGACCGTTCGGTCTGAAAGGGACAAAATTAGTCAGCGATATTTTCGCTAACAAAAAAATGGGGCGAGGAGACAAGCAATCGGCGCGGATATTGCTACGTGATGACACTATCATATGGATTCCGGGCATAGTAACTTGTGCCGAGTATGTTGTCACACCTACGACTGCAAGGATATTGAGACTGACGGTCAAATGACATGTCAGTCCGCAAGGTCGGGAATGTAGTGATACTGGCCTTTGTCAGCGGTGGCAGAGGAGTATTCTATGGCATGTCGGGAACAGACATTATAGCACCCCAGACATATAGCGCAGCGGTCGCCCCACGTCGGGCTATATGGCGCGCTATCGTTTAATGTGATATTATCCATGGGGCAGACCTGCACACATCTGCCGCAGCCGATACAGTCATGGGCGTGGAATTTATGCGGGGTAACAGCGTATTTGACAAACCACGGATATATGATGCGTGACTTTATCCATGCAAACGAGCCCCGGTGTATGGAAGTCACGCACTTTCGGCTGCGTATCGTGTCGGCTACCGATGGCAGTGCATTCATGGCCTGATGCAACTTGTGTCGGGCGACATCCGGATTGTCAACATCAAAACCCTTCATCAGAGTGTAGGTGTTAGGCATTATCACGCCTTGAGCCGAAGCCGATGTCCACCCACGGCCAGCCATCAGCTTACGCCACATCTTGTCGGTCAGGCCGGAGTCGTCACCCATCGTCACCACCATGTGATGACATGTATCGGCATCGGCTTGCAGCTTTATATCTCTGATGAAATCCCTTACAGCCGGAGGGACACCCCACGAATATACGGGAAACATCCAAATCACATCCTCGCCGTGGGGAATGTCGATCCGGCACGAACCGGTGTCGGTCAACCATTTCCCTCTCAGCTCGATTAACTCATGACCAAGCATCTGCGACAGGTGCCCGGCTATACACCGTGTATTGCCGTTGCCGGAGAAACAGAATATCATTTGCGCCTATGTGTCTATACGATTGTGACTTGAGTGGCTCCGAAGCCGTATTCCTTAAATGACGCATCCTGATAGCGGTGCTTCTTGTAACGGTAGTTAAGCTCCTTCTCAATCGCTTTGCGCAGCACACCTTCGCCTTTGCCGTGTATGAACACTATCTTGCGTCCGTGATTTGTCAGATTGGCATCCATGACCTTACGGAATGTGTCTATCTGATAGTTCAGGATGTCGGCAGCCGACATGCCGGCTGTGTTGTCAAGCAGTTCGTTGATGTGCAAGTCCACCTCTAAGAGCGATTCCGTGTCCTTGCGGTGTGAGAATTTCTTGACTGGACGCTGACGGGGCTTGTCTTCCTTGATTTTTGTTTCTAATGCCTTCTTCAGGGTTTCCTCGTTGATGAGTGTCGGCTGATGCTGGCGGTCGTTTATGACGATTTCGACAGCGATGACCGGCGATTCGAAATACACATTGTCCTTGAAGCAGTGCAGCTTGAAGAACTTGGTCATATCCATCTTCTGTTCGAACCATACCGGCAACTTCCGCTCGAAAGGCTTCCCTTTCTTGTATGCCACATACTGAACAGCCACATAAGTCATGTCCGACAGTTTTTCACGACCAATCTCGTCAATCAGAGCCTGGGTGTTAGGCTCTATGACGGTATCGGTCACAAGATTCCACTGCTTGCCGTCATTGGATATCATGTAGCAGAGCGACAGGTAGTAATTGCTGTCATTGACTATGTAGGCATCAAATGTAGTGGTGGAGAGCTGCTTCAAATCGGCGGCTTCATAGCCGAGCACTATGTTAAGACGGTCGCCTGTGGGGGTTTCAAAAACCTCGACCGGTGCCGGTGAGTATGCTTTTTGTGCAGACGGCTCAGGTAACCGTGAGGATTCTTTGGTTTTGGTCTCCTCGGCTTGGGTAGCTGCCACTTTAGCTATCTGTGATTCGGCAGGAGACACTACTACAAGCTCGTTCATGAGCATCGGTGTCTCAAATCCATCGTCATCCACATATGCTATGCGTCCCTCGATGCGGGTCACACGACCGCCGCCTACCGAATTGAGAAATCTTACTAAGTCTCCTATCTTTGCCATTGTAGTTGATGTAAGTTCTTATAAATCTTATAAATGCAGTTTTTCTTTGAGATACCGACCTGTGTATGAGTCAGGACAAGCCGCAATTTCTTCCGGCGTTCCAGCCGCGACAAGATTGCCCCCGGCATCACCACCTTCAGGCCCGATATCAATGACATAGTCGGCCTGTTTGATGACATCCATGTTATGCTCTATGACTATCACCGTGTGGCCGTTTTGTATGAGGCGGTCGAACGCTTTAAGCAGAGTGTTTATGTCATGGAGATGCAGCCCGGTGGTGGGTTCGTCGAATATGAACACCGTGGGCTGGGCTGTTTCCGATGCAAGATACCACGCTAACTTGACGCGCTGGTTTTCTCCGCCTGAGAGTGTGGAGCTGCTTTGTCCGAGCTGTATGTAACCCAAGCCTACCTCTTGCAGAGGTTTTAATCTTTTGACGATTCTTTTCTCCGTAGCTCCGGCTTCCTCGCTGAAAAATGCGACAGCGTCATCGACTGTCATCTGCAAGATGTCATTGATGTTTTTGTCGCGGTAAGTCACGTCAAGCACCTCGCGCTTGAAACGTTCGCCATGGCATGATTCGCAGGGTATGACCACGTCGGCCATAAACTGCATCTCGATAGTGATAGTACCGTCGCCCTTGCACTCAGGGCATCGTCCACCGTCAGAGTTGAAAGAGAAATGGCTTGCCGTAAGACCCATCTGCTTGGCAGACTGCTGGGAGGCGAAAAGCGCACGGATTTCATCGTAAGCTTTCATGTATGTCGCCGGATTGGAGCGTGACGACTTGCCTATGGGGTTCTGGTCAACGAAATCCACATGCTTGACGAGATGTAGGTCGCCTTTAAGTTCACCGAACGCGCCCGGAGCATCTCCAGCTTCGCCAAGATAGCGGGTAAGCGCACGGTATAGGATGTCGCGCACCAGGGTGCTTTTGCCGCTACCGCTCACTCCTGTTACAACTGTCAACGCTTCTAAAGGAAAGCGGACATCTATGCCTTTGAGGTTATGCTCGCTGGCGTTGGTGAGCTTGATGTATTTATTCGTTTTGCGCCGTATCTTAGGCACAGGGATTGACAGCCGGCCGTCAAGATACTTCGCTGTATAGCTTTTTTCAGCCACGCCGATTCCGTCAGCCGGACCCTGATATACGATTTCTCCACCATTGGAGCCGGCCTCCGGCCCGACATCGACGATGAAATCGGCAGCACGCATGATGTCTTCGTCATGCTCTACCACAACGACGGTGTTTCCGATGCTCTGGAGACTTCTAAGCACTCCTATAAGCCGGCCTGTATCGCGGCTGTGGAGCCCGATACTCGGTTCGTCAAGGATATATAGCGAACCTATCAGGCTACTGCCGAGCGAAGAAGCGAGATTGATGCGTTGGCTTTCACCTCCCGATAGGGTAGAGGCCTGACGGTCAAGGGTGAGATAGCCGAGCCCCACCTCCTGCATGAAGCGCAGACGGTTACGTATCTCCTCCAATGGGCGTTCGGCAATCTTAGCCTCATTTGGTGAGAGCGGGAGGGATGCGAACCAATCAGCCAGCTCGTCAATCGGCTTTTTGACTATGTCGGAGATGTTTTGGCCATTGATACGTATGTATGATGCATTCTTGTTAAGTCGTCCGCCATGGCAGTCGGGGCATATCGTCTTGCCCTGATAGCGGGCTTTCATCACACGGTACTGTATCTTATAGAGATTACTCTCGACCATGCGGAAAAATGCGTCGATGCCTTCCAATCCCGGGGCACCGTGCCACAGCAGGTCTTTCTGGTCCTGTGTCAGCTTGTTATAGGGCGTGTGTATAGGAAAGCCATGGCGGGATGCGTTGTAAATGAAAGCGCGTTTCCATTCTCCCATCTTTTCCCCTTTCCAGCAGCTCACGGCATCGTCATACACTGACAGGGACTGGTTGGGGATGACGAGTTTTTCGTCTATGCCGATGACCTTGCCGAATCCTTCGCAGCGCGGACATGCACCGTAGGGATTATTGAAATTGAACATCAATTCCGTCGGTTCTTCAAACGTCATGCCGTCAGCGGTCAGGAGATTTGAAAACTCTTCGGTAACGACGGTGCCGTCAGGATGCCATACGGCTATCTTCATGATGCCTCCGCCTTCGTAAAACGCCGTTTCTACAGATTCGTACAGGCGGCTCATCTCGTCCTTGTCGTCGTGATTGATGCGCGAGCGGTCAATCACGAGCATATATTTGTTTAAAGTCTTAGGCTGCTGCGACTCGTCGGCAAGCAGTTCGTTGATGTCGACAAATGCACCATCGTCATATAACCGCCAGTAGCCGGCATCGACAAACAGTTGCAGCTGGGTTGACACACGCCGTTTCTCCGGGAGCGTGATATGGGAGAGGATAGCGATGCGGCTCCCTTGCGGCAATGCGTTAAGGTAGGCGTAGACATCTTCCAATGTGTGTTTCTTGACCTCCTTGCCTGAGATAGGGGAGTATATACGGCCTATGCGTGCAAAAAGCAGCCTCATATAGTCGTATATTTCGGTAGCTGTGCCGACGGTGCTGCGCGGATTGCGTGTGTTGACTTTCTGCTCTATGGCTATGGCAGGAGGAAGCCCCTTAATCCAGTCGGCTTCAGGCTTGTGCATCTTGCCCATAAACTGACGCGCATAGGCACTCAGGCTTTCCACGTAGCGACGCTGTCCCTCGGCATAAAGTGTATCGAACGCCAACGACGACTTGCCGCTGCCTGACAGCCCCGTAATGACGATAAACTGGTCACGCGGAAGCGCGACATCAACGCCCTTGAGATTGTTTACCCTTACATTGTGTGCTTCAATGACAGGGACTCCGTCAGGACGTGCATCCGTGTGAGATGCAGCTGGGAGTATATGTTGATTGTTATGACTCATCAGATAAGCTTCAATTTAGTTAGTCAACAATATTAGTTCATATCATCAAGTCAGTTATTATTTTCGATGCTTTTGCGTCCTTTGGGGCTGATTCCGTGCTCGTCGTCAATCACGTAGCTCGCTACGCTCAATCCTCCTCGTCCAGAATCATCGCCAAAATTCATGCAAAATCATTCGCTCTAATTTTGTTGACTAACTTAACTAACAAATTTACGATTTTTCAGCCTAACCCACAGCCCCAATTAACCATAATTAAAAATTGCATGGTTGTTTATCTTCGTATTAAATCATAACAGACTGTGTTTGTTGAAAATGAGGGCTTCTTGGGCGTTTATTCTTTTTACATCCCCTATAATTAACATTATTTATGTTTGATGCGCGAGAAAGCTGCATCATGCGCCGTTAATTTTGCGTCCAAAATGACGGAAAATGACAAGGTTAACGGCATCTGAATTTTTGTCGTGGTCAATCTAGTAGTCTCAGAAAAATTCGTTAACTTTACAGTTGTGGATGTCCGCATCTGCCACTTCAACAGACCAACTCACAAACAAAAATAAAACGAAACGAAACTCCTCAGAATGTCAGGCTTTGGTCGGCCCGTAGATGCTGCACGGAGTTCTACTTTTTTCTATGCCAGCAAAAAAACAGACATACCAAATGATAGAAACTCCGGCCAGTATTGTTGCTGACCGCAAATCTGTTTACGGGTTACGCACATACATAAGTCTCTTTAGCAGTGCTGGCATAGGTTGTTACGGCTTCAAATTAGAAGGCTTTCAGTGCATCGCTTCGGTAGAGCTTCTTGAAAAGCGGCTGAAAATTCAGCGATACAACAATAAATGCACTTTGGATTCCGGCTATATTTGCGGTGATATGACCCAAGAGGAGACTCACAATGCCATATTGCGAGAGTATGACCTTTGGCATAATGCTTTCGGAATCAAGGAACTTGATGTACTTATAGCTACACCTCCATGTCAAGGAATGTCTGTTGCCAACCATAAGAAAGGCAATGAATTGAAACGAAATTCTCTTGTGGTTGAATCTATCACAATGGTGAAACGCCTCAAACCGCGATTCTTTATTTTTGAGAATGTAAGAGCATTCCTCAGATCAATCTGTACCGATGTTGACGGAGTTGATAAATCAATCGAGTCCGCGATTGACTCCAACCTTTCAGGGGATTACAATATCCTTTATAAGGTTGTCAATTTCAAAGATTATGGGTGTCCTTCAAGTCGCACACGCACATTGGTTATTGGTGTTAGAAAAGACCAATTAGAGGTTACCCCATATGATATTTTCCCTGACAAACAGCCAGAGAAGACGCTGCGAGAGACAATTGGACATCTTCCCTCATTGCATACTATGGGAGAGATTTGGACAGAAGACATCTATCATAATTTCCGTAATTATGATCCTCGCATGATTGCTTGGATAGAAAATATCAAAGAGGGGCAATCTGCGTTTGATAATACAGAAATTGAACGACTGCCTCACACTATCAAAGATGGGGTTGTCGTGTTCAATGCCAATAAGAACGGCGATAAATATACTCGCCAATATTGGGATAAGGTTGCTCCTTGCATTCATACTCGTAACGATATTATGGCGAGCCAAAACACCGTGCATCCTTGCGATAATCGTGTGTTCAGTATCAGAGAGGTGATGTTAATGATGTCCGTGCCTGACTCTTTCAACTGGACTGACAAATCTTTTGCAGAGCTAAACGCCATGATTGATACAGAAAAAGTTGCGTTCCTGAAAAAAGAGGAAATGAATATACGGCAAAACCTCGGAGAGGCTGTCCCTACTACCATATTCCGCCAAATCGCCCATAAAATTCGCAAATTGATATTACGGCCTCTTGCTACCGAGCAAGAAGTAGAAAGCATCATCAAAAGACACAACCTGACTTCGGGTAATAATTTGCTCACATATCTTAATGATAATATAGGCAAGCCATTTGCGACTTTATCAAAAATTGCAGAGTTGTCAAATGCTATGCGTTCAGACAATGCTGCATATTACACTCGTCAGGATTTGTGCTTTTCCATTATCAAGAATCTTCCCGATACAAAAGGCCACGCAGCCTTGCGCATATTAGAGCCGTCTATTGGCGTAGGCAACTTTTTGCCTATGCTAATAGCCAAATATTCTGATGTTCCCGATGTAACAATAGATGTCGTAGATATTGACCCTCGAAGCATAGAAACCCTTAGAATATTGATTAAGGCTATTGAAATTCCATCTAATTTCACAATCAATTTCTTGCAGGGCGACTTCCTTCTAATGGATTTCAAAGAAAAATATGATATTGTAATTGGGAATCCTCCATACATGAAGATTTCCAAGGACAAAAAATTACTTGCGCTTTATAAACACAACGCCTATAATACTGCGACTAACAACATTTTTTCTTTCTTCATCGAAAAGGCTCTATCTTTAGGCGACACTGTTTCTCTTATTGTCCCCAAGAGCCTAATCAATTCGCCTGAGTTCAACCGCACAAGAGAATTGCTTAACAGGTATGCCATCTCTTGTATCATTGATTTTGGCGAAAAAGGTTTTAAGGGTGTTAAGATTGAGACCATCAGCTTTATAGTAAACACAAAAAAAAAGCCTGGCGACACAAAGATTGAATCATACATTACTAATGATGTCGGTATTATGCCTCAATCTTATGTTACTGATTCATCATTTCCCTATTGGCTCATTTATCGAAATGCTGATTTTGATGCTGTCGCCAACGAGATGCAATTTGGCATTTTTAATGCATATCGAGACCGGGCAATCACCCAGTCGAAAACGAAGAAAGAGGGAAATGTCCGTGTGCTAAAATCTCGCAATATAGCCGACAATGAAATTATAGACATTCCCGGCTACGACACATATACTGATAGCGCAGAGGATTTTGATGTTAGCAAATATATGAATCTGCCTAATTGTGTGCTTGTGCCAAATCTCACTTATAACCCGCGAGCTTGCTTTCTTCCCAAGAACTGTATTGCTGACGGCTCTGTGGCAATTCTTACGACTAAAGACCCCAATACCACAATTACTTCAGAGGATTTAGCGTTCTTTGCTACCACTAAGTTTATTCATTTTTACGCAATTGCTCGAAACCGTGGCACCCGTTCACTCAATATAGACAACAATTCAGTTTTCTTCTTCGGTAAACTCAAATCTTCACTATCATGAGAACTACCATTACCCAACATCTCAATCAGTTCGACCTCGATGTCCGCAAAACTAACGATGCTCGTTTTGCAGACCAAAAATGTACTCCAGACGTTGTGTGTTTTATAGCTGATTGTGTTATTAACATCGTAGGCACAAACTCCTCGTTTACGGTCAAAAACATATGGGATTCTCAGTACTTTATGAAGAACGCAGTTGCCGTGTTTGGTAAACCGTGGCCGAATAACCCCACCGCTCGTCACGAATACGATAAGTTCATTCAGCAACCGCTTCGGTTATTTGGTAGTGCCCATATACTCTCTGTTGAAAAAATAGGAGGCACCAACCACTACCGTATTCAGAATGAGGATATTCTTGATTACATCTCTCGCAGAGAGCGCAATACCTATAACTTCCTTTATTGTTACTTCAAGAAAGTTATGGAGGATAGCGGTATGTGGAAATACTTCAATGAGTATATTGAAGCAGCCCGATATGGCAATGCTACAAAGACGGAATATATGACTCTGCGCGACCGTTTCATAAGGTTTATGCTTGGGAACACTGCTATCAATGGTGACGTTGAAATTCGCCGTATATTTCCTAAAATTCTCAACATTTTTTCCGTTGAGAATAATATATGCGGCTCAGAGCGAGGCACTATCTCGAAACACGCAATTACTTTTTCTGATTTAATGTATAATCGCAAAAATTGGCGCGACCTTAACAAGGAGAAGTCTGTTACCCGACAAGAGGCCGCTGACGAAACTCCCGATGTACAGCAAGAAGCTTACAATGCGTACTATGTGCAGAAAGCTATTGCTCTTATTCGAAAGATTCAGAAAGAGAGCGAAGTCCACGATGCTTGGGGAAATGGCATCGCTACGCAAGTTCATCATATCTTCCCGAAATCGCAATTTCCTCAAATTGCCCATTATGTTGAAAACCTTATTCTTCTTACGGCTACTCAACATAATACCAAGGCGCACCCCAACAACAACACGCACGTCATTGACCGCGATTATCAGTTAGTCCTACTACTTGCTAAATCGGAGACCATTGAGAAGTCTCTCAAAAAAGTCGGGGATAAATACTACCGTAAAGAATCCTTTGTATATGTAATCAACACCGGTCTCTCTGTGGATTGGAGTTCTACTCTTTCATTCACTGACCTTCGAGCAATGTTGATTCAGTTCTACAATGCAACGTAACCACCGTTTGTTCTCATATGTGTTTCAAACCTAATATCTCCTTGCCAGGCAGTACCGCTCGAGGGGAGATAACGTCTTTGACCTTTCAGGTCTGTTCAACCGCTGCCACTTCCACGCCAAAGAGCTATGAAAAAGCTCTTTTCATAGCTCTTGGTGTCAATGGCACTCTGTCAGTTCCCGAAGAATTTTATCTAATTCATTGTAGCATGGTGGGCTACGACAAAATCATCACCGCCCAACGCTTCGAAAAATGCCGTTGAATCGCCCGAAGCTTTCCATGCATACGTAAATCACTACTTTCATCGCCAAGATTTCAAAACAAAGTAAGTATGAATACCACAGAATATGGTCTGCAATTTGAAAAGCAAGTTTTTGACTTCCTCAAAAAGATGCTTGCTTCTGATGATGTTCCAGGTGCTTCGACTAAACGGTCTAAACTATTTTTCAAAAAAACTTATCCCACATTGACAGAACGAACCATCGTCACTGACGTTTCTATAGAATCGTACATCAATGATGAAAAAGAACAAAAGGGGGAATGGTCAACCTTAATAATTTTTGAGTGTAAGCGATACAAAAATACAGTTGATATTGCCGACTTGGATGAATTTGAATCTAAACTAAGTAAAATGGGTGGGTATGGCGTAAAAGGTTACTTCGTAACTACATCTAAATTCTCTAAGACAGCAATTCAGGAAGCTCATAAATATCATTATGGTCTTGCGGTTTTCGGCAATGACGGAAACTGGAATTGGTTGGTACCACGTGATACAAGAAGAAATAAGAGTGAAGAATATATACCAGTCTTATTAGGGGAAACTCCTGTTGGTGCATCTCCATTATTTTATAGCAATGGATGCTTTATGAATTTGTGCGATATCCTATATGATGCAGATGTACAAATTCCATGTTCCCCCAAATTAAAAGCACCTTTTCTACCCAAAGAAAATATTAGGAAGATAGCTAATGATTTATACTTAAACAACCCTAATATTGATGATGATATTGCTGGACATCTTTTGTTTAAGTTGTTTCCCGATTTCCGTGTTTTCTTTGAAAATTTACCTATTGGTGTAGAAGGATTGACTTCGTATAAAGATCGAAAAGTTATATTGTCTAACTCATTGTTAAATAAACCAGAGAGAATGAGATTTACTTTAGCGCATGAATTGGGGCATCTTATACTGCACAGTGATATTCTTGTACTGTATGAAGGGACAATAGAACACGCTCCAATTCCTATTTCAGAACAAGATTTGAAATGGTTAGATGTTCAAGCAAATCATTTTGCGTCCGCTATTCTCATGCCCGATGCAAAGTTTTCTCGAATTGCAAACCAAGTTTTCTCTACATTAGATATTAAAATCAGACCCTTTGTAGTTGACAACCAACCTTTCAAGGCTCGAATTCTTCAATCTATGCTCACTTATATATCCACTCAATTTCATGTTTCAAAACAAGCAGTACTTATCCGCTTGAAAGAAGATGGCTTTGTTACGGATTTAAGAAATGGACCTAAAAGAATTGGTGACATTTTTAGAGGTTATTAATATAGGCGTTGCGACACCGTTGCCGCGATTTCGTAAAATTAAGCCAAACTGCTCTTGACCGTTAGGCTTAAAACGTATGGTGCGTTGTAAACACAAGACATTAAAATAATATGGAAATAAAGAATGATAAGAACGTTGTAATCACAGGTAGACATGTTATGGTTGTTGCGGCAATCGTAAGTCTGCTTTGTTGCGGTTATTGGGCGTACCGTTCGGTGTTATGTCAGGATGAGCAATGGCTGAACGTGACTCTTACGGCAGTAGTGGGTGTCGGATTGCTGTTTCTTGCAAAGAAGCGCAAGTAAGTAATAGGGGCTTGAGCCTACCTATGAGCAAAATTTGAAAATTTGCAACACTATCTAAATTTAAGGGGAGGGGATGGGGGAATTGTGAGCGATTTTGAGTAAATTTGTGGGCGATTTAAATTTGAACACAGTAATTCATTATATAAATTACTGTAATTCATATATTACCGTAGTTCATATATAGTTACCGTAGTTCATTTACTGGAGTTTATACATACGATTGATGTAATCGCTCATCACAACTATCATATCTCAGACATGAACGAACTGGCTACTACCTATAATCCTGCTGATGTTGAGGATAAATGGTATGCGTATTGGTTGGAACACGACCTGTTTAAGAGTGTACCCGATGCCCGTGAACCCTACACTATAGTCATCCCGCCGCCCAATGTGACAGGTGTGCTGCATATGGGGCATATGCTCAACAATACCATCCAGGATATACTCGTGCGCAGGGCGCGTATGCTCGGCAAGAACGCTCTTTGGGTACCCGGCACCGACCATGCAGCCATAGCAACGGAAGCCAAGGTCGTAGCCAAACTCGCCACCGAGGGTATAAAGAAGAGCGACCTCACTCGTGAAGAATTCCTCTCGCACGTGTGGGACTGGACCAACAAACATGGGGGCATCATCCTCGAGCAGCTCAAGAAGCTCGGCGCTTCGTGTGACTGGAGCCGCACAGCGTTCACAATGGACGACATCCGCTATAAGAGTGTCATCCGAGTGTTCGTTGACCTCTATAACAAAGGTCTCATATATCGCGGCAAGCGTATGGTACACTGGGATCCCAAGGCGAAGACTGCGCTTAGCGACATAGAGGTGGTATACAAGGAGGAACACAGCAAGCTGTACTATCTCCGCTACAAGGTGGTGGGTGAGGACACTTATGCCATAGTGGCTACCACACGACCTGAGACCATCATGGGAGACACTGCCATGTGCATAAACCCCAACGACCCCAAGAACCAGCATCTCAGAGGCAAGCGAGTGATAGTGCCGCTCGTCAACCGCGAAATCCCTGTCATAGAGGATGAATACGTAGACATCGAATTTGGTACAGGTTGCCTTAAAGTGACTCCTGCCCATGACCCTAACGACTATATGCTCGGTCAGAAGCACGGTCTTGAAAGCATAGACATCTTTACCGACGATGCAAAAATCAGTCCTGAAGGCGGCATGTATGTCGGCATGGACCGCTTCGATGTGCGCAAGCAGATTGCCGAGGACCTTCAGGCTGCCGGTCTCATTGAGAAGATCGAAGAATATGAAAACAAGGTAGGTTATAGCGAACGCAATGCCGACACCGTCGTCGAGCCTCGTCTGAGCGACCAGTGGTATCTGAAGATGGATGAAATATCCAAACCTGCACTTGAGGCCGTAGACAACGATATAGTCAAATTCATCCCTGAGAAATTCAAGACCACTTACGATACATGGATGAACAATGTGCGTGACTGGTGCATCTCACGCCAGTTATGGTGGGGACACCGCGTGCCGGCATATTATCTGCCTGACGGGACGTATGTAGTGGCTGAGACTCCCGAAGAGGCTCTGAAGCTCGCACTAGAAAAGAATCCCGAATTGACAGCAGAGGATTTACGTCAGGATGAAGATTGTCTTGACACATGGTTCTCGTCATGGTTGTGGCCTATCTCGCTGTTTAACGGCATTCTTGATCCGGGTAATAAGGAGATTTCTTATTATTATCCGACAAGCGACCTTGTAACCGGACCCGACATCATATTTTTCTGGGTAGCGCGAATGATTGTCGCCGGATATGAATTTGTAGGCAAGCAGCCATTTAACCACGTCTACTTCACTGGCATAGTCCGTGACGAGATAGGACGCAAGATGTCGAAACAGCTCGGCAATTCACCCGACCCCATAGAGCTGATGAAAGAATACGGTGCAGACGGTGTGCGTATGGGTATGCTTCTGTGCGCGCCCGCTGGTAACGACATATTCTTCGACAAGAAGCTGTGTGAGCAAGGACGAAACTTCTGTAACAAGATATGGAACTCGTTCCGCTTGATAAAAGGGTGGGATGTGGATGATGCACTCGCCCAGCCTGAATCGTCAAAGACAGCGATCCGCTGGTTCAAGGCAGAATTAGAAAAGGCTGTAGCCGAGATTAACGCCCTGTTTGCAAAATTCCGTATATCGGAGGCTCTGATTGCCGCCTACCGTCTTTTCCGCGACGAGTTTTCGTCATGGTATCTTGAAATGGTTAAACCTGCATATCAGAAGCCGATTGACCGTAAGACTCTTGATGCTACGACTGAGTATCTTGATACCTTGCTGAGGATACTGCATCCCTTCATGCCGTTTATCACCGAGGAACTGTGGCAGCATCTGACCGAACGCGCCGACGGCGAGTCCATCATGTACAGCACCATGCCCCAAGCCGGTGGCTACGATGCGGACATCATCGGTGAGATGGAGGTCATCAAGGAGATTGTCAACGGTGTGCGCAGTGTGCGTGCTGCTAAAAACATCCCTAATAAGGAACCGCTTAAGCTTAACATAGTAGGTGAGTGGCATACCGCCCAGGAGGAGCTGCTTGCCAAACTGTGCAATCTCTCAGAGATTAGCAACGTCAAGGAGAAAGATGCTTCAGCTTCAGCGTTTCTTGTCGGTACGGTGGAATTTAATGTGCCGTTGGCCGACAGCATCGATAAGGATGCCGAGCTTGCCAAGCTCCGCAAGGACCTTGACTATTATGAGGGCTTCTTGCGTTCGGTGCAGAAGAAACTGTCGAATGAGAGGTTTGTCAACGGTGCTCCGGCGGCTGTGGTTGAAGCCGAACGTAAGAAGGAGGCCGATGCGTTGAGCAAAATTGAGGCTCTTAAGGCTTCAATATCGGCACTGTCGTAAAATCAAGGAGTAAGAAATATTAAACGCACTCTAAATATTATGGGCAACAACAGTCTGGTTTCAATAGCCGATATAAACAAGGCCGAGATACTTGAAATCCTTGAAGCAGCGGCATATTTTGAGGCTCATCCCAATCATAAGCTGCTTGACGGCAAGGTGGTCGCTACGCTCTTTTTTGAGCCGTCGACACGTACCCGTCTGAGCTTTGAAACCGCCGTTAACCGTCTTGGTGGCCGTGTCATCGGATTTTCGGATGCTGGTACAACCAGTACATCCAAAGGCGAAACGCTCAAAGACACTATCAAGATGGTGAGCAATTATGTCGACCTCATCATCATGCGCCACTTCATAGAAGGCGCGGCACGATATGCCACCGAAGTCACGGACATACCTGTCATCAACGCCGGCGATGGAGCCAACCAGCACCCTTCACAGACACTGCTCGACCTCTATTCCATTTACAAAACGCAGGGTACTCTCAACGACTTGAACATAACCCTTGTCGGAGACCTCAAATATGGCCGCACCGTACACTCACTCATTATGGCGATGCAGTATTTCAATCCCACATTCCGTTTCGTGGCATGTGAGGAATTGAAGATGCCGGAGGAATATAAGCAGTTTTGCCGTGACAAAGGCATAACGTTTACCGAGGAAACAAATTTCAGCAAAGATGTCATCGATTCGTCAGACATAATATATATGACGCGGGTGCAGCGCGAACGGTTTACCGACCTGATGGAATACGAGAGGGTCAAAGACCGCTATTCGCTCCATAACTCGATGCTTGACACATCGAAGCCCAACCTGAAGATATTGCATCCGCTGCCACGTGTCAACGAGATAGCCCAGGATGTCGACGACAATCCCAAAGCATATTATTTCCAACAGGCCAGAAACGGCTTGTATGCCCGCCAGGCTATAATATGCCGGGCATTGGGAATCGACTTGTCGACTATAAATCGGTCATCGGACTGCTGACATTTCCCGGAGTTAAGAAGCATAACATAACCAAATATGAGTGCATCACATACATCAAATAAAAAATCGCTTGCCGTAGCGGCCTTGCGCAACGGCACAGTGATAGACCATATTCCTGAGTCAACGCTGTTCAAGGCGGTAAGGATTCTGGGCATAGAGAATCTTCAGACGGCAGTCACGATCGGCAATAACCTTGAGAGCAGCAAGCTCGGCAAGAAAGGCATAATCAAAGTCAGCGATGTGGAGTTTGACGAAAACACGCTCAACCGCATTGCTATAGTCGCCCCTAAAGCTAAAATAAACATAATCCGTGACTATGAGGTTACGGAAAAAAGAGAAGTAGTGCTTCCTGACCGCATACTCGGCATAGTGAAGTGTCCCAATCCCAAGTGCATCACCAACAATGAACCCGTCCAGACAAAATTCGATGTCATCGACAGGGAACATGTGATTTTGCGGTGCCACTATTGCGGACGTGCGTTGACGAGCCAGGATGCAGTCATAGAATAATAATGACACCGTATAACAAAATATGGAACATAAACGTAACCTCCGACCTGGAACGATGCTTTATCCGCTGCCGGCGGTCATAGTCACCTGCGGGACGGAGGGAAAAAACAATATGCTGACAGTGTCATGGACAGGCACGATATGCAGCGATCCTGCCATGTGTTATATCTCCGTGAGGCCGAGTCGCTTCAGCTATCCGATGATTAAGGAGCGGATGGAGTTTACCATCAACCTGACGACGGAGCAGATGGCTGCGGCAACCGACTGGGCCGGAGTGCGATCAGGAGCCGACTATGACAAATGGAAAGAGACAGGACTGACACCCGTGCCGGGTGTAAAAGTAGCCTGTCCGAGCATAGCCGAGAGTCCAGTCAACATCGAATGTCGTGTGAAAGAGATCATCAGCCTTGGCACTCACGACATGTTTATCGCCGAAGTGCTTAATGTCAGAGCTGACGAATCGCTTTTTGACCCTGAAACCGATGCGTTCAGGCTTGACTTGGCGCATCTCATCAATTATAACCACGGAGGTTATTATACCCAAGGAGAGAAAATCGGCAAGTTCGGCTTTTCTGTCCAGAAGAAAAAGAAATAAATTTTAATCATATTTGCTGCAGGTAAGCCTCAATCATGTGTATATGCAGGTTATGTAGCTTACCTCTGGCACAAATCAAACAACTCCCCACTAATCTACAGTTATGGAAAGAGACAACAAGATTTTTGACATTATCGAGCGTGAGCATCAGCGTCAGAAAAAAGGTATCGAGCTGATAGCGTCCGAGAACTTTGTCAGCGACCAAGTGATGCAGGCCATGGGGTCATGCCTGACCAACAAATATGCCGAGGGTTATCCCGGCCACCGCTACTATGGCGGTTGTCAGGTGGTAGATGAAGCCGAACAGCTTGCCATAGACCGTCTCAAAGAAATCTTCGGAGCTGAATACGCCAATGTGCAGCCCCACTCGGGAGCACAGGCCAACATGGCCGTATTTATGGCGACTATGCAGCCCGGTGACAAATTCCTGGGTCTCAATCTGAGCCATGGCGGCCACCTGAGCCACGGCAGCCCTGTCAATTTCTCAGGTCTCGTGTTCCATGCCCTTGAATATAATGTAAATGCCGAGACAGGTCTGGTGGACTATGACCAGATGGAGGAAGTGGCTCGTCGCGAACGTCCGAAACTTCTCATTGGCGGTGCAAGCGCCTACTCACGTGAGTGGGACTATGCGCGTATGCGTAAGCTCGCAGACGAGATAGGTGCGATCTTCATGGTCGACATGGCACATCCCGCCGGTCTCATCGCTGCCGGACTGCTTGACAATCCTTTGAAATATGCACATATCGTGACATCGACCACCCACAAGACTCTGCGCGGACCTCGTGGCGGTATCATCCTTCTCGGCAAGGACTTTGAGAATCCATGGGGCAAGAAGACACCTAAGGGTGTAACTCGCATGATGTCATCGCTGCTTGACAGCGCAGTATTCCCCGGTGTGCAGGGCGGCCCGCTCGAACACGTTATCGCAGCAAAGGCTGTAGCATTCAGCGAAGCCCTCCAGCCGAGCTACAAGGAATATCAGGCACAGGTCAAGAAGAATGCGGCGGTAATGGCGCAGGCTCTGATGGACAAGGGCTACAAGATAGTATCAAACGGCACCGACAACCACTGCATCTTAGTAGACTTGCGAACCAAATACCCCGAACTTACCGGTAAGGTTGCTGAAAAAGCGCTTGTCGACGCAGATATAACCGCAAACAAGAATATGGTACCCTTTGACAGCCGCTCTCCGTTCCAGACATCAGGTGTCCGTCTCGGTACTCCAGCCATCACCACCCGAGGCGTAAAAGAGGACAAAATGGGCGAAATCGTCGAAATGATAGATACAGTCCTCTCTGCCCCGGAGGACGTGGCACGCATTAAGGCTGTGCGCGAAAAAGTCAATGCAATGATGGCCGATTATCCCATGTTTGCCTATTAATCAACAGCTTAATATAATTGCCAAACAGTTAATAGGCGGCAGGGCAAATTGAAAGATGCCCTGCCGCTTTTTCAATCATCACGAGAAGTTTGTCAGAATGGATCTGCAACATGTCGATTCGCTACCTATCGAGTCACATCCGTTTCCTCCCTTTATACCCGAAGGAGCGACGGTGCTTTTTATGGGTACATTCCCACCAAAGCCAAACAGATGGAGTATGGCGTTCTACTATCCCAATCCAAACAATGACTTCTGGCGTATCATGGGGCTGATATTCCTAAATGATAAAGATGCCCTATGGTTGCCGACAGAAAAGAAATTTGACGAGCAGGCTATCAGATGTCTCATGTCGGAGCATCACATCGCACTAAGTGATACCGGCCATGTCATACGGCGGCTGAAAGATAATGCATCAGACAAATTTTTGGAAATCGTAGAGCCTGTGCCGTTGGCATCGCTGTTGGAGCAGATGCCACATTGCCGTTACTTGGCCACAACAGGGGAGAAAGCTGCCGATACACTGGCAGCGATAACTGATACTGCCACTCCAAAAATGGGGCAATGGTGCAAGACAACGTTGCAGAATCCCCATAGACAACTGCAGATCTCGCGACTTCCGTCCACATCGAGAGCCTATCCTATGAAGATAGAAGAAAAGGCCAAGTATTATCGTGAATTCCTCCACCAAGCCGGTGTGCTATGAGAGACATTCACACACAACTATATTGAGTTTCACATATCATATGATAGTACTTAAATTCGGAGGTACCTCTGTAGGCACCTCCAGCGCGCTCGAGCAAGTGAAGAACATCGTTATGGCCCATCAAGAACCTGTCATAGTGGTCGTATCGGCGTTGGGTGGCATGACAGACCAGCTTGTGGAGCTGATGCAAATGGATAGTAGGTCATCCAAGGTGACAGAGATGCTTGACGCTTTCGGATGCAGATATGCCAATCTGATATCAGCCATGATAGACGAGAGCATACAGCCCCAAGTGCGCACCGACATCAACAGACTGTTGCGGGAGTTACAAAAGGATATCGGTAACGCCCCTCGCGACACATATTTCCAAGACAAAATCATCAGTTATGGAGAGAGATTGTCAAGCGTTTTCGTTAGCCGGCTGTTCGGTGCGAAAAACGCCGTGCTGGTACCGGTCTTGGATTTGGTGTCGACACTTGCAGACAACCGCAGTCTGGACCGGGACATCTCTTTTAGCAGAATCAATGACTATTTCCGTAACAATGATGCTGACATATACATAGTGCCGGGATTCATCGCTTCTGCCCCCGACGGCCATATCACCAACCTCGGACGAGGCGGCAGCGACCTGACTGCGGCGATTATCGCACGAGCCCTTAACGTGTCAAAGATTGAAATCTGGACAGATGTCGACGGCTATATGACCGCCGATCCGCGCCGTGACAGCAATGCTGCGCAAATACCACAGCTTACTTACGATGCGGCACTCGACATGTCGCTCAACGGCGCAAAAGTGGTCTATGCACCGGCACTAGAGATAATGAAAGATGTCAGGATTCCCCTCGAAGTCAAAAATACGTTCAATCCTGACGGTAGGTTTACGTCAATACGATGATTTCTGCAGGATGCATCCATATGAAATGCCTTTACAGCATTTTTTAGATATCCACTTCAGCTGTTTATACAAAAATATTCGTAATTTTGCTTCATAGATACCAATCGCGGTATATTCCGACCGCATAAATAATCATATCGCCGTGGACAACAGCCAGCTATCAAGCAATAAGATGCTTAAACCCAAGAAGCCCGCCATAGTCGTGGTCATAATCAACATATTGGTCATGATTATATTGGCGTTTGTACTCGGCTGGATAGCCATGGTCTGGCTCGGATATTGGACCGGGCATGGCAAGACCGCAATCGTGCCGTCGGTCAAAGGATTGCCTTACGATCAGGCATTGTCCACAATAGCCGAGGCCGGCATGGTGTGCGAGCTGAGCGATTCGGTGTACGACGACAGAGCCAAAAGAGGCAGTGTCATAGAACAGAACCCACGGCCAGGCAACGAGGTCAAACCCGGACGCACAGTATATCTTACGGTCAATGCATTTTATCCGCGCATGATTACGGTACCGGCTCTGACTGACATCTCTCTACGCCAGGCCCGATCCATACTGACAGGACTCGGAATCAAAAACATCGTTGAGATACCAGTAGAATCGGAATACCGCGAACTCGTGCTGAGTGCCGAATACCGTGGAGCTCCAATGAGGGCTGGTATGCGAATACCTATCGACAGCAAGGTGACGCTGCGCTACGGCGATGGTATTGTTCAGGAGTTGGACAGCATAGATGCAGTAGATGCCAATCTGGATCTGTTGACTGAATAAATTCGCATATATCTTCGGACATATATTTTTGTACTATCGTCAGTATGACAGAAGTAACGGGGGGTGATGCTCTGAATTTCCAGCCAGAGGACAGCGAGCAGGAATTGTACGAACATTTCCGTTTTGTGGCTGACAAAGGCCAGCAGCTGCTACGTGTCGATAAGTTTCTCGTACAAAGGTTAGAGAAGTCGTCACGTAACCGGGTGCAGCAGGCTGCTGAGGCTGGATGCATCTTAGTCAACGGCAAACCGGTCAAAAGCAATTACCGAGTCAAGCCGCTTGATGTGGTATCGGTGGTGATGGACCGTCCGCGATACGAATTTGAGATTACCGCCGAAGATATACCCTTAGATGTAGTATATGAGGACAGGGAGGTCTTGGTTGTGAATAAGCCGGCTGGCCTTGTGGTGCATCCAGGGCACGGCAACTACAACGGTACCCTTGTCAATGCATTGGCATGGCATTTCAGGGACACCCCCGACTATGATGTCAACGACCCACGGCTCGGACTCGTGCACCGCATCGACAAGGACACTTCGGGGCTGCTCGTGGTAGCAAAGACCCCTGATGCAAAGACCGAACTCGGCAAGCAGTTTTTTGCCAAAACCACTAAGCGCGAATATATCTGTGTGACATGGGGAGTGCCAGCACCGGCATCAGGCCGCATCGAGACCAATATAGGGCGTAATCCTAAGGACAGGCTCCAGATGGCAACGTTCCCATTGGATGACCCGTCAAGCAAGTATGCTGCCACAAATTATGAGGTAATCGAGCCTCTTGGACATGTAGCAGTGGTCAGATGCCGTTTAGAGACCGGACGCACCCACCAGATACGTGTGCATATGAAGCATATAGGTCATCCGCTGTTCAACGATGCCCGCTACGGAGGCGACCAGATATTGCGGGGCAACAGGAGTGCGGCCTACAATAAATTTATCGCCAACAGCTTCGCTGTATGTCCCCGGCAGGCTCTGCATGCACGTACTCTTGGCTTCAGGCACCCGCGCACAGGTGAGGAAATGTTTTTTACAGCCGAAATTCCTGCCGACATGGCAGCACTGATAGAGCGTTGGCGCAAGTATATGGACGGTCTTAAATGATAAAATTTTCTAAAACTTGACATGCCTTGCCATGTGTGAGACGAAAAAAGTGTAAATTTGATTTCATTTTCCAACAATAAGCATTTTTATGGACTGCACCACATATATTAATGGAAAGAGTATATGACACAGTCCGATACAAAAAATCTTACAGACAGGCATGTTTGAAGAATATAACCTAAAAGAAATAGCACCATTTGAGGATTCGGAATTTCGGGACAAAATGGCAGAACTGGTTGAAGAACCCGGTTTTGAACATGCTGTAAGGTGGGTAATGCCCGATGTCGATTATGCAGAATTTGTCAAAGAATTGCTTAATGTCCCTGACAAGAACACATTGCAGACCGACGTAATGGGTCCGTTTCTGGAATTTCTTGCGTCTAAAACCACAGACGGCATCACATATGACGGCATAGAAAATGTGCCTGACGACCATGCAAGCACATTTATCACCAACCACAGAGACATAGTGCTCGATGCGTCGTTTCTGAATCTATGCTTCCTCAGAAACGGCAAGCCGACATCGGAGATAGCTATCGGCGGCAATCTGCTCATATATGAATGGATAGCTGATCTGGTAAAAATCAACAAGAGCTTCATAGTCAAGCGTAACCTGAAGATGACCCAGGCCCTTAAGGCCGCGATGCAGCTGTCGGCTTACATACACTACGCTATCATGCAGAAACATGAAAGTGTATGGATAGCGCAGCGAGAGGGGAGAGCCAAGGATTCAAATGACGTGACCCAGGAAAGCCTTATGAAGATGCTTGCGCTCGAAGGCAAAGGAACTACAGCACAAAACCTCGAGATGATACATCTCACGCCTGTGTCCATATCATACGAATACGACCCCAACGATTATCTGAAGGCTAAAGAATTCCTGCTCAAAGAGCGTGACCCGGAGTTCAAAAAATCGCAGCACGATGATCTTCTGAGCATGGAAACCGGTCTCCTTCAATATAAAGGACGGGTGCATTTCAGCATTTCAAAAGACCTGTCTCCGCTTATCGCCAGGATTCCAGCCAACGCAAAGCGGTTGGACGTGATACAGCAAGTATGCAGCATGGTGGATAATGAGATACATCTTGGATATAAAATATATCCTATCAATTACATAGCAGCAGATTTGCTCAAAGAAAATGCCGCGTATGCCGACCACTATACTCCTGCCGAATGTGACGCGTTCGACGAGTACATTGAACGGCAGATTGACAAAATAGATGTGCCGGATCTTACGCCAGCAGACAGGCATTTTCTTAGGAAAAAAATGTTTGAAATGTATGCTAATCCGCTATACAATAAATTGGCGGCCCAGCAACGGCAAAACTCTTAGAGCATGTTGGCTTTTCTTGGATGACAGCATATCGGGAGCATTGAATTACAGCTGATGAGAATACCTATAATAGTATTGGTTGTCGGACTCTGTCTGAGTTTCATACTGGATTTTTACATCTGGCGCGTTGTAAAAGCCCGTTTCAAGTCCCGTATCTACAGCCGGCGGCTACAGATTGTATCAGCAATAGTGTTGTGGGTGTTTCTGGCGGTCGCTGTGTCGCTGCCTCGCCGTTCGGGTTCGGACGAGACGCTACAGTGCATCATGTGGATGCTTTTCGGCTACATGACAGTATATGGTGCGAAACTGGTGTTTGTAGTGTTTGACCTGATATCTTCGGTGCCGCGTCTTTGGCGTGGGTCTCGTATGAGGTGGCTGGGCTGCGTCGGGGCTATAGCATCAATCCTCACATTTGCCGCAATGTGGTGGGGGGCTCTAATCAACAGATACAGCCACCAGATAGTCGAAGAGAATATATATATCGAAAACCTGCCTGATGGTTTTGACGGTTTCAGGATTGTACAGATTTCAGATTTGCACACCGGCACTTATGGTGGCGATACGACATATCTTGCAAAGATAGTTTCGATAGTCAACGGGCTTCGGCCTGATGTAATATTGTTCACAGGCGATATAGTCAACCGCCATATGGCCGAAATAGAGCCACATCTTGAAACCCTGCGTCACTTCAAGTCTCCTGCCGGAGTCTATGCAGTGCTCGGCAACCATGATTACGGCGATTACTCCGATTGGAAATCAGAAGAGTCCAAACAGGCAGATTTCCAGTCCCTCATACGCCACATACGCGCGGATTTAGGATGGAAACTGCTACTTAACGAGTACGCCATGCTCCGTGCCGGAGGCGATTCCATAGCTCTGATAGGAGTAGAGAATGTAGGCGACCCGCCATTCAAGACTTACGGTTCGCTCTCACGGGCATACCCGACACCGGGCGACAGCTCGGTCAAGATTTTGATGACGCATAATCCCGCCCATTGGGTCGACAGTATCAGGAATAACCACGATGTGAACATAGCATTGACACTTTCAGGCCACACCCATGCCATGCAGATGGAAGTAGCCGGCATATCTCCTGCGGCCTTACGTTACGAGACGTGGGGAGGACTTTATAAAGATTCCATTAAAGGTCGCAACCAACACCAGCTTTACGTAAACATCGGCATCGGTACTGTCGGACTTCCTATGCGCATCGGTGCTACCCCTGAGATTACTGTGCTTACGCTGAAAAAGAGCCAGGCTGTGGCCGAATAAAGTTTTGACAACATAGAGTTTGATATACATATAGATACATTTTCCCATTTCATTTCTACATCTACTACATGGTAAATCACTATTCTCTCATAATAAGCGATGAACTTAATATCATGCGCAAGCATATCTCCGCTACATTACGCATGTTAGATGAGGGAGCAACCGTACCGTTCATTGCCCGCTACCGTAAAGAGGCCACAGGTTCGCTCGATGAAGTAACGGTACAGAAGATAAAGCTTCGTTATGACGAACTTAAGGAATTTTTCAAAAGACGAGATTTCATCATCGATGCTATCAGGGCGCAAGGGGCACTCACCCCTGAGTTAGAGGCCCGCATAGAGGGTACATTCGACCCTATAGCGCTGGAGGACATATACCTGCCGTATAAGCCGAAGCGGCGCACCAGGGCAGCCGCAGCAATCGAGAACGGATTGGAGCCGCTGGCCCGACAGATTATGGCTCAGAATTTAGGCGACATAACAAAAGCATCGCTAAAATATATCAACGATAATGTGCTTACATCAGAGGCTGCCGTATCCGGCGCGATGGATATTATAGGCGAGTGGGTGTCAGAAAGCGAGAAAGCGAGAAATATAGTCAGAGCCAAATTCGGACGTTCGGCAATAGTCAAGAGCAAAGTGGCCAAAGGCAAAGAAGCCGAGGGTGAGAATTACCAGAATTATTTCGACTTCTCAGAGCCGATGCGCACGTGTACGTCACACAGGTATCTGGCCATGTGCCGAGGAGAAAACGAGGGGATACTGAATGTGTCGATATGCATCGACGATAACGAGATGATAGACCGCCTGTGCCGCATGTTTGTAAAGCCTGATGCTACGGAAGCATGTGCCGTATGTGTTAAAGCTGCCGTAAAAGACGGATACAAACGGCTCTTGCGTCCGTCAATCGAGTCGGAAATGGCCTCACAGCTCAAAAACCGCAGCGATGAATCGGCTATATCCCTTTTCGCCGACAATCTCCGGCAGCTTCTCTTGGCCGCCCCTCTCGGCAAAAAGCGCATCATGGCCATCGACCCGGGATTTAAATCGGGGTGTAAGGTGGTCGATCTTGACGAACAGGGCAACCTGCTCGGCCATGAAGTAGTATATCCCAATGCTCCTGCCAACGATTTTTACGGTGCAGCGGACACATTGTGCGCTATGGTGGCGCATGACGGCATCGACGCGATAGCTCTCGGCAACGGTACAGCTTCGCGCGATACCGAGAAATTTTTGGAGTCCATACGTTTTCCCCGTAATGTCGAAATCCATGTGGTCAGCGAACAGGGCGCCAGCATATACAGCGCATCGGAAGTGGCGCGTGAAGAATTTCCGGACGAAGACATAACGGTGCGTGGCGCGGTGTCGATAGGCCGGCGGCTGCTCGATCCATTAGCGGAACTTGTAAAAATAGACCCGAAGTCCATCGGTGTGGGGCAGTACCAGCATGATGTCAACCAGACCAAGCTCAAAGAGGCTCTCGACTACACCGTGGAGAGTTGTGTCAACTCAGTGGGTGTCAATGTCAATACTGCGTCACGCCAACTGTTGAGCTACGTATCCGGCATAGGTCCGGCTCTGGCCTCCTATATTGTGGAATACCGCAAGCAACACGGCAATTTTTCAAACCGTCAAGAGCTGCTCAATGTACCCCGTATGGGCGAAAAAGCGTTCCAGCAGTGCGCCGGATTCCTACGCATACCCGGAGGTGACAACCCATTGGACAATACCGGCGTACACCCAGAACGTTATGCTCTGGTGGAGACTATCGCCAAAGCGTCAAATTGCGATGTCAAACGCCTGATGACCGACCGCAACTTTCTCCACAACATAGACATAGAGCAGTTTGCCACAAAGGATGTCGGTATGCCTACATTGACCGACCTTGTGAAGGAGCTTGAAAAGCCCGGACGCGACCCGCGAGTGGGCAGCGACAAAGTGGAATTTGACGATGCTGTCAAAAAAATCGACGACCTGCACATCGGTCAGGAACTGACCGGCAAAGTCAACAACATCACTGCTTTCGGAGTATTCGTAGACCTCGGACTGAAAGAAAACGGACTCATACACATATCCCAGCTGAGCGACAAATATATCGCATCGCCCAACGAAGTGGTCAGGATGGGGCAAGTCCTCAAAGTGAGGGTTATAGACGTGGATGCGTCCCGAGGACGCATAGCCTTGACTCTCAAAGGGGTTCCTCAAGGTATCCAGCCTTCGTGGTAAGTGGATGTCCGCATGAAAATCATCAAATAAACCCACGCTCAGGTTTGTACAGACATCGTAGATACGGAGCCGTCATGGCAATCAGCCTCGGCAGCAACCACGCCGACAGGTATGCCAACGTGGTTGAGGCGTTGGCATGGCTACGCAATACTTTCCACGATGTCAGATGCTCTTCGATATATCTTACTCCACCAGTCAGCGGCATAGGGGAGGACTACTGTAATGCAGTGGCCATATGCGAGGCAGATGAGCAAGAGGGGGCTGAAGAAGTGAACGAAAGATTGAAAATGTATGAAGCATCCCACGGACGCACTCCTCACTCTGTCACTATAGACCTCGACTTGGTCATTTATAATGGAGAGATACTGCGGCCGAAGGATTTCCATCGTGAATATTTCCGGCGAGGATTTTCAGAACTCGAGCCAATATAAGCAGTATAAAAGATTCTGAAAGCTTGTACGTGCCGTTCCATATGTATTTTTGGGCATACAGGATGTATCGGGTGATGTTTTTCGTGCTATTTCTTCGGTGGAAAAATTTTGAGGGGTGCTTTTTTTTTTGTAACTTTGGTTTATATATGGGGTGAAATGCCCTGTGTACATGTCATTTGTGAGTAATTTAACGCCTTGCGAGAAAGGTACAACAACAACAGAAAACAATACACAACAATGCAGACTAACGATTTCAAATTGTTTGCTTCAAAGCACATGGGCATCAACAGCCTTGCGCTTGATAAATATATAACGTCTGTCAACTCGGACATAAAGGCGAGCTACATATCTCCGACCATCATAGAGGAGCGTCAGCTCAATGTGGCCCAGATGGATGTATTTTCCCGACTTATGATGGATCGTATTATCTTCCTTGGCACTGAAGTCAACGATTATACTGCCAATGTAATACAGGCCCAACTCCTATATCTCGACTCTGCCGATCCGGGCAAAGACGTGTCTATCTACATTAATTCGCCTGGTGGCTCGGTGTATGCCGGACTTGGCATATATGATACCATGCAGTATATATCAAGCGATGTGGCTACGATATGCACAGGCATCGCGGCATCTATGGCCGCAGTGTTGCTCGTGGCTGGCACGAAAGGCAAACGTTTCGCTCTGCGCCACTCAAGGGTCATGATACACCAGCCAATGGGAGGTGCGCAGGGTCAGGCTTCCGACATCGAGATTACAGCTCGTGAGATCCAGAAGTTGAAGCAGGAGCTCTATCACATCATTTCCGACCATTCCGGGCAGCCGTTCGAGAAGGTGGAACGTGACAGCGACCGAGACTACTGGATGACTTCAGAGGAAGCCAAGGCTTATGGCATGATCGATGACGTATTAATCCGCGCCAAAGATGCAGCCGACAAGTAATCTTGCTATTCGACTAATTTTAACCATCAAAGAAACATTCAAGCCTGTTTGGATTTAAACAGGCATCAAGAGCCAAAGACATATAATGGCAAAAAAGAGACAGACCTGTTGCTCGTTTTGCGGCCGCCCGGCCGACATGTCCGAGATGCTGATTCCGAGCCAGATGGGAGATGTTTTCATCTGTTCGGAATGTGTAGATACACTGCACAATGCACTGAAGGAATACCGTACCGATGTAAACGGCACAGACAAGAACGCTGGAAACGCCAAGCCGGACCTTGACCAGGTGCCAAAACCTCAGGAAATATGCGATTTCCTTGATAAGTACGTCATAGGGCAGGAAGCCGCCAAGCGCTACCTGTCAGTAGCGGTGTATAACCATTACAAACGCCTTGCGCAGCACGAGGACGACGATGTTGACATAGAAAAGAGCAATATCATCCTCGTAGGACCTACAGGTACAGGCAAGACGTTGCTCGCCAAGACCATAGCCCGACTTCTCGATGTGCCTTTTACAATTGTGGATGCGACTGTGCTGACTGAAGCCGGCTATGTGGGTGAGGACATCGAGAGTCTGCTGACCCGTCTGCTCCAGGCTGCGGATTATGATGTGGCGAAGGCTGAACGTGGCATAGTGTTTATCGACGAAATCGACAAGATAGCACGCAAGGGTGACAACCCGTCCATAACACGCGATGTCAGCGGCGAGGGCGTGCAGCAGGGGCTCCTGAAACTTTTGGAGGGGTCTATCGTCAATGTGCCGCCCCAAGGCGGACGCAAGCACCCCGAACAGAAGATGATACCTGTCAATACGAAAAACATCCTGTTTATCTGCGGAGGTGCATTTGACGGCATAGACCGAAAGATAGCGCAACGTCTGAACACGCATGTAGTGGGGTATGCGACAAATGCCAGCAAGGCTTCCATCGACCGCAACAATTATCTCAAGTATGTGGCTCCGCAGGATTTGAAGTCGTTTGGACTGATTCCTGAAATCATAGGCCGTCTTCCTATTCTGACGCATCTCGATCCTCTCGACAGGGATGCGTTGCGCCGGGTGCTTACCGAGCCTAACAACGCCATAATCAAGCAGTACACCAAACTGTTTGCCATGGACGGTGTCGAGCTTGAGTTCACATCAGAGGCCCTTGATTTGATAGTCGACAAGGCTATCGAATACAAGCTCGGAGCCCGAGGCTTACGCGCCATTGTCGAGTCAATCATGATAGACCCGATGTTTGAAGTTCCATCCAAAAAGGTGGACAAGTTTGTAGTTACTGCCGATTACGCCCTCTGCCAACTTCAAAACGCGCATTTTGAAGCTGCATCATTCTCTGAAGCCAAATAGATGGCAATATACCCCTGAAAAATCATGGAATGACCTACTAAACACCTCTGAAAACACTCCTCGACACGATGACAGCAACCGATATGACTTCAGCACCGACTGCTACCCTTGGGCTCACTACGACGCTTAAGAAATTTTTTGGCTTCGAGCAATTCAAGGGCAATCAGGAGGCTATCATCCGTAATCTCATAGCAGGGCATGATACGTTTGTATTGATGCCCACAGGCGGCGGCAAGTCCCTTTGCTACCAGCTGCCCTCGCTGATTATGGATGGAACCGCCATAGTCATATCGCCGTTGATAGCATTGATGAAAAACCAGGTCGATGCCATGCGGCAGTTCGGGGAGGAGGACGATGTGGCCCATTTCCTCAACTCGTCATTGTCGAAAACTGCCGTTGACAAGGTAAAGGGCGACATTCTCGCGGGACGTACCAAGCTGCTGTACGTGGCGCCGGAATCGTTGACAAAAGAGGAAAACATCGAATTTCTGAAGACAGTCACCATATCTTTTTATGCCATAGACGAAGCGCACTGCATATCGGAATGGGGTCACGATTTCCGGCCTGAGTACCGTAAAATCAGACCGATTATCAACGAAATATGCCGCCGGCCCATCATAGCTCTGACTGCCACTGCCACCCCCAAGGTACAGCACGACATCCAGAAAAACCTCGGGATACTCGATGCCGAGGTGTTCAAGTCGTCGTTCAACAGGCAGAATCTATATTATGAGATCCGTCACAAAACCGCCGATACCGACAAAGAGATAATCCGCTATATCAAGAACAGACCCAGCAAATCGGGCATCATATACTGCCTGAGCCGCAAGAAGGTCGAGGAACTTGCCGATACTCTCAAGCTTAACGACATCCCGGCTCTCCCGTATCATGCCGGTATGGACAGTACTACCCGGTCAGAGAATCAAGACGCTTTTATACACGAAAAAGTAGATGTCATAGTTGCGACTATTGCATTCGGAATGGGCATAGACAAGCCGGATGTCAGGTTTGTGATTCATTACGACATGCCCAAGTCGCTTGAAGGCTACTATCAGGAGACTGGCCGCGCCGGCAGGGACGGAGGTGAAGGCGAGTGTATCACATTCTATTCGCGCAAAGACCTGCTGCGCATGGAGAAATTCATGCAGGGCAAGCCTGTTACCGAGCAGGAAATCGGGAAACAGCTGCTTCAAGAGACTGCGGCTTATGCCGAATCGAGCCTGTGCCGACGCAAAATGCTGCTACACTATTTCGGCGAACAGTATGATGTGGATAATTGCGGCAACTGCGACAACTGCCGCCACCCGAAGCAAAAGGTAGATTCTACCGAAGAGATATTATCGGTGTTGGAAATCCTGTCGACGCTCGGAGGACATCTACGTAACGATATACTGATGGATATACTTCAGGGGCGCGAGACTCCGTCGGTCAAAGCTCTCGAACATGATTACTCCGACCTGCTCGGAAGCTGCGCGAAGACCGAGGCAAAGCGACTCCAGACCATCATAAGGCAAGGCATCATATCAGGTTTCATCACTCGCGATATAGACAATTACGCTGTCATCGCCATAACCTCAAAAGGCAGACATTTCTTGGCAAAGCCAGAGAAATTCTATATCCTTGAGGACAACGACTTTAAGGATGACGATGTAACCGAACACCCCGGAGCTACATGTGCTGCTGATATGCAGCTTTTTGCCATATTGAAAAACCTGCGCAAGTCTGTGGCGCAGAAGACCGGTCTGCCTTCATACATTATATTCCAGGATCAAAGTCTTGAAGCGATGGCAACATTTTATCCTGTCACGATGGACGACCTGATTGGAATACCAGGAGTAGGAGAGGGCAAGGCTAAGAAATATGGCAAAGAGTTTATCGAACTCATAGCCCGCTATGTCACAGACAACGAAATCGAACGCCCATTAGATGATTTGCGGGTTAAAACTCAGCCTAACAAGAGCAAAAACAAACTTGCAATCATCAATGCAATAGACCGGATGATTCCTCTTGACGAGGTCGCAGAATCAAAAGGAATGGAGTTCGGAGAACTTCTGGAACAGATAGAGTCAATCGTTTTCTCTGGCTGCAAACTCGATATCAGATACTTCCTTAACGATGTCATCGATGACGACATCCAGGAGGATATATTGAATTATTTCAGAGAAAGCGAAACCGAGGATATTGAAGAAGCGATTAAAGAACTCGGCAGCGATTATACCGAGGAGGAGATACGACTTGTAAGAATCCGATTTTTTTCAGAGTATGCCAACTGATAGCTGTAGATGATGGATAAAGATATGATGATTCGCTACGCCGACGTGCAGCTCCACCGCAAGGAACTGGTGGTGTTGAAACATGTTGATTTCGAGCTCCCTTATGGCGAGTTCGTCTACCTGCTCGGGCGTGTTGGGAGCGGCAAAAGTTCATTCCTTAAATCTTTGTATGCCGAAGTACCCGTGTACAGCGGCGAAGCGAAGATTTTCGATTATGACCTGACTTCCATACGCCGCAAACAGATTCCATATCTGCGACGTAAAATCGGGATAGTGTTCCAAGACTTCAGACTTCTCACCGATCGTAACGTATATCAAAACCTGAGCTTCGTATTGTCGGCTACAGGCTGGAAAGACAAAAACGATATAGACGGACGTATCGAGACTGTATTGAAAGAGGTCGGTATGCTCAACAAAAGCTATAAAATGCCTCATGAGCTATCGGGAGGCGAACAGCAGCGCATAGTCATTGCTCGTGCACTGCTTAATTCGCCGGAGCTGATACTTGCAGATGAACCCACCGGGAACTTGGATCCGGCCACAGGAGAGCAGATAGTTGCTCTCCTGCAAGATATAACCGCGTCCAAAGGCACAAGCGTCATCATGGCGACCCATAATATGATGCTTGTTCAGCAATTTCCCGCCAAGACGTATATTTGCGAGAACAAACGGATGAAGGCTGAGGACTCCACTGTATCTCATAAAGAATAATCAAAATAAACAACAATATAAATTAGACCGTTTTCTCATAAACGACGCAAACAACATTACACAACACATGAAAGTCCTGAAATTCGGAGGCACGTCAGTTGGCTCTGCCCAAAGAATCAAAGACGTTGCCCGACTCGTGCAGCAGCGTGGCAAGAACATCATCGTTTTGTCGGCCATGTCCGGTACGACTAACCAATTAGTAGAAATCAGCGGATATCTGTACAACCACAACATTGCCGGTGCCCGCGAGTGTATCAACGCCCTCGAACAGAAGTATCTCGGTGTGATAGATGAGCTGTATTCAAGTGAGGATTACAAGCAGAAAGCCCGCGAAGTGGTAGGAGCATGTCTCGACTATATCCGTGCCTTTACGAAAGAGGTATTTACTCTATTTGAGGAAAAAGCCATACTCAGCCAGGGCGAACTCATGTCGACCAACATGATGCACCTCTATCTTCAGGAGCAAGGTGTCAACTCGGTTCTGCTGCCGGCTCTCGATTTCATGCGCTTGGACAAAAATTCCGAGGCTGACAGCCATTATATACGTGAGAAGCTCACAAAAATCCTCGACGAGCATCAGGATGCCGACCTTTACATCACACAGGGCTTCATATGCCTCAATGCTTATGGCGAGATTGACAATCTGGAGCGTGGCGGCAGCGACCTGACTGCGTCACTTATCGGAGCTGCCATCAAAGCTGAGGAAATAGAGATCTGGACCGATATCGACGGGATGCACAACAATGACCCCAGATTTGTCGACAAGACCGATCCCGTAAGGAATCTCCACTTTGAGGAAGCTGCCGAACTGGCTTATTTCGGTGCGAAAATACTGCATCCGACGTGTGTTCTCCCTGCAAAGCTCAACAACATCCCCGTGAGGCTGCTCAACACCATGCAGCCCGACGCTCCGGGTACGAAAATAGATAACACCCAGGGGTCATGCGCTATCAAGGCTGTAGCTGCAAAGGACAATATCACAGCTATCAAAATCAAGAGTGGCAGGATGCTCCTCGCTTACGGCTTCCTGCGCAAGGTGTTTGAAATATTCGAGATGTACAAGACTCCTATCGACATGGTAACGACATCGGAGGTCGGCGTGTCGGTCACCATCGACAACCGTAAGCATCTCGATGAGATTACCAACGAGTTGAAGAAACTCGGCACAGTGACTGTCGACGAAGATATGGTAATCATATGCATAGTAGGCGACTTGGAGTGGCAAAACCGTGGCTTCGAGGCAGAGGCTATAGATGCACTCAAGGAGGTACCTGTACGCATGATTTCGTATGGCGGCAGCAACTACAACATTTCGGTACTTGTGCGCAGAGAGGACAAAGTCGCAGCTCTCAACCTGTTGAGCAAACGGCTTTTCAATAAATGACAAATATTTTAGGTCTCCGGCTGTCAGATAAAAGGACAGGGGAGACCTTTAAATTATGAACTGATTTAAATTTATTTCAGATAGGTACTATTTATGACAAAATTTCCAATAGATACATTGCGCGGACTGCGCACACCGTTTTATTTCTATGACATAGATTTGCTTAATGCAACATTGGCCCGGATCAAGGAGTGTTCTGCCTATCCGGGATTCCATGTACATTACGCCGTCAAGGCCAACGTCAATCCGGACATTCTGAAAATCATCGCCGAGGCTGGATTCGGTGCCGACCTCGTGAGTGGCGGAGAAATCAAGGCGGCGTTAGATGCGGGTTTTAAGCCCAAGGATATGGTTTTTGCCGGAGTAGGCAAGTCAGACTGGGAAATCGAGCTTGCTTTAGATGCCGATGTAGGTTGTCTGAATGTCGAAAGCGATGCTGAACTTGACGCGATCGAGCGCATCGCACAGCGCAAAGGCAAGGTCGCAACAGTGGCTCTGAGGGTCAATCCAAATATCGATGCTCATACTCACCACTATATCACCACAGGTCTGGCAGAAAACAAATTCGGCATAGCCATGGAGCAGCTTGAACCCATAGTTATGAGAGCTGCAAAGAGCCCTGTACTGGATCTGGCCGGACTTCACTTCCATATCGGCTCTCAGATAACCATTACCGAGCCGTTTAAGATGCTTTGCAACAAGATTATTGAGCTCTGCGAGCATTACCGCCAGATGGGCATAGAATTCAGATCGATCAATGTCGGTGGGGGGCTGGGTATAGATTATGACAATCCCGACGCAAATCCCATTCCTGATTTTGAAAGCTATTTTAAAAGCTTCCACGATAATCTTCCCATCGCTCCCGGGCAGCAGCTCCACTTCGAGCTCGGACGCAGTGTGGTGGGGCAGTGCGGATCTCTGATTACCTCGGTCATATATGTCAAAGAGGGTGTAAATAAGAAATTTGCCATAGTGGATGCCGGATTTTCCGAGCTTATCCGTCCGGCACTGTATCAGGCCCACCACCTCATACAGAATCTCACGAGTGCAGACACTCCCGAAAAGTATGATGTGGTAGGACCGATATGTGAATCATCCGACACTTTCGGAGTCGACGAGATGCTTCCCAAGACCAAGAGGGGAGACATATTTGCACTCCGTTCGGCGGGAGCATACGGCGAAATCATGGCCAGCCATTATAACTGCCGCAGTCTCAACCCTGCATTTCTGTATTCAGAAAGTAAAATGTAGCGCCACCTGCACTCCTGAACGTGACGCGCCGGGAGTATCCCGATAGGTCAACCGCCACACATAGTCGACTCTTAGGACTGTGAATATATTGTCGAGTCCTACAGCAACTTCCATATAAGGTGTATTCGTCATCTGACGAGTATTTGCGATGGATGGAAACCTGAACAGCCCGGGATTATACTCTGGGTTGTTCTTTTTGCTTAAATGCCCCCATAATCCACGGAACGTGAACGCTTCACGCAGTTTCAGCTTCTTAAGGTAAGGTATGTAATTGAATAGGGCTCCGTTAGCCCAATATGTTATATCCCATGAAGCATAGCTGTCGTTGACAAATTCCATAGGGTTCATCAGCGCAAAACTCTCTGGCTGGATAGTATATGACAAATTAGCATTAGGGATAAGAAGTTGCGGATAGGGAGTTTTTGACCAGATATGTCCTCCTTTGAGATATATGTCGGTATATCCCCATGCTGAAAACCAGAAACGCTTGATTATACTTGCTTCCGTGCGGTTGATGGTGAATTTGCTGCCCATGAAATGCCGGGGACCGTAAGTGTGCGAGAGTGTGAAAATAGGGGCATCCATATTGATGGGCAATCTGAAAGAACGGCCCTGATAAAAAGTTTCTCCCGGTGCATACCTGAGCATAATCTGCAGTGTGGTCTGGTCATAGTGGGGATAATTTACCCCATCTCCGTCAATGAATGGCATGTAGGCGGTAGCCTCCTGACGCTCGTACCGTGGCTTTACGCTGATGGAAAAGTTATTGGGGAGTTCGAGGGTGTATCTGAGCTCCGCTACACGGTGGTATGTAATCTGACGGTCAGCGTGACGAGTCAGTGACAGAAACACATTGTCTGGATTAGTGAACAGATATTTCTGCCCCAGCTTGTCGATATCGTAGAGATATGTCGCTGCGATGGAATGTACGGGAAATTCGTAGGCATGGTATTTCTTCGGCTTAAAAGAATATTCGACATCCGCGCTGTACTTCCATCTATGGTCTTTAAGTCCGTAAGCTCCATATGCTTTGACAAACCAATGCGGGCTGAGGTTGGCTGTGGTCATCCCACCGAATCTCAGACGGGTACCTTCGAGCTCATTGTAACTGATAGTCGTGTTAAGAGGGCCGATGTCAAACCGGCTGTCCTTACCGGTAGGTATATATCCAACAGCCATCAATTTGACAAATTTTTCACCCCAATAATAAAGTTTGTTTTGACGCAATCTGCTCATCAGCTCGGACATCCCGTCCTGAGCCGAAGATATGGCTTCAGGTCGTGACTTTACCCAATATGTGCTGTCACGTTGCTCTGCGTCTGCGTCGACCAAGACATCTCCAGAATTATTGTATATCGGGTCATCCGATGTCTCTTCAAGTCGGTGATTGGAATAGGCGGTATGGCGTTCGGAATATACTACAGGGGTTCCAGGGATGACTTGTGCTTCTATAGCGAGGTCGTCAAGCATTTTCAGCCGCTTCCCGTCAGGCGATTTCTTAAACGACTGGTTTATGCGCAGACTTTTAATATAATTAAGGTTGATGTTTGTGGGTACTCTCATTGAGACACGCTTCACAAACATAGCCGGATCGTTCTTCAACACATACATCCGGCCTGTGAACCCGAATGTCGAGGTATTGTGGGGAACAAATGAGAGGACAATGCATGTATCACGGTCGACTGTAACTGTATCAGTGAGATAGAATTTATAAAAATCAGCAGCGATCTTTGACAAAGGACTGACGAACCTGTTCTGCATCAAAGGTATATCGTTTTGATACAAATCCACTTCACGCATCACATCTTCAAAAAACTTCCTTATACTCTCGGTGTCGGCGATATCATCGATGCCGGCGTTACGCAGCGCGCTAATACGCTCTTTCCGCGCAGAGGGTTGCGCCCTGTAGTACATATGTGAAAGTTTTTCACGTGTCGACAGGTTCAAAATCGGTTTGCCTGTAATGGACGACGTATCTACATAGTCGGTCAGGAAAGGGAAACGCGACATCAGCCCCTTATGCTCCGAAGGGTTGAAGTCGTTGAGACCTAACCTTATACGCTCATATTTGTCATAAGAGTAATAGGGGGATGTCAGAGGATTAGAGAGGTCATCGCTTTCCCTTATTCTCTGCATCAAGGCTACTGCCGGGTTATCCTTTTTGCTGTAATGCTCTTTTGATTTTTTTACCGTAACCTCACTGAGCAACAGGCCCTCCGGGTTCATGTCTATAGTGACCGAATTGCCCTCATCGGGTGAAAATTCCAGCATTTTCGGCTCATATCCGATGGATGTGACGTGGTAATGGGTAAATGGACGAGTAGTGTATATCTTGAATTGGCCTTTTTCGTCAGTAAGTCCATGTAGCTCAGGCCCTTTGAGAGTCACTGCGGCGTAGGGGAGAGGCTCGTGTGTCAAAGAATCCCTTACCAAGCCACTCACCTTGATGCCAAGCGGTTGAGCTGACAGCGTCAGCGAGCATAGAGCGATTACAGGGAGTAAGATTACAATAAAAAAAGAGCGTTTATCCACGATTGTATCGTATATTTGCACAAATTTAGTCATTTATGACGTTGGCACATTGTTAAAAATACATATCATATTGCACCATGGCTCTTGAAATCGAACGTAAATATTTAGTTATAAGCGATTTATATAAAAAAATGGCTATGTCTGACAGCCATATAATACAAGCATATCTTGCACGGACAGACTATGGTGTAGTTCGTGTGCGAGTCAGGGATGAGAAAGCATATATTACAGTGAAAAGCCGCAATACCGGGCCAACGAGAAGCGAATGGGAATACGAAATACCGTTATCTGATGCACAGGAAATGATAGCCAAAATCAGCGATGGTAAGTTGATTGACAAGACCCGCTATATAGTGGAATATGACGGATTAACGTGGGAGATTGATGAATTCCACGGTGCATTAGAAGGTCTGGTCGTAGCAGAAGTAGAGCTGCAAGATGAACACGTCAAGCCCGAATTACCGCCGTTTGTAGGGCGAGATGTCACTGGCGAACGGAGATTCTATAATTCAGCATTATTGGAAATAAAAGCACTTAATGAATTGAAAATCAAACAATAACTTTTTCCTACTACATTATAATCAGTATTAATTTATTCGGAATCACGCATTTTCTTTATAATCCGATATAAACCATAAGGCCAAAAAATAAGCAACCAGATGACATCAATAAGCATCACAAACACGTAAAGCTCGATTAATCCAACTCACCAAGTAATGTACAAACAGGGGAATTGTGGCCAGTACCAACACTAAAAATACCACGCTTGCACATGCCTGCACCGAGATTGATAATATCAAATTCAACGACATCATTTATGTTTTTACACTTTAACTTTTTATTGTCCGCAGTTTGGCGCAAACCAAAGATATGAAAACTTGACCGCAATTCAGATATTATTTTGTCTGTTAGTCATATTTGTAAAAATATATCAAGTAGTAAGCATCATGCAACACGTATGTCTGAGCATACGTTGGTAGCAGGACTGAAATTGGGATGTTATTATATATAAGTATAAAAATGCTGCACTGATGATGATATAAATAGGGACTGATTTTTCCGCATGTTCTATTTAACATAATGCCCATTATGTAATTTATTGATACTCAGCAAGTTAACATGTTTGACTACCTGAGATATGTCAAAATTTTTCTCAGAAAAATGAAACTAAAACTGTCACTTATTTTAGTGTGCGGTGCTGTGTCGATCTGCGCCCTATCGGCATGTGGCCCGACGAAGGAAGAAAAAGCACAAAAAATGGCTGCAGACTACCTGAACGGTATGCTATACCACTCCGATAGCTATGAGCCGTTGCAGACAAAAGTTGACAGCTCCTTTGCCGCTCTATCATCAGACAAAGAGGCTATCGAACAAACATTCAATATGCTGAAACTTATTAATTTAACATATGAGTATGCAGCTAAAATTGAAAGCGCTGAAGAATCTATGGAAATATGGTATCCAGATGGATATTCATCCCGTCACAGCAAAGGACAATACCGCAGAGCTAAGGAAGATCGGGATAATTACCAACATCTTTTGGATAAAACAAAAGATAGGATTCGGAAGCAATTTGACAAAATTAAGAAACGCCAGTCAGATTTGGATGAGGGAGCTTTTGATGGATGGAAAGTATATCACAGATATAAAAGCCTCAACGGCTCAGGAACGGTCAGCCTTTCAAGAGAATTTATATTCTTTTGTGATGAACAATTTAATGTTACATCGGCATATTTGAAAGACGATTATGACATAATCGTCAAAATCATGACTGCAATTTCAACATCTGAAGATACTGCCGAGATGATTGAAAAGATACGCGATGAAATATATTGATTCAAGCCTCCCCGAAAGACAATTAAGAGGTGTCTTTATTTATTTCATGCTAAATTGACGGTGATTCTGCATGTTTTGTTTAAAAATTTTGACTAAATTTGTGACGACTAATCACAATCAACTTACTCGGCGATGATACGTATGTATCAGTTAGCCCATCTAAATTTTAGCATTACAATAGTTTTATTTACAGATGAAAAAGTCTCTCTTAGCAGCTCTTGCTATCGTTTCAAGCTCTCTCTGCCCTCTTACTTCAAATGCCCAGTTCAACATCGGGAAAGCCGTAAGTTCAGCGGCGAAGGGAGTCAAGGCTCTCACTATCACTGATGAGCAAATGGCTGCATATGCCAAGGAATCTGTCGACTGGATGGACAACAACAACAAGGTCTCTGATGCGAACAGCGAATACACAAAGCGTCTTAACCGCCTGACCAAAGGACTGACCGAAGCTGACGGTATTCCATTGAATTTCAAGGTATATGAGGTTATTGATGTCAACGCTTTTGCATGTCCTGACGGCAGTGTGCGTGTGTTTTCATCACTTATGGACATAATGAGCGACGATGAGCTTCTCGGCATCATCGGACACGAGATAGGCCATGTAGCTAAACGCCACTCCAAGAAGGCGTTCAAACAGGAACTTCTGACCGGGGCTGCCCGCGACGCCATTGCTTCGGCCGGCGGTGTGGCTGCAACTATGAGCGAATCGCAGCTTGGCGACCTCGGAGAGGCTCTGTCAGGGGCAAAGTACTCTCAGAAACAGGAAAAAGAAGCTGACGACGCAGGATATGATTTCCTCAAAGCCAACGGTAAAAACCCTTGGGGTATGGTGATGGCATTTGAGAAATTCCTTGAGATGGAGGAAAAGGCCGGCAACAAAAGCAGCTACATCGACAGGATGTTTTCATCGCACCCTGATACGGTAGAGCGCATCAAACGTATGACCAAGAGGGCTGAAAAAGACGGCATCGCACGTCCTGAATAAGCAGCGCAAGCTACTACCCTGCTTTTGCAACATTCATATGGCAAACAAAGTACTTAAGGCTCTGGGATTAGGATGTCTCGGAGCCTTAATCATTGCATGCTTAGGTTTCAGCTACGTCATCTATCAAGACACATTAATACATTGGTGGAGGCCTGTGGTATTAAGTCTGGTCATAGCCATCGGCTCCGGGAAGTTTTTGTGGAAATCGTGGAGACGCTTGACTGACACGGAAGCAATATGGGTCAATTACGGAGTACATACCGCCACAGTTGCGGCACTGCTCATCGGGATATTTTTTATCGGAAATTATTTCTTGGGCGACCAAAGCTGCATAACATACCAGGATGTCACGATTACAAGAGTATATCGCGAAAAGCACTACCACACCAAGCGCATCAGCCGCAGGGTGTATGGACGTGGGTCGTCTTACTGGGTCTATAAGGCAGATGTCGAGCTGCCCGGACGTGGCAGTAAAGACATCAGGATTACTGAGAAACGGTATGACATATTGGCAAAAGGCGACACGCTGGGGTTGGCTGTAAGACGCGGTTTCTTTGGAGCGACGGTTATCGACACCGAAAACATCAAATATCCAACCAAAAGCAGAAAATCGCGGGAGAAATCGCATGGAAAGCGTGATTATAACCGTCATAACCGGATAAAAGGCTATAATGACTAAAAATAGTTGTACCTTTGTAAAAATTTTTGACAAATATATAAAATATGACATTTGAAGAATTAGGAGTGAATGACAATTTGCTCCGAGCCATTAAAGAGATGGGATTCGAACAGCCCATGCCTGTTCAAGAGAAAGTTATCCCCCACCTGCTGACCCAGGACGGTGATGTCGTGGCGTTGGCGCAAACAGGCACGGGTAAGACGGCAGCTTTCGGTCTGCCAGTCCTGCAGCGTGTCAATCCCGACTTCAACAAGCCTCAGGCCATAATCCTGTCACCGACACGTGAGCTCTGCTTGCAGATAGGCAGCGATATGGCCGATTTCTCAAAATATATCGACGATGTAAAGGTACTTCCTGTATATGGCGGTTCGAGCATCGAGAGCCAGATCAAGGCTCTGAAGAAAGGAGTACACATCATCGTAGCCACCCCCGGACGACTGATTGACCTTATCAACCGCAAGGTCGTCAGCCTGATGGATGTGCATACCGTGATTCTTGACGAGGCTGACGAAATGCTCAACATGGGCTTTTTGGATTCAATCGACGAGATATTGTCGCATGTTCCCGACGACCGCAAGATGCTCATGTTCTCGGCAACGATGCCGAATGAAATCGCCAAAATCGCCAAGAAGTACATGAAAGACCCTGTGGAATTTGTGGTTGGAAACCGCAATGAAGGGGCAAAAAATGTAAGGCATGTGTACTATATGGTCAATGCCCGTGATAAATATTTAGCATTGAAACGCATAGCTGACGACTCCCCCAATATATACGCCATCATATTCTGCCGCACACGCCGTGATACCCAAGAGATAGCAGATAAACTGATACAGGACGGCTACAATGCCGACGCGCTTCATGGCGATCTGTCACAACAGCAACGCGACATAGTGATGAAGAAGTTCCGTGACCGTATGCTCACTATGCTCGTGGCCACTGATGTAGCTGCTCGTGGTCTCGACGTAGACAACCTCTCGCACGTAATCAACTTCGGACTGCCCGATGACACGGCTGTCTATACCCACCGCTCAGGACGTACAGGCCGCGCAGGAAAGACCGGCGTGAGTGTCGCCATCATCCATTCAAGGGAAAAAGGCAGACTACGCGAAATCGAGAAGAAAATAGGCAAAACCTTTGAGCGGAAAGAAGTCCCCACTCCACAGCATATAATCGAAAAGCAGCTGTATAATCTCGCTGACAGAATCGAAAGGGTCAAGGTAGATGACGGAGAGATAGACAAGTATATCCCCGGTGTACAGCGTAAACTCGAATGGCTGTCGCAAGAGGATCTGCTGAAACGAGTGTTGTCGCTTGAATTCCAACGTCTATTAGAGTATTATAAAGATGCGCCAAAAATCGACATCATAGACGAGAAACCCGTAAAGGAACGCAAAAAGGATCGGGAGCCACGCTCTGAAAAAGACAAGGACCGCCGGACTGCCGAACGCGGCATGGAGCGCATCTATGTCAATGTCGGCAAAGCCGACGGCTTCTTTGCGGGAAATCTGATTGACATGCTCAACCACACCGTAGAAGGGAACCGTGTAGACGTAGGCCGTATAGATCTGTTGCCCCATTATTCCCTGTTTGATGTCAAGAAGGCAGATGCCAAACGTGTGGTAAATGCTCTGAAAAATGCAGATTTCATGGGCAAAAAACTGTACAGCGAGATTGCGGATGCGGACAAAGACTACAAAAAAGCGTCATTGCGGCGTTCGAAGGACGCTGGTTCAGATTTTGACGGAGGCGGTGAAACACCATATGAGTTTTTCCGCAAAAAATCACGAGGTGGAACGAAAAAAGCATCCCGAAAACGCAGATAATCCTGACAACTAAAACAATCTGATGTGGAGCTGATAGCGTTACGCACAGTCAGATACAATGACAAAAACTCTATCCTCTCGGCATTTACAGCCGAGAGAGGTAGGGTTTCTTTGCTTGTATCAGCTTCGGGGAGCAAAGAGGCCCGACGCCGAAGGGCACTGCTGATGCCGCTGTCCATTGTAGATGCAGAAATCGACTTCAAACCCGGACGTGACATCTATAACCTCAGAGATGTCAGGTCGCTGGGTTCGCCACTCAGCATAATTTCAAGTCCGGTCAAATCCTCCATCGCTATTTTTATCACAGATTTTCTCAACTCTATCCTGCGTCAGGAGTCAGCCGACCCACAGCTATTTGATTTTCTCCGGCAGGAGATACTTGCATTAGAAACGATAGACAATGACAAGGCTGTCAACAGCCATATAGGTATGCTCTGCCGGCTCAGCCGGTTTATGGGCATACAACCCGATGTGGGAAGTTACCGTAAGGGGGCATTTTTTGACATGGCGGACGGAGTGTGGCGCACGTCTCCCCCACTTCACAACGCATGGCTGGACCAGAAGGAATCAAGGATAGCATACATAGCCATATCGCGCATGGCCACTCCTTTATGCCACCTACCGACATTGCTTAACCGGCGCATGGTCAGAAACCGTGCCATAGACATTCTGATCGAATACTACACAGCCCATTTCACAAAGCTCCATCTGCCATCGTTAGATGTACTACGCGAGATGTAACAAGAGCATGTTTGCATTTAACATTGAGGCTGTGTCAAAACAGGATTTTTTCGTTAACTTTGTGATACGATACTTTTAGAAGCTGAGTGATATGATACTTATAGCTGACGGCGGTAGCACTAAAATCGAGTGGTGTCTGTTAGTCAACCAGACAGTAATCAAGCGATTTGTCACACAAGGCTTGAATCCTGTCATGTTGACCAAGGAAGAAATAACATCTCGTCTGGAAATAGATCTTTCAGACAAGCTGTTGCCGTGGCGTGACGAACTCCGCTCGGTATATTTCTATGGTGCCGGATGTCTGTCCGGCGAAGCATCCGACATGATGCGTGAAGCCATACAGCCCATAGTGGGCAGCCGTCCGAATATCGACATAAACAACGACCTTCTCTCCGCAGCCCGCGCATTGTGCGGTAATCATCCTGGCATAGCATGTATTCTCGGGACAGGGAGTAATTCCTGCTATTATGACGGCGAAAAAATAGTAGACAACATCTCTCCTCTCGGTTTTATATTAGGAGACGAAGGTTCGGGAGCAGTACTGGGGCGACAGCTGATATGTGACGTGCTTAAACACCAGCTTCCAGCTTACATCTGTGAGGAGTTTTTGTCGCAGTACAATCTCGACACACATACGATTATCAAAAGGGTCTACCGAAGTCCAGCTCCCAATAAATTCCTTGCGTCGCTTTCGCTCTTTATCCACAAACATCTCGATATCCAGGAGATACGCCACCTTGTAAAGCATCAGTTTGATTTGTTTTTCAAACGCAATATCAGCAATTACCGAAGCTATGGCGATACTAACGTGAATTTTGTCGGTTCGATAGCGTATTTTTATCAAGACATATTGCGTGAAGCCGCCGATGAAGCCGGTTATTCAATCGCGAAAATCATACGTTCGCCTATGGACGGACTTATTGAATACCACCAAAGTTGACCACGTTCGTGCACCTATCTCCCAATACTTAATCTTCCACCCTCCGCTCTATGCTCAAATCCGTAAAATATCTGATTATATCCGCCATCAGCCTGATTACATTTTGCGGTTGTGGCGGTCCGAAACTTTCCGTGGCTGATGCCCAGTTGGCTCGCGGAGAGTATTTTGACGCAGCCCAGACCTACCGTAAACTGTACAACAAATGGACGAAACGCGAGGAGCGCGACAAGCGAGGCATGGTAGCATTTAAGATGGGACAATGTTACATGCATCTCGGACAAGATGCCAGAGCGTCAGCTGCATTTCAAAATGCGATAAGATATAACTACCCCGATACGCTTGCTCACCTGTATCTTGCCCAGAGCCTGCATGGCGAAGGGAAATATGCTCCGGCAATAAAAGCTTACGAGGAATATCTGCAACTGAAACCCGGCGACTTCATGGCTACAAACGGGCTGCAGGGAGCCAAAATGGGGCTTAACAAACAGGGGCAGACTCGCTACGTAGTCAAGCAGCCGAAGCTTATAAATTCACGGCGTGCGGATTTTGCCCCTATGTATCTGCCTGGGGACAACACGCAGATATATTACACTACTACGAACGAGCATGTCAAAGGCAAAATCAAAAGCGATATCACAGGCATGAAAAACTCCAATATATGGTTCATGCACCAGAATGAGCAGGGAGTCTGGCAGAAGCCCGAGGCTGCAGAGGGCGAGCTGAATAATGACCAGCTCGACGAAGGTGTTGCATCATTCTCTCCCGACGGGCAAACGATGTATCTGACAGTGGCCAGGCGGTCGGAGTCCAATCCTACCAGTTTGGAAATATATACGTCACAGAGGTCGGATGCCAAATGGAGCGAACCTCAAAAATTCGACATCACGGCTGACACCCTGTCAAATTTTGCCCATCCTTCGGTCAGTCCTGACGGAGAGTTTTTATATTTCACCAGTGACATGCCCGGAGGAGAAGGCCAGTATGACATATGGCGCATCAATCTCAAAGAGCCAGCGGGTTCGTTAGAAAACATGGGCAAGGATATAAACACCCCCGGACATGAAAAATTCCCCTATGCATTGACCGACAGCATACTCATTTTCGCATCAGACGGTCACCCTGGTTACGGCGGCCTTGACCTCTTTAAAGCGACCCTCACACCACAGGGGAAATGGAATGTGGTCAATATGGGAACGCCTATCAATTCATCAGGTGACGACTTCGGCATCACGTATGAGAAACCTGATGTAGAATCCGGCTATCTGTCAAGCAACCGTGGAGATGGCCGTGGCTATGACCATATATATTCGTTTGTGTTACCCGACCTTAAAATCAACATATCAGGTTGGGTACTTGACCGTGACGATGAGCCAGTGCCTGATGCAGTCATAAGAATCGTAGGCAATGACGGTTCGAACCAAAAGACAGTGGCAAAGACCGACGGATCATTTACATTTCCACTTAACAGGGGTGTAAGCTACGCCATGATGGCCGGTGCCAGAGGGTATCTCAATGCAAAACAGGAATTTACAGCCGATAATGCCGAGGAAGATGCCGAATACAGTGTAGATTTCATACTCTCGTCATTGAGCAAACCCAACATAGTAGAAAATATCTTCTACGACTATGACAAGGCGACTTTGCGTCCCGAATCGAAGCAGGCATTGGACGAGCTGGCAGAGATGCTACGTGACAACCCCCACATAACTATCGAAATGGCATCACACACCGACCGTCACGGCACGGAGGAATACAATATGGACCTTTCGATGCGAAGAGCCAAATCCGTAGTCGACTATCTGATTGAAGAGGGCGGGATAGACAAACGCCGATTGCAGTATCAAGGTTATGGAAAATCTCGGCCAAAAACGGTCACAAAGCGGATAAACAAAGCATATCCCCAGTTTGAGGAAGGGCAACTGCTCGATGAGGATTTCGTCAACACATTGTCGCTTGAAAATCAGGATGCTGCCGACCAAATCAACCGCCGGACGGAATTTCAGGTCCTTGCAACCGACTTTGACATGTTCTGAAGCCTATGTACCCTATTTACCCTATTTACCCTATTTACTATACCGAAACATGAAATTCAGAACTGAAATAGACACTGATTGCAAGCTTAAAGGCGCGGTTGATTTAAATCAATCGCTGGTGATGCTTGGTTCATGTTTCACGACCAATATAGGTGAAATATTGCTGCAAGGAGGCTTCAACGTATCTGTCAATCCATTCGGTACGCTATACAACCCGTTAAGTATCGAAACGTCTATATCCAACACACTTTCACTACGCCGATACACAGACGCGGATCTGGTAAAAGACAGCCGGGGAATATGGCATTGCCTTGATTTTCATTCTGCATTTTCATCCGACAATCCGGTCCAAATGTTAGAACGCATCAATGCAGCCATTCAGCAAAGCCATGAAAGGGTGCGTTCATGTGATTGGATGATAATAACGTTAGGCACTTCATATGTGTACAAATGGAAGGTCTCTGGGAAAGTAGTGGCTAATTGCCATAAATTGCACCCAGACTGTTTCAAACGTATGTTAATGTCCCCACTGGAGGTAGAGGAATCAATGGGCAGACTGATACAGAGAGTCAGAGCGGTCAATCCAGCCGTGAAATTCATCTTCACAATAAGCCCTATCAGACATAAGGCCGACGGATTGCATGCTAACCAAGTGAGCAAGTCCGGGCTGATGTTGGCAATCGACAACATCGTGCGTCGGATGGACGATGCCGTTTACTTCCCTGCATATGAAATCATGATGGACGACTTGCGTGACTACAGATTCTACGACGATGACATGGTCCACCCCTCAAAGGTCGCCATTCGATACATATATGATGTTTTTTCTGAAATGTACATGTCGGAAAAAACAATCAACCAGTGCAGACTTAATGTCAAAGCGGCATTGCGGCAACTCCATCGCCCTATTATTGAACTGATTTAAATCGGTATAATTAGAAAACATCTAATCGTTATGAAAGATTACACTATAGCCAAAATAAGCGGAATAATCAGTCAGCTGGCACAATCAATATCTACGCCAGATGCGCGGATAGAACACCTGCTTACTGACAGCCGTTCGTTGATGTTCCCTGAAACAAGCCTTTTCTTTGCCATCACCACTAAAAGAGGTGACGGACATAAATATATCCCGGCCCTTTATGCTGCCGGTGTCAGGAATTTTGTAATCGAAAAGATTTCAGCAGGAGCATCTCAACTGTACCCCGATGCAAACTTCCTACAGGTGTCAGACAGCACAGCCGCGTTGCAGCAACTTGCGTCTTTTCACCGTAACCGATATGATATACCTGTAATAGGCATCACCGGCAGCCGTGGCAAGACTACGGTGAAAGAGTGGCTGTACCAGCTGCTGCAATGTGACGAAGAGGTGCTTCGTAGCCCACGCAGCTTCAACTCCCAGATAGGTGTCCCGTTGTCAGTGTGGGAACTGGATGAGCCGGATACACTGGCGATATTTGAGGCCGGAATATCCACATCGGGGGAAATGCAACCCATAAGCAACGTCATAAACCCTGACATAGCCGTGCTTACAAACCTCGGTGCAGAGCATGAAGAGGGATTCCCCTCTCTTGCTGTAAAAGCGGCCGAGAAGACACGCCTATTAGATAGTGCCGACATCGCCATCTGCAATATCGATGATACAACCGTTTACAAAGCTGTGAAGAATCTTCACGGCATCGGCGACAGGCTATGGTCTGTATCATTCAAGAATCCTGATGCCAAGGTTTACATCAGCGCATATGTCAATATGGGCGATGCCACGGAGATAGAATACCGTTTTGCTGGGGCGACAGACACGATCGTCATACCGTTTGCCGACGACTTGTCAGTAAAAAACATAGCCTTGGTACTGACCGTATTGCTGGCTCTTGGCAAGGACATTGCGACATATAAAGAGCGTTTTGCCAATCTGTCACCTATCGACACTCGCCTTGAGGTGCTTGACGGTGTAAACGGATGCCAGCTGCTGATCGATGGATACACCAGCGATTTGCAATCCCTCTCCCCTGCTCTGGATTTTATGGACCGTCGCCGTACAGAGCAGCAGTCCAAAACCGTCATATTATCCGACTTGACACACGAAGATAATAAAGACGCTTCGCAGATGTACAAGAAGGTGGCTGAATTGCTGAAATGTAAGGGCATAGAACGCTTAATCGGCATCGGCGACGAAATAGCGCACTACGAAAGGTATTTCGCATGTGAAACGCGCTCTTTCCCCTCCACGAACGCTTTCCTTGAGGAAATGTCGACGAGCGACTTCGACCATGAACTGATATTAATCAAAGGAGCGCCTCGATTCGACTTCAAACTCATCGGACATAGATTTGAAGCACGTCAGCACGAGACTGTGCTTGATGTCAACCTCGATGCAATGACGGCAAACTATAATTTCTTTAAAAGCTTTCTCAGGCCGGAAACAGGCATCGTAGCCATGGTAAAGGCCGGGGCTTATGGTGCCGGAGTATACGAATTAGCCAAATCGCTGCAAAGCATAGGGGCTGCTTATCTTGCCGTGGCGGCTCATGATGAGGGGGTAGATTTGCGCAGAGCCGGCATAACGATGCCGATTATGGTGCTAAACCCCAAGGTGGTAAACTACCCGGCCATGTTTGCCTATCAGCTTGAACCTGAAATTTATGATTTCCAGATGCTCAATGAAATCATCAAGGAAGGCGAAAAATGCGGTATCACGGATTACCCTGTCCATATCAAGATTGACAGCGGGATGCATCGCTTAGGATTCCTCAAGGAGGATATGAAAGAGCTGAAAGCCCTCCTTTTAAGCCAAAATATCATTGCCCCGAAGTCCGTATTCAGTCATCTTGCAGCAGCCGACAATCCATCAATGGATGATTACACACAGCAGCAGTTTGATTATTTCGATGCGTGCTGCGACGAGCTGCAAGAAGCATATCCTGACCGATACATAATGAGACACATACTCAACAGCACCGGTATAGTGCGTTTCCCGCAGCATCAGCATGATTTGGTCAGATTAGGTATCGGACTGTATGGCATCCCTACGCTCGATGACGGCTCCATGTCGGCATTACGCCCGGTGTCGGCACTACATACCGTAATCATATCGGTGAAGCATTGGCCAGCAGGAACTACTATCGGATACAACCGCAACGGACTGCTTAAGCGCGACTCGGTCATAGCAACTATCCCCGTAGGGTATGCCGACGGTATTGACCGACACCTTGGCAATGGTCATGCGTCTTTCATGGTCAATGGACACAGATGTCCCACGGTCGGCAATATCTGTATGGATATATGCATGATCGATGTCACCGATTGCCCGGATGTAAAGCCTGGCAACCGTGTGGAAATCTTCGGCAGCAATGTGACCGCTGTAGAGCTGGCGGAGATTCTTGACACTATACCTTACGAAATCCTGACCTCAGTATCCCAACGTGTAAAACGGGTCTATTTCCGAGAATAATCCTCTCCGACAAAACCATACAAATTTTGAGTTTGTACAGTGCAGGCCATTGAAATCACGGTTTTAATGGCCTGTACTGTCGTGTACACATTTCCCAGATTAATTTGAGCCATATGATAGTGATCGGCAAAGCTTTTAATGCATATGGCTTAATTACACCGTTTTTTATTATTTTAGGCATCAGGTCGCTATGACCGAAACTTGAAATCACAAGTGCAAATATCAAAAGCACAAGGTCGGCAGTGGAACGCTTCCACGGCGCGGTCACATACCATATAGCTACTCCGCTTATGGCTATGACATAGCCGCTGGATTCGCTTCCGGTGCTGAAGAGTATGATTACCATGAGTACCGAAGCCACCAAAGCCCACTGAAACCCTTTGTACCCATATTGGCCGATGCGGTATGATGGCAGCAAAAACAACGCCGCTGCAGGTATCAAAATCCAAATGTCGTCAAACTCTGCCCCGGTAATCCGATGTGTCATGCCTATAAACGATATATTCTGGTAAAAGGCATTAGCATTGAGTGAATTTTTATCAACCAGTGTCGCAAACCATTCGGAATACTGCGACACTATGTATTCAGGGCTGCTGATAATCATCGGCAATGCGAAAAACACAGCCCCCCACAGGACACAATACCCTATCAAACGCAACTTATGTCGCGAAAATGGCAGGAATGCCAATCCGAGGATTCCATAGAGCTTGGTCATAGCGCCCAGCATGATGAACATGGCTGCCCAACCGTTTTTGTCCCGGTCGATGGCTGTATATGATGCTATGATGAGAGCGGCAATGACGATGTTGAATTGAGCCATGAACAAAGCGCCAAGCACCTCATTTGAAACAAACCACAAAATGAAAATCTTGCATTTCTTTGACAGCGGCATCCTTAAAATAGCAGCATACAACGCTGCACAAAGCGACAGCAGCCAGCATATGAGAGAAATGAACTTCGGCATCAATGCATACGGAGAGATGATAATGCCAAATAAGGGTCCATAGAGATTATGGTCACTGTATTCCTCAGGATAGTAAGCATATAGAGATTTGAAATCCACCATATGCCAAAATACCTGACGGAATATAATGAAATTGTTGAGATGTACATCAAAACCGCCCTTGGTCAATGCCGCAATTATGGCAAGTAGCCCCCAGAGGATAGCGATAGTGCGGTAGTCCGAAAAAAACGGAAGCCGGAAAAAAGGTCTTATCTTACTCATTTGCCAGGGTTGCTGATAACCTGTTTATCATTATATGTATTGACGAAATAAGGAGGCCGGTGCTTGCTTTCGTTGAAAACACGCCCTAAATACTCTCCTATGATTCCGAGCGATAGCAACTGCACGCCACCAAGAAACAGAATGGTCACCATCAGCGTAGGATATCCAGCCACAGGGTCGCCGAACAGCATGGTATTGACCAATATGTACACCAAATATATGAAACCGATTAAGGAGGCTATTATCCCTAATATGGAAGCGATCCGCAAGGGTGATGTGGTATATGCCGTCAAGCCGTCGACAGCAAGATTCATCAGCGACGACAGTTTCCATTTAGTCGTGCCGTTGAGCCGTTCGAGCTGCTCGTATTTGATACCTTTCTTGCGAAACCCAATCCAGCAGTACATCCCTTTGGTGTTCCGCTGACATTCACGCATCTCGCGGAGAGCGTTGATGCATACACGGTCAAGAAGGCGGAAGTCTCCAGTGTTGCGCTGTATGGGTATACGGGTCGTGTTCTGCAATATCTTATAGTAGAGCTGCGAGCTTTTACGCTTGAACCATGTCTCCTTTGAGGATTTGCGCTCCGCATACACATCCTGATAACCATCCTCCCAGTATTTGATCATTTCGGGTATGGACGAGATAGGGTGCTGCATATCGCTGTCCATGATGATGACCGCATCGCCTGTGGCATAATCGAATCCGGCCATCATGGCTATCTCTTTGCCGTAATTGCGTGACAAATCTATGTAACTGAAGCGGTCGTCATCGCGGTGAAGCTGCTTTATGAGTTCCAAGGTGTTGTCTTTACTTCCGTCATTAACAATCAGAAACTCCCAGTCATAGCCAGAATTGTCTCGGGCTACTTCAAGCATCTTTTCTTTTAACAATCCGATAGATGCTTCTTCATTATATGCAGGCAGCAGGATTGTTATCTTCTTTTTCATCGGTTTATTATTCTTGTGTGTTTCAAGATACTAAGATACATAGATCTTGTAAAGATCTGATACAGTACCGAACTTATTTCCTTTAGACTTGAAATATGTTATTAGTCCGTCAAGCCGCTCCCGCATACCGTCACCCGAATTTCTACAAATCATCCCAGGAAGCTTGATCTGCTCTTTCGTCAAGGATTTGAGGTCATAAAATTCCCATGGGTGGAAGTATGTGCAGAAATGTCCGTCTTTCCTCAAGGCAGCACCGGCCATTGCCCGGTACAATTTCTGAGGGAACACATGCGCCGAAAGCCAAAACAATGGGAATCTGACTAAAGGAGTGACCGATACAGGTACCTGTATTATTCCATTTTGAAAAAATGGAATACGCGGTTTTGTAAGATTATTGTAACGTCCGGGGATAAAAGTCGGATTCAGTGATGACTCGTATAGGTATCCGGCATCGGATACCGCATGTTCATCTACTTTCATCATGCGTGCCATACGATAGCCGAGCACAGGACGTTTGATGAGCTGCTCAAGCCTCAGACGGGATGCCAACAAATCCTCTGGCTTGAACACGGTATGGTTCATGCCATGGCTGGCCAACTCATGACCTTCGTTGACTATACGCGCCGTTTCGTCAGGGGCATGTTCCGCAAAATTCACGGTTACAAAAAACGTACCCTTGACACCATGCTTTTGCATGGTGTCAAGGATTACATTGGTTCCATAGCGAGATATTTCCATCATCCTCTCGAATGGCATGTCGTATCCATGTTCTTGAGGAAGATCGAATTCTTCAATATCGAAACTAAGGCATATCATCAGATGTGCTACACATTAAATTTGTCCACGTCCGTGGCAATTCTTGAATTTCTTGCCACTACCGCATGGACAAGGGTCATTACGCCCTACCTTAAGCCCGGCCTTTACAGGCATCGGCTTCGGAGCCTGCCCCTGCGGCGCACTTGCCGCTGCACGCTGGGCTTCTTCACCGGGCAGTGACGGCTTGTTTGCCCTGTAGCGAGAATAGTCAGTGGGGCGTTCGGGTGCAGCCTGCTTTATGTTGGCAGTAGTGGATGTGCGATTACTGTCAGCATCCGGTTCGCGCAGATAAATCTGCCCGCGCATCAGAGCCGACATAGCCTTGCTGTTGAGGTTGTTAAGCATCTGCTCAAACATATGGAACGATTCCACTTTATAGATAACCAAAGGATCTTTCTGCTCGTATGAAGCATTCTGCACCGACTGGCGCAGCTGATCCAGTTCTCGAAGGTGCTCTTTCCAAAGCTCATCTATTGTGACAAGCAGCACAGCCTTATGCCACTCTTTGACAATAGAACGGCACTCAGTATTATAAGCCTCCATGATATCCACCGCAAGGTTGAATATCCGTTTGCCGTCGGTAATGGGGACTATAATCTTGTTGGTTATGCCACGGTTTTCGACGCAGTCCTTGACAACCGGTTTTGCCACCTCTATGATGCGTTCGCTCTTACGGTCAAGCGATTCTGTAGCAGCGGCATGTATGCGGTCGGTTTTTTCTTCTTTGGAGAGGTTTCTGAACTCGTCTTCGGTAAACGGAGCTTCAATGGTCAATACTTTCATCAAAGCCATCTGTAGCTCGGCATAATCGCTGGGCGAGTCATATGATATGACAAGATTTTCGATGAAATCGTACATCATATTGGCTATATCTATACCGACCCTCTCACCGAGAAGCGCATGATGACGGCGTGTATAGATATAAGTACGTTGCTTGTTCATCACATCATCGTACTCAAGCAAGCGTTTACGTATGCCGAAGTTGTTTTCCTCTACTCGTTTCTGAGCATTTTCTATGGCTCGTGTGACCATCTTGCTCTCTATCATTTCGCCTTCCTGCAGCCCCAGAGTGTCAAGCATCTTCATCACACGATCGGTAGCGAAAAGACGCATCAGCTGATCCTCAAAAGACACGTAGAATACTGACGAACCCGGGTCGCCCTGACGGCCGGCACGACCTCGCAACTGACGGTCGACACGGCGGGATTCATGACGCTCGGTGCCTATAATGGCCAGGCCTCCAGCATCTTTTACCTCCTGGGGCAGCTTGATGTCGGTACCACGGCCAGCCATGTTGGTAGCGATGGTAACTGTTCCTTTTTTACCCGCCAAAGCGACAATGTCAGCCTCTTTCTGGTGCAATTTCGCGTTAAGGACATTATGCGGAATATGACGGAGAGTCAGCATACGGCTGAGAAGCTCTGAAATTTCCACCGAAGTTGTACCTACCAGTACAGGTCTGCCCTTATCGATCATCGCCTGTATTTCGTCAATTACGGCAGCATATTTCTCCTTCTTTGTCTTGTAGACGCGGTCATTCATGTCATGGCGCTGCACAGGACGGTTTGTCGGGATAGTCACAACATCAAGTTTGTAGATATCCCAGAACTCGCCGGCTTCGGTCTCAGCCGTACCGGTCATACCGGCAAGCTTATGGTACATGCGGAAGTAATTCTGGAGGGTAATGGTGGCGAATGTCTGAGTGGCGGCTTCCACTTTGACACCCTCCTTGGCCTCGATGGCCTGATGCAGACCGTCGCTATAGCGTCGGCCCTCCATGATACGTCCTGTCTGTTCGTCGACAATCTTGATTTTATTGTCATCGATTACATATTCGACATCTTTCTCAAACAGGGTATATGCTTTGAGCAGCTGCGCCACGGTATGCACACGCTCGGCTTTGACAGCATACTGCTGCATGAGTTCATCTTTCTTCTGCTGACGCTCTTCGATGTTTTCGATATGCTCCGTTTCCGAAAGCTGGGATGCGATGTCGGGCAATACGAAAAATGTCGGGTCTTCGCTCTTGCCGGTAAGCTCGTCGATACCCTTGTCAGTCAAATCAACACTGCGGTTCTTTTCATCAATCACAAAGTAGAGAGGTTCGGTAGCCTTAGGCATCTCCCGCTCATTGTCCTGAAGATAATACGCTTCTGTCTCCAGAAGTATATTCTTCATGCCCTCCTGGCTGAGGAATTTGATGAGTGCACCGTTTTTAGGCAGGCCCTTATAGGCGCGGAACAGTTGCAGCGCACCATCCTTACGCACTTCTTTGTCGTCAGAAGCAAGTTTGATTTTGGCATCGGCAAGAAGTTTTGTCACAAGGCGACGCTGAGCTTCCACGACTTTCTCGACATTGTAACGGTACTGGTCAAAAAGCTGGTCGTCACCCTTGGGTACCGGGCCGGAAATAATCAGAGGTGTACGGGCATCGTCGATAAGCACCGAGTCCACCTCGTCGACAATGGCGTAATAGTGCTTGCGCTGCACCATATCCGCCGGCGACATAGCCATGTTATCGCGCAGATAATCGAAGCCGAATTCGTTGTTGGTACCGAATGTGATATCGCAATTATATGCAGCACGACGCTGTGGGGTATTGGGCTGGTGCTTGTCTATGCAATCGACAGTCGATCCATGGAACATGTACAGCGGTCCCATCCATTCGGAGTCGCGCTTCGACAGATAGTCGTTGACTGTGACCACGTGTACACCTCGGCCTGACAGAGAGCGTAGGAATACAGGCAGCGTGGCTACGAGAGTCTTACCCTCGCCGGTGGCCATCTCGGCGATTTTGCCTTGATGAAGCACTATGCCTCCTATAAGCTGTACTTCATAATGCACCATGTCCCACACGATTTCGTTGCCACCTGCAATCCAACGGTTCTTGTAGATAGCCTTATCGCCCTCGATAGTGACAAAATCCCGTCCCTGCGCGGCCAAATCCCTATCCATCTGAGATGCCGTCACCTCAATGGTCTCATTGGCGGCAAATCGGGCTGCTGTCTCACGCATAGCGGCAAAAACTACCGGGAGGTGCTCATTGAGCTTATCCTCTATCGTATCAAGGATTTTCTTTTCATGCTTGTCGATATCGTCCCAAAGAGGCTGACGCTTGTCAAAAGGCAGCGTCTCTATCTCTTTTTTTGTATTGGCTATGAAATCGATGTCAGCAACGATTGAGTTTTTGATATCCTCTCGCACGTTTGTAATCACACCGCGCAGCTCATCGTTTGACAGTGTGGTCAGTTTGGGGATTTCAGCCTTGATTTTTTCAAGTATAGGTTGTATTTCCCGCAGGTCACGTTGCGACTTGTTGCCGAATATTTTGCTTAAAAATGATGAAAATGCCATTATTATGTTTGTGTATTATTATCTTTTTTGGAGTTATAGTGTTGTGGGAGAGATGGTTTTATCAGAATACAGGGGATGACGAAGCTCCTCCGGGCGAGCGTATGCGCAAAAGCCGGCAAACCGACGGCGCAACGGCACGAGCGTCGATAGCCGCACCTAACTTGATATTGCCCAACTCTGGCGCAATAATGTAGAACGGCATCTGCACACTGGCAGCTCTCTCTATTCCGCCATTGCCCCGGGCTTTACCACCACGGCCAGTAGCTGGCTCTATCTCCCATCCCGGATTGACGGTTATGAGTACATCGCCGGCATAGGTCGTATTTATATTGCCTGCAATATCTTTGCGTAATGCTTCTTCAAGGGTTTCGGCCTTGACAACACCGCTCATCTGGGCGAGAAACGACGCAGCTTCATTTCGTAAATCAGCAATGTCAAGGTTTTTGTCTTTGATGAGCTGGCGGTTAAGATAAAACTGGCAGTCGTTATATCCTTTGACCCACTCGCCGTTGCCATGCACGGCCATCAAGTACATATTGAGCAGGCCCATGGCTTTCAGAGGGGAAAACTTGCCCCATGGGATGCGCCACTGCTCGTCATCCCGGCGATATGGGGCTGTGGCCGGTATGCCAGACAGCATGATTACCTTATCGCCCCCTGCAGATGCAGCATCGGCGGCTTTAAACAGGCGGGACAAATCGGCATCTAACCGTATGTAGGCATCAGCTATTTCGGCACGTGCATCGGCAGTGCGGGCATAGGGATAAGGCGATAACTGATAGCCGACGTTGAGTACATTGACCCCCTTGCCCTGAGTATCTACCAACGAGGTCAGATACTCGATGGCTACATCTGTAATTTCAGTATTGACAAGCGGAGAATACTTGAATGCTTCTCCCCTCTCGACATCCTTGGCTGGGTAAGTGTATGTAAATGGATACTTGCTTTTGCTGTCAGGAAGCCACGGCAGTTGCAGTGTCTTTGATGTAGGCACCCATCTGATAGTATCGAGCCGTGCACTTAGGGGATTATTGTAATTTCTTGACGAGATTTCCTTCGGCGTCTCTTGATACCACGTTGTAGTCGCCCATTTGCCCGATTTGGCATCTATCCAAGCTGCTGTATTACCGGCATGTCCAGCCAGAATCAATGCCAATCCATGATTGGGAGCAAAAGCAGCTACTTTAGCAACGCCAGCCCCATCTATCCTGATTTCGTCCGACAGGGTAGATACGTTTATGGCTTTAGGTGAGACAGGGAGCTGGGTGAAATTACCCATAACACTCTCATCCGTGAAAATATCAGCCAAGCGGCCGGTTGTAGCATCATAGACCAACTCGGCAGGAATGCCGTGGACCGAAGCACCTGTGCCTGTCTGTAGCATTGCTGCCGCAGCTACAGAATTTGATACGCTCCCATAATCAATATCATCAGCATAAGCCGCCGACGACATCAATCGGCCAAATCCATTATGGTCAAACGAGTCACGCAACAAGCCGAGATACTGGCCGTCTAACCCCTCCACTACTATATTGACCAACAATGTCGGACGCTTGGACTGCCCTGCCGAATATCCGACATCAGACGCACTGGCAGAGGTCACACATGATGCAACCACAGTCAGAAGTCCGCATATCAGGCAGCGTTTATTATTGTATTTGCTCAGAATCGTCTTGTTCTGGTCCATTTCATCGTAGCGACATATTGGCACGACAGCACTGCGTCAAGCAGTATCAGAGGCCAAAATGCCGCGTTTAGTGATTGAATGTCAAAAAGGGCTATTAGCGTAATGGTCAATAGTGCTACAAAGTTAGCAAAATGATAGTAAACCAATACCCTATTGCAATTTTTTAACCAAACGCCTACACCTGGGATTATCGCCAGCGGATTCAACCAAAGCAACAGCCAGTTAGGTGAAGTAGCCTCATGGCTTGAAACGTACACAAGAAAAACCAGCAGACATCCGGCCACAAAGCATACTATATAGAATATTGATGAGAACACACGTGGCACACCAAGCCTACGACAAGACCTTATAACGAAGTATAAACCAACCAATAGCACTGCGCATGATACGGCCATAGGCGACAAATACCACGGCGTAGGCGACAACACCGCACCACAGTCAGGAGTATCAATCATGACATGGCTGTCTTTGACCAGTTTACGCCCGTCGCCAAGATACACTTCATCAAGCAAAGCCTTGAGCCGGACAGGTGCAAACCCCTCGTCCCTGACAGTTATATCTTTGTCTATGCCGGAACCGAGAGCCAAATCGATACCGAACTGGTACCATGGGTAATTCTTGTGATACCCGCTCATTAATTGCCTGAATGTAGATGTTGACATCCTATCAGCCTTGACCAATGTATCACCTACAGCAGCCTCTATGAATCTGAGAGGCCGTGTGGCACAGTTGTCATACAGATAATTATATCTGTATCTACGGTTGTCAGGAAGGAGATTCAAAGCCACTTCGGACAATAGAGTACGGGTCTGTATGGAGTCAAGGTCAAGAACCTGCTCGACTACCCTACGCCCGCTCATCTTGTACTCCTGAAGCGACAATGCCGTGGGGAAAGCTGCAGCCATGTAGTCGGTTTCTCCTTTTACAAATCGGTATATGAAATCCGACTCATTGAAGTCGAATACCCCCCAATTCACACAAATGTCATAATCCGACGACCTCACACGCAGCATCGTATGGCCTTCAAGCTCATAGAATATCTTACCCGGATATACAGTCAGGACACTGACTGTCACATCCTTGGCATCTCTGCCGAATATCGGATCTGACAGAGTACCAGCGTGAGGCTGCAGCCAGCATGTAAGCATGGCCATCATCAACAGAAAACCATTTGTCCTGATTTTGTAGGCTAACTTGAAAAACATGTAGGCAAATTTAGACATTTTAAATCATCAAACATCAATGTACAAACGATTTTGCCTATCTTTGTCAAAATTTAGAGTTTACACGAATCGTAAAATATGAGACCCCGACTTATATTAGTAACGTCATGCATTATTGCGACTCTGTGTGGAGGGGCTGCGTATCCGCAGTCCAAGAAAGGCAATACCACCAAAACAGCTAAATCGCAAGCTGCTTCAACCACATCCATATCGGCCATAGACGGCATCAAGAAAGAACTCTCCCTATACAACCTCGACAAAGCGGAGGAACTGATTGATAAATTGGAAACGGCCAACAGACGCAATAAAAAAAAGAATCCGCTACCTGATGATTTCGAGGCTGTCAAGGACAACCTTGTCAAAATACGAGAGATGCTTGACAGGGTGGAATCCATAGAAATAATCGACAGTACGACTGTCGCAAAGAAAGATTTCTACAAATATATACCTCTCTCCCCTTCTGCCGGACGATACCTTGCCCCGTCGATATTGCCAGAAGTTTTTCCTCGCCAAGATGCCACAACCGTATACGCCACAGAGGACTATTCCATAATAATGTGGGGAGCGCGTAATCCCGAAGGGTTGATGACTATCTATCAAAGCGACCGTCTTTCCGACGGCACATATGCCACGCCCGTTGAAATCAAAGGAGAGTTAGGAAACACGGATATCGACTACCCTTTCCTGTCGTCAGACGGCATCACTTTGTATTTTGCGTCAAAAAGCACCGATGGCCTTGGCGGGTATGACATATACATGACCCGACAGGAAGACGGGAAATTCCTTTTGCCACAAAACATAGGTATGCCATATAACTCTACATCAGACGATTATATGTACATCATAGACGATGCGAAGAAGGTCGGATGGTGGCTTACCGAACGTAATGCTGCGCCCGGCATGGTGACTATATACACATTCATACCTCAAGAACTCCGCAAAAACTATCCGCCTGACACCTCAGACCTTGCATCTATAGCCAGAGTAAAATCCTATAAAGACACTTGGCGACCAGGCAAAGACTATACGCAGATTATCGATGCTGCACGGCAACAACTATCGGACAACAGGGTCAAAGAGCCTCAGTTTGAATTATATATCCCCGGCAAAGGTATATACCACTCGCTTGCCGACTTCCGATCTGTACAAGCACAAGAGCTGATGCAAGACTACATAGAGATGACCAATCTATATAACTCGAAGAAAAACCATCTGTCGCAGTTACGCCTTTCGTATTCATCGGGCGACAGCGATGCGACAGAAGCGATACTGAAAGGAGAAAAAGAGTTCCAGACTCTCCAAAAAGACCTCAAAACGCTAAGGAACGAGATAGTACGCACAGAACAATCAGCTAAGTAAACAGCTTCTAACATATCTCAAAATGACATCTTTTATAATTGCACTCGTAGTGCTGATAGCCGGCTACTTTATCTACGGTGCATTGGTGGAAAAAGTATTTGCAAGTGACAAAAACCGTAAGACCCCGGCTACGACAATGTCTGACGGTATCGACTATGTGGCGATGCCCACATGGAAAGTATTCCTTATCCAATTTCTCAACATAGCCGGAGTCGGACCCATATTCGGCGCGATAATGGGTATCATGTACGGACCCGCCGCATTTCTGTGGATTGTGTTAGGCACCATATTTGCCGGAGCTGTCCATGACTACATCTCCGGGATGATTTCAGTGCGCATGGGAGGCAAATCCCTGCCTGAAATTGTCGGGACGGAACTCGGTAAAAAGATAAAGCTCGTCATGGGCGTATTTACATGCGTGCTGCTTATCATGGTCATAGCAGTTTTCGTTCGTACACCGGCCAATCTCCTCGCGACACTCACCCCTGAATATCTTGATGCGACATTCTGGGCTGTATGTATATTCATCTACTATATTTTGGCCACATTGCTGCCGGTTGATAAACTCATAGGCAATCTCTATCCCGTGTTTGGTTTTGCGCTGCTGTTCATGGCTGTCGGAATCATGGGATATATGATTGTCAACGGCGTAAACATCCCTGACGGTTTTGCCGACGGGCTTTCCAACCGCCACCCGGGTGGCGAAGAAGCCCCTATATTTCCGATGATGTGCATATCTATTGCATGCGGAGCCATTTCGGGCTTTCATGCAACCCAAAGTCCGATGATGGCAAGATGCCTGAAAAATGAGAAATACGGGCGGCCTGTATTTTATGGAGCCATGGTGTCGGAAGGCATCGTGGCTCTCATATGGGCGGCCGCAGCCATAGCGTTTACAGGTGGATACGACAAACTGGCAGGATATATGGCCGCAAACGGCCAAGATGCGGGCATATTGGTGCATGAGGTATGTGTCAAATGGCTCGGAACATTTGGCGGCATACTCGCCATTTTAGGTGTTATTGCAGCACCAATCACTACGGGCGACACAGCCATGCGCAGTCTTAGACTCATCATAGCCGATTCTATCGGCATCAGCCAGCAAAAATTTCTCAAACGCATTGTCGTGACATTGCCAATCGTGGCGTTGAGCTACCTGCTGCTGAACATCAACTTCGATGTCCTGTGGCGATATTTCGCCTGGTGTAACCAGACCCTGTCTATTTTCACATTATGGGCTTCTACTGTATATCTGGCACGACATGGCAAGGCATACGTCATCACCATGATTCCAGCCATGTTCATGACAATGCTGTGCGTGACGTTCATATGCTATGCTCCGTTAGGCACATACATTGCCGGCTTAGGATTGCCTCTCTTTGTTAGCCAGATTATAGGCTTTGTAGCCATGGCAGTATGCACCACCAGCTTCTATGTGTGGAAGAAAACATTACAATCATCACCAGAGGTACTCGTGCCATGACGGCTAACGACATCATAGATATAGCTGCTGCGACACCACGATACAATTTTCATGGTCATACGCAGTTTTGCGACGGCCATGCCCCAATGGAAGATTTCGTTGTCGCGGCAATCGCTGCGGGGCTGAAACACTACGGATTTACGCCCCACTCCCCTATACCGATTGCATCGCCATGCAATATGGGCGAAGATTCGGTTGATGAATACTTCGCAGAAATAAGGCGGCTGAGGGAGAAATACAGAGATCGTATCAGCCTTTATGCAGGCATGGAAGTAGACTATCTCGGTGGCTCGTGGGGCTCGTGGGGCTCGTCATGCAGCTACATACAGTCATTGCCGCTTGACTTTCGCATAGGCTCTGTGCACTTCATCCCCGCTGGAGACGGCTTTGTGGACGTGGACGGACATTTCGACAGTTTTAAGGTAAAAATGTCACGGTATTTTGACAATGATATTGAATCGGTAGTCAAATCTTTTTACGCCCAATCTATCAAAATGGTAGAAGCTGGAGGCTTCGATATCATAGGACATTTTGACAAAATCGGCCATAACGCCTCGCATTTCCGCCCGGGCATAGAATCGGAGGACTGGTATATGGCTGAAGCCGACAGGCTTGCCGACTGTATAATAGACAACGGATGTATAGTCGAGCTGAATACCAAAGCATATCATCAGCATAACCACAGGGTTTTCCCATCCGAGAGACTTTTGAAACGCATTATCAGGGGAGGAACCAAAGTAATCGTTAACAGCGATGCTCATGACCCGGCGTTGATTGAGTCAGGCAGACAGGAGGGATTTGAATTATTAGAATTGTTAAATAAGTCTTAAAACATTCCATGAAATAGGTTTGTATATCTGGTATTAAATTTATAACTTCGTGATGATGCAACACCATTCCTGATTAGGCTGATTGTTGCAACGTCACGAAGTTTTATATATGGTTATTACATCGACATCGGTTAATTCAATGCTTATCGTGAGCGACGGCTCGTTTATGGAAAGCTATTTTGTGGAGCATTGTAAGTCCTCACATGACATAAGGCTGCTCCATGTAGAGGATTTAGCCCACGTCAAATCCCTATCGCGCCGTTATGCTACAATCATCTATTGCCCCGTTGTATCATCATCTGCGGACAATATCAGCCATATCAGCCGGTTATGTGGCATAATGGATGCCACCTCTACTCCATACAACTTCATATTTATTTCATCATATGAAGTATATGGGATGCATTTACCTAATGGAGTGGTGGTTACAGAGGCCATGACACCACAGCCCGATACGCCGTTCGGCCGCGATATGCTTGCCTGTGAACACCACTTGGATAAATGGAGCGAAGGAAAGGACGTATGCCTGACCATACTGCGTCCAGGCGAAATAGTCGGCAACGCCATGACGGGACGTATACGTAAGATGGCCGACATGATTGAAAATGGCCTATACATGCATCTGCCTGGATATGACGGCGCCATCCCATTGATTCATGCTGAGGATTTGGCGGCTACAGCAACATGCTTATGCGGACACAATGGGATTTTTAATCTGGCGGACGGACATGCACACAGGCGGACAGAGGTGGCGGAAGCCTTGGCTCATCGGCTCAACGACAAGCGTATTCTGACTGTGCCTCGAAGAGTCGTTGCATTAATGAAGTTATTGTCGCCGATAATCAAACCATTGGAAAATCTACTCTCGATATCGTCACGTGAGACAGCGTTGAGCGTTGCAGCTGTCGCAGAACTGTCTGCCGGCAGGTTCAACCCGCGCAATGTGGTTGAATATCTTAACGGAGACTTTTAGATTTTGTCTTTAACGATGTAAAACTTCTGAGACCTGTGGCTTCAATTTCCAACTTCATATCCGCACTTGGCAACACACTGGTAGGTATCGTAAAGATTGCGACTATGTCGCGTCTGTCAACTACAGGCAAGCAGCCTCATGTTCATGGAGGTTCGCTGCTCATTCTCGGCAACGGACCATCGCTCAACGAGACCATAACCAACGACCTTGACATCCTGCAAACCCATCCATGTATGGCGGTAAACTTTGCCGCCAACAGCGATGAATATCTCAGGATTAAGCCTCGTTATTACATACTGGCTGATCCGCATTTTTTCACATCGGGTGATGGCGATACAAATGTAAGACACTTGTTTGAGCGCATCGCGCAGCTTACCGACTGGGAGATGACCTTATTCATACCTTCAGAGCATATGAAAAAGTTCGACTTGCCATCGGCCAACGATAAGGTGGCAGTATGCGCATATAATTGCGTAGGGGTAGAAGGCTTTGCAGCTTTTGAAAATTATGTATACGCTCATGGCCTCGCGATGCCGCGTCCCCGCAACATACTGATACCGGCCATTATGGTAGGAATATGTCTTGGATATAAAAATATATACATATGCGGTGCTGACCATTCGTGGACACGTACCCTCAGTGTCAGCAACGACAACAAGGTGGTCACTGTCCAACCCCACTTCTACAAGGATAATGCCAACGAACAGGCTCGCGTCACGCAAGTATATGAAAATGTTAGGCTGCATGAAATCCTTAACAGCTTCTATGTCGCGTTCAAGAGCTATCACACCATCAAACGGTATGCCGACACCAAGCATATCAAGATTTATAATGCCACCCCCGGCAGTTTTATAGATGCCTTCCCCCGGCAAAATTTAAGAGACTTATCCACAACGAAATAACTAACTGCAATATGAGAACACCCGACCAACTTCAAGGGGTAACACACCTCGGAAGTAAAGCCACGGAATATCCGACTGATTATGATCCGTCATTGCTTCAGACATTTAACAACCTGCACCCCGAGCGTGACTATCTCGTCTCTTTAGACTGCCCGGAATTTACATCGTTGTGTCCGAAGACAGGCCAGCCCGACTTTGCCAAGATAATCATCAATTACATACCCGACCAATCGATGGTGGAGAGCAAGAGCCTGAAATTATATCTGTTCAGCTTCCGCAACCATGGAGATTTTCATGAAGATTGTGTAAATATCATCCTGAATGATTTACGTAATCTCATGCAACCGCGATATATCGAAGTCATCGGCTTGTTTACCCCTCGCGGCGGCATAGCTATACACCCATATGCAAATTGGGCCGACGAAGCCCACCGTCATATAGCCGAACAAAGATTATTGGCCTGTATGCCGGTAAATTGACCAAGCAGAATCTAAAACATGTCAGACAAGACAAACCCATGTCAGACAAACCGCCTCTACTAACAAGAATCTGGAGGTTTTATCGCGACGGCTTCCGGGAAATGACTACAGGCAAAAGCTTGTGGACATTGATAATCATAAAGCTCGTGCTGATATTCGTGGTTATGAAGCTGCTGTTTTTCCCAAATCTGCTGAAGCGGGATTATGACGATGATGATTCAAGGGCTGATGCTGTCAGATCCTCGCTTCTTGATGACCGCAGGTAACACCTCCATTATTATCACATAAGACATTCTACACATACATACTGATTACAATACTTGAAATACCATGAATGATTTGATTAACGTTGTCGACTGGTCAAGAGCCCAGTTTGCGCTGACAGCGATGTTTCATTGGCTTTTCGTACCCCTAACGCTCGGACTGTCGGTGATTGTCGCTGTCATGGAATCGGCCTATGTACGCACAGGGAGTGCCAAGTGGCTTGCACTTACCAAGTTTTGGATGAAACTTTTCGGCATCAATTTTGCGATAGGCGTGGCCACAGGCATCATCCTTGAATTTGAATTCGGCACAAACTGGTCCAACTACAGCTGGTTTGTAGGTGACATTTTCGGTGCCCCGCTTGCCATAGAAGGCTTGCTTGCTTTCTTCATGGAAGCCACTTTCATCGCAGTGATGTTTTTCGGTTGGGGCAAGGTCTCCAAAAGATTCCATCTGACAGCGACATGGCTGACTGCTTTCGGTGCAACCATATCCTCGGCGTGGATTCTTATTGCAAACGCATGGATGCAATACCCTGTGGGCATGGAGTTTGACCCGGCACAGATGCGTAACATCATGGATGACTTCTGGGCCGTCGCTTTGAGTCCGGTCGCCATACACAAATTTTTCCATGCCGTTTTCTCCGGGTGGACTCTGGCTGGAGTCTTTGTCATATCAGTCAGTTGTTGGTTCTATTTGCGCAAACGCAACGAAGCGATGGCACTACGCTCTATCAAAGTAGGTGGGTGGATAGGTCTGGCAGGTATTGTCGGCACACTGTGGAGCGGTGACGGCTCCGCCGTCGATGTGGCTCGCGTCCAGCCGATGAAGCTTGCAGCCATGGAGGGTCTGTACCATGGAGGCAGAGGTGCCGACCTGATTGCTGTCGGTGTGTTGAATCCTTCAAAGGAGTATGATGACGAGCAGGAGCCATTCCTCTTTGAAACAAAATTGCCTAACATGCTGTCGCTGCTCGCCACCCATGACCTCAACGGCTATGTGCCGGGCATCAATGATTTGATTGACGGCATATCCATAGACGAAAACGGCGATACGGTCAAAACCGTCAGCTATGCAGAGCGTATTGCCATCGGCAAGCAGTCACATGAGGCGTTGAGAGCCTATGACAAAGCCCGGGCTGCTAATGACACCGCAGCCATGGACAAGGCTGCCGCCGACCTGAAAGCCACATTCCAGTATTTCGGCTACGGCTATCTCGACTCGCCATCGGATGCGATACCGCCTGTAGGCTTGACGTTCTACTCATTTCATATAATGGTACTTGCCGGCGGCTATCTGCTACTGTTCATCATTGTGTATCTTACGATTGCATACAAAAAGTCATCTTGGCTGACAAACCGTTGGTGGCAGTGGATTGGCATCATATCGCTCGTGATAGTATATGTATGCAGCCAAGCTGGATGGGTGACGGACGAAGTCGGACGCCAGCCGTGGATTATAGAAGGCCTGATGCCGACACGTGCCGCCATATCGTTCATTTCTTCAGGCATGGTACAGTTGACATTCTGGCTTTTCGCTGCAATCTTCACCGGATTACTGGCCGCAGAAATCAGCATCATGCTGAAAGCAATCGCCAATGGCTCAAAATCGGATTATGACAGTCTCCCCGACTCACCGTCGGCAGAGACTCAATCACCTACTCAATCCACAAAATCTTAATATCATGGACGAATATATATTCCTTCAAAACTACTGGTGGCTGCTGATATCCATATTGGGCGCAGTGCTGGTGTTCCTCCTCTTTGTTCAAGGTGGGCAGACTCTGTTTATGTTTTGTAGCAATGACACTTACCGCAGCCTGATGATTAATTCACTCGGGCAGAAGTGGGAACTGTCATTCACCACATTAGTGGTATTCGGAGGCGCGTTTTTCGCTTCATTCCCCTTGTTTTATTCCACAAGCTTCGGCGGTGCTTACTGGTTGTGGATGATTATCCTGTTCAGCTTCATCATGCAGGCAGTCAGCTACGAATACCGTAGCAAACCAGGCAACATCTTCGGCACGACCACTTACGATACCTTCCTGTTTATTAACGGCTGTGTAGGATGCATCCTGCTTGGAGTGGCGGTTGCCATGATGTTTTTCGGTGGAGAGTTTGAAGTAACACGCAGCAATCTGCTTGATGCACCGTCACCAGTGATTTCCAGATGGGTATCAGAGGGACACGGCATAGAGGCAATCTTTAATTGGCACAATCTGTTGCTCGGATTTACAGTGCTTTTCCTTGCCCGCACCCAGGCAAACCTGTATTTCATAAACAACATCCGCGCTGACGACGGCGGACGTTTTATGGCAGCCTGCAAACGCGGCACATTGGCCAACGGCATCATTTTCGTAGTATTCTTCTTAGCATTTATGGGTGTGCTGCTCACCTCAGCCAGCTACAGGAGCGGTGGTTCGGGCAATGTCGTAGCCATCGAGCCATATAAATACCTTAACAACTACATATCGATGTGGTGGGTAGGCGTGACTTTGATTATAGGCGTTGTCATGGTGCTTTATGGCATAGGCAGAGGAGCACTTGACCGCACTTATCGCAGCGGCATATGGTTCTCAGGCATCGGCACGGTATTGGTCGTGCTCACACTCTTCTGGGTAGCCGGATATAATGACACAGCATATTACCCTTCGCTTGCAGATGCCACCAGCTCTCTCACCATACGTAATAGCAGCTCATCCCTGTTCACGCTTAAAGTCATGAGCTGGGTATCTTTGATAGTACCCGTTGTACTCGGATACATAGCCTATGTATGGTACTCCATGAACCGCAAGCCTGTGACACCTCAGTCGGTAAAAGACGACAACGAGTCGCATTAAACTCTGTTTAACAATTTTTAGCCTTACGATAACCTGAAATGATGTAAATTTGCGGAGCTGCACGTCACACAGACGTATGCAGCTCCATTTTTTCTGTCTACCCGCAGTGGGGGTGTCTGAGAGATGATCTCTCAGGCTGAGATTATACCCATAGAACCTGATGCGGATAATCCCGCCGAAGGAAAAACTGTAACAAGATGCAAAAACATTATCTGAACGTCCTTGCTATTGCCGGGAGCGACTCGGCAGCAGGAGCTGGCATACAAGCTGATATAAAGACCTGCCTTGCCAATGGCGTATATGCCACTACCGTCATCACGGCGGTTACAGCCCAAAACACATGTGGTGTAAAAGATTTCTGCTCTGTCGAGCCATACATGATTGATGCCCAGCTGGACGCTGTCATAACGGACATCAGGCCGGACGCAGTCAAGACAGGTATGTTGCCCAATGCTGACACTATCAAGCGGATAGGTGATGCAATGCGGAGGTACAATCTGGACAATATTGTTGTCGACCCTGTGATGGTAGCCACGTCAGGTGACATGCTTACATCCTCCGATACCTGCAACGCTCTGATTACCCACCTATTCCCTATCGCCAAAATCATCACCCCGAACATACCTGAAGCTGAACGCCTGTCTGGTATTGCTATACGCAGTCAGGGGGATGTGATTGCTGCCGCCGAACAGATATTGTCAAAGACAGGAACCGAGCATATCCTCATAAAAGGCGGCCATGGGATTTCTACAGATAGCGGAATGATTGTAGATACACTTGTGTGCCGCCATGGCAACGTGACGGAGTTTGAACATGTATTTCTGCCGAGCAATAATACACACGGCACCGGATGCACCTTGTCATCGGCCATAGCGTCCAATCTTGCCAAAGGCCATGAGGTCAAGGAGGCATGCCGATTGGCTATAGACTGGCTATCGGCAGCCATCAAAGCCGGAGCTTCTTTGGCTCTCGGCCACGGTCATGGACCAGTCAACCATCTATGGGAAATTAAAGACTTTTGCACCAAATAAGAAACACGGGAACATGGAAGTTACATTAAACAGCGAGAAACATACTATTGACGATAACAGCTCTGTCGCCAACTTGATTGCCAGACTTTATGACACCGACAAGGGCATGGCGGTTGCTGTCAACAACACACTGATACCTCGCGATAAATGGGACAGTCATAAGCTCGCTGATAACGACGATGTCATCATCATAAAAGCAGCATACGGAGGTTAAGAACCATGTCATCATCCGATTTCTGGAAAATCGCCATCACCCCTGAAATACCCGTAAGCGATGAAGCCGGGAAAATCAGGCATCTTCTGACACATGCGGGCTTCACGCGTGTGCATCTCCGTCATCCCGGATTGACAGTTGCAGAAGTATCGTCTATATTGGTCGACATTCCAGCCTCACTGCATCACCGGATCTCAGTCCACTCACGCCATATGGATTTTGAAATGCCACATGTGGGATTGCACTTATCATCAAAACATGCTATTCCTACATGCCATCATGGCGGGATGCTCTCCAAAAGCTGCCATTCACTGACTGAGGTTTCGGCTTTATCCGACAAATGCGACTATCTGTTTCTATCACCTATATTTGACTCCCTGTCAAAGGCAGGTTATACCTCCAGGTTCAGCCTTGATGCCGGTTTTCGACAAGCCATCAGAGACCGCAACGTCATAGCCCTTGGAGGCATCACACCACAAAATATCCATACAGTAAAACGGGCTGGATTTGCCGGAGCAGCAATGTTGGGAGCAATCCCCTGGAATAATTGTATAAATGAATTTATCCAATATAACCCCACAGACCATATGGTGCAGTTTATAACCGATGGCACTCCTGAACAGTGTGTCAGCCAAGTCTGTGAATCGGTCAAAGGCGGAGTGAGATGGGTGCAGCTGCGCATGAAAGATGCTGCCCCTGACGTTGTCAAGTCCACAGCTCTCTCTATCCTGCCGATATGCCGTCAGGCCGGTGCAATATTCATCATAAATGACCACCCCCATGTAGCACTCGAAGTCGGGGCCGACGGCGTACATCTCGGCAAAAACGACATGCCTCCCTCCGAGGCTCGCCGTTTGCTTGGCTCTGATGCTATAATAGGTGCCACTGCCAATAGCCTTGACGATGTAAAGGCTGCATCAAACGAACCGATTGACTACATAGGTCTCGGACCGTTGCATTTCACCTACACCAAGAAAAATCTCGCTGCCGTGCTCGGATTCGATGGTGTGGCATCGATTTTGGACGATATGCGCTCTAACAGCATAGACATCCCTGTGGTCGTTATTGGTGGTGTAACACCTGACGACATACCTGCTCTTGTCAAGGCTGGAGCTGATGGCGTTGCAGTAAGCGGAGCTATCGCCCATGCCGATGACATCAGTCAAGCAGCCCACAGATTCATAGAGCTAATTTAAGAAACAGTTCCTAAAATATAAATATACATATTCCCGTCATGGAAAAGGATATTCTCAAGATAGGCGAACGAGAATTTTCATCACGCCTATTCGTCGGCACAGGCAAGTTTTCTTCTCCCGAGCTGATGTTGGAAGCCATCAAGACCTCCGAATCCCAGATGATTACGGTGGCAATGAAACGCATCAACATGCTCAATGAGGCTACCGACGACATGCTCACACATATCAACCGCGAGCATGTACAGTTTTTGCCTAACACGTCAGGTGTTCGTGATGCGAAGGAAGCCGTGCTGGCTGCACAGATGAGCCGTGAAATTTTCGGCACGCCTTTTATCAAACTCGAAATCCACCCTGATCCGCGATACCTTCTCCCCGACCCTGTAGAAACCCTTAAAGCTACAGAGCTGTTGGCCAAGGACGGTTTTGTCGTTCTGCCCTACATTCAGGCCGACCCCGTGCTGTGCAAGCGTCTTGAAGAGGCGGGAGCTGCAGCCGTGATGCCTTTGGCCGCACCGATTGGCACTAACAAAGGGTTGCGCACACGTGATTTCATCGAGATAATAATCGAACAGAGCTGCGTCCCTGTGGTCATCGATGCAGGTCTGGGTGCGCCTTCACATGCCGCGGAAGCGATGGAGATGGGAGCTGACGCAGTGTTGGTCAACACCGCTATAGCTGTAGCCGGAAATCCTGTGGCTATGGCCGATGCTTTCCGCATGGCCACCATAGCAGGCCGCAAGGCTTATTTAGCCGGGTTAGGCACAGTATCGTCATGCGCTCAGGCTTCCTCCCCCCTTACCTCCTTTTTAAATGATTAATACTCCATCCTGTATGAAAATATCTAACATAGACCTCTCATCATATCCAAATTCTGAGAAGATATACATATCTGGCAAGATATATCCCGACATCAAGGTAGGCATGAGGCAGGTGTACCAGTACCCTACTGTCAAGATTGAGGACGGCAAGAGGGTAGAATACCCAAATCCGCCTGTCACAGTCTATGATACCAGCGGTCCTTACACCGATCCTAATCATACTGTAGACATCAATAAAGGATTGTCTCGCGAACGCACTATATGGATAGAACAGCGCGACGACACCGAGCTGCTGCCGTCCATCACGAGTGAATATGGCCGTCAGCGTCTCGCCGATGCCTCGCTTGATGCCATACGCTTCCCCATACAACACCGTCCACGGAAAGCTAAAGATGGCCATCGCGTCACTCAGATGCACTATGCGCGCAAGGGCATCATCACCCCGGAAATGGAATACGCCGCCATACGCGAAAATCTCAATAATGAGGCTTTAGGCATCGACTCATATATCACCCCCGAATTTGTGCGCGACGAGATTGCCGCAGGTCGGGCTGTCATCGCCGCCAATATCAACCATCCCGAAGCCGAACCTATGATTATCGGCTCAAAATTCACGGTCAAAATCAACACCAATATCGGCAATTCGGCCCTGTCATCAGGCATCGAAGAGGAGGTCGCAAAAGCCGTATGGAGCTGCTACTGGGGTGGTGACACATTGATGGATTTGTCGACCGGCGACAATATACACGAGACCCGCGAATGGATTATCCGCAACTGCCCGGTGCCGATGGGGACAGTACCCATCTATCAGGCTTTGGAGAAGGTAAATGGCAATGTCGGCAAACTCACTTGGGATATATATCGTGACACGCTCATCGAACAGTGCGAGCAGGGTGTGGATTACTTCACTATCCACGCCGGTGTGCTCCGCGAACACGCCCCATTAGTCAAGCAGCGTCTTACGGGATGTGTAAGCCGTGGCGGCTCCATCATGCTTCAATGGACGCAGCTCCACGATGCAGAGAGCTTCCTTTACGAGCATTTCGACGAGATTTGCGAAATCCTTAACAAATATGACGTGGCGATATCTCTTGGCGACGGTATGCGTCCTGGCAGTACTTACGATGCCAACGACCGCGCACAGTTCCTTGAATTGGAAATACTTGGGCAGCTTGCCCAACGGGCATGGGAGCATGACGTGCAGGTGATGATCGAAGGTCCTGGACATGTTCCTATGTATAAAATACAGGAAAACATGGACTTGCAGAAAAAGCTGTGCCATGATGCTCCTTTCTACACTCTCGGCCCATTGACCACCGACATTGCCCCGGCTTATGACCATATCACATCAGCCATAGGTGCTGCCAACATCGGAGCGATGGGTACTGCGATGTTATGCTACGTGACACCTAAGGAACATCTGTCACTGCCGACGCTCGACGATGTGCGTGAAGGCGTGATTGCCTATAAGATAGCCGCACATGCAGCCGATTTGGCAAAACGTCTACCTGGAGCCGAGATTAGGGACAACGCACTGAGCAAAGCACGGTTTGAATTCCGCTGGAAAGACCAGTTCAATCTCTCGCTTGACCCGGAGAAGGCTCGTAAATTCTATATAGAATCCCGCCGCAATGCCCCTGATGCCGATGACAAATTCTGCACCATGTGCGGCCCCAACTTCTGCGCCATGCGCATTTCGCAAAATGTGACCGATTCGTGTGACAAATAAAAATGATTTAAGATGAATTCAGAATCACCATTCGGACATGGATTCAGCGATGTCGTGCGCCAGTGGGACTGGGACGAGACCGCAGCGAAATTTGACACTTTTACGGAGCAGGATGTAGCCCGCGTTTTAGCCAAGGCATCTACAGGCAAGCAGTTGGCTCCCGATGAATTTATGGTGCTGGTTTCACCTGCTGCCGAAAACCATTTGGAGGAGATGGCACGGCTCAGCCGTGTATTCACCCGTGAGCGTTTCGGCAAAACCATTTCGATGTATATCCCCCTCTATGTGTCCAACGCCTGCACCAACAAGTGTGTCTACTGCGGGTTCAACCACGACAACCCGTTTAAGCGCACCACCCTCACCATGGAGCAGATAAAGGCCGAATGTGAGGCGATACGCCGGTTGGGGCCGTTTGAAAACCTGCTGATTGTATCCGGCGAATTTCCGTCAATCAACGGTGTCGACTACATGGAGGAGGTGTTTAAGACATGCCGTCCCTATTTCCATAACCTCACGCTCGAGGCGATGCCCATGAAGCAGCGTGATTACGAACGGCTTATCAATGTCGGTCTCAACGGAGTGGTATGCTTCCAAGAGACGTATAACTATAACCGTTACGGCCATTACCATCCTCGCGGCATGAAGTCGTTTTATGACTGGCGCGTCAACGGATTTGACCGTATGGGTCGCGCCGGTGTCCATAAGATCGGTATGGGCGTGCTTATAGGTCTTGAAGACTGGCGCACGGATGTGACTTTCATGGCCCGTCATCTGCGCTATCTGCAACAGCATTATTGGCGCACAAGATACAGCATAAATTTCCCACGTATGTGTCCCAGCGAGACCGGCTATCAACCCAATGTCGTCATGACCGACCGTCAGTTGGCGCAGCTGACCTTTGCATTCCGCCTGTTTGACCATGATGCCGACATCTCCTATTCCACACGCGAAAAACCCGAATTTCGTAAAAATATGATGCAGCTCGGCGTGACATCGATGAGTGCTGGGTCTCAGACCGAACCCGGTGGTTACGCTTCATGCCCCGACGCACTTGAGCAGTTTGAAGTCACCGACCATCGTAGTCCGCAGGCTGTGACGCAATCCATCCGTGAGGGCGGATACGATGTGGTATGGAAAGATTGGGACAGGATTTTTGATTGACACACTATGGTACTGACCGAAGACCAACGACGGCGTTACAGCCGCAATACGATGCTTGAAGGCATCGGCGGGGACGGCCAACGTCTGCTACTGTCATCCCATGCCGCAGTCGTCGGTTGCGGTGCGTTGGGTTCTATCGTCTCTATGTATCTTGCCGGAAGCGGTGTAGGCAAGCTGACCATAATAGATTTCGACACTATCGACATCAGCAACCTGCAGCGCCAGCTTTCATTCACCACATCGCAATGCGGACGGAGCAAATCCGCAGCTACAGCCGACAGGCTGAGAGAAATCAACCCCGACATAACCATTCAGAGCATCGACAGACTGCTGACTAAAGCCAACATAGGCCAGTTGATTGGAGATGCCGATATAATAGTAGAGGGCAGCGATAATCCTGCCACGAAATACTTAGTGACCGACTATGCCGTGTCATCCGGGATACCATATGTCATCGGTGGTGTGGAGCAATGGCGCGGACAAGTGATGTCATGGACCAAAGGACACAAAAACTACCGCGATGTGTTTCCCGAAAGTGCCGCTGAGGGAGGATACACCCCCTGCGCCTTAGGAGGGGTGCATGGACCTCTACCGGGAATCATAGGCTCTGCCATGGCCTCTGAAGCCATAAAAATCATATGCCGATGTGGCACACCGCTATTTGACCGCATAATGCTGTTTGACGCAGGTACAATGACACCTATGGTGGTCAATATATAAGTGAACCGATTAAATCAAGCGAATCAGTTGAGTACAACCCCATTGCAACCCTCTGGAAGCAGTGGAGTTACATGGTAGGCACGAGCAAACTGGCGTATGAACGCTATGGTCAGACGGGAGGGCGTGAGACGGCGACCGGGATTGCGGTCCCCACGCGACAAGCTGTCTGCCCTTGAATAGATATGTGACGATGTATGCGATAATTTAGGAGTAGAGGTATCTGTCATAAGCAATGGATGGAGTATGTAGTGATTACACGTATGTGCTTGTTTCAATCTATTAACGCAAGCCATATGCTATTATTATAAACCTTTGAGACAAAAATATTGTTAATTGTCAAAAGGGATTTTGTGTATCAATTTGATTTAAGTATCTTTGCGCCGTTAAAAGCTATATATTTTTGCATATCTCCCTTAATATTAATCACATATTTACCATATTGCCTATCGAAACATAATTACTTCAATCATTCAATCTGAAAGTCATGTTAGATACTTCGCAGATGACCGACAACGGTCTGGTAGAAGCTTATGTCAGCGGTAATAACCAAGCGTTTGATGAACTTTTGAGAAGGCATCAGACCAAACTTTTTGCGTATATAATGCGCATCGTCAACGATGCGGACATCGCCGACGATATATTTCAAGAAACATTTGTCAAAGTCATTACAAATATCCGCCAGAGACGATATGTTGACACCGGCAAATTTTCAGCGTGGCTTATGCGCATAGCCCACAATATAATCATCGACCATTTCCGCCAGATTAAAGCCGAAAAGACCGTTTCGACCGACGATGAGAACTCTATCCTGCTCAACAGCATCGACCTTGCAGAATCAAGCATAGAGGACTGCATGGTCAATACACAGCTGCTTGATGATATACGACGGATTATCGATGCACTCCCCGACAACCAGCGTGAAGTGCTTCAGATGCGGTTTTATCAGGGCCTGTCATTCAAGGAGATTGCCGAGGCCACAGGAACCGGCATCAATACCGCTCTCGGAAGGATGCGCTACGCAATACTTAACATGAAACGTCTTGCCGCGACCAACCACATAGAGCTGACGGTGTGACTTCTGCGAGAATAATGCCCTATCACTTAGTGCAATCGTTTAATCTGCGCATGGCTCCAATGACAGATATGATTTGGAATATCTGAATTAATTTGCTAACTTTGTAGAGCAGTTACACATATATCTCCTCACTTCCGGCCTTAGCGCCCAATGTGAATCTCATGTCGCCGACAAGGTGTCATCGAGATTCAAATTTTTTCGTGCTTCTTAAAAGCACACATTTATAAATCTGTTACTTAACTACTTAATTTTCAATATCTAAAAAATCTTTTAGCCATGGCAATAACTTTTATGACCAAGGAAGGCTATAAAAAGAAAATGGACGAAATCGCCTACCTTGAGTCGGTGAAGCGTCCTGAAATCTCTCGTGCCATAGCCGAAGCACGTGACAAAGGCGACCTTTCCGAAAACTCCGAATATGATGCAGCCAAGGAGGCCCAAGGGCTCCTTGAAATGAAGATATCCCAGCTCAAGGACTTGGTGGCTAACGCCCGTATCATAGACGAAAGCACCCTCAACGAAAATGAGGTGCAAATACTCAACACCGTTACTATCAAAAACACCGCCAACGGCATGACCATGGAATACACCATCGTTGCCGATTCCGAGGCCAACCTTAAGGAAAAGAAAATCGGCTCAAGTACCCCCATAGCCCAAGGATTGCTCGGCCATAAGCTCGGCGAAGTGGTGGAAATAAAGGTACCTGCCGGCATAGTCAAGTTTGAAATCGTTAAAATAAGCTTCTGACCGATGGCTACTATCTTCTCAAAAATCGCTGCTGGTGAAATCCCGTCATACAAGATTGCTGAGGACGAACGCTTCTTCTCATTCCTTGACATCAATCCTGTAGCTCCGGGACATGTGCTTGTAATCCCAAAACGTGAAGTAGACTACATCTTCGACCTCGATGACGAGGAGCTTGCAGCCATGCAGCTTTTTGCCAAGCGGATTGCCAAGGCTATCGGCAAGGCTATGCCATGCCGCAAAGTGGGCCAATGCGTGATAGGCCTGGAAGTGCCACATGCCCATATCCACCTCGTACCTATGCGCACAGAAGCCGACATGGACTTCCGCAAGCCCAAGCTCAATCTGCCGCCAGAAGAGATGCAGCGCATAGCTGAAGCTATCAAAGCCGCCCTCTGACACAGACGGACTACATACCACGACCAACCATCATGCGACCGAAAAAAATCGGTCGCATTTTTTACGGCCTTAGCTGCCACAGTCCTTTACAAAGTCGGCAGTAAATTTTGCAGATTCCCCCATTCTTGCTAACTTTGTATTGCTATGATTAACCTGACAGAACATATAGAGCATCTTATCGTGCGCAATGACTGCGTCATTGTACCCGGTTTCGGCGCATTCATAGCCGAGAAGCTCCCTGCTTATATCGACAAAGAGCAAGGAGCTTTCATGCCACCATCACGCCGGCTCTCGTTCAACCCTCGCATAGACCACAATGACGGCCTGTTAGTGTCAAGCCTCATGCGCCGTCACTGCTGGTCGTTCACTCTCGCCTCCGAATCACTGGCTGATTGTGTTGCGGCACTGAAAAAACGTCTGGCATCGGCTGGGTCTCTGAACATCGGATCGCTTGGCACTCTGAGATACCAGGATGAAGCCACCCCTGAGTTCGTACCCGCTGTCGCTTCGATAGCGGTCAATCCCTATGCGGTGTTGCCAGGGTTACAAGTCACCCCTATCAAACAGCTCATTTCGGCATCCTCTAACCAGACCAACAGGCTGTCTGATGCGATTGCATCATATGACGAAAGCCTCAGACAGCACCCGATTTGGCTCACCGCTGCCCGATCAATCTATAGCCGCGTAGCGGTCGCAGTCGCAGTCATCGCCACATGCATCTTCACCCTGCTCTCCCCCGGACGCTATTCCGACCGGACGACCCTTGCCGCTTTAGGCGCGAATTTTTCAACGTCCGAGCCGATGCCATTCGCTCACGAGCTGTACATAGCTTATCCGGATCCCGAAAGTGCTACAGCCACCGTCAAGCCATCTGTCCCACAGCAACGTGAGGATACTCCAGTGATAATAATACCTGCCAACGACACTCAGGCACCAGCACCAGTAAAATCCCCTGCACAGTCTACGCCCGCCACATCCAAACCGAGCGTTCCTGCCCTGGCTGCCTCTCCGTCGGTCACGCCCAGCGAGTCTGAGGTCGATAACAGCGACATTGCTTATATCCTCGTAGTGGCCTCCTTGACATCTGACAGCGATGCACATGCGTTTATACGTCAACACAGAGACAACACGCTAAAAATCAAGAAGATGGGTTCTCGTTACCGTGTATATTCCGCCGCTTCGGATTCAAAGGACGAGCTTGTAGCCAAGCAACCCTCCACAGCAGCCCGTTATCCGGGCGCATGGGTTTGTGAGGTAAAATAATCCCATCCACCATCCCCTCAATTTCCATGGATAAGATAAATTTCAACCACCTTATACTCAATCGCCGCAGCATCAGGCGATACACTGCTCAGGAACTTTCTGCCGATGATGTCAAATTAGTTCTTGAAGCCGGGCTCCTCGCCCCGACATCCCAAAATTCCCATCCCTGGCACTTCATAGTAATCGATGACAAGGAGATGCTGCAACGCATGAGTGAAGTGCGTACCATGGGAGCCGGACCGGTGGCCCGCTGCGCCGTGGCCATCGTAGTCGCCGCAGACACTACTTTAAGCGACGTATGGGTGGAAGACTGCTCTATAGCAGCCTCATACATGCAGCTGCAGGCCGCAGCTCTCGGACTCGGCTCATGCTGGATACAGATACGCGGCCGGTTTGGCGCCGACAATATTCCAGCCGAAGAACAGCTTATGGACATGCTCGGCATACCCGAACATGTCAACATAGAATGCATCATCACCCTCGGATACAAAGACGAGGAGCGCAAACCTCTCGATCCATCCAAAACCCTTTGGGAAAAAGTCCACATTGACCGCTGGTAATAAGTGCGTAATACTCGGTTCCGGCAACGTAGCTTCATGTCTCGCGCCGGCACTATCCCACTCGGCTGAAATCCTACAGATCTACAGCCCCACACAGCAACATGCCTCTGCGTTGGCCTCTACGCTTGGAGCTACAGCCACGGATAATCTCTCTGCGCTCATACCAGATGCCGACTTTTATATAATTGCGGTCAAAGACGATGCTATATCGACCCTCACTGCCACCCTACGTAAGCTGGACATCCCAGCATCACACCGTGGCATATGGTGTCATACATCCGGCTCTGCCCCACTGTCAGTCCTTGACGGTCTCGGAGACGGTCGATGCGTATTCTATCCGCTACAGACGTTTACCCATGGAGATACGGTTGAACCATCTTCGATTACCATGCTGCTTGAAGGAGACTGCGCAGACACTGTCCAACAGGCCAGAGAGTTGGCCTCCGCATTTACCTGCCGCATACAAGAGGCCGGCTCGGAGCAACGCCGCCGTATACACCTTGCCGCAGTGTTTGCCAGCAATTTTGCCAACCATATGTGGTCAAAAGCCCAGCAGATTCTTGCCGCTGACGGCCTCGACCTGTCGCTGCTCGAACCATTGATTGAAGCGACCTTGCGCAAAGCCGTGGCTATCGGCCCTCACCGAGGACAGACTGGTCCGGCACGCAGAGGCGACAAAACAGTCATGGAAGCTCACCTCTCGCTGCTCACTCCGAGCCAAACATCGCTCTACCAGTGTGTGAGCGATTCGATTATATCCGATTATAAACACATCAAGACAGACTCCGCATCATGAGCCGTACAGACTATGACCTTACACAGATAAAAGCTGTAATTTTCGATGTCGACGGTGTACTGTCACCATCGTGCATACCTCTTGGCGACAACGGCCTTCCGCGCCGTATGGTCAACATCAAAGACGGCTACGCCATGCAGCTCGCAGTCAAAAAGGGGCTTCTATTGGCCATAATCAGCGGAGCGACCGATGAGTCCATACGCCACCGTTACAACGCGCTCGGTATAAAGGAGATACACCTCGGAGCTGCGATGAAGCTTCCTGTACTCAATGATATAATGGAGCGGTACGGCCTACGCAGCGACGAAGTAGCCTACGCCGGCGATGACATACCTGATTATGAAGTCATGTCAGCTGTCGGTCTGCCTGTTGCCCCGGCAGATGCCGCCCCTGAAATATGCGATGCCGCCCGGTACATAAGCCCAGTAAACGGAGGACACGGTGTAGCACGCGACATCCTTGAACAAATTCTTAAAGCCCAAGGTCACTGGATGACGTGCGAAAAGTCATTCGGCTGGTAAACCCATGCAATCCGCACTCTCTCCAATCTACTACAATCTACCCATACTAAAGCGATACTCTCCATGCCGACATCTATCGTCCCCCAAAACCTCCAGTCTTACAATATTAAACTTGCGAGCACATCGCCACGCCGCAAGGAACTCATGCAGCTGCTCGGTCTTGATTTTGAGATAGTCAATACTCATGATGTGGAGGAAATCTGCCCCCAGTCACTACCTGTAGCCTGCCATCCCGAGTACCTCTCAATCCTAAAAGCATCGGCCTATTATGACGAATTAGCCGAAAACGACCTGCTGATTACAGCCGACACCATGGTGATTTGCGATGGAAATGCTTTCGGCAAACCCAAAAACCGCGAAGATGCCATATCCATGCTTCAAACCCTGTCAGGTCGCATACACCAAGTTGTAACCGGGGTAACTGTCTGTACTCCCAAGCTGCAAATCAGCTTCAGCGTGACCACCGATGTGGAGTTTGCGCATCTTTCTCTCCAGGAAATAGAAGCATACGTAGATACATGCCGACCGTTTGACAAAGCCGGAGCCTACGGCATACAGGAATGGATTGGAGCCATAGGAATCAGCAGCATATACGGCAGCTATTACAACGTCATGGGACTGCCAGTCCACTATCTCTACGAAGTCCTAAAACATTTCGCCTAACTTACAAGTGACGTCACAACAAATAACCGCACTCAATGGCATACGCGATTGAGTGCGGTTTGTTTCGCTTACTTTGAACTCAATAAGATTTCAGGCTTTTTACATCAATAATCCGCTGGTTACTCGACCCTCTGAAACGCAGGGATATATCGCGTAGCCCCTGTACAAACCGGCCATCAACCACAGTATCTGCATAGTCGAGCACACGCCTGAGACTCTCAGAGGCTTGTATTTCCTCTATAGTATAGCCGGTATACACCCACAAGTTATACCCATGCTCTTTTACGGTCTGCGCCAGCGGCAACAATGCCTCAATCTGCATCAGCGGGTCTCCCCCGGTGAATGTCACATCCATCTCGTTGTCATCTATGACTGCCATAATCTCTGATACGCTCATAGGGGTTCCTCCGGCGGCATCCCACGACTGTGGATTGTGGCACCCCTCGCAATGATGGCTGCATCCTGCAAAGTAGATAGATGTACGCAGACCGGGACCATCCACGATGGTCCCGTCCACTATTTTAAGCACGCGGAGTTTGGCTCCTTCCATTTGTATGTCATTTATGCACCACCCTGTCACGCAGCTCGGCGAGCTTGGCATGGTTCCAGCGGTCGGTGGTACCTACTAAATAACCTGTGATTCGCTGCAGACGGTCGATATTATGTCCGTAGCATTTGGGACACTCCTTCAAGTCTTCGGTAGCATCTTCATACCCGCAATCCATGCAGCGGTTACGGTTATGGTTGACCGAACAATAGCCCATATTATGCTTATCCATCAGGTCTACAATGTTCATGATGGCCTCGGGATTGTGCGTAGCGTCGCCGTCAATCTCTACATAGAATATGTGGCCACCACCTGTCAGCTCGTGATATGGACCTTCGATACGTGCCTTGTGCTTGGGGGAGCAATGGTAATAGACCGGGACATGATTGGAGTTGGTATAATACTCGCGGTCGGTGATACCCGGCAGGATGCCGAAGCTCTTGCGGTCCTTAGCGGTAAACTTACCAGACAGCCCTTCGGCGGGAGTAGCCAATACAGAGTAGTTGTGGTGGAATGTTTCCGAGTATTCGTTGATGCGGCTCCGCATATGGCGCACGATGCGCAGACCCAGCGCCTGAGACTCTTCATCCTCACCGTGATGCTTGCCCGTGAGAGCCACAAGACATTCGGCCAGACCTATGAAGCCGATGCCAAGCGTACCTTGATTGATAACAGATTCGATAGTGTCGTTAGGCGAAAGCTTTTCGCTTCCGTTCCACAGACGCGACATCAGCAGTGGGAACTGCTTGGCAAGTGCCGTTTTTTGGAAATTGAACCGGTCATTGAGCTGGCGGGCTGCTATATCAAGCACCGTGTCAAGTTTAGAGAAAAACATGGCTATACGCTCCTCGCGGTCTACAATGTTCATGCACTCTATCGCAAGGCGGACAATATTGACGGTAGTGAAACTCAGATTGCCACGGCCGATGGATGTCTTTTCACCAAAGCGGTTTTCAAACACACGTGTGCGACATCCCATAGTAGCCACCTCCCAGCGATAACGCTCAGGATTATCAGCACGCCAGTTTTCATGCTGGTTATATGTAGCATCAAGGTTGACGAAATTTGGGAAAAAACGCCGGGCTGTAACCTTGCATGCAAGCTGGTACAAGTCATAATTCGGGTCTTCAGGCAGATAGCTGACACCGCGTTTCTTTTTCCATATCTGTATCGGGAATATAGCTGTTGCACCGTTGCCAACTCCGCGATAAGTCGTGTTAAGTATCTCGCGGATGATGCAACGACCTTCGGCCGATGTGTCAGTACCATAGTTTATTGAACTGAATACCACCTGATTGCCTCCACGTGAATGGATAGTATTCATATTGTGGACAAACGCTTCCATAGCCTGATGCACACGGGCTACAGTCTGGTTGACAGCGTGCTGCTGATACCGTTCATCGCCCTTGAGACCGTCGAGGTCTTTAGCTATGTAATCCTTGATGTCGGCATCATAGAGATGGTTGAGCGAAGTCCCGGTGAGTTTTTCGAGTTTCTGCACTTCCTCTATATATGATGAGCGCACATACGGAGCGAGATAATAATCAAACGCAGGTATGGCCTGACCACCGTGCATCTCGTTTTGCGCGGTTTCAAGCGATATGCACCCTATGATGCTCGCAGTCTCGATACGCTTGGCCGGACGGGATTCGCCATGTCCGGCTGTAAACCCATATTTCAATATCTTGTCAAGCGGATGCTGCACACAGGTCAGGCTTTTGGTGGGATAATAATCCTTGTCATGGATATGTATATATCCGTTACGGACAGCATCGCGGGCTACAGGCGACAGAAGATAGTCGTCGACAAAGGGCTTTGTAGTCTCGCTCGCAAATTTCATCATCATGCCTGCGGGCGAATCCGTATTCATATTGGCGTTTTCACGCGTAATCTCATTGTTTTTGGCTTCTATGATTTCCAAAAACATGTCACGCGTCTTGGCACGTCGTGCTATGCTTCGCTGGTCGCGGTAAGCGATATACTTTTTTGCCACCTCTTTACGGGGTGATTTCATCAGCTCAAATTCTACCATGTCCTGTATCTGTTCTACAGTCATACGCTCAGAGCCGGTGAAACCGATGCGGTCGGTAATCTTCTGTATCAGCGATTCGTCCTCGCCAAGCTCTGTCTGGAGCATGGCCTTGCGTATCGCCGCTTTGATTTTTTCTTCGTTATAACCGACTACGCGGCCATCACGTTTAACTACGATTTGGATCATGTGTAAAGAGTAAGGTTGGTAAAAAAAATTGGTATCACAAAGGTATGAATTTTAATCATAGCCGACAATAAAAACTGCCGAAAGTTTTTACGCGATTATTATTTTTGGAAAACTTTTCGCAATGGCAAATTTTACAACACGTTTATTATTAAATACTTAAAAATATTTTTGGAAAACTTTTTAATATCATTAATACAAAAAGCAGCATGATTATTGCAATCATGCTGCTTTATTTGGTAAAGTTGACTACGCAAAATGGTCAACTTATCTTTTAACGTATCTGCGCTTATTTGTTGACCTGATATTTGGTGCAGTTGTCCTTAAAGAACGCGACAATCTGGTTAGCTGCAGCTATTCCTGCATTGATATTGGCCTCGGCTGTCTGGGCACCCATCTTCTTCGGTGTGAAGAATACGCGGTCTCCAAATTCCGCCTTGAGCGCATCGGCACTATCGGGCTTGATGTCGGCATAGTACTTCAAGTCGGGACGTTCGGCAAGTGCCTTAGCCAGACCGTCCTCGTCAATCACCTCTTTACGAGCAGTATTGATGACCACACCACCCTTTGGCATCGACATCAGAAGGTCGTATCCGATAGATTTCTTGGTCTCAGGAGTTGCAGGGATGTGTATCGACACAAACTTGTTCTCCTTGTAGAGGTCTTCAACCGATGTCATGGCTTTTACACCGGCTCCTTCAATCACCTCTACAGGGCAATACGGGTCTACTGCCGAAATTTCCATGCCGAAGCCTTTGGCTACGCGGGCCACATTGCGCCCGACCTGTCCGAATGCCTGTATGCCGAGTTTCTTGTCCTTAAGTTCGGAGCCGGCAGTACCATTATAATTATTGCGCACAGCCATAACCATCATGCCGAATACCAATTCGGCTACGGCATTGGAGTTCTGGCCGGGGGTATTCTCTACCACCACACCGTGAGCCGTAGCCTCGTCGAGATCTACATTGTCGTATCCAGCACCGGCGCGCACTACAATTTTGAGATTTTTGGCTGCATCAAGCACAGCCTTGTCAACAATGTCGCTGCGTATAATCAGAGCATCGACATTGCTGACAGCATTGAGAAGTTCGCTCTTGTCCTGATATTTCTCAAGAAGCACCAGCTCATACCCTGCCCCTTCGACAACCTTACGGATGCCATCGACAGCAACAGCTGCAAAAGGTTTTTCAGTCGCTACTAATACTTTCATAGCTTAATTGTGTTTTATACAATTTTCAATGTTTAGCTTCAAACTCTTTCATAGCGTCGACGAGCACATTGACGCTCTCCATGGGCAGAGCGTTGTACAAAGAAGCGCGGAATCCGCCTACAGAGCGGTGTCCCTTGATGCCTACGATGCCACGAGCCGACGCGAAGTCAACAAAGTCCTTCTCAAGCTCTTTGTATTCGGGAGTCATCACGAAGCATACGTTCATAATCGAACGGTCAGCCTTATCGGTAACTGTACCTGTGAACATCTTGCTGGAATCGATTGCCTCGTAAAGTGTCTCGGCTTTCTGTATGTCTATCTTTTCGATAGCCTCTACGCCGCCGAGTTCTTTGTAATAACGGAGGGTCTGGAGGGCAGAGTAAATAGGAAGCACCGGGGGAGTATTGAACATCGAACCCTTCTTGACATGGGTGCGATAGTCAAGCATTGTGGGGATTGCACGGCTTACTTTTCCGAGTGCGTCTTCGCGGACAATGGCGATAGTAACACCGGCAGGTGCAAGGTTTTTCTGCGCACCTGCATAGATGACATCATATTTTGCCACGTCGATGGGACGGGAGAAGATGTCGCTTGACATGTCGCATACTAAACGAGCCTTGACATCGGGGTCTTTGCGGATCTCCGTTCCGTAGATAGTGTTGTTGGATGTGTAGTGGAAGTAATCCACATCTTCAGGGACAGTAAAGCCTTTGGGAATGTAAGTGTAATTGGCATCTTCCGACGAAGCCACCACTTCAACATCGCCAAACAGGCGTGCTTCCTTGATGGCATTTGTGGCCCATGTACCTGTCTGGAGGTATGCGGCCTTAGTGTTCAACAGATTGTAGGGTACCATGCAGAACTGCATACTTGCACCCCCACCGAGGAAGAGTACATGATAACCCTCGGGAACTTCGAGAAGCTCCTTCACGAGAGCCGAAGCTTCATCAATTACAGCCTGGAACTCCTTGCTACGGTGTGACACTTCAAGGATTGAAAGTCCGGTGTTGGCAAAATCGATAATCGCATCAGCGGTGTTCTTGATTGTGTAGGGGCTCAGAATTGAGGGGCCTGCATAGAAGTTATGTTTCTTCATAACGTTACGGGTTAATGAATGTAGATAAATTTATGTGGTATATTAGTTATTACATAATGAGGTATGGCTTACTTGAGATGGTCAGGGACAAGCGAGTCAAACGGGGTCTCGGTCATTTTGACTAAATGAGCCTTAAGCGCATCCCAACGATAGAATGGGAAATTGTCAGTATCTACAGGTACTCTGACCTCCCTCTCATTGAGCATCACCTTTGTCATCACCGGCGCATCGGCATCCGCAGGGTTGCGGTAGAATATAAGCTGGATATTTCCGGCCATGGGTGCCACCTTGAAATTCGCCCACGATTTGTAGAGGCTGTCAGGGCAGTTCTCCATGCCGTATGTATCTTCTATCATCATCCTTGCTGCCAAAGGTATCAGATTACCGTCATGTGCGAAACGCAATGTCGCTCCCTTACGGTTGGTTGTGACATAATCCTGAGCCGTCTCGACAATGTTTGTCAGCAGACGGTTGGCATTGTCAACGTGCAGTCCTCGGCTTTTAGGATATGATGCATTGTGTATATAAAAGTCATAATTGGGTACCTGCCAAAGGTCAAACAGCTCCTCGGCCGTGAAAATATCATAAAGTGACGTACCCTGCTCGGTGTTCTGCAAATCTGACGCAGCCCAATATAGTCCCCACATCAGTTCGGATGCATCGATATGCTTATCCACATAAGCTTTATCGCTGAAAAGCGTAGCCATGAGTCTGTCAGGCTTGGTCATACGGGCTTTGAAATCTTCAAGAGGCTGCTTGAGTGCCCGGTTTGACGAAGAATTAAATTCATTTGACTCCGGAGAATGATAGTTGAGATAAGCCAGATGACGGTTGCTCGACTCACGCGTGATTTTCAATCGCGGATTGCGCTCCTTTAGGGCTTCGGTAAAAGCCATCATGCTGTAAGCGCATCTCATCACAGGTGTAGACACAGCGGTAATCACGGCACCGTCGTCAAACACACCTGGGTTTGCCTCATACATGCGTGAGGCTATAGCCCGGTGCTGGCGTTCACCCAGCGGTGTCAGCTCACCGCCACGACCGCTCATCTCCGTCTGAAACGACAGCAGCTTGCCTCGGACCTCTTTTCCGAGAGGAGTCAGCGCACCTGCTTCATGGGCTTTATCAAACACATCCACCACCTGATTCAAATCATCATCGGCAATGAGATAACGAGAACCATGGCGGCTGAAATGGCTTATGTAAAACGGCTCATATCCTTCAGGTACCGGCGTATTGAGAGCCTCACTAACAGGATAAGCGTAATATACACCTCCGCTTTTGTCAAGATTTGACGTGACTTCCTCGAAAGTAGTCTGTGCACCCGCTAAGAAGTTGGATGCAACGGCAAACAGAGTAAGTATGGTCGAGGTTCGTTTCACTATCAGGTAATTAATAAGATCGGTCTGAAATATGTGTGTATTTATAATCAGGTGAAAACGTCATTGGATGCCTCTTTGGCGCAGGGCAAGCTGCCATTTCCACGCATTAAGGAGAGTGTCGCCCAATGGCACAGTGGCATGCCAACCAAGGACATCGTTGGCTTTGGTCGGGTCTGCCCAGACCTTAGCTATATCTCCGGCCCGTCGAGAGGCTATACGATGAGGCACCTCGACACCTGTGGCCGACTGGAATGTGTCAATCAGTTCACGCACCGACACTCCTCGGCCGGTGCCGATATTAAATACCTCCATCGGAGCGGCCATTCTGCCGCCCATGATTCTGTCAATGGCACAGACGTGAGCCTTGGCAAGGTCGGTAATATCTATGTAGTCACGTATGCATGTCCCGTCAGGAGTGTCGTAATCATCTCCAAACACGCTTAGCTCTTTGCGGATGCCGATAGCGGCCTGAGTCAGATACGGCACGAGATTAAGGGGCACCCCATTGGGCATCTCCCCTATCAGCGACGACGGGTGCGCACCTACAGGATTGAAATAACGCAATATGACTGCATCCAAAGCCGCTCCTGACGTTATCGCATCGGATATGATTTCCTCGGCAATCTGCTTGGTGTTGCCATACGGAGAAAGAGCCTTTTTGACAGGCGAGCTTTCTGTCACAGGGTTTTCATCAGGCTGGCCATACACCGTGCATGATGACGAGAACACAAAGCCCTTGACTCCGTGACGGGTCATGGAGTCAAGCAGATTGAGTATGATATTGAGATTATTGCGGTAGTAAGCCAACGGACGCTGCACCGACTCTCCGACAGCCTTGAACGCGGCAAAATTGATTACTGCCTTAATGTCCTCATTGTCAGAAAACACCTTATCGACTGCAGCGAAGTCGGCGCAATCACACTTTACGAAATCCGGCCTGTGGCCAGTTATCTCCGCGATACCTTCAATTACCGAGGCGTTGCTGTTTGACAGGTCGTCTATTATGGTGACTTCATAACCTGACTGTATAAGCTCCACCACAGTGTGACTTCCGATATAGCCGGTTCCTCCTGCTACAAGTATTCGTGGTTTCGGAGATGTATCGTTCATCATGTCGCAAAAATTATGCCACCCGAAAGTCAGCATCGGGTGTGCTGCTCTGCAAATTTAATGAATTTTCCCCATATATCCTTCATCATCGTTATCATTGATGCAAAAAACATCGCAGAATGTCATCATGCCACAATAGGCTAAATCCGCCCTTGCCGAGTGGCAGCACCAGTCTTGTTTCTACGGCTGCAATCAGGCATATAGATGACGTTCATACGACAGGATTTGCAATCAAAATCGAGGTCAAAACGTATGTTATGCCCCTCAATAGCCAATGGTCCTGACAGATTTTTAGCACCGGAAGTTTTCAGACACGCGCCAAGCTCGCGTCGCAGACAGTAGCGTGTGGTCATGACACGCACAGGAGCGGCAAAACCTCCCCTGTCCGACACTTCAAGTGCTCGTGACACTGTGCATGCTCCGTGTCGCTCATAAAACTTTTGCGCCAGCCGGTTGGATACGTTATCGTCTGCTTCGAGTGTCGGTTTGAAGCATCTGCCAGCACTGTCCGCCCGACGGTAATCATAGGGATACGTGGTCCGCGCACAACGATCAAGTGCATCAACAAACCCTCTGCGCAACGCGCTTAAAACTGAAGCCGGGACAAAAACATCCGGGACATGGTCATCGACCCATGACACAGTATATATGGTGTCACCTGTCTTGGAAAGCTCTGCCTGGTGACGGTCAGCCTGAGGTGTCCGCGCCGTCTGCAAGGCACAGACATGCGTAACGCTTACACTACACCCCCGCTCATCTGCGGCATCTGCGACCAATATATCCAAGCCGTCCGAACGCAATGTGACCTTCACATCTATCTTACGTCTGGCGGTATCACCTGCGAGCAGTCGGTCATGCTCTGCATCGCGACTCCGATAGAGAAGCGTGCCTTTAGACAAGTCCACCGAAGAAGCTGCGTATGCAGTAGAACCTTCTACGCGGTTGACACGGAAACCCCTCAGTTGTCCGTCGCGGTCATAATAGCTGAGGCCGTCACCATTATGAAGCGGATGGTCAGCTTTAACCGTGATGCGATTGCCTCGAGAAGCTACTCCGACAGTTGCAACAGGGCGGCCGACTGACTTGGGGGAATCCATATTGGCCATACTCCCGGCATCAGGCTGCGTGGATGTGAGGAAATAGTCGGTGAAACCGCGATTAAAGGCATTAGCCGGATCGGGGACGAACGACACACACGACCGACCTGCCGATGCCCGTGCATACCGCCCGTGGTTGCTCTCCACTAAAGCATCCATAAGCTTTGAATAATATGTCACAGTTTCCTTGACATATGCCACATCTTTGAGCCGCCCTTCAATCTTAAATGACGATATGCCAGCGGCTGCCATCTCGGCTATATACATGCTGCGGTTCATGTCACGTAACGACAGCAAGTGCTTTCCCTGCAACACCCGCTTACCCCTGCCATCAATGAGGTCATATGGCAGACGGCACATCTGGGCGCACTCACCACGGTTGGCACTGCGCCCTGTAGCCATCAGGCTCGCACGGCAGTCGCCGCTGTAGCTGACGCACAACGCACCATGGACAAAAGCCTCCAACGGCACATCGACCGCATCACGGATAGCCTCTATCTCGCGGAGCGACAGTTCGCGTGGCAACACAAGCTGCGAAAACCCGGCATCGGCAAGAAAACGTGCTTTTTGCGGAGTGCGTATGTCACACTGTGTGCTGGCATGAAGCGCAATGGGTGGAATATCCATCTCCAACAGCGACATATCCTGCACTATCAGAGCGTCCACTCCGACATCATATAACCGGCACACAAGGTCACGCACCGATGCCAACTCGTCATCATAGACCAGCGTGTTGATGGTGGCATAGACACGGACCCGGTAAGGATGCGCATATGCCACCACCTTGCTTATGTCATCAAGCGAATTGGTCGCATTTGCTCTTGCGCCGTGTGACGGCGCACCTATATATATAGCATCGGCGCCATGCTTGACAGCCTCGATAGCCGTCTCAGCATTACGCGCCGGTGCAAGAAGTTCAAGTTTTGTCAACTGTATAGTAAGTGAGTATTCGATTTAAATCAAAATCAGTCGACCTTTATCACAAGGAAGTTGCTTACGCTCCAGAATTTCTCAGGATTGGTGATGTTGAGCACAGCCGCTCCGTTGACATCTGTGATAGTATAGCTGTCCTTAGGCTGCTTTGTCATCACCTCGCCTTTCTTGGCGTTGAGAGGAATCTGAGTCAGAGTGCGCTTGTCAGCCTTGGTGAAATATCCCTGGTTGAAATCGCCTTCCATGACTTTGGTCTTGCGGAGGAAACCGGTCTCAAGAATATGGTTGTCTTTGAGCTCGTTCTTGGTTCCGATAGCATAATAGCATGTGTTGAGCTGCTCGGCAAGAGCATTGCTGGTTTCCTGGGCTATTTCGCGTTCACGCTTTTCGGTAATGACTGTAGAGTTGAGAGAATCAACCTGGGTGTTAAGCTCCGCAATCTGGACATTGGCGGCAGCAAGCTGGTCACGCATGGAGGCTATCTCGCGCTCCTGGTTGGCAATCTGCTCTTTAAGTGAACTGATGGTTTTGAGAAGCTTGGAGTTCTGGCCTTTGTTGCTCTGAAGCTGCTTTTCAAGTTCGTCAAGACGCTCACGACGCACCTGAAGGGCCTGCTGGATGGCCACCATGTCGTTGCGTATCTGCTCTTTCTTCGATGACGACTCGCCTATGGCTCCCGGAGTAGAAATGATATTCTCAAGACGCTTGATTTCGTTCATACCGTCAGTGAGTTCGTTGACCAGACTGAGGAGTGTATCCTGTGTGGCCACGAGACCTTGTACATCGCCTTCAAGCTGCTCGTTACGCTCTTTGAGTTTTCCATTCTCGCATGAAGCCATGCTCATGACGATAGCAGCGACAGCCGACAGATAACAAATCTTTTTCATAATGGTTTAATGTTGGTTTGTGATTTCTGTATCTATATTCTTATATTTATTGCGGTGCACACGCCGCTGGCCGGCGGTATCGGCACCTTTAACTATTATAACCATCTCGCCACGCGGTTGGTTCACGGTAAAGTGTTCGATGACCTCGCCGAATGTGCCGCGTACGGTCTCCTCATGGAGTTTGGAGATCTCCCGTGATACGGAAATTTCCCGGTCTGAACCACACACTTCCGCCAGATCCGTGAGTGTCTTGAGCAATTTAAGCGGAGATTCGTACACTATGACTGTACGCTGCTCTGCCGCAATTTCTTCAAGCCTCGTCCTGCGCCCTTTCTTTGGAGGCAGAAAGCCTTCAAACGCGAAGCGGTCGCATGGCAAGCCGGAATTGACCAACGCCGGCACAAAAGCCGTAGGCCCCGGCAAAGTTATCACCTCTACTCCGCTATTACGCGCCGCCCTGCTCAGAAGAAATCCCGGATCGCTTATCCCAGGGGTTCCCGCATCGGATACGAGCGCCATGCTCTCTCCTGCTGCTATGCGGCGTATGATACTGTCAGCGGTATCGTGCTCGTTATATTTATGATGGGAAATAAGAGGTGTCTTTATGTCGAAGTGTTCCATAAGCACCTTACTCGTGCGCGTGTCCTCGGCAAGGATGACATCTACTCCACGGAGCACTTCAATAGCGCGTGGTGACATATCAGCCAGATTTCCTACAGGAGTAGGCACTATGTATAGCTTACCCGACATGTAGGTTGTCACTTAGTGAAGTACCGATTGACTACAGCCATGAATTCCTGCACCTCCGGCGCTTCGGCATCCCAGCTGAGGTCGGTGTAAAAGTAGTCTTCAGCCTCGTTGTAATTGCGCATCGCCTCTACAAGGTTAAGCGTGTCGGTAAACTCAGTATCACTGTTGCCGAACAATTCCCGACGGAAACGGAACTTATCGTTGACCGTAAACATACGTCTCAATTCTCCCGGTTCACGATGCTGCAGCGGCTGTTGGGATACGTTTTCGTTAACAATTTCGCATTCCCCCTGCTTAATAGACTCCTCAATATCATCCGCAGATTCGGACGCAACTGACTCGTCGGCAGTATCATCGCCGCCATAAGCCACAATAGGCTCATCGTTCGGCGCGGCATCAGATAGAGCCGGCTCGGCATTGTGCTGCAACTCAGACTCAACATCACCCGGCACAATATCCAGTTCTGTCTGCGTTGACTCGCTAACGGCATATATCTTATCGGCTTCCGCGACAGCCTGCATAGACTCAATATCGGACTGTGAGGGACAATCATAGTCAAACAGCCCCGGCAGACTCGGCAATGAGGCCACGAAGTCACGTTCCTGGGCGGTACGCGATGATGACGGAGCCGCAGACGCAAATCCGCCCTGCGACACTAATGCCTGTATGCCCTCGGCAAATCTCACAGCCTTGTCATTGAGCAGCGGGAACACCTCCGAAGGTACCATATCTTCACGACGCACTACCAATGCCAAAAGGCCTTCAATCTCCAAAGACAAGTCAAACAGCTCGGATGCTGACATCATGTTGTCGGTTTCTGCCATAATCGTTATTTACGTTAAGTATACAAGCGCAAATTTAACAACTTATTTGGAAATATGATTTGTACCAATACAAAAATCAGCAGCAGCTATCAACGCTATATGATATAATAAGTTGATCCACAAAATAACCGCTCTGAAAAAAATCACTATAATCTTCGTTATTTCTGCTCTTTTTGCGTCATAATTATGTAGAATGATTAAATAATGAGTATTCATAACATACCACAAGACGTAGCGGAGACTGTAGAGCGAAACCTTGACAATATGGTCAGGTTCGCATTCTTCCGCACAGGCAGCCGCGTCTTCGCGGAGGATCTGGTGCATGATGCCGTCATCAGGCTTGCTCGGGCCAAAACCGCTCCCCGTGATGTAAGAATGTATCTGTTCAGAATCCTGTATAACCTCTGCATGGACTTTCGCAAAACCCAACGTGACACTGTCACGATAGAGGATATCGACGAACCGTTTTATTCGCCAGACGAGGAGAACGAGTTTAAGGATGAGCGACAGCGCGTAATCGGAAGTCTTGAAACCTTGAGCGATGAAAAGCGGCAGATCGTGATGATGCGGGCGGTGGATAATCTGAAATTCACTGAAATCGCAGAAATCATGTCAGCCCCACCCACCACCGTGCAGTCACGCTACAATGCAGCCATAAAAGAATTGAAAACCATCCTCAACAAATCAGGCGACTTATGAACAACGACAAACACGAAATCCAGGAACAGCAGATATTGGATTTTCTGCGTCCGCGATGCGAGATTAAGGCATCCGACAATCTCCGCAAGAGAGTCGCCCATACCCTTAATCCTCAAAAAAGATCCAAGCATTTGAAATGGGCTGTCGGCTGTATCACTTCGGTGGCGGCTGCGGTGGCAGTAATAATCCTTACCGCCTCCCCACGAGTATCTGCAAAAGATGTCATAAGGGACGCACTCGCCTTTATCGAGGATTCTTTCACTGTAAAGTTCGAGGCGAGAACACTCCCGTCCGAAAACTTTGCGTATTTCGACAAAGACCTGCCTTTCACACCGGTAACACTGTCGGTTTCCGGCAATGACTGGATGGTAGACAAGGGGGGCCGAAAGGCTATGGGCAATGATTCGATACGGTATATGTGGCTACCTGCATACAATACGGGGTGGATGACCAGAAACCCAAAGCCCAATTTTATTGAGGATTTCAACAGGCTTCTTGATCCCCGACAGCTATTGAGTTCATATCTGGCTTTGCCGGACGGCAATATGGTAATGCGTACAACAGACGATCGCATCGTCATCTCCACGGATAAATACGGACTCACCTATTGCTATGCATTTGATAAGAAGAGCCACCGACTTATGTCATATACTATCAGCGATGGGGATGTCGTCTTGCTAAGGACCACCGGCATTTCCTACGAATCGTCCAAGCATCCGCTGGCATCCGTCCCCGACAACATCAACTGGATAGATGTATCCGAAATGAAAGATTCGTTCATGGGGCTTTCCGCAGAGGAGGCCGTCCAAGTGGCTTTAGCTGCACTGAAGGATTGGAAAGCCGATATTGTCACGCAAGGTTTCGATCATGCATATTACGATGTCGATAGATTTAAAGAGACATATTCAGGAGCGGTACTTCTCGGTGTCGGTTCGTCCCGACAAGGAGCCACCCCCTACAAGTTTTTCGTTCCGTACCGTATCAGGCTGAAAGACGGCACCATACAGGACGGCAACCTCTCCCTTGAACATCAAACCGACGGCTCTTGGATCATAGACGGAGGAATATAGAAAACTAACCATATAATCTGATGAAAAACTATTTTTTGGCGGCCATACTCACCATGACCGCAAGCCTGAGCTATGCCCAAACGGCAAGACTATCAGGCCGCATATGTGACGCGGACAGAATCCCTGTCGATTATGCCACTGTCGCAGTGCTTGCTCCTGATTCCACATTCGTCACTGGCACGGCCTCTGCCGGCGACGGCGCATTTGCCTTTGAGTTGTCCAAAGGACAGTATATAGTGAAAATCAGCGCGCTAAGTTTCAAAGAAGAATACCGCAACGTGGATTTCACGCAAACGACCGACATAGGCACGGTGACTTTGGCCCCCGAAACAACAATGCTTGGCGAGGTCGTGGTCAAAGGGGTCAGGCCCACGGTGAAGCGCAACGCCACGGGTCTTGTCGTTTCCGTCGAGAATGTACGGCATCTGCAAGACAAGACCGTCGACCGCATTCTCAATTATTCCCCCGGCGTTTTCGTTGACAAAGAGGGCAACATCTCAATCAACGGCAACGGCGGCGTGACAGTGATTGTCAACGACAAGACTCTGCACCTGGGCGGCGAGCAGCTTGTCAGCTACCTCAAATCCATCCAAGGCAGCGACCTGAAAAACATCGAGATAATCAGCAATCCGACCTCAGCCTATTCGGCGGAGGGGTCAGGCGGAGTGGTGGTGATCAACACACGCCGGCGCACCGAAACCGGACTCACGGGGTATGTATCGGCCAACTACTCTTTTGAACGCCGCAGCTCCTACCGCCCCGCTGCCGGACTGGCATATACTTTCGGCAACTTCGCCCTGTACGGCAATTATTCCTATTCAGACAATCGGTCTGTATCTGAACGGTCAGAGGCTAACGATTACCTGCTGGCTTCTCAGCAAAATGTGACAACAGGTGACGAACGGAACCACGACCGCAGCCATAACTGGCGTTTCGGCGCAGACTGGCAGATAGCCCCGGCACATTTCCTCGGAGTCGAGTACAACGGCCAGTCCAACCGGGAAAAGGGATGCGGGTGGTCGACATTAAGCGTAATCGACAATGATGTCCTTTCACAGACTATCATATCGTCAAGCAAAAGGGTACGCCGCCCGTACAACAATCTTTTCAACCTCAACTTTTCCTGGAGTATCGATACAACGGGCCAAAAGCTTAAACTTATCGCCGATTACAGCGACATTGTCGGGATGGATACCGATGACGGATTCGGCAACAGATACTTCGACGGCTCGGGTGCGTATATCGGCAACCGTCAGAAACGCTCGCTGTCAAATGAAAGCACCAGACTTTGGACCGCGCAATTAGACTACGAGAAACCACTCGGAGGTACTCCGTGGAAACTAAGCGGAGGATTGAAATATTCGCATATAGGCATCGATTACGACTATAACCTGCTGTCATGGAAAGATGACGAGACCCCGCAGGAAGACCCACGCTTCAAAGACCGTTTCCGTTTTACGGAGACTTTGTTTGCCTCCTATGTCAACGGGGCATACAACAGCGACATATTTGATGCTAATGTCGGAGTCCGCGCCGAATATACCGACCGAGAGGGCATATCGTACGTCAAAGACACCCACGATGCCAATCATGATTTCCGTGTATTCCCGAGCTGTTTCCTCTATTACAAACCGGGGGGTGCATCGGGCTTCATGGCCTACTACGGCATGAGGATCCAGCGACCGTCATACAACCTGCTGAATCCGTTTGTGGTGTATCAGACGGATTTGTCGTACAAGACAGGCAACCCCGGGCTGAAACCCATGATTTCCAACGTTGTGGAACTCACATACGTCCTGAGGAGCCGCTACTACCTGTCGGTGAGAGCGAACCTCACCAAAGACCGCATACGCGACTTCTCCTATACCGATGGAGAATACACTGTGGACACGTTCGGCAACATATCGAACAGCAATATGTGGTATCTCAACGCTTACATTCCGCTCGATTTCGGGATATGGACGAGTTCCGTCCTGCTCAATGCGGGGCTGCTCGACACCCGCGCCGGAGACCGCAAACGACAAGTGCTTACCATGGACCTGTCATGGGACAACTACCTGCAACTGACAGACAATTTCGGAATCCAAGGGAACATCGGCTATGCGCCGCCTTATAAGGATGTATATCAGACGTTCAAGCAGCATGTCTTCAGGTTCGACCTTTGTTTGGACTGTTCATTCGGTAAAGGCAAGTGGAATCTTTCAGCCGGAGTCGATGACGTTTTCAACTCCATGTATAAAAGGACTGTCACGTGTGCTTATCCTGATTTCGCCCAGCATGTCACTGTCAAAGGCCTGTTTGGCGGGCGCACACTCTATGCAACGCTCAAATTCAATTTCAGCACATCCAATCGCGCCCAAGAACAGCGCAAATCGACATCCAACCAGGAAGAACTTGACCGCACCTAACCCCACCACCCCAAACAACATAAACCACTAATAAACTGGCCTATAAACATACACCGACAGACATTGATAGACATCTTGAGGACAATATTGCTATCCATGACGGCAATATCAAAATAAAATCGTAAATTTGTACATCATGGATGAATCTGCACTCCGCATAATCACGAGCGTATCCATCAAGAATTTCAAATCATTGAAATCTGTGACGCTTGACGACTGTCGACGCATCAATGTGTTGATAGGTAGACCTAATGTTGGCAAAAGCAATCTTTTAGAAGCCCTTGCGATGTTTGATGTGCCTTATATGGTGAATACATCACATAAATCTCTTAAAAATCTTGTACGCATCGAGAATACAGCAGATTTATTCCATAATGGCTCATCTGCAATTACGGCAGAAATATCCGCAAATGATGATACCCTTGTAATCAAAAGAACAAGCAACAACGGATTGTCTGTCGACATTACGTTACAGAATGAACTTAGCAAATATTCGTTTTCTCCGTCTCTAATCCTGACGACAAAAAAAGACCCGTCAGATCTGCCTGATATTTTGGCTTACTTTTTTCCAAAGTATTTCGTAACCGAATCGTCTAATTTTGGCTTTTTACTGCCTCCTTCTGGAGTAAACCTTATGGAAACAGTTGCTAATATGCCAGAATTAAAGTCCAATCTGGCTGAATTGTTCCACGGTTATGGATTAAAGATGATGTTTGATTCAGGCTCACAGCAGATAAAGGCAGTAAGAGAAAACGGTCTTGATATGTTCCTTGTGCCTTTTAATTCTCTTTCCGATTCATTACAACGGCTGATTTTTTATAAGTCCGCTATCGAAAGCAACCACAACAAGGTGCTATGTTTTGAAGAACCCGAAGCACACACTTTCCCTCCATATATCTCTAATGTTGTCAATGATATAATTGCCAGTAAAGATAACCAATTCTTCATTTCTACACACAGCCCATATGTTATGAGTTCATTGTTGGAGAGTGCTGGAAACGACTTGGCTGTATTTGTCGTTGATATGGAGGATAACGAAACGGTCGTGCGTCGTCTTTCCGAGCAACAGCTTCAGGATGCATACGATAATGGAATGGATATGTTCTATAATCTTGAAGCATATCTTGGCCAATGAATCAACGCGCTGACTATATAATTCCGGAGTGTTATGTCGACACCAATCTTGTTGAAACATTGGTATGTACAGCCGGTTGCAATCATCAAAAAGGCTGCAATCAAGTCGCCAAAGTCATGCAGGAGAAGTTCTCTGACAGATTTGCGGTTGGAATAATCGATGCTGACAAGAGAAAACCAGGATACCTCAATGAATTTACAGAGATCGCATCGAGTGAACATCTGAAGCTTCTTCGGCATAATCACCGCCCCCATTTCATAATTCTTGTTCATCCTGCCATTGATGGATTTATTCTTTCTTGTGCTGAAGTTGGAGAGGTAAATATGGTTGATTACGAATTATCTCCAGTCCTAAAGGATTTTACCGCCCAAACGAAGAGAGTCATGTCAAATAAAGACACTCGTTTCAAAAATTTGTTCCGAGCGATGCAACACGTCAGAGAGATAAAGCTAATGAAATCTCTTATATCCTACCTGATAAGCAGAACATACAAAGCTTCAAATAGCGAACTTGTTGGGATTTTTGCAGCGCAGTAATCAATCATAGAATATGCTCAGATTGACAAATAATATCACATGTGACATTATTGTCAGTGGCGTATATGTTGGTACAGAATTTGCTTGATTTATTATAAACCTAAAAAAATTATGAACAAATATTCTCTTCTACTGTCTGTGGCACTATCTATCGGGAGCATTAATCAAGGGTGTATTTCCGTCCCTAAAGAGTCTGTAGCCCTGTCACAATATGTTTCCAAAGACTTATCTGCCTACAAAACATCTCATATTGAAATCACAGAGAGATATTTTGACAAAATAGAAGATGATATAAATCGTTTCATTGACCAGAAACTGGCTCCTGCATTGATTCATGAAATGGTTAAGACAGATATTGAAAATTCAAATCAAGATCCACAATCATTGTTCGCCATACTATCTAAAGTAAAAGAGTCTCCTTCTAAGGCAAATACATCTGAAGCAATAAATGCCATATCTGATTTCCAATCTGCTATTAACGCTGAAATAGAAGCTTGTCGTTCAGAACTTTTGTCTCCAGTTAGAGAACAACGAATTAACACTATCAAACAAATATCAGATTCATATGATGCAACTATTGCTGCACAATCGTCACTTACATCATATATCACATCCGCCGCAAAAGTAAAGGAGAAACAAAATTCCATTTTATCATATGCTGGAATGATGGGTATAAATGACTCAATAACATCACGCTTGGTGAGTATATCTACTGATATTGATAAGTTAAACAACAAAGTGACTGATTTATCGTCTTCTCAATTAATTAATTCCATAGCCATGATTATAAATAAATTAACTCCTCAATAAGATGTCCAATCGCTATTCAAATCTCGCCCATAATGCAATGTCGAGAGTTAAAGACTCGTACAGCATCGAACTTTCTAAGATTGCAGATATGTCACTTTCTGATTTCTGTAAATTATGTCCTGCAACATCTGATAAAGCTGCCATACAGAAATTAAAAGCCGCCGTAGATGACGCGGCGGCAAAAAATTTAGCACAAGCCGATTTGCTTAATAATATCAAAAAGTTAGGTGATACTGTATATAATTTAGCAAAAACACTTTTTCCTATGCTACGCTAATTATATTCATATTATTATTCATCTGCATAATATGCTTCTGCTAAGACTATGCTATCCTCGTTAACAAACATTCGACAAGCTATCTTCTGATATTGACAATAAAATAAAATTAACCCAACGAGCTGATTTGTGTATATTCCCCAAAAAGCGTAACTTTGTGAAGCTCACTAACTAAAACTAAAGTGTGCAGACATACAAAAGCGTTTTTTGCTTTATCCTCCTAAGGAAATCGCCAATTTCAAAAACACGAAGGAGAAAGCAGCCACAAAACGCTCATGCTTGTCGTTTATCCACTCCCCGACAAGGGGATATCGATATTCGGTAAGGCGTGGGAGTGGACTGTTTATTTCGTGTTAGGCGTTTGGCGATGCCTCCTTAGGGATAGACAAGAACATCATTCCACGCTTTTTGCGTATAACTATTAAATGTCAATTCGGGAATGGATGCGACAACCGGTAAAACTAATGAAAACTATCCAAAAAAAGCTGACGGTACTACTCACCCTATTACTCAGCTTAATCCTCCCTTCTTGTGGAGATGATGACAAAGATGATCCAAACACAAACACACTTGCATCCTTTTTATTAGGTACGTGGTATAATAATTTCAACATGACATCAAGGTCAATTACATTTAATGAGGATGGGACATATTATGGCGAATGCATATCTAGAGTATCTAGAGCACAAGATATTGGGACTTGGGAATTTAAAGATAATAAAATAACAATATCTTATAAAGTATATGAAAATTATGATGGTGAAGATGATGTTTATCGCGGTAGAGGCATCTATACTATCAACGTAATGTATGACGAATATACCTCAACTCTTATTTTTTATGAATCTCAAGGCTCTGTGACTCCAAGTAATACTCCAGTTCCGATAATGCTTTATTATATTGAAGGGGACGAACAAAGTCACTATTTTAAACGACTGTATTCTGAATAAAATACCCGAGGCTTTTGCCGCACAATCGGTTGGTTATAGTTTTGCACTATACCCAACCGATTTTCTTATTATAGGGTAACTGAAAGGATTCGGTAGGTAGCAAGTGGACCCCCAGAGGATGTTCGGATTTACGTACAGTACGGAGAGGTAGGGAGATGTGACATTTGTAAATTTTATTTACGGATGGGAATTGCGCTAAACATGTCAATCTAACTGAATTTAAAAATTCAAACTGAATACTATCGGCTTGCAGCGGTTTGCATTTGTTATTCCGTTTTGCAAAACGGAACTATGCAGTTTACAAGCAGGATTGTGCGATGCAACTGTAAATCATCAAAACTCACCATACCATCCAATCTTCTTCTGCTGATTGTTTGAAATTTCAAATGGATTTATTTTCTGTGTTCAAGTTTGTAAATTTCACCACGATTGCCTATCAGATGTGTTAGCATCGGAAGCAAAACATTAATTAACTATCCATATAATCAGCTGGTAATCAATTATTTTATGCATTTCATTAAAGTATTTATTAAAAATATGCTGAAATATACTCTCTTTTTAACCTCCCCATCACGCATGTATATACACAAAATTCAATGTATATATGTATATATCAGCATGATATAACAACTATTACAAGTTTTAATTCAAGTTAGCTCAATATGAGTTTATCTAAACCGTCTGAAATAATTCCTACTATTAGCGAAATACAGTAGAGAATATCACTCTCAGAAGAGCAGTGCATGATTGTTACCTCAAATTTCATCGGATTCCGCTTTGCATCTCTAAATTTGCATTTGCATTTGCAACTTCGCAATTTCCGAAACGAAATTTGCATTTTTGAAACCAAATGATTACATTTGCATCATCAATATTTGAATTTGTAATTGTAAAACACATGGATATAGTTAGCCGATTAAAGTTTTACATTGAACACCGCGACATCCCAGTCACACAGTTTGCCGACAACTGTGGGATTCCACGCCCCACACTCTCCCAGCTCCTCAACGGACGCAACAAGACAGTGCGCGACGAGATAATCGCCAAAATACATGACGCATATCCGGAGCTGTCTATCATGTGGCTGATGTTTGGCGAGGGCGAAATGATAAATAAAGGGATGAACCAAGCAACCGACCACACCGCAACCGCCGCATCGGAATCCCCTACCGCTGAAGTCTCTGAGAATACGCTGTACGCGTCCGACGTTACACGCGATAACGAAAATCAAAATCTCACAGACTTTAGCGAAAGCAGCATCGACGGCAATATGTCGCTGCCTCTCGATTTCATGCTCGATAATGACGAGCCTATGTCGGACACCGACCCTTCTGCTTCTGCTACAGATACGGTATCGGCACAGGAAACCGATAAGCGTCCCGACCAGACCGACACCAGCCGTCACACCGCAGAGCGGATAGAAGCAAAAGGGTCAGAGCGCACCATAACATTCCATCAGGAGGACATGTCCCGGACTGTGACACCTCCGCCCTCAACATCCCCGGGCAAACAAGTAATCAGCATCATAGTATATTACAGCGATAATTCATTTCAATCATTTGTGCCGGATTCGCAAGTACACTTCCCTATTATCTGAATATAAAGGTCAAGAGAAGTGCCAAGGAAGCCACGGTCATGCAAGGCTTCTTTGGCACTTCTTTTATAAGTAATTTTAGAATAGGGCTGCACACATCCGAGTCATCGCTCGGCACGTACAGGATTATTCAGAAAGTCGGCATATGCGAGACGTATCCCTTCGGGAAGCTCGGTGGAGTATGTCCAACCGAGGTTTGTAGCCTTACTGACATCAAGCAGCTTACGGGGTGTTCCGTTAGGCTTGGTTGTATCCCAGACTATACGTCCTTCGTAGCCCACGGTTTTGGCGACCAATTCGGACAGCTCGCGGATTGACAGCTCCTTGCCAGTTCCGGCATTTACAGTTTCATTGCCAGAATAATTGTTCATAAGGAATACACACAGATTGGCCAAATCATCCACATAGAGAAACTCCCTCAACGGCGACCCGTCGCCCCAGCACACCACCTCCGGGAGCCGCTGCTCCTTGGCCTCGTGGAAACGGCGGATAAGGGCAGGAAGCACATGCGAGTGTGTGGGATGATAGTTGTCATTAGGACCGTAGAGATTGGTCGGCATAACCGATATGTAGTCCGTACCATACTGCCGGTTGAGGTATTCGCAATACTTCAAGCCCGAAATCTTGGCCAGCGCGTATGCCTCGTTGGTCTTCTCGAGCTCCGATGTCAGCAGACACGACTCCGGCATAGGCTGCGGAGCCATGCGCGGGTAGATACATGACGAGCCGAGAAATTCCAGTTTACGCACACCGTTGACCCATGCCGCATGGATTACGTTCATCTCAAGCATCATATTGTCATACATGAAATCGGCTGGAGCTGATGCATTGGCCTCTATGCCTCCTACTTTTGCAGCAGCCAGAAATACATATTCGGGACGTTCGGAAGCGAAAAAACCGTTTACAGCCTTTTGGTCGGTCAGGTCAAGCTCCGCATGTGTGCGCGTGATGATATTGTCGTAGCCTTGGCGGCGCAGTTCGCGCACTATCGCCGAACCGACCATGCCTCTATGGCCGGCTACATATATCTTTGAATCTTTTTCCATAAGTAACTCAGTCAACAATATGAGTTTAATTTGCGGTTACACCACCTGCAGATAGTGTGCCTTTAGGAAGCTGCATGGTCACGCAATGAAGCGAACCGTGCTGGCGGATGAGAGGAGTGCAGTCAATCTGCACCACGTTATAACCAGGATATGCGATGCCCAACATTTTCGCTGCCAATTCGTCCTTTTGCGGCGAGCCATATGACGGCATAAGTATCGTGCCGTTGACCACGAGGTAATTGGCATACGTAGCCGGAAGACGGTTGCCGTCTTCATCATACCGTGCATCGGCCATCGGCAAGCCTATAAGATGATATGGCTCTCCCTCCGGGGTACGTAACCGCATCAACTGTCGCTCCATGGATTTCAGCGCATCATAATGCTCGTCAGCCTCATCATCCGGAGGGGTCACATATATTATTGTGTTGTCGGGCGCAAGACGGGCCAGAGTATCTATGTGGCTGTCGGTATCGTCCCCGGCAAGATAACCGTGATCGACCCACAACATGTGGCGAGCACCGAATGTCCGAAGCAGGTATTCCTCAATCTGCGCCTTATCCATCCACGGATTGCGATTAGGCGACAGCAGACACTCCGACGTAGTCATCAGAGTCCCACGTCCGTCACTCTCAATCGAACCGCCTTCAAGCACAAACTCACGATGACCCTCCGGCTGAGACGCAAACAAGGCTTTCTCAGCCATACGCGACGTAATCAGATTGTCCTTGTCGGCGGCAAATTTCATACCCCAGCCGTTAAATGTGAAATCCAGCGGAACCATTGCGGCATCACCGCCATGCCCATAGGATTCCTCGACAGTTATAGGTCCAAAATCACGCGCCCATGTATCATTGGTAGGTATCTGGCAATAGACTATCGGCCGCTCTTCGCTGTCATAAGTAGCAAGGTAACGCTTCGGAAGCGACACGTCAGGAGCAATGACCACAAGCGTGGCGACCTTTATGACAGCACGGGCTATATCTATATAGGTGCGCGTTACCTCATCAAGTATCGGCTCCCAGTCAGTACCGACATGCGGCCATGCTATCATCACCGCATCGCTTTCCTCCCACTCTGCCGGCAGACGACGATGACATTGTGTCGTGTCACTCTTCATTGTCGAAGTCATTTAGAGTCTGCCAAATATCGTCCTGTGATTCGAGGTATTCGTCACAATAATCAAGGAACCCTAACTTCTCACTGCTTCCCACTTCACGACACCATTCGCGGTACATCTTCTTGAGATGAGCATCTTCGTGAAGCTGACGCTTGAACTCGGCTTCCGCTATATCTACGCTTCCTGCCTGGCGCAGTATATCGTTAAAAATCTGAATCAGTTCATCCATAGTATCTGATCGTAAGAGTAGAATGTGGTTTTAGCCAGTTATAGTTGCTGCAATGATTAAAACACTTGCGAATATAACACATATCTATTATACGACCAAAAATAATCGTTCTGTTTAGGGAAAAGTAACTTATAAGCGTCATAAAAAGTTAGACATGGTCGACAACGGCACAATGCATTTGGATGTCAGTAAATCTTAAAATGCATATGCAATGTGCAACGCTCAAGGACTTTCTTATAAACCTCGTAATATGTTTATGTCATGTAATAGTTGCGATTCTATATATTCCTTCATATCATGTGACTTAATCAGTGCGCATCTTTTGGGAACCTGAAAGTTATTAACATGCGCCAAAGTTTTCTTTTTGGAAATTTTGCAAGGCCAAATTAATTTACGAAGTTTGCATTTTAGTAAAACCAAAACACAAATCTCTTCTACAAAACACTTGAAATCTTACCAGATGGAGACTCCCGAACAACGCACGACCTACACTTACGACGAGGCTCTTGAAGCCTCAAAACTCTACTTCAAGGATGACGACCTTGCAGCCACCGTATGGGTGACAAAATACGCCCTTAAGGACAGTAACGGCAACATCTACGAAAAAGACCCATCCGACATGCACCATCGCATAGCATCGGAGATAGCCCGCATCGAGCGTAATTATCCCAATCCGATGAGCGAAGAAGAAGTGTACGGACTACTTGACGATTTCCGCTACATCGTTCCGCAGGGCAGTCCGATGAGCGGCATAGGCAACACTTTCCAGGTGGGTTCGCTGAGTAACTGTTTCGTGATAGGTCTTGACGGCACACCCGACAGCTACGGAGGCATCATCAAGATAGACGAGGAACAGGTGCAGCTGATGAAGCGGCGTGGAGGCGTAGGCCACGACCTGAGTCATATACGCCCCAAAGGTACTCCTGTCAAAAATTCAGCACTCACATCCACCGGCATCGTGCCGTTTATGGAACGTTACAGCAACTCCACGCGCGAAGTGGCTCAGGACGGACGTCGCGGTGCGTTGATGCTTTCCGTATCCATAAAACACCCTGAAAGCGAGGACTTCATCGACGCAAAGATGGAGACAGGCAAAATCACAGGCGCAAACGTGTCGGTACGCATCGATGACAAATTCATGCAAGCGGCCATGGACGGCGGGACGTACACACAGCAATTCCCCGTCGATTCCGACACCCCCTCCATCGTCAAGGAAATAGATGCCCGCACCCTCTGGAACAAGATAATCCACAATGCGTGGCAGAGCGCAGAACCTGGAGTGCTGTTTTGGGACACAATCACCCGTGAGTCAGTACCCGACTGCTACGCCGATTTAGGATTCCGCACCATATCCACCAATCCATGCGGCGAAATACCACTATGCCCGTATGACAGCTGCCGCCTGCTCGCAATCAACCTTTACAGCTACGTCAAAAATCCTTTCACAGCACAAGCCGAATTCGATTTCGACCTTTTCAGGCAGCATGTAGGCAAGGCACAGCGCATCATGGACGACATCATAGACCTCGAAATGGAGAAAATAGATGCCATCCTCGCCAAGATAGAGACCGACCCGGAGACCGAAGAAGTCAAACAGACCGAAAAACACCTGTGGCAAAAAATCCGCAGCAAGACACTCAAAGGCCGTCGCACCGGCGTCGGCACTACCGGCGAAGGCGACATGCTCGCCGCCTTGGGTCTCCGCTACGGCACAGACGAAGCCACTGCGTTCTCCGAATCAGTCCATCGTGCACTGACACTGGCCGCCTACAGCTCTTCGGTCGACCTCGCCGCCGAGCGCGGTGCTTTCGAAGTATACGACGCAGCACGCGAAGCCAGCAATCCGTTTATCAACCGCATACGCGAAGCCGAGCCATCCATCTACGACCGCATGATGCAACACGGCAGGCGCAACATAGCATGTCTGACCATAGCCCCAACTGGCACTGTCAGCCTGATGACCCGCACCACTTCGGGCATAGAACCCGTGTTTATGCCGGTCTACAAACGCCGCCGCAAAGTCAACCCCAGCGATGTAAACGCCCGTATCGATTATACCGATGAGACAGGTGACTCTTTCGAGGAATATATCGTCTACCACCCTAAATTTATGGAGTGGATGCGCATCAACGGCATAGAGGTGAAGCAGGACTACACCCAGGAGGAAATAGACAATCTGGTCAGACAGTCGCCCTACTACAAGGCCACGGCCAACGATGTGGACTGGCTCGAAAAAGTCAGGATGCAGGGACGTGTGCAAAAATGGGTCGACCACTCCATCTCCGTGACCATCAACCTGCCGTCGGATGTATCAGAGGAGCTCGTTGCCGAGCTCTATCTCCAGGCATGGAAATGTGGCTGTAAGGGCTGCACAGTGTATCGCGACGGAAGCCGGTCGGGCGTGCTTGTCGCCATGGAAAAGAAGCCCGAGCCACAGGCACAAACCCTCGTACCCCATGCACATAAACGTCCTACAGAACTTGAAGCCGATGTGGTACGTTTCCAAAACAACAAGGAAAAATGGATTGCCTTCGTCGGGCTGATGGATGACAAGCCCTATGAGATATTCACCGGTCTGGCCGACGACGAAGACGGCATCTTCTGTCCGAAATCTGTCACCCGTGGCAAGATAATCCGGGCCGTTGACGAAAACGGAGTCAAGCGCTACGACTTCCAGTTTATCAACAAGCGCGGCTACAAAACCACCATCGAGGGCCTGAGCGACAAGTTCAACCCCGAATACTGGAATTATGCCAAACTCATATCCGGCGTACTCCGCTACGGTATGCCCATTGACCAGGTAATCAAACTCGTCAGTGGTCTTGAACTCAACTCCCAGAGCATCAACACATGGAAAATGGGCGTGGAACGCGCTCTCAAACGCTATCTGCCCGACGGGGCCAAAGCATCCGGCCAAAAGTGTCCCCACTGTGGCAACGAAACTCTCGTATATCAGGAAGGTTGCTTGATATGCACCTCGTGCGGCACATCAAAATGCGGGTGACGTAGTTCCATGCGACCATAAAACACCTACCCTGACACCCTGTTTTGCATTTTTTGGCATGACAGGGTGTCGCATTTGAGAAAATATTATTAACTTTAGCACATAAATAGATAATAAATAACTCAAACCATAAAAACTTATATTCAATTATCACACATGAAGCTTTCGTTCAATATCGACTACCGGACTAATTGGGGCGAGTCAGTGTATCTGTGCGGAGACATTGAAGCTCTCGGAGCCAACGACGAGGCAAAAGCCATCAAACTTGACCTTGACGGAGTCGAACACTGGTCGACTGTAATCGAAGTTGAGGACTCTACCCCTTCGTTCAATTATTTCTATATCGTACGCCATGAAAACGGATACACCAAGCACGAATGGGGCATTAAGCACCGTTTTGTCCGTGGCCGTGCGGCAAAGACATTCGAGATTTTTGACCGCTGGCAGGATCAGCCCTGGGATAAACCCTACTACTCCCAGGCATTCACTAACTGCATCTGCAAACGCCACGTACTCGAACAGCCTCTGACCCCCAAGACCGGCATAGCCAACATCCGTGTTTCCGCCCCCATGGTGCAGGAAGACGAAGTACTCGCGATAGGCGGCGCATGCGAAGGTCTCGGCAAATGGGATGCATCAAAAGCTATCGTTATGAACGATGCCAACTTCCCCGAATGGGAGGTGAACATCGAGATAAAGGCTCTTGACATACCCTCTGAATATAAGTTTGTCATCCTTAAGAAAGACAGCCATGACCTCGTGGCATGGGAAGGTGGCGACAACCGCCGCTTCGACATAGTGCCGGCACAGAAAAACGAAGTACTTGTCGTGTCAGGCATGCGTTTTGTCAATCCGCTCGCCCCATGGCGCGGAGCAGGTGTGGCCATCCCGGTATTCTCCCTCCGTACCAATGACGACTTCGGCGTAGGCGAATTTCTCGATTTGAAGAAGATGGTGGACTGGGCCGTGGAGACCGGTCAGAAATTCATCCAGCTCCTTCCTATCAACGACACCACGATGACATGGACTTGGACCGACTCATACCCCTATAATTCCAACTCGACCTTTGCGCTCCACCCGATGTACCTGCATCTCCCTGCAATGGGCCGTCTCAACGACCAAGGCCGTCAGGAGTATTTCGACAATCTCGGACGCGAACTCAACCAGCTCGCTGAAGTGGATTACGAGCGTGTCAACAACGCAAAGAACGAATTTACACGCGAACTCTTCGCACAGGACGGTGCTGCCGTAATGGAGCGCGACGACTTCAAAGAGTTTGTAGAGCGCAACAAGAAATGGCTGACCCCTTATGCCGCCTTCTGCTCGCTCCGTGACATCAACGGCACTGTAGAGATGTCGCAATGGGGAGAATATGCCCAGTTCAGCCAGGAGAAACTCGACCGCTTCGTAGCAGAGAACCCCGACCGCATCAACTACGTATATTACATCCAGTACTTCCTCGATAAACAGATGCGTGAAGTAATAGACTACGCGCATGACCGAGGCGTGGCTCTGAAAGGCGATGTACCCATCGGTATCTCCCGTACAAGCGTGGACGCATGGACCGACCCACGCCTGTTCAACCTCGACTGCCAGGCCGGTGCACCCCCGGACGACTTCTCGGTACTCGGGCAGAACTGGGGATTCCCGACCTACAACTGGGAGGAGATGAACCTTGACGGATTTGCATGGTGGAAAGCCCGTTTCGGCAAAATGGCCGAATACTTCGATGCATACCGCATAGACCATGTGCTTGGGTTCTTCCGCATATGGCAGATTCCCCAGGATGCCGTACACGGTCTGCTCGGCTACTTCAATCCGGCTCTCCCATTCACACCCGACGAATTGAAGTACAATTACGATTTCTGGCTTGATGTAGACCTCCAGACCACTCCCTACATCATGGACTATTTCTTGGGAGACTTCTTCGGCGAATACACCGACGAAGCCCGCGCATGGTTCCTTGTCGATGCCGGTTACGGTCGCTACAAGCTCAAGCCCGAATTCAACACCCAGCGCAAGGTAGTAGAATACTTCGCCTCTTTGGAAAAGAACGACAAGCATAACAAGCTCTGCAACGCCTTGCTCGGCCTCATCGATGAAGTCCTGTTTATCGAAGACCCCTATGAGAAGGGTAAATACCACCCACGCATCTCGGCACACTTCACATACATCTACCGCTCTCTGACAGATTATGAGAAATGGTGTTTCAACCGTCTGTACAACGACTTCTACTACCACCGCCACAACGACTTCTGGTATGGCAAAGCCATGTGGAAACTACCTCCGCTTGTCGATGCCACAAGCATGCTATGCTGCGCTGAAGACCTCGGCATGGTACCTGACTGCGTAGCAGCCGTCATGAGCCAGCTTGAAATACTCTCGCTTGAGATACAACGTATGCCAAAAGACCCGAAATCAAAATTCGGCAACACCTGGAGCTATCCATACTACTCGGTCTGCACGACCTCCACTCACGACATGGGCGGCATACGCCAGTGGTGGGAAGAAGACCGTGGCAAAACACAGGATTTCTTCAACCACGTACTCGGCGAGCCGGGTCTCGCCCCCTATTATGCCGAACCATGGGTATGCGACAAGATTGTCACCAACCATCTCGCCTCACCCTCGATGCTATGCATACTGCCGTTGCAGGATTGGCTGTCGATCGACGGCGATATCCGGCGTGACAACCCGCAGGACGAACAAATCAACGTACCGGCCAACTCGCGCCACTACTGGCGTTACCGTATGCATCTGACCCTCGAGGACTTGATTGGTAAAGCCGGTTTCAATCAGCGCATACGCGACAAAGTCCGCGCATCAGGCCGATAAGCCGATATATAGCAAATAACACCTTAAAACGACACCGACGGAATCAGATGGTTAAAATTTCCGTCGGTGTCGTTTTGTTATCCGACAGGAGATTTGTAAATTTGTAAGTAAGTCGTAAAAATTAATGCATTTATAACTCGCAGTTAATTTTTAAGACTTACTTATTTATATATTTCAACATCCAATGCATTACAACCTGAAACATACCATATCACTCGCAGCACTCCTCATGGCGATTGCCACGTGTTTCAACCCGTCGGCTCATGCTGTAGCTCCATTTCCATATCCCATTGTACCTGACACCATCGCTACGCTGACAGGTCGCGCCGACTATTACGTCACCCATTTCTGGGACAAGGCCGATATGAAGCGCATATTCAGCAACCGGCAGAATGTCAAGGATGCACTTGGCGACTATTTTGCCATGATGCCGCATGCCCAGCGGGATATAGCCACACAGTCGATAGAAAGCCTGCTTGGCCGGCTCTCGAAACAACCCAAAGACCTTGCCTTCATGGCCGAGGCTGCACAAAGCATGATATACAGCGACACTGCGGTATTCTGGAGCGACGAGCTGATGCTGCCCTTTGCGGTCGCAGCGGCAAAAAACAAGAAAGTGGACGAAGGTACACGACTGAGGATGCAGCGCATAGCATCGATACTTCAGAACAACCAGCCAGGCCGCAGCGCACCAAATCCTGAAATGACACTTCTTGACGGCACCAAAGCCAACGTCTACACCCCTGATGACAATCTGACTTATCAAGTATTGTTTTTCAACGACCCGGAGTGTACGGAATGTAACATGGCGCGTGTCAAATTGGATGCCGACTACCTAACTTCGCGTCTTATCAATGCAGGAATCGTCAAAATCATCAGCATATATCCTGGAGAGATGGATGATGAGTTTAAACGCACCGCCGACCGTTTTCCTAAGACATGGGACATCGGGGCCAACCCTGATGTCGATCTTATATACGACCTGCGCACACAGCCGTGTTTCTATCTGCTCACCGGTCAGGGATATATCGTAGACAAAAATATCCCGGTAGACAACATTCTCGCCATATTTTCGCGTCTACGCAATTTGAAAGCCGCGCAGGGTGTCTCCACCGAGCCATATAAAGCCCCGGAGGTTCCCTCAGATGATGCTGATGCCAACGCCAACCAGAATTAAGAAGCTGTTTTGATGAAGATAGCCGCACTCATATCAGGAGGCGTAGACTCCGCTGTAGCAGTACACTGCCTGCGCGAACAAGGCCATGACCTGCACCTGTTTTACATCAAGATAGGCAACGATAATGGCGAAGGCGACTGTTCCGCAGAGGAGGACATCGAAATGTGCACCCTCATAGCCCGCCGATACGGACTGCCCCTCGATGTAGTATCTCTCCACGATGAATATTGGGAAAACGTCATGCAGTATGCCCTTGACACGGTCAAACAAGGATTGACCCCCAACCCCGACATGATGTGTAACCGCATGATAAAGTTCGGATATTTCGAGCAGCGTTACGGACATGAATTCGACCTTACAGCTACAGGCCACTATGCCGGCACGATAGAAATCGACGGGCTGAAATACCTTACCACAGCCGTCGACCCGGTCAAAGACCAGACCGACTTTTTGGCCCGGATTACATATGACCAGCTCAAGCATCTGACATTCCCTCTTGGATCGATGCCTAAAGCGCGAGTCAGAGAGATAGCCATCGAACAGAAGCTGCCTAATGCATACCGTCCTGACAGTCAAGGGATATGCTTCCTCGGCAAAATCAATTACAATGACTTCATACGCCGTCACCTCGGAGAGAAAAAGGGCGCAATCATAGATATAAGCAACGGTCACAAAATAGGCGAGCATCACGGGTACTGGTTCCACACCATAGGCCAGCGCAAAGGGCTCGGTCTGAGCGGCGGGCCGTGGTATGTGGTAAAGAAAAACATACGCGACAACGTGATTTATGTGTCACGTGGCTATGATACGCCTCTGCAATACGGCAACACTCTGCATGTCAACGAAATGCACTGGATAACACGCGACCCCTGGCCTGAGCAGTGCGATGGTGTGGACATAATGTTCAAAAACCGACACTCGCCTGAACGTTTCCATGCGAAATTGACGAAGCTGTCACCCGGAGAATACGTAATAGAAAGCTCCACCCCCATACAAGGCATCGCGCCAGGTCAGTTTGCTGTAATATACGATGCCAAGGGCGAACTTTGCTACGGAAGTGCCATAATAACAGGCCGAAAAATGTAAACACACATAGACATGGACAAGAGCAAACGAGTAGCAATGCGTGTGATGGGGCTGTCATACAGCCAGATACAGACCGGGGCATATGCCCTTATTCTGTCAGAAATCAACGGTCCTGTCAAATTGCCGATAATCATAGGTGCGCCTGAAGCTCAATCAGTGGCCCTGAAAATGGAGGGTGTGATTCCTCCACGCCCTTTGACTCACGATTTGTTTGTGAGTTTTGCCCATGGATTCGGCGTTACACTTAAAGAGGTATTTATCAACCGATTTGAAGACGGTCTGTTTTCAAGCGAGCTGACTTTTTCCGACGGCGAGCGCGAAATAGTCCTTGAAGCCCGCACCAGCGATGCCATAGCGATAGCGATGCGCACAAAGTCACCAATATACACGACTCGCGAAATACTGGAAGAAACCGGATTTGTCATGGAAAACGACCCGACCGTCGGTGATACAGCCGACGGGACATCTAATGACACCGAAACAGTCGAGCCGGACGAGGACATGACTCCGCAATCCCCCTCGTCACATCCTAAGATCGAGAACTATGCCATCGAGGAGCTTGAGAAAATGCTCGCAGATTTAATCAATAAGGAGGAATATGAGGAAGCGGCCAAAATCAGCGCAATAATAAAGCGCAAGAAGTCCGACAAGTAATAATCAACATAAACCCATCTAATACACCTATTATTACAACCGAACATGAAAAACGTAAAGCTGCGACTTATAATCATGAACTTCCTGCAATTTGCCGTGTGGGGAGCCTATCTGACCAGTGTCGGCAATTACCTCGGCAGTGCCGGTATGGGTCACTTGATAGCCTGGTTTTATGCCATACAGGGCATCGTTTCAATATTCATGCCCACACTTATGGGTATAGTAGCCGACCGGTGGATCCAGCCACAGCGGCTGCTCGGCATCTGCCAGATAATAGCCGGTGCATTCATGCTCGTATGCTGGGGCTTAGGACATGCAGCCATGGAAAGCGGCACTTTCCCAAATGCCTCACTGTTCGTCACCATGTACACGATAAGCGTGGCGTTCTACATGCCCACGATTGCATTAAGCAACACGGTGGCCTTCTCCGTGCTTAAGAGCCATGGTTATGATACCATCAAAGATTTTCCACCGATACGCGTATTCGGCACTGTCGGTTTCATAGCCACAATGTGGTTTGTCAATTGTGCGATGTGGATTCCTGAAGAAGGCTTGTCATTTACCCTCGCCCCTAATCCGCTGCGATTCCAATATACCCACATGCAACTATTCGTATCAGGTGCATTAGGCCTCATACTCGGCATGTATTGCTTTTCGCTGCCCGAATGTCTGATTTCAGCCGAAGACAAGAAAGATAAGAGCCTTGCCGAAGTGCTTGGCCTTAATGCGTTCAAGCTGTTCAAGGTCAAGAAGATGGCTATCTTTTTCGTATTCTCGATGCTTCTGGGCATGTGTCTGCAAGTAACCAACGGCTATGCCGGACCGTTTATCACAAGCTTCAAAGGTTCAGGATTTGCCGACACTTTCGCTGCCAACAACGCCACCCTGCTGACTTCGCTATCCCAGATAAGCGAGGCTCTATGCATATTGATGATTCCGTTTTTCCTCAAACGCTTCGGCATAAAGAAAGTCATGCTGATAGCAATGGTTGCATGGGTTTTGAGGTTTGGATTCTTCGGCATCGGCAATCCCGACATGCCCGGCGTATTGCTGTTCATTCTCTCCATGATAGTCTACGGTGTCGCATTTGACTTCTTCAATGTCTCAGGAGCGTTATTCGTGGAACAGGAGACCGACAAGACCATCCAAGCCTCGGCGCAGGGACTGTTCATGCTTATGACCAACGGTATAGGCGCGACAGTGGGCACACTCAGTGCAGGAGCCGTAGTCAACTATTTTTGCAGCTGGACCGAAGTCGACGGGACAAGTTACCTGTTAGGCGACTGGACGGCAACATGGCTGATATTCGCAGGCTTCGCATTAGCTGTAGCAGTTGCATTTGTCTTGGTATTCAAAGACAATACAAATGCTGTTTCTAAACAACCTGTATAACAGACGATGATACAGTTCTATTGCCCGGATATAGAGTCGCTCCCGGTGCTACCCGAAAGCGACTCCAATCATGCGGTCAGGGTGCTGCGTATGCACGAAGGCGATCTGCTGCAAGTCATCGACGGTCGCGGTCATGCTTTTGACTGCCGTCTGACTGCAGCACATCCCAAGAAAGCCGTCCTCGAAATCATAGCGAAACGCGACATGCCCCTACCCTGGGACTACTGCATAACCGTAGCCGTAGCGCCCACCAAATCCATGGACCGCATGGAATGGATGGTAGAAAAACTGACAGAAATAGGCATCAACCGCATAGTTCCCCTTAAATGCGAACATTCCGAGCGTAAGGACATCAAGACCGAACGGCTAAAAAAAGTGGCGGTGGCAGCCATGAAGCAATCGCTCAAATCCGTATTGCCGCAGATCGATGAAATGACACCTATGCGCGATTTCTTAACCCGGCAGCATCCCGACCAGAAATTCATAGCATACTGCGATGACATCCACCAGCGTCAGGAACTGGCTTGCCGATACATCGCTGGCAAATCGGCGACTATATTAATAGGGCCTGAGGGCGATTTTTCCCCTGATGAAATCAGGGCTGCTATCGAATCCGGCTTCCAGCCAATCACACTCGGTGCCAACCGGCTACGCACGGAGACCGCAGCACTTGTCGCTGTCGATACCTGCCACATCCTATCCCAGACGGCACGATGCCGTGGATAAGAGACACATCGCACAACGATATAACACAGAGGGGCGGCATCAATGATGGATGCCGCCCCTCTGCGTTGTATCGTGTTATTTAATATCAGCTGTCGCTACCTAAAGAGTTCAGTGTATTGCCGTGCGATTTTCGCCCATCGGTAATTTTGGGAAGCAAAATCTTTTAACTTAGAGCCTTGGGACACGTATGGGTCTCTGGCAATGTCTCGCAGCGAACAAACGTCGCCGAAATAGGAAGCACACCCCCCGGTGGTATAGCGATTGTAATTCACATCATAGGCTGCTATAGGTATGCCGAGATACATCGCCTCGACAAGCGACGGGTTTGTACCACCGGCACTGTGGCCATGGATATAGAGAGCCGCATGCGAGCGAAGCACCCACAATCTGTCAAGGTCATAAATGGCATCTAATATATGTATGCCGACGGCCTTTTCATACCTCCGCCGCAGCGACCGTGCATAATCAGAATGCGTCCAGTTACCGATGAACACCAACGGCAACGGTGCATCCGAGGATGCAAACGATTCCAAAATCATGTCGCAATTATTCTCCGGCTCAATCCGGCATAGGGATATGGCATAGCCCCCATCTGTCAGGCCGTATGATTGAAGGACTTCAGACGCTGTCGCTTCGGAAACATCTCTGACCACCTGGTCTCCCCCATAGGCTATCAAGGTAGCATCCTTACCATACGTCTCGCGGACATAATCAACGATACCCTGATTGTCGGCAACGATGACATCGGCATATCTCACCGCCATGGCTTCAGACGCACGGAGTATGCGACGCGCCATGCTACCCCACTTCTGGCGACGATGCTCGAGCCCGTCGATATTGACCACTATCTTGGCTCGTGTCAGCATTCGGAGCACGGGCATGAACAGGCATCCCGAAACTCCTAATATGAGTATCACATCATAACCTTTGATGGCCTTAAGCATAGATATGACATCATAGGGGATGGATTGTACGCCATTAGCCCGTAAAGGCACATAGCGCAATGAGGCTCCACGGTAGCAGTTGTCTTCAAGCGGTATCATATCTTTCGAACTACAAAACACGGTGTAATGTATATCCTGCGGACAATTATCGCCAAGGAGATTCTCTACAAGGGACTCAAATCCCCCGTAGGATGCCGGGACTCCTTGCGAACCTATGATAGCTACATTTATCATTGTTGTGATGAAATAGCATTGAACAGATTACAGATGGCTGTTGAAAAGACCTGCGGATGAAATTCTCGCGATTTTTCCAGAGCACCTGCCGAAAGCCTCATATACAGCTCCCTGTCAGCAAATATCTCCCTGATTTTGTCACCGATAGCCGACAGATTGCGTACATCGAGTTTGTAACCGTTATATCCGTCAACAACAATATCGGCAATGCCTCCCACCGTCGGGACTATCACCGGCAACCCAGCCGTCATGGCCTCTACTGCCGTAAGACCGAATGTCTCTATCGCCAAATCCGGATTTGTAAGCGACAGCACTAATGATGCATTATTATAAAAAGGGCTTACATCAGTCTGCCGCGAGAATATTTTCAGTTGCGGGATAGCGGATACATCTACATGATTTTGCTTAAGGAATCGGGCGATCTCGTCATCGGTAGCATTGATTATGAGTTCCCAATGATAATCTGACAGTCCAGAAGCCAAACATATAAACTCGTATGTACCCTTATACGACTTCAAGGAAGAAAGCATGAGAATACGCTTACGAACAAAAGCAGCAGAAGCATCTGGGTTCAATAACGATGCCATGGATGCCGACAATGCATTTGGTATGACATGCAACCGCTCGTGCGGAAAAGTGATATGCGATGCCTGGAAATCGCTGACACATATGACATGGTCGGCTATACGTGTCATCAATGCAGCAAGCAATCGGTACATCCGCCCCTTGGCAAATGCATTTTCGTGATAGTGATATACCACACGACTGCCGGACATCTTCGCTCCAATCGCAGCTCCAAACGGGAGCATCGTATTGATATAAGTTACCGTTCCCGAACCACAATGTTTCAAAGCCTTGAAGAAAGACACCGTCTGGGATTTCAACAAACGCCACACTGTCACTATGGGGTTAGATGAAAATCTGTAGCGGATGGTGTGCTTATGTACCGACTCATGGCGGGTGAGGCTGTCAAGCACACCGCCTTCGGATGTGAAAAGCGTCACATCATATCCGTCAGCGACGAGTGCTTCAAGCGACATTTCCAGCACCTTGGGACTGCCGCTGAAATCATTAAACAAATGAAATGCTACTATCCTTTTTGGTCTTTTCATGTCCGATCATCGAAGTTGTCGGCCATCCCGAGTAGACGAACCCGGAATGAAAGCAGATCATAGTCACTGTCAGTCCATCGTCCGCCACAGCGTGACGCATACAGCGAAATCATGTCAAGAAGGTATACCTTTAGAAGCATCGCACCGATATCATCATGGGTCTTAAGTAGCCTGATTACAGCTTCTGGCGATGCGTGCTGCTCGAAAAATGCTGTCTGAACTAAAAAATGGCATTTGTCAAGTCCGGGAAGCCCATGGTAGATACCAAACTCCCAATCAAATACAAACAGCGCACCATCGCTGACAATCATGTTCCACGGCGTGAAATCACGATGTGTCACTACTGCCGATACTTCCATATTGGACATTTGAGCAAGCACTGTCCGTGCACTGTCCGAGACGAAACCACGCAATTCCTCCGGGATAACGTTGGCATAGGTATCATACAACCTACGTATTGACAAGAATATGTCGGTTTCAGCCGCTTTCATCGGCGTAGCAGTCAACCGGTGGAGTGTAGATTGAAATTGCTGATGCAGAGATGTCCACCGATGTACCTCCTTGGACTTCAATGTCTTTACCGTCGACTGGATGAACAGATACAGCCCATCATCGGTCTCGGTACAGTCAAAAGCCTGTGGGATATGCCCTCTCATCTCCTCAAACGAATTGAGAGATGCAAGCAACGACGACTCGTGTTTGAACAGGCGCAGCGCGATGTCCGATTTGTCGGTCACTTTGCAATATCCCAAAATACATCCATCCTTATCACACTGTATGGTCGCTTTTGAGTCGGCCGACGGTGTCCCTCCGAAAAGGCTCCAATCGAGAACATCTGTTTTAAATGCCTCTGCACACGGCTGATATATTGATGGTGCCAGTTCACAAGAGATGATGTCGGCATGAAGCAGCCGTCGGAACGATCCTATCCGCCACAGCAACGGCAGCAACCGCTTGAGCATACGCCCCTTGAAGCTACCGGGCTGGTAGATAGCCAATGCGAGCCTCATCCCATTTACAGGGACAACCCACCGCTTGCCGTCGGCATTAGCAAACGAAACAGCCTTACGATGCCCCCCGGTCAGAAGTCTTTCAATTTCCATCGGCATTTATGATGTTGCGCACCACATCGCGGATTTCACGGCCATGCCATTCCCACGACACCTCAGAGGCAGCTTCAAGAGCCGCATTGCCCATCGCCTGACGACAAGAATCGTCACCAAGGCGTGTCACAGCTGCGGCAACAGCAGCAATCACCTCGTCACGCCGACCACGTGGGATTATCACCGAATATTCGGGGCGGAAATATCTCGTATATCCTGTGGTATCAAGGGCAACCAACGGCTTCCCGGCGGCCATAGCATCGAATGATACCGTGACAGCACCCTCTTTGAGTGAAGTATTAAGCACTATATCAGCTTCGTGCAGCAACCGACGGTATTCTTCCGCAGGGACTTCGCCGCGAAGAGTCACGTAATCGGTCAAAGCCAATGACGAGATTATGCCCTTAAGACGGGATTTGTCAGGTCCTTTGCCAAGGATGTCAAGATGCACAGCCATGCCAGTGTCACGCAATCTCGCCACAGCCTCAATGGCAATATCAAAACCTCGCCATGCATCCAACCGTCCGACACAAAGCAGCCTCAGCACCCCATCAGATTTATGGACAGGCTGCGGCGTGGCTATGTCTGATATATCTGCTGCAACATCGGTCATCAACACAGCCTTTGACAGGCAGAACTTAGGGAGAGATGACCGTGTTATCTCCGTCTTACATAATATAAGGTCGGCATTGCGGCATCTGCGACGAAAGCCCGGAGTCAACGGCACAAGTTTTGCAGCCAGCCTGCGCACACTCTCCATGACGCGCGACTTAAGAGAATAATATTTGATATACTCACGCGGTATGGTCTCCAATCCTCCCACAGGACCCCAAATAAACCGTCGGGATGCCCCGAATCGACTTACAGGCCACAATACATTTCCGTAGGTCAGGTGCAAGAAAGTCTCTATGCCATTTGACCACATGGTCTCGCTGATTACAGCATCAGAGGCTTTAGTCCATTTCAAATAATAGCGATGCACACCCTTGCGTCCGTGCTTTCGAGCCAGTTCGCTTGCCGACAGGTCAAAATATATCCAATGGATGCTCTCATAGCCATGATTGGCGGCCATCCACCGCTCGATAGGTTCACGGTTGTTGGCCCGAGTGATGACCCACAGTTCAAACTCACGACTCAACTCCAATACCCAGTGCCAGCCCACCCCTATCTCGCTTCCTTTCCACGGCTCGCAGGCATAGGCCGACACCATCAGACGGGGTTTTGCAGACTCAGATGTTGTCATCATTTAATTTAAGAGAGTGTTTAAGACGACGCAGGTTGAGTCGATGTTGTTTATCAAAAATATGCGTGAGTATCTGATTGACAGCGACATCGGGAGTGGAGTCATTAACCACTTTCAGATAACCACGCTGCGGTGCCAGCAGATCTATTCGGGCATTGACAGCCTCTATATCCTCACGTGACAGCTCCCTCTTACGCTGAAGGATGGTGTCTGTAGATGCCGTAAGGAGTATATTGTAGCGCAGCTGCGGGATGAACAGCTTACGCCACATGTCGAGGAACCGATAAGGCAGATAGATGCGCGAGCGGCGTGGGTCGCAAATTATGTCATTGAAATAGCGGTCAAATACCACAAGCCGGGTTATCCGCGTCTGCGACTTAACCTTTACCCAGTAACCCACGATATAGTCTATGGTGTAATAACTTAAGCGCGCCAGCGAACTTATAGGCGATGTGCGTCCGCCGCGATGCGGGTCGTTATAGTTTCGATCCACCTCCTTCTTGACACCGGCCTTGTGTGCCACATCGCCCAGATTGCCGAAAAGAGCGGGACGGAAATGATAGTAGGAATGTGCTTTACGGAATACATCACCCAGACGGTCAATCACCATATCTATCACCGTAGTTTTACCTGCACCGTCAGGACCTGTGAAGCCGATGGCAAATCCTGTACCCGTCCCCAGATAGTTATGCACATACGACCATGCCCAACGGGTCATTTCACCCATCAGCGCGAATGGCCGATGAACAAGATTCCAACGGAAAGCATTCAGCATCAGCACGCTACGCGATGTGCGGTCACATGTGACCGCATCAGGGCAGCGGAATATCTCAGCCAGCTTCGCTTTGACCGACGGCAGGTTTTCAGCCGCTTCTCTCACCGCCCGGTAACGCTCCGGGTACTGTGCACCTACAGCTCTGTCATAGAGATATTTGTCAAGGAATTTTGATGACGGGCCTGAATGCCACAAAAAGCCGTTGAACTGCCGATCGGCAAGAAATTCATCGGCACTCATCAACCGTATGCCCCACACAGATGTGTCAAAGAAGAAATCCCACTGCACAAGAGCCACGCTGCCATCTTCATCAATCCGGGCGCATACAAATGTCACCAGCCGGTCCGAATCGAGACAGGTCAGTATTTTCCAGCCAAGACCGTCAATCAGACCTACAAGCCTGCGCCGCAACAGTCGGAAATCCCGACGGCGTATGATGATGTCGATGTCACGAGCATCGTTGCCTACGGGAAGCTGCTCATAATTACGCAGCACCGCATACTCGGCATTCTCATTGAGAAATCCGATTATCTCACGTATCAGTAGCTCTTTCGCATCCATATATATCTATGACCCGAATACCTCAGAAATCGCGTCTCTGAGAGCTTTGATGTAACCTTTGCCATATTTCAAGTCCGGCTCCATATGATTGCCCTCGCCCCATTCGTTCCAGCTTTTAAGAAACACGATGTTCGTAGATGCGTCCTTATTGCGGACCGTCTTAAGGCATTTCACCGCATGAGCCTTAAAATACTCCGGCAATGAGTCATGGAAAACCGCCCCTCTCTTACCGCTTCGAGGACTATGGTCCCAGTTTGGAATCAGGGTCGGGAAGAATCCGTCACGCGCTTCGATCCCGTTTTCGTCCACGAACCATTTGCTTACATTCATATATTTGTAATGGTATGGTGCTTTTCCAAGCAGACGGAGAAATTTATGATAGTACTTCAATACGCTGGAGTTATAGGGAAAATGATGTGTATATTCCCCCAGGCGGGCTATGTTGACCCCGTCCATGCCTATCGCCTTACATCTGGCAGCATCCTCGTCGGTGCCTATCGCCTGACCGATGAAGTAAAATTCCTTGCCGAGGTATTTCCTGCCAAGTTCATTCCATTTCTCTATGAATGTTCCCACTGAAGGATACTCTGCGGGGCGATATATCATGAACACAGGCCTACCGTCAACATGAATATATCTATCGTCTTGAAATGCGCTCAGTAGATATTTAAAATGCGCCTCTATACCTGCTTCGTCATCATACTTCTGCTCTTTGACAAGCTTGGCTTCACAGGCGGCATCATGATTCCAGAATTTTGAATACCATGACTGGTTGGCCCAGCATACGCAGAAAGGGAAATCATTGTCCCTGTCGGCAATGAGATGCTGCAACGGGATATCAAGCTCCATGTCTCCGTCTCCAAACCAATAGTGATAGTACACAAACCCGTCAATGCCGGCCTCTTTGGCCAACTCTGACTGCTTACGCTGCGTCTCTACATTACGCAGGTCATAATAGCCCAAATCTGCCGGCACATGAGGCTGATAGTGCCCCCTGAAAAGTGGACGAGCTTTCCCGACGTTGGTCCACTCGGTAAAGCCGGTGCCATACCAACGGTCATTAGTCGGAGTCGGATAATATTGCGGCAGATAAAATGCTAAGATTTTGGGTCGTGACATGATAATCTCTTTACTATCTATCGGTTAAGAAGGTTTTTGTGGAGTTTATCCGCGAAATATCCCGGTTTGAGCAGTATGCTGTACAGTATATCGAATACCCCGAAAGGATTACCCCGATGTATCCGCAACGCTCCGCGACGCAGGTAATCGGTGGCTTTGGCCTCCTTACGCAGCTTCGACATATCCTTGGCCGGATAGGATTCCATCCAGTCTTTAAAGCATAGCGGTTTGCGGCCTTCACGCCTGTCGAGCAGGCATTGTTTCACCCACCGCATTTTAAGCAGCATGGGGAGAGTATTGGACGAAAGTCCAGAGCCGAGCTTGCGGTAATATGCCAGCACTTCAGGAATCACGATTATAGCCTTTCCCTCGGTGTACAAGTCGCTCATACGAGTCCATAAGTCAAGATCCTCGCAAAAATCCTGATAACGGACAGGTCCTTCAGGAAAACCCTCCACGGAGTACCCCCCTACACTCAGGGCCGCCTCCCTGTCATATATGGCTGTGGGCTGCATGAATATCAGTTTTTTTGCAGCCGCTTTTTCGTAAAACTCTTCTTTAGAGGTAGCGCCGAGATACAGACCGCCACCTATCAGCGACGTATTTTGGTCGACATAAGCCAGATGGCATCCTACCGCCATCAGGTCGCTGTCAGACTGTATTTTTTCCCACATCTTGGCTATAGCTGTAGGTAGCAAAACATCATCGGAGTCAAGAAACATCAGATAGCGTGTCGAAGCCTCGCGCTCGGCAAGATAACGGCAGTAGCCGATGCCGTGATTCGATTCGAGACGTATCAAAGTGTACTGCCGGGGGTATTGTCTGAAATATGCTTCCACCATCTCTACGGAGCGGTCTGTTGAAGCATCGTCAATAATGAGCAGGTTGAAATCGCGCACAGTCTGGCTCATCACGCTGTCAAGGGTTTCCGCAATCCACTCCTCCTTGTCATACACGCATATCGCTAACGTCAAATCCATAAGCAAATTCACTTGATTATCTGTTTTAATCCTATGCTCCACGGCATATACTTTACCATTACTGGAATCATTAATGCCGAAACTATGACTGTAACCAATGCCGTACACAACAACGGATATGGCACAGCAACGGAATTAAAAGCAACTATCAACGGTCTGTATATCAGATGATGCAATGAAAACGGAACTATCGAATAAGCTCCAAAATACACAAGAAACGGGACCTGCCTGATTGACTTACAGATATACATAACCGAAAAAGATGCCAGTATAGCAATAATCAGAGTCCAATAATAATTACCGATTACAGTGTTGGTATGAAATCCGATACAATTATAAGGCTTTAGCCACGTCACCACCAATACCAGTCCCAAAAGCGCAATACCAACCAATAAATTATAGCGGTCGTATTTATTAGGATACATTAGTGGCAGACGTTTGACAACATAACCTATAAAAAGCAAAGGAAGTGCGGACAACGAGACATCAATCATCAGCGGGAGAAAGAGATATTCCCTCCCCATAGTCGCCCCTATAGAACCGATACAAAGCACAACGAGTGCCTGCAAATCGACCCTCGTAGTAATACGACAAATCAGATACAGCCATAAACTCGACCAAAAAAGGCATAGCAGATACCAGATTGGGCCATTGAACCATTGCCGTTGGGTAAACATGTCCATCAAACCTCGCGCCTCTGTTGACATTATATCAGGAGCCAAAGACATGCCTATATAGAACAAGATATATGATACTAAATAAAAAAACAAAAACGGGACTAGCAGCTTATTAACTCTGTTTTTCAGGAAACTCCATCCCCCCACCCCTGTCTTCAAAAAGAAGCCAGACAAGACAAAAAAAACCGGCAAGGAAAAATAATAAAGCACATAGTAATCAGGCAAGATACCGACATGACCGAAAATCAGCATCAACATACAGATACCCTTGGCTGTGTCAATATACTGTAATCGCTGGCGTTCTTTTCTCGGCATGACTCAGGAATTATGGATTATACGTAGTATGGCCACAGGTATTACCGTTTGCCAGCTATCTTCACAGCCTTGCGTGTACGGCGTATTTTACGGACTACAGAGAAAACAGGTGGTGTAAAACAAGATACAAAAGCATAAAGCCACGGAGTGCGCATAGCCAGTTTCACCAACAGGAACTTTGATTGAAGCCCCGACGGAATAACTTTCAACAGTTTAGCTTTTTCACTCAAATGTCCCCTCAGACCAAGGCAGTAACGGCAGCTGTAATTGAAATATCTGTCTGCGAGGTCCATGACCCACTGCTTTATGGGCGATGTGCTATAGAGAGTCCTGTATAATTCATAGACTCTCCGAGCAGCCCACGTATTGCCCCACAATATGTTAATATCCCGATAGATGTTATCTGTGGTGCTCTCCTCCCCTTTATTATAATGAATCAGGAGCAATGGGATATACTGCACGCTCTGCGCATGATACATCACAGTCACCCCCCAGTCGATATCTTCGATCATTACTTTGTCGACAAACCGTATGCCCGCATTGACATAAAACTCCCGGCGTATACACAACCTCCACGGAGCGATGCACCATCCGAGATTTCTGACGGCATCGATATTGCTCATCACCGGCTGCTGCCCGAAATTAAGCTGCAGATTATTATGGGGATTGGAACGGAATTGAAATGCGGAGTCGGTTATTATTACATCAGGAGCGGCCTCGTGACTGACAATAAAACCAAACAGCTCTTTGAGACTGCCGGGGTGGTAATAGTCATCCTGATCGATGAAAAGTATGTATCTTCCAGAGGCATATTCAACGCCAGTGTTCCTCGCTCCGCCTTGCCTTAGATTCTCCTTATGGCGGATGACCTTAAGATTATGATGGAGAGTCTGTTGGCCGACAAGCCAGTCATATGATTCGTCTGGACTGACATCATCGACACAAATCACTTCGCAGCACTCATCGGCAAGTCCCTGGTTCCATATACTTTCAAGGCACACAGGCAAATCATGCGTAAGCCCGTTGTAAACCGGTATGATTATGGAAAACAGTGGATGTTCCATATCAAAAATGTACTTTTATAATCAGCCTGTTTTCTTTATTGGTTCACGATTCCACCATATCGACAAACGGCCTTTTGCCGATTTTCGCGCCGTAATATTCATTGATTTTATCAACGGTACAGCGGTTACCCCCCCCCATATTCACACCTATAAGTGTCTCATTTTCAGGTATTAATACTTGCAAGTGATGATAGTCATAGCCTGTAGCCACCATATCGGCATGGTTCAAACGGGCCATGCATGACAGCCATATATCGTCAGCAGAAAAGGCAAGATGCTTTATCAACTCCACATCAAATACATCACCATGCATGACATGCGGAGGATATAGTATGCCGGCACAACCGATAAACAACAGGTCACGACACTTGCATTTTCCACTAATCTGGGGCCAATGCTCATACACAGGAATCGACGAATAAATACGTTTCGCCCTGTTGCCTATGACCGCTCCGGGATGTTCAAGATGCGATTGCCATAGAGCCTTGGTTAAATCTTCGGGATACAGGGCGTCGTCATCGACTGTTACTATAACCTTATCAGTAAACTCCTGGAATGCATAGAAGTATTTTTTATGCGACCTGAGGTCTCCGTCTACAAACCGTATATCCAACCCTCTCGGACACATTCGTATCAGACTCTTGGGGAGGTCGGCAGAGCCATTGGGAAATTGTTCTTTCGAAAGATAAAGTATTATCCTTTCCGGCAGACACTCTTGGCGGAGCAACGACTCTACCGTCATCCAGACATATCGAATCCTTTTCGGGAACGAGGTAAATGAGATAACCAGACCCTTACATACACGATGCGACAGCTTATCTATGGAATATTTTTTTTGTGTGAGTTTAAAGTAGATTGCCAATACTATGTTAGCGATAAAATCCCATATGATATTGAAAATACCATATAGATGCAACCTGTCGAGCCATTTGACCCTGCGATTATTCCACTGCCTGTGGCGGTCAAAAAAACGTATGATGCCCATCTTAAAAAGCTGTCGGTTTCATATCACGAAGAGATTCTCCTTGTGGAGCGGATGGCCCGGGCAGCTCGGCGTATTCCGGGTAAGCCTCATCATTTCTTCCGCCCTCATCTTCAGCAACGGGTAAAAGCCCCTGCCGCCTTTGCTCATAAAAGTATCGCGTAGCACACAGTATATACAGCAGCCCCCAGGAATATGCGACATTATTGGTGCCGCCTCCGAGGCCGAGCAAAAACAGTATGGCACCTATAGAACGCAACCTGACACAGCACGAAAACACAAGCACCCAGCTTAAAATCAATGAGATGAGTCCATAATCATCGATATCTCCCATATTTCTCCGCTCCGGGCTATGCCTAAAGCGTAATGAATAGTCACAGCCATGCCCTATCCAGAAATCTCTGTCAGTGATGTTATTAGCCAGATTTGAACAAGTGTTGACGATAGGAGCCACACGTACAGCAGCCGAAGTGTCTGTCTGGCGCACACTGCCGGCATTCATACTCGAAGCGGCATTAGCCACTGCGACTACCCTCTCGAAATGCTTGATTTCTGCATTGCGGAGTATCAGAAAGATGCCGGCAAATATCGGGAGCGTCAGGAACAAATAATAACCTCTGAGAAAATACAACGACACGACACCCATAGCTATGAAGCACGTAGCCGAACCCATCATGGCCGTGTCGGCTATCACACATATAGTAACCCACCTATGCTCCGGGCCAAAAGCCTGGAATAACGATACCTTAGAGCCTCGCAAATATTCATTACACTTGAGGTAGGCATAGTACAGCAGCCATAGTGTACGGGCAAATGTGGATGGCTCTTGGGAGAAACCGTTCACTCGCATACCGCTTTCCTCGGTTACGAACAGAATCATATTAAGCCAAGGCATATTCCATATTCCCACCATATGCAGCAACGTCTGAATAATGGCTATCCCGGTGTAAGCGTATATGAAACATCTGATAAAATTGATGAAAACATCGATAGTCAAGACATGTTTATGATAAATAAGGGTATAAAATACCATAAAGGTAGATACAAACATGCCGCAATACATGACAGTACTCGTTCGGAAAGAAAGCGGATGGAGGAAATAAGCGGTAAAGAAAATCCACAGCCAATACATCGCACCGAATACCACCGCCTTGTTGATATTGAAATTAGCAAGGAAAATAATAGGCATCACTGCCATCATGGCGACCTTGACCGGGCTGACACCGGCACTGCCCTCTAACGGGATATACTGAATCACCATCAGGACTATCATAAACAGGACTGCATTGGTCCAGTTATAGTTTTTCAGAAAGAAAAAACCTTTGATAAAGTGCCAGACATTTGAAAAAACAACAGATATAAACGCCATATATGTCGATAGAAGTCTTTTATTATAAATCAGTTGTCATGTCGAGACCTTATGACACCTACAATTTTAGGATAATGCCTTGACAGCCATTCGGCTATGAAATATTCCAGAGCCATAGTCACGACAAATAACGACAATGCTATCCAGCCCCCATCCATAGGTTGCCCACATACGATGCGTACTGCTATGTCACACAGCACCATCATTATGCTGAAATGTGTCACCATAAGAGCCATCGAGTTACGCCCCCAATAACGGAACCAGTGCAATAACGGACTGTTGTCTATCGGCATAATAATGAGAATTAACCCTATGGGAGCAAACAACGGCGCACCGAAACTCCACAACTCAGGTACTGGATGCCACATTGCACAATACCACCCGACCGATGCTATAAGCAAGCCGATTATAAACACCGACAACCTGTGTCGTTCCTGTATGAACATTAAAAAATAACGACGGAAGCAGAACCCTGCCGCTACGCCGAGCCATGCCCCCGCAATGTTGAGGACAACCCTGAAAGGAGCCTCAGTAATACTGGAGGCCAGTGTATCACGTGGGCCTAACATAATGCCATAAGACCACATAAACAAAGCTATTGCTACAGCAACAATAGCGCACCGCAACTGTGGCCTCTTATTACGGACCCACCACCATAGCAACTCCGCGCCAAACAGAGCCGGAAGAAACCACAGCGTACCGATACCTCTGAGCACTACCGACTTATATATCTCACGGGCTATGAAATAAGTGTCGTAATATCCACAAGCCCACAGCACCATGTCAAAAGCAAGGATAATTGCCGTCCATGCAATATAAGGGACACCGAGCTGATGCCACCGCTTACGCAGAAACTCACGGAAAGGGAGCTGCCGAGGACGCATCGCATCTATCCACCCGGAAACAACATAAAACATACTGATCATGTATGATCCTATGAACACGTTGACCTTCGGAGGAATGAATCCCGTAGAAAAATGTACCAGAACGATACTGACTATCGCCAGACCTTTGGCTATGTCAAGATATGCCAAGCGTTTAGGCTGAGGAGCAGGGACTCTATTTGTAATAGATATGGGCATGTCGTTTATCTGCTCTGATGCCTTATGCTGTGGAGTGTTATCATTATAAACGTATACAATCTGAATGACAGCGATGCAATCATACGTCCATACCACGGCCAACGGCTGTAACGGCGTATGAAATATAGCCGTGAGTCGCGCCAATGTCTGAAGCGGGGGCGCGGATCGCCTTTGGCACCAGAGATGTGGCGATGCACGGCTTTCACCGCCGGCGTATAATACATCGTACACCCGGCAGCTTCTATCCGGCGCGACAGCACCGACTCCTCGCAGTACAGGAACAGATTCTCGTCAAAAAGTCCGTGTTCCCTGAGATAATCGCCACGTAACATCAGACAGCACCCGCTAAGCTTATGGCACTGATGCGGCGTGGCAGGAGCGTCAATGAAGCTATCGGTATTTGACGATCTTTTACTCCGCAGACTTAGCACATCCCGAATCCATGCCAGGCTACCTGTCCATGAGCCGTCGGGCTTCATGGGTGTCTGATACCTGCCATCGGGCGACAATATCGCTCCGCTTATGGCAGCGCACCCTGGCCGCGACATCAATTCATGGTATATAGTGGCGACATATGCAGTGTCAGGAAACTCCATATCGGGGTTGGCAATCATCACCGCATCACACCCTGCGTCAAGTGCCATGCGTATTCCTATATTATTGCCGGCATTATATCCACGGTTATGCGGAGCTGCATGAAATCTGGCACCCTTGCTCTCGCAAGCCATCCTGAGCGCGTCCACATCATCTGACGATGCCGAGGCATTGTCAACAACAATGATATCTAATGCCACATCTTCCTGACGCGACAAGAAATCAATGCACTTGAGGGTATCTGACGACGAATTATAATTCAGTATGACGACTCCTATCATAACCAGTCGCTATGGTCAAACGCCTTTGAAACCAGTCCTCATTTTGTAAAGATAACGCCTTAACCGCCTACTGTAAGTGTTGGCAGTCGCCAACAAACGGCCCAACGGCTGGCCAAGTGTCAGCCGCAGACTTGCCGGATCGAATATGGTAATACGGTCGCCCAAAAATGCGATTTTGAAAAGCTCTACCAATGACAGCTTTTTAGCCGTAGGGGTTCCGTCAAACACATCAGCTTGCAAAAGCGGCGTGAAGTCCACGTCATCCACCTTAAGGTGCGACAGCGCGTCAAGCGACACCGATGCCCACCGAAACATTATGCTGCTGTCGTCGAGATGGTATTGCGCAATCTGCCCAGCCATCTCCGTCGCCACATCTACATTGGCACGGACTATCGGTGTCTCGGTCATGATGCCGTTGTCAGAAAATACAGGAACCACAGCCCCTGTCGTCTCATCACAGGCATAAGAGCCGGTTGAGGGATATGGAGATGCCGAAAAATAGTTTTCGATGAGGGCCGTTGCGTTAGTGTCAAGCTGTCCGGGCTGGAAATACGATACATAATCTCCGGCCAAAGGCGATATGACATCTGCCCGCACTCCCATGTAGAAAAATGTAGTCGGCTGTCCTCCACAGTCCTTGATCAGACGGTTAATCATCAAGCGCGACGTACCGAGCCAGCCGACATCGACCATTGCGGTCTTTGCATCGTCAAGCAGTCCCTCCTGCCGGAAATATTCCTTGAGCAGCTCAAACTGTCCGTCTGCTCGCTTCTTGAACTCAGGAGTAAAGCTGTCATTGCGGAACAGCATATCCATAAACTGCTGCTGCTGCGAGGCATTGATTATACGCCGGAACGGCAGCTCCATCCCGTATGCTGCCTGTAACTCTGCCCTCGTGTACTGGAGCTGCCACAGCAGATGGTCAGAATCGCGTCCTATAAGATTATTACGGTCAGCGATGGCGATATAATCCTCATCGCGGCACTCTCTCAGATAAGGCACCATCAGCGAGCGGCGCGACACATAGAGATACCGCAGCTCTATGCCATCATGCGGAAGCTGCTCGGCAATCTTCAGGAGGATATAGCTGTCACGGTTGAGGAAATACAACCGTTTGATGCCTTTGCGCCGGGCTTCGGCAATAACAAACCTGACATACGATATATATGCAGGAGCTACGAAATCGGCAGCCATACGCACCACAGGGGTGTCGCCGAATTTCAGACGGACATTGCGCGCTATACCGGCCAAAGCCGACATCTGCCAGCCGTTCCAAAGCGTGGATGACATCGCCATCCAGAGCCGTTCGGTGGCTGTAAACGGAGCGGTGACATGCACGGCCTTTATTCCATGCTTGCGAGCATATCGGACATCGCTGAAACGGTTGTCGCCATAATGAATCCAGCTGTCGACAGTGCGGGCGATGTCCGACTTGGCAACTTCGGCATAAAGCCTGCCCTGCTGATGCTTACATGCACCGGCTTCACATGACACCACAACCTTCTCGTCTCCCGTCAGACAGCCCTCTCTGCGGAGTATGTCGGCAAGAAAAGCCGACGGCAGATACATGTCGGAGATGAACAATATCTTATCTCCTTTCTGTCGATGTGATTCTATGACGGATTTGACTTTAGGGTTGACACACAGCTGACGCGCTTCTTCCTCCATCTCTGCCTGTCGGAGCTGGTCGGCGGTGTAAGGAGCGAAACTTCCTGCTTCAGGGACTGCATATATGGAGTTGATAGTAGCTAACGGACCTTTCTCGGCATGTGCACGCCAATTATAGAAGACAGCAGCCTGAGCCGTGTCCTCGGCCCATAACCTGCTTCCCATCAGCCGCCACACCGTTTCAGGGCGACCGCAACGGCGCACCAATGCAGTGTCAAATATGTCAAATGATGCCAGATTCATCGGTCGGATTATTCGCTGAGATGCAGAGCTTCCGCCATGGCTGCGCTGCTGCGCTGCCATGTAAAGCCTTGTATGTTTTTATTCGCTTCTGTGGCAATACGTCTCCTCAATTCGTCATCTTTAAGAAGTCTGATGACATTCGCTGCCAAAGCCGCTGCATCGCCGACAGGCGAAATCAGAGCCGTTGCGCCGTCAACAGCCATCTCCTTGAATCCTCCGCAGTCAGTACATGCCACAGCCGCGCCGCATATCATAGCCTCGCCTACCGTCAGCCCCCAGCCCTCGGAGCGGCTTGTGGCAAGAAATACCTGCGAGGAGTTATATATCTCGTTATGCTTCTCACGCGAGGGGCACCGGGTATATTCCACCCAATCGGGGAGAAAATCAGGCCGCTCGGGAGTGCCGAACATCTTTACCGTCAGCGACGGCACCGCCTGCTTCACTATCTGCAACGCTTTCCAGCCTGTAGCGCAATCTTTTCGAGGCATGTTATGCCATAACATGCTGATTATCGGCAGCTTCCTATCGGCGATCGGAGTATTCAACGTGAAATAATTGAAATCAAAGCCGTTTGGAACCAGTACAGAATCCTCTGCATAGCGGAAACGAAGCATATCGCGCAGCCACGAGGCTATGACTATCTTGTTGAGAGCCATATGATAGGTATCGTCAAGTATGGCACGGAGCCCTTCGCCCCAATCTTCCCTATCCTGAATGAAATAGAACTTCCTATCGGCATCCACAGGATAGCGGTCAAGATACCATGCGGTATAAGGCGATGTGGCTATATATCTGTCGGCGTTGCGCGGCACGTGGCAGTAATTGAGCGAAAAAGTCAGACGCTCCTTAATCCCATGGGGCAACACCATCCATTTACCATATGAGAAGCCACGCAGGTATTTCTGCACGTATCTGACGATGCCCGACAGCTTGAATTTCAAGGGCTTCTGACGATAAAATATGCTTCCGGCATAGCACACCGTCACCCTATGGCCGGCAGCGACCATGCGCGCAGCATGCTCCATCACCACCTTGTATCCCCCAGTAGGCCCTTCAGCCGGTCCCGGCAACAGAAACACTATGTGCATCCTTCCCATTAATAGTTTCACCGTAAAATCGCCATGTGATCTTTACGATTTTTTATACAACGTCTGATAAGACAAATCGTATCCCATCAAACGGAACAGAATCCTGACTGCTTTTATCTTAAACAGGTTAATCCTGTAATTTCTCGTCGTAAACTTATGACGCTTGTCTTTACTGGTATGGTTGACACGCTCAATATGACTCGAATTGCCCATATGCTCTCCCCTTGGCAATAGTAACGCCGGATGGATACCCAGCTTATAATATACATACCCAAGAGACAACTGATCCCGTCTGGAGTTTCGCATATATATAGGCCAGAACATATCCAAAGCCTCCTTGACAATCGAATCATGATGAGACCAGAATATGCAATTATTTTCAAAAAGCCCTGCCCTCAGAGGATATCCGTTCCTCAACAAGAAATACAATGTCTTCACCAATCGCCAGCTACTGTCAGTCCCATACAGCATACAGTCAAAGACCTCCTTATAAATACAGTCTCTGTATGGATGCACAATATGACCGATAGCATACCCTCCGGCAAACAGGCTTTCGGACTTCTTATAAAGAAAATCATCCTTTATCAGATTATTCGCATCAACCCATATGCAGAAGTCATACTTTTCAAGCAGTGTGTGAGGATGCATCTTGGCATACATGGCAAGGCGTTTGTTATCGCCATGAGATGTAAACGGTATAGGGCGTATGTGCCAAACCCCTACTGCGGGTTCCGTTATGTCGTTAGAAAAACAGATATAATCATATCCGTCGTTTATGACCCGAGGCTGCATCAAGTTGTCATACCCTCCGGTCACGGCAGTATATACGCACTTCCTGTTCATAGCTTCATCTATAAGAGTCAAGTGAAAAGAACGACTTGAGCCTGTTCCATCGGGAGTCAGGATAAACGTCTACCCAATATTTATTGCTTTCAGGGCTCTTGACACCTATCTTAAACAACAGATTAACTATCATCACCGTCAATTTGTCACGTGTTGACGATACTTTTGTCAATAATCTGCATTTTTTCCAGGCAGACCTTCTGTATACCTGCCTCCAACAGCGATCGAAGGGCCGGGGTCGGAATAGATACAAATACCAGGGCTTCTCCTTCCCGACAAAATGGTATACACGCACATCTCCGTCACGAACTGCCTCCATATCCTTGGAGAAATCCTCGCCGGGACGTATGTCGTCGCTCACCACATCACCGCAAAATGTCATATTGAATTTACGATGCACAAACAGGACTTTACCTTCAAAAACCTTATTCAAGACATCCTGATCATGGAAACGTATGACACCGGCATATTCCTCTACATGTTTAATGCACTTATCTCTGACATTATTGTCACGGAAATAATCGACATTAAACAAAATGACCCCCGCATTGAAGTACATCCCATGCATACCGAGGTAACGCGCATCACGGTATTCATCAACTGCTGCTGCGGCAATACCCGTCAAATCAGTGTCATATAGCTCATGCAACGAGCCAAGCACTATCGTATCGGCATCGATATGGAGTATCTTATGCACGTCAGCAGGCAGCACATCGCCGAGTGCAAGACGCGCCCATGTGGTGCGTGACAGATATTCTCCCAAAGTAAGCGACGGAACCCAACTGCTGAAATCGACTTCATCCAAATCTACTATATGGATAGCAGCATCGAGGGAATTCAGCAACATTTTATTCTGCTCGGATATATTATCGCTCAATATCCATATATGGATATCATAACCTTGGTTATGATCGAGCAGGGACGTGAGCATGACTCCGCACCAAGGGGCATAGTTGTCATCAGTAGCAGTGAGTATGTTCATCCTGTCCATAAGGAAATCATCTCTTAACGGCAACACCAATCAACGCGACAGATGCCGATGTCCAATTACAGATTGGATTAAACCTTTCGACATCATCATCAGATAAAACGGATTATACAGCGTCTTCACAAGAAACCGTCGCCATACACGGATTTTTATATCAGACGGCAACAACGAGTTCTTTACCCTTGTCAAGAAAAAATAATCCTCTTTCGCCTCCATCATCATACGGTCAGAAAATTTAACATGGTTCACACTTAGCGGCAGCATCCTGTGAAGCTTTGCATCATGCACATTTATGATATGCTCAAGCCAGTGTTCATCATGCCGGCCATTACTATAATGCATGACGTCCGGTACAAACCACACATAATTCCTAAAACCCATATGCGTTGTGGAAACCGAGAAATCTATATCGTACCCATGAAAACCCGGCAATGCTTCCTCGTTGAATTTGATGGCCGACCAAACGTTTTTCCTTACGAACATAGCGAAGCCGTCTATGGTTATTACCTCATCAAACGGCTTTTTAGAAGCCATTTGTTTTTCTTCTGAAAGGATTGATTGGGGTTTATAATTAGATAATACATTACCTCTCATTGCTTCAGGCTTCGAAGCGATATACCAGCCTGAATACGCACGGGTTTTATATGTTGAGCCTGCAAATCCGATTACACCCGTAGATGGATCATCAAGTTTTTCCAACACTTCATCTGCCCATCCATAAGACTTAAATATCACATCTTCATGGATAAACAACAACTTGTCTGACTGAGCCTTAGACGCGAGATGGTTGTAGACCTTACATATTCCCCATTTCAATTCACGATTATCAAAACCAAGTACCTCAACAGACGACCTGCCGGCTGTTTCCTTTAAATTACTCTCGATCCTCTTGAACTCGTGAGGATTGATACTGCATATAATAGCACTCAGAGCTGGCTTACTCATAATGTCTACAATCAAATTATCTGAATCGGCTGAATATTGCCCAAAAATCAGTCAACATCAACAGATAACGCTTCAGCATGTTCAAGGGGGTTGTCCTGGGAATCGATATAAGCGACTTCATGACTATCCCATGCCATGCTTTAAAATATTTACGGTCCCGCAAGGCCACCTTCCTAAACGCATCCCATTTTGCCATCTGGTACATGGGGATGAACGACGGATTGGATTGACTCACGCTTCCGGAATAAATACGGTATCTAACCAATGGGCGCTTGATTATACCTATGTGATACCCATTGAATGCAAATCTGAAAGCAGCCGGGAAGTCTTCCAACATCGGATATGACATATCCATTCCTCCTAAACCCCTCAATGTTGCGACATGCACGAATATCGCAGGACCTTCAATCAAAGGTTTTGACGGTGATTTTTCCGCCAATACTTTTGCTTGTGTCTCCACGTCTTCGCTATCCAAATCATCGCCCATAAGGTATCGCGGGCCTATGTCTCCATCCTCATTGAAACACAATGTGCCGGAGACCCAGAACTTATCGTCGGATTGTCGGGTGGCATCGACAAATACATCGACACAATCGGGAGCTAACATATCATCTCCAGCTATGAATTTCACCCACTCCCCATTGATATGGGCAAGGGCGAAGTTATAGTTGCCGCATATTCCGAGATTATGAGGGGTTTTTATCACCTCAGCCCTTGTGAACGAGTTTCCGTACAAGGCAATCCATTCATTGCAGACTTTCAGGGTGTTATCCGTACTACCGTCATCACTGACTATCAGCTCTATCGGCCCACGATATGTCTGGGCCAGAACACTGTCAAGTGTCTGCTCGACATATCTTGCCGAATTATACGTGACGACAACGACGCTTACCAATGGATATGAATATAGCTTCATTGCATCCGACCGATCAGTCATGTATCAGATCCAGTTTTCTTAATTTCGATAAAAAAGCGTCGACGTATTGCGACCACGTGTAATCTTTCACAGCTTCATGCGCATTCCGAGCCAGTTGTGCATAATCCGCAGCCGAAATAACATGCGTTATCACATCCGGGAGATTGTCAGCAGCACCGCAATATGCTCCGAAATCGATTGTATCTCCAAACTCTTCTTTAAAGTCATCAAAAGGATAGAGCACTACAGGCGTGGCATAAAACATCGCCTCTACTATACTGCTGTAACCGGCCCATCCAGCGGTAGGATTAACCAATACTTTCGCTGTCAATAATAGACGGTAATATTCTTGCCGGCCGGCTGTGATACCTTTATCAAGGTATCCGTGGAAATGCACCCATTCGGGTGCAGAGGGCATTATGCTCCGCTCCATGCCTATAACATCCACATGATAGGCCAATCCTTTTTCTCTGATTACGGATACTGCATCTATAAGTTTCTGCAGTCCTGACAAGTAGCGGTGATTGCCTATGAATAGCACCGAGTCAGAGTGCACACGTTCTTGCATGATATGCGGCAAATCAACTGCCCCGTCATACACTGTATTGATTACATTTCTGCCAAGATATATAATCTCCCGGTCATACATTGCTTCCATTTTGGACCTGCACATCGGGAACATTGAAAATACAGCATCCGCAGCTTTGATTACAGCCGATTCATGCCGCAAATGCCTCTTCTCATATTTTTTCACTTCACGTCCTAACCGCTGGATTACTATCGCGTCGGACCAATCACACCATAGGACAGAAGGTCGGCTGGAATATTTATTATAAAACAGATAACTCAGAAATAGATTCAGACATGAATCTGAGTCTGTCCGTCTGGCTATCTTACGTAGTTTGCTGTGTATAATAGCCCTGTGCATCCACGAACGTGCAAATACAGGACATGCATCTTTCTTTAATATCCGTTGAAACACCAGATAAGAGATGCGGTTATACCATCTGTTAAGGATCGGACAAGGCTCTATATTGATGCGATTGAGCTTATAGCCTCTCTTTTCAAGCTCACGGGCAAACAGATACGGCACATTGCTCCATGTCGTCAGTTTATTGGAGTCGCCGCAGCTATAGAAATTGATACACTTTAACAACGGCATGGCGTCAATATCTGCTTTAAGAAATCGCCTGACAACAATTCACGCTGAATACCAGACACACGCACCGCATAACTTGAATATTCTGCCTGGCTAATATCTTTCAATTTTCCGGCAATCTCATGCAGGGAATCTATGGCTATGCCGAGGCCTCGGTCCACTATCCATTGGGCGAGGGCACATCCTGACCAGATGATTACGGGCTTGCCTGTGGCGAGATAGAGCGATATTTTATGGCTCGTGTTATACGAGAGATAACGTCCTATGGGCGATGTGCTGCACGTGTCGGCATCCGGGCCGTCCCACACCAACCCCCACGCTCCTTCGATATCCGAAGGATCATCGGCCTGGAATACGCCCATATAATGCACGTCAGGGTTGCCATATTGCTTTTTAGCTCCTACGCCATAAAGATATGTGGGTAGATTCCAGTTCTGCTCATCAAAAACCGACAGGAATCCGCTCTTGCCAAGATTGCCGCAAAACACTATGCTGCCGATATTTTCCGGCTGCCTAAACGAGTCGGTATCTGTATAGTAATCAAACAGGTAAAGTATCTGCTGCGGTGCTTTGATTCCCTGCGATTGGAGATAGTCAGCCATGGAGGGAGTATGTACGATAAGGCCGCTGGCGGCATTGAACGTATTCCTTTCAAGACGGCTCAGATCCTGATGTCCTTGACGAAGACGATCCAAGTCGTGAATAAGCAGTATGACTTTTATCCCCTGGTATTTCAGGAATCTGAGATACCATACCGGCAGCATGGACGGGTATTGGAAAATCACCTCTTTGGCTCCAATCAGTTTAGTGAAATAAAGCCTCATAAGCATTGCAGCTCTTTTGCGCGATGCACTTTTAGGGTTCTTAGACGACGGATAGAATAACGTTACCGTTTCATACCCCTCCGATTTGAGTGTGCGTGTCACGTCCTTGCGGGCTTTCGGACCGGCATGGACAGCTTTGTCAAAATACCACGTAAAATCGACCGCTACACGTCTCATCATTTCTTAAAGATATGTGACAGTCTATGTTTTTTATTTTGAAGCCAGCGTTTCATCATCACGCGGCTACACGAGGCATACGGAGGCAGGAAGTCTCGCAAACTGAGCATGTCCCTTTCGATACGCTCCATTTTTTCAGCTACCGCAGAGTCGTAACGCCCCATCCTCATGGCAAGCCCTGTCAAATAAAACTTACGGACCAATCCGGCATGTCGGATAGCGATGTTAAGCCGGCGGTCACGGAAAAATTTCCGTTCGAGCTTGCATAGATTCTTGAATGCCTCAAGTTCTATCAGGTGGTTGGGGTTAAATCCTTGATTCATGGCCGAACCGCTGCGCAAAACGTAATGGTAGTTAGGGCGATTGAACACCGTATTTACTGCGTCATGCGGCCCGGCAGCGAGATAATGAAGGGTAAAAGACCTGTCCTCATTATACTTCAAACTACTATCAAAACGTAATCCGCTTTTTTTGATTGCCGCCAGCCTGAACCAGTTTCGGATGTATCCCCAATACGACGCGGATGTGTCAAAAAGCAATGCCGCACACTGATTGCGTCTCAATATATATGTATCCTCTGCATCAGGGATATAAGAGTGAGGCATACGGGAGCTGAATCGGGATATTACATCGCCCGATGCGCTTTTACGTTCCTCCACATACCCTGAAATCAGCATTGACGCATCTGTCCTGTAAATCACAGACAGAGCTTGCTCAAAATAACCGCTGTCTATATAGTCGTCGCTGTCTATAAACGTGACAAATTCGCCCGTTGCTTCGTCTAAACCTCGGTTGCGTGCAGCGCTTACTCCGGCATTATCCTGAGTGATGACTTTAATCCTGTTGTCCTGCGCCGAATAACGTTCAAGTACTTCCGCCGTGTTGTCCGATGAGCCGTCATTGACGACTATACATTCCCAGTCCGTCATACTCTGCGAGATGACGCTGTCAAGACACGCAGAAAGCATATCGGCAGTATTATATGCAGGGATGATAACGGATACTTTCATTGGTTATGGATGCATGTCCGGCACTGCCTTCTTTTTGAATACAGACTTCATCAGCCTACGGAAAAACACCCTGAAATCGAGCGATACAGCCCATTGGATAGGAGTCGAGACTCCGAAGATACACACGGTGAATATCGCCGCCCTCACAATGAAGATAAACCATTTATTGTCAAAGCTTATCATTTGTGTGAAATAATCGGCGACTAAATATGCGACTACGGCACCTACAACCATAGGCCACAATCCTTTGACCCACAACACCCAGTATTTCAGAGGGTTGATTTTAAAACCACGAGTAAACAGGAAATATGTCTTCCACACGTAGATAATCAATACGGACGCTGTCAAGTCACCCATCAGAACCCCCGGCAACCCCCATTTCATGCCACAGAGGATAGCCACAGTAATCGATATTGCCGACTCGGCTATAGGAGCCCAGACATCGGAAAACAATCCATAAGCATTGATGAAATAATCTGTGGGGCCTCGCATCACATTGAGAGTATATCCGATGACGATAATAAGCACCACCGTAGGCGACACGATACACTCCGGACCGAGCCATATATCGACAAAGGGCGACAGCAAATACCAGAAACAGAATGCCAGATTACCAACCACAAACAGGCGTGATGTGAATAGCTGGGCAAAAATATCGATTATTTTTTTCTTGTCACCCTCTGCGACAAGATTGCCCACGCTTCCTCCGGCACTGTCAAGAATACCGTTGAAAAGATTCTGCACACGGCTCGTAATTATAGTGTAATTAGCATAAAGGGCCACGCTCGACAGAGAAGCGAAAGCATAAATCAACATCGGCTGCGACTGCCCTTTGACAAACATCCCGAGTTTATGCACCACGACCTGCTTTATTTTCGTGGTCACTTCAGGATATTTTTTCAGCAACCGCCGCCCCTCTTTCAGTTCGCTCTTGAGCCACGGATAAGTCTTACGCAGTTTCCACTGGATAAGGATAGTATTGACGATCGCCGAGCCAAATTCTATAGCCAAAAACAGGTAAAAATTCGACCACAATATAGCAAAACCCATCTGCACAAAGAGCTTCAGAGTCATAGTCAACTGGAAATATCCCGTGACGACGTAGTTACGTTGGTCGGCGCTCAACAATACCATCTTGTAATTGAAGAAATAGCCTAACATTGAGCCTGACAGATACAGGTAAAACGAGGCATACACCACCCCCATGGAAAATGGGGTGTCGGAAAATATCAGAGGTAGGAATAACGAGACGATTATGGCCGCACCGTATATGAAAATGCCTATCCAACGATACAGATATCCCATTACGGATATCAACTCGTTGATTTTCGTTTCATCTCCGTCAAATACGGGTTTGAAAAGCAGAAACGAAATCGCCGTACCGATACCGAGCTCCGCCAGATTGAGGAATCCGAGCACACTGCCCACAGTGCCGTTCAGCCCCATGAATTCCAGACCGAGATAGTCGATGAATATCCTGCGTGTAAAGAATGCCGTCAACAGCGATGCGAAATAGCAAAGCATGTTGACTTTGGCATTTTTGAGCGATTTTTCTACACGCGATTCGCGCTTCATCCTGTAATCCTTACGGTAACGCTGTAAAACTGTATCGTCAAAGGAGCTGCACAAGGTCGGGCGCGACTTCGGCGGTCACGCTCCCTATCGACGGTATCGTGACCACAAGGCGGCGGTTACGATGACCCTTGATCCGCTGAAACACACCTGTCACGCCGTCAAACGGTCCTCCGAGGATCATGACCCTGCGTCCACATGTGATATTGAGCTCGTCAGGTGTAAAATATGTTATGTTTTCGTCATCGACAGCCCGCGAGGCAACTTTTATAAAGTCATTCATATCACGCTCCGACACCACCAAAGGCTGACGCCCCCCTGATGATGCCGACATTATAAACTGCAACTTCTCTACACGCTGCTTGGCTTGAAGCAGACTGGCTTTTGTAGCATAGATGAAAACCATACTCGGAATAGCCGGTACAAGATATTTGCCTTTACGGCCATGGTAAGCTCTGACCGACCATTTCTTAGGCACGAAAACAGTGTAGCCGAGCTGCATCAACTGATCCTCTGCTTTTTTCTCCGATTTGTATGCCCTCATGACATACCATCGACAGGTATTGTCGCAGTCGTCTGATATAGATGGATTTTGTTTCTCTTCCTTTGTCACGACGGTGCGCTCTTTACTATAGCCCGATTTTATGGACGATATTGCCTATATGCAATCCTATGGTTCATCCCACTTTCGTCAACACACTGATATTCAAATCGATACAGCTTCAAGACAAGGAAATGGGACAATAATCAGTCAAACTTTCGTATAGTCTGACCAGATGTTAGATGTATCGCAAATTTACGGAAAATAAGTAAGTCGTAAAAATTAATGCACATATAAATAGCAACAAATGTATTAACACCATTCAGACACAAGCCTTCACAGCAATCTCTGACTTGACATAATGAACGAAAAATTATAACTTTGCGCTATAACATAAACAACTGAATATGACCGATAACAGAACCGACGAAAGCCAAAAGGCTCAAAGGAAAACAGTGGTTATTTTCGAAGTAACCCCTACTGCAGACGGAAAGGATGATTATTTCAGAATGGGTGCAGCCTTGAAGGAAGAATTGCAGCAAATGCCAGGCTTCATCAGCGTGGAACGTTTCGCCAGTGTGAACAACGAAGGCAAATTCCTTTCGCTATCATTTTGGGAGAGCGAAGAAGCGGCAGCTGGATGGCGCAACCACACAAGCCATCGCCAAAGCCAGAATGCCGGACATTATAAACTTTTTGACAATTATCGTATATCCGTTGGCGAAATCGTGCGTGAATATACCGACAGCCAACGTGATGAAGCACCTTCTGATTCCAACGAATATCTTGGGGTAAAATAGCGCATGGAACAGTATTTCCGATACGGAGAGCAAGAAATCGCCTATCTGAAAGGAAAGGACAAGCAGCTTGCCGATGTTATCGACAAGGTAGGCATGGTGAAACGACGGGTGATTCCGGACCTTTTCGCCGCCCTCGTTCACTCCATCGTAGGACAGCAGATTTCAACCAAGGCACACGAAACGATATGGCGCAAAATGGTTGATGCGCTTGGAGAGGTCACTCCTGAAAAAATCCTCAGCCTTTCGCCCAAAGAATTGCAAGCGTTCGGTATCACGTTCAAAAAGGTGGATTACATACAGGCGGCAGCACGGAAAATCGCATCTGGCGAATTTGATATCCAAGCGCTATCTGCGATGGACGATAATGAGGTATGCGCCAAGTTGTCGGAATTAGACGGCATCGGTGTATGGACCGCAGAAATGCTGATGCTTCATTCGCTGCAACGTCCCGACATTTTAAGTTTCGGCGGTCTGGCAGTGCAGCGTGGTTTGAGAATGGTGTATCATCACCGCAAGATTACACGTGCCTTGTTTGAGAAATACCGCCGTCGCTATTCGCCCTACGGCAGCGTTGCCTGTATCTATCTTTGGGCGGTATCGGCCGGAGCGGTGGAAGGACTAAAAGATTATGCTCTTAAACAAATAAACGATGGACGAAAACAAGTTATGGAAAAGAAAAACATCATTAAGATAAAGCGATATGAATCGCCATGCGGAGTGTTGATGCTCGGCTCAATTGACGACAAACTCTGCCTCTGCGACTGGCAGGTAGAAAAGCACCGTGACCACGTGGACCGGCGGCTGAAGCGAATCCTAAACGCCGAATTCGAAGAAGGGTCTTCGGAGGTTATCGAAAAGGCAGAACAGCAGCTTAACGAGTTCTTTGCCAGAAAACGCAGAATGTTTGATGTACCCTTGCTGTTCGTGGGCACGGAGTTCCAGAAAACAGTATGGAACTTCTTGCTGACAATACCGTTCGGAAAGACGATTTCATACGGAGAAATGGCCCGACAAATCGGGCTGCCCAAAGCCGTCCGCGCAGTTGCCAACGCCAACGGTGCCAATTCGATCTCGATATTCGCGCCCTGCCACCGTGTCATCGGCAGCGACCGCTCTCTGACTGGCTATGGAGGCGGACTGGAAGCTAAACGCTTTATGCTGGAATTGGAAGGAGTCCTGTAAATGTCATCGGATGTAAGCGATGCAGGCCGAAGTGAATTTCTCGGATGCATCGCCATCAATCAGTCCATGCGGGAGCGGTAATCCTCGTAGGTAAAGCGGCGCAATTCGTGGCAGCGGCCATCGGCATCACAAAATATCATAGACGGATGCTGTATGCCATTGAACATGTTGGTCTTTACCGTAGTATAATGGTTCATATCCTCAAGCCGCAGACGGTCGCCGATACGCAACGGACGGGCGAAGCTCCAATCGCCCATATAATCCCCGCTCAGGCATGAATTGCCGCCGAGACGGTACGTCGGAAGCGAGACTTCGACAGGCATGCTCCCGGTTATGGCCGGCTTATACGGCATTTCCAGGCAGTCGGGCATGTGACATGCAAACGAAGCATCGATTATAGCCGTCTTGATGCCCTGATTATCAACGATATCTACCACCGATGTCAGCAGGTCGCCTGTACGCCACATGAATGCGCTACCCGGCTCAAGGATGACATGGATACCAGGATGACGCTCCCTGAAGCTACGTATTACCTCTATAAGATGAGCAGTATCATAGCCCTCGCGTGTCATCAGATGCCCTCCGCCCATGTTGACCCACTTGACCTCGTCGATCCACTCGCCGAAGTCTGCCTCAAAGGCTTCAAGCACCTTTTCAAGGTCATAGCTCGAGCTCTCGCACAAAGCGTGGAAATGCATACCCTCGATACCCGCTGGCAAGCCGCCGGCCTGACGCAATACTTCTGCCGTGACTCCGAAACGGCTACCCGGCAGTGCAGGATTATATATGTCGGTCTCTATGACCGAACATTGCGGATTGACACGCAATCCAGGAGATGCGTTTGACTGAGCGACAAGCTCTTTGAATCGGTCAAACTGGTACAATGAATTGAATGTTATATGCGTCGAACGCTGCAGATACTCGCCTATGGTGTCGTCAGTATATGCTGGGCAATAACTGTGAGCTTCGCCTCCCAACTCGTCACACCCAAGACGCAGTTCGTTGAGCGAACTGGCCGTAAAATCCCGGCAATATTCTCTGACGACGGGAAATGTCTTCCACATAGCATTGGCCTTGAATGCCATGATAATCTTTGCGCCTGATGCCTCAGCCACATGGGAAATCAACGACAGGTTGCGCCGCATACGCGACTCATAGACTATATAAAAAGGAGTAGATATTTCCGATTCGCTGCTATAGACCATAACAGTAGGATTATGGGGTTAAGGGGTTAAGTATCTGCTTTTAGACGATTTTAAATCTTGCGAATTTTAGCATAAGCACTTTCTGGCCGGTATTGTCAAATGTTACCCTTATGCGGTGATCAGGCTGGCTGCGATCAATCTCCTCTATGATGCCGCGCCCGAATATCTGATGCTCTATCGCCATACCGACTGCCAGTTCCGAAGAGTCATGCAACGATGCTCCACCTGCCGACGATGCACTGCCATTGGACGATTGAGACGTGACAGTCCGTGAAAAGCCTCCCGGCGTGACATTGCCATGATAGTTGCTGAGCGGCACCGAGCCGCCGCCTACCCTCTTGGACGCTGCCATCCCTCCAGGTTTACCGACAGATGAATGGTACGAATCGCGGTAGCGTTCCACAGGGTTGAACATCGTGCGCCCGGTAACACTCGTCCCGGTAACGGGCTTGAGGTAACGAGGGTCTATGTCGCGTATGAACCTCGACGGACTGCACATGGCAGTCATACCGTTGCGGAATCGACTGCTCGCATAGCTAATCATACAGAAACGCTTGGCCCGCGTAATAGCCACATAGAGCAACCGCCTCTCCTCCTCTATCTCCTCGGCATTGGCCGCACTCATGGAATTGGGAAACAAATCCTCCTCGACACCGACGATAAACACATTGGCAAATTCCAGACCCTTGGCGGCATGGACTGTCATCAAAGTGACCTTTGCCGAGTCGTCATCATCGTTTTTATCCTGGTCGGTGGCAAGTGAGACTTCGCTCAGAAAATATTCCATGCCTATGTCTTCATTGCCTTCCTCAGTGTGCATCTTGACAAACTGACGCGCACCGTTGACAAGCTCTTGCAGGTTCTCTATCCGTGATATGCTTTCCGGGGTGCGATCGCCTTGAAGCTGGGAAATCATGCCGGTTTCCGATATTATCAACTGTGCCAAAGCGGCGGCATCGGCAGTGGAGCGGCTGTCGATAAATTTCTCCAACAGCTCCCTGAAGCCTTGGAGCTTGCGCCGGGTACCGTTGTTAAGGCCAGTATCTATAGTGTCAAGATGCGTTATGACATGCCATAGACTCACCCCATTGTCTATAGCTGCTCTGGTCAGCTTGGCCAATGTAGTGTCGCCTATGCCACGTGCAGGCACATTTATCACACGGCGCAGAGCCTCGTCATCGTCAGGATTGACAGTCAAGCGGAAATACGACACGGCATCTTTCACCTCCTTGCGTTGATAAAAGGACTGTCCTCCATAGATGCGGTAAGGGATGCTCTGTTTGCGCAACGCTTCTTCAAGTATGCGGCTCTGGGAATTAGTGCGGTACAGTATGGCAAAGTCGTCGTAGCTGTCATGCCTCGTAAGCTTGACCTGCGCTACGCGGTTGGCCACGAGGAAACCCTCCTCGTAATCGCTGTAGGCCTGCACGAGCTCTATGCGGTCGCCCTTGTCGTTACGAGAGAATACTTTCTTGGGTATCTGCCCCTCGTTTTTGTCAATCAGCGAATTGGCGGCATTGATGATAGTCTGGGTGGAACGGTAGTTCTCTTCAAGTTTGAATATTCTGAGATTCTTGTAGGTGCGGTTGAGATTAAGGATATTGGCAATATTGGCTCCTCGGAAACTGTATATGCTCTGGGCATCGTCGCCGACCACCATAAGCCGTCCGCACTCGCCGCACAGCTGCGACACTATCAGGTGCTGGGCGAAATTCGTATCCTGATACTCGTCCACAAGCACATATCTGAAAAATTCGGCATAGTGGTTACGGATTTCAGGATTATCGCGCAACAGCAGGTTGGTGTAATACAGCAAATCGTCAAAATCCATGGCCGACGCTACGATGCAGCGGTTGCGGTAAGCGGCGTAGATTTCGTGGATGAGCGGACGGCGGGCGCGGCGATCGGCAGCCATCAGCTCGGCATTGGCGGCATATGCTTCGGGGGAGATGAGCGAATTTTTAGCCCACGAGATAGCGTTTGCCACCGTAGAGGCTTTATAGACTTTCTCGTCAAGCTGCATATCCTTTATGATGGTCTTGACAAGAGCCTTGCTGTCGGCGGTATCATAGATGGTGTACGAACTCTTGAACCCTATCTTATCGGCATGTATGCGGAGTATGCGCGCAAATATGGAGTGGAACGTTCCCATCCACAGGCGCGATGCTGCTTCATGCCCGACAAGCACTTCGATTCGCTCACGCATCTCGCGTGCTGCCTTGTTGGTAAACGTCAGAGCCAGTATACGCCACGGCTCGACCCCATGGGCGAGCAGATGGAGTATCTTGTATGTAAGCACCCTCGTCTTGCCTGAGCCAGCCCCGGCAATGACGAGCTGGGGGCCGTCGGTATACACTACCGCGGCCCTTTGCTGGTCATTAAGTTCGTCAAGATAGCTGTTATCCATCAAAAGGTAAGGTTATTGCGGCTCATTGCCGGCAAATTCCATCAGGTAAGCCTTGATAAACTCGTCGATATCACCGTCCATGACACCGTTGACATCGCTCGTCTGGTGGTTGGTACGATGGTCTTTGACACGGCGGTCATCAAACACATAACTGCGTATCTGGCTACCCCACTCGATTTTCATCTTTCCGGCCTCAATTTTGGCCTGCTCCTGCATACGGTGTTGCAACTCCTTCTCGTACAGGATAGAGCGCAACTGACGGAGGGCGTTCTCCTTGTTCTTAGGCTGGTCACGTGTCTCGGTGTTTTCAATCAGGATTTCCTCCTTCTCCCCGGTGTACGGGTCGGTAAACTGGTAGCGCAGACGCACTCCCGATTCCACCTTGTTGACGTTCTGCCCACCGGCACCTCCGCTCCTGAACGTATCCCACGATATGAGAGCCTGTTCGACCTTGACTTCGATAGTGTCGTCGACAAGGGGTGTCACGAAGACGCTCGCAAAGGATGTCATACGCTTACCCTGGGCATTATAAGGCGACACACGGACGAGACGGTGCACTCCGTTTTCGCTCTTGAGATACCCGTAGGCAAACGAGCCCTCGATATTGATGGTGCATGACTTGATGCCGGCCTCGTCACCTTCGAGAAGGTTTGCTATGGATGTCTTGTAACCGTGCTTCTCAGCCCAGCGCAGATACATGCGCATGAGCATCTGAGCCCAGTCCTGGCTCTCTGTACCTCCGGCACCGGAGTTGATTTTGATTACGGCATCCATCTTATCCTCCTCGCGGCGGAGCATGTTGCGCAGCTCGAGCGATTCGATTTTCTCGATGGTCGAGGCATAGAGCGTATCCAATTCGGACTCCTCTATAACGCCTTCCTTAAGGAAATCCCATGCGAGCTGAAGCTCCTCGGTCGCCTTGTCGATTTCGTTGTAACCGTCAATCCAGGCCTGGATGTCTTTAATCTTCTTCATCTGCGCCTGGGCCTCTTTGGGGTGCTCCCAGAAATCAGGCACATGTGTGCGGAGTTCTTCCTCCTCTACTTCTATTTTCTTACTGTCGATGTCAAAGATACCTCCTCAGCGCCAGCTTGCGCTCAAAAGTCTCTTTTAGCTGTTCGGGTGTAATCATGATTATTCCGGACGTTGTGGTTTGTTGATTAATAATTGATTATGATCTCATATATACATCTTGTCGATTTCACGTGCATAACGTGCATTTATGACAGGACGTTTTATCTTGAGGGTATTGGTCAGCTCGCCGCGTTCCATTGTGAACGCCTCTGGCAGGAGGGTAAATTTCTTGATACGTTCAAATCCTGACAGCCCCTGCTGCAGACGTTCGATGCGCTCACCTATCATATGCCGTATGGCTCCGTTTTTGACCAATTCATCAACGTTGCCATACGATATATTCATCTGACGTGCATACTCCTTTAGGGCATCAAACGCAGGGATTATAAGAGCGGTCACATATTTCCGACGGTCACCTATGACCACCACCTGATCTATGTAGCGGTCCTGCCCAAGGCGGCTTTCAAGCATCTGAGGTGCTATGTATTTCCCGTTGCTCGTCTTGAACATGTCCTTTAGACGGTCGGTCAATACAAGTGCTCCGGAGGCATCAAAATGTCCGGCATCGCCAGTACGCAGCCACCCGTCGGATGTAAACGCATCAGCGGTGACTTGCGGTTTGTTGAGATAACCACGCATAACCGTAGGCCCTTTGACAAGGATTTCATTGTCAGCCCCGATTTTCACTTCTATCTCCGGCAAGACCGTCCCTACAGAGCCGATGACATATCCCGTGTCAGGAAAGCATGTCACTGTAGCAGTAGTCTCAGATAATCCATATCCTACTACTATGTTAATCCCTATGCTGTGGAAAAATGTCACTATCGCCGGAGCCAGCGGAGCTCCTGCCGTAGGGAAGATATTTCCATGGTCGATACCTATTGCCCTGCGCACAGGCTCGAAAATGCGTTTGTCAAAAAACTTGTATCGCCTTTCAAGCAGCGAAGGCACCTTACGACCATGGCGAACGTAATCAAGATTGCGCACACGGCCTGTGTTGATAGCATACCTGACTAACTTACGCTTGACCGCAGGCATCTTATGTATCTGCTCCTCTATGGCCAAGTAGGCTTTTTCCCAAAACCGGGGGACGCTGCACATACACGTCGGACGTACCTGACGGATGGCATGCTGTATTTCTTTCGGGTCATGGTTGATGATGACATATATGCCTCGGTAAAGGCAGAAGTATGTCCAGGCCTTCTCAAAGATATGGCTCAACGGCAAGAAACAGAGCGACGTATCATCCTCGCTCAAAGTGGCCAGACGCTCCTTGTGGATAGACAATGCCGCATTGAAACATGAATGGGGCAATATGGCACCTTTGGGTTCGCCGGTAGTGCCGGAAGTATATATCAAGGTGGCTATATCGTCGGCAGAGGCTGTACGGCTACGCACTTCGACCTCGCCTGTAATAGCCGCACCGGCTTCACTACCTATAGATACAAGCTCTTCAAACGATATCGAACATGCATCATGCCGGCTTTTCGCGATGTCGCCGTATCTGACTATCTGGCGGACGCTTTTACATTCGTCGGCAATGCGCAGAGCAATCCGATACTGCGCTTCGTCACCTACAAACAGCACCGACGCTTTGGCGTCATCTATAATATACTTGACCTGCTGATGACTGCTGGTCGCATATATCGACACGGGCACGGCCCGTATGAGATACGCGGCAAGGTCAGTCATGACAGCTTCACGCATATTCTCCGAAAACACGGCTATACACTCCTGCACCCCGACATTAAGACGCAGCATCCCGGCCGCCAGCATATTGACGGTTTCGGCAATCTCCGTCCACCCCATAGGCTCATAAAGCCCATGAGCAGCAGTATAATATCCGAGAGCCCTGCGGTCTGCGTATTTTGCAGCCTGTGTCTGCGCCAGATGCGTCAGTATATTATCCATACAAAATATCCGTCATGTCGCCACAATCCGAGACGACATTATGACAAATTTAGCTACAAAATACCCTTCATAATGCACCGATTAAACAAAAAACAATCGCAGTTAACGTTTATTCACCAACGATAACTGCGATTGAGATATTTTAAGAAGCTTCTTTAGCGAATGCTCATAATAATACTCATCTGCTCATTTCAGATCAGCTCTATCCCGGCATCCTTGCATACCTTAATCTGTTCCTCAGGCCATATCGATGCCTGGACTTCCCCGATATGCGCTTTTTGCAACAGGAACATACAAAGGCGGCTTTGGCCTATGCCTCCGCCCATGGATGCCGGCAACTCGCCATTTACGAGAGACTTGTGGAAATTCAGGCTCAGACGATCCTCGGCACCACGTATGGCAAGCTGCTTCTTGAGCGAATCGCTGTCGACACGTATACCCATCGACGACAATTCGAAGCCGGTTTCCAGGACAGGATTCCATAATATCAAGTCACCGTTGAGGCCGATATAACCATCGCTGTTGGGAGTAATCCAGTCATCATAGTCAGGTGAACGTCCGTCATGCGGCTCGCCAGACGATAAGTCACCACCTATGCCTATAAGGAATATCGCTCCGTATTTGCGCGCAGCCTCAGTCTCGCGGTCCTTATAGCTGAGATTTGGATATTCACGCAGAAGTTCTTCGGAGTGTATGAATTTTATATTCTCAGGGAGTTGAGGCGTGATGTGGGGGAATTGGCGATAAATCATCATCTCTACCTCACGCACCGCATCGTATATCTTCTTTACTGTGGTCTTTAGATAATCGAGGTTGCGATCCTCCGGCCGTATGGTCTGCTCCCAGTCCCATTGGTCCACATACAGGGAGTGCAGATTGTCGAGGTCTTCGCTGGTGCGTATGGCATTCATGTCAGTATAAAGGCCATAGCCCGGAGCTATATCATATGCTGCAAGCTTGGTCCGCTTCCATTTTGCCAACGAGTGCACCACCTCTGCCCTGCGTCCGCCCATACACGCTATATTGAACGATACAGGCTGCTCCACGCCGTTGAGATTGTCATTAAGGCCTGTGCCCGAAAGCACAAACAACGGAGCTGTCACACGCCTCAGATTCAATGCTTCAGCAAGCTTGGTTTGAAAGGCATCTTTGATTGATTTGATGGCCACCTCGGTGGTCTCTGCAAGAAGTTTCTGTTTGTATTTACGTGGGATGATAAGTGACATTAGTTGGCTTTATTGGCAGTTATCTATACATTTTGATTCAACATAGCGTCAAATCGTGTGCAAATTTAACGCTTTTATCCCGTTTTCCCAACAAAAAGACACGAAAAATACGTTTATCGCACGATTCTTCATCGCTATTCGTCATCTTCATCAACATCTAGCTCATTCTCTTGACAGCTTCTGGCGATAACGTCATTGATGACAAGCGACGCAAGCGTCAATCCGAAAATGCCGGTAATATGGCACATAGCTCCATTGATTGCCACCTTGCCGAATGTCATCCCTCCAGTAGCGTCCTCGGGGGCGTCATCATGGTTAGGCACGACCTCGTCAGAATAAACACATTTGAACTTGTGGGCAGGATACTCCCCTATCTGCTTGAATTTACGGCGCAAAGCAGCAGCAAGCCTGCAGCCCTGCACCTTGTACAAATCGGCAACTTTGATACGCGACGGATCCAGCTTCAATGCTGCTCCCATCGATGAGTAAAGCGTGGCCGTAGAGCGGGTGGCATTATTGATAAGCAACGCCTTGTCGGCAAGAGAATCTATGCAGTCGATCACGTAATCATAGTTATTGAAATCAAACCGCGAAGCCGTATCAGCGCCATAGCGCATCACCATACATTTCACTTCTATACGCGAATCCATGTCAAGTATCCTCTGCCCCATTATCTCGACTTTGGCATTGTTGACTGTGGCCATCAGAGCAGGAAGCTGCCTATTGATATTGCTGACTGTCACCCTGTCGGCATCGACAAGTGTAATATGCGAGACACCTGAACGGGCAAGAGCCTCGGCAGTCCAGCTTCCAACACCTCCGATGCCAAAGATTATGACCTTGGCATCGCCGAGCCGCGTAAAAGCCTTGCGCCCTATCAGACGCAAAGTCCGGTTATATATCATGTCTCTCATGAATGGGATATATCAATGTGTGAATGAGTAACGAGAGGTCTAAAGATGCTACTTAATCTCAGTGACGGCGCATCTTGTCTTTAGCACGGTCGAGCAACGATGGTTTCTGCATACGAAGGTGTACATGTACGGCATCGTCATGCTTGCTGAGGAAGATGATAGACGAGTGAAGCACCACGGCTATTGCATTTTCAAATTCCAATATATCATGGATATTGTCCAGCGGTATCGAATGGAAAGGGCTGTCAGGACTCACACTGTCGATGACCAGATTGCTGTCATCGACAAATATGGAGTGGTTGACTATGGCATATTGAAACAACAGTTTCAAATCCAACGTATCAGGACTCGACGGTCGTGACTTACACTGCTTGTATATGTTGTCAATTACTTCTTTTGTTATCATCAAGTTACTGGATAAATGCGATTTACAAGTCTGCTCAGGTCTATGATAAGAGATGTGAATAATGCAGTCACTGAAACACCCTTTCACATTTTATAACGCTCAAACGGCGATAAGGTTCTAACAAAGTACCTAAAAATTCCATAAAGTCCACATGGCTGATCGCTTCATCAGGCCAAATGCTCATGCCATGTGATTCCCGGACTTCTAATAACGAATCAAATAAAAATCCGCCGGAAAGCTTACCGAACCATACGGGCGACACCTTCCGACGGATAATATCTAACTATATCGGCTGTATGCCATCAGGCAAGGAAACCGAGAAGCACACCTGCGGCAACTGCCGAACCGATGACACCGGCCACATTAGGCCCCATAGCATGCATCAGCAGGTAGTTTGACGGGTCATACTGCAATCCGAGATTATTGGATATGCGTGCCGACATCGGCACAGCCGATACACCGGCATTGCCGATAAGCGGATTGATTTTCTTGGCTTTAGGCAATACCAGATTAAACAGTTTGACAAACAGCACACCAGATGCCGAGGCAATGATAAATGCCATGAATCCGAGGGCGAAGATGCCGATAGTCTGAGTGGTCAGGAACTCAGAAGCCTGAGTAGACGCGCCCACAGTCATACCTAAAAGTATAGTGACAATATCGGTCAAGGCATTGCTTGCCGTCTTGGCCAAACGGGTTGTAACACCACACTCACGCAGCAGGTTGCCGAAGAACAGCATACCGAGCAGAGGAATACCCGAAGGCACTACGAAACAGGTAAGCAACAAGCCCACTATGGGGAATATAATCTTTTCGTTCTGCGACACCGCACGTGCAGGTTTCATCTTGATAAGACGTTCATGCTTAGTGGTGAGAAGCCTCATAATCGGCGGCTGAATCACCGGCACGAGAGCCATGTAAGAGTAGGCTGACACCGCGATAGCACCCATAAGATTAGGAGCGAGCTTTGACGAAAGGAAGATAGCCGTAGGACCGTCGGCACCGCCGATGATAGCAATCGCACCAGCCTGGTCGGGAGCGAAACCGAGAAGCAGAGCCACCATATAAGCACCGAAAATACCGAACTGGGCAGCTGCACCCACCAACATCAGCTTAGGATTGGCTATCAAGGCCGTAAAATCAGTCATCGCGCCGATACCAAGGAAAATCAGAGGTGGGTACCAGCCCGCACTCACGCCATTGTAGAGGATGTTGAGCACCGAACCCTGCTCGTAAATGCCAATCTCTAACCCTGCCTCTCCGTTAAACGGAATATTACCTATCAGCATACCGAATCCGATAGGCACCAGCAGCATCGGCTCAAAGTCCTTCTTGATGGCAAGCCATATGAAGAAGAGACCTACAGCAAGCATCACGAAATGCTCCCACGTGGCATTGTAGAAGCCAGTCAGATGCCAGAACTGCTGGAGGTTGTCCATTAAAAATTCACTGAATGACATATCTTTAATTTACTTGCAAATGAATCTGTTATGTAAAGTATATATCAGTGACATCATGCAATGACAAATAGCACTGTGCCTTCAAGCACGGAATCGCCGGCATTGACATTGATGGATGCTATCTTGCCGTCACGGCCTGCATGGATGGAATTTTCCATCTTCATAGCCTCAAGGATAAGGACTGTATCAGCGGCTTTCACCTCGTCGCCGACTTTCTTGACTATGTTAAGCACAGTGCCGGGAAGCGGGGCTGCCACTGGGTAGGTGCCGGCTGCGGCAGAAGGCTTTGATATGACCTTCTCGCCCGACTGGGTACGCGGTGCAGCAGTGGGACGCGGCGCATTTATGACGGTTACAGGCTTCTTCTGAGCCTCGATTTCTACACGGTAAGGGGTGCCGTTGACCATCACCTCGGCAAGGTTGTTATCAATATCTCCGACTGACACCTTGTAAGTGTTGCCGTTGATTTTATATTTGTATTCTTTCATCGAAAACTATTGATTATCAGGTTATTAATACTAACAATTTCAACGGTTAACGTTGGGTGTTTCGCGGAGTGTGTAAATCTTCGAACTCCATGGCGAGTAAGCACGCTTCACCTTGTTGATAGTGAGGACAGTGTTCTCGCGGTCATGCGCATCAAGATGCTCGTGAAGAGCCATGGCTATGGCAGCAATCTCCTCTCCTGTATCATGGTCGGGATGTTCGTCACGGGCAAGTTCCTTGAGATTGAGACCTACAGTCTTCGCCTTATTGCTCTTAGATATGGCAGCCGAAATCTTGTTGATAACATAGAAGCAGACGCACAGGACTATCAGAGCCAAAAACACAATACTCATGGCCATTATAGTCATGCCTCCGCCTGACGCATCAAGTTTCCTGAAAGTATCTACCTTATAGTTGGAATCCTTGATGATATTGTTGCTGCTGGGAGTGATGTAAAGCGATGACGTGCTGCCGTCACGCACCTCCCAAGCTGAAGCATCACCGACTCCACCCTCTCCGTCGGACTTACGCGCATAAGAAGCATCAAATGGCAGAGTAGCCGGAACGGTCACTTCATCTATAAGCGTTTTTCCATCGGCATCATAGAGGCCAATCCAGTTGTCAACACCGGGAATGAGCACGAAATTAGTGTGGAATGTGCCGTCATTCGCCATTCCATCGGCCCAGAATATGACGTGCTGGCGCTTTGGGATGCGTGTATTGACATCTCCTAAAGGTACCGGATACATGGTGGGATTGTTACGCTCGTTGGTCAGATATACGCTTGAAATCTCCAACGGTCCGAAAGTGGAGTTGAAGAGCTCTATCCAAGCCGAACGCCGTCCGAAATCATCTATGACGCTTGACTCATTCTTGACCATGACCTCATTGATGCGCAGACCACGTCGTCCCTGTGCAGAGACTGCGCCGACGCACACCGACACAGCGATGGCAAGGAGCATTAGTCGTTGTTTCATACTGAATAACGGGATATATGTGGATATGAATGTTAGAGGGGTATGTTGCCGTGTTTCTTGGCGGGGTTGACCACCTTTTTGGTAGCAAGCTGCTGGAGGGCACGGATGATACGGAAGCGGGTATTGCGCGGCTCGATGACATCATCTATATAGCCGTACTTGGCTGCATTATAAGGATTGCAGAACAGTTTGTTGTACTCAGCTTCTTTCTCTGCAAGAACCTTCTGGGGGTCGTCGCTCTCCTTGGCCTCACGGGCATAGAGGACTTCTACGGCACCTGCACCGCCCATGACTGCGATTTCAGCCGTAGGCCAGGCATAATTCATATCGCCTCGGAGTTGCTTACAGCTCATCACGATATGGCTGCCACCGTAGCTCTTACGCAGGGTCACTGTCACTTTGGGCACTGTAGCCTCTCCGTAAGCGTAGAGCAGCTTGGCTCCATGAAGGATAACCGCATTGTACTCCTGTCCTGTACCCGGAAGGAAGCCCGGCACGTCGACCAAAGAGACCAAAGGAATATTGAATGCATCGCAGAAACGCACGAAACGAGCAGCCTTGCGCGAAGCATTGCAGTCAAGCACACCTGCAAGGAACTTGGGCTGGTTGGCCACGATACCTACAGACTGGCCATTGAAACGGGCGAAACCGATGATGATGTTTTTGGCATAACCAGATTGTACTTCAAGGAACTCGCCATTATCTACGATAGCTCCGATAACTTCGTACATGTCATAAGGACGTGTTGCCGAATCAGGTACAATCTCATTGAGAGAGTCTTCCAAACGGTCTATCGGGTCGGTACATTCGACCAGAGGCGGCTCTTCAAGATTGTTCTGCGGGATGTAGCTGAAGAGCTTGCGGATGATTTTGAGGGTTTCCTCGCCATCTTCGGCCGCGAAATGCGCCACGCCGCTCTTACATGCATGGACTTCCGCACCGCCAAGAGCCTCCTGGGTCACATCCTCGCCGGTCACAGTCTTGACGACCTTCGGACCTGTCAGGAACATGTAACTGATGCCTTTGGTCATGATAGTGAAGTCGGTCAAAGCAGGAGAATACACAGCACCGCCGGCGCAAGGGCCAAGGATGCCTGAAATCTGGGGTATCACACCCGATGCCATGATATTGCGCTGGAATATCTCCGCATAACCTGCAAGCGCGTTGATGCCCTCCTGGATACGTGCACCGCCCGAGTCGTTAAGACCGATGACAGGAGCACCCATCTTCATGGCCATATCCATGATTTTGCATATCTTGAGAGCCATGGTCTCGCTCAGAGAACCGCCGAACACGGTGAAATCCTGCGCGAAAACATATACGAGTCGACCCTCGATAGTGCCGTAGCCCGTCACGACTCCGTCACCGAGATAGCTTTTCTTCTCCTGACCGAAGTTCGTGCAACGGTGGCGCACAAACATGTCTATTTCTTCAAACGAACCCTCGTCAAGCAGCTGGGCGATGCGCTCGCGTGCTGTATATTTGCCTTTGTCGTGCTGCTTCTGGATAGCTTTCTCGCCTCCGCCGAGACGGGCCTCGGCGCGGAGAGCGATAAGCTCTTTTACTTTTTCTAACTGGTTGCTCATTTCAGAGTGATGTGTGGTAAAGTGGTGTGGTTTGATTTACTTCTTGTTAGGGTCTTCACAAAGCTCTATAAGTGTGCCGCAAGTGGATTTGGGATGCAAAAATGCGATGTTGAGCCCTTCAGCGCCCTTGCGAGGAGCTTTGTCGATCAGACGGCAACCCTTCTCCTCTACTTCGGCAAGTGCGTTGGCCACGCCATCCTCAATGGCAAATGCCACATGCTGGATGCCGCCCCGGCCTCCGTTATTGGCTATGAACTTGGAAATCGCGCTTTCGGGCGAAGTTCCCTCAAGAAGCTCTATCTTGGTCTGTCCGACCTTGAAAAAGGCGGTCTTGACTTTCTGGTCGGCGACTTCTTCTATGGCTGTACATTTAAGGCCGAGCATGTTCTCGTAAAACGGGATAGCCTCGTCAAGGCTGGGCACAGCGATACCGATGTGCTCGATGTGTGAAATATCCATAAGGTTACGTATATTGTATGAAATAAAAGGTTGATATTTATACAGATAGATATTCTATTTGCCCCTAAGTCTCTACGACTTCAGAGTATAAGGTACATGCAAAAGTAGCATTTTTTTAGATGAGTAACAATAATTTAACCTCAAAATCCGTCGGCCTACTTCAGAGCTTACCTCAGACGCACTATGCGTATGCCGGTGGATTTCTTCTGACGGGCGAGATAATCGGCGAGAGAAAGCGAGTCCTCGATGACTTTTCCGGCTGTGGTGGAAGCATGGAGCAGATGCGGCACCCCCATTTCGTCCTTGAATATGACACCGGCATGTGACACATCTAACCCCTCAATGGAAGTGGTGATGAACACGACATCGCCCTCTACGATAAAATCCCTGACTTCACGTGATGAGACTGCGGCCTTCGGGATATAATAGCTTTTGACCCGATGCAAACGCCGCTCCATATCTCTGATTTTGTCATACGTAGCCTGATCGGCAAGCGGAGGGTACTTGTCACGGTGCGCGGTCATGAAATTGACAGAAGCGACCTGCGCCTTGGCACGTGGGGCATCCGACGTGACTTCACGTATATTACGGCGGTAGGTATTGTCAGTAATCCAGTCGGAGATGTAGTGGAGCCTCGACGCATAGCCGTCTACGACACCGCCGCGATAACGTATGTCCTGGAGGTTGTAGAGAGCGTCGCGCCAGCTATCCCCACCGTCAGCCACAGATTTCGCCAATGCCATGCTCAGTTCTACAAGCGTTGTGCAATCAAGCCCGGAAGTACTGACTGCAAGCATCTCAGTGGGAGATTCAAGCGTACCGGCCACATACGGTACACCTATAAATTGCCGCGCAGCAAGCAGCGTTAGCCGGTTTCTGTCTTTTTCACCTGACTCGTACAGTGTTTTGCAGACGGATGCAAGCTTGATGGTATCCGCTTGTTCATCTCCCCACCTGACCATAGGCGTAGAGGCGACCTGTGGCGATGCAGGCACTGCGGCACACATCACTACTGCCGTCAACACAACGCAATATCTGATACGAGAACTGACTGCTGATATTATTTCCATAATTGTCTGCGGGTGATAGTTTAAATAACGGGGCATTGCACTGCAAAAATACGATTCTTTTCGTAATTTTGCACAATAATAAGGCCACGGCAACAGGCCCATACCACAACACTTCTATAACCACTACGATGAATAAACACACACGATTTTTGACAGCTTTGACAGCCATAGCCACAGGGGGCGTTGTATCCGCTCTTGCTTGCACAAGTCTCATTGCCACCAGAGGGGCCACGACCGACGGCAGCGTCATAGCCACGTATGCAGCCGACAGCCACACGCTCTATGGGGAACTGTACAGCGCGCCGGAATCCGACCACGCCAAAGGCTCCATGCGCACAGTCACCGAATGGGACACCGGGCGGCATATCGGACAGATACCCCAGCCCTCGCATACTTTTTCTACTGTGGGCAACATGAACCGCCACGGGCTTACTATCGTGGAAAGCACATTCGGCGGACGACACGAGCTGTCCGACTCCACCGGCCTGATAGACTACGGTTCACTTATATATATAGCCCTCGAGCGGTCTAAGAACGCACGCGAAGCTATCAAGACCATGACCAGCCTCGTCAAAGAGTACGGCTACTGCTCCGAAGGTGAATCGTTCACGATAGCCGACCCTGATGAAGCATGGATCATGGAAATGATAGGCAAGGGAGGCAAGAGCAAAGGAGCCGTGTGGGTAGCCATGAAAGTCCCCGACGGATACATCGCAGCACATGCCAACCACTCACGCATCCACCGCTTCCCCCTTGACGACAAGGAAAACTGCATCTATTCGCCCGATGTCATATCGTTCGCCCGCCAACAAGGCTATTTCAGCGGCAAAGACGAAGACTTCAGCTTTTCAAAAGCCTACGCCCCCGCCGACTTCGGTGCGCTGCGCGGATGCGAAGCAAGAGTGTGGGCTTTCTACAACAAATTCGCGTCAGGCATGGAGCGTTACCTTCCATGGGTCAACAATGGCGAAGGCGAAGTACTGCCCCTTTGGGTCAAACCCGACAAACCCCTGAGTGTCGACGACATGAAATGGATGATGCGCGACCATTTCGAGAATACTCCTTTTGACATGACCGTCGACATCGGTGCCGGCCCGTACAAAGTCCCCTACCGCGCACGCCCGATGGAGTTTGAAGTTGATGGTGCCAGATACGTCCACGAACGCGCCATAGCCACACAGCAGACTGGTTTCTCTCTCGTCGCTCAGATGAACCGCAACTATCCTGAAGCCATGAAAGGGATTCTGTGGTTTGGTTGCGACGACGCAAACACATGCGTCTACGTACCTGTATTTTGCAGCCTAACCCGCATACCGCACGGATTCCAGCCAGGCAACGGCGACCTCTACAACATCTCCTGGGACTCAAGCTTCTGGATCAACAACTTCGTGGCCAATCAGGCCTATTACCGCTATTCGCAGATGATCCCCGACATCCGCAAAGTCCAAGGCAGTATCGAAGACCGTCTGGCTGCCGACACCGACTCGCTGCGCACGAGCATCGCGTCGCTGCCCACACAACAAGCCGCTGAGATACTCAACGACTACACCATCGCCGCCACCGACCGCTACATCAGGGAATACCGTAACCTCGGCGAATACCTTTTAGTGAAATATCTCGATTTTAACGTCAAGAAAGAGGACAAGGACGGACGATTTTCACGCACCCCCGACGGGATGCCGGCAACGCCAGACTTCCCCGGCTATGACGACCCACGTTATTTCAAGAGCATAGTGGACGAAACAGGCGACAAGCTCCGGGTGCATGACATAAAGCCGACAGGCCACTGAAACGAAGGGTTCTTAAAGCCCATCGGCTTTCGGTTTGTAACCCTGACAGTCGGCATTCTGTCAATACGTCACCGCCTTTGACGGCCAGCCGAACATATGACATTATGACGGCTAAAAGCTGCTTCCAGACATTTCGGACAAAGGCTGCGACATATGTCCCAACGGTTATTTCTTCTCCTTTAATTGTTGAAAATTTTACACGTGATTTGCCATCATATTCAAGATAAATTCGCTACATTTGCAGAGACGATACAGCTACCGCAGCGTCGCGGGGGGACTGTATCGACCGACTTGAGAAAGTAAACAGAATCATTAACATCCGATATGCTTACATTAGCGACTATTTCCAATTCAGCTCTGGCTTTCACAGCCGCCTGCACGGGCATAGGTCTTGTAGCACTGGCGTTATGGCTGGCCGGACTGATTTCACCTCGCTCCTTCAATCCCCAGAAAGGGGAAGCCTACGAATGTGGTATCCCGACACGCGGCGAAAGCATGGCCCAGTTTAAAGTCGGCTACTATCTCTTCGCCATCCTGTTTCTCATGTTCGACGTCGAAACCGTATTCCTGTTTCCTTGGGCGGTTAGAGTCAAAGAACTCGGCACAGCCGGACTGTTGAGCATCGCAATCTTTTTCTGTGTATTAGTGCTGGGTCTCGTCTACGCCTGGCGGAAAGGAGCTCTCGAATGGAAGTAACCACAAAGTCCATGCCTTACGATGCATGGAAAGACAATGAATATATCGAAAAGTTAGTCAAGGAGCTTCGGGATTCCGGCACAAACGTCATCATCGGTTCTCTTGACCATCTCATCAACTGGGGGCGTTCCAACTCCATCTGGCCGCTCACTTTCGCCACCAGTTGCTGCGGCATAGAATTTGTGTCGCTCGGAGCAGCGCGTTTCGACATGGCGCGTTTCGGATGGGAAGTAGCGCGCGCCTCGCCCCGTCAGGCCGACTTCATCATGGTCGCCGGCACCATAGTCCACCGTATGGCTCCAGTGTTGCGCCGCCTGTATGATCAGCTGGCAGAGCCTAAATACGTCATAGCCTGTGGAGGTTGTGCCATCTCCGGCGGTCCGTTCCGCAAGAGCTACCATGTGGCCATGGGCATTGAAGATATTATCCCGGTCGATGTGTTCGTCCCCGGATGCCCTCCCCGCCCCGAAGCCATGATTTACGGCATCATGCAGCTCTCGCGCAAAATCAAGGTCGAGAAATTCTTCGGCGGAGTCAACCGGCAGGAGAAGCAGGAAAAATTCTTAGAATCACACCCCATCGAGGGCATTGATGACAACAAATAACGACACTGTTTTTTCATTCCTACACCTTATATATAATATATGGCAAACATTCAGGAAAAAATAGCCAAACTGTTCCCGGAAGCCGCTTTTGAAGAAGCCGACACCCTGACCGTCACCATACCCGATGCACAGTGGCACGAGCTGGCCAAGACTCTGCGAGATGACGCAGAGATGGCTTTCGACTATCTGGTGACCATAGTCGGCATGGATTGGAAAGACAGTCTCGGCTGCATATATTATCTCGACAGCACGACACACAACACGCATATAGCCGTCAAAGTCATCGCCACAGGTGACCGCGAGACTCCGTATATACATTCTGTCAGCGACCTCTACGCCATCGGATGCATCTATGAGCGTGAGGTCTATGACTTTTTCGGCATAATCTTCATCGGCAACCCCGACATGCGCCGCCTTTTCCTCAGCATCGACTGGAAAGGCTTCCCTCTGCGCAAAGATTATGACATGAATCCCGACATCAATCCAGTCCCACACGAAAACGAACGGCAGAGCGACTATACCTATACTTACGTCGAAGATGCCGACGGCAAGATTGTCAAGGAGGAGAAGCGTGTCTTCGCCGAAGACGACTTTGTAGTAAACATCGGCCCGCAGCACCCCGCCACCCACGGTGTGCTCCGTTTCCGCACCGCCGTCGATGGTGAGACCATCAAGAAGATAGACGTGTACATGGGTTACATACACCGAGGAGTGGAAAAGATATGCGAAATGGATACATATCCGCAGACACTCCACTTCATGGACCGTCTGGACTACTTCTCGGCTCACCCCTACCACCATTGCCTGTGCATGTGTATCGAAAAAGCAGCCGGTATCGAAGTGCCGCGCCGTGCGCAGGTAATCCGCGTCATCATGGACGAGCTGTCACGCATAGCAAGTCACTGCCTGTTCATCGGCACATTCTGCATGGACCTTGGTGCCACCACCATGCTGTTCTATACACTGAGAGTACGTGAGCAGATACTCGACATCATGGACAAGACCTGCGGAGCCCGAATGACTTTCAATTACGAGACCATAGGCGGAGTCATAGCCGACCTTGACCCGGATTTTGTCAAAGATGTAAAGGCCCTGCTTGAAATCCTGCCCAAGAACATCAAAGAATATAACAAATTGTTTACCGGCAACGTCATCACCCGCAACCGCATGGAAGGCGTAGGTGTACTGAGCCGCAAAGATGCAATATCATGGGCCATAACAGGTCCTTCGGGACGTGCTTCAGGCTGGGCTTGCGATGTGCGCAAGACGGCTCCCTATGCCGTGTATGACGAAGTAGAGTTTGACGAAATCGTCCGCACCGAAGGCGATTCCATGGCTCGGTTCAAAGTGCGCATGGACGAGATGGAACAGAGCGCACGCATCATCGCGCAGCTCATCGACAAAATCCCCGATGGGGAGATACAGGCCAAAGTGCCAAAAGTACTCCGTCTGCCCCAGGGTCGCTGGTATCAGACAGTCGAGGGTTGCCGTGGTGCATTCGGCATATATATCGAGAGCGACGGAGGCACATCGCCCTATCGTCTCAAGATAGCACCTCCGTGTCTGCCGTTGGCTGCCGTAGTCGATCATCTGACCGAAGGCTCCAAAATCGCCGACCTTATCACCATCGGAGGCTCGCTTGACTACATCGTGCCCGATATGGACCGTTAAAATGACCTCAGAAAATCAATACGAACCAACAATATCATCACATCATCCGTTAGATACCGTAGATTATGCAAGATTTCTCGGAACTGACCGCATTTATCCACTCGCTGCTGACACAGTTTCTGCCTGAATGGGCTGCTGTGACAGTGGAGTGTGTCATCATAGCCGTATGCCTTCTGCTGGCATACTCGTTGCTGGCCTTGTTCTACATCTGGTTTGAACGCAAGGTGTGCGCCGCTTTCCAGTGTCGCCTCGGTCCTAACCGCGTAGGTCCATGGGGTCTGCTTCAGAGTATCGCCGACATGTTTAAGATACTCATCAAGGAGCTCATCTCGCTCAAGCACACTGACAAATTCCTCTTCGCGCTGGCACCCTATCTGGTGATCCTCGCTTCGATGCTCAGTTTTGCCGTGCTTCCTTGGGGCAACGGTCTGCAAATCATCGACTTCAATATCGGCATTTTCTTCCTGATTGCGTGTTCGTCCATCGGTGTGTTGGGCATCCTGCTCGCCGGCTGGTCGTCCAATAATAAATTCACTCTCATCGGTGCCCTCCGTAGCGGTGCACAAATGGTGAGCTACGAGCTGTCGATAGGATTGAGTATACTCACCATGGTAGCTTTTGCGGGTTCCATGTCGATAGGCGACATTGTCAACGCACAAGCCAATGGCTGGTTCATATTCACCGGCCACATCCCGGCCGTCATAGCTTTTGTGATTTACCTTATCGCAGGCACAGCCGAGACCAACCGTGGCCCGTTCGACCTGCCGGAAGCCGAAAGCGAGCTCACCGCCGGATACCACACCGAATATTCGGGCATACACTTCGGCTTCTTCTATCTGGCTGAATACCTCAACCTGTTTATCGTATCGGGCGTAGCTGCCTTGATGTTCTTCGGCGGATGGATGCCGTTCCACATCAACGGCTGGGACAGCTTCAATCAAGTCATGGACTACATCCCGTCCGTCATATGGTTCATTGGCAAGGCTATCGCGCTCTCATTCGTTATCATATGGTTCAAGTGGACATTCCCTCGCCTGCGTATCGACCAGCTACTGTCGCTTGAATGGAAATACTTGCTCCCCATCAACCTTGCCAATCTCGTACTGATGGTATGCTGCATCGTGTACGGATGGCACTTCTGATAAATCATACAGTACACAAATACAACAATTCTAACCCGTCAATATTATGAGCGACAAATTCGGAAAAATAGCCCAGGTGATCGGACCGGTTGTCGATGTCATCTTCGAAGGTGACGACAACGAGATTCCCGCCATCTATTCGGCATTGAAAGTCGACCGTCCCGACGGTCAAGAGCTCATCCTTGAAGTTGAGCAACACATCGGAGAAGACACTTGCCGGTGTGTGGCCATGGATAGTACCGACGGGCTTCAGCGAGGACTGCGCGTTGACAACCTCGAGCGTCCTATAGCAGTTCCTACAGGCACGCAGGTCAAAGGCCGTCTGCTCAACGTAATCGGCGAAGCCATCGACCGCCTGCCGGCACTCAAGGGCACAGACATGCGTCCCATCCATCAGCCAGCCCCGGCTTTTGACGACCTCACCATCGGCACCGAGATACTTTATACAGGCATCAAGGTCATAGACCTTCTGGAGCCCTACAGCAAAGGCGGAAAAATCGGTCTGTTCGGCGGTGCCGGTGTAGGCAAGACAGTGCTCATAATGGAACTTATCAACAACATCGCCAAAGGCCACAACGGTTTCTCGGTATTCACAGGTGTCGGCGAACGTACCCGTGAAGGCAATGACCTCCTGCGCGAGATGATTGAGAGCGGAGTCATGAAGTACGGCGAAAAGTTCAAGGAAGGCATGGAGAAAGGCGAATGGAACCTTGCCGACGTAGACATGAAAGAAGTTGCCGACAGTCAGGCCACTCTCGTGTTCGGCCAGATGAACGAACCGCCGGGCGCACGTCTGCGCGTGGCACTTTCGGGTCTGACAGTGGCCGAGCAGTTCCGTGACCAGGACGGCGGAGGCAAGGAAATCCTCCTCTTCATTGACAACATATTCCGTTTCACCCAGGCAGGTTCGGAAGTATCGGCCCTTCTCGGCCGTATGCCCTCGGCAGTGGGTTACCAGCCAACTCTTGCATCTGAGATGGGTGCGCTCCAGGAACGCATCACTTCTACCAAAAACGGTTCTATTACATCCGTACAGGCCATCTATGTGCCTGCCGACGACTTGACCGACCCCGCCCCTGCTACCACTTTCAGCTTCCTTGATGCTACTACGGTACTCAGCCGTAAGATTGCAGAGCTCGGTATATATCCAGCCGTCGACCCGCTGGAATCCACATCACGCATCCTTGACCCCAATATTATCGGTGAGGAACACTACAATGTGGCCCAGGCCGTCAAGCAGCTGTTGCAGAAATACAACGAGCTGCAAGACATAATCGCCATCCTTGGTGTCGACGAACTCTCGGACGAGGACAAACTCGTCGTGTCACGCGCCCGCCGCGCACAGCGATTCCTGTCGCAGCCATTTTTCGTTGCCGAGCAATTTACAGGCCTTCCCGGTGTCATGGTGCCGCTCAATGAGACAATCCGAGGCTTCAAGATGATACTTAGCGGCGAAATGGACGAGTATCCCGAACAGGCGTTCCTCAATGTCGGCACCATCGACGAGGCAATCGCCAAAGGCAAGAAAATGCTCGCAGAAGTCGAAGGATAAACGATATGTAAGAAATACGACTCTCCCTGACAATCCTAAGCACCACCGACTGATATGACACTCAAGATAATATCCACCGAGGACATCCTCTTTGAGGGCGAAGTGACCGCCGTACACCTCCCCGGGCAGGCCGGGCGCTTCACAGTCCTCCGCAACCACGCCACACTGATTGCCGCGCTGGCTGCCGGCACTGTCGGCTACGAAGGTCCCGACGGACACGGAGAGCTGCCGATTCAAGGTGGCATGGCGGATATTGACAGCAACGTCATCTCCGTATGTGTTTACTAATCAGTCTGTATCAGTTTTTGATTAACCGTTAAAAAACAAAGCCATTTAGCATATGTCTGCCAATTCAACCAACATAGCCATCAGATTGGTACTTGCAGTATCAGCCATGCTGCTGGTCGCTCCGTGCTCTATGGCCCAGAACACAGCAGACACCGCATCCGCGATAACCGTTGACGGCAAAGAAAGCATCTCTCAGGTGGTGGATGCACAAACAGAGCAAGAAGAAAGCGCGATCAACCCCAAGGAAATCATATTCGAGCACCTCGGTGACGGATACGGCTGGGAAGTGCCTTTCAACCACCATGTGCGCATACCGCTTCCTGTCATCGTATGGGGTACCGACGGACTCCACATCTTCTCATCTTCTCGTCTGACACATGGTGAAGAATATGTGGACGGAAAAGCCACATTCAAGATTGCCGGCAAAGACAGCCCACACAAAGGCAAGGTAGTGGAAATCGTCGACGGAAAGGAAATCAAACCGTTGGATGTCTCCATCACAAAAAACGTATGTGCTCTGTTTATCACAGTCATCCTTGTCCTGTGGGCGGTACTGTCAGTGGCTCGGTGGCACAAGACACATGGACACAAAGCCCCCCGCAAGATGGTCGGTTTCATGGAACTCCTGATTATGTTTGTCTATGACGGCGTAATCAAGCCCACCCTCGGTGCTAAAGCCAAAAAGTTCGGTCCATACCTGCTGACAGTATTCTTCTTCATCCTTATAATGAACCTCATGGGGCTCATCGTGATATTTCCCGGCGGCGCAAACCTTACCGGCAATATCGCAGTAACGCTCGTGCTTTCAATTCTGACTTTCCTAATTACAAATATCTTTGCCACCAAGCACTATTGGAAAGAGATATTCTGGCCCGAAGTGCCCACTTGGCTCAAAGCACCTCTGCCCATAATGCCGGTCATCGAAATATTCGGCATGTTCACCAAACCGGCCGCACTGACCGTGCGTCTTTTCGCCAACATGATGGGAGGCCACATGATAGTGCTCGTGCTGACACTGCTCATTTTCATCTTCGCATCCATGGGACCCGTGGTGCTTGGCGGCACGACCGTCCTGTCCATGGTGTTCTCGGTGTTCATGCTGCTTATCGATGTACTCGTCAGCTTCATACAAGCTTATGTGTTCACGATGCTTTCGACCATATTCATAAGCCTCGCACAGGATGAAGGCCATGAAGCCGACCATCCCAAACCCCAAGAAAATTAATCTCCTAAAAACAAATACACTCACCTTAAAACTTTAAGATTATGTTATCAGCAGCAATCTCAGGTCTTCTCGGTATTGGCGCATGCATCGGCGCCGGAATCGCAGCTATCGGAGCCGGTATCGGTATCGGCAAAATCGGTTCGTCAGCCATGGAAGCTATAGCCCGTCAGCCCGAGTCATCAGGCGATATCCGAAGCAACATGATTGTGATCGCAGCCCTCGTCGAAGGTGTGGCTCTGTTCGCTGTTATCGTCTGCATACTCTCGTTCTTCCTCTAAATCAGACGCGGAGAGGCATGATGGTGTCTCTCCTCACCTCCTCTTAATCCTCTACCTCAAGTCACTGCCATCCCATAGGCAACCTACTAAAAATAAATCGTAACTCATGGAACTATTCACGCCCGACCTTGGATTGATAATCTGGATGTTCGTAGCTTTTGCTATCCTATTCTTCATCCTCTGGAAATGGGGCTGGCCCGTCATCATTTCTTCCGTCGAACAACGTGCCGACCTCATTGACAAAGGCGTCGAATATGCCCAGAGTGCCAAGGAGCAGCTTGACAACGCACGCGAAGCTGCCGACAAGCAGCTTGCAGAGGCTCGCCGACAGCAGGCCGACATGCTCCGCGAAGCCGAGAAGATGAAAACCCAAATTATCGACGAAGCCCGCATAGAGGCCCAAAAGGAAGCAAAAAAGGTCATGGATGCCGCAAAGCTCTCCATGGAGCAGGAACGCAAGGAAGCCGAAAGGCAGCTGCGCAACGATGTCGGCCTGTTTGCGCTTGACATAGCCACCAAAGTGGTCAAAAGCCAGATGACAGACAAAAAAGCGCAGAAGCAATTAGTAGACTCCATCCTTACAGATATCGAGACCAAGAACTAACCACGACCACACACCTCCCCACCACTCTACTATGAACGACGGCCTAATACCTCGCAGATACGCAAAGGCTCTCTACAAGTTTGCCTTTGAGAAAGGTCATGACGCTACAGTGTACCGTCTGATGACCGATTTGTGCGCCAATTTTGCCGCACAACCTGCGTTGCAGTCCACTATGGCCAATCCGTTTGTGACCGACAGAGCCAAACAGCAGCTGGTAGTCACTGCATGCGGACTCAGCAAGCCTGACAAGGTACTCGCCGATTTCCTGCACATGCTGGCCGACAACAAGCGGTTGCCTATGCTCTACTCTATAGCTCTCGCATATCTGGACACATACCGCCATGCCCATAACATACATCAAGTGACCGTAACCTCCGCAGTTGCGCTCGACAAAGCCATACAAAAACGCATCACAGATGTAATACAGAAACAAATCGGGCCCGACGGCAGCATGGAATACAGCAGCATAGTCGACCCGGATATCATCGGAGGTTTCATCGTGGCTATTGACAACGATAGGCTCGACGCTTCTATAGCCACCGAATTGAAACAGTTGAAACTTAACTTATTACAGTAACATAAGGAATCCCATCAGACGCCCTTAATCAAACCATACTAAAAATGATCAATCCCAGCGAGATATCAGAAGTTCTGAAGCAACAGCTCGAAAATGTCAACTCCAAAGTGACATTTGAGGAAACTGGCCGTGTGCTCGAAGTGGGCGACGGCGTGGCTCACGTCTACGGTCTTGACAATGTATGCGCCAATGAGCTTGTAGAATTTGAAAACGGCGTCAAAGGTGTGGCACTCAACCTCGAAGAAAGCAACGTAGGTGTCATATTGCTCGACCATGTCAACTCTGTGACCGAGAACATGAGTGTCAAACGCACAGGCGAGATTGCATCGATTCCGGTAGGCGAAGGGCTGTGCGGACGAGTAATCAACATTCTCGGCGAACCGATTGACGGACTCGGCCCCATTCAGGGTGAACTAATCAACATGCCCCTCGAACGCAAAGCCCCAGGTGTCATATTCCGCCAGCCTGTCAACCAGCCGCTCCAGACCGGCATCAAGGCTGTGGATTCCATGGTACCTATCGGACGCGGACAGCGAGAGCTTATCATCGGCGACCGACAGATAGGCAAAACCGCCATAGCCATCGACACCATCATCAACCAGCGCAAAAATTTTGAAGCCGGCAAGCCTGTCTACTGCATATACGTTGCCATCGGTCAGAAAGCGTCTTCAGTTGCTTCTCTGGTAGATACGCTACGCAAATATGGCGCACTGGACTATACGGTGGTCGTTGCTGCTACCGCCAGCGACTCTGCTCCGATGCGCTATTATGCACCCTTTGCCGGAGTGGCGATAGGCGAATATTTCCGCGACACCGGCCGTGACGCTCTTATAATATACGACGACCTGTCGAAACAAGCTGTCGCATACCGTGAAATATCGCTGATTCTCAAGCGTCCCTCTGGTCGCGAAGCCTACCCCGGCGACATATTCTACCTCCACTCTCGTCTGCTCGAACGTGCCGCCAAGATTATCGACAACCAGCAGGTGGCCGAGCAAATGAACGACCTCCCCGCCGTACTGAAGTCGAAAGTCAAAGGCGGAGGATCGCTTACCGCCCTCCCCATCATCGAGACACAGGCAGGCGACGTATCGGCCTACATCCCGACCAACGTGATTTCAATCACAGACGGACAGATATTCCTTGAAACGGCTCTGTTTAACCGTGGTATCCGTCCGGCCATCAACGTCGGCATCTCCGTGTCGCGTGTAGGCGGCAACGCTCAGATCAAGTCCATGAAGAAAGTGGCCGGAACGCTGAAGATTGACCAGGCCCAGTTCCGCGAACTTGAATCATTCACTAAATTCGGTGGCGACATCGACCCCGTGACAGCCCGTGTCATCGACAAAGGCCGCAAAAACGAGCGTCTGCTCATCCAACCTCAGTACCACCCGATGCCTGTCGAAGAGGAAGTGGCTGTCATATATTGCGGCACCAAAGGACTTCTTGACAAAGTCCCCCTTGACAAGGTACACGAATTTGAGACCCAGCTCCTACAGCTGCTCCACGCCAAATACCAGACAGATGTGCTTGACGTGCTCGCATCAGGCAAACTCACCGACGAATGTGCCGAAAAACTGACCAATGCGGCAGCCGACATCGCCGGACAGTTTGCTTCCTGAATCCTATAGCGAAGAACGCCGTACACTTCCCCAAGCATATAACCCACCGCACCACAAACAACCACTACTAACCCGTCATAATGGCAACACTGCGAGAACTTAAAGGGCGCATCGGCTCTGTAGCCTCCTCTGAGAAAATCACTGGAGCCATGAAGATGATATCATCAGCCAAGATGCACAAGGCCGAACAGGCTTTGCGCCGCTTGCAGCCGTTCCGTGGCCAGGTAGAGACCATCATAGCCAACCTTCTCAGCACAGATGCCCAGTTCGCCTCGCCTCTCCTCGAGCGGCGCGACATAAAGCACCTCGGCATCGTGGTGCTCGGAAGTGATGACGGATTGTGCGGTGCCTATAATGTCAATATCTTCAAACAATTACTCCAGCATCTGCGCATTTACCGCCGGAAATGGGGAGACTCCATTGATATAACTGTCTATCCCGTTGGAGAAAAGATTGCCAAGGCAGTCTCAAAGATAGGTGATTCCCACATACGTGTCGTCAGACGCGAAGGACTCGACTCCAGGACCAGCGGCGACGGTGTCAACTGTTTCCTTGACCACCTCAAAGATGAATTTCTTCGAGGCATACTCGACTGCGTGGTGCTCCACTATATGAATTTCAAGAGCGTCAGCCGTCAGATTTTCACCGATTACCAGCTTCTGCCCATCCTGCAAGACAGCTTTGCCTCCAAAGGAAAGGCAAAAGCCACTAATCGCCCATGCCTGTTCGAGCCCGATGCCGCTTCGATATTCTCCGCAGTACTCCCCATGTATCTCATGGCCGTATTGCAAGACGTATTCACCGAAAACCGCGCATCAGAGCAAGCTTCGCGTGTCATGGCAATGCAAAGCGCCAACGACAACGCCAAGAAACTCCTCGACGAGCTGCAGCTCGAGTACAACAAACTGCGCCAGCAGGCCATCACCTCCGAGCTCCTCGACATACTCGGAGGACAAGCCCGTTAGGTGTTCCTTGCCCTCTCTCCCCCACTGCGGCACACGCCATGCTGATACTGACGGTGTCGCTCTTGACTTAAAGTAATACAGCAACCGAATCAATACAAAACCAAACATAACCCCTTAGCTCGATTAACTTCAATAACATTTATGGGTAGTGTTAAAGACTATTTTTCATCATTAGGGACTGGCGTAGCAAGTCTTCTCAAAGGCATGTCTGTGACCGGCAAGGAATTCAGAACCCCTAAGATTACTGAACGATACCCCGAAAATCGTGAGACGGTACATGTCCCGCAGCGTTTCCGCGCATGCCTCGAGTTAGTGTACGATGCTGAAGGCCGCCACAAATGTATCGCTTGCGGCACATGCGAGCGCGCATGCCCTAACGGTACGATTAAACTTGACATCGACACCATAGAAACATGGGACGGCAAAAAGAAAAAACACCTCGCCGGGTATAACTACGACCTCGGCAGCTGTACTTTCTGCCAGCTGTGCGCCACAAATTGCCCGACCAACGCGCTGACATTCAGCAACGATTTCGAACAGGCAGTGTTCACTCGTGACAAACTCGTCAAACAGCTCAAATATCGCCCGGACATCCCCGAACCTGAGCCATCCGAAGAAGAGAAAAAGCGGATTCTGGCCGAGCGTGAAGCCAAACTCGCCGCAGCAAAAGCGGCAGCAGAGGCCAAGAAAGCAGCGGCAGCCGCTGCCCCGGCCAAGGATGCCTCTCCGACCAATGCGGTCCAACAGCCTAAAGCTGACGAAGCTCCGAAGCAGGATCCCCTCGCCAAAGCTCTCGCCGCCGCAGCCGGAGACCCCGAAAAACTCGCCAAAATAAAAGCCGCAATGGCAGCAAAAGCCGCCCGCGAAGCTGCCAAAGGCAACAAATAACACCCACGTATAAGCATTAAAGTCAATTATTTTCTATATGGAATCAGTAGGAAGTACCATCGTTTCTTGGATGATTGTCATCGCAATCATCGTCTTCTCGATACTGACCGTAACCACCCGCAAGATACTGCGAGCCGCGACATATCTGCTGTTCACGCTGTTTGCCGCCGCAGTACTTTACTTCAAGCTCGACTACGAATTTCTCGGAGCCGTGCAGATTGCCGTGTATGCCGGCGGTATAGTGGTGCTGTTCGTATTCTCAATCTTGCTTACCTCACACCCTGGCGACAACAGCCGGAGGCTGACATCACGCCGGCGGGTGCTCGGATTGGTTGCAGCCGTGCTGACCCTCGGTATCACCGGCGCAGTCCTCTTCAGCCGCTGCTCCATGATGGCCACGCAGCTCCCCGCCATGGAAAATCCTTCGATGAAACTGATAGGAGAAACCATGCTTGGCACCGGAGCCGGCCAATACCTGCTCCCGTTCGAGGCGATAAGCGTATTGCTCCTTGCATGCATCATTGGAGGCGTTGTGGTTGCCCGCAAGCGTTGATACCGACAATACAATGTATTCTCTAACCGTATACTCCGAATATAGTTAAGACCATGGATATCTCAATGATATATTATCTGGTGCCGACGCTGGTAATGTTCTGCTGCGGCATCTATGGATTCATCACTCGCAAAAACATGATTGCGATGCTGATTTCCATCGAACTGATGCTCAACGCCGTTGACATCAATTTTGTGATATTTAACCGATACCTCTTTCCGGGTCAGCTCGAAGGAATGATGTTTACCCTTTTTGCCATAGCCATTGCCGCTGCAGAGACTGCATTGGCCATAGCAATCATCATCAACCTGTTCCGCGCCCACAAGAATATCGATGTCAGCGACATAACTAAAATGAAATTCTGATTACGGCCATGTCTATCACACTTCCGTTACTCATACTCGTTATCCCGTTGTTCATGTTCTTGCTGCTCGGCCTTGCCGGCAACAAGATGAGTCCACGCCTGTCTGGCATACTCGGATGTCTGGGAATGGGCACTACCATGGTGCTCGCATACATCGTATCGTTCACTTATTTTTTCAGCGGCAATCCCGACTTCGTCGATGCCGAAGCTCACACCCGGCTCCAGTGGGTAGTGTTCAATGTCGACTGGCTGTCGTTTACCGACAGTCTCGTCATACGCCTCGGCTTCCTGCTTGATCCCATAGCGGCCCTGCTGCTTGTAGTCATCACTACCATATCGTTCATGGTACATCTCTACAGCATGGGCTACATGCGTGACCACCACGGCGTATGGGAGAAGGGCTTCCAGCGTTTCTATGCGTTTCTGTCGCTTTTCAGCTTCTCGATGCTCGGACTTGTCGTTGCTACCAACATATTCCAGATGTACATCTTCTGGGAACTCGTAGGCGCGTCGTCATATCTGCTCATCGGTTTCTACTACCCCAAGCCGTCGGCAGTGCTCGCCGCCAAGAAGGCATTTATCGTGACCCGTTTCGCCGATCTCGGCTTCCTCATCGGCATCCTTGCCCTGAGCTACTATACCGGCACATTCAACTTCATGGATCTCACATCCTCTCAGCTTGTGTCGGGTGCATACCACGTCAACCTTGAGACCGCCGAAAACATCAAGAACATATTTGCCACCAGCGCAGCCCCGACATTCATGGGAGCGTCCGTACTGACATGGGCCCTCGTCCTCATATTCATGGGAGGTATGGGTAAGTCCGCCATGATGCCTCTCCATATCTGGCTTCCCGACGCTATGGAAGGTCCGACCCCTGTGTCTGCTCTCATCCACGCTGCTACCATGGTCGTGGCCGGTGTGTACCTCGTGGCTCGTCTCTTCCCACTCTACCTGATGGAAGAAGCCTCATTGGAGATTATAACAGTGGTAGGCGCCATCACTGCCTTCTATGCTGCCATGGTAGCATGTACGCAGATTGATATCAAGCGAGTGCTCGCATTCTCCACCATATCGCAGATTGCGTTTATGATGGTGTCGCTGGGAGTTGCCCGTCCCGAGTTCCACCACGGCATCGGCTACATGGCATCCATGTTCCACCTCTTCACCCACGCCATGTTCAAGGCCCTGCTCTTCCTCTGCGCGGGCGCACTCATCCATGCCATCGGTTCCAACGATTACACTGACATGCACGGTCTGCGTAAACACATGCCCGTTACCCACATCACATTCCTCATAGGCTGTCTGGCCATAGCAGGTATAATACCCTTTGCCGGATTCTTCTCCAAGGACGAAATCCTTACAGCCACCATGGGTCACTCCACTTTCTGGTACATCTGGATGTCGGCCGTAGCAGGTCTGACCGCTTTCTACATGTTCCGCCTCTACTATCTCATATTCTGGTGGAAAGAACATAAAGTACGCGAAGGACATCACGCGCCACACGATCAGCCTTGGACTATGACACTTCCGCTCGTAATCCTCGCCGCTATCTCATGCGTGGCCGGATTCGTACCCATGGGCAATCTCGTGACATGGAACGGACACGAAATGTTCCCCGAAGGCGCATCGTTCATCACAAACCTCAAAGCACTTGACTGGACAGTGGCCAGCATTAGCCTTGCTGTCGCCATCATAGCCATCATACTCGCCACTGTGATGTACCGCAAAGAGAACCCGCTGCCCGCAAAGATGAAGCAGGCTCTCCCCGCCTTGTGGGACTGGTGTTACCACCGCTTCTATTGGGATGAGCTCTACATGTTCATCACAAAGAGCATTATCTTCCAGCGCGTCTGCAAACCTATTGCATGGTTTGACCGCCATATCATCGACGGCACCATGGACGGATTCGCTCTCGTGACCAACAAGCTCTCCTATGCAATCCGCGGATTCCAGAGCGGAAACACACAGACCTACGTATGGTGGTATCTGATTGGAGTTCTCGCTCTCGGCGGCATCACGATTCTATGCCTGCTTTAATCCTGCTATCATCCCATACTATTTTGAAGCTCTTATAACAGACACAATCATTAGTGAAATAAAAGTCACATTATGTTTTCCAATATACTCATCTACTTTGTGGTTATCCCGGTAGTGATGCTCGGAGCCCTCGCCCTGTGCCGTGGCATGAAAGCCATCCGTGCGGTAGCCGTCACCGGTTCGCTCGCTCTGCTGGGTCTGTCGATATGGGTGCTGTGCGACTACCTCGAAATGCGCGCAGCCGGCAATAATGCACCAATGCTGTTCACTGGCTCGTGGAGCTGGTTCGCTCCGCTTAACATCAATCTTGCTGTGGGCGTTGACGGCATATCCATTGCCATGCTCATCCTCTCGTCGGTCATATTGCTGACGGGGTCGTTCGCCTCGTGGAAAATCAATCCGCTGCCCAAGGAGTTTTTCCTATGGTTGGTGCTCCTCTCCACCGGCGTATTCGGATTCTTTATCTCCATCGACCTATTCACGATGTTCATGTTCTATGAAGTAGCGCTCATCCCCATGTATCTGCTGATTGGCGTATGGGGCAGCGGCAACAAGAACTATTCGGCCATGAAGCTTACACTCATGCTCATGGGCGGCTCGGCGTTCCTGATGCTTGGGCTCATAGGAATATATTACCATTCGGCTCCCGAAGGCACGCCTCTCACATGGAACATACTCGAAATAGCTCAAAACAGCTCCATCGACATGGGCTGGCAATATTTCCTCTTCCCGATGACATTTGTAGGCTTCGGTGTGCTCGGTGCCATGTTCCCCTTCCACACATGGAGCCCTGACGGTCACGCATCCGCTCCTACGGCAGTGTCGATGCTCCACGCCGGTGTCCTCATGAAACTCGGTGGTTATGGATGCTTCCGAGTGGCCATCTATCTGATGCCCGAAGCCGCCGCCGAACTCGCTTGGATATTCCTCATTCTGACAGGTATCTCCGTGGTCTACGGTGCATTCAGCGCATGTGTGCAGACCGACCTCAAGTACATCAACGCCTACTCATCAGTAAGCCACTGCGGACTGGTGCTGTTTGCAATCCTGATGCTTAACACTACCGCCATGACCGGAGCCGTCATGCAGATGCTCAGCCATGGTCTGATGACAGCTCTCTTCTTCGCGCTCATCGGCATGATTTACGGCCGCACACACACACGCGACATCACCAAGATGGGCGGTCTGATGCAGATAATGCCCTATCTGGCCGTCTGCTATGTGATAGCCGGTATGGCCTCGCTCGGTCTTCCGGGTCTGAGCGGTTTCGTAGCCGAAATGACCATATTCGTAGGTTCGTTCGAGCACGCCGACATGTTCCACCGCGTATTCACCATCGTGGCATGCTGCTCTATCGTCATCACTGCGGTCTATATACTCCGTGTAGTAGGCAAGCTCCTCTTCGGTCCCGTATATGACGAACACCACCGCACCCTGACCGATGCAGAATGGTGGGAGCGCACATCGACCATCGCCCTCATCGTATGCGTGGCAGCTATAGGTTGCTTCCCCAACTTCTTCGTAGATTTGATTAAATTCACGTTCAGCCCCGACATATTCGCGGTGCTCGGCATGAAATAATTCCACAACCCATTAAGTTACTCTGAAGCTTAGCAATGGATTACTCACAGTTTTTAGCCATGAAGCAGGAAATCGGCGTGCTGGTCGTTTTCCTCCTGGTATTCCTTTATGACACTTTCATGCCGCGCAAAGGCCAAGCGGTGCTGCCGCTCGTAGCCACAGTGCTGTTCGCTTGTTTTACAGCTTTCTGCTTCGTCACCCCGTGGCCTGATTCTATCGATGCTTTCGCCGGGATGTATGCCTCGTCGACAGTAATCGTAGCCATCAAAAACATACTCAATGTAGGTGTGCTCATCGTACTCATCCAGTCAATCAAATGGGCCAACAGCGAGACTACTGCCATACGACGTGGCGAGTTCTACGAACTGCTGCTCGTAACACTCTTCGGCATGTACCTGATGATTTCAGCACGCCATTTCCTCCTCTTTGTAATCGGACTGGAGACAGCCTCGCTGCCACTCGCAGCCATGGTAGCGTTTGACAAGCACCGTCACGAAAGCCGCGAAGCAGCCATCAAATACATCCTGACAGCCATTTTCTCGTCGGCGATATTCATGATGGGACTGTCGTTTGTCTACGGCTTGACCGGCTCGCTCTATTTCACCAATATCGCCATGGCTATCGCAGCTGGCGGAACCGTAAGCAGCCTTCTTGTCCTTGCGTTGGCATTTGTCATCTCGGGCATCGGATTCAAGCTCTCTCTCGTCCCCTTCCACCTGTGGACTGCCGATGTATATCAGGGAGCTCCGACCTCAGTCACTTCGTACCTCTCGGTAATCTCCAAGGGTGCCGCAGCATTTGCTTTCATGGTCATCCTGACACAAGTATTCGGTGCCGTGTATTCGCAGGCTTGGGAATGGATGCTTTATGCTCTGATTATCCTGACCATCACCGTGGGTAACCTGTTTGCCATCCGTCAGAAGAATCTGAAACGTTTCCTTGCGTTCTCATCCGTGTCACAGGCTGGTTACATAATGCTCGGCATCATGGCCGACAATGCAGTGGGGGCAGCAGCATTGATGTTCTACATCCTCGTCTACATCTTCAGCAATCTGGCCGCATTCGGTGTAGTGCAAGCTGTTGAAAATGCCTCCGGGAAGGTCGATATGGACAGCTACAAAGGTCTCTACAAAACCAATCCCCGCCTGTCGTTTGCGATGATGCTCGCCATGTTCTCTCTGGCCGGCATACCTCCGTTTGCCGGATTCTTCAGCAAATTCTTCATCTTTACAAGTGCCATCTCGCAAGGTTCGATAGCGATATACGTGCTGGTACTCATCGCCTTGATTAACACCATCGTATCTCTCTACTACTATCTCCTTGTGGTCAAGGCAATGTTTATCAGCGACGACGACTGCGTGATACCGACATTCCGCTCAGCCGGTTCAGAGCGTCTGGGTCTGTGGATTACGGTAGCCGGTATCGTAGGGCTCGGCATCGTCAGCTGCTTCTATAACTATCTGCTTGACATCACCTCTATAATATAACATTGTAATACTGCATATACACACAAATCGCCGCATGCCCCTCCGTGGAGTGACATGCGGCGATTAAATACTCACTGTATGGCTCTTATCTCCTGTGACGAATGTGGACACCGCATTTCCGACAAATCCATATTCTGCCCAAACTGCGGCTACCCTACCCATCTCAACAAGGCTCTACGCGAACAGCGCGACGACCAAGCCGAGACAGCCAAGCCTGAAAAAACTGCCAATATCAAATCATCTCCCCTTTCGGAGATGTCAGACAAGGCTGTAGAAGCCGCTCTCAAGCCAGAGCAGACATCAACATCGACACAGTCCAGTTCTGACGTGACAGACCAGAGCGGCGGCCATGATGACAAGGAAACAGAAGCATCGACTGCCGTTCCTAATGTCACAGATGGACTCAATGTAGATAATGAGGATGTCGCAAGCAGCGTAGCAGACGCTCTCGCCGAATACGAGGCAACCCTCTCCAAGCCCATCACCCATGAACGGAACGAGCGCAACAAACTGATACTGTACTTTGCTGTGTTGCTTGCCTTGCTGCTCATCATCGGAGGCTGCTACTACTATGCCAAGAGCAATCACCTGCAATCGGTGGACGAAGTGGAATGTGAGCCTATCGAAGAAGTCCTTGAGGAAGAAACGACAGTCACCAACCCTGATGATACCGCCGCCGCAGCCATTAACGACACCGTCAATAGCCCTGCTGTGACTGGTCCACAAGCCGTAGGTACGGCGGTTCAGCAACCGGCTTCTCAGACATCATCAGCCGTCTCCACTTCTGAAGCCTCGACAAACACGCAACAGCCGGCAGCAGCTCCGCAAGTCCAGCAGTCACCAGCCGTGCGACAGCTATAAGCACCGACATATTATCCTACAACACCAGCAGACAGCCCGCATTCTCATACGTGGCTGTCTGTTTTTTCGTAAATAAGTCACAAATTGCACAAACCACGGTTGTTTACTTACCAGAGCCACAATCTGGCCAATCACTACGCATCCACAGATGTAGGATGCCGTCGACGAAGCCGCTTTTCACGCTTCTCTACCCTGCGCTTACGTGCTTCCTCCCGACGCATATCACGCTTTTCTTCACGTGATAAAGGCTGATTGGATGCAACGTTAGATGCCGATTCATCACGTACATACGATGCCAATCCACACACTTCTTCAGCCGCATCCCCTGCTGTATCTGTATCAGATTGGGAATCAGCCGAATCTGTACAGATATCATCCACTGCCACAGACGGTATATCGGCTGAAACACCCTGCTTCGACTTCTTGCGGAGAGCCGCCCTCTGCCGGGCTCGGCGCGAACGCTCCACGGCTTTGTCAATCAAAGGCTGCAACAGTGTAAACACCACAGTCTCAATATCCGTAAAGTCTGAATCCACACTCCCTTTGTCGATATACTCGTCCAGACACCTTAACAGATGCTCCACTCGTATATCATCACTGAGTGCAGACACTACATGAATCTGCTTACATACAGACGCGTAAAATTTGCGCGATACTGCGCGGTTCCATCCTTTTTTAAACCGGGTTGCTGCCATCTTGCTACGTTGTTTTTGGGTTATTACGTGGTTATTTTGATTACAAAAATACCACACGCCACCGTCCAAACCATGCGAAAATATCAGCCTCACATCACTATTCCTATAAGTAACCGTTCATTTGTATTGGACGTGCAAGGTTTTCTGTAGATTATTTCAAGCTATGATATTTAAACTGTTACTCATACAAAAAAGCGTATCTACATGCATAGCCAACGTAGATACGCCTTATGTTTTTAGCGGAAACGGCTCCGCTATCAGTGCTGCCCGGCAGCCTTATCCGTTTTATCCGTTTTATCAGACTTCTCTGATACCTCCTCTGATGGCTTATCTGATTTATCCGTGTCATCAGCAGCGACTTCTGTAGCTTCGACTTCGACAAAATCAGATACATCAGTTTGCCCAGAACCATCATTAGATGCGACAGCCTTAGCCGCAAGAATCTCATCTGTACGCGACACCCACGGACGTTTGCCGAATATCTTCTCGACATCTTCCGTGAATATCACTTCGCGGGATACCAGAGTCCGAGCAAGCTCTGCATGACCTTCGGCATACTTGCTAAGTATCTCCTTGGCCCTCGCATACTGCTCGGAAATAATACGGGAAACCTCTTCATCAATCAAGCGGGCGCGGTCCTCGCTATATGGCTTGGAGAAGCCATACTGCTGACCTGTAGAGTCATAGTAGCAAATATTTGGGAGCTTGTCGCTCATGCCGTAATAGACCACCATGGCATACGCCTGCTTGGTGACACGCTCAAGGTCATTGGCTGCACCAGTAGAGATATGTCCGATAAACAGCTCCTCGGCAGCACGTCCGCCAAGGGTGGCACACATCTCGTCAAGTATGGCCTGCGAAGGGGTAATCTGACGCTCCTCTGGCAGATACCATGCCGCGCCAAGGGCTTTGCCTCGCGGCACTATGGTCACCTTTATCAGAGGGTTAGCATATTTGAGATGCCATGATACAGTGGCATGGCCGGCTTCGTGGATGGCTATGGAGTTTTTCTCCTCGTCGGTAGTAATCTTCGACCGCTTTTCCAGTCCGCCTATGATACGGTCCACAGCATCTATGAAGTCCTGCTTGCCGACGGCTTTCTTGTTGTGACGCGCCGCAATCAGAGCCGCTTCGTTACATACGTTGGCAATGTCGGCGCCTGAGAAACCAGGAGTCTGCCGGGCAAGGAGGTCGACATCCACATCTGTATCCATCTTGATATTGCGGAGATGCACATTGAATATGGCCACGCGGTCATTGAGATCAGGCAGCTCCACATATATCTGACGGTCAAAACGTCCGGCTCGGAGCAGTGCCTTGTCAAGAATATCGGCACGGTTTGTAGCAGCGAGGATTATCACACCGCTATTCGAGCCGAAGCCGTCCATCTCGGTCAGAAGCTGGTTAAGAGTGTTTTCTCGCTCGTCGTTAGCACCCATGTTCGGATTACGTCCACGGGCACGACCGACAGCGTCAATCTCATCGATGAACACTATACAGGGGGCTTTCTCCTTGGCCTGACGGAACAGGTCTCTTACTCGCGATGCACCTACTCCGACAAACATCTCCACAAAATCACTGCCCGACATGGAGAAAAACGGCACATTCGCTTCTCCGGCCACAGCCTTTGCAAGCAGCGTTTTGCCCGTACCTGGAGGGCCTACAAGCAGTGCACCTTTAGGTATTTTACCACCGAGCTCAGTGTATCGCTGCGGATTTTTAAGAAATTCTACTATTTCCTCAATCTCAGTCTTGGCCTCCGAAAGCCCTGCTACATCTTTGAAAGTCACTTTAACAGGACCGTCCTTGTCAAAAATCTTCGCCTTTGACTTCCCTACACTGAACACACCGCCAGGGCCTCCGCCGTCTTTGCTCGACATGCGTCGCATCATCCAGAACCAGAAGAAAATCAGCAGAACGATGGGGCCGAACGACCACAGAAGGGAAGTATAGTCGCTCGACTTCTCATATTTCACGTCCCCGTCAAATACACCCTGCGCCTTCCACTGGTCTATCTTATCCTGAAACTTGTCGGCCGAGGGTATATCGGTCAGCAGATGCGCCGGTGTCCCAGCCCCGGGCTTATAATGCTCCGGCCGGAACATCACCGAGGCAAGCGAGTCGGTCAGGACTCCTTCGGCCTGGTTCTTGCCTGTGTAAACGATAATCTTGGATACACCTTTTGACTGTACCGCTTCCTCAAATTTCGAATAGTCGACTGTGCGGGTCAGAGTATTTTCGTCAAGAAAAAACATTCCGCCGAGAAAGGCCAGCACAATTATATACATCCAATATATGCTGAATTTAAATGCCGGTTTTTTGGGCTTTTGCGGATTCGGTTGCATGAGGGTTATATGGAGATAAATTAGTCAACAAAAAAACATTGCAGGTATGCGCCGGACCTTTGGTCAGTCAATATCTGGCAAGTCCGTGATGCGGGCATCGCTCCAAAGCTCTTCGAGATTATAACGGGCACGCTGCTCAGGGGCAAATACATGTACGAAGATGTCCCCGTAATCGATGACAATCCACTGGGCATTCTGATAGCCGTCGTAATTGTAAGGCTTGATGCTGCCGTTGCGCTGCACATACTCCCTGACACTGTCAGCTACAGAGGCCACATGGCTTGACGATGTGCCTTCGCATATGATGAAACATTCGGTAGATGCCGATTCGATTTTTGACAGGTCTACTATTGTGATGTTCTTACCTTTACGGTCTCTGATACCTTCGACAATCAACTCTTGCCTGGTCAGCGGCAGAGTGGAGACTTCGGGCCTTGGTTGGGTCATGTAATCTATTGGTGTGTGAAAATTTAAATAAGTTACTACAAAGCAGTATATATTCAACAGCTTCTATATCTACAGCATATTACAAATATACGGATTTTTCCTTGTAGCATAGTGCTGCTCATTATCTTTTAAACAATCTTTATGCCAAAAAGGTCATACAGAATACCTCCATTATAATTTTTTATGGCATTTGGATTTGCTCACTCATATCGCATCACAGACGCTGGTGAGATAGACGAGACAAGTCTTGACGGTAACAGGAGAACCAACAGCGAGATAACCGCCACGCACAGGTCAACAGCAGCTATCTGTTGCCAACTAATCAGCACCGGCACATAATCGAGATAATAACTCGCCGCATCGAGCGACAGCACATGATATGCATCCTGAATCCACAGAAGAGCCACGCCTACCACCGTACCTATCACTATGCCGTAACCGACTACTCTTAACGACAATATGACGAAAATGTCACTTACCTGACGGTTTGCCGCGCCGAGCGAACGCAATATGCCAATCATACGTACCCGTCTCAATATCAATATAAACAGGCTGGATATCAGCGTAAACGCTGCGACCACTCCCATCAGCGACAAGATGACCACTACGTTTGTGTCAAGCAGCGACAGCCAGTTATAATACAACTCCTGGCTGTGCAGCAGGGTATCGATTACAGGAAAAGTATCGATGTCTCCGTCAGCCGATGCAGCCAACAGCCGCTCATACAGAGCCTGTGCTACAGGTGTTATCTCATTCTCAGGCAGACCGTCGATCAACACCGATGTGCCAGCCTTACCGGCCAGCATTGCATCATCAAACGACAGAGACTCTTTCGGTACAAACACCATCCCTCTGTCATAGTCGCCGAAATGGGTGTCATAAAGGGCTATGATACGGTAACGCCTGACACGTGCGTCGCCGTTCTCGATAAAATATGCCGTCAGCTTGTCGCCGACACCCACTCCGAGTATCCCACCTACAGCCGCCGAAAGCACCATAGGCTCCACCCCCTCATCCTCATCGGCACTGAAAAAGCCGTCAAATGAACCATGGGTGATTGTTGAAGCCAAAAAGCCGAGGTCATATCCACTGTCTAATCCTCTGAATGTGACAGCCTGGAACTGGTCGGAGGTCTTCAGAATGCCAGTCCGGTCAGTCACTACGCTCACCGATGCGCCAGGAGCCACTTCATCCAAGACTGTCCCGAGCTGCGGTGTCAGGGTGATATATGCATCCGGGTGATAGAGCGTTATATCGCTGTTGAGTCCCTGTAGCTTCCGCTTGATGTCATGTTTGAAACCAGTGACTATCGCCATGGCCAGTATCATAATCATGACAGCCATAGCCACTCCGACAATCCCCACAGTCATGCCCGTGGCAGCTCCACGGTCACCTTTGACCTTAAGGCTCAACCTGTTGGCTATAAACAGCGGATAATACACGCGGGTTATGTAGGATGGCTTTGTAATATGACGCTACACGCGGTCAGATGGTGCGTCCAGGATAAACTTTAAGTGCCTCGGCAAGCACCTTTACAGCTCCACGCAGCTCTTTCTTGCTGATAGCATAGGCTATGCGGACCTCGTTGACACCGATTCCGGGAGTGGTATAGAATCCTGATGCAGGAGCCATAAAAATTGTGGCACCCTCATACTCAAATTCCTCAAGACACCACCGGCAGAATTTGTCAGCATCATCCACAGGCAGGCTTGCAACCGTATAGAACGCCCCCATAGGTATCGGAGAATATACCCCCGGAATCTTGTTAAGAGCATCTATCAGGAAATTGCGACGCTCGATATACTCGTTGTAGGTCATCAGCATATATTGCTTGGACGCATCAATCGACGCTTCGGCTACAATCTGTCCCAGCAGAGGCGGGCTCAGGCGCGCCTGGCAAAATTTCATCAGATTGTTTTTCAGCTCCTTATGCTTGGTGATTATAGCCCCGATACGGATGCCGCACTCGCTGTAACGCTTTGATACCGAGTCGATCAGCACCACCTGTTCGCCTATGCCGTCAAGGTGGAATGCAGAAATATACGGTGCACCCGTATAGCAGAACTCACGATACACCTCGTCAGAAAACAGGAACAAATCATGCTTCTTGACCATGTCACGCAGCTGGTTCATCTCATGCTGCGTGTAGAGGTATCCAGTAGGATTGTTAGGGTTGCATATCAATATGCCCTTGGTCCTCGGAGTTATAAGAGCCTCAAACTCCTCGATAGGCGGAAGAGCGAAGCCGTTGTCGATGCTTGACGGCACGGTCACAATCTTAGCCCCTGCCGATATGGCAAACGCCATATAATTAGCATACGCCGGCTCCGGCACAATGATTTCATCATCCGGGTCAAGACAAGCCATAAATGCAAAGAGCACTGCCTCCGAGCCGCCCGATGTGACTATTATGTCATCGACATCCACATTTATATCAAACCTATGGTAGTATTCCATCAGTTTTTTGCGCAATGACAGCAGTCCCTCCGAGGGGCTGTATTCCAGCGTGGTACGATCGATATTCTTCAGCGCGTCCAGACCCTCCTTTGGAGTCGGAAGGTCGGGCTGCCCGATGTTGAGATGATATACCTTTACCCCACGCTGCTTGGCTGCATTGCTCAGAGGCACAAGCTTACGGATAGGTGAGGCGGGCATTATGTCGCCGCGTTGCGAAACGTTTGGCATGGCTTATGTCAGGTGTCGATGTGTATATTATTATGCTATATTATTTATTTCCAGAGAGGAAACGCCAACGGTCAATTATGGTCAAGGGCTCTGTAGAACTCTTCGCGAAGACGGTAATCGTCATCAAACACTCCTGAAGTCTCCGTAGTGGTGGTGGCACTGTCCTGCTTCTCCACCCCCCGGAGCTTCATGCACAGGTGCTGCGCGGTGCTGACCACGATGACGCCCTTGGGGGCAAGATACCGCTGGAGATCGCGGCATATCTCGGCAGTCATGCGCTCTTGTACCTGCAATCGGCGGGCATACACATTGACCAGACGAGCCAACTTGCTGAGACCGACAATCTTGCCGTCAGGAATGTATCCGATGGATACATGGCCGAAAAACGGCAGTATGTGATGCTCGCAAAACGAATAAAACTCTATATCCTTGACTATCACCATGCGCGACCCTTCGTGGGTGAAAACGGCCTTTTCGATGACCTTCTGCCCTGATTCGTCATACCCGCGTGTAGCCCTGAAAATGGCTCTCGCAGCGCGTATCGGGGTCTTAAGCAGCCCCTCTCTGTCAGGGTTTTCTCCAAGGAGCTTTATTATCTCCCTGTAATGGCCGGCTATGGCGTTGACAGTTTCTTCTTGTTGAGGTGTCAGAGGTGTCGACATTATTCTCTAATCTTTGATATAGACACGGTCACGCACTATGCGTATCTCGTTACGGAATGCCGGAAATGCCTGACGGAGCTGGGCTGCGGCAGCATCGGCCTCGCTACGCGAACGGAAGTCCCCTACCCTGAGACGCCAGAAAGGCGCCGAATAAGAGATGTAAGTCCTCAGATTGGGGAACCGGCGTGACACCTGCGCGGCTTTGAGCTGCGTCTGCTTCTTGGCATTACGCTGGTTGCCGTCAGAATACACCTGTATCCTGTATCCGGCCATACGCCCGGTCTGGTGCTTCGTCGCTGGCTTGTCCGTCTGTTCGGATGTATCGTCATCTGGAGCATCTACAGGCACAAGCAACTCGGTGAGCTTGGATGGTTGGGTGACCGTATTGCCCTCGATGGCGGTAATATGGTCAACTATAGTAACAGTATCAGATGCCTGCTGCGCCATACCGGCAGCAAAGCAGCAAATCATCATACCGGCCATGATCAGCCTTGACTTGTATTTGCCTGTAACCATATCAGTCAGATGTGTGAAGCGCGACATACGCATACACAGTGTCGAAAATAATAAAAATTAGACTACAAAGATAGTGATTATCTTCTTTGCAGCCTAATTTTTAAAATCTAAATGACTTCTCGCCAGTCAGAATCAGAAAGCATTCACAATGCCCATGAACGACTCGGCATCCAGTGCGGCACCGCCGATGAGACCGCCGTCCACATCGGGTTTGGCAAAGAGCGCAGCTGCATTAGAGGGCTTGCAGCTGCCGCCGTAAAGGATAGAAGTGTTGTCTGCCACTTCCTGACCATATTTTGCAGCGATTACCGAGCGGATGTGCGCGTGCATCTCCTGAGCCTGGTCGTCAGTAGCGGTCTTGCCTGTGCCGATAGCCCATACGGGTTCGTAAGCGAGGATAATCTTGCTGAAATCCTCAGCAGAAAGGTCGAAAAGCGCGCTCTCGATCTGCTCTTTTACCACGTCGAGGTACGAACCGTTTTCGCGCTGCTCGAGCACTTCGCCGATGCAGAAGATGGGGGTAAGGCCGTTTTCAAAAGCCTGGGCCACCTTAGCTTTGAGAATCTCAGAAGTCTCGCCGTAGTACTGGCGACGTTCGCTGTGGCCGAGAATCACGTAAGTAGCTCCTGTAGAGGCGACCATGGCACCAGACACCTCGCCGGTATATGCACCCTTGGCCTTGTCGGCACAGTTTTCAGCTCCGAGGCCAAGGATATTGCTGTCGATTACCGCATTGACAGAAGCGAGGTGTGTGAAAGGAACGCAAATCACCACATCGCACTTGGGGGTGGCTTTCTTGAGGGCTTCGTTTACGTCCTTGGCCAGACCTACGCCTTCGGCGAGGGTGGTGTTCATTTTCCAGTTGCCTGCAACGATTTTCTTTCTCATGTCAGTAAGTTTATAAAAGATAATATATTAGAATAAATCAACAATAACATGTTTCAGTATTCCCTGCCGACAGGGAAACCTGCGAGACAAAGTTACGACAAAAAAGTGAAAAAGCGGAAAGATATGGCGACAGAATTGGGTCGCCTGCCATGGACTACAGTCATGGCATATGTTAAGCGTGAAAACGCATCTGCAATCCACTCTAATTATCAACAACCTAAAACAACGCGATATGGCAACTGTTAAATTAAGATTCCGTCCTTCATCCGTCCCGGCCAAAGAAGGCTCATTAACCTATCTGGTAATGCAAGGCCATATGACCAAGCAGATAAAGACCGGCTGCAAACTGTCCGAGGAGGAGTGGAACGGCGGAGACATCCATGCAGCAACTCCCGACCGAGAGCAGTACATCGACTGGGTGAAATCAGAACTTGCTGAACAAGAGAAACGGATACTCTATATTATAAAGGTGTTAGAGCATACTTTCCCTGCTTATACTGCCAACGACGTAATAAAAGCATATACACTGCCCGAAAGGCAGTATGACACGTTTATCACATTTACCAGAAACGTGATCGCATCATTACATACGGCAGGAAAGGTACGGACTGCCGAAACGTATAAAAACACGCTCAATAGCTTCATGCGCTTTCGAAACGGTTGCGACTTCTTTATCGGAGACATGGATTCAGACATCGTAGCGGCCTATGAAACATATATGAAATCGATTGGATTGAGGAAAAACACCTCGTCGTTCTACATAGGCATTTTACGGGCCATATATAATCGCGCCGTCAGCAAAGGGCTGATTGTCAACACTTACCCTTTCAAAAATGCGTTCACAGGCATGGATAAGACCGTTAAAAGAGCCATCGATGCTAAATCCATACACCAGATCATAACACTGGATTTAAGGGAAACCCGGCGATATGATTTTGCCCGCGACATGTTTTTGTTCTCCTTCTATACACGAGGGATGTCTTTTGTAGATATGGCATATCTTAAAAAGAAGAACCTCAAAAACGGGACGTTGTCATATAACCGACATAAAAGCGGCCAGCAGCTCCTCATCCGCTGGGAAGACTGCATGCAGCATATCGTTGACAAATATGATATGGCAAACTCGCCATATCTGCTGCCGATAATCACCACAACAGGTATCGACGAACGTAAGCAATACCTATCTAAAATCCATAATGTCAATCGGAACCTGAGAAAAATAGGACAGATGATAGGGCTCGGAATACCTTTGACACTTTATGTCGCGCGCCACTCATGGGCAACTATTGCCTACAACAGCAACATTCCTGTTTCAGTCATCAGCGAAGGCTTAGGCCACGATTCTGAAAAAACGACAAGGATATATCTATCTTCGTTGGATACAGGAGTGATAGATAACGCCAATCGGATGATACTGGAGTCCGTCCAGAAAGGGATTCAGCATTAATCTCAATATGTCCATCTCCCACAAGCAGATGTGTTTTTCAGGTGCGAAGTTACTCAAAAGTCATCAGATAGCAATGCTTTTGCTTAAAAATTAACAGCCATCTTATTGGAAAGGCTCGTCAACTCCGATACTTGACGATGCTGCCATTAATGTAATATGTTTTAAATAAGCGTTTTAACCGTCGTGTACATCTGCTTGTGGGAGATATACAAACATCGGTTGAATCTCACACACTAAACAGGCCATAGCAAAGAGACAAAGTAATCTTGAAGTATATGAAATCACATCTGATTGCTATCGCATTGATAGCAATATTACCAAGTATGGCCAATGTCGCAATGGCACAGGACATAGCTATCAAGACAAACGGTTTATACTGGTTAGCTACTACCCCTAACATCGGGTTGGAAGTCGCTACGAGTGATAAAATTTCGATTGAGCTTGCCGGAGCATACAACCCGTGGACCTTCAAGAATGATAAAAAGTTACGTTTCTGGCTGGCCCAACCTGAAGCCAAATACTGGTTCTGCGAAAAGTTTGAAGGTCATTTCATAGGCCTCCATGCCCATGGAGGCCAGTTTTATAGCACATTGGCTGGCAAGCGCCGCGACGGTTATCTTGCCGGTGGAGGCATTAGCTACGGTTATGACTGGATACTGTCGCCCCATTTCAATATTGAAGCCGAAATCGGCCTTGGCTATGCACGCTTGTGGTATAAGGAAAGCGATTGCATCCCCTGCATGAAGTCATACGAGAAGAAACACAAGGATTATGTAGGGCCTACCAAACTGGCGTTGTCATTGATATATATATTCTGAAGTCCGATGAAACATAACATCAAATATATAACCCGGATAATAGCTTCTGCCGGGTTGGTCATAGCATACGGATGTACATCGCACAAGTCAGTAACAGTTTCTCCGTCTCCTTGTGTCATTGTCCCGGACTCCGCCAATATGGCTCGGCTTGACGTGCAATTCCATGTGCCCGGCAACTACCTTTCAAAGAGGAGCCGGCTCGTCATCACACCTCAGCTGGTCGTAGGCGACTCGGTATTGGACGAATATGTACCGCTTGTCCTTGACGCACCTATATATCATAAGAAAAAGCATCGCAAAGAGGTATTGCATGGTTATTCGGACCCTTATGCAGACCAAGCCGTCATAATAGATAAGCCGTCCAGAGCGATAGAAGTTCCTTATAATGGGTCTGTAGAGATTCCTGAAAGCATCGACAACGCACGGATTGTAGGAGTCATATCCAACGACGGCTGCGGCCAGTGTTCCGGCATCGACACCATCGGCATAGCCAATATCAGCGTGCCGGTTACATTGATTGATTTGCGTAAAGGATACAATCTGTCATGGATAGAACCGGAATTTAAAATACGGCCGAAAGTACACCAAGGCAAAGGCGAAGCCCGGCTGCAATTCGTTGTCAATAAGTGGGATATAGCCATGGATTTGGCTGACAACCGGCAAGAGTTGGACACCATGCTTGAAACCCTTCGCCCGATATTACAGGACTCGCTTGCCACACTTACGAGTCTCAACATAATCGGATCTGCATCGGCAGAAGCAAGCTACCGATACAATATAATGCTTGCCACCAACCGTGCAAGTTCAGCCAGGAATTGGCTCGTATCGCAGCTCGATCTGCCAAAAGACCTACAGCACCTCATCCACACCGGTGCTGCACCCGAAGGCTGGGAGCCGGTGGTACAGGCAATGATTGCTGCCGATGACCCGGACAGTGTCAAGGTGCGCGAACTGATGCTTAAATATCCCGGACCTACAGATGACGCAGCAGAGAAACATATCCGCCGTCTCGCTTGCTGGCACCGTATCAAGCAGAATTACCTGGCCAAAGACAGGAAAGTCCTCTATGATTACACTTGGACCATCAAGAGCTTCACAAATGACTCCGAGCTGCTTGAAATGTACACGAAACGTCCCGATGCGTTCAACGAGGAGGAGATGCTGCGCGTTTCGACACTTGCCGCCGATGACAGGTCACGTATGCAGGTATATGAAACGATCCTCAAATACTTCCCTGAGTCACATGTGGCTGCCAACAATCTCGCCATCCTCTATCTTGGTGAAGGACGTACAGACGATGCCCGCCGCGTACTGGAATCTCAAAAAGAACATACACCCGAAATGCTCAACACTCTTGCAGCATGCTATGCGTATGCCGGCGACTACGGGCACGCGGCAGGTTTGCTGCACGATGTCAAGCTTCCACAGTCCCAATATAACCTCGGCCTGATAAAGGCAAAGCAGCGCAAGCTTGCAGAAGCGTCCACGCTTCTCTATCCGTATGCCGATGTCAACAGCGCCATCATCGCATTGAGCGTCGACAATGTCGAAGGGGCGAAGCGGATTATGGACAGCGTGGACGACACGGATCCCGTTTCGGAATATGTACGCTCGATGATAGCCGCACGGTCAGGCGACGACCAGATGTTTTACAAGCATATAAAAGGAGCCGTGGCGGATGAGAGGTTGCGCCGTCGCGCTGAAACCGAGGCCGACTTTACGCCTTACAGCAACGAGCAGCAGTTTATCCATATCATAACCAACGGCCGGGAGGATTGAGCATGAAGTTTACAATCAGCGATATAGCATATTTTATACTGATACCTGCCGCAGTATCCACTTCTTGCATCCGTGACGAGATCGAAGATTGCCCGCCGCTCCAAATCAACATCGCGGTCAAGGATAAAAACTATTTCAATGTCGATAATGTCGAGTTGGAGCAGCGCAGGAGCGACGACCTCGCATTCCGCGAGTATGTACCGACACTCCTCTATGTATTGCGCGACCTGGACACGGGTGCTGTAGTCGAAGAGTCTGGACTGTTTGATGTCGATGGCGACAGCAAGTTACTGACAATCGATCTGTGTCCCTGCATCCCCCACGGCAGATACGTGCTGACCGTATGGGGCGGTATGAGCAGCCATGATGCGATAAGCGATGACGGCCTGTCGCTCACCCTTAATCCTAACGGGCTGGAAGGTGAAGACATATACATGGCCAATGACACCATCCTTTACGATGCATGGCACAACAACCATACTGTAGAGATGGAGAGGACCAAAGGGAAACTTATCATCGAAAAGCGATGGGAACGTATGCCCGACGGAATCAACGGTTCCCGGAAAGAAATAAAGGGCATTTATGCCAATGTGAACAATGCCTTCACATATGCGGGCACTACCGATGTCATGGCGACCCATATTTGGGAACCGTCACAGAGCGTAGTGACCAAGACAGTGCTGTCGCCCTCACTCGAAGAGAACGGCACTCGGCTGCACCTCGATTTCATCAACGAAGCCGCCCCCTCCACTCCTCTGCTTACCCCAAAAGATGTCAAAATAACCATGAAACGCAATGAACTGACCGTCCTGCGCTATGTATGGGATGACGACCGACAGGAATTTTCCATCTACGCCCTGCTTAACAATTCATGGACGATTATCAGCCAAATGGATATTGAAGAAGAATGATAAGATAAGGGCTTTATAGTTAACCCCTCAATTTTTTAACAATCAAAATCATTAATCGCATGAAGAAAAATCTTCTGTTTGCGGCAGCAGCAGGCATGATGCTGTTCTCCGCATGCTCCAATGATGACGATATCATCAATGGTGGCAATGTCAACGACGAAAACGTCTCCGGTGAGATCACAATAGCGCTCAATGCCGGTGGAAGCGGAGTCGAGTCACGTGCTGCACGCCCGGTGTACAGCTCTGAGGCATACAGTGAAGTAACTGATGTCGAACTCAAGCTCTTCAAGAAAAACGGCGGGTCATGGGAAGCGGCGACCGGTGTCACCACCGATCTGGCCGGAGGTTGGACAATCACCGACTGGGCTACACAAAGCGCAGTTTCGCCCGGCACAACCGACAACAAAACGACCAAGACCGTCAAGCTGAAGAACCTTGAAAAAGGTGCAGAGTACAAGCTTGTAGCCTACGGTTACAAGAAAGATCTGACAACATCCCTCAGCTGGGCCGCAGCTACAGCAACCGCAACTCCTGACACCGGCAAAAACGTAGAGGAAATCTTTGCCGGAGAGAAAGACTTCTCGACCAACAGTGAAGGTAAGATCAGCACAACTCCCGTCCAAGTGGAAATGCGCCGCGAAGTTGCCGGTATACTTGGCTATTTCAAAAACATACCCGAAAAAGTAGGTGAAACTACTGTCAAGTCAGTACGTGTCTACGCCTCTTCAAGCAGCGCGGCATACACTATCCCGTCTCTCGAATTGCAAAACCAGAGCGGTGCTTCCACCGGGACAAAAACAACCGTCCTTGAATTAAACGTACCCGATGACGCAACTGTCAACGAAGGAATCTATCAATGGGAGGGCAAGAACGAAGAAAACCTCAAGACAGAGGCCAACTCGCTTCTCGGCGGATGCTTCCTTGTACCTTTTGCAAAAGTCGACGGCACAGCCACATTCACAATCGCTCTGTGCGACGAAGAAGGCAACGATTTGAAAACATGGACCGGTGTACTTGATGGAACCCAGACCGGTGAAGATGATACAAAAATCTTCAACGTGAACCGCAACTACTTCTACTCGTTCGGCAAGAAGCTGAAGGCAGACACAACCGGAGGTCCCGAACCCGATCCCGATGAACCCGACGAGCCCATCGACTTGAGCGTCAACAATGAAATCACAATCATCCTGAACAACGCATGGGGCGTTATTCACAACATGGGCATTGAAGAAAACTGATAAATGCCTGACGGACAACCGTCCCTTAAATTCCGAAAAGTACTCCAAAGCGGCACACACTGCTTTGGAGTACTCGCCGGGATTTGCTGCTAACATCAATCTGTCAAAAATACACGACGGATTACAGGTAGCACATCCGACCAAATGCAACGACATCGCCACTATGACATATTGACTCTGTACGGGTTATAGGCACATAACATTACGCAACGTACAGCAGATACCGCTGTAACAAACCGAGGCTATCGACATAAATCGGGCAAGAGACCGATCTGCACGAATCGCTCAACTCAAAGCCGCGCCAACCACGCGACTGCTGCCGGATGCAACTGGCAGCCACATCTGAGTCTGGTTTGGTGTTTTGTGGAGACGCACAAATATGCCATAACAAGAGGCTCCACCAACAAAGAATCTAATTTGACAACAATATATATGAACAGAGCTTTCATACCGGCCATGTTTGCTGCCGCCATTCTCAGCTCTTGCACTGATGACGGACTCGATTACGGTCCATCCCCAGAGCATGTCCAAAGCAGGGCAGCAATCGAAGTGACAGTACCCGGAGGTCTGATACAGCAAGCCGACGGAACCTGGATGAGCGACAACTGCCGCGTACCTATCGTCGGACCAGGGCGTGTGATTAATGAAATCAACTCTTCTACCGTCAACGTCATCGGTGTCAGCAATGGCTCTCTGGACAATATCGTCGACACCGATATAACCAACTCATGCAATATTCCCGCCGCCATCAGCGCAGGTGTCGCCTACACTCCCATCGTTGCGGTCAAGGACATCTACCATGTATATGCCGCCGGGCAGAAGGTGGGCTTCGTATATAAGGACACCGATGTCGGCGGAGCAAAACTGCTCGACCTCAGCCTTCTTAAAGGTCTGACTCTGGAAACATACCTTAAGGGACAAAAACAGGAATCCGCATATACTGCCGACGAAACGACTACACTCAAATTAGACCTACTGTCGTTCAATGTAGGCGATGCCGTAGCCGACCGTGTGCTGTCATTCGATGCCAGCAAACCGTTCGATGAGGTGCGTTTGAGCTTCACCGGAGTAAGCGCCACAGTCGCGACCAACATCGCTTTGGCTGTGAAGTACGCTTTTGTCGGCGAAAACCCCGAAATCCGTGCCACATCCGAACCACAGTTCAGCAGTTTTTGGACCGGAGGGACTCCAGAAATAAGCAGCCACAACATCATATTAGCAGACAATATGGTTGATGCCAACTTGGATAATTCGGCACCTTTCACCTCTCAATTTGGTGTCAGATCTTATGCCAGAATCAACCTGAAGCGCACAATACCCGTCGGGACGGAAATCGGATTCTACTACAGCACTGAGAAAGTTCTTGGCATTGACCTGTTCGGGCAAGCAGCTCCAACACTGACATCATACGATGCCAGCAACAATGATGTCGAGGAATCCACTCCCCCATCATCCCTGCTGAGTCTCAGCCTGCTCGGCTTTTCAGGACAGACCCTGACCAATATGGTGACAACTGAGGAATGTTCGCAGATAGAGTTCAAGCATCCTGCAAGTCTTGCGAATTTTGGTGGCATGAAGGTTTACTACGCCTATATACGCGAGGGCGTGGATCTCGACCCTGCCAACTATTTCACATTCGGTGACGATGTCACCTACAACTATTCATACCGTCTGCCTACAGTGACACAAGGCAATGTGATTTATACGGTTTTGTCGGGGCCTTATGGCTCTTCCCCATCGGTGCAAAACGGCAACATCCTCACCGGCATGAGCCGTGACGGTGCCTACCGTGTGCAAGCATTCTACACCGCCCCTGACGGTCGTCAGGTCAGCCACACGGCTACAATACAACACAAGTCGGCCGACACCAATGCCGGATGCAACAAATATATCACAGCCGCATCACACGGCGCATATGCCACGGAAGCCCTCGGATGGGGCGGATGCCTGCTTTGCCTGTTCAATGGCAGCAATAACATGAACAATGTGGTGGACCAAGACCCCGGCAATTACGCGACTACACACCAGCTGGCATCAGTGCTGGAATGGAATCCTGTGGTAGCGTTCAAGATGAATACACCGGTCACCGCATCCGGGAAAATCCGTACCGGGTTTGTGGTTCAGGCGAATACGATGCTGCTTGATCTCAGCGCGTTGAGCTTTTTCAAAATAAGACTTTACGACGGCACTACCCTTGTCAACGATGATGTGACTACCGACAATGCCAGTGTGCATCTAAGTCTGATAGGCTCATCCAACGACAAAGTGCGTCTCAGTGTCGAAACAGACAAGCCGTTTGACCGAATCGAGCTGTGGCGCAAAGGAGTGGCAGACGTGCTCACATCCATGCGCATATACAGCATCTTCTATGAAGACTCGTCATGCGACGAATCTTCAGGCATGGGCGGATGCATGGAGCTGATGACCAATATGAAAGATGACTTGCAAATCGATTACAACAATACTCTCATAGGAGCAGGACTCATCTCCGTCGGAAACGTATTCACAAATCTGGACTATCTTCTTGACGGAAATATAGAGACCGGAGCGCTGCTCAATGACGGAGTCTCGTTAGGAGGCTCGACCATAGCCCTGAAATTCCGCAAACAGCAAGCCCACCAACCTGTCGGGCTGGTGTTTGGCGGCATGGGCGACCTGCTTTCAGTGAACCTGTCACAAGTCGGCGAACTGAAAGTTTATAATGGCGACAGCAGAGTGGCAAGCACTGCGGATTTCGATATTCTTGGAGCAAGCCTCATATCGCATGGCGGCTATACTTATATAGAAGTCACTCCCGAGCAAGAGTTCGACCGCATAGAGTTCACTGTCGGTGGATTGCAGCTGCTCAACACATCAAAGATATGCGGCGTATTTATCCGTCCCGACTCTGACGGTGACGGCATACCTGACTGCGCAGATACGGATGATGACAGTGAGGAAATAACAATAGAGGACACGACATACCATACATGTTACGGCAATGCCCTAAATATCCCCGTCAGCGGCACTCCAGCCATCTCCGATATAAGCATATGGTGCTACAATCAGGCGACAAACGGCCATATAACTTGCCAGGCCAGCATCTCAGGCGGGCAGATCATGATTCCGGCAAGGTCCATCCCTGTCGGGCGCTATCTGCTATACATATATTCCTCTGACGGAAACCAGCTCCTGGCTTACGATGTCGATGCCATAATCCACCCGCAGGAGACTACATGGAAGACCGATGCAACTTCTACAGCATGGAACGACTGGGACAACTGGACCGAGGGCAGCCCATGGTCATGTACAGATGTCATCATCCCTGCAAATGCCAGACAATATCCCGAACTTGCCGGCAGCGAACAGAATTACTGCAAGAACATCCATTTTGAGAACGGCGCCGAAGTGGTCGGGACGCATCATCTGACGATGGGCGGTAAGGTGTTTGTCGACAAGACATTGCAAGGCGGATGCTATTATCTGCTCTCCGCTCCGTTACAGGAAATGTACACCGGCGACATGTTTATATCCCCAAATGCCAACTGGGGGAAAGACAAATATTTCACCGTTTTGTCTGCCGATAATTATAAAGAATGCCGTAACCAACCGATAGTGTACCAACACCTCTGGAACGGCATGGCGATAGAAAAGGATGAAAACCTTGACGGCACCGATGTAGGGACAGCGCAGTGGTCCACAGATTTTAACGCAGTCAATACGAAGTATGCCGTAGGCCAGGGCTTCCTGTTCAAAGCAGGCACGTCAAACGACAGGAACAGCTATACATTCCGTTTCCCGAAAGCCCACACACAATATTACTATTTCCGCTCTGATGGCACTTCCACAGGCAAGTCGGAGGCAATAGGAAGAAAAGAAGAGTATATAGGCCACTTTGCGATGACAACGCCCCAGACTATTACTCTCACCAACCGCGAAAGCGGAGAGACGTTTCTTATGGGCAATCCGTTTATGGCGCACATCGATGTGGCAAAACTGACAGACGCGAATCCTCTGATTGATGAAATCCGTGTATGCCGCAACAGCTCATACGACAAAGACGCGACCATCGAAAGCCAGACGGTCTCGAGCAAAGACAACACCAATCTGCTGGTAGCTCCGATGGAAGCGTTCTTCGTGGTGGCTAAAGACGGTGCAACATCGCTTCAAGTCACTCTGGACGAAAGCATGCTTACGCAGAAACATCAGGCAACGCAAAAATCAAGGAGATAAATATGAAGAACAATAGAACAGCACGACACATAGCCTGCGGACTGGCAGCGATACTGATATGCGGATGCTCGGAAAATGAAACTTTATCTTTGGAAGCACCCACAGACCAATATGCCATTGCCATCGCCGTGACAAACAATTCGCTTGCGACATCGCGCACGGCGGTTGTCGATCCGGGTGAAAGCAACTATGGCAAGCAACACGCCACACGTGTACAGCTCTACATCTATAAGCAGGAAAACGATGACTATACATGCGTGGCAAGCGAAAATATCAGTTGGAAACATCTTGACGGAGCAATGTCTGGACTGGACTCCCGCAAACAAGGGTACAGGACCAAGTTCCAGGATTACGAAGACGGCACACAATACCTGTTTCTTGCAGTAGGCTTCGACGACACATTTACCGGGACAACCGAAAACCCGATATTCCAGAACACGAACTCCGTAGCGGCCTATGGCCAACCTGAAAACATCGCAACCGTGGGTAAAAAACTGTCAGAAGAATATTTCAGGCTACAGGACGGTGCGGACGTAAGCCTGATAGCTCAATCGGAACTGTTTGCAGGAAGCGAGACATTCACAAGGCAGCAGCTTAAAGACGGTACAGCCTTGTCACGCCCGATTATCCTGTACCGCCGTGTAGCCGGCGTAATGGGATATTTCAAGCAGCTGCCTGCCGAAATCGACGGGAGAAAGGTCGCTCATGTGAAGCTCAGGCTTTATACGCCGCAGAACAAGGACATATACTTTCTACCCCATCTGCCTGCCGGATATGACAACCCGGATATGGTTCCCGACAGTAAATACACTGACTACATCACATCAGGCAGCAGCAATGATGCAGAACGTGTGATTGCCGATTATGAAGTCAACCCTGACGATGGCGGGGCATTCTCGCTCTCGGCCTACCTGCTGCCCATTGCTGCCAGCAGTGATTCGGGGCAAAGCACCTTAGAATTGGTAATGACAGACTCCGACGGCTATGAACTTGCACGGCGGAGGATATTCTATCTGCCCGATAGCCAAAGCTCCACACGCAGCGGCACAGGCATAATCGACACGCCGCAAGATGCTGACGACAGCCAAGCCATGCACTACCCCATACGTGCCAACCATTTTTACCGGATGGGGAAGCACAATGAACCGGTAGACCTTAGCGGGCAGGTAAGCGATATCTACATCGAAATAGACACCGTGTGGGATGAATACTACGGCGGCTCGATGAATAACGGCGATGTCCCTCCCGGCATCGGAATCGACACGGAATGGGGTGAGCAAAATGGCGGAGCCCTCAACGGCAGCAACTGACAAATTCCTTACAAACGCATACAAAAAACCACGACTATATGAGCAGATATTTTTTACTTACGGGCATGGCGATAGCATTGGCAGGGGTCCTGTCATCGTCGTGTTCATCGGAATCCGACCCGCTTTCGGAATCCGAAAAGGCCTCAGCCTCGTTTTATGTAGGGCTTGACGTGCAAACCCGCGCAGCCCAAAGCCTCAATCTCGCCAACTATGATGCAAAAATGTATCTTTACGAAGGGCATGACAACGGCAACGGCTCGGTTGGTTATACACAGATACGCGAAATAACGCTGACAGACAACCAGTTTACGGTTGAAAATCTCAATACAAAAAGCGATTACAAGGCCGTATTCCTCGCAATTCCCAAAGGACAGCAACCGGAGTTACCGCAGTTATATGGTGAAGATGTCGTCCCGTCATATGAAACCGCGACTGCCAGATATATCAACGGAAACGAGAATGAGACAGATAAACATATCTTCAGAAGCATCCTAAGTTTCAGGCCGTCAGTAAGCACAGGCACGCAATCAACCATACTTACAAGGCAGAATGGGGCACTGGAAATCCGCATCATGGGCATATCCGGAATGACTTCAGTTACACTCCATGTCGGAGGGCATACGGCCATGCTCCTCAACGATGGGACCGGCGGACAGGTGATTACAAGCGGCGAAAAGGTAGTTTTATCAAAGACCGTGACCGAAGGGCTTGGAGCATCAGAGGTCCGGGTCAGGATAAATCTTCTTCCGACTGAAGACATAACAGATGCAGCCGGAACGGATAACTATCTCGAAATAACCACAGCTGACGGGACTACGAAGTATCCGATAAAATCAGACCATACTATGATACCTATCTACCCAAATCAGGTGACATGGTTGACACTCGGCAACGGGAGCGGGAACTTTGCCGTCAGCTTTAGCGGCAGCATCAATGTCGAAGACGACGAATGGGACGGATGGATTGAAAACTTTTAATCAACAGGAGGAAATTATATGAAAGCGCTTTATAATATAGGGTTATTGCTGTGTGCTGCTGTTGCGCTCACGGCATGTGACAACGACATGGACCCGTTGCTGGATAAACCCACCAGCGGCAATGCTGCAGAGGAAAGCGTAGCGGAAGGCTATTTCCGTGCTACGTTCTTTCCTCGACCAGAGGGCTCGTCATCCGACACCCGTGCGGCGGTAAATGGTAATTCAGAGCAGATACAGTCGCTGTTGTGCCTGATATACCAAAAGCAGGCAGACGGGTCATATAGGTACTATACTGAAAAAAACGTACTGGAGTATGACGGTACGGCCGGAAATATCACCCCCCAGACATACGAATGGCCTCTGAAACAAGAAGTAAATTTTGAGCTTCCCAACGGAGACTACAAGGCGGTATTTATAGGCAATGCCGACAAAAATCTTTTTATAGACCAGAATGACAATGAAATTCTGACCGCATACAACGGCGACTATACATCAGCCCGCATCAATATGCCTGAAATGGGGCCAAAAGGGTTTAATCAATACAACATGTTCTATCTGTGTACTGTCGATTTCAGTCCTGCCAACCCATCTCCGTCCGTATTGATGCAACGACTGGTATCCGACAACGTCTACGGACGTGACATGATTGACGACAACAAAGCCGTAAGCATGCTTGTAGACAACATAGTCAAACAGATTCGGGATAACAACCTTACTACGGATATAGTCAAAGGTCTATTGAGGTCGTCACTACTCGAGGCACTAAGCAATGCTACCGGACTGGATGTCATTGCCGGAAGCCTCACGACAGTCGTCGACCGTCTGGTAAACATGATATTAGGCGATGTCGTAGAAGCTCTGAACGAAATGCTGCTTCAAGAAGTGACCAAACGCCTTGAAGCGGCTCTGAAAGGAGAAGGCGGGCCAGATAAAAGCCTTCTGGGACTGAATTACATCCTAAATCCGTGGACCACAGTCAATGCTGTCGATATTACATATTCATCGTTACCCAAAAGCATAGACTTTAACCGGATGTGCCGCTCGTATTATGCCGAAACAACGTGGAAGAATATTCCAGTGTCGAAGAGTGACAACCTGGGCACACTGCATGTGCTGAGCCTATGCGGTGAAGGCCATGTCGCGAAAATAGATGTGAACCGTGACAACGAGCAATATAAATTATTGCTCGCCACATTATTGGAACAATTAGACGAACAGGTCCTTAACGGTCTGCTTGTGGATATACACACCCCTTTACGCTATCAGATGCAATCCAATTTGCAGTATAGCACCACTTTCGAGCTTCTGAATCTGACACTGAGTGATTTCAGCGAAGATCAGACCGGCGAACCGTTGGAACTGAATATTCAACTGAACGACATCGTAAACCTTGAAGAAGTGGTCAAGCAGCTGCTGGGCGACAATATCCTCTCAGGTATCGTGGGAGGTCTGACCAATCAATTGCTGCAGCCGCTGCTCAATGCGCTGAATACCGTGGTGATAAAACCGCTGAACATCCGTCTGCCGGGTCTAAACCTCAACAACATCGAGCTTCAAGGTACTTGGGATGCCACCCACGTCTCAGATGGGACAATCGCCCCATCAGTCACTCAATGATAAGGATCCCCCTTCATTACAAATATGGCATACGCCTGCTGGCATATACCAGCAGGCGTATGCCATTTATACATCTCAACAAGACACGTGTAGCAATACTGGAGCCAGGGCATCATTTTTTTTCGTGATGCGCCATGGTTTTCAACTTTTTGCCTACGCGTGCACGCCAAATCCAGAATAATGCCAATACGCCGTTATTGGCCAGCACGACCACGAGCATGACCAAGGCGTAGGTACCTGTCCAGTCATGCAGGAAAGAGTCATCGTCGGGATCGTACAGTATCTCATCGCAGTCGGCACAACTGTCAAGCCGTATGTCTGTCACGTCATCGTCGCCGATGATAAGGTCTTCGACCAGCGACGGCAATGTGCGTTTCCACACAATGCGGCCATCTCGGAGCATGACAGCAGCGATGTCTCCCCTCGCCAGTTCCTTAATCTGGATGCCGTCGGCAGTGTATAGCGGATATTCTGACATCGAAAGGTCTTTCCATAAAGCCAGGTCTCGTTCGTTGCCGCCGATGACTCCTATCATGCTGACACTGTCAGACGGCAGCTGCCTATAGAGCTGGTTGATATAGTATGTATACGAAATGTCGAGGTCTTTCATCGCCGGGACAAGCACCATAAGCTGGTAGCCTTCTGTGCTTACAGCATCCGATGTGACATCTTCGCCGTCTATGTCACGTATGACAAATGTGTCAGCCGATGTGTCCTCATAATGTCCGTCAAGCAGTCTGCGCTCCACGAAAGTCCATGTAGAGTCAGGGAGGTTATCGATGGAGAACTGCTGCGTCACACCGTCTTTTTCATAAACGAAGCCATACATGTCGGCCTCGTCCACATCCGCGTCGCTGCCGGAGTCGTCAGGCAGCAAGGAAGCACCCACAGGGTATGACCGGAAATCAACTACAGGCTGGTCATAGTAACCTGCGTATGAAATGCCGAATATGTATACCATCGATACTACCAACGGCACCCATTGCAGATACGGGCTTATCACAGCACGCTGCCGCCTGTTATAAGGAAGCAGCACCAGCAATGCCGCAGTAATGGCTATATTTTTGACAAAAGTGGCTCCGTTGCCGAGGATAACCCAGTCGCCGAAACAGCCACAGTCAGACACCGGGTTTGCTATCCATATGTAAAGGGTCAGCGGCAGCATAAAAGCCATCATCGCCAGCAAAACCACAACGACACTGCGCCTGTAACAGCCCATAAAAAGCATCATGCCGCACAGGAACTCCAATGCCGAGAGGCCGACTGCCGCAGATACGAGCATAGCACGGGAAAATTCCCATCCCCACACGGCCAAGTACTCCCCTATTTTATATACGCTGCCCCATGGGTCAACCGCTTTTGCAAACCCTGAAGCGACAAAGACAGCACCGATTACAAGCCGTAAAACTATTACGGTCCACCTAACAGTGCGGGGATGACGATTCGCCAAGCTTGATAATCGCGAAAACGGCATAATTGACAATATCCTGATAATTCGACTCTATCCCCTCGGAAATTACGGTATGACCTCCATTGGCCTCTATCTCTTTGATGCGCTGCAATTTTGTCAGTATGATGTCTGTAAAGCTGCACACACGCATGTCGCGCCACGCTTCGTCATAATCGTGGTTCTTGGCGGCCAGAAGCGCTCTTGTGCCGGCTACATGACGGTCATAAAGCTCGGTGGCATATTCAGGCGAAATGTCGGCCTTGAGTGCCGGACCGAGCTGCATCTGTATCATCGCCATTATGCCGTAGTTGACGATGGCGACAAATTCGGGCATTATACCCTCATCGACCATAGCACCTCCTTTGGTTTCGAGAGTGCGTATGCGCTTGGCCTTGATGAAGAGCTGATCGGTAAGCGACATCGGGCGCATCACACGCCATGAAGCCCCATAGTCCTGCAACTTGCGGACATATATGTCACGGCACATAGCAAACGTCTCGTCAAACTGCCTGACACTGTCGGCCTTGGGGTAAGTATTATCATCCATAAGCTGAGAGATTATTATAGGTATTCAACAAACCAGGGACGCTACACTGTCTGCGCGTCCCTGGTCTGTGAGGTTATGGTGTTTGAAGCCTGATTGCACGAATCATCATGTATCAGAGCATCGAATTGACACGCTCGAAGTTGGCATTGTCGCCAAGCACGTAATATATGTTCTTAAGGTACTGGAGGGCGTTGGGGTTTTCATTGAGCTGGTAAGCCTTCTCGAAATTCTCAGCGGCCTCTTTGCGGAGGGGGTTAATCTGCTCGCTCTCAATCTTCTTGTATTCAGCCTCTGTGATTTTTGACCCAGCACTTTCGCTGATTGCGTCACTCTGTTCGGCCAGCACACGTCCGATATTATAGAATGCGTCGCCGTTTTTGGGGTCATACTGTGCGGCTTTACGATAACATTCGAGAGCCTTGTCCTTGTTGCCCTGCTCCTCATAAAGGGAACCCATGGCGATGTTATATACCGGATTCTGGGGTTCTTCAGCAAGAGCCTTGGTGAGAAGAGACATGGCTTCGTCATACTGCTTTTTGCGGAGTTTCCCTTCGATAGTGAGCTGGAAGAAGATTGGGTCAGACGTGCCTAAAGCTGCGTAACCTTTCTGGGCGTAATCATATAGCTTGTCCATGTCCTGGTTCATTTTAGCCACATACATGGCTTGATGGAACATGCCTTTGTCCTTGCTGCCGAGAGCGATCGCCTTGTCAAACGACTTCATCGAAGCAGCCCAGTCCTCCATCTGCGAAGCCACATAGCCCATAAGGTAAGCGTTTTCGGCGAGAATCGAATCGGGCGACACTGTCACATCTTTGGCAAAACGGGCATCTTCGGGTACTGCGAAATAAATTTCCCAAGCCTTATAAGCTTCAGCCCATTTCTTGGAATTATAGAGATAGCGGGCAGCATAATCATAATCATTATAGTGGCTTGCCACCATCTTAATAAGGTCTTTGGAATGCTTTGTCTTGATTTTGCCTTTCTTATCAGCAACCGAATCAAGCGGAAGAGCCTTCAAGGCATACTCATAGCCAGATAGGATAGAATTGCCCATGTTGGGGACATCCACATCCTGTCCGGCGCGCAGGAGGGTAAAGAGATAATCGAAATTTTCATAACCGGCCTTGGCAGGCACGAAATAAGTGAACGCCTGGTCTTTGCTCTCTGCATTGCTGAATGCTGGTTCGAGAGTTTTGATCCACTCGGCGTAGTTGCTGCCGGCTTTAAAACTCTTCTGAGCGTCTTTTACCAGACTGTTCTGAGCAGATGCGGCCATACCGGCACAGAGGCATAATGCCACAAAACTTGCCTTTTTCATAAATCAATGATGTGTTAGGTTATGTGTGTATGGGGGAATTAGTATTTTGATGATTAGTCAGTAGTTTCTGTGGCTTCGTTATCCGGAGTCACGTCATCAGCCTCGACATCTTCTATGGAGTCCGCCAGCCTGTCGGCATTATCATCTGCTACATCGGCCTGCAGGTCGACTATGTCGTGGTCCACCTCTTCATCAGGGTCGGATGACACGCAGCAGACCGAAGCGATAGTGTCATTGCGTTTCTCCAGATTGATGATGCGCACGCCCTGGGTGTTACGCCCCTGGATGCGGATGTCGCTGACAGCCACACGGATAGTGATGCCGCTTTTGTTGATGATGACGAGGTCGTTTTCGTCGTTGACGCTCTTGATGGCTACAAGCTTGCCGGTCTTTTCGGTAATCGCAAGCGTCTTCACACCCTTGCCGCCACGGTTGGTGATACGGTAACTTTCGAGGTCGGTGCGCTTGCCGTAGCCCTTTTCCGAAAGCACGAGGATGTCGTTGCGGTCCGATTCACGTAAACATACCATGCCTACTACCTCATCGTCATCGCCGTCAAGGGTCATGCCGCGCACACCTGTACTGACACGTCCCATGGTGCGCACCTTGTCTTCAGGGAAGCGGATGGCACGACCGTTGCGGTTGGCAAGTATGATTTCGCTGTTGCCGTCGGTCAGGTCTACATCGACGACGCGGTCACCCTCTCGGATGATTATGGCTTTCTTGCCCTTGACGTTGACCTGGGCATATTCGCGTATGGATGTCTTCTTGATGATGCCGTTGCGAGTGGCGAATACAAGGCAGTGGGTGTCAAGGATGTTTTCATCGTCATTAGCCTTGTAAGCTATGACAGCATTTACCGAGTCGTCGGGTTCGATGTTGAGTAGATTCTGTATGGCCCGGCCTTTGCTGTTCTTGGTACCCTCGGGCAGTTCGTACACTTTCATCTTGTAGACCATACCCTTGGCCGTGAAGAAGAGGATGTTGGCGTGCATCGACGCAGTGTAGAGATACTCGATGAAGTCCTCGTCACGGGTGTCGCTGCCCTTTGCGCCGACACCGCCACGGTTCTGGGTGCGGAACTCCGCCAGCGGAGTGCGCTTGATGTACCCGAAGTGGCTGATAGTGATGAGCATGTCGTCATCGCTGTAGAAATCCTCTGCATTGAACTCTCCGGCGGTATAGTCTATATCGGTCCGGCGCTCATCACCGAACTTGTCGCGTACCTCTGCCAGCTCACGCTTGATAAGCTCACGGCACTCGTGGTCGTCATTGAGGATGAGTTCAAGACCGCGTATCTGCTCCATCAGTTCATCGTAGTTCTTGTTGAGCTTATCCTGCTCCAGCCCGGTCAGACGGCGCAACTGCATCTCGAGTATCGCATTGGCTTGTGTCTCAGTGAGCTGGAATGTGTCAATAAGCGTGATGCGGGCAGTGTCGGTGTCGGGAGAGTGGCGTATGATGCGAATCACCTCATCGATGTGCTGCGAAGCGATGATAAGGCCTTCGAGTATATGCGCGCGCTCCTGAGCCTTGGCAAGCTCAAACTTGGTGCGGCGGATGACCACCTCATGACGGTGAGCCACAAACGCCTCAAGTATCTGCTTGAGATTAAGCGTGCGTGGACGGCCATTGACGAGGGCTACGTTGTTGACGCTGAACGAAGCCTGCATCTGTGTCATCTTATAGAGCTTGTTGAGCACCACATTGCTGTTGGCATCGCTCTTGAGCTTTATCATGATACGCATACCGTCGGCATCGCTCTCGTCATTGATGTCGGCAATGCCGTCAAGCTTCTTCTCGTTGACAAGGTCGGCTATATATGCGATAAGTTCCGCCTTATTAACATTATAAGGTATCTCGGTGACAATGATATTGTCATGGTTGGCTTCGGTCTCTATTTCGGCGCGTGCACGGATGAGTATGCGTCCACGCCCTGTCTCGTAAGCGTCCTTGACCCCTTGGTAGCCGTAGATAGTGCCCCCGGTGGGGAAATCGGGAGCTTTTATATAGTGCATCAGCTCCGATACCGTCAAATCGGGGTTATCGACGAGCGCGATAGAAGCATTGATAGCCTCTGTAAGGTTGTGTGGAGGCATATTGGTGGCCATACCTACGGCTATACCGGCAGCTCCGTTGACGAGCAGATTGGGGAAACGAGTGGGAAGCACCACCGGCTCGCGACGCTGGTTGTCATAGTTAGGCTGGAAATCCACCGTCTCCGAGTTGATATCGGTCATCATGGCCTCGCCCATCTTCTCGAGCCGCACCTCGGTGTAACGCATCGCCGCAGGGCCGTCACCGTCGATGGAGCCGAAGTTTCCATGCCCCTCTACCAAGCAGTACCTCATGGCCCAAGGCTGTGCCAGACGCACCACAGTGCCGTAAATCGACGAATCGCCATGGGGGTGATAGTTACCCATGACCTCGCCCACAGCCTTGGCGGCTTTCTTGAAAGGCTTGTCGGAATTGTTGCCCATCTCGTCCATACCGAAAAGCACACGGCGGTGAACAGGTTTGAGTCCGTCACGCACATCGGGCAGGGCACGCGACACTATAACCGACATCGAATAATCGATGTAGGCTGATTTCATCTCATTCTCGATATTGATGTTTAAGATGCGATCTTCTTCCACGATTTAGTTTAATGTGTATATTGTTCTTTCTGTTGTATGAGTCATTTCATTAGCCGTCCGGAATATCGCCACTCATTACGCGGCATCCCACGGTCAAAATATCAAGCAAAGATACAAATTTTTCTGCACATAGTCCATCCCTTTCCATTTGTGCCACGAAAGTTTTTCCGCTCGGTCGCAGCTTTTTGCTAACTTTTCATTTTGGAAATGAACCGCCCAATACACGCAGCGCACGTCGACAAGTATGCAGCAGCCTAACAACCAGTTATTTACCCCTCACCGATTCAGTATCGACAGCAACAGTGCAACCTCGCCCAGCGGCACAGAGAATGGAGTGGATCGGCTGTCTGCGTGGGATAACAATGCTTCTGATGGTCATATGCCATTGCGAAATCTATCCTGCCGGGCATATTTCACAAGTCACTCGTTTCTGCGAAGTATTCAGGATGCCGTTGTTCTGAAAATCAAGGAGTCTGTTCTTCCCGAAATACAAGTGACCGTCAGAGCTTCACATTATTAATAATCTATAATCAGCGATTAGGGGAGCATTGTTTGGCACAATATTTGCACTATCTTTGTTATAGTGTCACATGCACTGCTATAACCGATTGTGTAATTAACCCCTATCCTCTACATATTTTTAATGGACATAAATTTTTCTAATGAACTCAAAGAGGTACTCTCCCAGAGCCACCAGGAGGCAATCAGGCACAACAACAAGGTCATCACCCCCGCCCACCTCCTCCTCGCTCTGATGTCTGCATCGGACGACAGACCTTTCAAACTGATTGAAAGGGCTTCGTCGGCCGACACCTCTGCATACGAATTGAAACAGGCTCTTGATACCCGCCTGTTCGAATCATCGCTTGACAACGGCGACGGTACACCTGTCTCGCCATCCGAAGTGTCAGTAAGCGACGTTACAAGCCGCATACTCAAACTCAGCGCACTCGAAAGCCGTATGCTCAAAAGCGGCGTGGTACTTCCGGAGCATCTGCTGCTGGCCATATTCCACAACTCGGAGACTCAGGAAACAGACTTCATGAAGCAATTCCACAAAGCCGGGGTCAACTACCAGAGCCTCGTCCGACAGCTCAACGGCACAGCATCTGAAAATGTGGCATTGCAAGCGGGATTCAGCGACGATGATGACGATGATGACGGAGACGACATGCCTTATGAAAACGAGAACAAGGCATCATCCGAATCAGCATCAAGCAAGACTGCAGCAAAGCAAAGCTCCAACCGGCGCAACACGACCGACACCCCAGCCCTCGACAAATTCGGCTACGACATGACACGCGCAGCCGAAGAAAACCGCCTCGACCCTGTGGTAGGCCGAGAAACGGAAATCGAACGCCTTGCGCAGGTGTTGAGCCGCCGCAAGAAAAACAATCCAGTGCTGATCGGCGAACCGGGCGTAGGCAAAAGTGCCATCGTGGAGGGTCTCGCACTGCGCATAGTCAAACGTCAGGTGTCACGTATTCTCTTCAACAAACGCGTCATATCGCTCGACATGGCATCGCTTGTTGCCGGGACGAAATACCGTGGCCAGTTTGAGGAGCGAATCAAAGCCGTACTCAACGAACTGAGCAAAAACCGCGACATCATCCTCTTCATCGACGAAATCCACACCATAGTAGGCGCAGGCAATGCCCCTGGCTCTATGGATGCGGCCAATATGCTCAAGCCGGCTCTCGCCCGTGGCGAAATCCAGTGCATCGGAGCGACGACCCTCGACGAATACCGCAACAACATCGAAAAGGACGGCGCACTCGAACGCCGCTTCCAGAAAGTGATGGTCGAGCCCACTTCCGCCGAGGAAACACTGACTATACTCCGCAACATCAAGGACAAGTATGAGGAGCACCACAACGTCAGCTTCACGGATGCCGCTCTGGAGGCTTGCGTCAATCTGACCGAGCGGTATGTATCGGACCGCAACTTTCCCGACAAAGCCATAGACGCGCTCGACGAGGCCGCTTCGCGTGTGCACATCACCAATATAGCCGTGCCAGAGGAAATCGAAGCTCTTGAAAAGAAGGTGGAAGAAAGCGGACGCAACAAGCTTGCCGCCGCACACGCCCAGGATTTCGAACGCGCTGCCGCTTTCCGCGACGAAGAAAACAAGCTGCGTGACGAGCTGCGCACAGCTACCGAACGTTGGGAAAAACAGCTTGAAAGCCAACGCGAGACGGTCGACGAGGACAAAGTGGCTGAAGTGGTAGCCATGATGACAGGAGTGCCGGTGCAGCGAGTGGCACAGGCTGAAGGCAAACGCCTCATGGAGATGGGCGACGACCTCAAAAAAGCCATCATCGGGCAAGACCCTGCCATCGACACGCTTGTCAAAGCTATAAGGCGTAACCGCGTAGGCCTCAAAGACCCGAAAAAGCCTATCGGCACATTCCTGTTCCTCGGTCCGACAGGCGTGGGAAAAACGCACCTCGCCAAGAAGTTGGCCGAGATGCTCTTTGACTCCGCCGACACCCTCATCCGCATAGACATGAGCGAATACATGGAGAAATTTACCGTGTCGCGTCTCGTGGGTGCACCTCCCGGATACGTAGGTTACGAAGAGGGCGGACAGCTCACCGAAAAGGTGCGCCGTCACCCCTATTCCATCGTGCTCCTTGACGAGATAGAGAAGGCGCATCCCGACGTGTTCAACCTCCTGCTGCAGGTGATGGATGAAGGCCACCTGACCGACAGTCTCGGCCGCAAAATCGACTTCAAAAACACAGTGCTGATAATGACCAGCAACATCGGCAGCCGCCAGCTCAAAGACTTCGGCAGCGGAGTGGGCTTCAACACCCCCAAAGCAACGGACAGCGAGTATTCGCAGAGTATCATCCGCAAAGCCCTCAACAAGGCTTTCTCGCCCGAATTTCTCAACCGCATCGATGACATCATCACTTTCGACTCGCTCAGCCGCGAAGCCATATTCAAAATCATCGATATCGAACTCGCCGGATTCCGCCAGCGTCTCGAACAGATGGGCTACACCCTCAACATCACCGAAGATGCGAAGAACTTCATCGCCGACAAGGGCTACGACGCACAATACGGTGCGCGTCCTCTCAAACGCTCCATACAGAAATATCTCGAAGACCCTCTGGCCGAGCTGATTATCGTCGAGCCGAAAGCCAAAGATGAGCACAAGACCATCAACGTCACCCTCAACCCAGAGCGCACAGCCGTCCACTGCGAGATAGTCTGACCACGAACATATCTAAAGCGCCCATATGGACGAGGGGGGGGGGACAGGCCAACGATCCTGTCCCCCTCGCTTTTATCCTACTTGTCCCTATTTCAATATCGCGCTGTCGATGCGTGAGCCTCCCTGATGCTCATTGCTTTGTGAAACTTTCTTGCCGTAGTTAAACGTATAAGTCAACGTCAGGTTGATGGTACGTGACAAGGCCGCATTCCATGCGCGATTTATCTCCGAATAACGTGGCAAATCGAAATGAGAATCTACATATCTGTCGCGGTCAAACCAATTTCTGAACTGTAGTGCAGCCTTAAAGTCTCCTATGGCATAGTTTACGAACAATCCGTAGGTACTTCCGTACTTTGACTGATACCCGTTGCTCCAAGCATGGAGTCGTTTCTGCGGAGTCTGATAGAACAGCATTGCCGACCAGTTGTTCTTGGAATATTGGGCATAGATACTGCCAAACAACAGATTCATAGACTGAGCGTCGCATCCGGTCAACACCACACGTTGAGCCTGTCCGTAGACCTTGAAATTCAGCGAATTGTCGAGCAGCTTGAGATTGGCAGAGAGCCATCCCGAATAAGAGTGAGCCGACCCACTATTGACCGTCTGGCGGATTAGACCGTCATATCCCGGCATAGAATAAAAACTATATGCCTGCTTATGCGGATTGCCTTCATATTCGAGAGTTGCCGATAATGACAGCCGGTTGGTGGGTATATATGTATATGATGCCGAAGCCGACGCAAACAGCGTATTTTTCAAATCAGGGTTTCCTTGCAACCATAGCAGCTCATTGGATTGGACCAAGGCATCATTGGCTGTGGAAGCCTGGGGATGCGAATTGCCCCACCAACCCTCTATGCTGGCAGAGTGCTTGTCGTTGATGTCATAGTTTAATTGCAATCCGAGACGTGGATTCCATTCACGTAGGGTTGTCACATCGTTTACACGCCCTATCACATAGGAAGCTCCGACACGCGAATAGAGACTGAGCTTCTTCCAATTCTGCGTATAGATGAGAAACAGCATGTTTTCTGACGACAGTAACTTCTGGCGACTGTCATCAGACCCGAAATACTGTGTGTCATAGCAGGTGTTATAAGTCATCAATAGCACCCGGAATGCGTTATCGTGCGCCAATTTTTTGGAGTATTGTAGCGATGCGTTAGGAGCATAAATTTTCTCCTTGTTACTGTTGGTTATAGGCTGGAAACCGTCAAGCTGATAAAACGAATTGCGTTTTGTATCACCGTATGTGAATCTCCACGAAGCGACAATCATGTTGCCTTTGGGAAACGAAAACTGATAGTAACCGGCGATTCCCGGATAAATTGACTGCCTGCTTTCTGTATTGAACGAGGAGGTATTGTACGATATATTATCAGAAAAGTTTACTGCTGCATCATAGCGTGTGAGCGGCATCGCCGTGCGTCCAAATGTGATGGCATGTTGCACATAAGCACTGTCAGTCCGATAGCTCGCAAGAAATGAGGCGTATTGTGAATTGTTGCGCGATAAATAGTCGTCACCTATTACCGAAGTCCTCGTTATGGCATCGTAATGTCTGCCGTCAAATTCGACATCACGGTATGTGGCAGTCTGATCGGTCTTATTCCTACCCTCATGAATCCACTCCGATTCGACATATGCATCAAAAGTCCATTTCTTATACGCGAAACGTGAAAAGACATTCCCTTCGATTTTGTCATCAGCGAGAGTCCGCCCCTCGGCAGACAACTTGGTGTATCCGCCCCATTCATATTGGAGCATTATAAAGTTGACCACATGTGCCGCATCATTGAAGCGAGGGTCATCGGGATAATCCAGGACCTCCACCTTTAAAACATCTTCGGGACGCAGACCCTGAATCTGCTGATCAGTGGCAGGTACATAGTCTATGAAAATCGAGACTCCCTTTCCCGACACTGTCTTCACTTCTTTTGTCGCCGGGTCTATGGCCAGTTGCGGAATCTGCATGTTGACAAGAAGACTTGTAGCATCAAGCGATGTCTTTTTCGTTTTCTTTGCCGGGATATACTCCACACCGTTCTTTATAATCCTCTGGCTACGAGCCTCAACTACCACCTCGCCAAGCACTTTTGCCGCAATGGAGTCAGACGGCTCTGCTATACTATCCGCCATCTCTTGCGCCGACGCACATAATGATGACAACAGGAACAAACCAGCACAAAAATGTCTCATAAACACATGTCTCATAAATAATAGCCCCAGACGCTTTAGATTTCTCGTCCGTATACTTATTAGTACGCAAAAGTACACAATTCATAACATCAATCTCCTACCGCAAACAAAAAAAGCACAAAAATGGCGATATTCAACTTTTCATTGCCATTATTCTCAGCAGGATATTAAAATTTAGAAATCATCGTCGAACATGCCCGACTCCAAGTCATCGTCAAAATCCTGCTGGGCATAATCGTTGCGATGATAGCCACCATAATTGGTGCTGTGGTAATCATCATTGTGTGAATAATTGTTATGCCGACAATCGTTTTGATGATGTGAGCCGAAGTCTTTCTTGCGGTGTCCGAAAAGCCAGTCAAACACGAACATATCGCGTATAAAGCTCCAAAAGCCCATAATAAATTTATTCTGAATAATAATTAGGTTCTCTTAATCTCAAATAAGCTAAAGATTTTACCATACCCTCAAAGCCTGGATATAATGTTTCCGCAGTAATATTCATTTGTCGGAGCAATTGACTTAATTCCCATTTTAGTTTAGAGGGAATAATGAACTTAATCATTGTTAGATTTTTGGCATCTTGCTTAAAAACATTATTTTGACACCTTGCTTTAAGATTCTCAATATCAAGAATTATCTCAGAATCTTCAATTTTAAAGTATTCATTAAAAACGTCAATGAATGGCTTTTGAATGCTTGTAGGCATTAGAAAACAGCCTTGTTGAATTGAGCTCCTTTCGTTCAGCCAAGTTGGGAAAATTGGCAATATCTCAGATGGCGAATTTGATACATACTCCACTCCTATATGCTTATTGGCACTATTATTAATCTCTTTAATAATGTCTGACGTAGGAGCTGAAAATACGTCTTTGCTATGTAGAAGTTTGTTGATATGTGGTAATTTAATGCTAAATTTTTTAATAGCCCAAATGACGCTGTCACATTTATAATTGCCATCTAATGCCATAAACAACGCGACAAATATGGAATGTGTGAAATCCAACAATCTTGTAGGGCATCCATAATGTTGCATAAGTGTCAGACACTCGACAGGGCTGTCAATATTAATATCCGCAGCATGTTTAAATAGCGGGTATTTAACTCTAAAATCTTTGAGCATTTCAGCCTCATAAATCAGTGTCTTCTGAATCAATGGGGCATCATAGTGACATCCTGAAACAAAACGTTCAAGGGAGGTTGATAAAGACCATTTTTCATCAGATTGCCCTCTAAAAATGAACTGAGAAAGGAACTGTTGGTTTAAATCAACAATATCATTCCACTTCTCAAGTTTTACGACAATGGATGTCGTTCTGGGAAATGAATAATCAACATATGGTTTACGGATTACTGTAAGATGATCCATAAGATAGAGATAAATTAAACTTCTTACTTAAGCCGACTTCTTACTATTCTATTGTGAGGGTTTTGGAGGATTCTTCGCCGAATTGGGAGATTACTCGGACGCATATTTTGCGACCGGGAGTGCGCTCAATGGCTGACGAGCGGAAGTCGTAGAGAGTCTCCCACACTTCTTCGTTTAGCGTAAGGTTGAGCGTAGTTTCGGCTCTTTTCTTGTTTTTTGCGCTGGCTATGCCGCTGAGACCTTTGCGCCAAGCGGCATACTCTTTCTTGTCGCCGCCGCAGAAGTGGATTTCGCGTACGATGAATTGGGTTTCGTCGTAGTTGTCGTCAATTTCCCAATAGGCAATATCTTCTATAGAACGGGCTTTAACATCGTCTTTGATGGGGTCGTAGATGTCAAGGCCGCGAATCTCAACGTGGCAAGCAACTTCTGAATCATAGACAATCTCAATGTCCGGTTCACCAATGGTGATAAACGAACCGGCATTCTTGTCTTTTTTCAGCAGACCGTCCTGCATAAAGTCATCGTGCATACGCACCTTGCTCACGGTATATGACCCCATATTGTAGTCCTTATCGTTAATTGAATCCTCAAACGAGAAGCCGAGAAGCACCAACCAGGAGGCACCCTCATTGCGGGCTTTGCTGCGAAATGCTTTCACTGCCTCAGATACAGCAATTTTGCTGACAGTACCGAATTTCGGGCCGATATGGAAGTAAACCAACCGCTCCTCGCCATCACCATCGGTGTACCAACCTTTGGCATGGAGATACGGATTGCTGACGGCTTCGAGAGAATGGAAAGTGGCACGCTGGCTCTTGTCACCGTTGCGTATGCCAGCAGTTTTGAGGTGGTCGAAGATACGCTCTTGAAACAAGCGGTTTTCTTCCGCCTCATCGCGGCGGTCGTCCACATCTTCGGGTCTCAGTACCTGCTGGCTTTGTAAAGTCTCAACCGTGAACGGGCCGCTGACACGCACACGCTTCTTGTCCTCCAACGGTTGGTCGTAAAGCGTTTCGGTCTCAGGCTCAAGGTCGTTAGCAAGCGATTTGAGAGTAATATGAGGAATGGTCTTGTATATGAATCCTTGACGGATATTGCCATTGTCCTTGTCGAACAGTTCATAATAGGGATAGAGTGCAGTTGTCAGACGAGACTTGGCGATATTCAGAGCGATGCGTGATGTGTCAATCGTAATCCACCTACGCCCCCATTGCTCTGCGACAAATGCAGTCGTGCCGCTGCCGCAGGTCGGGTCAAGAACCAAATCTCCGGGGTCGGTAGTCATCAGCATACAACGCTGAATAGGTTTTAATCCAGATTGGACGACATACAATTTATCACCGCCTACTGAACTGGATGCATCAGTCCAAAGGGAATTCAAATCGATATATGGGTAGTCATCAAAATAAAGGACATATGAAAGTGTGTTTTTTGTTGCTACCACTCGATTTGCGGCAATCACTTTTTTCATTCCTTCTTCACCCGTACGCCAACCTCTTGTCGTGCTGGGTAAAAAAGTCTTACCTTCTAAAACAATAGGATAATAACTACTGTTTGTTTGAGAAGTTAAGTCTCCTAATCGAAATACTCGGGATCCTTTAGGCCTGTTTTCGTACTTGAACTCACTGTTTGTTTCTAATTCAAACTGTTTAATTGTAATTCTTCGACCATCCTCTAGCTCAATCATTTTATAGGCTTCAGAACCCTCTCCTCCAAAAACTTTAGGAGTACATAATTTCCTAAATTTATATTGAGGTTTATCTTTTGCGTACCAAAGAATATAATCTTGTACCGATGCAATTGAGTTCAGCGACCCCGGAGAACCAGCCCCACTTGTCTTCTTATACACTATTTGACTGACAAAATTTTCACTACCAAAAACTTCGTCAAGAAGTGAACGCACCAAGTGCACATTGTCATCAGAAATCTGCACGAAAACAGAACCAGATTGTGTGAGAAGTTCACGGGCAAGCACAAAACGGTCGCGCAGATAGCTCAGATAGGAGTGTATGCCAAGTTCCCACGTGTCGCGGAAAGCCTTTATCATCTCCGGTTCTCCACTAACATTCTCATCTTTATCTTTTACATCGCGGCTATTCAGTTTCATCTGCCAATTTGACCCATACTTAATGCCATAAGGGGGGTCGATATAGACCATCTGCACTTTGCCGGCCATCCCCTCACGCTGGAGCAGCGAGTTCATGACGAGCAGGGAGTCACCTTGGATGAGACGGTTCTTCCAACCATGATGGTGTGTATAAAAATCCGCCACACGTTCAAGTTCATCTTCAACCTCTGTACGCATCTCTTCGGGAGAGAAGAGCATCAGTTGCGAATCGTCGCGATGCTCCTGACGCACGGAGTAGAGCCTACGGATTAACTTTTCAGGGTCAATATCCTCATGCACGTAGAGCGAACGGATATCAACACGCAACTGCGGGTCTTGCGTGGCTTCGTCATCATTACGGTATTTATCGAGCCAAAACAGTTCCGGGTCGCTTCCTCGATTTATGGAATGGCGGAATGTGTCGTATTGGCTCTCGGTGGGTTGTCCACCGACAGCTATAGACTCCTCTCCAGCAAGTTCGGAAGTCGGGATTGTGAGGCGAGTATCTTCCAGATGTTTTATGGAATCAACGGGTTTCTTATTTGGGTCGATCATAACGAACGGATTTTTGCGATTAGTTGAGGTTTGATGTCGGAGATTTCGGAGATTTCGATAAAATCCCAACGTCCGTAGGTTTTGAGATTATTTACAGCGGGAATCCAAAGGTGCGAGGCGTAATAGCGCTTGGCATCCTTATGCCCTGTCTCATCGTTGCTCCATCCCGAAATTTCAATAACAAGATGCACGCGCTCTCCCGATGGCGTTGTGACACAAGCAATGAAATCGGGTATATAATCCTTCTCCTTGTCGAGATACATATAAGGGATGCGAAAATTGAGGAAATGATTCTTGACGTAACTGATAACTTCAGGAATCTCCTCCAGTGTCTTTGCTGCAATCTGCTCCCAAGAGTCAGTGTCGGCAACCACATAATTGACATGGCTTTTGGTGGTTGGATACACCTCTTTTGTTGTTAGCCCACGCACATGGGTCGTACTGCCTTCGGGATTATAATAATTGAGGATGGCAGATACGTGGTCAGCTCCATCGCTAGCATTACGAATGCCAGCATTGATGCTTGCCACGACTTCACTCTTTTTCCAGAGTGCGACAAAGCGGCGCAGTTCGGGAGTGAGGTCTCCGCCTACAATCTCAATCTGCTCCCAATACCATTGCTCCACAATTTTTTTCAACTGCGGGAATTTCTGGAACTGACGGCCATTTTGAGGATCGGTATATTTAGCTTGAATGAGGTCGCGCGTAAGCATGTATATGACCTGTGCATCACGAAGCTCTTCAAAGTCGATGGTCAACTTCTCCTCCTTTGCAGCAATAGCAGATTTGAGAATGGTTTCAGTCGGTATTTCGTTGAAGTTAAGACGGAATTTAGGCTGGTCGATATAATCAGCAATTATATGGCCATCAAGACGCTCCCACCGGTAGCCGGTTATATTAGGGAAACGTATTTCAAGCTCCGAGCGTTCTTTCAATGCCATGACTGCTTTCTTGGGCTTGGCTGGTGGCGGAGTCCCTGCACCACCTCCTTTGAAAGTCTTGAAAGGAACACCTATGATATGCGCGTACTCGGGAGGGAATTTCCAAACAATATTTTCGGGTTTGTATTTTTTCAGATTTCGTGGCTCAATTTCCTCACCCGCTTGATTGTATGGCAAAAGGTCGTATGACCGGCGACGCAAAGCGCGTCCCGCAACCTGCTCGCACAAGAGCTGAGAGCCGAAAGCACGCACACCTAACACGTGAGTGACAGTATTGGCATCCCATCCTTCGGTTAACATGGACACAGAGACAACACAACGAATATAAGAGCCGAGTGTTCCACTTTTGCCAACGCTATTGACAACCTCTCGCAAAATATCGCCATCTGTTAACGCATCGGCGCTTCCTGCTCCATGGAGTTGTGCATATTCACGTTTGAAATTATTGATTTCTTCAGCGTATATTCGCTTGAATTCTTCATTGATAATACCACCAGCATTGTCGATGGCCGCACTGTCAATCAGCAGTGAAGGTTGATGTTTGATGGGCAAACCATCCCGATAGTTGGAGAATATTGGGAATTTTCCTTCAACAAATTTTATATTGCCGTTAGCGTCAACCGTTTCATACCCTGCAATATACTTGAAAACCTCCTTTGAAACAGTGGTGTTATTGCAGACCACGATAAATACCGGAGGCGTCGACAGCAAATTGGCCGCAGTTTCACCTTCAAGACGCGTGCCTCGGTCGTATGACTCATAATCCTTAACAAATTGTTCAAGAGCCACAGTTAGAAGGGCCGGAAGGTTGGGGGGCATTTCTCCCTTGAGAGCATCTTCACCCAAATCTTCAGCTTTAGCCTTTGCCTCCTTTTTTGTCTTCTTCTGCCCTTTTTTCGGGAGGTCTTGACTAATGTGTTCGTAGATATTGCGAAGCTTTGGCTCGTCAAGTTCTTGTGAATTATCAGCACTCGGCAAGAAAGGAATTTTCACAAGACCACTCTCTATGGCGTCAACAAGTCCGAAGTCGCTGACCACCCAAGGGAAAAGAGAATATTCCGTATATCCCGAACCTTTAAGGTAGTAGGGTGTGGCTGAAAGGTCATAAACATGTTGCAGTTTATATCCGAGTTTTTTCATTTGGCGTAGTCCTTCATACCACACCATAGCATTCTCATTCTGCTCGACCTCTTCCCCTTTGCCTTTTACCTTAGGCAGATAGCAATGGTGAGCCTCATCGTTGATTACGACAATGCGCTTACTTTTAGGTAGTTTCCCTAAAATACGAGACACCACAGATGAATACTCCTCCTTATCGGATTGTTTTACCATTCCTTCGCCACTGCGATAAACGAGTTTTCCATCAAGGGGGCTTGCTTTCTTGCCACTATAAACCTTCGGCTCAAATTGATGATAATTCGTTATGGTTATCGCAGTATTCAGTCCTCCGAGAAGGGACTCATAATTTGGCGGGATAAGCCCGCGCTGATGGTAATAGTCTGATTTTTCGTTGAAGTTGAATTTCTTGGATTCATCGATATAAAGTACACTCAAACGGTCGCGAATGGTAATTCCCGGGGCAACGAGAAGAAAATGGTCGGCAAAACGGGTATCCTGCGGATTGACTTTTTTGTTGATATAATTGTAAAGAATCAACATAGCCATTACCACAGTCTTACCAGTACCTGTGGCCATCTTGAACGCAGTGCGAGGTAATATGTCTTCGCAACTGTCAGATACGGTTTCAACCCGTTCATTCAATAGCCTAAGTATCTCACGTCCTATATTTGGGTCAAAATCCGCTATTTCGTTTAAATACACAGCGGTTTCAACTGCTTCACGTTGACAGAAGAACAGTTTTTGGAAATTTTGACGTTCTGGGTTCTCGAACCAGAAATTCAAAAGTTCACGAGTTATTCTGCTCGCTTTTGGATAACCTGCCAATCGCCATTTTTTCACTTCCTCGCGAATGATGTTGATGAAAGGTGCATTAAGGTTATCGTCCGGCATATCTTCAAGGCTAAACAGTGCTGATTCGGGACGATTTGGAACAATTCCAATGTGAGCCGAATACGGACGACGGCCATTCAGAACCTTGGTGTAATCAAGATTCCCATTAAAGTCGGCATCGTAATGCAAACGTGGTTCCTCGTAAGGATTATTTAAAATTGGCGAAAGACTATCTTTCATATAAAAGAAAAACTCCGGCGGCAGGTTCTGAAGGCTGGTCACGCCTATAACTACTGCTTGGGAGTTCCGTTGAATTTGATTGATGTGATGGCATATCCGCCGATGGATCTAAACCGTGTTGACCATTTTCAGGAGTCTATAACTGCTCTATTACAAAATTAGAAAGAATTTTTGAGATGACAACGAATTTCGGAGATAATCGGCGGAAATTTCAGTTGGGAATCTCAGTTGGGAATTTCATGGCGTTAACCAATAGTTCGGGATTAGAGTATAATTCCGTAACCGTGGTAACCGTTACGACAGTTACTAAAAGTGCGTTTGGATATATGGTTATGTCTGAACGAACTGCCGAACGAACTGAACATACCGGAACGTATACAATGAAATCTGTTCATGGTAAGAGGTTTGGGATATTTTTCGTAAATTTGTAGGTTGAAAAAGATTTTAGAGTGTGCTTAACGATATTTGTTAACACACTCTTGAAACCGCTAATTCGTTACACACTAATATAGCTCACCAAATGGCTCAGAAACCGTCAATACCCAAAGGTACACGCGACTTCACCCCTGCCGAGATGGGTCGCCGCAACTATATATTCGATACGATTCGCGAGGTGTTCCGCCTCTACGGCTATGCTCCAATAGAGACTCCGGCTATGGAAAACCTCTCCACGCTCATGGGCAAATACGGGGCCGAGGGCGACAAACTGCTCTTCAAGATACTCAACTCAGGAGACTACCTCCGTGGCATAGACATGAAAATGGTGGAGGATGGCGACTACGTGCATCTGACTCCGCAAATCAGCGAGAAGGGTCTGCGCTACGACCTGACAGTGCCTTTCGCCCGCTTCGTGGTGCAGCACCGTGACCAGTTGACATTCCCGTTCAAGCGCAGCCAGATACAGCCCGTGTGGCGAGCCGACCGTCCGCAGAAAGGACGCTACCGCGAGTTTTACCAGTGCGATGCCGATGTAGTTGGCAGCGATTCGCTTCTCAATGAGGTCGAACTGATTTCGATGATTGACGAGGTGTTCCGCCGCCTTGGCGTAAGGGTAATCGTCAAGGTCAACAACCGCAAGGTGCTTGCCGGAATCGCAGAAATACTCGATGCGGCTGACAAAATCGTAGACATCACCGTCGCCATAGACAAGATAGACAAAATCGGGATTGAAAACGTTGAGAAAGAACTTGCCGAGCGCGGTCTGACCGAAGATGCCATAGCCACGCTGCGCCCCATCCTGCAGATGCAGGGCACTATCGAAGAGTGCCTTGACAATCTCCAGAACATCCTCAAGGACTCCGAGACAGGTCTTAAGGGCGTGGAGGAACTTCGCGAAGTCATAGCCGGAGTGAGAGGTGTGGGCATCAACGCCATGCTCGACCTTGACGTAAGCCTTGCCCGCGGACTCAATTACTACACCGGCACCATCATCGAGGTCAAAGCCCGCGATGTGGAAATCGGCAGCATCACAGGCGGTGGACGTTACGACAACCTGACCGGCATCTTCGGACTCCCCGGAGTCAGCGGCGTGGGCATATCGTTCGGCGCCGACCGCATATATGATGTGCTTAACGCCCTTGACCTCTACCCTGCCGAAGCGCGGCGCACAACCACGGTGCTGTTTGCCAACCTCGGCGCGGCGGAAGCTGCCGCATCGCTCAAGATGATACACCGTCTGCGCGATGCCGGCATCGCGGCTGAAATATATGCCGACGGCGGCAAGATGAAGAAACAGCTCGGCTACGCCAACGCCCTCGCCATACCTTATGTAGCTATAATCGGCGAAACCGAGATGCAGGAAGGCAAAGTCACACTAAAGAACATGCTCACCGGCGAACAGCAACTGCTGACTGCCGATGAAGCGATAGCCCTCATAAGCAAGTCTTAGAAGCTGTTTAAACATTTATATAACATTTTAAACGCTCCGTACCAGTCATGAAATTCCATCTCGAATCGGCGTACAAACCGACAGGCGACCAGCCGCAAGCCATAGAACAGCTTGTGGAGGGCATCAACATGGGCAATCCAGCCCAGACATTGCTCGGTGTGACCGGTTCGGGCAAGACGTTCACGATGGCCAACGTCATCGAGCGTGTGGAGAAACCGACACTGATACTCAGCCACAACAAGACCCTTGCCGCCCAGCTCTACAGCGAGTTCAAGCAGTTTTTCCCCAACAACTCGGTACAGTATTTCGTCTCCTACTACGATTACTATCAGCCGGAAGCTTATATACCTTCGGTCGACAAGTACATCGAGAAGGACCTGATGATCAACGACGAGATAGACAAGCTCCGCCTTGCCACCACATCCGCCCTGCTGTCAGGCCGGCAGGATGTCATAGTGGTGTCGTCCGTGTCTTGTCTCTTCGGCATGGGCAATCCGGAGGATTTCCACCAGAGTGTCATCGAGATAAAGGTCGGCCAGAAAATCACCCGCAACGCATTTCTGCGCAGTCTGGTCAACTCGCTCTACTCGCGCAACGAGATGGAGCTTGGACGCGGCAATTTCCGTGTGAAGGGCGACACGGTCGACATCCGTTTAGCCTATGAGGACATCATCATCCGCGTGGTTTTCTGGGGCGACGAGATCGAATCCATATCCACCTATCATCCTGACGACAATGTGAATCTCGGACAACACGAATCGTTCAAGATGTTCCCTGCCAACATATTCGTCACGTCGCCGGCCCGCATGGCATCCGCCTTGGCACAGATAGAACTCGACCTCGGCGAACAGGTGGGCTATTTCTTCAAAGAGGGACGCGAGCTTGAGTCGCGCCGCCTGAAAGAACGTGTCACCTACGACATCGAGATGATGCGCGAAGTGGGACACTGCTCCGGCATCGAAAACTACAGCCGTTATTTCGACGGCCGCGAGCCGGGGATGCGTCCATTCTGTCTGCTTGACTATTTCCCAAAAGATTTCCTCACCATAATAGACGAGAGCCACGTCACAGTGCCGCAAATCCGCGCCATGTACGGCGGCGACCTCGCCCGCAAGATGAACCTTGTCAACTACGGTTTCCGTCTGCCGGCCGCACTTGACAACCGCCCTCTGAAGTTCGAGGAATTTGAAAGTCTCACCAACCAGACAATCTACGTATCAGCCACCCCGGCCGATTACGAGCTCGAACGCAGCCAGGGAGTAATCGTAGAGCAGCTGATACGCCCCACGGGGCTGCTTGACCCTGTAATCGAAGTGCGGCCGTCACTCAACCAGATAGACGACCTCCTCGAAGAAATCAACCTGCGCATAGAGCGAGGCGAAAGGGTACTCGTCACCACTCTGACCAAACGGATGGCTGAAGAACTCAACGACTATCTGCTGAAACTGCGCATGAAAGCGGCCTACATACACAGCGATGTAGACACTCTCGACCGCATAAAGATTATCGACGGGCTGCGTGACGGCACATTTGACGTACTCATCGGTGTCAACCTGCTCCGTGAGGGACTCGACCTGCCCGAAGTGTCGCTCGTGGCCATCCTCGATGCCGACAAAGAGGGATTCCTGCGCTCCCACCGCTCGCTGACACAGACCGTGGGACGCGCAGCACGTAACCTCAACGGCACGGTCATCATGTATGCCGACAAAATCACCGACTCGATGCAGCAGACCATCGACGAGACAAGCCGCCGACGCGCATTGCAGCTCGCATACAATGAAGAACATGGCATCACTCCGCAAGCCATAGTCAAGGCTCGCAACAAAATCATCGGCCTTGACCTTGATGATGACGAGCCTAAGAAATCCACGGGGACTCGCGGCTCCAAACCGGCAAAGACAGGCAAGACCAAGCCGGATATGTATGAGCGCGAGTATATGCACTCGGTGGACATCGCGGCAGACCCGGTCATACCTTACATGAACGACGAAGAGATGCAACGCGCCATCAACCGTCTGCGCTCCGACATGGTACAGGCAGCCAAAAACATGGACTTCATGGAAGCGGCGCGTATGCGTGACGAACTGATGAAGATGGAGCTGCTCCTAAAGGAACGCCAGTCGCAATAACCCCCGAGAGATGCCTGAGACCACACCATCGGCCGTCGGAGGCCAGCTATGGCTTCCCACCACAGCCAAAGAACTACAGAGACTCGGATGGGAACAGTGTGACGTAATACTGTTTTCAGGCGATGCCTATGTGGACCATCCGGCTTTCGGTGCCGCCGTCATTGGCCGCGTCCTCCAAAGCCACGGCTACAAAGTCGCTATAGTCCCGCAGCCAAACTGGCAGGACGACCTGCGCGACTTCAAGAAGCTCGGCCGCCCACGGCTGTTTTTCGGGGTATCGCCCGGCGCGATGGACTCGATGGTCAACCATTACACAGCCGCCCGCCGTCTGCGTCACGACGATGCCTATACACCCGGAGGACGGCATGGCGCACGTCCAGACTATCCGTCAATCGTATATACAAAGATTCTCAAAGAGCTATACCCCGATATCCCGGTGGTGCTCGGCGGCATAGAGCCGTCGCTGCGACGGCTGTCACATTACGACTATTGGCAGGACCGTCTGCGTCCGTCGATACTGATGGATTCCCCAGCCGACATGCTCGTCTACGGCATGGGCGAGAAAACCACCTGCGCCATAGCAGCCCACCTCGACAGCGGACTACCGTTGTCAGAGCTGACCGACCTTGAGCAGACCGTCATACTGCTACCAAAAGAGATGACTCCGCAGCCCGATGACAGCAACATTGTGCTGCACTCCATGGAAGAGTGCCTCGCATCAAAGCGATGCCAAGCTGAGAATTTCAAGCATATCGAGCAGCAGAGCAACCGTTACCATGGTGCTACGCTGTGGCAAGTCCACGGCGACAAGGTCGTGAAGGTCAACCCGATGTATCCCCCCATGACCACCGAAGAGATAGATGCCTCGTTTGACCTGCCGTATACACGCCTCCCACATCCCCGATACCGTGGCAAAGTCATCCCCGCCTACGAGATGATACGCCACTCGGTCAACATGCACCGTGGATGCTTCGGCGGCTGCGCCTTCTGCACCATTTCAGCACATCAGGGCAAATTCATAGCTTCGCGGAGCAAGGAGTCGATACTCCGCGAAGTCCGTCAAGTGACCCAGATGGAGGATTTCAAAGGTTATATAAGCGACCTCGGAGGTCCATCGGCCAACATGTATGCCATGCACGGCAAAAACTTAGAAGTGTGCCAGAAATGTCTGCGGCCCTCCTGCCTGCATCCCCGTCCATGTCCCAACCTCAACAACGACCACGGCCCGCTGCTCGACATCTACAAAGCTGCCGACGCAATCCCCGGAGTAAAGAAAAGTTTCATCGGGAGCGGTGTGCGCTACGACCTGTCGATGCACGTCAGCGGAAACCCACAGATAGATGCCGTCAACCGCCGTTACAATGAGGAACTGATAGCACGCCACGTATCCGGCCGCCTCAAAGTGGCACCCGAACACACCGAAGACGCAGTACTCGATGTGATGCGCAAGCCGTCGTTCTCGCTTTTCCACCGGTTTAAGGAGATATTCGACAAAGTCAACCGCAAGCACGGATTGAAACAACAACTTATCCCCTATTTCATTTCGTCGCATCCCGGTTGTCATGAATCAGACATGGCCAATCTTGCCGTAAAGACCAAGGAACTGGACTTCCACCTCGAGCAGGTACAGGATTTCACCCCCACTCCCATGACTTTGGCCACGGAGATATACTATACAGGCTATCACCCTTACACACTTGAAAGGGTCTATACGGCACGGACGAAGGAGGAAAAAGAGTCGCAACGGCAATTTTTCTTCTGGTATGACCGCCAGCGGCAACAGTCCATCGTGTCCTCGCTCAAACGGCTGCACCGCGAGGACTTAATCAAACGTCTGTTTCCGTCAGGCATACAACCCTCCTACCGCCGTGACGACTATACTGACAAACGCCAGCATCGTAACAATCCGCCCAAACGCAACCGACGTAAGTGATGGGGACATTCAGATTCAGGCAGTTCGACATCGAACACTCGGCATCGGCCATGAAAGTCGGCACTGACGGAGTGCTGTTAGGCGCATGGGCTGAAATACCGCATCAGGCACAAAGCATCCTTGACGTGGGTACAGGTTCAGGCCTGATAGCTCTGATGATGGCTCAGCGAACACTTTCTGCCAAAATCGCCGCCATCGAAATAGACAGCACGGCAGCCAACGAGGCCGTAGACAATGTGCATCGCTCCCCTTGGGCTGACAGGATAGAGGTTATATGCGAGGATTTCATATCCGCGTGTTCCGACACCAAATATGACCTCATAGTCAGCAACCCACCTTTTTTTACTGAAGAGCTCCGCTCGCCCGATTCACGCCGCGCCTTGGCTCGTCACGGTGGCACTCTCAACCCTCTCAATCTTATCCGCAAAACGTCAGATATGCTGACACCAGATGGTTCAGTCGCCTTCATAGCTCCTTCATCCCTTGACGACGAGGTCAGCTTCACCGCGTCATTATGCCGCCTGAACCTGATGCGCCAGACCCATGTGTGTACCCGCCAAGGCAAGCAGCCGTCACGCACTCTATGGCAGCTGACACCGTCAGATGTAGCCGCCCAGCGTGACACCATCAGCATCCGCGACACCGCCAACCAATATACCGGGCAATATCTCAACCTCGTAAACGACTTCTACCTATGGCTGAAATGAAGATGAAATTTTCGCAGCGACTTCTCGCATTTATATTCGTCACAATGATAGGGCTGCTTGTTGCAGCAGTCCTAAGCTCCATAGTCATGATGCAGGGCCAGACCCAGGCCACGCTGCACATCGCCACGCTCATCAACGACATCATCATGTTCGTAATACCCCCGGTGATATGCGCGCTGCTATACTCCTCGCGTCCTGCGGATTATCTCTGCATATCCACACGGCCTGACCAGACCCGGCTGCTGCTTGCCATAGCCGCTATGATATGCTCCATACCGATGATGAACATGATCATCGAGTGGAACGAGAGCCTGTCGCTTCCCTCATCGATGGCTGGCATAGAATCATGGATGCGCGAATCGGAGCAACGAGCCGGCGACACGATAAATATACTCATGGGGGGTGACACAGCCGGCAGTCTCGCGATGTCGATACTGACCGTAGGGGTGCTTGCCGGATTCAGCGAGGAGCTGTTTTTTCGCGGAGGGCTGCAAAGATTGCTTGTATCAGGCAACATCAATCCCCACATAGCGATATGGCTGACGGCTTTCATATTCAGCGCGATACACTTGCAGTTTTTCGGTTTCTTCCCCCGTCTGCTTTTAGGCGCATTTTTCGGTTACATGCTACACTGGACCAAGAACCTGTGGGTGCCGATTGCGTGTCACATACTCAACAACACCATTGTAGCCACCGTAACATGGATGACAGCCCGAGGCGCGGTGGCATCGGCCGACATCAACGAAATCGGCACCCTGTCATCAGCCAATCAGTTCCTGTGGGTCACAGTCAGCATCGCCACGACCGCCATGCTCCTCGCCTCCTTGAAGCGCAGCTGCCGCTGAAAAGACATGCATGGAGAACCCCTCTCCTATACATGGGCAAGCATAAGCACTACCATCAGAAGTGTAGCAAGGGTAGTCAAAAATGTATAAACCCAAGGTGAAACATCAGCGCTACATTAACCACAGTCAAAGCGATGGCGACAATGGCTATTTGGACAAGCTTTCTGCCGGGATGTTTCATCTTCCCGTAATGCTCCAGAAGCACTTCTCTCCGCCCGGACGTGTAGCGGAGCTTACATAACAAAGCAGGAAATAAACAGAGAATTATCTCTACGGGAACGGCTACAACCCAGCTGAATAGGTGCAATGCCAACGGCAGCCCGAGAGGTATGAGTATAACATAGAGCCAGCACAAAAACAACAGCATACGTCCGTTGAGATTGTTATGCTCCCTTTCGCTCCATATCTCGGCTACATACCACATATAGTCGATGAAGCATATCCGATATTTGCGCTTGTCCTTTTCCATGCAGTCACCTTCTACATACGAATAACATCGTCAGGCAAGCCATCAGAGCCATGCCTACCAATGCTATCTGAATCCAGCGGCGTGTTTCGGGTGTGCAGCCGTCGAACATCCACAACTTGCCGCCAAACTGCCAGCGGCACGCCCATTTCCAACGAAGCAACAGCCCCGCGAGCCACAGGGAAAGCAGCACGGCGGCAAGCAGCAACCCGATTTCAGGGTGAGCCTGCGCCCACTCGAAAAGGGACTCAGCCTTGCTGTTCATCGCCTCGTATATGTCGGTAATCGTCATAGGCTTATAATTAAAAGGATTCCGGTGACAAAAATAATGCATTACGCCCACTTAATCACCACGTTATGCCCAAAAACACCGCGAAAAATCTTCCCTGTCTGCCGTAAAAACAGTATTTTTGTAAAAATGGAAACCGGGCAATGAGTTGCAAACGGAAATATAAGTTCAGTATAATAGACTACCTGTATTATATGGGTAAGGACATTTGGCGTATTCATCCTCGCTGGCCGACACCTCTGGATGCGGTAGTTATGTCTTTCGTCGGAACCCCGTTGTTATTCCTAATGCTTTTTGTAACTTCAAGTGGATTGGAAGCGGTATTGTATATGGTCTGTTTCCTGATCGGATTTGCCAGTTATGAATGGTTGTTAAAAAAATACCGCTTCACGTCGGAACGTGAACGGGCGTATTTCCGCCACTATCCTCAACGGAAGAATTACAGCCAGAAATGGTTGTTTGGGTTTCCGCTAATCATGTGGATAATATCAATAATTATCTGGGGCTCCATTTTCTTTCCTGTCATTGATAACAGCGACAAAAAGCTAAATCCAGTCCATGGGATTCCGGGCGAGAAATGGGATACGATAGGAATGCAACAGCAGGAGGATTTGCAGGTACTTTACGAAGTGGTGGGTGCAAGACGGGATAAACTGGACAAGAATCTGCTTCATGCAATTAACCGCAGTGAATATGGTTCCCGTTACGGGCAACCTACCCATATTATGCAGGTAACGGAAGAGGATATGGGCGGAGAATTCCGTGTCGGACTGCTGAACCATACCTCCTTTGATGAAATCGAAGGAGGTAAACGGAAGTTTATCGAATGTACGTGGATTATCGGCAGGGACAGTAAAGGTGCAGCAAGCGGCTACTTAACCTGTTGGTATGAGCAGTTGGAAGACAGCCTGACGTTATGCGATTCCATAAAATGGGAAAATGGTTGGGAGTTCTGATATTTTAAGATTTTATACTATGAGCAAAATTCCAACGATAATTGCGGCGATGTTGCTGTGCGGTTGCGGTTCCATGAAACAGTACAGCGTGTTCCAATACGACAACGGCGACGACTACATGCAGGATGGCATGTACCGCATCGTGGATAAGAAGGGGCGCATCGGGTATGCGGACGGGGACGGCAGGACGGTCATCAAGCCCCGCTTTGCCTTCGGTTTCCCTTTCGAGGACGGCAAGGCAAAGGTGACTGACAATGGAACGATGAAAGAAGTGCCCGGATCGGGCGGCGAATACCACTATTGGGAAAGCGACGAATGGTATTATATCGACAAGGACGGGAACAGGATAGAATATAACTAATACATCGTCAGCATGCCACGGAGCATTGCACAGCCAGCCAGTATAAACAGGCATAATAGTGTGGGAGATTTGCCGGATTTAACCAATTATCACTATCTTTGTCATTGTAAGCAATGAAGAATGAAGGCTCTGCATAATACGACTGCCGCAATGGCAGACAATACCGCCGTCGTATACGTCAAAAATATGGTGTGCCGCCGCTGCATCATTGCAGTGACAGAAATATTTAAGGAGCATGGCATCACACCTGTAAATGTAGAGCTGGGAAAGGTTGTACTGCCTACATCTGCCAGCCGAGATAAGATGACGGCTATACGGCACCGTCTGGAAGATTACGGTTTTGAAGTAATCGACGATAAACGGATGCGCCTGTTGGAGCAGATACGTATCGGAGTCATAGAATATGTACATAACCCTGGACTACAGGAACAGATGAACCTGTCGGAATACCTGCAAGACAAGTGCCGACATGAATACAGCTTACTCAGCAAACTGTTTACCGAGATGAAAAGCTCCAGTATCGAGCGTTATTACATCGCACAACGCATCGAGCTTGTCAAAGAGCTGTTAGTCTACAACGAACTCACCGTCAGCGAAATAGCTCACAGATTACATTATTCAAGCGTAGCCCATTTGAGCGGACAATTCCGATCGGTGACCGGCCTGTCGCCCACACAGTTCAGACAGTTGCAGCACCATCACCTGCGTCCACTCGACGAAATATAAATCTAATCCATAAATATGTAACACACATCTGCCCCATTTCTGTTACTTTTGCATCGGTAAACTATAATACTTTGTGGTATGGAAAAACCGAAAGCCGAAACGCAAACCGACATCTATCCTGTAACCGGCATGAGTTGCGCATCATGCGCCGCCCGCGTAAACAAGGTGTTGAACGGACATTGCGGAGTGTATGAAGCCAGCGTAAACTACGCATCGGCTACAGCACGCGTTGTGTATAATCCGGCCTTGTGTACACCGGCAGCGCTAAAAACTGCGGTGCAAGGAGCCGGCTACGACTTACTGACCTATACCACCTCGGACGATGAAGCAGCAGACAAGAAACGCCAAAGCGAATATGCGCGTTTGCGACGTCAGACCATAGGAGCTGTCTCGTTGGCCGTTCCAATTATGATATTGAGCATGTGCTGCATGGATGTGCCGGGTGTAAAGTATGCGGTATGGCTCCTGTCGACGGTCGTGGTTGCATGGCCGGGGCGGCGATTCTACAGCAGCGCGTGGAAACAACTGCGGCATCGTGCCGCCAACATGGATACACTCGTAGCATGCAGTACAGGCGTGGCATACCTGTTCAGCCTGTTCAATCTGTTTTTCCCCGAAGTCTGGCTATCAAGGGGCATCGAGCCGCACATCTATTTCGAGTCTGTCGGGGTCATCATCGCCTTTATCATGCTCGGACGGCTGCTTGAAGCACGAGCAAAGCAAAAGACATCAACAGCCATACGCAAGCTTATGGGGCTACAACCCAAAATGGTCACAGTAGCGACAGAGAGCGGCGAAAAACGAATACCCATAGGCGAAGCCCGCCCTGGCGACATCCTCATTGTCAAACCGGGCGAACGTATCGCCGCCGACGGAACGGTAACCGAAGGCACATCCTACGTGGATGAAAGCACCCTGACCGGCGAACCGCTTCCTGTCAGCAAGCAGGAAGGCTCTCAGGTATTTGCCGGGACTGTCAATCGCGACGGAGCACTCCGAGTCCGTGCCGGAAAGACAGGACAAGACACCATGCTGTCACAAATCATCCGCATGGTACAAGACGCACAAGGGAGCAAAGCCCGGGTGCAGCAGTTGGTCGACCGAATCGCAGGTGTATTTGTCCCGGCCATAGTCGCATTGTCAGTCCTGACATTCATCCTTTGGTACGTTCTTGCGCCAGAATACGGATTTGTACACGGCATCCTGTCGATGGTGACGGTACTGATAATCGCATGTCCCTGCGCATTAGGGCTGGCTACGCCTACCGCCCTTATCGTGGGTATAGGCAAAGGGGCTGAGAACGGCATCCTTATAAAAGATGCCACTACCTTGGAAGTAGCCCGCAAAGTGGATACAATAGTCCTTGACAAGACCGGTACCGTCACCGAAGGTCACCCGGTCGTGACGGACGAATATTGGAGAACACCATCATCGGATTTGCGCGACATATTCTATAGTCTGGAACGCTTGTCCACCCACCCATTAGCCGCTGCGGTCACGTCATTTCTTAATGGTGGACACAACCTGCCTGTGTCCGACTTTGAGAATATTCCCGGCAAAGGTGTAAAAGGCAGCGTGGGCGGCAAAACATACTTTGCCGGAAGCCTCGCCTTGATGCTGGAGCATCAGATAGAGATAGACCGCGAGGTGCGGGAACGCGCCGAGGCATGGTCTCAGGAGGCCAAAACGCTCGTGTGGTTTGCCGACTCGCAACGGATCCATGCACTCGTCGCCATAACCGACAAAGTGAAAAGCACATCGACCGCAGCCGTAGCCGCATTGCGTGAAGCCGGCATCGAGGTATATATGCTGACAGGCGACAATGAAGCCTCTGCCGCCGCAGTCGCCCGTCATGTCGGTATCACCCACTTCCGCGCACAGATGCTGCCAGCCGACAAAGCTGCATTCATCGAGCAGCTCCAACGCGAAGGGCATACGGTGGGCATGGTGGGCGACGGCGTCAACGACAGTGCCGCGTTGGCTCGCGCCGACCTGAGCATTGCCATGGGCAAAGGCAGCGACATCGCCATGGATGCGTCGATGGTCACAATACTTTCGTCCGACCTCATGCGTCTGCCGGAAGCCATCCGACTCTCGCAGCTCACTTTCCGCGCCATCCGCCAGAACCTTTTCTGGGCTTTCATATATAACCTGATTGCTATCCCAGTAGCAGCAGGAGTGCTCTACCCGCTCAACGGATTCCTGCTCAACCCTATGATAGGCGGCGCAGCCATGGCTCTGAGTAGCGTAAGCGTGGTGACAAACAGCCTCCGGCTAAAACGCAAACGTATCGGCATACCAGCCGGACAGACCGATACGACCACCGAACGGCAAGAAGAAACGGCATCACTCAACAAACCTATAAACCCCAATATTATGCAGTATCAGTTCAAAGTAGAAGGCATGATGTGCGGCCATTGCCGCGCACATGTAGAAAAAGCGTTAAACAGCATCGATGGTCTTAAAGCCACCGTAACACTCAACCCGCCGGTAGCCGTCGTGGAGTGCGACCACGAGCCCGACCTCGCCGAGCTGCAAAAGACGGTAACAGAGATAGCCGGCGAATACACCCTCTCAAAATAACGTGATAACCATATCCTGCACACTCCTCAATGTGTCGTTTTTTGGAAACAAAACTTGCCGATAGATGGAATATATGTCTATCAAAAGAGTACTCATAGTCGGCAAGGTTTTCAACCTATTCCTTCAGAAAGCAAGAATTTCTTCTAAAGAATGACAATATCCAGACTAAGCAGCAATGGTCATGCTTACGGATGGGAGGGTAGGAAATCTCCACGTAAAGGGTCGAAGGAAATGGGGCGGTCGGGAAAGAGGTGTTGCATGGCATCTGATGCGATTAGCTCTGCAGGGCTTCCGCTCAATATTTCCGACTCAGGGGTGGCGGTCGCACCAGGGTGCGACCCTACAGGGATGTGGGAGCCAGGCGTGGAGGGGGCATGCGAGGTTGCGGTGGGCACCACAAGCCATAATTGGTCGGCTATGGGCATGACGGACGAAACGTCGTGGATGGACATCAGCACCGCTTTGTGCTGACTGTGACTTATGTCGCGCAGGAGCATCAGCAGCTCCAGCCTGTTGGCCACGTCAAGAAATGCGGTCGGTTCGTCAAGGATGATGACGGGTGTCTGCTGGGCTATGGCTTTGGCTATCATGGCCTTCTGCCGTTCGCCGTCACTGAGGGTAGCCACATGACGCGATGCCAGATGGCTTACACCTACCATCGCCATCGCCTCAGCCACAATGGCGCGGTCCCGGTCAGATAAACGGCCGAAGAAACCAGTGTACGGCTGTCGTCCAAGCCTGACAAGCTCTTCCACGGTAAAAGCCCCTGCCCCGTCGCTGTGCCCGGTTACGATGGTCAACAGACGCGCCAACTCTGCCGTGGAGCAAGCCGCCACATCCTTACCGTCGATCAGCACCCTACCATCTAACGGAGATTGCAACGCCGATATGGTGCGCAGTAGTGTGCTTTTCCCTCGGCCATTAGCGCCGAGGAGCGCCGTCACCTCGCCCGTGGAAATACTCATATTGAGGCGCGACATCAATATACGTTCATGCCCCCCAACTTTATATCCTACGGAGAGATTCTCGAGTCTTATCATCTCAGATAAAAGATTTTGTTGCGGTTGACAATGATGTATATTATTATAGGCGCTCCAATGAGCGGCGTGATGGCGTTGATAGGTATTATACTACTCTGCGGCATGACGCTTATAAGCTGGCACAGGAGCATGATGGCAGAACCTGACAATGCCGTAGCCCCCACAACCCATATGTGGGAAGAGGTGCGTATAATCAACCGTGCGATATGCGGCACCACAAGGCCTATGAATCCTATCGGTCCACAGAATGCGGTCACCAGCGCTGTCAGTCCACCCGCTAACAGCAGCAGAGCATTACGTGTACGCCTGACATTTACACCGAGATTCCTCGCATAATTATCACCGAGCAGCATCGCGTCAAGCGGTTTGACATACAAAAACGAGGCTGCAATACCGATGATACACAGAGGCGCAAAAATGCCCAATCTTTCCAAAGTCATGCCTCCGAAACTTCCCATGCCCCATATCACGAACGAATGTACACCTTCCTGAGTTGCAAAAAAGTTGAGAAGCGATATGAGCGATGATGCCAGATAACCGATGATGATGCCTACTATCAGCAGCATGGCCGTAGACTTCACTATCCGTGAAAAACCGAGCAGCAACAGCAATATGCAACCCGCCCCGAGTATAGCTCCGAGGATGGATGCCGTAGCTATGCCGAACTGCCCGGTCACAGCCCCCCCCGAGGCAAGCAATACTACCGCCACGCCAAGGCTCGAACCTGTCGAAACGCCAAGTATCGAGGGCCCGGCCAGCGGATTGCTGAATGTCGTCTGCATCTGCAGTCCGGCCAATGCGAGAGCCATCCCGGCCAGCATGGCCGTAGTAGTAGCCGGCAGACGCGACATCAATATGATGGTGCGCCATGTATCCTCGTCCGCACCCTCGCTCAGTCCGAAGACTATGGCGACGATACGGTTTGACGGGATATCAACAGAGCCGAACAGCATACACGCAAGCCACAGCACGACAGTAAGCACACCCAAAGCTGTCATCACTGCCACTCTATATTTGCCGGATATCGTTCTGTCAACTGGCATAGATGATCTGGTCAGTCTGCCTTGTGGAAATAATTCAAGCTCAATCCCTCTGATACCTCCGGGTGGAATATGACCACATAATCTGAGAGCAGACGTTCAGGATGGAACGGAAACTCATCGAACAGAGGTGTCACCGATGTATCACACGTATATATATTACCTGTCTGATACGCTTTGAAGCGTTCGTTGGGCTTATAATCTGCCACGAGTGTGGCACGAGTCATCGGATAGCCGTAAGATGTGGCAATCCAGCAGTCGGCATCAGATGCCCAATCAAACACACGAGCGAAATCCAGTTCGAGCGAACCGGCCGATTTGTCGTCTGCCCAAGGATAGGACGCGCCGGCATCCTTAAGCATCTGAGCCTTGTAACTCGCTCCTCCAGGCACATACCAGACACCGTTTATAATGGTTTCGGTTATAACTTTCGGTCGTGACGACGTATCAGCCACACGCCTCTTTATATCGCAGTAAGCCTTGGAAACTTCACCATAGATACTGTCTGCCACATTATACCGTCCATAAAGAAGCCCTATCAATTTTATCCACTCGGCGCGTCCGAGCGGCGTGGTTTCCATATAGTCGGCCATCTCGATGATAGGTATGTCGAGCTGCCCCACAGCTCCGTAGCCGGCATTCTGAAACGGGGATGCAAGTATGGCATCAGGCGATGCGGCGACGACCTTCTCCACCACAGGTGCCATGGTACTACCGACATCCGTGATACGCCCCTCGGCAAGACCCGCTTTTACATATTCATTGTTAATATACTGGGCATCAGCCACTGCGGTTATCGCCTCTGCCGCATCCAACTCGTCAATCACACCTGCATATACCGCCGAATATACAAGACTTTTCTCTAACGGAATCTCGACCCTTGTCACGCCCTCTATAGTGGGAGCCACCTCACCTCTCGGCACGAGCTGGTAGCTATGCAGGACTTTGGCAGTGTCCCACGGGTCGGTAATCTTGACCATATAGTAGCCGTCGTTGTCTGTAATCTCCAACAGCTGCGCCGATTGAGTCAACAGCCGGCCCGACGCAGAGTCCGCTTTAGATGCCCCTTTATGGCTGCAAGCAGCCACCGCCATTACCACGGCCACGGCCGCAACAGCTTTAATCATATATCTATGGATTTGCCTATACATGATATAAATTATATGCCAATATGCTTCAAAATTAAAATATGGATATGCAAAGTTACTCTTTTTATAATGACATCTTACATTTTAAACATGATTTTGGCTTCCGCCAGATCAAACAAGCAAGTGCGAAATTAATATGCACACAGACTATTTGCATAAAAAATATTTCATCATACGGTAAAGAATTTGTACATTTGCTTCGTAAAAAACCGCCTTATAAGCTTTTACAAGGTTCACAACGCATTTTATCATTTAACACACACCATGGCAGAAAGCAAAGAAAAATTATTTGACCAATTTCCTCCTGTTTCTACCGCCGAATGGAAAGCTAAAGTCGAGACTGACCTCAAGGGTGCTCCGTTCGACAAGAAATTGGTATGGCGAACCAACGAAGGATTCAACCTTCAGCCCATGTACCGTGCAGAGGACATCAAAGACCTTAAAACCACCGATGTACTACCCGGAGAATTTCCGTACATCCGTGGCATACGCAACTCCAACGACTGGCTGACCCGTCAGGAAATCATAGCCGACGATGCAGCCGCAGCAAATGCCAAAGCCGCCGAAGTTCTCACCAAGGGTGTGACATCCCTCGGCTTCTCTGTTAAAGAAGCATCCGACCTTGCCGTCATGCTCAAGGGCATAGACCTTAAGTCGGTAGAAATCAATCTCACCTGCTGCCCACGCAAGGCTGTGGCTGTGGCAACCGAACTGGTTTCTATCATCAAGGCAGAAAATGCCACCGACAAGTTCCGGGGCTCCATCAATTTCAACCCCCTGCGCCGCCCCTTGAACCACGGCACCGCTTTCCCCGGCGACATCGTCAAGGAAGCGTCGGCTATTATAGATGCGGTTAAGGAAGTCCCGGCTCTCAAGGTTCTTGCTGTCAACTCCGACATGTTGAGCAACGCTGGTGCATACATCTATCAGGAACTCGGATATGCCCTCGCATGGGGAACCATGTGGATGACGCTGATGACTGATGCCGGTTACAGTGCCGACGAAGTGGCCCGCCGCATCAAATTCAACATGGGTGTAAGTTCAAATTATTTCATGGAGCTTGCCAAATTCCGTGCGGCACGTATGCTTTGGGCCCAGATAGTAGCTCAATACGGCACAGACAAGGAATCGGCCAAGATGCACGTCCACGCAACGACTTCAAAATTCAACCAGACCATATATGATGCGCATGTCAACCTGCTCCGTAGCCAGACCGAAGCCATGTCGGCAGCGTTAGCAGGTGTCGACTCCATCACATCCACCCCGTTTGACACACCTTACAAGACCCCTGACGACTTTTCGGAGCGTATAGCCCGTAACCAGCAGTTCCTGCTCAAAGAGGAAAGCCACCTTGACAAGGTCGTAGACCCCGCCGGCGGTTCGTACTATGTGGAACACCTCACGGTATCCATAGCCCAGGAGGCTTGGAAACTGTTCCTGTCGGTCGACGAACAGGGCGGATTCCTTAAGCTCGTCAATGACGGAGCAATCCAGAAGGCAGTAAACGAGTCAAACGCAAAACGCCACACCGACGTAGCGCGCCGCAAAGAGATACTTCTCGGCACAAACCAGTTTCCCAACGTCAATGAAACCGCAGCTCAGAAAATCGAGGGCAGCGGATGTTCCTGCGGATGCCACCACGATGAAGCCGACAATGCAGGCGAAGGTCTCAACAAGAGCCGTGCAGCCAGCGACTTCGAGCAGCTGCGACTCGCCACGGAGGCTTCATCGCACCGCCCGAAAGTATTCATGCTCACCATCGGCAATCTGGCCATGCGTCTGGCACGAGCCCAGTTCTCTACCAACTTCTTCGGCTGTGCAGGATATGAAATCATCGACAACCTCGGATTTGACACCGTGGAAGCCGGCGTAGATGCCGCCTTAGAGAAGGGGGCGGATGTAGTGGTGCTGTGCTCAAGCGACGACGAGTACGCCGAACTTGCCCCCAAGGCGTTCAAGTATCTCGATGGCCGTGCCGAGTTTGTAGTTGCCGGTGCTCCTGCATGCATGGAACAGCTTCAGGCCGAGGGTATCAAGGACTTCATCCATGTGCGCTGCAATGTGCTTGACACACTCCGTGATTTCAATTCCCGTCTTCTTAAGTAACAAGCCTCTTTCCACTCAATTCTATAATATAGATGAAACCTGATTTTAAAAATATAAATATCACACAAGACGCTTTCACTGCCCAGCACGACCATGCCGCAGCAAGCGCAGGTGAAGACTGGCTTACTCCGGAACTCATCCCCGTCAAGCCCGTATATACGAAAAAAGACCTTGAAGGCCTTGAGCACCTCAACTATGTGTCAGGTCTTCCTCCGTTTCTCCGTGGCCCGTACAGCGCGATGTACCCTCTGCGTCCATGGACCATACGCCAGTATGCCGGATTCTCCACGGCTGCCGAGAGTAACGCATTTTACCGCCGCAACCTCGCATCGGGACAGAAAGGTCTGTCGGTAGCATTCGACCTTGCTACTCACCGTGGCTACGATGCCGACCACGAGCGTGTGGTGGGCGATGTAGGCAAAGCAGGAGTGTCAATCTGCACCCTTGAGGACATGAAGGTACTCTTTGACGGCATTCCCCTCAACAAGATGTCTGTGTCTATGACCATGAACGGCGCAGTGCTCCCCGTGCTCGCGTTCTATATCAATGCCGGACTGGAGCAAGGCGCCAAGCTCGATGAGATGGCGGGAACCATCCAGAACGACATTCTCAAGGAATTCATGGTGCGTAACACCTATATATATCCGCCTGAATTTTCGATGCGCATAATCGCGGACATATTCGAATATACATCACAGAATATGCCCAAATTCAACTCAATTTCCATTTCTGGCTACCATATGCAGGAAGCCGGCGCGACATGCGACATCGAGCTGGCCTATACCCTTGCCGACGGTCTCGAATATCTCCGTGCGGGAGTCAACGCCGGTATGGATATCGACGCGTTCGCGCCACGTCTGTCATTCTTCTGGGCTATCGGCATGAACTTCTTCATGGAAGTAGCCAAGATGCGTGCAGCGCGTATGCTTTGGGCCAAGATTGTAAAGCAGTTCAATCCAAAGAACCCCAAATCGCTGGCTCTCCGTACCCACTCGCAGACTTCAGGCTGGTCATTGACCGAGCAGGACCCGTTCAACAACGTAGGCCGTACATGTATCGAGGCTATGGGAGCCGCACTCGGCCATACACAATCGCTCCACACCAACGCGCTTGACGAGGCCATAGCCCTCCCCACCGATTTCTCGGCTCGTATCGCTCGCAATACCCAGATTTACATCCAGGAGGAGACCATGATAACCAAGCAGGTCGACCCATGGGCTGGTTCTTACTATGTAGAAGCTCTCACCAACGAGATAGCTCACCGCGCATGGGAACACATCCAGGAAATAGAGAAGCTCGGCGGCATGGCCAAAGCCATCGAAACAGGTCTGCCTAAACTCCGCATCGAAGAGGCTGCAGCCCGCACTCAGGCCCGTATCGACTCCGGCAAGCAGACTATCGTTGGTATCAACAAGTATCGTCTTGACCACGAAGATCCTATCGACATCCTTGAAATCGACAACACCCAGGTGCGCAACGAGCAGATCGAACGTCTCAACGACGTGAAAGCCCACCGCGATGAGGAGGCTGTCAAGAAAGCCCTTGCCGACATCACCGAATGTGTCCGCACCAAGAAAGGCAATCTCCTTGATCTTGCTGTCAAGGCTGCCGGACTCCGTGCTACCCTCGGTGAAATTTCAGATGCCTGCGAAGAGGTCGTAGGCCGTTATAAAGCAGTAATCAGAACTATTTCAGGCGTGTACTCAGCAGAAACCAAGTCTGACCCCGACTTTGTGAAGGCTCAGCAAATGTGTGAAGATTTCGCCAAGCGCGAAGGTCGTCAACCCCGTATCATGATTGCCAAGATGGGTCAGGACGGACATGACCGTGGCGCGAAGGTAGTGGCTACCGGCTATGCCGATTGCGGATTTGACGTCGACATGGGACCCCTGTTCCAGACTCCTGCCGAAGCAGCACGCCAGGCCGTGGAAAACGATGTCCATATCCTCGGCGTGTCATCTCTTGCCGCAGGCCACAAGACTCTCATCCCGCAGGTCATCGAAGAACTTAAGAAACTCGGACGCGAGGACATACTCGTGACCGCAGGCGGCGTTATCCCGGCTCAGGACTACGATTTCCTCTACAAAGCCGGTGTCGCAGCCATCTTCGGCCCCGGCACACGCATCCCCGCAAGTGCCATCAAGATGCTTGAAATCCTCAACGACGAAGAGTAACCCGTTCATAATTGTTACATACTTTGTTCATCCGGGAGCAGCTTTTATCCATAAGGGTTGCTCCCTTTCTTATTAAGAAGCTGATTGTCAAGAAACTTTCCGTAACTTTGCCACATGAACCGCAACGAAAGAATCGCCATAGTCAAAGGGCTGGCCATAATCCTGATGGTCATAGGTCATGCTGAAGCCCAAAGTTTCATCACCAATTTCATCTACATATTCCATATGCCGGTGTTCTTTGTCGCGGCCGGATATTTCTTCAAGGAATCCAATATCAGCGACCCGTATGGATATATGAAACGGCGAGCCAAGGGGTTGTATCTGCCATTTGTCAAGTGGGCGTTGTTCTTTCTGCTCATCCATAATCTGATGTTCGCGCTCGGTATTCTCAACGAAGAATACGGCAATGCACAAGGCGGTGTGACTCACCCATATACACTATCCCAGTTTGTGCAACGATTCTTCCTGATACTGTTCTCTATGGGAGGGTATGACGAATTTCTCGCAGGAGCGTTCTGGTTTTTCCGTGCTCTGCTGGTAGTGTCTATAGTATACCTGATATTGGTGAAAGTGTTGCGGCATTTTTTCCCTCGGATATCACTGTCATGGGCATCTGCCATCATAGGCGGTATGGCACTATGCTTTGCACTGATTAAAATCGGATTCAACTTCCGCATACCGACCATCGTACAAGGAGGAATACGCGAGACATGGGGACTATTCTTCTTCAGCATGGGACCGATAGTCAACCGTTTCTTGTCAAAGTATTCGCTCGGAATCTGGCAATTCGTACTTCTTGTGCTGCTGCTATGTATCGGGGCGCATTTCCACTGGAAAGGCATGAACCTCACCCCGCGCATGATTGATGTCGCCACTCTGCCGATTACGGGACTGGCCGGTTTTCTCGTGCTTGACCGCATAGCGGGCTGGCTGACCGCCACCGACAATGCAGCCCGACGTTTCCTGAACTATTGCGGAGCCATGACACTTTACATCTACGTATTCCACATCATAGCGTTCAAACCTGTCAGCATGATAAAGATATGGTGGTTCGGTCTCGATCCGACCCAGATCGGATGCCACATGGTGATACACGACTATGCCCCTGGCGATTATTTCTGGGTTCTATACAGCATCGCCGGAGTCTGCCTACCCCTTTTAGGCATCTACTGCTACCGCCGCGCCAAAAACGCCCTCAAATCAGCAAGCCGCCGCTCATCATTACTTACAAATTAAATATGCCTTTAGGCTCATCGTTAAAATATGCCATTTTTGACATGAATAAATATTTATCAGAAAACGCTTGCACAGTTCAATAGATTTACCTATCTTTGCACTCGCAAACCACAAACAAGGAGAGATGGCAGAGTGGTCGATTGCGGCGGTCTTGAAAACCGTTGAGGGTCACACCTCCGGGGGTTCGAATCCCTCTCTCTCCGCAATAAACATTGAAAATCAATGTTTTGCACAATAAACACCCGATTTTACACCCAAGAATGTAAAGTCGGGTGTTTTTATATTACTGGGAAATGATACCCTAAAAAGGCAAATCATCCTCATCTGTGTTGGTTGCTGTTTCTGCTTTT
>CALUMU010000004.1 GCA_944321825.1 Candidatus Amulumruptor caecigallinarius
GATGATACTGCGGAAGCGGGAAAGCAGGTCGCCGCCACCTCCAATCCGGGAGCCCGTCCCGGGGGCACAGCGCCCCCCCGGACGGGCTCCCTCCTTTTTTATACAGGCTCAGGAACCCTGAGTCTCCTGAGTCTCCTGAGTCCCCTGAGAATCCTCTAAGGACTCCTGTGACTCCTGAGTCCCCTGAGACTCCTAAGATTCCTGAGACTCCTAAGATTCCTGCCCACCTATAAGATTTATCCGATTTCGTCCTTACATTTATCTCTATGTATTGCGCAGATGCGGAAATTTCCGTAACTTTGCACTCGGTTTCGTAATCTCTGGCAGGACATGCAGCCTGCGTATATTGCGATTAATGTCAAATATTTAAATAACTTATAGAGCTATGGACTTAATCAAAGTCGTAGAGGAAGCATATGCTTCCGGCAAGCAGCATCCCGAATTTGGCCCTGGCGATACCATCACTGTGGCCTACCGCATCAAGGAAGGTAACAAGGAGCGTATCCAGCAGTACCGTGGTGTGGTTATCCGTATTTCGGGCGAGGGAAATAAGAAGCGTTTCACTGTGCGCAAAATGAGCGACAATATCGGTGTAGAGCGTATTTTCCCTATCGAGTCTCCTTTCATTGATTCTATCGTAGTCAACAAGTATGGTAAGGTACGTCGTGCCAAGCTTTACTATCTCCGTGGTCTTACAGGTAAGAAAGCCCGTATCAAGGAGCGTCGCCTCAAGACTCCCGTTACGAAGTAATCCGGGTATTTTTATTGGCAGACAGATTAGTGGTCATTGCCAAGCAAATCATATCAGAGGGTGCATCACAAATCAGTGATGCACCCTCTGATGTTTTGTAATGGGTTGTATTTGTGACATGGTAGATTATTGTCAGCCGAGTTTGCGGTTGATTTCCGATATGGCTCTCTCGATAATTTCGATGGAGCGTTTATCTTTCTTGCTGACGATTGTCTGGGCTTTGAGCAAGGTGTCCATTGCGTCATGAAATTCGCGTTGCTCTATCAGCGCAAGGGCTCGGCCTATCATGGCTCTGACATTGTCAGGTGTCAGACGGAGGGCTTTGTCGAAATTGGCTATCGCCGGGGTGAGTTCCTGTCCGTCTTCGAGGCAGTAGTAGCCGAGCTCTACGTATTCGTCCGAAAGGGTGGCTAAAAGAGCCTCTTTTTCACCGAGTTGTGTGGTGAGGCAGTCGATTGTGGCTTGTGTGTCCTGTTGCAGACGTGTTATTTTTGCGCGTATAAACCGGTCGAGAAGCGGATTGGCCAGCAGTGTGGGTTCGTCAGTGAACACTTCCCTTATTTTGTCGTAAGCCATGGCGTATTCGTTTTGTTCCCATAGCGTCGCCGCTTTCTGGAGATTGTCACGTCGCCGACCACGGCGAAGGGCATCTTGCAGCAGTTTTTCGTCGTTGAATGTTCTGGAAAATTCTGATATGGCGCGATTGACGAATATGTCTTTCGGACTGAGAGGCGACAGCAGGCGCATTCCTTCGAGCGAACGGCATCGGCTTAGAGCTACATAAGTCTGTCCTGATGAGAATGCACCGGCTCCCATGTCTATTATGAGATTGTTAAATGTCAGTCCTTGGCTCTTGTGTATGGTCAGAGCCCATGCTAATTTGAGCGGATATTGTACGTATGCCCCTATTTCTTTTTCAATGACGCTTTTTCGCCTTTCGTCGTATTCGTAGACGATGTTGGACCATCTTTCCTGCTCCACCTCGTGTGTCGTGCCGTTTTCAAGCGTGACTTCGATACGTTCTGGCAGGCATTTGGTGACTTTACCCACAGAACCGTTGACCCAGCGGCGGTCATAATCGTTTTTTACGAACACTATCTGCGCACCCTCTTTAAGTTGCAGAGTGCGGGGTGTAGGAAGGTTGTTGTCGGGAAATTCGCCAGTGACGATGCCTTCGTAGCTACGCATCGGACGGCGGATCTCTTTGAGACGGGCATCATTGATAGCCTCCACAGTGTCACGTCGGGTGGCGAGGGTCATGACCATCTCCTTGCGTAAATCTGTCGTCGGCTTGGCGATGCGGGCGTTTATCTTCAGTATGTCGTCAGCAGTAGGAACACCCATTCTGACCCTGTCGAGCAGACTGATGAATTCTTCTTGGGTCTGGCGGTACACTTTGGTAAGCTCGACTGACACAAGAGGTATCTGCTTGAACACGCTGGCCGAGAAAAAATAGGCGTTGGGGTAATACCTATGGAGCAGCAGCTTCATGTCGGCAGTGACAACCGGTTCTAACTGGAACAGGTCACCGACCAGCAGCAACTGTTTGCCGGCAAACGGTTCACGCGGATTGCGGCAGTAATGCCGCAGCAGCCTGTCGATGAAGTCTATTATATCCGCTCTGACCATGGAGATTTCATCGATGATGATAAGCTCGAGACTCTTTAGGAGTTTGACGAATTTCGTCGAGTATTTCATGCGCTTCTGGAGCCTTCGGGACGAGAACTCCACGTCGTCAGGCAGCAGCGGCTTAAGCGGCAGTTTGAAAAATGAGTGCAGGGTCTGACCGCCGACATTGACCGCCGCAATGCCCGTAGGGGCCAGCACGACATGCTTTTTTGCCGTGTTGGCTGTGACGTACTTAAGGAATGTGGATTTGCCCGTGCCTGCCTTGCCGGTCAGGAATACTGACTGGTTGGTATTTGTGATGAGATTCCATGCATTTTGAAACTCCCGGTTGTCAAGATTTATCTCGACACCGGGAGTCTGTCGGTCCGAACGCGACTTATATGTCATGCGTAATGATGCTGTGCGCTGTTAGTGTCCTATTAGAATTTCAGCCCGCAGGAAAGCACTATGTTATGGTCGCTGAATGTCAGCTTTGAAGTTTCGTTAGAATCAGTCCAGGGGTAGTAGGTGGACGATGTGTGGCGGTAGACGTATGCCGCATCTACATAAAACATCTGGTAGCGGTAGCCAAGGCCGCAGGTGATGTAGTTGGTGTCGTTGTCGAGAGTGAACGAGGCATCTGTGTTGGTGTCGTATGCTCCTCCTGTGGCCATGCACAAGTCGGAGTGGTTGAGCGCATTGACCTCCGATTCGCTCTTGACAGGCGATGACGCGTAACTGTATCCGGCCCGCAGACTGAACGACGGGGTTACGCGGTATTCCAGACCTAACCGCAGTATGTTGGATGCCTGGTAGTAGTTCTTGACATCCTCGTTCTGTATGCCGTAGCCCCTGCCGTTGGTGTCTTGGAAATGCATCTGGTTATACGGATTATACTCGTAATCCACGCTGATGATGCCTTTTTGGCCTATCACGCCGGCAGCACCGACCATGAATTTCCACGGGGTGCGGTATTCCCAGTCAACCAGCGATTCATACCCGTCGTTGGTGTAGGTGGAAAATTTAAACGGATGTGTTTGTACCGATCCGCCCGCTCCTGTGGTCTGGGCTTCGAAGCTTCCGTCCACACTGCCGTAATTGGTCTCTGTCAGCGAATACCATGTAGGTGTATGGATGGCGAAGCCGATGCGCAGCTCGTTGATGGGCTTGAATATCATGCCGAATTTCACGTTTACACCATTGCCCCATATATGTTTGTAACTGTCGAGGGCGAAAGCTCCGTTGCCTCGTGCTACTTTCATCTCAGTACCGTCGTCATAGGGCATCATGCCGTTGTCTATACCCTCGCCATAGGTAGTCCACTGCTTGAAATCTATATCTGTTATGCCTATGCCGAGTCCCCAGTAAATCTGGTTGATGAAGTTGCCTCCGAAATTGATGGAGTACTCGTCGATATATCCCTTTTCCTCCACAAAATAGCTTGCGTTGGCCGATGAACTTCCTGGAGTGTATAACCCTTGGTAGATGTTGTTGGTAGGGCTGTTGGAAATCGGGTTGATTTCTCCGCCGTTGAACAGCAGCACCCCTAACCAGGAATAATCGTAGTCATAGGGATTATATGTCGAGCTGCCTGATGACAGTTGATCGGAGGTAAATCCTTGGCCTGTAAGATATGTGGCCATATGGTTGGTAAGAGAGCCGCTGAGCTGGTCCACATATCCCTGATAGCGACGGTCAAGGCTGCGGGCGCGCCCGTATGACACGCCCCAGTTGAAAAACGGCATAATCTCATTACCTGTGCGCCATGTGCCGATATATCCGAAATTTGGGCAGTAGACCTTGGTCATGTCGGTCGTCATCGTGTGCCCCTGTGTCTCGGATTTGCTCGACATGATGTCGATGTCCATGGTCACACCGATTTCGTTGGAGCGGTATATGCCTATGCCACCGGGATTTTGGGTGAGGGTCGACAGGTCGCCGCCCAAGGCGGTGAACGCCCCGCCCATCGACATGAACCGGGCTGTGCCTCGGAGATCGTTGCGGTTCATCTGCAATCCGTCGACTGCGGACTGTCCCATGGCAGCCAGAGGCAGTAATGCCGAGGCCAGCAGTGTCAATCTTGATATTTTCATGATTATGAACTTAAGTTAACGTGATCGCTTCCATCGAATAATTCACGTTAGTTTGGATTTTGTGTTGTGTAAACGGACTGATTTAGATTTGTATGTCATCAGTGACGGCCTCGGGATCCGCCGGAATAACCGCCAGAACTGCGGCCTCCGCCTGACGAGCCGCGGCCTATAGAGCTGCTCCCACGTCTGGGCGACGATGGGGTGTAGCTGCCGCGACCGGGTGACGACGAGTTGTTTGAAGGCGAGTAGCTACCGCGTCCGGGTGACGAAGAATTGTTAGATGGCGAGTAACTGCCGCGTCCAGGCGAAGACGATCCGTTAGACGGTGAATAACTGCCACGTCCAGGAGAGGATGGGGAGTAACTATTGCGTCCTGGCGACGATGGCGAGTAGCTGCCGCGACCGGGAGAGGATGTCCCATGTGACGGACGGTAGCCGGGGCGGTTGGCAGGACCGGGCAGACGGCCAGGTCTTAAGTCGTGACGCCCGGGACTCGGCCGTCCAGGCCTCCACCCAGGGCGGTGGGACGGAGGTGGCGTAGGCCGCCAGCCGGGATACCATGACGGGCCTCCCCACGGATAATTCCAGCTCCATGACCATGACGGACCCCAATAGCTGTTCCAGCCCCAGCTGATCGACCATCCGGGTCTGTAATACCATGGGTCGTACCATCCGTACCACGGACTGTAATAGTTATAGCCGTACCATGTGTCATAGTACGGATTGCCGTACACGTAGCTGACCGACGGGGTTGAGCTGACAACATTGACATTTCCGGATGTGTAAATCGTGCTGCCCGATCCGTCGATGTTGACAGTCGCGGCATCAGGATAGTAATACTGCGAAGCAATACGCTCGTATTGCGGCATATCATTGGCCGAAATGGTGTCTGTGGCAAAAAATCCACGGCGGTTGTAAGTATCCACGTCCATTATAGCCCCGCCTTGGGTATGCGGTACGGAGTATGTGTCGGCGGCAGGATAGTCGTAGACGGTAGTTGTGCCATACCTCACACCACTGCTGCTTGGCGTGGATTGGGATGTAGCGGCTTTTTTTGTCTCTTTTTTTGACGGTTCGGTATAGTAGATGTCGTCCTCATAGCTTTGGGCATGACCTGTAAGCGATGATGTTACACCGGTAACCGCCATAAGCAACAATACTTTCAGGGTTTTCATATCGTATGTGTTTGTTAATAGTTGGCAGAGAGAGGTGGTATTCGGTCCTCAACAAGACTTCTATCATTTGATTAGACCGACAGGGGAAAGAAAAGTTTAACCCCTGAATACAAATATACGAATAAGTCGAGTGCAATGTCAAATTTATTTGTACATTGCCGAGCGAGAGTATATTGGACGGAGTCAAATATACTGAAAAACTACGACATCTATTGTATAGGCATGAAAAAATAGAGAAACCGCAGAGAAAAAACGGCCCGGCGACCAGCTTGGAGGTACAAACACCTCCGGTTGAAAGCTCGGTTGCCGGACCGCTCTGTCCTGGCGCGACGAGGGATATGCCCTCGTTAATTGTCGTTGTCGCCGTTTGCGGCTACGGGACGTAGTCCGTAACTTGCTATCGATAGCGTGAATCCCCAGTAGATAAATGCCAGCGATGTTATGAAGCTTGTCATCATCATGTCCTGAAGCCAGCCTGATTCGATGAAGAGGAAGCCGATGAGCGTCAGCAGGATGCCGTTGACAAGATGCAGCCACCAGTATTTTCTCGGCCTGTCGCTGACGGAGTTGCACACCGCGTTGATGCCCCAGAATATGAATATCAGAGCCAAGAAATACGGCAGTATTATTTCCGACAAGATGATGCTGCGGACCATCATGAATCCGATGAACATGTCTATCATTCCGCCGGCTATCCACCAACCCCACTGGCGTGGGTGGTTGTTGGAAGCTGCAACGACAAGCTGCACGGCGCCGACAAGAATCAGCAGCCATCCGAACAGCTGCGAGGCTACGGCGTATCCTGCCACTGGCCAGAACCAGTAGGCGAATCCGCACAGCACCATCAGGATTCCTGTTAACAGGACTACCCACCATGCGCGTGTGCTGTGTAAACGAGTGTTGAGAGATTTCATCATAGTAATAAGAAAAATTTATGTGTTGTGAATGTATTGTGGACTATCATTAAAACATACCATGTCGGTATTTGTTGAAAAACAACTGCTAAAATCGTAAATTTGTACTTTAAACAGCACCTTATGATTTTCCCTGATACATTCGAACACAAGATAGGTTTTGACCGTGTCCGCTACGATGTGCGTGAGCTGTGCATATCCTCCCTTGGGGAGAAGCTGCTCGACGGTATGCGTTTCTCCGCTGATTACGATGACATCGTCCGGCGGTTGGCTCAAGTGCATGAAATGGCCGGGCTGATAGCGTCCAGCGATGACATGCCGCTTGACGATGTGCGCGATGTGACGCGCCAGATCAAGTCCCTGCGTGTACCGGGCTCATGGCTTCCTGCTGCCGAGCTGCTAAGTGTGGGGCGTTCGCTCGGAGCCGTAGGGGAAATTGCCGATTTTATGGCCCGCCATTGTGACGAGGACGGCGTTTCGCAGATTCCGGCTCTGCATGGGGTGACAGCGTCGTTGATGCCGTTGCCTCAGTGCGTTGCCGCTATCCACCGTATCATGGACCGCTACGGCAACATCCTTGACAATGCTTCGCCGGAGTTGGTCGACATCCGTCACCGTTTGCAGCGGCTGCAGAGTTCGATGGCGGCCATTATGCGCCGGGTCATCGCCCAGGCTGTGCAGGAGGGCGTACTCGAGTCGGATGTTACGCCGGCCATGCGTGACGGACGGTTGGTCATTCCAGTAGCTCCAATGAACAAGCGGCGTGTGCCGGGCATCATACATGATGAGAGTGCCACTGGAAAAACCGTGTTCATAGAACCCTCGCAAGTGGTTGAGGCCAACAACAACATACGCGAACTCCAAAATGACGAGCGTCGGGAGATAAACCGTATCCTCGTCATGACCGCAGACTTGCTCCGTCCGCATATCGATGATATGCTTGCCGCACTCGATATAGTCGCCGCGCTTGACTTCATACATGCCAAGGCTCTGTATGCCCGGGAAGTAGGAGGCGCGATGCCTACGCTACACCATGGTGTGCATCTTGACTGGTTCCACGCCTGTCACCCGGTGTTGTTGCAGTCGCTTGCCCGCCAAGGCCGTCAGATAGTGCCGCTTGACATACATCTTGATGAGCGTAACCGTCTGCTTATCATCTCTGGACCTAATGCCGGTGGCAAATCGGTGGTGCTCAAGACGGTAGGATGTCTGCAATACATGATTCAGTGCGGCTTGTTGCCCCCGATGTATGACAACAGCCATGCCGGCATATTCGACGACATAATGGTGGATATAGGTGACGACCAGTCGATAGAAAACGACCTGAGCACCTATTCGTCGCATCTGCGCAGTATGAAGCATATCGTCAATTCGGGAAAGCCGACATCGCTCGTGCTGATTGACGAGATGGGTAGCGGTACCGACCCTACCATGGGCGGCGCGATAGCCCAGGCCACGCTTCACGCATTCAACGACAAGGGTATGTGGGGCATAATCACGACCCATTACCAGAATATCAAACATTTTGCCGAAGATACCGACGGTCTGATTAACGGCTCGATGCTTTATGACCGTCATCTCATGCAGCCTACGTTCACGCTTTCTATCGGCAATGCCGGAAGCTCCTTTGCCATGGAGATAGCACGGAAGATAGGGTTGCCGTCGGCTATCATTGCCGAGGCGGAGCAGATAGTGGGCAGCGACTATATAGATGTCGACAAATACCTGCTTGACATAGCGCGTGACAAGCGTTATTGGGAAAACAAACGTACATCCATCAAAGCCAAGGAGAAGAAGCTCGAGGCTACTCTCCAACGCTACGAAGAGGAGGCCGATAACCTGCGCCAGCAGCGGCGCGTCATCCTCGAGGAAGCCCGTCAGCAGGCATCCGATATACTCAAGGGGAGCAATGCTGCTATCGAGCGTGCCATCCATGACATTCGCAAGGCACAGGCCGAAAAGGAAGCCACGATGTCGGCTCGCCGCCGCCTGTCAGAGGAGCGGTTGTCGCTGAGCAGTGATGAATCCATGCCGGCGAGCAGTAATGCCGCTCTGCGTAAAGCCCCAAAGAAATCCAAGAAGAAGCCAGCCGCATCGGCAGCCCCGCAGAAGCGCGAGGAGGTACATGAAGGCGACAATGTGCGCCTTGACGGCTCGACCACAGTGGGCAAGGTGCTCCAGATTCAGGGCACACAGGCTCTTGTGGCGTTCGGTATGCTTAAGACCACGGTCGATGTCGCGCGGTTGCGTCCTACCATAGCCAAAGTGCAGTCCGGGGCTGGAAAAGCATCCTTTATCAGTGCCTCGACTACCGAAAATCTCCGCAACCGCCAGCTCGATTTCAAGCAGGAGATAGATGTCCGAGGCATGAGGGCCGACGAAGCGTTGCAGGCCGTCACGTATTTTATCGATGATGCCATACAGTTCAGTGCGCAGCGGGTTCGCATACTCCACGGCACCGGCACCGGGGCTTTGCGCCAGTGCATCCGCGACTACCTCGCCACCGTCCGGGGCGTAAGCTCATACCATGATGAAGATGTCCGCTTCGGTGGAGCCGGCATCACCGTCGTCAACCTCGCATGATGCCCTCCTGATGCCCTCCTGATGCCATAATCGGAGGCGTATGCACCTGTCCGTTGTCGCGGCTGCATCTGGCAGCTCTGACGCTCCCTCTGTAGATTGTGGCGGATGTGGGGGAGGTAGCGGAGCCCCGGAGGGGCGAGGGAATAGTAGGGCGGAGCGCAAGCTCCGTCACAAAGCATTGTCGAACGGTCAGCCCTGCAAGGGCTGGTGGCGCGAGCCGTGGCCGTAAAAATGCCGTTATTGTTGCAATGTCGCGGATTGGCGGCGACACCGCGTAGCGGTGTGGATACAATGCGTGGGCGTAAACCCACGGTATCAACGCGTTACCCTCTTTACGACAACCGCGTAGCGGTTGAACAATCATTATCGTCGCCTGTCGTTGTTCGACCGATAAATCGGTCGTGATTTCGTGAGGAGGGCGTTACCGTGGGCTTCCCCCACGTATTATCTTGCATCGCTACGCGATGTGAACGGAAACGGGGCACTGGAGGGGATGGGCGGATTGCGGCGTGGTGATGTTGTGTGGGTAGCGATGCGGTTACATGGCGTGGCAACGGAGCCCTCGGAGAGGGCGGGTGGATAGTAGGGCGGGGCGCAAGCCCCGTTGACGATGGCCGTTCCATAAACCTCAGCCCTGCAAGGGCTGGCGGCGCAAGCCCTGACCGTCATATCAGACGTGTTATTGTTTTGGTCTCTCGGATGAATCTTATCCGATTTCATCTGTTTTAAACTGCGGCTTTGTCGGGTGGCGACACCGCGTCAGTGGTGGCAATATAGTAGCCGGGCGGCGTAAGCCCCCGGTATCCGTTACCCGCAAAATTCCGACCGATTTATCGGTCGAACACTGCTGCTGCAAAAAAAAAATTGCTGTTGCAAATCTGATAATTTGTCGTTATTTTTGCAATTGCAGACCGTCTCACGCAGATACCGGCCCGATGGCCGCTTGCCCTTGGCAAGACAGCCGGTCACGGGGCACAGCGGGAGGGGCTGCAAAAGGCTTGCCGGGCTTTGCAGAGGCAAAGTGCTAAGGCTCGCCTGACATATAATGAAAAGCGTTTACTCGACGCTCTTTCTTGACGTTCTGAAACCTGGAAAATTTCAAAGGATTAGTCAAGACTGTAGCAAACGGTAGATGGCTTATGTGGATATGTATATATTCAGCCGAGTGGGCAGCGCGAGAGCGTGGTGTCCATGTCAGGCATATATCATATTCTGCGTGAGGCTTCTGCATGTTTGCTCGTTCTACTAATCCGGGCAATTCCAGGGCCTCAGAACGTGGGACGGGCAGCAGGTACGGCTCTCACGCATTTCTGTTTTTTAACCAATCTAACGCCAAAGAGGGGAGTCCGGCGGCAACCAACAATAATGAAAAAAACTATTCGTTTATGTTTCAATGCAAGGCTTCTATGTACAAACGAGAAAGCATTGAAAAATGTATGCGCCCTTCTCACAGAGCTGGAGGACAAAGGGTATATCGAAAACGGCAAAGTCGTATTTGACGAAATGCAAGAAAATGAAGTCAGTGAGATTTTTAATCGTCATTTAAATCCAAAAACTAATACCCCAATAAAATGAAACAGATTATCCTGACAATAGGACTGGCAGTTTCTATGCTTTTGTCATCCCTGCCATCGTATGCATACGATTTTGAAGTCGACGGTATATACTATAGTGTAATTTCACCTACCGACTTGACCTGTGAAGTGGTAGCCGGAGATAATAAATATGCCGGAGATGTCAACATTCCCTCCAGCGTCACATATAAAAGCAAGCAATTAGATGTGATCTCAATCGGGGCGTCTGCCTTCGAGGGCTGTACCGGGCTTACAAGCGTGACAATCGGCAACTCGGTGACCTCTATCGGCAGCGTGGCCTTCCGTGGCTGCATCCGGCTTACGGGCGTGACAATCGGCAACTCGGTGACATATATCGGGATATATGCTTTCCAGGACTGCACCGGGCTTACAAGCGTTGACATCCCCGACTCGGTGACATCTATCGGGGAATATGCCTTTTATGGCTGCATTGGACTTACGGGCGTGACAATCGGCAACTCGGTGACTGAAATCGGCCGCAGAGCCTTCATGGACTGCACCGGGCTTACGAGTATCGACATCCCCGACTCGGTGACTAAAATCGGCGATTCTGCCTTCAGTGGCTGCACCAGGCTTACGAGCGTTGACATCCCCGACTCGGTTACTGAAATCAACTACTGTGCCTTCTCTGGCTGCACCGGGCTTACGAGCGTTGACATCCCCGACTCGGTGACTGAAATCGGCAGCTCTGCCTTCGAGGGCTGCACCGGGCTTACGGGCGTGGACATCCCCGACTCGGTGACCTCTATCGGCAGCTCTGCCTTCGAGGGCTGCACCGGGCTTACGGGCGTGACAATCGGCAACTCGGTGACTGAAATCGGCCGCAGAGCCTTCATGGACTGCACCGGGCTTACGAGTGTCGACATCCCCGACTCGGTGACCTCTATCGGCGGCTCTGCTTTCGCTGATTGTACCAGTCTTACGGAAGTCAAAATCTCAGCTAATGTAACGGAGCTTTATGCATATTGGACTTCAAGTAAGGATAATGCAATATTTTATGGCTGTAGCAATATCGTTAATTTGACTTTTAATGATAGCGTGGAGAAGTTAACCCTAGATAATCGTAAAGAATATCATTCTAGTGTTTCTTCTTTCCCATCTCCATTTTATAGCTTGCAATTGAAAGAGCTATATTTAGGTAGAGAAATCAATTTAAAGATTTATGACAGCTACTATATTTACAAATACCCTGAAACATTGGAGAAAATAACATTCGGACCAAAATTGAGTGATATTGGTGATTTTTATAGAAGGATTTCCACGATACCGACATCTGCGGTCATATACTGTCTTAATCCGACTCCTCCGGCTTTCGGCAATGATTTCGCTAACTCACAATATATCAACAACACGGTCTACGTCCCCAAGGAGTCATTGGAGGCTTACCAACAGGCGGACGGCTGGAAGAATTTCTGGGATATGAGAGCCTACGACCCCGATTCGGGAATCGAGGATATGAAAGCCGCCGAGTATCAGGGCTATGTGGTCTACGACATGCAGGGCAATATGGTGCTTAAGACCGAAAACAAGGCGGAACTCAACACCCTCGCCCGAGGCATCTACATCGTCAACGGCAAAAAAGTGCTGCTGCCCTGACGGCGAGTGGGATGCCTTGATGGCGAAATGTCTTGACAGATAGTGTGTTGTCGTATAGCAAACCTCGCGGCATTGCGGCTACAGTATCGTCACGATGCAATGCTCCAGCTTATATTTGTGCATCCCTCGCCGCGATGTGCCACACCCCAATACGCCTCCTGATATTACGGTCAGGTCTTGCGTCTCACCAGCCCCTGCAGGGCTGAACCATTGGGGACCGGCGTTTACAACGGGGCTTGCGCCCCGCCCTACTGTTTCTACGCTCCTTCAGGGAGCTTTGGCGGAGGAGGGATTGTGGCATTGGCGGCGACACCGCGTAGCGGTGTGGATACAATAGCCGTGGGCTTTCCCCACGGTACCAACGCGTTACCCTCTTTACGGCAACCGCGTAGCGGTTGAACAATAATTATCGTCGCCGTAGTTGTTCGACCGATAAATCGGTCGTGATTTCGTGAGGAGGGCGTTACCGTGGGCTTCCGCCCACGTCTATTATCTTGCATCGCTACGCGATGGTGTGATTGGACGTTGAGGACGCGCGGCTCGTGCGTCCCTACAGGGTATATGGCTGATGGTGTTCCGAGGTGCTGCGATACCCCACGGCTTGCGCTCCGCCCTACTGTTTCTACGCTCCTTCAGGGAGTTTTAGCGGACGCGGATTGTGCCGCTCTTGTCCGCTGTCCCTTATGATTTATTGGCGATCTTTCAGATTGAGTCTATGAAGCGTGATGAGTGATGCAATAAATATACCGATAAATACGAATATCGAGCTTATTCCTACAGCCAGCAGAAATCCGAGATGTAAATAGTACAGACAGACAATCATGGGTACGACCATGAGTGCGAATCCGACCATGTAGCATATCGTGAAAGGAATCGGTTCTTCCTGTGGCTGTAGCGAGTGGTTGCAGTGCGGGCATATGATTTTGTGGTTTGTGCCATGTAGCAGGTAGGCACCCGTGCGCCTTATCGGAAGAGTCCTGTGGCACGCAGGGCAGACTGTCCGTAGATTGCCAAATAAGCTCGTAAATAATTGATATTTAGGGATTAAAGCCGCAACTTGATACACTATTATCCAAAGCGATATGCAACAAAATATAGATAGTATATTTTTGATTAAATCTCATGCTCTATTGTCAAGGACAAATTTAAACAAAATCTTGACAGACTTAAAAACAAACAGTTGGGACGATCACATATATTTAACCGTTATATTTAACAGCAACGAAAAGTGCATTGAGCTGAATCTATATAAGTGTTAATGTCGGATTTTATTTGTAAATTTGCGGCGTGTTTGTTTTTGCAAATGTGGATGTTTGTTAAATTTAAACAGTTTCTGAGTTAAATTGAATATACATTTGATAAGGTGGTTGAAACCAGATCGTTGGTTTGCAGTAACGATGTTGTGCCTGATTGTGGGGATGCCTGATGTCTCCGCCTCAGCTCCGTTTGTCCCGGAACTTTACGATGCCGTGTCGGCATATAAAGACACCCAGCCGGTAAAGCTGCCCAAGCCCGACAAGTCAGTCTATGAGTCGCTTGACGATGAATACGCCTATCCTCCCGGCTTCATGCCATTTCCGCTCGATGTGGTTATCAACAAGGACAAGCGCCGCCTGTCGCTCGTGACGCGCCATGGCGACGAGGTGGCACGTTTCCCGGTCTGCTCGTCACGTAACCGTGGCCAGAAACGCAGGAAGGATGACTGCAAGACCCCTGAAGGCACTTTTGAAATAATAGGTATATATAATTCTACCGACTGGACTTATAAAGATACCGGGCAGAAAGCCTATGGGCCGTTTTTCGTGCATCTCTACACTGCTCCGTTTTTCGGCATCGGCATACATGGCACGAATGCTCCATACTCGGTGCCGGGTCGTTCAAGCCACGGATGCATCCGTATGCACAACGAGTCGATACGCCGTGTATATAAAATCCTCTCCAAGGACTCGCGTGTCACCATACTTTCCGACACCGTCCAGGATGTCGTAGAGGGTGAAGGCATCCGCATCGACACGGAGAAGACGGTTCGCAAGCGGCTCCGCCCCACGGCCAAGAAAAAGACACCCCAGCAGATAGCGATGCGTGAATTTCATTGATTTAATCTCTCATAGATCTCCGCCATGATTGTACTTTACAGAATATACCTCTTCTGCATAATGATGCCGATAAGCCTCGTGGTCACGATACTTACGGCTGTGATTACTATCATCGGGAGCGCCTTGGGCTGCGGCCGGTGGTGGGGCTATTATCCTGAGATACTGTGGTCGAGGATAGTGCTTGCCCTGACTCTTGTCAGGGTCAAGGTGCGCCATGTAGGCCGGCTTGACCGCAACACCTCTTACGTGTTCGTTGCCAACCACCAGAGCGCATACGACATCTTTACCGTCTACGGCTACCTCGGGCATAATTTCCGCTGGATGATGAAGCGGAGTCTCCGCAAGATACCGCTGATAGGCTATTCGTGCGAGAAATCCGGGCAGATATATGTCGACAACTCCTCTCCGGCAGCCACGCGCCGCACTATGGAGGAGGCCGAACGACGCCTTGCCGGAGGGATGTCGATAGTGGTGTTCCCTGAAGGGTCGCGCACACACACCGGCAAGATACGCCGCTTCAAGAAAGGGGCATACCGTCTGGCCATGGAGTTTAACCTGCCTGTGGTCCCTGTGACTATCGACGGAGCATTCGATGTGATGCCGAGGTTCAAGAAACTGCCTCACTGGGGCACCATCACTCTGACGGTGCACAATCCGATAGTTGCACCTGCCGAGGGCCACGACCTCCAGACCGTTATGGACGAGAGCTTCGCCGCCATCTCGTCGGCACTCTGATTACGTCTAAATTACTCGCAACCTACATACCCAGTAATGTAGACGTCGAGTATGGTGTGGTATGCGGAACCCTCGGAGAGGGCGGGCGAACAGTAGGGCGGGGCGCAAGCCCCGTTGCAAGGACGAGCCAAATGGATTTAGCCCCGGAAGGGCTGGCGGCGTAAGCCATGGGACTCACGTTGGGGCATCCATCATCACGCTGGCTGCACCAGACTCTTTATCCGCTGCTTAGGCGAGGGCTGAGAGCATCCGGCGGGTGTAATCCTCGGGGTTGTCCGCGTCGATTATGCTCCGGGAGGCTGCGATTCCGTTGGCCCCGGCTGCTTTGAGGGCAGGGATTGATGCGATGTCGGCGTTGCCTGCTGCGACTATCGGAATGCCGACCCTGGCTTGCCGTACTGTCGTGACTGTCTCTCGTATGGCGTTGATGTCGTCTGTGTCGAGGGTAACATAGTCTATATCCTTGTTTTTCAGGGCGATGATGTCGTCCGCACTGTCAACGGTCACACCTATGACAGCTGCCGGTCCCATCTTGTCACGCGCCTCTGCCGGCGACATGCTGTCGCGGTTGAGATGCACGCCGTGACATTCCACTTCGATGGCGAGGTCCACATCTCCGTTGATTATCAAAAATGCATCAGCATCCTTGCATATCGCGTTTATTTCTGCGGCGGCTGATTTCAATGCCGCTTTACGCCCGTCGGCCGCGATGTGGTCCATGCGCAGCTCTATCCATCGGCATCCGCCAGCTATCGCCATTTCTACCTCTTGGATGAGGGAGTATCTGTCAGAGTGTGAGGTTATGAATTGTAACATGTTGTGGTGTGTTGTAGAGTGTTGGTTGATGCTATATCCTGACGGACCCGAGCAGCAGCGAGCCTCCGGCGGCCCCGATGGCATCGGCGGCCAGATCGCCCCACGAGCCTTCACGCCCCATGGCGAGGAAGTCTTGGATGAGTTCCATAGCTCCGCCATAGGCCGTAGCTATAAGGGTCGCGGCGGTTATCGCCGCTGCGAGGTGGGTGCGTGACCACCGGGCTGTGGTTTTATACAGGCGTGAGTCTGTAATGATGGCCGCTCCGAGAGCCGCGAACATCAAGGCGTGTACCACCTTGTCCGCCCCGTCAAACCATTGTATCCGGTACATGTCGTCGGGCAGTGGCTGGGGGAGCAGGAGCAGCAGGGCGATTGCGACCGCCACAACCGTAGTGATCAGCCATGAGGGTATGTGGTATAGCAGCTGGTGCAGGGGTTTCATGCCGTAACCGGGTGGTAAGTGGGTTGGTATTTGCTTTTGTAAGTCTGTTAAGAAACAGCTTCTATATTTGTGGAAAATTGTTTATTGTTGCAAAAATAGCTAATTTTACGCACATTTTTGTTATAAAACAGGCTCTTATAGTTAGCATTTTGTCATAATGGCTAAAAAGGTACAATTTTCATCAAAAGTAGGTCTTATAGCCGCCACGGTGGGCTCGGCTGTCGGGCTCGGCAACGTGTGGCGGTTTCCGGCTGAAGTCCAGTCCAACGGCGGTTCTTCGTTTCTGTTAGTGTACGTCCTGTGCGTGTTTGTCCTCGGCATACCGGTGATGCTCAGTGAGTTTGCTTTGGGTCGTGGGGGCGGCAGCGATGCGGCCGGCAGCTTCGTGAAGCTCGGCGTCCGCAAGGGGTGGCAGGCCGTGGGCTATTTGGTCATACTTGCGAGCTATCTGATATTGTGCTTTTATACGGTCGTAGGAGGGTGGACGCTGGAGTACCTGATACAATCTGTCACGGGCCATCTCTACGAGCCGGTTGCCGGAGCAGCCGATGCAAAGGGAATGTTTACTGCGCATATGAACGAATTTATCGCCGATGACTGGAATCCGCTTGTCAACACTTATATGATGATAGGGCTGACGCTGGCCGTGTTGCTCGGCGGCGTACAGAAAGGCATCGAGAGGGTCAGCAACGTCTTGATGCCGGTGCTGTTTGTCATTTTGCTCGGTTTCTGCGTCGTGTCATTGACGTTGCCGGCCGCGCAGGAGGGCATCGAGTTCTTTTTTACCCCTGATTTCAGCAAGGTGTCCATGTCGATGGTGCTCAGTGCTTTGGGACAGGCTTTCTTCTCCCTCAGCCTCGGCATGGGCATATTGGTTACCTATGCCTCCTATTTCCCGAAACGGGCCAACCTGACTCGCACGGCTTTCATCGTCTCTATCCTTGACCTGCTCGTGGCGGTGTTGATGGGCATCATCATTTTCCCGGCGGTGTTGAGTTTCGGCCTTGAAAACGAGTCGTTCCAAGGCGCGACGCTCGTGTTTGTTACCTTGCCCCAGGTATTCGACCATATGCCGGGAACCCAGCTGTGGTCCGCGCTCTTCTTCCTGCTGCTGCTCGTGGCAACCCTTACCTCTATAATATCCATCGCCGAGGTGTCTGTTAAGTTTTTGTATGACCGGTTCGGTATGCGCCGCCGCAATGCCTGTTTCGCGGTGCTGCTGCCCCTGTTCCTGTTCAGCAGCATATGCTCGTTGAGCATGGGGCCGCTGGAGCACATCCACATATTCGGACGTAATATCTTCGATTTCCTTGACAACCTGACCTCCGAATATATGCTTACTATCGGAGCTATGGCGACATGTATCTATATGGGATGGTTTGCGCCCAAGGGGCTGCTGATCGACGAACTCACCAACCGTGGAAGCATGCGCAGCCATTTGGGACCGTTTTTCCTCTTCGTGATTCGTTGGATAGCCCCTGTGCTCATAGGCTTTATACTGTTCTCCAATCTGCTTAAGTAGGAGGGGGATGAGGTATGAAGAAGATGACATCTGCCGAACGTACAGGACTCTTGCTGCTTGCAGCCGCGCTGTTGGTGTTCATCGCGGTGAGATTCCTGTCGGTATATTCCCACGATAAGGGGTCGGATGTGACATCCGAGGCAGCTGTGGTGGAAGCGTCTGTTGATGCGGTGACCGATACCGTCAAGCTGCCGTCTGACAGCATCAGGCGCACTGCTGCGTCAGGGCGTAAGCGCAAAGCCGTATCTAAAACAGCCAAGCCGTCATCGGCCGATACGCATAAGCAACGCGACTATCTGAGTGAACCTATTAACTAACATTGCAGACGAGCGTAAACACGTGATATTTAGGCTGATGAGTAGTATAAAACGGTCTCTGGAGGCTCTCAATGCGGTTTTCGGCCACTAAATCAGATGCAAAAATTAGTTAAAATATTACGGAAAATTTGCAAGCACCAGAAAAAGCTCTTACCTTTGCAGAGCAAAAAGGAAATGACACCGCTTGCAACGAGAACATAGAAATAACGCTTCAGAGAGCATCCGTAGGGATGTCTGAACAAAACAGGTCAGATAATCATTATGATTTACGGCCGATATAAATTCCGAATGGTGTGGTAGTTCAGCTGGTTAGAATACCTGCCTGTCACGCAGGGGGTCGCGGGTTCGAGTCCCGTCCATACCGCAGAGGAGAGAGGAGAATGAGTAATTGACAAGCTTCGGCTTTCGTTACTCATTCTTTTTTTATTCCGTTGCTCTCAAGGGTGTTGCCGTATGCTATGGCATGGACTCACGTAGTACGGACTATTGTCACGCGTCGTCTGAAGGCGGCGTGACGTTTGGACTGCCGGTGCGGTATCGTTCTTTCCTGGTGGACGCATGGCCGGCTGGTTGCCATAAGGGCGCGTCAGCCTATCTATCCGTGTTCTCATGCTCTATAAAGCGTGCTGTCTTAATTACCATGTGCGTTTTATAATCCACATGTACTCATTTGGTCTGTTGTTGTCACTGATTAATTTGTAGTGCCGTTCCTTGCCGTAGTGGTCTTTGACTTTGCATTGTATGTTGTATGATTTGTTTATGATGTTCTCCTTCGAGCCAGGCTCGAAAAATTGCCAGATATCGGCAAGGTCGAGAAACTTGCCCCATATGTGGTCTATTTCGAAGATTTTCTTCCCTGGGATTTCCAGTTTGGGATTGGCCCCGATGTATTTTTCTTTTACGGTCACAATGAGCTTCACGCTGTCTGGCTTTGCCGCCGACGCTCCTTTGTAGCGGAATTGGTATCTGTCTTTTGAGACTTTTTTGCTGTTGTAGAATACGAAGTTTCTGTCGCATCTTGACAGCAGTCTGTCAATTAGCAGTTGTATGCTATCCATACTTTCTGTTTCAAGCTGGCGGCTTTCGATTTCGGGCATCTCTTGGGCCCGCATGGTGACGGTGCAAAGCGTAAGAAGCGAAAGGAAAATCAGTGTTTTCATGCGTCTTATATTATAAGGTTTGTTGGTGGTTGGGCTTTGCCTGACAGTTTGAGCCGACCCAGATGTATTTGGCCGCCCAGACGGTTTTGTCGTTGTAATGGATCTCGTAGTGTCGGCGTATTTAGCTGTCAAGGGCAGTTGTTTGCACGGCTCTCTAAATCCAGATACAGTTTGCTCGGTGGCGTGATGTCGCTGTATTGAGCAAATATACGGAATTATGCCGGGGCATACAATATAGGATATGTTGCTGGCGGATATGTAGGATGATAGCTGACGTTTTCGCATGGTTGGGGTGGGGAGGGATGGTAATTTTGTGAGGTATCACAAAATTATGAAACGAATGAAAGGAATGCGAAAAGGTAAACCAAAATGGGAGCGGGCTGTGTCGCGGAAGTTTTACGAGGCGGTGTGCCGGCAAATCCGAGAGGTGTCTGCGCTGAGCGACGACATAGGTGTGCAGCATCTGATTAAGTGCTTGGACGAGTATATCGACCGGGGAAGCGTTAAGTCGGATTTCACAGAAGTGGAGGATGTGGTGTTCACGCTGCTGCAACCGCAGATTGACAAGGCGTTGGAGCGTTCACGTCGTGCCCGTGCGGCGGCAGCGCGTCGCCGCGAGGCAAGAGTGCAATCGGAGGCGTTGGCAGAGGGAAATGAAATAGAAGAGCTGAAAGTTGCTGATGAGGAAAGCCCGATGCCGTCAGTAGCGGAAAATCCCTCCGAAGCGGAGGCGGTAACGACACTTTCGCGTGAAGCGAAACGCGCCAGACGACGGGAGGTGGCCAAGGAGCGTAGAATCGAGAAACACCGTAAACGTCTGGCTCGCCGAGGGAGCAAAATCGGTGAGATACTGGATGGATAAATTTAGTTGAAAAAAATTTCGGTATCTTTGTTATGTTTTGCGGTGCGACTGCGTATATAGAGCAGAGACATGAAAAAGGATTTTCTGACAGCGGCATATATAGGACTGACGGCACGGCTCCATCGCATAGCCATGGGTATGCTACGTGACGGCGACGAGGCCGAAGATGCCATGCAAGAGTCATATATCAAACTGTGGAAATCGCCCGCAGAGCCCGGCTCGGAGTCGGAAGCGCAACACCGGCTCGTGGCAGTGCTGCGAAACGAGTGCATCGACCGTCTGCGTCGCCGCCGCGACTTCGTGGGGACGGACATGCTGCCTGACGAACCGTGCGAACCGCAGCTGCCCGACGAGTTTGAACGCATCAAGAGCGAATTGTACCGCTCCTTGACTCCTGCCCAACGAGATGTATTCGAGATGGCGACATTTGCCGACATGGCCTATGAGGAAATCGCCCTGCGCACCGGGCAGACTGTCGATGCCGTCAGGATGAACATGTACCGTGCGCGTAAGAAAATCAGAGAACTTTATAATCAGAACCGATTAAGATGAACGATAGAAGCAATAACACAGCAACACTTTCGGTCAAGGAGCTTGAGGAGCTTTGCCGCCTCTACCTCGACTGCCGCCTGACCCGCTTGCAGGAGCGAGAACTCCATTATGTGCTTCTGCATACGGAGGCAAGCACGGAGCTTATCGACGAAGTCCGAGGCATGATGGATTTTGCCCTGCGTCTGTCCGAGGTCGCCGAGAAGCCGGCTGCCGCTTCTGTAGCAGTCAGAACCCGGTGGTGGCAACGCTGGAGTGTAGCAAATATAGCAGTGTCGCTATTGGTGCTTGTGGCTTCGGCTGCAACCTTGACATATTTCTCCGCATCTGACAGCCAGACCGACATTACCTATCTCGTATATGTCGACGGTGCAAAGGTAGACGACAGGGCGGAGGCGGAGGCCATCATCCGCGCCGACATCGACAAGGCCAACGAGATGCTTGCCCGTGCAGCCGAAGTACAGGAGGCTCAGCAGCTCAGGATGGACGAGATGCAACGCTTTTATGACAAATACCAGAAATATATGCAATATTGAAAACCGTTTAAATATCTGTGAGAATATGAAAAAGTCAATCTTAACCCTCTGTATGCTCGTATGCGCCATTCTCGCGTATGCCAAGCCCCCCCGGCTTGCCGTCGAATCGCTTTTTGACGGCTCATACAACGGCAAAAAAGGCATTTCGGTGACCACTGTCAAAAGCGAAAAAAACTATTTCCGCTCGATAGAGGTGCGCGAGGGAAATCCCGATCTTATCAATAAAATAGAGAAGCTGGTGGACGAGGATGTCAAGCGTGCATCCAATTTCACGGAGACCCACTCCGAGAAAATCCATGAGCGTGTGTTCCAGATACCGAACAACGGCAAGACAATCAACGTCGGCGTGACAGTGTACCGCTTGAAGCAGCGCGTCGAGCTTTTCATCCAGGGCTATCCCGAGGCGTTCAAATAGAGTGCGGTTACATCTGATTGGTTGTAAAAATCATCAAACATGCAGCGGCTCATTACTACATCGCTTTTGCTGATGATATTCGCCACATCGCTTGTCTGCGGCCAGCAGATAGCACGGATGGAACGCATCGACATGCCATCGAAATACTTCCAGCACAAGCGGCCGGTACTCATCTATACCCCCTCGTATTTTGATGAGGAGACCATGACCGACTATGATGTAATCTACGTGTTTGATGCGCAATTCAGAGGCCTGTTCGACCTTATAACATCATTGGCCCACTTCCATCTGCAACAGTTTGATGAGAACGTGCGCCCATATGTGGTAGTCGGTATCTGTTCGCCCCATCTGCCTGAGATAGGCTATACACGCAACAGCGATTACACGCCCATGCCTCGTAAGGCTGTTGGTCGTGGCTTGTTTCGCGAGGACAGGTATTTCGGCCACTCTGAGGATTTGAAGAAATTCCTGCGCGACGAACTGATGCCGTATCTTAAAAAGAATTACCGTGCCAACGGTCACTCGCTTGCCGTGGGTCACTCCCTGAGTGCATCGTTCGTGCTTGATGCGATGCTCAACGACGAACTGTTTGACGATGTCATAGCCATGTCGCCCAACTGTGGCTATGATGATTTCCGCCCTGCCAATGATTTCATCAATTATGATTTCACAAAGCGTGCAGAGCCGCGTTTCGTCTATCTCTCAATGGGTAACGAGCCCCAGACTTGGGTGTGGGACAACGACACCACGTGGGGCGATTCATGGCTCAAAGTCAAAAATCATGCCGATTCCATAGCATCGGAAGGTGCCGGTAACTCGCGCATCATCACTGCCGTATTTCCCGAATACACCCATAACCGAGTAGTGTATCCGGCCATTCAGGACGCACTGAAGCGCTATTTCTCATTCATGGGAGAGCGTGACAACTGGCTTAGCCCCGGAGAACACCCCGTGCATATCGAGCTGCACGGCGCGGATTTGGCAGGCACGGATGTCTACATCACAGGCAACCAAGAACCCCTCGGAGCGTGGCAACCATCAGCTGTCAAGATGCAGGCGGTCAGCGACTCCGTCCGCGCAATAGACCTGAAACTGCGTCTGCCAGCGTGCTTCAAGTTTACCAAGGGCGACTGGGACCGCCAGATAATCGCCAATCCCGAGACTTCGCTCGGAGGCAACATCCGCATCACCACACCGCGTGACAGCGTAACTTACACCACCGCCGTCATCACCGTGGCTCCATGACAGGGCAACAGCCCCCCCCAAAAAAAGCATATCGATTGCATTTAAGAAGCTTCCTCATCGGACTTACGAAAGTAGCTTGGTTAAATAACATACTGAATCCCCCAAAGCCCACCCTGACGCAGATGTCACAGTGGGCTTTTACGCATATATCGTCATTTCCATCCTTTTCGGGAATCACACTACCACGGCACTGATTATCAAAATCCCGACACCCCTGCACTTCCTACGGATGACAACTTCGCACAACTTTGAGGCAATATTATCGCAAAAAATTCAACCTCACTATTGCATATCACATAGAAAGTGCGTACCTTTGCCCTACCAAAAAAGACACCGATGCCCAGGTGGCGGAATGGTAGACGCGCTCGTTTCAGGTGCGAGTGCTGCGAGGCGTGCAGGTTCGAGTCCTGTTCTGGGCACCATAAATGACTGTTAATCGTTTTGATTTTCAGTCATTTTTATTTTGTTGGGTAGCCAAAGGGTAGCCGCAATTAGTCCAGTCTCTAATCCATAGTGCATTGGGATGCAAAAAAATCCAGTCGCTCTGGGCAGAGGGACTGGACCGGTTTCTCATTTTACAAACTGATGTTTTTATTATCCTGATTATTGAAACGCTTTTGAGACGCTTCTCAGTGTTATATGGTAGTAGAAATAGAAGGTTCGAAAGATTGGTGTTTTGTTTGTATTACAAAGTTAGACAGTTTTTTTGAATTTGCAATGCTTCATCGTTTATTTTAATAATTGTAAACATCTTTTTAGATTCGCTTTGTTCAAACATGTCGCAGCAGGTGTGAAGTCTTGTAAATTTCGTATCTTTGCGAATAAGATACAAATGATTTTGACTGATGGTTGAGAATACATTGTTTGTCATACCTGCCCGTGGCGGCAGCAAGGGCATTCCGCATAAAAACATCAAGATGTTTTGCGGAAGGCCGTTGATAGCGTATTCGCTCGATGCAGCCCGTGCACTGGCCGATGATGCGCATATTATTCTCTCTACTGACGATGAAGCGATAGCAGCTGTGGCGAAAGGGATGGGATATGGAACTCCATATCGTCGCCCCATAGAGCTTGCCACAGATACGGCCGGAAGCCGCGAAGTAATATTGGATGCTATGGACTATGCCGATTCCATAGGCGTGGTGTATGACAAGGTGGTGTTGCTGCAGCCGACATCCCCTTTGCGCACCACCGACGACATACTGAAGGCCATTGAGGCTTATGCTTCCCATCCCGGATGCGACATGGCTGTCACGGTCACCGAAGCGGCGTGTAATCCGTATTACGACTGCTTCGAGACTGATGCCGACGGTATGCTCCATGTCTCCAAGGGCGATGGCAAGTTGACGCGCCGTCAGGATGCGCCTAAAGCGTGGCAATACAACGGAGCTGTATATGTGATGCGCCCTGCGTCGCTCAGGCGTTATGCTTTCGGCGACATGCCACGACGTGTGCCTGTGGAGATGCCGCGTATGCGTTCGGTCGACCTTGACAGTCCGCTTGATTGGACGATTGCGGAGATGATATGTAACCGACTCTCAAATGCTGACAGATGAAAAGAAATATAATCGACAGCAAGGCCACTCTGCTCGATGCTCTTGGTGCTATAAATGAGCTGTCAGGGCAGTTGATGACGCTGATAGTCACAGGAGACGACGGCAGGATGGTAGGTACGCTTACCGACGGCGACATCCGGCGGGCACTCATTGCCGGACGTAGCCTTGGTGCGTGTGTGACATGCGCCATGCAGCGCAGTTTCCGCTATTTGGATGCCGGGAATATCGATGTGGCTGCACTTGCGTCGTATCGACGTAAAGGCATAAGGATGATTCCTGTGCTTGATGCCGACGGCAGGGTCGTGCGTGTGCTTGACACTTCCAAGCAGTCCACGTTGCTGCCTGTCCGTGCCATAGTGATGGCTGGAGGTCGTGGCGAAAGGCTGCGCCCGATGACGCTTACCACGCCTAAACCGTTGCTTAAAGTCGGCGACAGAGCGATAATCGACTATAATATATCCATGCTCGCTGATGCCGGCATAACTGACATAACGGTCACAACCCATTACCTTGCCGAACAGATTGAGGCACATTTTGCCGAAGCGGTTTGTGGTGTGAAGGTGAAGTGTGTGCGTGAAGTGTCGCCTCTCGGCACCATCGGTGCTGTCTCTTTGGCCGATATTCCTGAGTCGGGTACTACTTTAGTGATGAACAGCGACCTGCTTACTACTTTGTCGCTTGAGGAGATGTGGCTGCATCACCGTGACACTGAAGCGATGCTTACTGTCGCCGCGATACCATATACCATATCTGTGCCGTATGCTATATTGGAGACTGACGGATGCATGGTGAAGTCCTTTGTTGAGAAACCGTCGTATACGCATCATGCCAACGCTGGCATTTATCTGATTGACAATGCGTTACTTCGTCAGGTGCGCTCTGATACACGTACTGATGCCACGGATCTCATAGAGAGTGCGCTGGCGCAAAGGATGCGTGTGTCGTTTTTCCCTATCAACGGTACATGGATCGACATCGGTGCTCCTAATGATTACGCACGCGCCCAAGAACTGATGCGTTACCACTCTGGCAACAAGCAGGGCGTTTGACTGTTGCAACTTATACACTTCTACTCAAAATAATTCATGGCTGATTCCAATTTCATAGATTATGTAAAGATAATGTGCCGCTCGGGCAAGGGCGGGGCCGGTTCCCTTCACTTCCACAGGGCAAAATATGTGCCCAAAGGAGGTCCTGACGGAGGCGACGGCGGACGTGGGGGGCATATTATCCTCAAAGGCAACCGCAACATGTGGACTCTGCTCCCTCTCAAATTCCGCCGTCACATATTTGCCGGCAACGGCCAGAGCGGCAGCGGCGGCCGCAGTTTCGGCAAAGACGGTGAAGATGTGGTGGTGGAAGTCCCCTGCGGCACTGTCGTATTTGATGCCGAGACCGGCGACTATCTGTGCGAAGTGACAGATGACGGAGAGGAGGTGAAGCTCCTCAAAGGCGGTCGCGGCGGCCTTGGCAACTGGCATTTCAAGAGCGCGACAAACCGCACTCCCCGTTATGCACAGCCTGGAGAACCTGCCATAGAGAAGACCATAATACTGGAACTTAAGCTGCTTGCCGATGTCGGCCTTGTCGGATTCCCCAATGCCGGTAAGTCGACGTTGCTGTCATCGGTTTCTGCAGCCCGCCCTAAGATTGCCGATTATCCGTTCACTACCATGGAACCCCAGCTCGGTATCGTGGAATACCGTGGCAACCGTTCGTTTGTGATGGCAGATATTCCCGGTATCATAGAGGGAGCGGCAGAGGGAAAGGGACTCGGACTGCGTTTCCTCCGTCACATAGAGCGCAATGCAGTGCTGCTGTTCATGATTCCTGCCGATGCTATCGACATCAAGGCGGAGTATGAAGTGCTGATAGGGGAGTTGCACAAGTTTAATCCGGAACTGGTCGACAAGCCCCGTGTGCTGGCCATATCCAAGAGCGACATGCTTGACGAAGAGCTGATGGAGGCTATGGAGCGGGAGCTCCCGCGTGACGTTCCCCACCAGTTCATTTCAGCAGTGACCGGTTTCGGACTAACTGAACTCAAAGACAAACTGTGGTCGGCCATTACCGATGAGCGCAACCAGATTGCGACCTCTGACATCATCCACCGTCCGCTTGACAAGCACCACCGTGTCCGCGAGGAGGACGAGTTCATCTTTGAGCAGGCACCGCAGATGGAGCCTGACGATGATTATGACGACGGTTTTGACGATGACGATTTCGAGGAGATAGACGAATTCGACTATCCTACCGATGACATCAAATTATAGAGTCATAAATTTAATTTGAACAGTTTCTTTGTCAGATATAGGCAATGACAGAGCGTCCGCTGCAAATCAATGCAGCGGACGCTCTGTTATTAGAATGATGGTTGTAATCAATGTATTGCTTCAAGTATGGCTTGTGCTCCGGCTGATATGCCGTCGGCTTCTTTACCGCCGGCTTGGGCGAAGCCGGGCTGACCTCCGCCTCCGCCTTTGATGGCTTTGGCGGCTTCGCGTACTATATTCCCGGCGTTGAGACCGTGTGACTTGACGAGGTCCTCGGTTATCATCAGGGTTAGCAGCGGCTTGCTGTTGGGGTCTACGGTCGCACCTACGAAGACTGTGTTTTCGGGCGACGCTGCTCGTACAGCAAAGGCTACGTTCTTCACGACATCGGGTATTCGGATGCCGGTGAGCATCGCTGTCTTGATGCCGTTGACGGTTTTAGCATCTTCAAGCACTTTCTTTGCTATAGCGGCCACTCGTTCGTTGAAATAGTCCTCGACTTGTTTCTTCAGACCGGCATTTTCCTCGATAGACTTGCGGAGGGCTGTCAATATGTCAGGAGCGTTGTTAAACATCGTGGCTATTTCACGAAGCGTATCGGTCATTTCGTCTATGGCGTTCTCGACACGCGCCCCGGTGATGGCCTCTATGCGGCGTATTCCGGCTGCAATGCTGCTTTCGCTGATGATGCGTATCATGCCGATGTTGCCGGTGTTGTCGACGTGTGTGCCGCCGCACAGTTCCACAGAGTCGCCATATTTGATAACCCGCACTTCATCGCCGTATTTTTCGCCGAACAGCGCCATGGCTCCCATAGCGCGGGCTTCGGCGATAGGCATGTTGCGGTGTTCGTCGCGGGCTATGGCTTTGCGCACTGCCGCGTTGGCTATATGCTCTACCTTGCGCAATTCCTCAGGTGTCACTTTCTGGAAGTGCGAGAAGTCGAAACGGAGCAGGTCGGGAGATACGAACGACCCTTTTTGCTCTACATGTTCGCCGAGTACCTGACGCAGCGCGTGGTGGAGGAGGTGGGTGGCTGTGTGGTTGGCCGATGTGGCTTGGCGTGCTTCCTCGTCGATGGCGGCCTCGAATGTCGCAGCCACGTCTGAGGGCAGTTTCTTGGTCAGATGTACTCCGATGCCGTTTTCACGCTTGGTGTCGTAGATTTCTACGGTTTCGTCACCGCATGTCAGAGTGCCACGGTCGCCTGTCTGGCCACCCATTTCGGCGTAAAACGGTGTCACAGAGAGTATGAGCTGGTAGTATTCCTTGCCTTTCTGCTTTACTTGGCGATAGCGTAGTATCTGGGTGGGGCAGTGGGTCGAATCGTAGCCTACAAATTCCGGCTCCCCTTCGTGTACTGTCACCCAGTCGCCTGTCTCCATGGCGGCAGCATTGCGGGCGCGCTCCTTTTGCTGCTGCATCTCTGCGTCGAATCCGGCATGGTCGAGTGTCATGCCATTTTCTTTCAGTATGAGTTCGGTAAGATCGAGGGGGAATCCGTAGGTGTCGTAAAGCACAAATGCTTCATGACCTGATATTTCTGTCTTGCCTTGCGCTTTGGCAGCGGCGATGGCATTGTCGAGCAGACGGATGCCGTTTTCCAAGGTGCGCAGGAATGAATCTTCCTCCTCCTTTATGACGCGCATGATGAGTTCGCGCTGTGCCGGCAGTTCCGGGTAGGCCTCGCCCATGCTCTCTATGAGGGTGTCGACGAGCTTGTAGATGAACGCTTGTTTCTGTCCAAGGAAAGTATAGGCGTAACGGACAGCGCGGCGCAGGATGCGGCGTATCACGTAGCCGGCTTTGGCATTGCTGGGAAGCTGCGAGTCGGCGATGGAGAACGATATGGTGCGGACATGGTCGGCTATCACTCGCATGGCTATGTCGACCTTCTTGTCGTCGCCGTATTTCAGCCCGGTAAGGTTTGAAATCTTGCCGATGAGGGGTGTGAACACGTCGGTGTCATAATTGCTCTGCTTTCCTTGCAGGGCCATGCAGAGACGTTCGAATCCCATGCCGGTGTCGATAACCTTGGCAGGGAGTGGTTCGAGAGAGCCGTCGGCTTTGCGGTTGTACTGCATGAACACGAGATTCCATATCTCTATCACCTGCGGATGGTCGTGGTTGACGAGGTCGCGGCCCGGGGTCTGTGCGCGTTCGTCGTCGGAACGCAGGTCTATGTGTATCTCGCTGCACGGGCCGCATGGACCTGTATCGCCCATTTCCCAGAAATTGTCGTGTTTGTTGCCGTTGATGATATGGTCTGTGGGCAGATGTTTTTCCCAATATCCGGCAGCTTCGTCGTCGCGGCTGAGACCTTCTTCGGCAGAGCCCTCGAATACGGTGGCATACAGGCGGTCGGGATCCAAACGGAGGACATCCACCAAATATTCCCATGCCCAGTCAATGGCTTCTTTCTTGAAGTAGTCGCCAAATGACCAGTTGCCGAGCATTTCAAACATGGTGTGGTGGTAGGTATCCATACCCACTTCCTCAAGGTCGTTGTGTTTGCCGCTCACGCGCAGGCATTTCTGCGAATCGGCGACACGACGCTCTTTCGCGGCCTTGTTGCCGAGTATGATGTCCTTAAACTGGTTCATGCCGGCGTTGGTAAACATCAGCGTGGGGTCATCTTTGATGACCATGGGGGCAGAGGGTACAATCTTGTGTCCCTTGCTGCGGAAGAAATCTTTGAACGATTCGCGTATTTCCTTAGCTGTAAGCATATTGCAATGTCGATTCGAGTATAAGCTCTTTTGTCGTGAAATTTTGTGCAAATTTACGCATTTTACCCGAAATAACCGCCGCCAGCCACGCCATTTCGCAAATCACACTTTTTCAAGCGAATGACGCTGATGGCTGTACACTTTTTCAAACGAATAGAATATACCCAGCTGTCGCAACAATTTGTCTATTTGAGATGTTATAATATTAAATAAGAATATTAACGTAACATATACAAAACATAATATGAGCGAATTTACAGACATTATCGGCCAATCGAAACTGACGTTGGTCGACTTTTATGCTACATGGTGCGGCCCTTGCAAGATGCAGGCTCCGATACTTGAATACGTGAAAAACAGAGTAGGCGACAAAGCGAATGTCATAAAAATCGATGTGGATAAGAATCAAGATCTCGCCCGCCAGTATCGCGTCCAGTCAATCCCGACTCTTATTGCATTTCGCGACGGTGAACCAGTCTGGCGCGGCGCGGGGCTGCATCAAGCCGACCAGCTTGTAGCCAAAATCAATGAACTTCTTAATGTCAAAGACTGGGATATCGACCGGTAGCAGCCATTATGCCCGACCTTAAGAATACGCTGACTGCGGCACTCAGCGAGCCACGGCCCACGCTCGTGGAGTTTTATGCCGACTGGTGTCCTCATTGCCGCCGCATGAACCCCATCGTTGACGAACTCCGGCAGATTGTCAGTAATAAAGTTAGTATCATACAGATCGAGGGAGATGGCAACCCTGGATTGATGGATCAATATCGTGTCAATTCGTACCCGACATGGCTGCTCTTCAAAAATGGCCAGGAGGTATGGCGTGACGGCGGTGAAAAGCCGCTCGGTGACTTGCGGGATATGATTGACCGTTTCGTCTGAAATTTAAAGCTTTTAACGATCTTAATGCCCTGATAAGAGATTAGTGGTAGCAAAAAGTCCCGGCTCTGCCTCAGTTGCAGAGCCGGGATTCTCATCCATTATATTTATATATGAGGGGAGGTATCGATTAGAATACGTATCCGAGAGTCACCTTGAGGTTGCCGGTGTTGATTTTGGCGGTTTCGCTTTCACCGTCATAGGTGTATTTGTGGCTGTATGCCGGGATGAAGTCTGTGCCATACTGTACACCGAGGTATATAGGCTTGTACTGGAAGCCTACGCCTACATGCCATCCCATCTGGAAACGGTTCCATGTCGCGTCCTTGTCGCCCATCGCATCTTCACTGTCATCAAATACGCTGATCCAGTCCTGTTCGTCGTTCCACTCCTTCACACCTTCGGGGTCATAGCTGGCATCTACCTGCATTTTTTGTTTCCACACGAAGTGTACCTTGAAGTTGAGGCCGAGATATGGTGCGATGGAGAAGTCGTCGCTTACGGCAAATTTCCATGCTACATTGACAGGAACCTGCATGTTGATGTTGTTAAACTTTTCCTTGTACTGGATCCAGTCACTATCGCTGTCATAGTCCTTATCCCAATTTTTGGTGCTGAAGTTGAAGTCGAAGTTGAGACCTGTCTCGATGTAAAGAGGCAGATTTTCGCTTACGCTGAAACCGTGGATATAGTCGATACCTACGCCGTTGAGTCCGAAATTGCTGTCGTTGTCGTAAGCGTCATTGAAGCCGTAGTGGGTGTTGTTGTATGAGATGCCTATACGGTTGTAATCCTTGATGTCGTTGGCCGACATGGCGGAGTCGGATGCACGCTGTGCGGATAGCGACATGACGCAGCTTGCGCATGCCAGAGTGAGTAATACTTTTTTCATAACTTAAATTGATTAATTAGATCGGATTATCGAAAAAATGGATTCATATTAATATGTCGTGATGGTCTATCATAGATTGAAATCCATCTGCCATACGTTGTAGAGGCCTTTTTTTGCTGTGCCGCGCTCTGATACAAAGTATATCGACTTGCCGTCAGGAGCCCATATGGCGGAAAGGTCGTTGCCGGGATGGAATGTCAGCTGGGTGAGCTGAGTGCCGTCGGTACGTACCACGAAGATGTCGGTGTTGAGGTCTTTGTGTTTCTCAGACCGTGATGTGCCTGTGACAAGCAGCCACTGGCCGTTAGGGCTGAGCTGAGGAGTTGTGAAGCTGCGCTCAGGCAGTCCTAAAATGAGTTCTTCGACACCGGTATTAAGATTGAGACGCCATATCTCGCTCTCTTTCTTGTCAGTAAAGCGTGCACAATATACTACGTCGGGGTTACGTGGGTCCAGCACAGGTGTCATGCCTCGCGAATAGTTTGAAAACAGATTGTTTTTTCTGTCCCAGCTCCATAAAGAATATGCGCCATACCCTTCGCCCCTATGGAAATAGATATGGTTGTTGTCTTTAGTTATCTGTCCGGCAAAATCATTATCGGTGCCGTTTGACACTTGACGTACTACATTGCCCTGCACAGCATCTACAAGATAGATGCCATAGTGGCCGCTGCGCCACTCAGTGAAGCAGATAGTGGAGCCGTCAGGGCTGAGAGTGAAGTCGCGTACATTAGTGCGGAATGTACGCTGTACGCTTGAACCCCCGCGTCGTGCATCCTTGACCATCACGTTGGTTGTGCCGTTTTTGTTGTTTATATATGCGAGTCTTTTGCCGTCGGGGGTGATGGCAATCTGAGGATTTACCCACCAGTCCACCTTATTTCCTTTGCTGCCACCAAATTTGAATATACTTTTCTTGGCCGGGAACACAGAGCTTACAGCATCGGCATCTTCAGTGATGCGCTCAAATTTGATACCTCCTTCTTCAGGTACGGAAACGAGGGAGTAGTCTATTTTTGCACTGTTCGCTGTGAGCGCCATAGTACCTGTAATGCAGGTAATTGCTATATTTCTTAGTTTTCTCATCATAAATATGTTGTTGTCTGATGGATTGTATCTATTGTTTTATAATTCCGTCACAAAGGTAAACATTTATTAGCAAATCACCCCCCTAAGTATAAATTATGTTAAATCGCTATTTGAGCGATGAGTTATGTTTCTGTAGATATATAATATTATACCCGTCCGTGCTATTAATTGCACGGACGGGTATAACTTTATTGGGGATATGTTCCCTCCCTTTTAGGTGGGCTAATTAGTCTTCGTTGAGGTTGACACGCTTGAATGATACAGCCACGAGTCCTTTCTGCGACTGTTCGAGGAACTGGCCGATGGTCATAGACGCGTCTTTTACATACTCCTGCTCCATGAGGCATGACTCCTTGAAGAATTTGTTGAGACGGCCCTTGGTGATATTTTCAATCATCTGCTGGGGGAGGTTTGCAGCCTTGGCCTCAGATGTCTCTTTTATAATCTGGCGAGCCTTGTCTGCTTCTTCCTGGGTGATCCAGCCTTTGGCCATGTTGGACTCGATATGCGATTCGGAGTCTACATGTGCGGGATTGATACCGGCTTTCTTGAGGGCTGCCTCTACGGCCTTCATTATCTGCTCTTCCTTGGTCTTCTCGATAGCGACGTTACGCTCGCTTTCGATGATGTTTGCGGGGACGCTGTCGCGGTCTACTGCCACGGGGTTCATCGATGCAACCTGCATAGCCACGTCACGGCCTACCTGATAGTCTACATCGGCGAGGTTGAAGCCGACGATGGTTGAGAGCTTGTTGCCCTGGTGGTTGTAAGAGGTTACCGATGCAGCCTCGATGCATTCATAGGCACCGATTTCCATCTTTTCACCAGTCTTGCCTACCTCTTCGACGATGAGGTCTTCAACTTTCTTGCCGTCGATGGCGAGAGCCTTGAGTTCGTCAAGTGTCTTGACTTTGTTGGCTACAGCTGCATCAAGGAGCTTCTGGGTGAGTGCTACGAAGCCGGCGTTTTTAGCCACGAAGTCTGTCTCACACTTGAGGGCAACGATTGCGGCAAAGCCGTTCTCGTTTTTAGCGAGTACGCAACCCTCAGATGCCTGACGGTCTTCGCGCTTCGCTGCTACAGCCTGACCCTTCTTGCGGAGGATTTCTACAGCTGCTTCTATGTCGCCGTTAGTTTCGGCGAGTGCTTTTTTGCAGTCCATCAGGCCTGCGCTTGTGAGGTGGCGCAGCTTGGTGATTTCTGCCATTGTTACTGCCATAGTAGTGGGGAGATTTTTATGATGATGGAGTGCCGGAGTCCGACACTCCATCAAGGTTAGACAATTTAGGTTTTAGAGTGTAAAAGAAGTTGACTCCAGTGCACTCTTAAAGGTAGGGATTACTCTGCTGCTTCGGCTTTGGGAGCTTCGGTAGCTTCTTCCTTGCGCTGTACGCGACGACGCTCACGCTTGGGAGCGGCCTCTTCAGCCTGCTCTGCGGCAGCCTGGGAGTCGGCCTTCTCTACTTTGCGCTCTTCGAGACCCTCGTTGATGGCGGCGCATACAGTGTCGAGGATGAGTTCGATCGACTTGCTTGCGTCATCGTTGGCGGGGATTACGAAATCCACGTTGGTGGGATCGCTGTTGGTGTCGACCATCGCGAACACGGGGATGCCCAGACGGTTAGCCTCAGCTACTGCGATGTGTTCTTTGCATACGTCGATGACGAAGAGAGCCGAGGGGAGGCGGTTGAGGTCAGCGATAGAGCCGAGGTTCTTCTCGAGCTTTGCGCGCTGGCGGGTAATCTGGAGCTTCTCGCGCTTTGAGAGGTTGTCAAATGTGCCGTCCTTTGACATCTTGTCGATGGAAGCCATCTTCTTGACAGCCTTGCGGATGGTGGGGAAGTTGGTGAGCATACCGCCGGGCCAGCGTTCGATCACATAGGGCATGTTGATTGACTGGGCTTTGTCGGCTACTACCTGTTTGGCCTGTTTTTTGGTTGCGACGAAGAGTACTTTCTTGCCGCTTTTTACGATATTCTTCAGAGCGGCTGCGGCTTCGTCGAGCTTGGCAGCTGTCTTATAGAGGTCGATGATGTGGATACCGTTGCGCTCCATGAAGATATAGGGCGCCATTGCAGGATTCCATTTGCGTTTGAGGTGGCCGAAGTGGCATCCTGCTTCGAGGAGTTGGTCAAATGTTGGTGTTGACATTTTTGTTTTTTGATGTGGTTTACGTTCTTCTGATTTATACAACCCGGAAGTAGGGAACGCAGGTCCATCTTCAGGGTTTAGATACTAAACACGTTGCTATTCAAGCAGCATCTTCATGCGCTGATTGCAAATTCGGTGCGTAAATACCTGGGTGCCGGCGGCATATGTGCCGCAACACGGATATTAACGCTTGCTGAACTGGAAGCGCTTGCGTGCTTTGGGGCGACCGGGCTTTTTACGCTCGACAGCACGGGGGTCGCGGGTCATGAAGCCTTCGGCGCGGAGAGCGGCCTTGTCTTCAGGATTGATTTTGACGAGGGCGCGGGCGATGGCGAGACGGAGAGCTTCGGCCTGGCCTTTGTAGCCGCCACCGTCGAGATTGACCTTGATGTCATATTTTTCTACTACATCGAGCTTGGTGAGAGGCTGCTTTACGATGTACTGCAGAATGGATGAGGGGAAATACACCTCAAGGGGGCGCTTGTTTATTGTGATGGTGCCGTTGCCTTCTTTGACGATTACGCGGGCCACTGCGGCCTTACGACGGCCAATTGCGTTGATTGTTTCCATGCCGTAGTGTTATTTGATGGTGTTGATGTCGATGACTTTGGGGTTCTGAGCCTGATGGGGATGCTCTGCGCCGAGGTACACGTGCATGTTGCCGATGAGTGTGCGGCCAAGACGGTTCTTGGGGAGCATACCTTTCATAACCTTGATGAAAAGGGGGTTGTAGCCCGGCTTGAGGTGCTTGTTGCGGGCTTTCTTCATCAGAATCTCGGGGGTGGCTGTGCGCTGTCCGCCGGGATAGCCGGTATAGCTCAGGTATTCACGGTCGGTCATCTTTTTGCCAGTCAGAATCACCTTGTCGGCATTGATGATGATTACGTTGTCGCCACATTCTACGTTAGGCGAGTAGTAGGGCTTGTTTTTGCCACGGAGGATTTTCGCAACCTTTGAGCAAAGGCGGCCGAGCACCTGGTCGGTGGCATCGATTACTACCCATTCCCTTTCGACGCTCTGGGCGTTGGGGCAGGGAGTCTTGAAACTTAAAGTATCCACTTGTCTTAAATGTTTAATTAATAGTTTGTTGCATGGGCGTGTCAAATATATCTGCTCGGCCAAAAGCACACATATTGACATGCCCAAATGTTATTAATTGGACATAATCGGACTGCAAAGGTAGCGATTTTCTTCGGCTTATGCAATACCTTGGCACTTATGTAAATTGCAAAAAATGATGCATATAATATATAATACATGGTGGTGGTCGGCGGAATTGTATCGACGCATCATCTGCTTGTCGTAAAAGAGCTATGGCGGTAGCGTCATATTTATGGGAAATTGCGTACCTTTGCACTGCGCATGGCCGGTGGCGCAGAGCTTCATCTATGCGTTATAGTAGTATCATATCCACATTCTATCCACACACTCCCAATGCAAGAAAAGATAATCATTCTTGATTTCGGGTCGCAGACCACCCAGCTGATAGGCCGGCGTGTCCGCGAGCTCAATATGTATTGTGAAATAGTCCCGTACAACAAGTTCCCCGCCGACGACCCGTCGGTGATAGGTGTCATCCTCTCCGGTTCGCCTTTCTCGGTCTACGATGATAAGGCTTTCAGGATGCAGCTCGACACTGTCCGGGGCAAATATCCTGTACTCGGCATATGCTATGGTGCGCAGTTCATAGCCTACGAGTGCGGAGGCTCTGTAGAACCGGCGGCTTCACGGGAATACGGACGTGCCCACTTGAGCTATATAGATTCGCGCAATCAGCTGTTTTGCGGCATACAGGCCGGCACACAGGTGTGGATGAGCCATGGCGACACTATAACATCCATCCCTGACACATTTGAAATCATTGCGTCGACCGACCATGTGAAAGTGGCGGCTTATCAGATTAAAGGGGAGAAGACCTGGGGTGTGCAGTTCCACCCGGAGGTGTTCCATTCGATAGCCGGCACGGACTTGCTGAAAAATTTCGTGGTTAATATCTGCGGTGGCAAGCAGGACTGGAATGCAGCCTCGTTCATAGATTCGACTGTTCAGTCGCTCCGCGAGCAGCTCGGTGACGACAAGGTGGTGCTGGGGCTGAGCGGAGGCGTGGATTCGTCGGTTGCGGCGGTGCTTTTAAATAAAGCTATCGGCAAGAATCTGACGTGTATATTCGTCGACCATGGCATGTTGCGCAAAAACGAATTTAAAAATGTGCTTCATGACTATGAATGCCTCGGTCTCAACGTAATCGGTGTCGATGCCTCAGAGAAGTTCTTCGGCGAACTGGCTGGTGTTACCGACCCTGAGCGTAAGCGCAAGATTATCGGCAAGGGCTTTATCGATGTCTTTGACGAGGAAGCCCGTAAGATCTCCGATGTGAAGTGGCTGGCCCAGGGGACTATCTATCCTGACTGCATAGAGTCGCTGTCGATAACCGGTACGACCATAAAGAGCCATCACAATGTGGGCGGTCTGCCTGAAAAGATGAATCTTAAGCTGTGCGAACCTCTCCGGCTGCTTTTCAAGGACGAAGTCCGTGCCGTAGGCCATGAACTCGGTATGCCCGACCACCTGATCAAGCGCCACCCATTCCCAGGCCCCGGCTTGGCGGTGCGTATCCTTGGCGACATCACCCCTGAGAAGGTGGCTGTGCTTCAGGAGGCAGACGACATCTTCATACAAGGTCTGCGCGATTGGGACCTGTATGACAAGGTGTGGCAGGCGGGAGCGATACTCCTGCCAGTGCAGAGCGTCGGAGTCATGGGCGATGAGCGTACATATGAGCGCGCCGTGGCTCTCCGTGCCGTCACATCTACCGATGCGATGACTGCCGACTGGGCGCATCTGCCGTATGACTTTATGGCTAAAGTCAGCAACGACATCATCAACAAGGTGAAGGGTGTGAACCGCGTCTGCTACGACATCTCATCCAAACCGCCGGCAACCATCGAGTGGGAATAAGCCTGACATACACACATTCTGTGTATTTCTATATAAAAAGTTACAGGAAAGTGCGACCCGGATATGCAGGGCCGCACTTTTTACGTTATCACATACTGAAACAGGCTATGTCGCTATATCGTTTGGTAGAAGAGTAAAAAGTTATTAAATTAGGCGGTACTTCTTAACCTGTTTTTCCCCATGCGTCGATTGTTTAGTCTTTTGGTATATGTGTCATGCGCATTGACATCGTGGCCGTCAGATGTCTGCGATTCGCTTCTGACACGCCTTGACCGGATGCTTCCCGACAGGGGCGTTTATGAGCGAGACAGGAGGGCTCTCATAGATAAAGCCAAAGCAGATTACATGACAGCATCTACGACCGCCGACAAATATAATGTATTGCGCGGGTTGTATAAGGGCTACAGATCGTATCGCATCGACTCCGCGTTAATAGTAGCGGACGAGAGGCTTGCATTGGCCAACGAGCTTGCAGACCCGTCGAAGATAGCCTCTGCGACTATCAATCTCGCAGAGAGCTATGCCAAGTCGGGGGCTTATGACAAAGCAATAGAGCTGCTCGACACTCTGGAGGATGAGACCCTTGAAGACTACCACCGCAAATACCGTAACAGCGTATACCGTACCGTCTACGGCATGAAGTACGGGGCGGCTCTGCTTGACCGAGAACGCGTGGACGCACTGGAGAAGCTGCGTCATTACAGGTCGTTGAGTCTGGCGGAATCGCCGGTCAATTCGAGCAGCTACTATATGCTTCAGGCGCAACGTTTGAGTGATGCCGGCATGAATCAGGAAGCAGTGGCGAAGATGGAGGCGGCTAAGGAGAAATTCGACTTTTCTGACAATCCACAGATGCTGTACACTATGGGGGAGATATATCTGGCTGCCGGTATGGCGGATGAAGCCAAAGAGTGTCTGGTCCGTTCGGCTATTCTTGATGTTTCGTCGGGGACAAAAGAATATGCGTCGATGATATTGCTTGCTTCGGTGCTTTATGACCAAGGAGATATAAGGAGAGCCTTTGAGTATATCAACTGTGCATTCGAGGATGCCATATTTTCCAAGGCAAATTTCCGCACGGCGGAGGTTATGAAAGTCATGCCGGTCATAGACGCTGCTTTCCATATGGCTGAAAGGGAAGCAACTGAGCGCAATCGCCGATATCTGAGTGTGGCGTTCCTGTCGGTAGCGGTACTGCTGGTGTCGATACTGTTTCTCATCCGCACCCTGCGCCGCAACAGGCAGATGCTTGCCACTATAGCCGATGTCAACAAGCGTCTGGAATTGCAAAACTCGGCTCTTGTCAAGGCCGAGGCGGTAAAGTTGAAGTACATCAACATACTTATGATGGCCTATGCCGGGTATATATCCAAACTCAAGGAATTCAGGAAGTCGGTGTCAAGGCTAATGAAAGCCGGCCAGTACCAGCAGACCATGGATTTGGTGAAATCCGACAGGCTTGAATCGCGGGAGCTTTCCGATTTCCATGCCATGTTTGACGAAGCCTTCATGTCAATGTTCCCTGATTTCATAGACAAGGTCAATGCTTATTTCAAGTCACCGTTTGTGTTGAAGTCGCCGGGGCGGCTGTCGCCCGAATTGAGGGTTGTGGCTATGATGCGGTTGGGCATAACCTCCACCGATGAAATCGCCAGCATGTTGCATTATACCCCTCAGACGGTTTACAACTACCGCTCCGCCATCCGCTCCATGCTCGTCGTCCCCAAAGACGAATTTGAAGCTGCTGTGAGCGCTATCTGACTACGTTAGTTTTGACCTATTTATCTAATTATCGCGTGGAGTTAATCTACTTTGTAGGTCTGTGGATGACACATTAAACGCTTATAAACCACTAATATATGTGGTAAACGCATCTACTTGACGGTTCTAATCAGACCTGTATGGACGGATATGGATGCATAACTTTGCGGTGTATTCACCAATTCAATTTATGCAACCATGAAAAAGTTGATTGTTCTGCTATCGGCGGTGATTGCTGTCGTGCAGATAGGACGTTCGGCCACTTTTGATGTCAAGGTGCCTGAAGGGACTAAAAAATGTTATGTATGCGGCAAGTTCAATGGCTGGTCGGCTGTTGACGCAGTAGCGATGACGATGGTCGACACTGACCGCTTCAAGCTGGAACTTCCCGATGTAAGCGAGAGCGATGTCGCCAACGGGTTCAAGTATCTCTGCGGGCGTGACTGGGCGTATGTAGAGAAAAGCGCATCAGGAGGAGAGATAGACAACCGTACTGTCACCGGCTCGCCGGACGTTGTGGGTTCATGGGCCTCTGTACCCCAGTGGGAGGTGGAGACTTTGGAAATGGTACTCAATGGCATCAGCCGGCAGGTGAGGGTCTATCTTCCTGAAGGTTACGATGAGTCGTCAGAGGCATACCCGGTCATGTACTACAACACCGTGCAGCAGCGATATAACAATGCTGGTGCTGACGATGACCGGGGCGATGATTTCTTCGGGTCTGTGTCGTGGAATGCTCACGAGACTATGGAGGCTCTCCGCTCCGAGGGTGTGAGTCCGTATATCATGGTGGAGGTGAGCAGCTTCCTGCCGGAGAACACCGTGGACTACAATGAAGATTTTGAAGGCACCGGCTGTGCTGACGAATGGCTGACAGCATTTGTCGGCGAGCTGATGCCGGCTATCAACTCGCGTTACCGCGTGGCTGACGAAGCGGCTACAATCGTCGGTGCCGACTATGGAGCGTTGTTCGGTCTGTATACCGCTATTTCGCGGCCTGATTTGTTCGGGCGCTGCGTTGCCATGTCGCCTATGCTGTGGATTAATCCCGGTACTTTTGATGAGCTGGCAGCATCGGCATCTGAACGCACCGCTGCGCAGTATTTCTATCTGTCGTCAGGCTCGCTTGAGCCAGGCTGGATGACGCAAGGTGTGTCTTCACTGGCAGATGCCCTCGGCGGCATATCCGGGGCTGTCGTACACAATGTCGTATTTGAGGGCGCAGCCCATGACGATGAGGATTGGGGAGCGTCATTCGGCAACATCCTCCGGGCGATGGCCGACGGCAGCAGCCCGTCAGCCAAGGTGAACGCAGTGCGCAGCAAAGCGGTGTCAAGGGCTGCTGCGGACTTCGCTTCATCGGTCTACACGCTCTACGCAGGTGAGGATGCTGACAACATGCAGCGTATAGGCACTCTGGCTTACACGGAAGATTTCCGTAAGCAGGGCAGCTCGACGGCTGTAAAGGCATATGTGATAACCAACGACATTGCAGCCTCGTTAAAAAGCAAATACTACTGGAATGTGGCTTGCGGAGAAGATGCTTCGGCGGGATGGCTGTTGGCTGACAATAAAAGCATTGGGTTCTCATCCAAAAAAGATGAAATATCATGGCACAACGTAGCGGTGCTGGAGGACGGCACAACGGCCAATGTGGCAGCACATTCCAAGGGATTCAAAGTCGTTACTGCCACATCAAGCACGGCTATGACCCGTGGCGAGGCTCATCTGCAGACGGCTACGGTGAAATTTCCCGGGGCTGACAAGAGCTTCTCGGTGCATTACGGCAGCGTCAACTCGGCTTCGGATATGGGAGCCATTTCCGCAGTATGCAATGTGAGCGACAATTGTGTAGAGGCTGTGGTTACATATGATTTCAATCTCAATAAAGTGACTGTCGAAGAGACCGCTTTCGGCCAGTCGCTTGATGATGTGGTCGTAGAAAGCTTTACGGCAGTTCCGGCTGTATGCAGTGTGGGGCAGGATGTGGCTGTCTCTTTGGTCCTTGACGGCTCTTGCGGCGTGGAGATAAGCTGCCAGCGAGATTTTGCCGAAGATGTGCCGGTCGATGTGCGTCGTGGCTCCGACGGCTCGTATGAGATGACGCTCTCCGGGGTCAAGGAAGGCATATATACATTTATGGTGGATCTGGTCAACGGAAGCAACCGGCTGGACGGTGCCGCCGAAATCAATGTGAGAGTGTTGTCCTCGTCGACCTCGTCGGCATCTACGCTGCTGACCGTTAATCCCTATCGGTCGGTCGATTGGTCGTCTATCGGACGTTACAAGGCCAACTTCCATACGCACACCTCGCAGTCGTTCGATACCAAATTCACTACGACTGAAGTCGTTGACCGCTATCGTGCTGCCGGTTACAGCATCTTGTCGCTTACCGACCATGATGCCAACTCGTATCCATGGAACATGTTCAGCTTGTATAACCCTGCTGCCGAGGACCGCGACCCGTGGTCGATGGGTATGCTTGCCGTCCCCGGAGTCGAACTCAGCAAAGACAGGCGTAACTCGTGGAGCGAAAAGACAGGAGGGGAGTTCAACCATCACAATGATTTCTTCACAGGACGCAAAGGGCAGGAGTTCATGTCGCTTCGCGAGTCGTATGCCTATACCCAGGCGATAGGGGGTATGCAGATTATCAACCATCCGGGGCAGTACTGGAATCTTTCAACGACATATACCCCCGGAGCTAAGAACTCTCCTGAGTGGCATGCCGAAAATTTCCGTCTCTATGACTCGTTGATAGGTCTTGAGGTATACAATCAGGGCAACCGCCGACCCAATGACCGCATACTCTGGGATCAGGTGCTGACCCTCACGATGCCCGAACGCCCGGTATGGGGATATTCGTGCGACGATACCCATACGGCCGAACAGTATTTCCGCAACTATGAGTTCATGCTCATGCCTGAGCTGACCATCGATGCCCTCAAGGAAGCCATGCGGGAGGGCCAGTTAGTGATCTCATATGAATATACTGGCTCGGGCGAGAACAAGGCCCCTGCTGTGACATCTATCGACGTGGATGAAAGCCGCAGTCTGATTACCGTGGTGTCAGATGATGCCGACATGATCGAATGGATTAGCTCTACCCATCAGGAACAGTCAGGTGTGGCTTCGTCAAGAAAGAGCACTGTGGTAGGAATCGGCAAGACTTTTGATTATAGTGGTTTCCAAGGGTCGTATGTGAGGGCTCGGCTGACCAACAAATATGGTGAGACGGCCATACAGCCTTTCGGGTTTGTAGCCGATGGCCAGTCATCGGTCGACGATGTCCGTTCGACTACTCCTGGTGTGGAATTTTCGGTGGCTCTTGCACAGGATGCTTCCACGGCAGTAGTCACCTGCTCGGAGCCGATGACTCGCATATCCTTTGTCAATGCAGCTGGCGTAGTTGCCAAGACTGTCGAATGTGGTGCCGACTGCGAAGTCTCTGTCAACGTTGACAATCTTGCTCATGGAGCTTATGTGATAGTAGGGGCTACCGAGCGTGCCGCCTACACCGCGAAGCTGATGCTGCCGTGACATATAAGACAAGAATATTGACAGAGGGAGCCGCTAAAGCGGCTCCCTCTGTCAATATTCTTACAGGAATAGATGTTATTGTCAGTGGGCGTTGTTGTTGGAGAGGGCGCAAGATTTGCATTTCTCGGAGATTTCGGTGAAGAAGTCGTTGCCCTTGTCATCTACGAGGATGAAGGCGGGGAAATCTTCAACTTCGATTTTCCAGATGGCTTCCATGCCGAGTTCGGGATATTCGAGCAGTTCGACTTTCTTGATGGAGTTCTGCGCGAGCACTGCGGCAGGTCCGCCTATCGAGCCGAGGTAGAATCCGCCATGCTTGTGGCATGCGTCTGTCACCTGCTTGGAGCGGTTACCCTTGGCTATCATCACCATCGAGCCTCCTGCTGCCTGGAACTGGTCGACATAGCTGTCCATACGTCCGGCTGTTGTCGGGCCGAATGAACCAGATGCCATGCCGGCAGGTGTTTTGGCCGGTCCGGCGTAGTAGATGGGATGGTCTTTGAGATACTGGGGCATCTCCTCGCCACGGTCCAGACGCTCTTTGATTTTGGCATGGGCTATGTCGCGGCCCACTATTATTGTGCCGTTGAGGCTCAAACGTGTGCTCACGGGGTACTGGCTGAGCTGCTTGAGTATTTCGGGCATCGGGCGGTTGAGGTCAACTGTGATTACATCCCCTTCGCCGGCCTTGCGGTACTCTTCGGGGATGAGTTCGCCGGGGTTGGAGTCAAGTTTTTCAATCCATAGGCCGTCGCGGTTGATTTTCGCTTTGACATTGCGGTCGGCCGAGCAGCTTACGCCCAGACCTACCGGGCAAGAAGCACCGTGGCGGGGCAGACGGACTACGCGGATGTCATGGGCAAAATATTTGCCACCGAACTGCGCACCGAGACCTAATTTCTGGGCTTCTTTGAGCAATTCCTTTTCCAACTCTATGTCACGGAAAGCGTGGCCAAGCTCATTGCCCTGGGTAGGCAGCGAGTCGAGATATTTGACGGACGCTTTCTTTACCGTGGCGAGGTTCATCTCGGCTGATGTGCCTCCGATGACAAATGCGATGTGATAGGGGGGACATGCCGCTGTGCCGAGCGACTTCATCTTCTCGACCAAAAAGGGGATAAGGGTCTTGGGATTGATGAGGGCTTTGGTCTCTTGGTAGAGGTATGTCTTGTTGGCAGAGCCGCCGCCTTTGGCTACGAAAAGGAAATTGTATTCCATGCCTTCGGTGGCGTGGATGTCGATTTGGGCAGGCAGGTTGCAGCCTGTGTTGACCTCGTCGTACATGTTGAGCGGAGCGTTCTGCGAGTAGCGCAGATTATCCTCGGTGTATGTCTCGTAGACACCTTTGCTGAGAAGCTCCTCGTCGTCGGCACCTGTCCATACCGCCTGGCCTTTGTTGCCGTGGATGATAGCGGTGCCGGTGTCCTGGCAGAATGGCAGCTGTCCCTTGGCTGCGACTTCGGCGTTGCGGAGCATGGTCAGAGCCACAAACTTATCGTTTTGACTGGCTTCAGGGTCATTGAGTATCTTAGCCACCATCTCGTTGTGTTCGCGACGCAGCATGAAAGCATTATCGTGGGTGGCCTGGCGGGCTAATACGGTCAATGCTTTAGGGTCGATTACAAGCATCTCGTGGCCACCCCAGTTTTCTACTTTCACGTAGTCGGAGGTCAGATGGTAGTATTCAGTGGTATCCGGTCCCAGAGGGAACATCTTCTGATACTTGAAAGGTTTTGTTGCCATGGTAGGTTGGTTATAGTTGTTACTTCATAAATATATGCCTTGCAAAGAGCTGTAATAGTCATATTACAGCTATTACATTGATGGTCTGCTCTGCACAAATTTAGCGTAATTTTCTCAAACAAGCAACAATAAATAAAGCCCCCGCACATGTGTGTGCGCGGGGGCTTTATGTTCGGGATGTCGGTAGTGATTCAGAACTTGTCGGTCGGAATCGCTGCCTTACTCAGCATCCGTGGGATTATACTCCCTGGAGCTTGAAGTTGATAGGCAGAGTGTACCATACGTTCACTGCGTGTCCGTTCATCTTGCCGGGAGTAAACTTGGGCAGAGACTTCACGACGCGGACAGCCTCTTTGTCGAGGTCGGGGTCCTTAGAACGTACTACCTTGACCTGACCGATAGAGCCGGTCTTGGTAACGACGAACTGTACTACCACGCGGCCTTGGATGTTGTTTTCCTGGGCCATGGCCGGGTAACGGATGTGTTCTGCCACATACTTGAGCAGGGCAGCTTCACCGCCGGGGAATACGGGGTTCTGTTCTACTACGTCAAATACCTTATTGTCATCAACGGGTTCCGTCTTTTCTTCGACTACGACTTCGTCCTTGTGTTCGCGGACTACGTTGAGGTCGTCGGTACCCTTGTCAAAGTCGGTTGCACCCACAGCTGTGGTGGTCTCCTTCATTTCATCCTGGCTCTTGATTTCCTCCTTCACTTCGGCGTCGGCGGTAATCTTGAGTTCGGTAGCCTTCATGGTGTTGAGCACTTCTTCAGGCAGCACTTCGGGCTTCTGCTCCTCTACGCGCTGCGGTTCCTCTTCCTGCGGCTCTTCTTCCTGGACATCGTCGGTGGCCATTTCGACCATCGCCTGTTCGGTGGTGTCCTCTGGACGGGCCTGGGCCTGCTCAATCACGGTGTTGACTGTCCAAGCCAGAATGGCTACTGCGAATAAGACAATGATGATAACGAGCATTGCACGGTTGTGGCGAGAGTCGCTCTTAGCGCGCATCTCATATGCGCCATACTCTTTGTTTTTGCCTTCAAAGATCATGTCGCGCCACTCTCTTGATGAAAGATCTACATCTTTTGACATATTGCTTAGTGTGTCTTTTTGTCGGGTTAATATATATCAGTCATCAATGCGCTTAGTTCTTACCGTTGGTCGCTATGTAATCAAGTAGCATCGCTGAATCCACGGCGTTGATGTTGTCAATCTGATAACGTGATATCTGATTGATCTGCATCTCGTCAAGGGCTCCGATAAGGCTTTCCCATGATGCCTCGGGTGTCGCCTTGATGATGACTACGGGGCGGGTCAGCAGAGAGTCGTTACGGATTTCCTTGGCTTTGGCCTGGTAGATCGAGTCGTTGAGGTCTTTGTTGGGCGAGAACTTTCGATCACGCCATTCCTGCTTGAGGACATCGATTTTCTCGAGTACTTGCTTGTTACGATCGTGCAAGATACGGCGTATGCCGCGTTGGGTCGCTCCATCGTTACCTAAGAAAGTTTCACGCTGCAGCTTGTTGTTGTCAAGCTTGCCGTCCTTGTTTTCATCGGTGATGTCGGGTTTACCTTCGTAGTAGTAAACGATGTTGAGGGGGCGTCCATCTTCGCCGTGACGGATATTGCCTTCGGCATCGCGTTCGGTGGCGAGGATGAGTGTTATCGCTTCTGATTCTTTAGCCTGTGACATCTGAGTGTCCTCGACCTTCTCGTTGGTAGGGAGAGCTATCTTGAGGGTCTGGGACTTGATCATCGTGGTACAGAGCATAAAGAACGTGATCAGAAGCATGTTCATATCCACCATAGGAGTGAAGTCCACGTGGATAGACATCTTCTTTTGGGCTCCTTTTTTCTTTTTGCCGCCCTTGTCTGATTGTTCTATCTGTGCCATAATGATTAATCTTGCTCAGTTTTAAGAGCCGTCATCAATGCGAAACGGTTCATTTTAAGTGACTGGAGGTTGTCGAGCACGTGATGCACGATCTCATAGGGTGTGTTCCTGTCGGCCTTGACTGCGATGCCTTCGCCTTTCTTCATGGCGTTGGCGATGTTTTCGTTGCCGCTGTTACGGATGGCTCGCATCCATATCTGGAATTCGTTGGGTTTTGTCATGTCCTTGTTGTCGTCGATAGGTATGCCTACGCGGGGGTTGGACATGTCGCCTATGATTTGATCCTGTTCAAGCTGCGATTTGCTCAAGAACTCGTGGAGGTAGCTGAATGGCACACCGAACATGTTGATTTTTGAAAATGTCAATATGTCGGCCTCGGTGAGCTCAACTTTCTTGGAGGGGTGAAGCCGGTTGTATTCGCTGACGGCTTCACGGATGATTGATTTGCGCATTTCCTCGGTTCCCCATGACGGGTCGTTGTTGATGAGGTCGGCTTCGCCGGCTACCGAGATAAATACTTTTCCTTCGGGGCTTACGAGGATGGATGCCAGATTGGAGGTGGGCACCTTTTCCTCTGACACTGATGACGGGGTCATTACAGTGACAGGCTCCTTCTGAAGGAAGGTTGAAGTCAACATGAAGAAAGTAAGCAAAAGAACAGTCACGTCACTCATCGCGGTCATGTCGATGAGAGTGCTCTTTCTTTTAATTTTTACTTTTCCCATATTACTTTGAGTTGCTGATTTTTAGTAGGTTATAGTTTAAAAAATCTTTAGCTTAAAGCATACGGGATTAGTGTGTAGCTGCAAATGTCTGCACGATTGAGAATCCGATTTCGTCGATGGCGTAGGTCAGGTTGTCAATCTTGTTGGTGTAGAAGTTGTAGGAGATTACAGCGAATGCACCGGTGGCGATACCGAAGGCGGTGTTGATAAGGGCCTCGGAGATACCGGTAGAGAGCTCGGTGGAGTCAGGAGCACCTGAAGCGGCGAGAGCCTGGAATGACTTGATCATACCGATTACAGTACCGAGAAGTCCGACGAGTGTACCGAGAGTGGTCATGGTAGCCACGATGGGGAGGTTCTGCTGGAGTGCGGGCATTTCGAGAGCGGTAGCTTCTTCAACTTCCTTCTGGAGAGTGGTGATTTTCTGCTCTTTAGAGAGGACTGTGTTTTCGTCCATTTCCTTGTAGCGGATGAGAGCCGACTTAACGACTGCGGCTACAGAACCACGCTGCTTGTCGCAGAGAGCCATAGCGCCGTTGATGTCGTTTTTAGCGAGGCAAGCCTTGACAGCGGCAACGAATTTGGGGATGCTGCCTTTGCCTTTTGCGCTTGAAAGTGAAATCCAACGCTCTACAGAGAGCACGATTACAGTGAGGAAGAGGGTCTGGAGGATAGGCACGATTACGCCGCCTTTGAAGATTGTACCCCAGATGTCGATGGGATGGCCTTCTTCGAAGTGGCTTTCATGTCCGAACCAGAACCAGAATAGGAGGACGCAGACAATGAAACAAGCGACAATCACCATGAAGGCGTTGCGGATACCGCGAACGTTGCTGATTTTCTCAGTCGTAGGCTTTGAGGGTTTTGAGGGCTTTTGAGCTTCCATAGTTTTTAAATAAATACTGAAATAAAGAATTTAAGATGTTGTTATTGGTTTACAAGTTTTTCTTGTTAAGTTGGCAAAACAGAGCCTCCTTAAGTGGAGAGTGGAACGGCCGCATAAGACCGCAGGTGTCCATAAGTCTGATAAAACCGGAGTCATTAAGGATTTAGGTTAGATGCAGCATGGTATATTGAACACTATTGCAAATTTAGTGCATTTTTATAATCTCGCAAAAAAATCGCTGCCATTTTTAATCATTTTAGGTGCTGTAAGAGACTTTTTACAAAAAAAGCGAAGAAGCGCTTCTCGGTGACGCGCTTCTTCGGGATAAAATTATGAGTCTGTGCTTCGGGTATGTCCGATGGTTGCTTGCTGATAGATTACGGCTGTAACTTGGTCGCACGGACAATGAAAGTCTTGTTGACGCTACCTTTGACAGCGCATCTGTACTGGACGCTCAGCGTGGCCCCAGAGCCGACTTTGCCGCTACCTTCAAAGTCTGTGATGGTCACCATCTCGGAGGCTGGACGTCCGCCGGCGGTGGCATTGACCGTTGCGGCCGCAAAGGTGAAGTTGTCGCCGTCATATACAGCCGGTATGTCGGGAAACTGCACTACCATAGCCGGCATACTGTCAAATCCGGGTACCTTGAAGTTGTTGCAGGTTACGGTTAACGTGTTTTGCGAGGGATTGAAATCGACAGTGTAAGTTATATCGCTTGTCTGCGACCCTCCGTCGGATTCGAAGTCTCCTTGCAGTTCGTTGATGGTGGTGGTGCCTTTGTAGAGCGCGGGATTGTCGTAGGCTGGATTTGTTGCCGGGCCAGAGGGTTCGTCGTCATCATCGCTGCCGCATGATGCCAGCGACATGGATGCCAAGCCGACGAAGAGCGTGGCGAGGAGCGAGTGGATTTTTGAAATTTTCATGTTTATATACGTGTGGTTGGAAATTTTGCGAGTTGTTTAGCGGCTGCAAAATTACACATTTTTCCGACACTTACCTAATCTATGGTGAGGCGCAGTGTGATGCCTCCGCGGATTCCGGGCCCTTTCTGCACGAACCGGTGTCCGATGCTTACGAAGCTGAACACGTCATAATCCGTGTCGGTAAAGTTGGTGCACCATGCTTCCGCTTCCCATCCTGCGTCGCCACGCAGTATGACCGAGGCTCCTGGAACTAAATAAAACGGCTGGCGGTACTCATTGGCATCGTCCCAATATATATCGCCTATCCCTCGGGTGTTGATATTACATTCCAAAGACTTGATGCCGCCTTTGCGTACAGGATACTGGTATCGGAGATTGGTCCAGAGCGTGTTGCAGGGGGCATAGGGGACATGGCGGCCTTTGAAATCTGATATGCCGTTGTCAAACCGTCTGAACCTTGCGTCGGTCATGCCATATGATACATCCCAACGCCATCGGTCGGTGATGCGCCATGACAGGCTGGCCTCAAAGCCGAGACTGCGGGTGTGCCCGGCGTTGGCCATCAGTCGCCCGGTAGTGTTGCCGTTAGGGAATACCGTCAGCTGCTGGTCATAGCAATCGATCCAGAAAGCCGCTATGTCGGCGGTGATGCGCGCCTGTGGGATGTCGATATGCGCCCCTACTTCGTAGTTCCAGCTCCATTCGGGCTTATAGCTTATTATTTCGTCTATGTCATAGAGCTCGGCGATACCTACGAGCGACATCAGTTTCTGTTGGAGTACGTCGCTGAACATCTGTGTGTTGAATCCCCCGGCTTTGTAGCCTTTGGCCACATTTGCATACAGATTGCCGAGTCCTGACGGCAGCCTGTATGAGATGGTGAATTTCGGTAAAAGCTGGATGTATGATTTTGAAAGATGCCCACGCTCGGATATGTCGACATTGCACCGGTCATAGACCGATGGTTGCCCGGCTGATGATAAGTCGTATATCGTGTAGGATGTGCGGCAGCTGTTGTCATAGCTGATAGATGGATGCTCATAGTCGAGACGCAGTCCGGCCGACAGCGACCAGTCGCCGAGGTTCAGTGTGCTTTGGTGATACACGGCTGCTCCGTGCATGGGTGTATCGAACCGGCAGGATAGTGGGAATGTGCGTTCGTCCCATATCATCGGGTAGGTGGGGAAATACTTGTTGGCGTTTTCTTCTATCAGGTGCGATATGCCGTCGTCGAGAAAAGTTACGGGGGCATCGGTATGTGATGACCTGTAATAGCCGAAGACTCCTCCGAGCCATTGGTAGGTGTTGTCGGCCACATTGCCGCGAGCGAGGATGTCTTGCGTGACTATCCATTCGTGGCGGCGTTGCGAAAGCGTGAAGTAGGAGTCGGGGAGGAAGTCGTTGTCAAGCGTCAGGTCGTCTTTGAGGTATTGGAAGCTCGATATGCCGGTTATGCTGACTTGTTCATTCGGAAGCCAGTTGACGGTCAGTCCGTCAGTGACGGCAAAACGGTGGTAATAGCATGTGTCGTTATAGCTTATCCGGCGTGTATCCACGTATTCGTAAGGATATCCGTTCTGCTCGTTAAGCTGTAGTGCCGCTGTGTTTTCAAGTGTGAAATTGCTTCGGGGAGTCCAGACGGTCTTCCAGCGCAGTGTGCCTGCGTTTTCAGAGCCGATGCGGGAGTTGTTGTAGCTGTTGCGGCGGTCGCCTGTGGTGTGGGTGTAAAGGGCGTTGACGCTCATGCCTAACTGAGGAGACATCATAGTGTAATATCCGGCGGAGAGCCTGGTCTGGAACGGAGCGGCAAACGAAGCCGAGAGCTTCCATCCCTGGAAGCGGACTGGAGATAAAGTGTGGATATTGACCACTCCGGCCATGGTGTTACGGCCGTAGAGGGTGCTCTGAGGGCCCCGCAGCACTTCGATTTTCTCTATGTCAGGCAGGTCGAAATCGTAATTGTCCTTGTTGAGGAACGCTACGTTGTCGACATTGAGGCCCACGGCTGGCTGGTCTATGCGTGCACCGAGCCCTCTGACGTATATCGATGATGTCACCCGCGAGCCGTAGTCAGGGACATAGAAGTTGGGGACCAACTTTGATGCCCCTTTGACTGTGGCGATGTTTAGCCTGTCGATTTCCGTAACGCCGATGGCGGTCGATGCCATCGGAGCGGAACGTAGATGTGTCCCGCTTTTTAGAGCCGTCACGTCTATTTCGTGAAGGTCTACGGCAAGCGAGTCTGGCAGAGAAGCCATAGGCTCGGCCAGGCCTGTCGTAGCCATGACGAGTGAAAGGTATATCGTTAAAGCATATCGATTTACGATGCTTTGTGTGGCAGGAGAGTGGCTGGTCATGGGCGGGCAAACGGTTTCAGGTGCATAATCTTGTGTATGAGCTGTATGCTGTCGGCCAGAATACAAGTAGGCATGCGATGGCGCATATATGTGAGCTGATGTTCCCAAAGGCCTTGCAGATGAGACAGTATCGATCTGTCGGATGTACCTCCTGTGCGCATGGTCACCATGGTGCGGTCAAGGCGTAGCGTGGCGATGCGCCCTTTATAGAGGCATCTCACAAAAAAATCAAAATCACCGGCAATACGATAGCGGCTATCGTATTTGCCGAAGCGTTCGTATACTTCCCGGCGGCAATAAAACGACGGATGCGGCGGCTGCATTCCGAGAAGCATCATCCATGGACGGAAACCTTTTGACGGGTATCGGCGTACTATGCGGTGTTCATGGCCAGGACGGACGTAATCGACATCGGCGTAAACGGCCTCAATGGCCGGCTGGCGCGCATATGCAGCTGCTACGGCTGATAGCTCTTCTGTGGATGAAAAGAAGTCGTCGCTGTTGAGGATGCCTATGATATCGCCCGTGGCAGCCTCAATCCCTCTGTTCATGGCCTCGTATATGCCCGAGTCAGGACCGGATATTACCTTGAGCGAATAGCCGCGCAGCCCGTATCTTTGACGGAATGATTCGACCACATCCACAGTATTGTCGGTCGAAGCCCCATCGACCACGATGTGCTCTACGCATCCGTATGTCTGGGCTATAACACTTTGCAGCGCCGACGTGATTACGGCGGCGCTGTCAAGTGAGGCTGTAATGACCGAGATTTTCACCGGCATGGGTGTCAGATGCTATATGGGCTTACGCGTACATACATGAGGATATCTCATTCTTTGATGTAATCCGCATACTTGTTGCCATAACCATAATAGCGGTTGCTGTAATAGGAATTTTTGATGTCTACACCATTTAGTATCAAGGCAATATTACGATAGCGGTTGGTATCATACAGTTCCTGTATCTGGTGCAGGTCTGCTTTATCAAACATACCGGCTCTTACGACGAATACGGTCATGTCGGTCAGGCGGCCTATAATCTGTGCATCAGCTACGATGTCGATAGGTGGGCAGTCTATTATGATATAGTCGTACTTGGTCTTGAGTTGAGAGATGAGCTGTTCGAATTGCGATGAGTACAGCATTTCAGAGGGGTTGGGAGGAATCGCTCCGACGGGAATCATATCAAGCCCTTCGATGTCATCGATATTATGCACGATTATTTCGTTGATATCTGACTGGCCTATGATATAGTTCGAGATGCCTTTATGCCCCGGACCTACAGTTTTGCTCATGACCCCCTTGCGCATATCGAGGTCTATCAGTACTGTCCGGTGGTTCTGGACAGCAAGCGATGTCGCAAAGTTGAGGGCTATGAAAGTCTTTCCGCTACCTGAGAAAAACGATGTTACCATCATCACGCGTATGTCATCCTTGTGGGCTGTAAGACCCTGTGTCTGGCTTATGAAATGGAAATTGGAGCGCACTACGCGGAAAGCCTCATTGATGGCGTTGCTGTTTTTAGGTCTTACGACTATGGAGCGTATATCTGATTCGGGATTGCGGCTCAGCAATATCCGGCTTTTGAGTGTGGGCTTCTTTCCGTAAAAGGGAATCTCGCCAAGGTATGGTATGGGCAGATGCGCCAGATCGCGACGGTTGCGGACTTTAGAATCGAGATTCTTGATAATAAATATGATGATAAGGGGAAATGCGATACCTATGGCTATGGCCATCAGTATCGTCGACTTTCCGCGTGGCGCGATGGGAGCTCCCGGACCGTTGGCACGATTGATTATGCGGGTGTTGAATGCTGTGTAAGCCTGGGATAGCTCGTTTTCTTCGCGTTTCTGGAGCAGGAACAGATAAAGCTGTTCTTTGACCTTTTGCTGCCGCTCTACAGACAGGAGGTATTTGGCCTGGCTTGGACTGCGGATGAGCTCGGAAGTGCTTTTGGCTTCTTGCTGCTCGAGGGTGCGAAGGGTGGTGTTGAGGGTCAGCAGATAGTTGTCTATTGACTGTACCATGGTCTTGCGCAGGGTGTTGAGCGTGTTGGTACGGTCTTGTACCAGAGGGTTGTTGTCAGATGATGTGGCGAGCATACGGTTACGTTCGCGCACTATGGTGTTGTATTCAGCTATCTGTGACTCGACAGTAGTCCCTTCGATACCGGCGGGATTGGGAAGAGGCTGGTCGAGAGATGCGTTCTGGACTTCGCGACGCAGGTATTTGACAAGCGATAAGCGGTTGTTGAGCTCGAGTATGGCGTTTTGCGATTGCTGGCGTTGCTGCATGGCTCCGTTAGCGGTAGAGCTCCCGTCGCCAATCAGGTTGGAGCTGCGGTAGTTGGATATGTTGCTTTCGACATCTCCGAGCTCATTTTCGATGACATTCAGGCGGTCGGTTATGAATTGCGATGCGGCCTGTGCTGCCTGATTGCGTTCTATCACATAGCGTTGGTTGTAGACATCAAGCAGGGTGTTGAGTACGTCCTCGGCTCTCTGAGGAGACTCGTCGGTCATTATCAGATTTATTATGGAAGTTGAAAACTCTTTAAGCTCGAATGTGATGTTGCCAGAAAATGATGCGGCCAACGCTTCGGGTGTGTTGTGGATGAAGGTTACAGGTTCATTGATGTATTCCTTGGTGAAGTACTCTGTGGTATTGATACGGAACGGACCTACTGGCGTTTTGTACGTTCGGCCGACCTCTCCGCTAAGTATGAGGTTCTTGGTGTCTCCGGCGCCTCCTGCAAAATCCGAGAGGGTGAATCTGGTGGCTGATACCATCGTAATGGTAAACGAATAGTATCCTTTGAGTTTCTTATCTTCAGGAGCCATGTTGACCGCCGTGACAGGGGAATTGTTGTAGAGCAGCTTGTTATGCAGACCGTTGTCCACATAGTACATGTTGTTAAGGTCCAGAGTTGCTACCACATCGGTTAATAAGTCTACCGAACGGATGACAATCATTTCATTAGCCAGATCTCCGCTGTTGTTGCTGATGCCTAATGCCGACAGGTCGGGCATGGCAAGTGTGCCGTTTCCGCTTTCTTCGGTCTTGAACATGACCGTGATAGTGCGGACATAGGTAGGCCGCGTGCTCATCAACTTGTATGATGCGAAAGCCACACACACAGCTACTGATATGACAAACCAATACCATTTGGACAGAAAATAGTATAGCAGTTCTTTTATGTTTATACTGTCAGCCGGACGTTTTGGGGCTGCTTGCATTTTTGTGGGCATGCCTGATTCCGTTATGTGGAGAGTGTTGGATATGGGATATTTGTTATTTTGTAAGTGAGACTATCAGGGTCGCTATGCCGACGATAGTAGTGAAGGCGGAGGCGTAGATGAACGGATTCTTCCACTGGTTTTCGTTTATGGAATACTCGCCGGTCTTTTTGCCGTTAGGTACGACATAGATTATGTCATTCTGTTTGAGATAAAACACAGGCGAGTTGAATATGTCCTTTGTGCGCATGTCTACGCGGGTGGTGGTGCGCAGCCCGTTCTCGGTACGGATTACATATATCTGGTCTCGTTCGGCGGTGATGTTCAAGTCGCCGGCCATGGCGAGAGCTTCGATGATGTTGATCTGGTCGTCGGATATGGAATATGTCGCGCTATTGGTATCTCCGATTATTGTGAAGTGGAGATTGGCAAATTCGACTGTGACGACCGGGTCTGTCACATATTTCCCGTCAATGAGCATTTTTTTTATGAACTCTGATGCTTCCTGACGAGTGAATCCGGCTATATGGAGTTCGCCGATGACCGGAAAGTCTATGTTGCCACGGTCGTTGACCGTATATAGTCCGAAGCCGTTGTTGTTGTATCGGTTGCTGTTGCCGGTACTACGGATACCGTTTGTCTGTGTGGTTAGTGCAGTTCCTCGGTCCATTGATGTCAGATTGAACACTGAAGCCACTTGCGGGTCGCTGCTTGATACGATTATTGAGAGCTTGTCGCCAGGTTCGATGCGTATGTACTGTGGGGCCTGGGCTACTTCAGGAGTGTCTACTACAATATCTTGTAGGTATAATACTTTTTCACGCGAATGACAGGCGGTCATTATTATGGCTGTTGTGCATATAAGCAGTGCCCGGCTCAGTATCTTAGGGAGTGACATTACAAAAAAAATTATGATGTTTCGGTGATTATCCTGTGGTTTATGTGTCTGGCAGGAGCTGCCATCCGATGCTTTATTGTGCCTGATATTGGGGTTTGCGGGTGTCTTTGGGTGATCCGTCTTTGGGTGGCGATGCTGGCGGAGATGCCAGACGGCTGCGCCGCCTGGCAAGGCTGTGGCGGTTGATTATCATATTGAGGGTATAATTGCCGGCAAACACTGCCACAAGATCTATGATAACGAGCCATGTGATGTTGAAATACATAGACAGCATTACGTTCACTGCCGTGAACATCATTGATGCGAGGAGTATTATTATCATAGCGTAACGCTGGCGGAGACCACATGCGAGTAATTTGTGATGGATGTGTGTCATGTCAGGCGTAAACGGATTGTGGTGGTGCAGGATGCGGTTGCCAAACACCCTTAACACATCGAAGCAAGGGATAATAAGAGGGGAAAATGCTGCCACCAGCATATCGCAGCGCAGTCCGTGCGCAGTCTTCATGTTACAGATGTGAAAAGCCATAAAGCTCAGCAACAGCCCAGTGGTGAGCGAGCCGGTGTCACCCATGAATATTTTCTTGTTGATTTTCGCATCGCCGAACACATTATAGTAAAAAAACGGTATCAGCGTGCCGACAATCGCGCAACATGCAATTGCATATATTATCTGTCCGGAGATGTAAAATATAGCGGCATAGATGATTGACGCGATGGCGCTCAGGCCCGATGCCAGACCGTCGATACCGTCGATCAGGTTGATGGCGTTCATGATAAACACTATCACGATGATGCTCAAAGGTACTCCTGCCCACGCAGGGAGGGTGTGTATGCCGAGAAACCCGTGAAGATCGTGTATCCACATGCCCGTGGAGACGATAAACAATGCGGCTATGACTTGGGCTATGAATTTTGCACGGTATTTTACTCCGATAAGGTCATCGGCTATCCCCACGAGATATATGACCATCACGGCACACATCCCGAAGCAGAGTGTCACTGGGTTGAATATGAAATACGGAACGTGCAGATTGGTCAGCATCAACCTGTTGACACCTACTAAAACCGCTATTGTGAAGAATATGGAGGGCATAAAAGCCAGACCGCCCAGACGTGGGACGGTGCTTGTATGTATCTTGCGGCTGTCAGGGATATCAAACAGGTTCTTGCGGAAAGCTATCAGCAATATCTTGGGTATCAGCAGTCCTGTCAAAACAATGCTGATAACCAAAGCAGCAATCAGATTTAAAAATGTGGCACTCATTGAGCCTTATTAGCACATATCGCGTCTATGTGGAGAGATTGGTTGATAATATGTTCGGAATATACCGATAAAATTTTAACAGTCGTGATGATTAATCACAAAATAATATCGGATATGCATGGCACAGTAAAAAACCGGCCATTAAATATGAGAATGTGTGCAAATTTAAGAAAAATTGACGACATAGCAAGTGTTAGCATTTCTGTTGGACCGCCCACCTGTCGTACAACTTCTCAAAATAAGCAAGTCGTAAAAGTTAACGTACATATAACTCTTGATAATAACACGGATTATAGTTTAGGCTTTTGAGACTTGCATATGGAGGTTGATTTTTAAACTCACTTATGACCTTTTTGGACGTGGTGTGGCGGGAGGGGATAAACAATAGTCTTGCGGCGGTTGTTTTAATGATACAACAAAGACATTTAATCACATATAAATCAACTTAAACAACAAATGATTATGAAACGCAGATTATATCTATCCATGGCAGCAGTGATGATGCTCGCCACAGCCAGTATCAGTGCGTCGGCAGCTGACAAGTCGGAGATGAAGGCCATGAAAACGTTTCTGCAGTCGCCTTCGGCTGATGAGTCAACCAATGCTGCAGCTTTGAAAATTACTAATCTCAACGACCCGGCTTCATGGGAAGGCGTGAAAGTGGAAAACGGACGTATAGTGTCGATAGACTGGAAAAACAAGCGTCTGGCCGGTTCTTTGGATCTCAGCGGATTTAAGTCGCTTGTGAAAGTAGATGTGAGCGGCAACCGCCTGACTGCGCTGTCTCTTTCTTCTAACCCGGCTCTGACGGAGGTGAACGCCAGCCGCAATCGGTTGACTGACTTTTCTGTAAACGGATGCCCGGCATTGATGTCGCTCAATCTCTATCGCAACAGGCTTTTGGAGATCAGCCTGTCGGACACTCCGGCTCTAAAATACCTCAATGTGGCATCTAACTATTTCGTGTCATTGGATGTGTCTAATTCTCCTGCTCTTGTCACGCTTAATTGCCAGAGCTGCCATATCGAACAGCTCAATGTGACAGGATGCTCGGCATTGAAAACTCTCTACTGCGGTTACAACAGATTGACCAGCCTCGTTCTTGCCGGTGTGGATAATCTGCAGAATCTCAACATCGACAGCAACCGCATCGCGAAGTTGGCAATCATGAATCTCCCTGCTTTAGGCACCTTCATGTGCAGCGACAATAATATGACCAGCCTGTCGGTGGAAAACTGTCCGACATTGATCGACCTTGTATGTTCATATAATAATCTGACCACTTTGTCGGTGGAAAATTGCCAGAATCTGCAATATGTCGACTGCCAGTATAATGACCTCGAGACCCTCGACATGAGCAACCAGACATTCCTGCAGCGTCTTATCTGTAACAACAACCAGCTGCAGACGCTTGATGTATCATTCGACTCGTCGCTTAAATATATCAACTGCCGCTTCAATATGCTCACCGATGTACGCACCATAGGATGCAACAGCCTCCAGATGATTGCCGGCGAATGGAACTACTGATATTCACATAGGCATCTATTTGCCTGACATATACACGCTTTTAGGGCGGATTTAATTGAATGTTTCAATTAAATCCGCCTTGTCTATTGTCAAACTGACAAGAAAACGCTAATTTTGCAGGTGCAGTAGTTGCAAATTCAAGGTTTCGTATTCTTCTAAGGTACAAAATGATAAAGTTCGCACTTGAAAAAGTCATAAGCGAAGACATGTCAGACATGTGGTCCATCCTCACGCCTGAAGAGAAACGTCTCGTAACGGATAATTTCACCATACACTCGTTTAAGAAAAACCAGATTGTCTACCGTGAGGGGGATGAGCCGGAATATCTGTGGATTCTCCTGAAAGGGAAAATCAAAAAATTCAAGGACGGTGTGGGCGGTCGACAGCAGATTATACGGTTGCTGCGGCCGGTGCAGTATTTTGGCTACAGGGCACATTTTGCCGGAACTCCCTACGTGTCGAGCGCATGTGCCTTCGAACCGTCCGTAGCCGGGACGATACCTCTCTCTGTGGTAGAGATGCTTCTTGAAAAGAACATACAGGTCGACCGCTTCTTCATACATGAGCTGGCATGTAACCTCGGTAACAGCGACACACGCATAGTCAACCTCACGCAGAAGCATATTCGGGGCCGTCTGGCTGAGGCTCTTATTCTGCTCAGGGAGCATTATGGGTATGAACCTGACAATATGACTCTGCATATATATATGGCGCGTGAGGATCTGGCCAATCTGTCGAACATGACCACTTCCAATGCCATACGCACTCTCTCGGCTTTTGTCAACGAGAAAATAATCGTGGTCGATGGGCGTAAAATCAAGATACTCGATGAGGGTGCCCTGAAAAAAATATCACGTTTCGGGTGAGGTGAGTACTCGCTCTCCGCTTCTTGTCCATTATTCACATAAACCTCCATATCCTATGTATTCATCATTTCCGCAACACATCTTTAGATTTAAACTGATAAAATCAGTAACGCATGTTTCTACAGGGCTGTTTATGCTTGCCCTGTTATTGTTGACTTCATGTAGCAAGACCGACACCACACTCATGGACAGTATTCCTGCCGACGCTGATTTCGTGGCGGTGGTCGATATGGGCGAGGTCGTGAAAAATATCGGATGCGAGATAACTTCTGACGGACCTGTATTTCCCCCGGAAATACAGTCGCGTATCGGTAACCTCGGAGGTGACAATAAGCAGGTTTATGATATTTTCGCAAATGTTTTCCCTTATATCGATGCGGAGCATCTCATGGCTTTTGCATTGAAAGAGGGGCATTATGCCATATTTACTTATCTGATTACTGATGCCGAGGGTTATGCCAAGGCTATGGAGGAGTTGTCCGGGAGTAAGGAATCGCGTGACGGCTATACTGTATATCCTGGCAATATGACCACAGTGGTGAAAGGCAACCAAGCGTGGATGACTTCATGTGACTCGCGACGTGCGACCGATGTAGTTGCTGAAATGCTTGACAAAGCATCGGAAAAAAACTTCACATCCAATCGCGGTTTGGCCGAATTTATCAGTGATTCCGGGACTGCCGGTGTGGTGGTCAACCTTGCAGCTACGGGACTCGTTGAAACTGAAACTTGGGTTGCTGCGCACATCACGTTGGGCGATATGTCGGCTAAAGCTGACATACAGCTGATGATGAGCGACGGCGAGATTGTCCCTGCGCAAGGTTTCTGTAATGTCGACAAGGGATTTCTGCGTTATGTCCCTGAAAGTTTCAACTATGCTGTCGGTGTCGGCGTGGAGAGCGGCGAGTCGCTTGCCGGGTGGCTTAAGATGATGATGCCGATGTTGTCGTTTGAGCAGCGTGGCATGTTAGAGACTGCGCTCCCTTTCATATCCAAAGTCAAAGGTACGGTTGCTGTGGCTGGCAGGGCTGACGGTAGGACCGTGGACGAACTTGGTTATATACCCCCGATGCTTATGATGGTAAAGATGGAGCAGGCCGATGTCGATGAGTCGGTGCAGGCTCTTGTCACTCTCGTTCGTGGCATGGGTGCGTCGGTCGCCGCTGACGGACAGGGGCGTTATGAGGTTTCTGCCCCCGGGATGAAGGTATATATCGGTAATGTCGACGGCAGTCTCGGCATTTCCACCGTCCCGTTTGAGCCTACAAAAAACAGTCACATGGCATCTGTGTTTAAAACATGTCTGGGTGGTGCATATTTTATGATGCCGTCGGGATTCGATGGCATGTTTAATCGCGATGTGTTGCTGAGGGCAAACCTGCAACAGCAGTCGTTGCAGATAGAGATAGCATACCCTGACACCAAGGGGCCGTTTCTGAAAACGTATATCGAATCGTTACAGTAGTCGACTAATGGCTTCCAGGTCAATTACATCATCCGCATCAGGGCATATCGGTTGCATTGCCCTCAGCCATGCCTTGCCCAAAGTGTTCAAGGGCGAGGAGAACACGGAAATTATCCAGCGGAGCGGCGTATGGCTCAAAGATTTGAAATTTGAGCGCGGACACAGGTATTTGGTCAGTGCCGAGAGCGGCACCGGCAAATCGTCGATGTGCGCATTTATCTATGGTACGCGCACCGACTACGAGGGAGCAATAAGATTTGACAATCAGGATATCCGTGGATATGCGGCTCGGGATTGGTGTAGCTTGCGTAGACGCAATATCGCTTATTTGCCCCAGGATATGCGGCTGTTTCCCGAATTGACCGTGTTGGAGAATCTGCAGATTAAAAACCGTCTGACACGTACATATACCGATGCCAGGCTTATGGAGCTATTAGACATGCTCGGCATTGCAGACAAGGCTTCTGAACTCGGAGCGCATCTCTCGGTAGGGCAGATGCAGAGGGTAGCCATAATCCGTGCGTTGTGTCAGCCTATGGATTTTTTGCTGCTTGACGAGCCTGTCAGCCATCTTGACCAGCGTAACAACCGTGTTGTGGCTGATGTTATCGATGCTGTGGCGCGTCAAAACGGGGCGGCTGTAATAGCCACCTCTGTAGGTAATCATCTCTCTCTTGATTTTGACATGACAATATCGTTATGAACCCCGAGGAAAACAAACATCGGAATATGGTGTGGTGTCTGTTAAGACGTAATATCTCCACAGGGCAGCTCGCAGGTTACGCCGTGGCAACATTTGTCGGCCTTGCCATTCTCTCCGTGGCGTTGCAGTTTTATCGTGATGTCATCTCCCTGTGGCACGATGAGGACAAGCTGTTCGGTGAAAACTACATAGTCGTTTCCAAGAAAGTCAGCGGATTCGGAGGTTTGTTCGGAAGTAATAGTTCGGCTTTTTCTGCTGATGAGATAAGCGACATAGCGCGGCAACCGTGGAGCCGCAAGGTGGGAGCTTTTACTGCGGCTGATTTTAACGTCAACGCATCGGCTTCGCTTGGTGGCGGACGGCTGTCTACGTCGCTGTTTCTTGAGACGATTCCCGATGAATTTTTTGATATAACTCCACGCGAATGGGACTATGACCCGCAGAGGGGCGGTATCGTGCCTATCATCATCCCCAAGGACTATCTCGCTCTATATAACTTCGGTTATGCGGCTTCCCACGGTATGCCTCAACTGAGCGAATCCATGATAGGGATGCTGCCGCTGAAACTGTCGTTGAGCGGCAATGGTGACGAAGCTACGGTAGATGCGCGTATCGTAGGTTTCTCGTCGCGGCTCAACACCATCGCCGTCCCGGAGGCGTTTCTTGAGGAGGCTAACCGTCGATTCGGCTCCAAGCCGGAAACTGCGCAGTCGCCGTCACGTCTGATAGTGAAGGTATCGGACAAAGCCGACCCGGCGATAAGGTCATACCTGTCAGATAAGGGTTATGAGCAAGGCGGAGATGTCAGCCAGTCGGGTCAGTTGACATTTTTCCTGCGTCTGACCACATCTGTGGTAGTGGCTATCGGAGTGGTCATCACCTTGTTGTCATTCTTCATCTTGGTGCTGAGTATATATCTCTTGTTGCAGAAAAACCGCCGTAAAATACATGATCTGATGCTGCTGGGATATTTTCCGGAAGATATATCCAAGGCATATGTGCGTATGGTGACTGTCATCAATGCAGGGGTTGTCTGCCTCTCGGCGGCAGTGGTTTTTATTGCCCAGATGTTGTGGACATCGCAACTTGAGTTGATGCAGGCATCGCCGTCCTCTCTGTGGCTCACGTTCACTGCCATGGTTGGCATCATGGCAGTGCTTACGATCCTGAGCATGGTTATCATACGCCGGCGGGTGTGTGCGACTTTCAGGCTCTCCTGACGCGTTCGTAATGGCGGTAGAGATAGAACAGCAGCGACGATCCTATGACGATGAGGGGGAGTCCGACTATGGATGGCGACAGGTAGTCGCCGGTTTCTCTGATGATTTCGCCTCCGAGCCATGCCGCTATGGCATTGCCGGCGTTGTAGGCTATCTGTATGCAGGCGGCTCCGAGCATTTCCCCACCGTGTGAATAGCCTACTATCGAGCTTTGCAGCGGTCCGCCCGAACCGAACAGTATGGCGGTGCCGAGCATCATCAGCACTACGGAGCAGATTTTTATGTCGGCACAGAAGTAAAATAGTATCAGCACGGGTATGGCGCAGACCTGTACACATGTTGCCACTCCTGCTGGTTTGAAGCGGTCAGCGAGTTGCCCGGCTATGAGATTGCCAGCAAACATGCCGAAGCCGGCTATGACCATCAGCCACGACATTGCATCGCGGCTGAATCCGCTGACGAGGGTGAGCTGGGGATCTATGAAGCTGTACCAGCAGTATATACCTGTCTGTCCGAGCAATATGCCACCGAATATCAGCCATGGCGGCAGCGTGCGCATGAATCGGAATTGTCCTTTAAATCCGCAGTCCTCCAATTTGTCGACTTGAGGGACCCAGAAGCGTATGGCTATGAAATTGAGTATGCCTGATACTGCTACGATGACATATGCCACACGCCATGATAGCAGATTGCTGACGAGAGTCCCTAAAGGAACTCCTCCGAGCGTCGCTACAGTCATACCGGCTATCATCATCGATACCGCGCTGACAGCTTTGGAGGGGGAGGCGAGTTTTCGGGCTACTATGGCACCTACTCCGAAGTATGCTCCGTGTGGCAGCCCGGATAGAAACCGTGCGATGCAGAGGGTCCAGAACCCCGGGGCAAACGCGGCGAGGGCGTTGCCGACGGTTATGAGGGCGGCAAGGTAGAGCATCAGCCGCCGCAGGTCCATCTTGCGTACAAACAGCAGAGCCGGCGCGCCGAAGCATACGCCCAAAGCATAGGCGGAGATGAACCTCCCCGCCTTGTCAATCGATATGTTCATACTATGGGCAAGGTCGCCGAGGATGCCCATGGTCATAAATTCAGTGATGCCGAGGGCAAAGGTGCCCAAGGCGAGTGCAAACAGTCCTTTTTTATTCATTTTGTCGTTTTCCTATTGCGCACAGAAGTTCGTCGACAGCCTTGTCGGGCGAATCAGGGTGGGCTTCGAGGCATTTGATGAATTTGCTGCCGATGATGGCCCCTGACGAGTGGGCGCAAGCGTCAGCAAACGTCGAGGGATTGGAGATGCCGAATCCTATCAGGCGCGGATGCTGGAGTTGCAGGGCATCTATGCGGTTGAAGTAAGCATGTTGCCCGTCGCCGAAAGAGTCGCGAGTCCCGGTGGTCGCGGCAGCCGACACCATATATATGAATCCGTCACAGTGTTCGTCAATCAGGTGAATACGCTCATCAGATGTTTCGGGCGTGATAAGCATTATCATGGGGATGTCGTATTTGCGGCACATCTCCTTGTAGTCGCTCAGATATTCGGCAAATGGTAGATCGGGGATAATAAGGGCATCGATACCTATCTCCTTGCATGTCTTGAAAAGATTCTCCGGGCCGTATTGGATGATAGGGTTGAGGTAGCCCATCAATACGAGGGGTATATCGGGTGATGATTGGCGGGCTTCCCTGACCTGGTCGAGCAGGAGGGCTAATGTCATGCCGTTGCGCAAGGCTATGGTCGAGCTGTTCTGTATGGTTTTGCCGTCGGCCATAGGGTCGCTGAATGGTATGCCGACTTCTATCATGTCGACACCTTTACTGTCGAGTGCCTTGATGATGCTGGCTGCCGAGTCGCGGTAGGGGAATCCGGCAGTGAAATATACAGAGAGTATATCGTTGTTCTTGTTGCTGAAAAGGGTGTTAAGTCTGTTCATTTTGTCAAAGTGATTACAAAGTTAGTTAGTTTTTCTGAGTCTTTGAAGCCGGGTGAGGATTCAAAACGGCTGTTGAGGTCTATGCCGGCGAGATGAGGTCTGCTGAATGAGCGCAATACCTCATCGGATGCCTCCGGTCCGATGCCTCCGCTCAACAGGTAAGGTACATCAAGCGTGTAACGGTCGAGTATTTTCCAGTCAAAACGCTGCCCGGAGCCTCCGTGCGCTGAGGTCTTGGTGTCGAATACAAACATCTCCACCGTGTCCTTGTAGGGTGTCAGCAAGCTGAAGTCGAAACCGTCATCAAGGCCGAACGCTTTCCATACGTGTAGTCCACGGGATTGGAGTTCCCGGCAGAAAAGGGGTGTCTCTGCGCCGTGGAGCTGCACGGTGTCGATGCCGTAGGCGTTGCATATGGCATGGATTGTCTCTGCGGATTCGTTGACAAATACTCCTACAGGGCGTGTGGCCGATGACAGCAGCGACAGGTTGCTCTGCGGCATACCTATGGCAGAGCGCGGCGATTTGTCATAAAAGATAAAGCCCATGTAATCAGGCGACAACGCCGCTATTTCCCGGATGTTGTCAGCATCGCGCATACCGCAGATTTTGAGCTTTTTGTCTCGTATCATTGTTATAATTCGTTGCTCAGAAACCGGCGGAGGGCATCAGCCGGGTGGTCGTGGCGCATGAATGTCTCTCCGATGAGGAAACCGCGATAGCCGGCATCACGCAGACGGTTGACTTCAGAGATGGAAGTAAGGCCGCTTTCTGCCACTTTTACCACGTTGTCGGGGAGCAAGGATGCTATGTGGAGTGACAGGGTTGGGTCGGTGCGGAAAGTCGTGAGGTCACGGTTGTTGACCCCCACCATGTCTGCATCCGTCGGCAGTTTGTCGAGTTCGGCTACGTTGTGCACTTCTACGAGTACTTCCAATCCGTTGGCATGGGCATATCGGGTGAACCGTTGCATCTCTTCAGCAGAGAGGACGGCTGCAATCAGCAGTACTGCCGAAGCACCGTATAGACGAGCCTGTGCTATCTGAAATTCGCTGACGGTGAAATCTTTACGCAATAGCGGCATTGATACCAATGATGATGCTACGGCAAGGTCGGTCAGTGAACCGCCGAAGTATGGTGTGTCGGTCAGCACAGAGCAGGCGGCGGCTCCGGCTTGTTCGTAGCCTGGGATTATGTCGTTGACCATGGCTTTGGGGTGTATCTCGCCTTTTGAAGGGCTGCGGCGTTTGAACTCGGCAATGATGCCGGTCTGACTGTTGATAAGTGCAGACTTCATCGAAGGGGACATCATGCTGCCGCTAATGTCGGGTATGCCGCCGACGCGCTTAATCTCTGCATCTATCTCGCGACGCTTGTTTGCGATGATTTCGTCAAGTATGTTTGCCATGGCTTCAGGAATTGACTGTTACAAATCTGCGGAAGGCTTCGAGTGCACGGCCGCTTTCAAGCGACTCGCGGGCTGTGGCAACTGCGTCGGCTAATGACATGGCTGGTTCGAGGGTCTTGAGCGCGAAAGCGGCATTGGCTATCACGCAGTCGGCTTGCTCTTTAGAGCCACGTCCTGCGAGTACGCGGTCGAAGATGGCCGATGCTTCCTCCACGCTGTCGCCACCGTATAAGTCGCTTTGGCGTACCTGTGAGAGTCCGAGCATGGAGGCATCCATGAGCCTTTCGCCGTCGGCCGATGCTACTTTAAATGGTGATGTCAGCGATATTTCATCGTAGCCGTCAAGCGAGTGGACCACGGTGCAGTTCACCCCCTGCTGGCGGGCTATGTAGTCATACAGCCGCAGCAGTTTAAGGTTGTAGACACCGAGCAGCTGGTATTTCGGCATAACGGGGTTGACGAGCGGACCGAGCATGTTGAAAAATGTCCTCACTGCGAGTGCTTTACGTACCGGACCGACACTTTTGAGTGCCGGATTGAAAAGCGGTGCGTGGAGGTATGCCACGCCGCTCTCGTCAAGCGAACGGCGCAGAAGGTCGTTGTCGTTGGTGAACTTGACCCCGTGCTGCATCATCACATTTGATGCGCCCGATACCGAACTTGCTCCGAAGTTGCCGTGTTTGACCACTTTGCGCCCGCTCCCCGCTACGACAAAACATGTGGCGGTGGAGATGTTGAATGTATTCTTGCCGTCACCTCCGGTGCCGACGATGTCGATGGCCTCGTAGTCGTCAAGATTGACGGGGTTGCGCCGCTCAAGCACTGCATCGCGGAATCCGCTCAATTCGTCCTGTGTGATGCTGCGCATCAGAAATACGGTCATAAACGCTGACAGCTGTGCATCGTTGTATCGTCCGTCGGCGATATTGAGCAGCACTCGTCGTGACTCTTCGCGTGACAGGCTTTTGTGCTCAAACATTTTATATAGCAGGTCTTTCATCTTGTGCTTTAGTGGCTAATGGTTAGTGGTTGATCCAGTTGCGTAATATGTTGATTCCTTCGGGAGTGAGTATGGATTCGGGGTGGAATTGCACTCCGCGTATGTCGTAGTTGCGGTGCCTCAATGCCATGATTTCTCCGTCGGGGCTTGTCGCCAATACTTCAAGGCAGTCGGGCAGACCATCCTTGCATACCACCCATGAGTGGTAGCGGCCTACGTCGATTGTGTCAGGCAGGCCGTCAAACATGTAGTCGGGCTTGTCGATAGTAATCGAGGACTTTATGCCGTGGTACACGGTGGGCAGGTTTTTGAGTTTTGCGCCGAAACATTCGCCTATGGCTTGATGTCCGAGGCATATGCCTAAGATAGGCTTTGATGACGAGTAGCGTTGCAGCATTTCCGGCACAATCCCAGCCTCTGAAGGGATGCCCGGCCCCGGAGATATGATGATTTTGTCATAGTGTGCCACATCGTCTACGCCAATCATGTCGTTGCGGTAGATGGTTGGCTCGATGCCGAGAGAGCGTATGGCATGTACTATGTTATATGTAAACGAATCGTAGTTGTCTATTATAAGGAGTCGCATATAAGGCTATATTAAATAAGGTGTAAGGTGGGATTAGTGTCCGAATTGGCTTGCATATACGAGGGCTGTGCGTAAGGCTCCGAGCTTGTTGGCAGTCTCTTTAAGCTCGTTTTCAGGAACCGAGCGGGCTACAATCCCTGCCCCGGCCTGGCTGTAAAGTGTGTGGTCGATGCTGAGGAAACTGCGGATGGTGATGGCCTGGTTGAGGTCGCCGTTGAAGCCGATGACACCGATGCAGCCGCCATACACTCCTCTCGAATGTGATTCGATGTCGTTGATGAGCTGCATGGCTCTGACTTTTGGCGCTCCGCTGAGTGTGCCGGCAGGGAAAGTGTCGGCAAACAGCCGCAATGTGTCGGCTCCGTCGGGCAGAGTGGCTTTGACCCGTGACACCATGTGGATGACATGGCTGTAGTACTGTATCTGGCGCAGGAAGTCTATGCTTACACGGCCTCCGCTGCGGCTCAGGTCGTTGCGGGCGAGGTCTACCAGCATGATGTGTTCGGCGTTTTCCTTTTCGTCATCGAGGAGTGCCGCAGCCAGCCCGCTGTCACGCTGGTCGTCGCCTGTGCGCTTGAATGTGCCGGCTATGGGGTCGATATAGGCGGTGTTGCCGTTGACGCGTAGGTGCGTCTCTGGTGACGAGCCGAACATACGGAAATCGCTGAAATCGAAATAGAAAAGGTAGGGCGATGGGTTGACGCACCGCAATGCCCTGTAGACGTTGAACTCGTCGCCGCTGAAGCGTTGTTCGTGGCGGCGCGACAGCACTATCTGGAACACATCCCCACGCATGGCGTGTCGGATGCCTCGCTCTACCATATGTATGTAGTCGTCATCGCTGATAGGGGATGTCGGTTCGCCTACGAGCTGGAACGGATACTGTGCTATGTTGTTGTTATGGATGACGCTGATAAGTTCGTCGATTCCCGATGTTTCACCCGGAAGGATGCGCTCGTATATGGTCAGTTCGTTTTTGTAGTGGTTGAGGCATATCACGTAGCGGTAGAATATGTACTTCATGTCGGGTATGCAGCGGAACCGGTCTTCACGCTGGCGGATGTCCACTTTCTCGAAGTAGCGGACTGCGTCATATGCCGTGAACCCGAACAGGAGGTTGCCGCTTTCAGGTTCGCCGTTGAAACTGTAGCTTTTGAGGTATGCATTAAAAGCCGGTACCACACCGTCGCAATCCGTGACTGCGGTATTTTCTCCTGAGCCGTCGGGACGTGTCGTTATTATACGTTCGCCATGCACGGTGAAAGCCCCCGTGGGTTCTACGCCGATATAGCTCATGGCATTGGAGGAGGTGTGGTAGTCGGAGCTTTCAAGCAGAGCCGACGATGGGTGCAGGTCTCTGATTTTCAGATACAGGCTGACGGGGGTTTCGAGGTCGGCCGGTATGATTCGCTTGTTGATGTGTATTTTGCAGGTCATAGTTTCGCTGTATATAATATTATATATATGTCAGATAAGTGTGGAGGTCTTTGTCGCCGCGTCCCGAAAGGTTGATGACGACGGTGTCGTCCGGGCGGAACTTTTTCAGGTCGAGTACTCCGAGTGCATGGGCGCTTTCAAGAGCTGGAATGATGCCCTCAGTGCGTGTGAGGTTGTAGGCGGCATCCAAAGCTTGGCGGTCGGTGACGGGGAGTACTTCGGCGCGCCCTGATGTGGCAAGAAATGCGTGCAGCGGCCCTATGCCCGGATAATCCAGCCCGGAGGAGATGCTGTAGGGTTCGATAATCTGTCCGTCAGCGGTCTGCATCACGTAGGTACGTGCTCCGTGTATGATTCCTTCCGACCCGGCACAGATTGTTGCTGCCGTCTCGGCGGTATCGGCTCCCAACCCGGCGGCTTCGGCGGCAATCAGCTTGACCGAAGGCTCGTTGATGAAGTGGTAAAATGCTCCGGCTGCGTTGCTGCCGCCGCCTACGCAGGCTATCACATAGTCGGGAAGTTCGGAGCCAGTCATCTCCATGAGCTGCGCTCTCATCTCCTCTGAGATTATGCTCTGGAAATATGCGACAATCTCAGGATAGGGGTGCGGTCCTACGGTAGAGCCGATGATATAATAGCTGTCGGGATTGCAGCACCAGTCGCGTATCGCCTCGTTTGTGGCGTCTTTGAGGGTCATGTTGCCTGATGTAACCGGCTCGACGCGGGTACCGAGCATCTGCATACGCTGCACGTTGGGCTGCTGGCGTTCGACATCCGTTTTGCCCATATAGACGATGCACTCCAGGCCCATCAGAGCGCATACAGTGGCGGTCGCTACGCCGTGCTGTCCGGCCCCGGTCTCTGCAATGATACGGCGTTTGCCCATCCGCTTTGCGAGCAGTGCCTGTCCGATAGCGTTGTTGATTTTGTGTGCGCCGGTGTGGTTGAGGTCTTCCCGCTTGAGGTAGATATTGGTGCCGTATTGTTCGCTCAGACGGTTGGCGCGGTAGAGGGGCGAAGGGCGGCCCACATAGTCGCGCATCAGCCGGTCGAACTCGTTCATAAAATCGTCATCGTTGACATAGCGGTCAAAGGCTTCACAGAGCTCTTTTACATTGCGGTGCAGTATTTCGGGGATATATGCGCCTCCGAAGCGTCCGTAATAGCCGTTGGTGTCGATGGGTAGTAGTCGTTGATATTTTTTCATAATTATTATGGAGGTGGGGTGAAAAATATACAGATAAAAAAAGCGAAGCCATCAAGTAGTGTTTACTCGATGGCTTCGTGATGAAGTTGTTATGTTTATGTCAGACGTTTGCAGTCAGCCGGTCGTCAGTTTGTATACACACATGATTGCCATCGATGTTTATCACCGATGCGCCACCAACGATTGACTGATGTAATTGCGTTATACATTAATGTCTGCGAATAGTCTAATGATGTTGCAAATATATAGAGTTTCTTGGTAGTGTGCAAGTATTTGCCAATAAAAAATCGGGAAAACAGTCAAATTTCTTCTAAACCGTGTAGATGCGTGACTATTTGATGCGGAACATATAGCCGGCGGTTACTTCTATCGAGCTTGGACGCGAGGATGAGAACGTCGCTTTTTTGTCAGAGTCAAACAGGTTGCCGAGTCCGAAATAGTAGCGGGCTTCAATCATGACGCTGTTGCGTCGGTTGATTTTCCACTCAGCTCCGATGCCGGCCGTGATACCATAGTCTATCTTGTTTTTGATGGGCATGGTCATCTGTTCGGTCTGGCGTGATGAGACAGGGAATCCGTCTACAGTAGTTATGTTATTGTAGTCGAAGTTTGCTTTAGTGCTGTTGGCAATCATGAAAGCGACCTCCGGCCCGAGGTTGATGAAACACTTGAATTTTTTCGGTCCGAAAAAGATATGCGTCATCACCGGTATGGTTACATATGTCAGCTGGCGGCTGAACGAGAACTCCTGCCCAGGGTCGTAGCTCTCCTTCCACCCTCGTTGGCTGATGTTTATTTCGCCGACTACACCGACGTGCTTCTCTTCGGTATATCTCACCACAGCTCCTGCAGTCCACCCCATAATCATCGATTCAGGCACCTTGGGCATGAAGGATACATTTGACATGGTGACACCGGCTTTTGCTCCGATCGAAAAATCAGAGCGGTATGTTCTCTGGGCTTCAGCCGATGTCGGCAGCATTAACCCTACGGCAGTAATGGCCACCGAGGCTACGGATTTTAGTATATGCGGTTTCTGCATGAGGATTAAGCTTACAAATCCTGATAGTCCACGTTGCCGCTGGGACGGTAATTGATAAGCATTATCCGCTCGTTATACCATCCGGCATCGGCACTGTCTGATGCTTTGCGGAACTTGAACCCGTGTTGTACCCCTTGATACGAAGGTGCTTCAATCGATAAATCTCCGTTATTGGACTTTAACGTCCGCAGCAGGAAAATACCGCAGTCGAAACCCATTATGCCCGGATGTGGTATAGATGGGCTTATCTGTGTGCCGTATTTTTCTTTGTACGATGCCATGACGTGTTTGGTGTAGCGGTCGTCGCTATCATCGACAAAGCGTGAGTAATATGTGGCGTTGAGTTTGTGCAGGTTTTCAAGAGTCTCGCCCCGGTATGTAATCCATTCGGGATAGCCGAACATGGTTAGGTCGCCTGTGCTGTTCTCCTTAAACTTGAGTAGCGCATCGAGTGTCCTGTTGATGTCACGCTGTGAGCCTTGGGTCGGTACAAATACATAGTCCTCAGAGTCTGACAGAGAGGATAAGGCTTCGATTGTCAGGTCGCCTGTGTAGGGGATGGACACAAACTGCACTCCGTCAGCGGTCAGTCGTGCCTTGATGTCTGTCATGAACTGGTTGCGGTCGCTCTGTCCTTCTTTGACGAGAAGCACGGGTGTGTGGTTTTTGTATTTGCCCATGAATCCTTCAACCGCTTTGGCATACATGACTTCCTGAGGGACAGTGGCCTGCATCATAGCCGGATTGGTCAGATAGCTCTTGTCGCGTACATTGAAGATATTGAATACCATTACATCGTTGGCACGTCCATATTCACCTACCATCTCTAATCCTCCTTTTATATCGACCGGAGGGATTATGACCTGCATGTGCTTCATCTCCGCGCGGTCGAGGATGCTTTTGAGTGTGGAATCCGAACTGCCTACGTCATAAGTGGTTATGTGTATCGGACGGTCTAATTCACGCAGTGTGTCCACGGCAAGCAGAAAACCTTTGTAGAACTCCAGACTGTACTGTGCATCACGGTCTTTCTTAGGTGCATCAAGGTCAAACGACAGCAGAACAGCGATGTCGATGCTCGATGCATCGCGTTTGCGCTGGGCGTGTATCTGCGACTCGACATTGCGTACTATCTCGTGGTTGGTCTCCGGCGCGTCGTCAGGTGACGGTATGATGAGCGACATGCCGGCTTTGAGACCTGAACGTATGGCAGGATTGGCATCCATGAGTTGCTCGGTCGTGATGCCGTAGCGGTGCGAGATGCCGTAAATGGTTTCTCCTTTGACAACATCGTGTGTCACTGTCTGTGTGGAGGACTGAGAGTTGATGTCGGTTTTGGCGGTTACGTTGCCGCTGTCTGAGCCGGAGTCCGCGTTGTCGGATGGTTGTGTTGACGGTGTCGGTACGCCGTCTGTGAAATCTTCGGCTGGAAAATACAGGATGTCGTTAGCTTTAAGTCCGTCATAGACGGTAGGGTTGTAAAATATAATCTGCTCCTGTGACAACCCGAGCTTACGGCTGAGGGAATAAAGCGTCTCTTTTTTGACTACCTTATAATAATAGTATTTTTTACCGTTGATGTCTTTAATGGGCAGCTCTGTGACAGGGGATGCCAAGGCTGTTAGTCCGATAGCGACTACGGCCATAATCATAATGACAGAGCGTTTCGATGCTCGGAGTATGGAGGCTAAGTGTATCATGAAATTCAATGATTGTATTGTGGTCGGGGAGAGCTGCTGACGTGCGATTAGTCAAATATGCCCTCAATAGAAGTTTCTGTTGCATTGTTGTCGGCATCAGACAAATCTTCTTCGCCGAAATATTCTTTCTCACAGAGGTCTATGTCAGCTGGGAACTCAAACTTGGTGGACTGGCTGTATGGAAGAGATTTGTCGCCATAGACTTTCTTCATAAACAGTCCGTAGATTGGTAAAGCCATTGCGGCTCCCTGTCCGTAGGCCATGGTGTTGAAATGGATGTAACGTTCGTCTCCGCCCACCCATGTGCCGGCTACGAGTTCTGGGGTAAATCCCATAAACCATCCGTCGGCATTGTAGTTGGTCGTACCTGTTTTGCCTCCCATCTCCGCCGTGATGTTGTAGGGTGCACGGCGCACACGAGAGCCGGTACCGCCGCTAACCACGTTCATCAGCATAGAGAGAATCTTATAATATGCTTTTTCGCTTATGACTTCGGTATATCGGGGCGTAAATTCGCTGATGATATTGCCTTGCGCATCGGCTATAGCGGTGACATACATGGGAGCTGCACGCATTCCCTTGTTGGCAAATGCTGTATATGCGCTGACCATTTCCTGTACCGACACGTCGCACGGACCGAGCGCGAGCGACATCACTGGGTCAAGGCGTGAATTGATGCCGAAGTTGTGCATATGCCTGACAAGTTCAGTAGGCGATAGCTCGCTGATGAGACGTGCTGATATCCAGTTGTTTGAATTGGTCAGAGCCCATCGCAGATTCACCATTTCTCCTACACGCGCCCTGCTCGCATTGCGTGGCATCCATACATTGCCGGCTTCATCGGTGATTACTGGCTGGGTATTGGAGAACATGTCGCAAGGGGTGAACCCCTCCTCCATGGCATATGTGTAGAGGAAAGGCTTAACGGTCGAACCAATCTGTCTGCGACCCGTCGATACCATATCGTATTGGAAAAACGGGAAGCTCGGGCCGCCTACATATGCTTTGACCGCCCCGGTCTTGGGATCCATGGCCATGAAGCCTGTGCGCAGGAATGACTTGTGATAGAGGAGCGAGTCCATGGGGGTCATCACTGTGTCGACTATGCCAGCATAGCTGAATACTTTCATGTCGCGGGGTGTACGGAAGGCTTCGTCTATTTCCTCCCTGCTGTTGCCGGCAAGTTTCATGACCCGGTAACGCTCGGTTTGCTTCATAGCCACCTTGATAAGGTGGTTGAGGCGTATCTCGCTGATTTCGGCGCGGTTGCCTGTATATGGCCCGTATTTGTTGCCACGCTTTTCGCGGAAGAATGCAGGTTGCAGATAGGCACCGAGGTGTTCCTGAACGGCCTCCTCGGCATATTGCTGCATCCGCGAGTCGAGAGTGGTGTATATCTTAAGTCCGTCATTGTATATGTCGTAGCGGCTGCCGTCAGGCTTGGGGTTTTTCTCCACCCATCCATACAGTGGGTTAGTGGCCCATTGCAGAGAGTCGTCGGAATATTTCTGCATTTCCCACGAGGCATATTCGCTCTTGACAGGGTATTTTGCGCGGAGCATACGCCGCAGTTCTTCGCGGAAATATGGAGCCGGGCCGGCTTTGTGGTCCACTCTGTGGAAGTCCAATTCGATAGGGAGGGCTTTGAGCGAGTCAGCTTCTGCCTCGGTGAGCATCCCGGCTGCCAGCATCTGGTCAAAGACCACATTGCGACGTTCACGGGTGCGTTCGGGATGTCGTACAGGGTTGTATAACGATGGGTTTTTGACCATGCCTACGAGCATGGCGGCTTCCTGTATGTTGAGCTGAGAAGGCAGTTTGCCGAAATACACCCAAGCTGCCGACTTGATGCCGACAGCATTATACAAGAAGTCGAACTGGTTGAGATACATCTTAATGATCTCATCTTTACTGTAATACCGCTCGAGCTTTACCGCAATCATCCACTCTATAGGTTTCTGCATGGCGCGGCTCAGAATGTTGCTGCTTTTGGGCGAATAAAGCTGCTTGGCGAGCTGCTGGGTGATGGTTGACCCTCCGCCAGCGTTCTTTTGTCCCATAAGGAGTGTCTTCGTGGCTACGCGCATCAGGGCACGCGCATCTATGCCGGAGTGCTCGCGAAACCGGGAGTCTTCAGTGGCTATGAGAGCGTCGGTGACATAAGGCGAAATCTCGTCGAAGTCGGCATATACACGGTTGCCTGTATTGCGAAAGAAACGGCCGAGCTCTTGACCGTCTGCTGAGTATATCACGGACGCAAATTTGTCTTGGGGATTCTTAAGTTCCTCAATGTCGGGCATGTATCCTATGACTCCGTTATATATGAGGGAGAGCAGTACGATGACGGCAGTTATGGCAAGGCCGAAACATACCCACATCATGGGTATAAGTCTGCGGACCAGAGGTGTCTTGATTTTTTTGTCGGCCGATTTCATTCTCCGGTAATGTTAATATGAGATTCCATTAAGTAGACGGATACAGGCCATGTATCCGCAAGTAACGAACAATGCACAAAATTAAGCATTATTTCCGATATCCGCAATCTGTTGTGGGCATCCTTGTCGGGCTGTGTATCTCGTGTGGGATTATGGATGTTCAAAACCATAGAATGCGGTAAGTGTTATTATATACGAGTACGGGGCGATGACTTGGAGGTCACGGGCTTTAGTCCATATCGGTAAAGAGTAGACATCTCAGTCTGTGCAATCGTGGCTCTATCTATTGCAGATATTTTACTTAATATAATTAATTACTATCATGAGACAATATTTACTCTTTGTCCTGTCACTGGTGTCTGTCGCTATCTCGGTCAATGCTACGATAAGTGAGGATGATATACCGCCAGTGTTCAATGCAGACAGGTCGGTATACGACCCTAACGACCATACGCCTGAAGAGGTGGTTCAGTTTATCCGTGATTATATTCAGGACAATTACGTAGCCAGTAATATCCCCAGTCCGTTGGATGCGGATTATTACTTAGATTTGTTTACTGAGAGGAAGCTTATCCCACTTTACTGCATGGAAGAGGATAGCTGTTATGTTTGCGATGTGCCAGTGCTAAGAGGTGAGTGGAAAATTTATTCCAAGGCATATTTTGAGACCACCGACAATGACCGTAATGAATATATATGGGGTACCAGCGAACAGAACGCGCCTGCAGGGTGTGGTGGGGGTGCATATTTCATGAATTCTACAGAGTGGCGTAAGATGTCCCATCCTGGAGCCAACTGTGCTATACAGATACCTCAGGGCAGTACAAACCAAAACCACATCTATTATAACTGCCAACTTAAGTTCCGTCCAGATGTGAGTGGAGATAATTGGAACGGCGATTTTATCATGTCAGCAACACAGGCAGGGACTCCGCCGTCGCTTGAAATAGAAGGTGTGGGGACTGCTATATCTTCGTTTGCAGGCAAAGTGGATTTCACAATCAAGCCGATGTCGGTATATGAGCCTGACAAGCAGTCATACACGGTGGTTATGACCTTTACTGACCGTTATGGAGTACATCAATCTGTGACTACTACAGTGACGGGGCTTCATGGGACTTTTGAAAATGTGGCTGTGCTTCAGGGAGGGGCGACTACGCTATGTGCCATTAAAGCTTCAGGTTCAGAACTTCCGGTTTACAATAATGATGGAGAGCTGTCTGTGGTTAGGCAGAATGTGGCTACAGAGAAGCCTGGAGAGGTAGATATAACCACTTTTGCCGAGCCTTATATCATAGGTGCTATCAAAGATATTGACTGGAATCCTGTTAAGCTGCTGGCCAAGGTGGAGGATGTCCGCCATCCGGGGTATACTAAGTCAGTGGGGGCTGGCACTCCGTTGTGTGAAATAACACCGTCGGCCACGAATGCTTATACCACGATGGTGTGGGAGAATGTCCAGTTTATTGCACAGGCATCTAATACGGCTGCAACCGATGTGATGAGATATAGGTTTATCACTGTGTTGCCAACGAGTGTGACAGAAAGCAATCCATGGCAGTCGGTCAACTCAGGCAAGCAGTATTTCCCGAGGCCAGGAGAGATATTTGCTCCGAATACGGTGGCTTGTATTACGGATTCAGGCGACAAAGCCGGTAGTGCCACACAGGAGGCATACAACATGGTCTCGGAGACTCGTGACGGCAACTGGGTGCAGGAGTGGTATGATGCCTCCTGTGAAACCGTGGCTGCAGGAGTCGGGACTGCATGGCGTGCAGACAACAAGGATGGGGGTACAGGAGCATATCTGTTGCCGGGAGAGCATGTCGGGCATAATGGGGAGGTTCTTGCTTATTATGTGTATCTGGATATGTCGGATGGTGTCAGTGGTAGCCCTCGGCAGGCAATCTATTGGAACTATACAGTAGATCCTTCCTCTATAGATGGCGTGGTCCATGAATCCAGAGATTTGGATGGCGTACAAGTCGATGTCTACAATATGCAGGGAGTTTGTATACGCCGTAATGTTCCGGTGGCTGAGGCGTTAGATAATCTTCCTAAAGGCATATATATCTACGACGGTCACAAATACATGGTTCGGTGACGATAGATTTACGTTGAGTCTGCGCCAATGTTAGAACTGCGCCCTCAAAAGTTTTTTGGATTAACTTCTGGGGGCGCACCTTATTATTTACACAGCCAAAATTGTAACTGATAGGTTGCTGTATCACCTGAGTTCTTCTTCGTCGTATTTCTGGTATAGGAGGTCGTTGTAGGGAAACCGTGACAGATGTATCTCCCTCGCCTTGTCGTAGAGGATGCGGCGCAGCTCTTCGATGTTTGTCCCGTCTTTGGCGGAGATGAATACGCAGTTGTCGTTCATACGGTTCATCCAGGTGGCCCTGAGTTCGTCAAGGGAGATGTTTTCGCGGGTGCGTGGAGTGAGGTCGTCCTCGTCTTTGGGCTGGTAGGTGAATGCGTCGATTTTATTAAACACCATGATGACAGGCTTCTCAGCCCCTTTGCAGAGGTCGTTGAGCGTCTTGTTGACAACGTCAATCTGGTCCTCGAATGTCGGGTGGGAGATGTCCACCACATGCACCAATATGTCGGCTTCGCGCACCTCGTCGAGGGTCGATTTAAACGAATCGACAAGATGCGTGGGCAGTTTGCGTATGAACCCTACGGTGTCGGTGAGCAGAAACGGCAGGTTCTCGATGGTGACTTTCCTGACGGTGGTGTCCAAGGTGGCGAAGAGCTTGTTTTCGGCAAACACGTCGCTCTTGCTGAGGAGGTTCATAAGCGTGGATTTGCCTACGTTGGTGTAGCCTACCAGAGCCACACGTGTCAGTTTGCCACGGTTTTTGCGCTGTATGGACTTCTGCTTGTCGATGCTTTTCAGCTCCTCTTTCAGGCGCGAGATGCGGTCGAGTATGATGCGGCGGTCGGTCTCTATCTGCGTTTCGCCGGGGCCGCGCATGCCTATGCCGCCACGCTGACGCTCGAGGTGTGTCCACATACGGGTGAGGCGGGGCAGCAGATATTGGTATTGCGCCAGTTCGACCTGTGTCTTTGCATTGGCGGTCTGTGCGCGCTTGGCAAAAATGTCGAGGATGAGGCTTGTGCGGTCAAGGATTTTTACCTTTAGCTCTGACTCTATGTTGCTGACCTGCTTGCTTGTCAGGTCGTCGTCGAATATAGCCATGCCTATGTCGTTGGCTTCAATGTATTCCCGTATCTCCTCTAATTTGCCTTTGCCTACGAATGTGCGCGGGTTGGGGTAGTCGAGCTTCTGGGTGAATGTCTTGACCGTCTCTGCTCCGGCAGTGTCGGCGAGAAACTCCAGCTCGTCGAGGTACTCCTTGGCCTTGGTTTCGCTCTGCGCAGGGGTTACGAGGCCGACTAATACGGCCCGCTCGGTCACCTCCTTATTTAATATCATGTCTTTCATTTCCGGCTCGTGTGGATTAATCCCTGCAAAAATACGCATAAAATCTCATAAATGTGATTTAGCGGGTGTGTAATTGCGTATAATTGTGGACGCGGCGTGATAGATTGTTGTTTATTCAAGAAAAATTTCGTTAATTTGCATCCGCATAGGTGGCGGTAACAATCGACACCGCCTTAAAAGGGAATCAGGTGAGAACCCTGAGCAGACCCGCTACTGTGAGTCCCATCCCGAAACGTGCCCGACCCTCCGCTGCAAGGAGGTGTGCCATTGGTCCGAGAGAGGGCCGAGAAGGCTGTCGGTACACGGGGACAAGCCAGGAGACCTGCCATGCGACAAACTGTTTTCATCAATCTCGTGGATTAGATTTTGAAACAATGAATGTTATTTCCGACGGCACATGTCTTTCCGTGCGCTCGTGCGTCAGCGTGAAAGAAATTGTTCCGGCATGTCTGTAGACAGGCCGGCCATATTGCCGTGTAGTGTCGGAAACAATCAGGTCGTTGCAATATCTTTTTCCACCTAATAGTTTTTTTAACATTTGCTATAAAATGAAATGTCCGAGGTGCAAAAAGGATTTCTATCCTGAAACGACCGGCATTGCCGAGTGGGTGGACCGTCAGACCGCCCTTGACAACTTACAGTTGGGCTATATAGTCCTGAATTATGGAATACCGATTTGCGAGGGTTGCCTGTCCGATTTTCGTAGCGGCTTTTATACGTGTGCCTGCAATCCCAAATATATAAAGAACCAGGCTGGAATATGATACGCAAAGTGCTTGTAGCCAATCGTGGCGAAATCGCGATGCGTGTCATGCGCTCGTGCAAGGAGATGGGGATTGCCACTGTCGCAGTTTATTCCAATGCTGACCGTGCGTCGCTCCACGTCGGCTATGCCGACGAAGCCGTCTGTATAGGCGACCCTGCGCCGGCTGACAGCTATCTCAACCAGTCAAAGATAATAGGAGCAGCCAAAGAAACCAACGCGGATGCCATACATCCGGGTTATGGTTTTCTGAGTGAAAATGCCGAATTTGCCGACATGTGCAGCAAAAACGGCATAACATTCATCGGTCCTGACAGCCATAGCATACGTGTGATGGGTGACAAAATCTCTGCACGCGAGGCGATGATAGCCGCTGGTGTCCCGGTAGTACCCGGCATGACAGTGTCGGACGGCGGCGAGGGCCTGATAGAAGGATGCCGAGCCATCGGTTTCCCGGTTATACTCAAAGCCACAGCCGGAGGCGGAGGCAAGGGCATGAGGTTGGTGGAGGATGAAGCGTCGCTGCTTGAAGCTTTTGAGGAAGCACGGTCGGAGGCGCGTTCGTCGTTTGGCAACGATGAGGTGTATGTGGAGAAATACATCGAGTCGCCCCACCATATAGAGATTCAGCTGCTTGCCGATAAGCATGGTAAAGTGATACATCTTCTTGACCGCGAGTGTTCGGTACAGCGTCGTCATCAGAAGATAGTGGAGGAGTGCCCTTCGCCGTTTATTTCCGAAGAAGTCCGCGCCGCTATGGGCGACATAGCTGTAAAAGCGGCCAAGGCTGTGGGGTATGTCGGCGCCGGCACGGTGGAGTTTCTTGTAGATGCCGGCATGAACTTCTATTTCCTTGAGATGAACACCCGTCTGCAGGTTGAGCATCCTGTCACAGAAGAGGTAATGGGAGTGGATTTGGTGAAAGAGCAGATAAAAATCGCGTCAGGCCTGCCCATGTCGTACCGCCAGGAGGAAATCAAGCCGCGAGGACATGCCATAGAGTGCCGTATCTGCGCCGAAGACCCCGACAATAATTTCATCCCTACCTGCGGGATAATCCACTCGGTGCGCAATCCCCAAGGTATCGGTGTCCGTATCGACAGTTTTATCTATGACGGATACGAGGTGCCGATATACTACGATTCGATGCTCTCGAAATTGGTCGTGTGGGCTACGACACGTCAGTATGCTCTCGAGCGTATGCGGCGTGTGCTGTATGAATATAAAATAACAGGCATAAAGACCAACATAGACTATCTGCGGCGCATCATGGATGTGCGCGAATTTGTGCGCGGACGCTATACGACGCATTTCATTCAGGATAATACCGAGGCGCTTATGCCTGCTGAAAATGCCCGTGACACCGAGGATGTGGCTCTCATAGCCGCGTATATAGACTATATCGTGAACAAAAATTCCCCGGCTATCCCCGACGTGGATAACCGCCCAATAAGCCGGTGGCGCATGTTTGCCAAGCAGAAAGGTGTGCTGCGAATCTAAATCGGTCCTGTGATTAATATTTTGAAACAAGTTTAAATCAGTTCAACATCATGATTGCAAAAATCAACGGAAAGGAACGCGATATAGAACTCGTGAGCAAGGACGGCGACCGTGTCAGCCTTAAGATAGACGGACGTCCGGTAGATGTGGATGTCATATTGAGTGAAAACGGATTCTGCTCCATACTCCATGACGGACATTCATTTAATGCGGAGATAGTCCGCAACAACGATTCGGACTATGTCATCACCACCGATTTCCAGAGGTTTGACATATCTCTAAGCCGTCCGCGTAAGAAATACATCCGTCCCGGAGAGTCGGACGATGACGACGAATCGCAGGAGGCCATACTCGCCCCGATGCCCGGAAAGATAGTCAAGATACTCGTGCAGTCAGGCTCGGAGGTACACAAAGGCGAGCCGCTTCTCGTGATTGAAGCCATGAAGATGCAGACCACCTATACGGCTTCGCAGGATGCCACTGTGGAGACCGTGGCGGTCAAAGAGGGTGATGCAGTCCTCACAAACCAGCTTTTGATTTCATTCCAACGTACAGATAAGTAGGAAAACGTACAGAATAAGCAACAAAATGAATAACTCTGAATTTCAATCACTGTCGCTTGCTGCCGAAAACGGCGGAGGACAGGCAGCCATACAACGCCAACGCAACGCCGGAAAGAAAACGGCGCGTGAACGCATAGAACTTCTGCTTGACGATGACACATTCGTGGAGACCGACAAGTTTGTGGTGCACGATTGCAATGTCTATGGCATGGATAAGAAACGCTATCCCGGCGACGGCGTAGTGACCGGGTATGGTAAAATCGACGGTCGCATAGTGTATGTCTACGCTTTCGATTTCACTGTCAACGGAGGGTCGCTCGGACGTGCCAATGCGTCCAAGATAGTGAAGCTCCAGAAACTCGCACTGAAAAACGGTGCCCCTATCATCGCGCTCAACGACTCCGGGGGCGCCCGCATACAGGAGGGGGTCAACGCCCTCAGTGGTTATTCCGAGATATTCTACCAGAACGTGAAAGCTTCGGGTGTCATCCCGCAGATTTCCGCCATTCTCGGGCCATGCGCCGGGGGTGCATGTTATTCGCCGGCTCTTACCGATTTCATTTTCATGGTGAAGGATTTGAGCTACATGTTTGTCACCGGACCCGATGTGGTCAAGGCTGTCACCCATGAGGAAATTTCCAAGTCGGAACTCGGAGGCTCTACGACGCATACATCCGTCAGCGGTGTGGCGCATTTTGTGGGCCGCGACGAGGAGGAAACCCTCATGATGATTCGCGAGCTGATAAGTTTTATCCCGTCGAACAACATGGAGGACAGCTCCATGCGCGACACCCACGACACCGCCAAGCGCGAGTGTCCGAAGCTCGACACGCTTATCCCCGAAGACCCGAATATACCCTATGATATGAAAGAACTCATAGAGGAGGTGGTCGATGAAGGTTATCTTTTTGAGGTCATGGCTGGATTTGCCAAAAACATAATAGTAGGATTTGCACGCATCGGAGGGCGCACGGTCGGCATCGTGGCCAATCAGCCTCTGCATCTTGCCGGTGTACTTGACATCGATGCCTCTGACAAGGCTGCGCGCTTCATCCGTTTCTGTGACTGCTTCGATATCCCTGTCGTCACATTTGAGGATGTCCCGGGCTTCCTTCCGGGCAAGGATCAGGAATACGGAGGCATAATACGCCACGGAGCGAAGATAATGTATGCTTATGCCGAGGCTACCGTCCCGAAGATTACGCTCATAACACGCAAGGCTTATGGCGGCGCATACATAGTGATGTCGTCCAAGGAGTCGGGATGCGATGTCAACATGGCTTATCCGGGTGCGGAGATTGCGGTCATGGGTGCCGACGGTGCGGTCAATATCCTGCACCGTAAGGCCGAAGGCGATGAGCGCCAGCATGCGGTGGATGATTACAAGGCGTTGTTCTCCAATCCTTTGCGTGCGGCCGAAAAAGGATATATCGATGAGATAATTTTACCTCGCGACACCCGTAACCGTATCCTTGACGCATTGGAGATGACCCAGAACAAGAGCGAGGTTAATCCGCCGAAAAAACATGGCAACATGCCTCTGTAAGCCGTGTCAGGTGTGGTGCATGGCATGGTCATCATAAAGAATCCTCCCTGATAACTGATTTTTGCGAGTTATTTAGTATATTCGCATTGATGCATGACGACGTTGTGTTTCAATTAAAATCAGTTCAATAGCTTCTCGGAATATGAATAAAACAGGAATATCATATATGGCTTGCGGAAAGTTTATGTTTCCGCAAAGGTTGGTTGATGCTCGACGTCGGTTGCAGTCGGGCGATGTGTCGTCAGAGCAGCTACATGAAGTAGAGACGGAATGTCTGCGGGATCTGGTGAGGCGGCAGACCGAGGCCGGACTGCAGATAGTGAGTGATGGCTGCATCACGCGGACACAGTGGGACTTCGATTTCTATTTCGGATTGGATGGCGTAGAGCGGCGCTATATCGAAAGCGGCCACATATATCAGGATTGCGATTTGCATCATCCTGTTCCGTGTATAACCGGGACAATCGGATTCAATGACGCACATCCGTTTTTCTCGCAGTACATGGATCTGGCCTCCATGGCTCCTGCCGGAGTAGAGACATCTGTGCTTTTGCCGGCTCCGGCCCATTTCTTGTTGTGGCTGCTGATGCAGGACGGCACTTGGAAGTCGGTTTATTCGGACTTCAACAGGCTTCTTGGCGACATTAGCCGGACCTATAATGAGACCATTTTGAAATTTTACGGACTGGGTTGCCGGCATATCATCTTGGAGGATCGCTCGTGGAGGATGCTGTGCCACCGCGACGGCCTCAAGCGTATCTTGCAGGCGGGCTATGACCTGCACCAGCTCACGAGCAGTCTCCGGCGTGTCAACGACGAGGCTTTGCAGCAGCTCCCTGCCGGTTTGGATATAATGCTGTATGTCAAGCGGCTTGAAGTAGGTGTCAGCCGTGAGATGGCTTCGCGGCACTGTGGCGCGATTTCACAAATTGTCTTCGGACATAGCAACGTGCCTACGGTCATCCTTGATATGCCTGACGGCTCCGAGGACAGTGTCATGTCCATAATTTCACATCTGCCGGCTGGCAAGCGGTTGGTAATCGGTGTGGTCGACGGCAGGTCTCCGCAGCTTGAAAATATGGATGAAGTTGCCGCTAAAATCCGGGCTGCCCGGCAGGTGATAGGCGACAGTCTTAGGGGCATCACAGTCATAGGCGGCTTTAAACGCGAATCATCGTCGATAAGCACTACGGCTTTCCTTGAAGATGACCAGTGGCAGAAGATAAGCCTTCTCCGGCGGTTGGCCGATGCTGTATGATCATGGCGTAAATACGAGCTAAAAGCTGTAAATTCGTGAAAGGATGTTAATAAATTTGCGTATTCGGATATTTGCCCGTATATTTGCAGTCGCTTTTGGTGCTTGACCAGAGCGACAGTGTTGGCCCATTCGTCTATCGGCTAGGACGCAAGATTTTCATTCTTGAAAGAGGAGTTCGATTCTCCTATGGGCTACTTAATCAAAATAAAACAACACACAAGCTACAAAAAAATCACGATTTTCCACGATGGCAAACCATAAATCATCTGAAAAGAGAATCCGTCAGACTGTGACACGCAACCTCCGCAACCGTTACTATGCAAAGACTGCCCGTAACGCTGTCCGCGCCCTCCGCAAGCTTACCGACAAGGCTGAAGCTCAGGAGCGTTATGCGAAGGTTGTATCTATGCTTGACCGTCTTGCAGCCAAGAAGACCATCTCTAAGAACAAGGCTTCCAACCTCAAGAGCAAGCTCGCCCGTCACATCAACAAGCTCTCTGCTTAATCCGATTTAACTCAGACTAAGCACCTAACCGAAAACATAAAACCATTCCGGCCAGTATCTCTCGCAGAGCCGTGCTTTCTTGAGATAACCGGGACAGGCAAGTTGGCCCATTCGTCTATCGGCTAGGACGCAAGATTTTCATTCTTGAAAGAGGAGTTCGATTCTCCTATGGGCTACATAAGTAGAATAATGAAGCGCAATCCCTCCGTGATGGAGAGGTTGCGCTGTTTTTTGGACCATCAGGCTGCGATGTACAACGTGCCTGAGTTCGCCGACAATGACCCGGTGCAGTTTCCACGCCGTTTTTCACGGCTTGAAGACCGCGAGATTGTATCTTTGCTCTGCTCGACTATCGCTTGGGGTAACCGTAAGATGATATGCCGTGACTGTGAGAGGCTGATAGGGATGATGGGCGGTGAGCCGTATGAGTTCCTGATGGATAAAGCGTATGAGGATTTGCCCGATGGTAATATCCACCGCACGTTTTTTGTCGAAAACCTGCGTCGCTACATGCGCGGTCTCAGGGATATATACGCCGCCCACGGCAGTCTGCAAGGCTTTGCACGTCATATCCATATAAGTGCCAGCGAAACTCCGTCGTGGCATCTTGTGGCTGGGCTGAACCAGAGCATATGTGAAGCCAACGGAGGTGTAGGCGACAGCCGGTGTCTGCCCCAGAATCTTGATTCTACGGCTCTCAAACGTGTCAATATGGCTTTGCGTTGGCTCGTCAGAAATGACGGCATCGTTGATATGGGGTGCTGGGATGTCATCAAGCCCTCGCAGCTTTTCATCCCAATGGATGTCCACGTCGGCAATCAGGCGCGGGCGTTGGGTCTGCTCGAGCGTAAAGCCAATGACCGTAAGGCGGTCATGGAGCTGACGGCGTTGCTGCGCGACTTCCGTCCCGAAGACCCTGTCGTCTATGATTTCGCCCTCTTTGGCATAGGCATAACAGGTGCCACTCCCGACCTGCCTGATGGTATACAGTAGGGGGATCAGCTTCCGTTAAAGCTCCGCAGGAGCGTAAAAACAGTAGGGCGGGTCGCAAGCCCCGTCACAAAGCAGAGTCCGAGCGGTCAGCCCTGCAGGGGCTGGCGGCGTAAGCCGTAGTCATCGCCACACGATGGTATGATATGCGGAATTATGTAGGGATGCACCCTGGTGCATCCGCCGTTACGTTGACCACATCCAGCAAATTGTAGGGACGCACGGCTCGTGCGTCCTCAACCGCTAACCGCACCTGTCCTCTGACCCACTATTACAGGTATGGATTGAAAGCCGCCTCGTCGGCTATGGTCGTGGACCGTCCGTGACCGGGATATACGACGGTTTCACCGGGCAATGGCAGCAGCTGGTCGGCTATGGCATTGATGAGTTGGCGGTAGTCCCCTCCCGGGAGGTCGGTGCGTCCGATGCTGCGTTCAAAAAGTGAATCGCCGCTGAACACTACCCCGGCTTCCTTGCAGTACAGGGCTATGCTGCCAGGAGAGTGCCCGGGTACATGCAGCACGGTGAAGTCCAGTGTCCCCAACTTTATGACATCGTCTTGGCGCAGATCCACTTCAACATTAAGCGGGCGGAGTGCGTCGGGATTCATGCCGAACATCTGAGCCTGTTCGCGCCGGCGGGCACCGAGCATACTGTCGCCGCTGTTGGCTTCGGTCTTTAGATTGTAGGTATCGGTTATGTGGTCGTTGCCCCATGTGTGGTCGAGGTGCAGATGTGTGTTAACTAAATGTGTCAGTGTGAGGCCGTTGGCGTGTATGAAGTCGTCAAATTCCTGCCGCTCGGCGGCATTATACATGCCGGGGTCTATCACCATCGCCTCGCGTGTTTCAGCGTCCCATGCGAGGTATGTATTCTCATCAAACGGATTGAATACGAAAGTCTTTATCTCCAGCATAGCGGTTATAATTTACAGTATACTATCTTCTTGGTAGTGAAAAACTCCTCTGAGAAGTAGTCTGAGATAGGCACTTCCAATATGGGGAGGCGCGTTCCTGTCATCTCGGCCTCTATCTCGCCCCCTTTGAGGCATACGAGGCCGTTGGGCCATTTGTTTTTGCCGCGTGTGGCTATGTTGCGGCGTGAGATTTTCGCCAATTCGTCAAGACGCATCACGGCGCGTGACACCACGAAGTCCACCTTTTCATGATATTCGCCGGAGTCGCCGTGTTGCAGGGTGACGTTTGCCAGACCTATCCGCTCGGCGATGTCGGTGGCAACGCGGATTTTTTTGCCTATGCGGTCTATCAGGTGGAAACGCACATCCGGCCACATTATAGCCAACGGTATGCCGGGGAATCCGCCACCGGTTCCGAGGTCGAGAATCCGTGTGCCCGCCACCGGGGTCATAAACTTAGCTAAGGCGAGTGAATGTAGCACGTGACGCTCGTAGAGGTTGTCTATGTCGCGCCGCGACACCACGTTGACCTTCGCGTTCCACTCTGCATACAGCGGACCGAGGGCGGCAATCATCTCGCGCTGCCTCTCGTCCAACTCAGGAAAATATTTATAAACTGTTTCGGGCGAATCCATGGTAATATATTGTTATAACAATACAAAGTTAAGATTAATTGTTAAATTTGTACATAACTTCATATAACTACTTTAGTCAGACTATGGCGATGATAAAAATAGGTGATTATAATACGCTGGCGGTGAAGAAATTGGTGGATTTCGGGGCGTATCTTGACGGCGGAGAGGCCGGGGAGATACTGCTGCCGGCACGGTATATAGAGACTCCGTTGCGTCCGGGTGACGAGTTGGAGGTGTTTATCTACACTGACAGCGAGGACCGGTTGATTGCTACCACGGAGCATCCGCTGGCTCGCGTGGGAGAGTTTGCATACCTTCAGGTCGTGGCGGTCAACCGTATAGGGGCGTTCCTTGACTGGGGATTGCCTAAGAATCTGCTCGTCCCTTTCAGAGAACAGAAACAGACCATGCGCGAGGGTTGCCAGTATCTTGTATATGTGTACCTTGACGATGCATCAAAGCGTGTGGCAGCCTCGGCAAAGATTGACAAGTTTCTTGGAAATGTAATCCCCGATTATGCCATAAATGCCGAGGTCGATGCGCTTGTCATAGCCCACGAGGAGCCGGGCTACAGAGTGATAGTGGACAACCTGCACCGAGGCATCATATACGACAATGAGATATATGCTCCTTTGGAGATAGGTACTACTATCCGGGCGCGTGTCAAGCAGGTGCGCCGCGATGGCAAGATAGACCTGACGCTCAATGAGAAAATCGGTGAGCGTATCATGCCTGTGGGCGACCGCATCCTCGAACTCATCCATGATTCTGCCGACCATGTGCTGATGCTCCATGACCACTCGTCGCCCGAGGAAATCAAGGCGCGCCTCCATTGCAGCAAGAAGGACTTCAAACGAGCCGTAGGCCAGCTTTACAAAGCCCGCAGGATAGTCATACTCCCTGACGACGGAGGCCTGACCTATCCTAATGGAACGATGGGTTTGTTATTTTTTCAAATGTGGTGAAGTAGGGCGTAAATTGTTGTAACCCTCTGCGTTCCAGTGTATATGAGGAAATATCTATCTCTGTCATAGGGCTCAAGCTCTTGATTTCAAATCCGAGGAAATAATCGCCTGTCGGTTCAAAACCCATTTCTTCCAATGCTTTCCTCGGATAGAATTTGGGCCCGTCACCTTTCAGACGTAAAAGCATACGCTCTGAACCATGGTGGAGCAACAGGTATTTGGTCCGTTCAAAACCGCTGACAAGATTTATTGAACCCTTGTCAAGAGCCGTGGGGACATAGTATAACTTATTCTCTATGATTAAAGGAAGTTGCCCGGTCTTGTAATAGCCTACGAGTACAAGGTCGTTTTCGACAGGTTCAAAAGTGCTTTCATATTGCAGCCCTTTCTGCGGTATGGCATCTTTGATATGGTCATAGGCCTGCTCTGTGGCGAGTATTTTCGTGAGAAATTCGTGCAGTAGCGTTCCCTCGTTGCGAGGGTCGCTTGCATCTGGCAGCAAAGGGAACGCGCCGATGTTGACCGACTCAATACTTTGATAGAAGTAGCGATTTCTCACCGAGTCGTTGTTGCCGCGACCTGGAAAAAGGATATATCCGCCGATGATTTCTTTAGCGGTATGAGCGGTTTGGTTGCCATCGTAGTAAATCGCATCGCGGTAGCGGTGCATCTGATTTATGGCATCGGATGGTGGGGAGTCGGCTCCTTTTGCTGCGTCAAGCTCCTCTCGGTCTTCTTGATTGAGACGGCTATCGTCATTAAGACGATATTTGGCATCAAAAAGGTAGGTCAACTCAAACCCGTCAGGTTTGACAATCGTAAGCACGATGTCGGGGCGGTTTTCGGTTGTGGCTGTATGTATTTCGCCTGTCCGGCGGCTGTAAGTGTGCTGATAGTGCAGACGTACTTTTGAGCCGTCGGCGCAATGGTAGAATACCGTATGCTCTTGGTTGTTGTCCTCAAATGGTTTTACCATTGGCATCGGTTCTTCAGTGATTTCGTCAGGATTATCAAAATGTAAATCAAGAATATTCGCCACCATCTGACGCATTTTGAGGAAGCACCAGAGTTCGTAAAGCTCCCATATAGGTCGGACTCCGATGGCGTTTGTTCCCTCAAATAGCTCGATGCCCTTTTGGAGGATAAGCCAATGGCGATACACCTGAGCATACCCTGTGCGCTTTTGCAGCACCATGCTCTCAGAGTGAAGCGGCTCGCCTTGAAGCCCACGGAGCAATGGAGAGTTACCGAGTTTGCGCAGGGTCAATACATGGCCGTCCAATTCGGCAAGTTCCGAATCGGCCACTTTGTCGACCTCTTTGGCTTTGGCGTTCTTCTCCTTGATTTTGGCTACAATGTTGATGAGGCGGCGACCTATGCGGTCAAGGGTAAACTTGATAAATCGGTTCTCGCGTGTATTGTGGGTGTTGATGGTGATTTCGTGCCGGAAATATTCACGGTCTAACCTCCCATCGGCTTTGACGGCTGCAAAATTTTCTGTCATACGTGGAGTCCAACGCTTGATGCGGTTGGCGCGGTCGTATCTTACCTCGGTTGTCTGACGCAAGTGTGGCCGGTTGACTATGTAGGTTACAGCCTTAACGTAATCAGCCACTATCTGGCGGAATATCGAAAGCCAGACTATATCGTTGTTGGAGCGGCCGCCGCGTTGCAGGTTTTGCAACGTGAGGGTGAGGTATTGGAATATTATCTCGTTGTACTGCGCATTGATTTCGGCGAGGATGTGGTTATAATCTTCCTTTGTATCAAGCTTGGGCGAAACGACGCGAAATGAAAAAGTGTCGGTACGGGGTGCGCCTTCGGTGGGCGTGTATCTGAACGTCAGCTCAAAGATGCCCGGCTCGTTGACAAACGAAAGGGGCGCGGTAATCAGCCAACGGTTACCGCTCTTATCCAATGGGATGGTGGTGAAAAGCTCAGTAACCTCTTTGAGCTTGTGGAGAATAATCGGTGGTGCGGCAACGCCGTCAAATTCAATACTGACGTTGTATGTCGCTGTTTCGTAGAATACCGGCGGCAATCTATGCCATAAATTTGCGTTTGGTGCGCCGACTTCTTCAAGAGTCCATGTCCCTGGCAGCATCAGCCGGAGTGTGCCGGGCAATGTGCTCCGATAGTCGCAGTAAGTCATTGCCGCATCGGGATGTTCGGCATTGTTGACGCGGCTCTTGAACCGCACCCAGTTAGCCGACATATCGGCGGCAGTTGTCGCGGTTATCTTGACCTTATCGTCGGTACTTATGAAATTTAGAATTTCCAATTTCTAATTATGGCCAGTAGCTTGTGAATTGGGATCGGTTGAGTCGTCTTTGCATCTCCTCTACCTTAGCTAAAGCTTTAGGGTAGGATGCGCAGAGATTTTTGAGACGTTCGAGGGGCTTCTCAAGCAATGTCTCATCACCCTCCACACGAGGTAAAACTTTCATCATAAGGATTCTGTCGACCGACTCTCTGAGAATTTTTGCCCAATCTTCCTCCTTATTTTCTCTCCAAAATTCGTAGAAGTAAAGAATCAACTCGTTTTGAACGCGATAAGCTATCTTGAAGGGCGTATCTTCAAGAGCCGCATTGAGGTCGGTAAGAATCCGTGACACCTCCTTTTTTAGCCAGTCGGTCTTTTCTGCATTATCCTCCGCGAGTTCGGTCACCGCATCGGCAGCTTTGACGATGGTAGGGAGGAAAAGGTCGGATGATAAAGGGGTGTCGGTATATTCAAGATCTCGCGCATTGTCAAAGAACTCCATAAACGGTTCACCATCAGGCAGGTTCATCTCGATGGTCATTGCGCGGTCAATTACCTTTCGCGAGAATTGGTGGGTGGTTTCGTCCATATTGACCGTGCCGATTACGATAAGGTTGGATGGTATGCGTAACCCTTCTTTGCGTAAACGGTCGTAGACCGCGTTTTCGCTGCCGTAATATTGGTCAGGGTCTGATGTCGCATCACCTATCGCGTCTGTCTCTTTTAACTTGATGCCGAATAAATCCTCCTTAAGTTGGCGTTCGTATTTTGCGTTAGAAAATATCTCTTTAGGTATAAGTGGTTCGCTCGTAATCCTGCCGTCAACCACCTTGCGGCTTTCAAGTACGCTGAGAAATTCGGCAAAGTATTGCTCCACGGGAGCGAGGTTCATCTCATCGAGGCACACGAAAAATGGCACACGCTGGTCTTCATACAGCATTGCCTTTGCGAGGAAACGGATGAAAGGCGTGACTACGTAGTGTGCGCCGTTGATTTGGCTTTCGTACCCCATCAACTCCGAGCTGTCGTGCCAGTTTGGTTTAACCTCTATGAGACAATAATTGCCCGGAGTAGTAGCGTCCTCGCGCAGTCGGCTTTTGTCAGGACAGCTGTCAAAAGCCATCTGCTTTACGATGCGGCTCTTGCCCGTACCCGATATACCAGCCAAAAGTAAAAAAGGCTTCGTGCGCATCGCCCTATAGTAATCTTTATGTCTTTCATTATCAGGTAATTTGATTTCTTTTTCCTTGCCTATGATTTTATCTATGTACGCGACAATATCATCATTGGAAGCGAGACGGTGTCCGTTGAAATCAAACAATATGTGGTCACCATTTTCGTCCGTGAGAACGAGATATTGATTGTTATAGTTAAGACACATTGTTGTCCATTGCTTGATGCAATCTTCAAGGGATGCGTCTTGTTCCTCAACTGAAGTATATAAAAACTGAGCCTTAGGCCATGATTTGCTTGGTCTGTTGGTTAATTGAGCTGTAAACAGCCCTTTCGGAGGGATGACACCGTATGTGTGCAAATAAGTAGCACCGCCATCTAATTGATTTAAATTTTCCGAAAGATAGTTTAATAAAGATTTTTCATCCATGATTCAAGGTGTTCTTTTGATAAAGGGTAGGGAGAGGAAGCACCAATGGGAAATCCCATGAGATACTCACCATTTAATGGGTCGGGTTTGCCAAATACCTTAACAAAGTTTTGACATGAAGAGTGTTTCATCATAGAGGCACAATGATAGTTGGCCATGGTAGTAGGCGTATGTACACCGCCAATCTCGCTAAACTCTGTCTGAATCCATGTCTTATGATGAGTGAATACTTCGTCAAGCTCTGGACGTGTAACGACAATGGAGGAATAGTCGTTACGTAATTGCCTATTGACCAATATACGAAATGCACAAGCACAAACCAGTGGGGATTGGGCATTTCCGATTCCCCTTAGTTGGTTTCTTTTTATATCAACTTTATTGGGATAGACAATTTTGTTGGCATCTAACGTCCAGCATTTTGCTTGAATTTTGCCAAGTTTTTTAATATGTCTGACAATTTTAGAAAATACTTTGTCATCCTTTACTGCCAAAAGCCAGAAGCGGTTTCTTTGGTGGTCAGCTCCGAGGTCTTTGCATGATAAACGGCATATTGAAACTCTATATCCAATTTTTTCTAAATCGGATTTAGCTGTTGTGATAGCACGTAACACCACATTCTCGCCAAAAACAATCGGAGCATTTGATTCCTTGATGAACCGATACATATAGTCCCAAAGGTTTTTTTCTGCGATATTCTTACCATGAGCTGCGGTACTAAAAGCTTGACAGGGAAAGCCTCCGCAAAGTATATCAAATGATTTTTTGAATTTTTTACCATTAAGTTTGGTTACATCAGGGTAAATCTCAAAAGATTCTAACCAACCATCTTTTTGGCGTTGTATGAGAACATTTGTTGCATAAGGGTCAATTTCAACGCCTCCGCAACATGTATGACCCAATATTTTTCCGCCATATATGCCACCGCCTATTCCGGCAAAGAGATGAAATTCCTTAATTTTTGGCATGGTCGTTTTTTATGATTGATTACGGGTGATTAATATTTGGATATAATGATGCTATACATACCGCCTTTGAGAGCGATATTGTTAAGATACAAAGGTAACAAAAATAATTGGGATATGGGGGGTGGAGAGGAAGACCCGATAATAGGGAGGAGTGCCGCCGATGTTTCTTGTATGGCAAAGGTAATAATATTGATGGGCAGTTTGGTAGCCCTTGTGTGTTAAAACTGGTTGCAATAGCGTTGCTTGGCGGATTTTATAACCCGTATTGGGCGAGATGCTCCGGACTTTCTCGCGGACTCTCTCTAACCGTTCCGATTATCAGTTCTATGTCGTAATCGTCAATCTCTCCAAGATAATTCCATTCGTTGAATTTATTGGGATACACTCGTTTGAGTTGAATGCAGTCGACAAAAGAATCGTAACGAAGAAATGGATACTTGGCTCGTTTGATGGGCATATGGTACATTTTGATATGTCCGGGCAGATTCTTGTTTATCTGCGAGTTGACTATAACACCGCCATAAGCAATCCCATCAGCATCAAATCCAAGCACGACAAAATATTTGTCGCGTGAAGTATCGCCTGGCTTAGGCTTAATGCCGTTGGCTGCGGTCATAGTTATCGCATATACATCTCCGACTTTTACGGTGTGGTATGCCAATCGGAAAAGTTCATCTTCATTGAGCGCATCGGCAATCTTCATCATCCGAGGGCTGATTCAATTTGCATTTGCTCTTTAATATACTCAAGCATTGCAGCGTCGGCATTAAGCACCTTCGCCATTGAAATCGGAGATATGATGTTTGTGCCATCAACCCGGCGGTTTGCTTCATCCCATGCCCTATCGTGCGACTTGCGCATGAGCTGTCCGAAAGTCAGGGATTCGTTCTCCTCAATGGAACTATCCAATGCGTCAATCTCAGATTTTGACAAGAAGCGCAAATTAGCCTCTCTTTTGGGGAGAAGGATATTGGGAGCATCCTCCCCTGCGAAGCGGACGGCCTCAGCCAAATCAGTCGAAAGCTCCATTCTGGGCTTATTGAGTTCCTTGACGGCATTGTACAAGCGAGTAGGGACTGGCCCGTATGGCAATGCGCAAAATTTGTCGGGTACAATGCCGCAGCCCCATTTAGCGAGATGCTTCATCTCCGCGAAATAGAGAATCTTGAAAGCATGGTAGAAGTCTACGCCTCCGGTTTTTCCAAGAATATACAGAACCAACTCTGTGAGTTTTTTGCTGTCAAAATCCGTCATGGGCAGTTGTCCTTGATTTGTCTAACGTATAACGCCTGATTACTGTTTAATCTAGTTTACAAATATAGCAATAATTTCCTGACAAATAAAATCGGCTGGAAATCAGGGTCGATATTGGGAAGGGTATGCCGATTTTGTCGGCTATGTTTCTACAGAGGCAAAGTTAATATCATCGATGGGTGGGTTTACAGCTCTTATGTGTTAAAGTATATTAAGGGATTTGGTTGTCTACCGAGGCCGCGTAGACCATACCCTGAAAGGGAGGTTGGCGGCTGACAAGGCCATGGCGATGACTTCGTCGGGGGTGTGGGTGCGGCGCAGTTGCTCCATGGAGAGGCTTTTGTCGCGTTTGCTCAGGCGTATGCCGTCGCAGTTACGGATTAGGGGGAAGTGCAGATAGTGCTGCGGAGCTTTCAGGCCGAGCCGGTGCATGACGTAGAGTTGCTGGGCTGTGGAGAGGAGCAGGTCCTCGCCACGTACCACTTCCGTTATGCCCATGAGAGCATCGTCTATAGCTACGGCAAACTGGTATGCCCACGCTCCGTCACGTCGGCGGATTACGAAGTCACCGCAATGATCGTGCAGCGATACCTGCTGGTGGCCGAGTAGTATATCATCAAATGTGATGATGTCGCTTCTTGTGTCATCTGTGCCAGGATAGGGTGGAACCATGAGCCGCAGGATGTGTTCGTCAGTGATGCCTGTCGGGGACAACGACGACGGACGGCATTTGCCACTATAGACTATGTGTCCGTCTGATTCATGCGGAGCCTGTGTGGCCATCAGTTCGGCACGAGTGCAGTGGCAGGGATATACTATGCCCTGTGAACACAGCCTGGCAAGGCACTCTCCGTATATGTCGCTGCGGCGGCTCTGGTAGTAAGGGCCTTCGTCCCATTGCAGTCCGAGCCACAGCAGGTCGTCCATCAGCATGTCGGCATACTGCTGTTTGGAGCGTTGGGGGTCAATATCCTCGATGCGCAGAATCCATTTGCCGCCCTTGGATTTAACCGATATATAGGATAATAATGCGGCTACGATATTGCCGAGGTGCATACGTCCTGTAGGGGATGGCGCAAAGCGTCCTCGTGCCGCAGGGTCAGGAGCCGTGTCGGTGAGAATATCGGATAAGCGTATCATCAGATTACAGGGCAGTCTATCATTTTGACTCCTGAGAAATGCCTGTCGAGGTATTGGCTGATATACCTGTGTGTGTCGGGGGCTATCACTTTGTCGTTGTCAAAATAGGTGTTGTAGACGACGCTGTCAAGTATCATGCCTCGTGACGCGATTGCTTCCAAAGATAGTATCGTATGGTTGATAGAGCCGAGTCGCCCGTTGGTCACAAGTATCACGGGCAGGTCGTGTTTCCGTGGATAGTCTATGGTGAGCATTGTTTCAGTCAGCGGGACCATCAGGCCTCCTGCGCCCTCAATCAGCACCACATCATACCGCGACTCAAGCAATAGGCGTGAACGCTCTATGGCATCGAAATCTATCGGCCGGCGGTCAATCATGGCCGACAGATGAGGCGAGGCGGGATATGTGAATATGACCGGGGCGGTGGTGAGGTCGGCATCTTCGGGGAGGTCGTAGCCCATGATGCGGCGGTGTACTTCTATGTCCTCCGAACGGCCTACGTTGCCGGTCTGTATGAATTTCATTGTAGCTACGCTCTTGCCTGACCGTGCGATGCTTTTCGCCAACCAGCCGGTTACATAGCTCTTGCCGGCATCGGTGTCTATGCCTGAGATGAATATCGAGTGTGACATATCTATATCTTTTTGAGTATGAAATACGTGGGGTTGTAGGTCAGCGTCAGTGAGGGAAGATTTTGCATCGCAGACATGATGCGCCGTGTGATGGCTACGGTCTGCGTAGATGACACGGCATTGACACCGGTAAGCCGGAGGTGGTCAAGCATGTCGCGTATTGAGGTGAATCGGATTGTGATGGTTTCCTCCTCGGCTCTCACGAGTTGCAATCTGTCGGGAATGAGCTTTGCAAAATCGGCTACGGAATAGTAGAACAGCGATTTCGGCACCAAGCCGTCAAGTTCGTGGAAATGCCTGTCGCCGAATCCTGAGAGAACCATCATCCCTCCCTCTGGCAATGCGTCGGCAGCACGATTGATGAACCGCCGGGGAGAGTTGAACCACTGTATCGTTGATGCCGAAACTATGCAGTCAAACTTTTTTCCGTCAATCGCGTAAGTCTCGGCATCGCCGATTTCTACACCGTCGGTGCCGGCATAAAGGTCCACGAGGGTCGTGCTTCGGCACCATGGAGTGTTGATGTAATGTCGGGTCAGAAATCCGCATCCTGCGCCTAATTCAAGTATATCTTTATGCTCGCTGCTGTCACAGCTACGCCAAAGTTCAAACAGCCGCGTGGCTATATGGTATTGCACATCGGCTTCTTTGGGGTATGTGTTGACTGCTGATGAGAACCGATGTCTTATCAGAGCCTTGTCGCGGATGTACAGGTCTATGATGCACTGGAAATCGGGCAAATGTGGCCACTCGGCCTCGCTGATACATGGATGTCCTTGCCAGGCATGTCGCTGATTTGCGGTTGGGATGATGAGGTCGGACTTACCTATTATTACGCGGTCAAATACCAAGGGCGACTGATGGGAAGCACCGTTGTCGCGGATGGCTTGAAGTTCTTCCCTGAGTGATGCGAGGTCGCACTGTGGTAATGATTCCGCAAAAAGACGGTAGGATGAAGCCGAGCCGCACATGCGACGATAGAATTTCTGTAGTGACGTTTCCGAAAGGCTATCCAATGTGGCTTGGAATATCGCTTCGGGGATTCCGTCGGTGTCGTCGATAGGGGTAAGGGTGCCGTTGACTGCTATTGTCGCTGAGATGGGCAATCTGCCGCTATTGTGCTTGATGAACTCGGCTGCGGCGGGGACTCCCCATGACCATGCGATGATGCATATTTCATCATACCGCTCAAAGACACCGAGGTTCGCCTCCGGCTGGCAGTAGTCGTAGACTACAAAAATGTCATAGCCGTCCTTATGCAGCGAGGCAAATGGATGTGCGTCCATTCCCCATCCGGCAAAAATCACCACAGCCTTTGTGGCTTCGGATGTCGTGATTCTGGCTATGGTCATCGGTTGCAGACGTTTAGAATCGTTTCGGATACCATGTCTATCTGGCTCTCGGTCATGGATGCGTTAAGGCTGATGCGGAGGCGTTCGGTGCCCGGGGGTACGGTCGGTGTACGGATTGGCAGTATCTTGATGCCTGCATTGAGTAGTGAACGTGATATTTCCACAGTCCTGACGGCATCTCCGATGATATATGGGACTATGTGGGTGCCGGGTTCAAGGCCGAGATTGCTTCTCATCCGAGCCGACAGGGCAGCGAGATGTGAGCGTCTGTCGTCTTGGCTTAGGCTATGTTCAAGGACAAAAAGAGTCCATGCCGCCGACATCGGAGGCATGGCTGTCGAGAAAATAAAACTGCGGCAACGGTTTACGGCCACTTCTCTCAGAGTAGGAGAGAGGATGGCGAATGCACCTTGTGATGCCAATGCTTTTCCGAATGTCCCGACGATGACATCGACCATTGCCGCTCTCGGATTGTCCGCGACCACCCCGCGCCCCATATGGCCCATGCACCCTACGGCGTGTGCTTCGTCGATGTATATCATCACATTGCCATATCGTTGTTTCAGGTCTATGAGTGAGCCGATAGGAGCTACGTCACCATCCATGCTGTAGACGCTTTCGGCTACAATCCATATGCGGGCATCAGGTTGTTCGGCACGATAGCGTTGTATAAGTCGCTCCAGATGATGGCTGTCATTGTGTCGCCACCGGGCGTGGGCTGCATCGCTGAGTTTCATGCCGTCGATGATACTGGCATGTACGAGCTTGTCAGCCAATATGATGTCTGTAGCGTCTGTAAGTCCGCTTATCAGCCCGGTATTGGCGTGATAACCCGAATTGAATAAAAGTGCAGGACGGCCATATAGCTCATTCAGCTTGTTTTCAAGGGCATTATAATGGCGTTGGGTTGCAGCAAGCAGCCTGGAAGCTGACGATGTCAGAGGTATGGAGATATTATCAGAGGAGAAGAATCTTTTTTGTAATGAAGCATCGGCGGCATAACCCATATAGTCGTTTGTCGACATGTCTATGACGGTGTCTGACAGTTCCTGTGGTATGGTGCGCAGGTTGCCCGATGTAGTGAGACGGTTTAAGAAAGCTTGATAGTCCATATATTGTAGTGGCTGCTATTGAGCCAGCGAGATGTCGAATGTAAAGCCGAAGTCTGTGGTGGATGTCGGGAAGGCACTGGTCGACACGATAGGCGTGTGTATCTGGTGCCTGAAATATCCGCCGAAGGAGAGCAGACGCGAAACGGCGTATTTCGCTATTATATTGAGGTCTATGGTACGTGCGCCATTCGTACCCTGGGTCGAACGGCTCTGGATGGTACGGATAAGTGCTTGTGTCACCTGATATGAAAATTCGCCTTGCAGGGTCAGGTCGTTGTTGAATCCTGTCTGCTTCTTGCCGAGCTTGAGTACGGAGTTGAAATTGTTGATTACGTATCCCGCGCTGACGCCGATGCGCCGCGACAGGTTTTCCACCACCTGTCCTGCCGATGTATTGAGCGTCAGGTTGCGTGTGTCGGCCCACTGGACGCTGAAGTTTAGGTTGTTTTTGAGGGTTGCGGCAACACGTATCAGCGGGTTGAACCGCTCGTTGATGCTTACCGACTGTACATTGTAGGGCGACGAGGGCAGTACGAGGCCGGAGGTCTCATTGTAGAGGAAGCCGAGGTTTCCGCCGGCACCGGCACTCTCCCATGTTCCGTGGCTTGCATATGACCCGACTTCGTAGGAACACTGGTAGGCATGGGATATGGTGAAGCTCTTGAAGATGTTGCGCATATTGCCGAGATTGATGAGGCCGTCATATGTGATGGTCCAGTTGGGAAGGATGCTGGCGATGGACGGGAAGATGTTAAGAGACTGCTTCTCCGGGTTAGAGCCGCTATATGCCGCTATGAATGCCGGGATAAGCACGTCGCTGCTTGTGGCGCTTACTCCGTTGGCCGGGTCGAACGGTTTGCCGGCCTGTGCATTGGCCGGTTGGCCTGATGCGAAAACACCTGTAGTCGGGTAGGATGTCCCTTGATACTGCGCGTTATATCTGCGCTGCATGATTTCGACGTAGTCACACAGCTTGTCGAAAGCATCGCTGTGATAATTATTGTCCGCGCTGTATGACCGCAGCGCGGTAGCTATAGCTACGTGCGACTTCGTGTATTTGCCTGAATAGGTTGTCATCAGGTTGGATGTGCCAAACTGTATGTTGCTCACCTGTGTATGGCTGCGGGCTCCTGTCAGTCGGATTTTGAATCCTTTGAACAGCTCGAGGTTGAGCTCGATGGTCAGATTGTCGTTTTTGGTGAACATGGCCGGTGAGTTGAGTGTCTCGTCTCTCATAAGCCAACCACGGTCCAAAGCATCGTATAGGAAGTCGTCATCGGTCATTCCGAATGCGAACGCCACTCCGGGTGCCATAGGTCCGGATGTAAGATTCTGTCCGAAGATGTCCCCGGCGTTGGGGATGAACATCGGTATTTCCGAGCTGTTGCCGTGTTTCCATACCACTTTCAGATTGCGCGGACTCATCAGCAGACGGCTGCTGTAGGCAAGCAGTTCGGACCAGAAAGTCTTTTCAGTCTTGAGGACTTCGTTGACAGTGAATTTCAATGATTCTGTGCCGCGTGTCAGCACTTCGATAGTATTAGGGTCGATAACCTTGGTACGAATCTCGAACGGTGTGCCGTCAGCCTTTACGGCTACGACATTGACTTTTTTGGTGCGCAGGTTGTGCTTGATGGTCAGCGTGGTGTCGGGTCGCAGCGAAAAGGTGCGTTCATATTTGCGTGGCTTCTTCTCTTGCTGGTTGCGGTTGCTGCGTGTGTTGGCAAACCGCTTGTTTATCTCCTTGAGGTATGAGAACTTGGAGTAGAGTTTTTCAAACTGTAGTGCGCCGTTGACCGTCCATGTACCCTCGTTCTGTATGCGGTTGCCCGAACTGCGGTCGCCCACTATGGTTGCCCGGTCCCAGTTGTATGTGCCACGGTAGTCGGCTGATGCATTGAGCATGTCGAGCACCGGGATTTTGTTAAACGGAGCCTTGTAGGTTGCCACAAACTCTTGATTGTAGGCCCACGGAGTCCCCAGGCGCAGGATGCTGTTCCATACCGTGTCACGCCACTCTTTGTAGCGGTCGGGGAACAGAGTGCGGTTGACCACACCTTCGGTCTCCTCGATGCGGGCTTTGGTCTGGGTGTTGATGGTAAATTCGAGCGAGTTAGTCAGTTTCCATGCGAGGTTGAGGCGGCGGTTCCAATAGAAGTCCTTGGTGGCGTAAGCCGGCATGGTCGAGGTGAGTTCGGGGTGGTCGTAGTTAAATTCGGCGCGTTGCTGTGTCTCCTCGTAGTGGCGGGTCATAACAGTGGAGAGCATGATGGTGCGCGGGAAGTAGAAAAATTCCCAGTCGCGGAAGAAGCGGAGGTTGCGGTTTTTGCTCTTGATGAAGCTGAACGGCTTCACGCTCTTGGAGTATGGAGAGTAGGTATAGGTCAGGCCTCCGCTGTAGTCGTTGTTGTACTCGTGGTCAGTAGTCGGATCCTGGTATGTCTTTTTGCGGAAAGAGAAATTGGCTACAAAGTTGGCCGGATCCCAGGGCTTGGGTACTTCGCTGCGACGGTCGAATTTCCACTCCGACATGGCGAAGTTCTGGTTGACTGTACGCGTGATGGAATAGCCTTCTATGAAATCTTTTTCCTCCTGAGTGGCAGCGTCGTCCACGGCATCGCTCAACTCCACGTCGGTGTCAAGCGGATTGTATTTCGGTGTGGTGCGTTCCATGGAGTAGGAGTAGTAGATAGGCGCGTTGAGCTTGGCTTTCTCTGGCACGAAACGGTGCAGATCGCCTTCGACAGTTACATTGTATTTCTCGTATTTGTCTAAACGGCGTGAGTTGAGTCCCTGGTCCACCGAGCCGAATCCGGCAGTCTCGATATGACCGCCGAATTGTACGCGGGCTATGTCGCTCATGCCTAAAGTTGCATCGATTTTTGCCGCCCATCCTCCGGAGTTGGTGAAGTCCGACACTTGCAGTTCGTTGACCCATACGGTGATATTGTCTATCGTGTTGGTAAGGACATTGCGCACGCCTATCATCATCGTCTGTATGCTTCCGAGCGACGGATTGCCTTTGACACGGAGTTTGCGGTCGCGGTTGTCGTCGGATGCCTCTGTGTAGACTTTCGAGGTGTCGTAGTGTGCGCGGTTGCGGCTCCGTTTGAGATTGACGAGGTCTTGCAACTCGAAATCGAAATAGTTTGGCCAGACGGCTTCGCGGTCAGAGAGACTTTGATTGTTGTACGACGGGCCGACAGGTGTGAGCACGAGCGGCTTTGCCACTTCATAATAATTGTTGTAAGCGTCGGAGCCGAGTCGTATGAAGACTTCGAGTGCGTTAGAGTCGATGGATCCCTGCACGGTCGACTGCGCGTGGTGACCGTGTACCCACAGCTGCATACTTTGGTAATTACGCACATCGAGCGAGGTGGATTTGTATATGGCACGCGCCGCGCCGGGCTCTAAGTCTTTTACTGTGAATGAGAGCGAACCTTCGTTGAGCAGCTGGGCAGATGTGGAGTTGGCTTCCTGTTCTTGCGTGACACCGGGGGGCAGTACATAGTTGATGGGCTTGGAGTCGGAGTTGTTGAACAGGCTGAGTGCCGCCGTGCTCATCTGGCTGGTGGGCGGATTTGTCGGGTCTTCAAGATTTTTGTCATACATGCGCCATGTGCCTCGTACAAACTGGAAGTTGGCAAGACGCATATGCACAGTGTTGTCAAAGCCCTCAAGCTGCACACGCATAAACCGCAGATTGGCGAAGTTGGATATCGACCCTACCTGGGAGTCAGGCTGCTTGATGGGGATGACGAAGTGGTACCATGTCACATCCTGAGTCGAGAGGTCATCATATGTGATGGTATATGTGCGTGTCTCCGTGATACGGCCGTTATTGCCGTCTTGACGCAGATCTGACAGGTCTATCTCGTACTGGTAGTAGTTGTTGGACTCGTTCATGGTGCCGTCACCGTTGATGTCTTCGGCATCGGGCGTGTTTTTATAGGCTTGGTACTGTGCGGGAGCTTCCGGGTTGCTTATGGCTAACGAGTTGTACTCCAGTCCGTTATAGCGTTTGTAGCGTTGCAGGATGTCAAGACCTTCAGCATCATAGTCGTCTCCGAGATAGTAGTGGTAGTCGTCGTTGGCAGGGTCGGTGGTTACATTGTTCAGGATGTCTTGCGACGGTGACAGAGCAGAGACATTGTTGATGAAATCGCTGTAGGTGGCGAACTGCCGTTCCTGCTCGTTGCTGAGTGCGTCAAGGCCGACATCCTGCACTGGGCGCGAGTCGTTGTTGTCGGCGAAGGCATATCCCATGGATGAGCGCGAAGGGACGTATCCCCAACCGGTTTCGTCAAGTGGAGAGTCGGAGCCGCCATACGGGATGCCGTTCTCGTAGCTTTTGCGTCCGTCTTTGAGTATGTCTTCCGATATGTCGCCGAGCTGTATCTTCATGGTGCCTTCGCGTGATGCTGCCACGAAATTTTGCGGCGCGTAGTCCATGAACGGATCCATCAGCCAGAATTCAAGGTACTCGATGTTGTTCTGGTCGAAGTTGGTGGTGTCGAGTTTGCGCATGGCGGTGCCCCAGCTTTTCTGTGCCAGTTCGCGCACATAGGCTGACTGCTCCTGGGTCACTGGATTGCTGCGGAAGCCTAACACGTCGGGACGGTAATAGTCGGGATTGACATTGTAAGGCCCCCGTTCAAGCGGATAGAATGAAAAATTAAACGTGTTGATGTAGTCGATGTCGTTGACATAATCGGCACTGCCGGGGAAGAGTTCGAGCTTCTTTATCTGCCTGACATAGGGATTCTCAAGTATGACCTTGTTGCCTGATATGTTACGCGGGGCTCCACTGGTGCGTTCGTTGATGAAGAGCTGGTCTATGATGTTCCAGTTGAGCATGGCGCGGCGGTAGCCTGTCTCAAGGTCGGAGGGTACATGCCCCATGTCATCTGCTATGGTGCGCTCATACGGTGCGCTGCCTATCTGCCATGCTGACGGGTAGGACAGAGACAACGCGCTTGAAGAGGTGTCGAAATCGTCGATGTATATGCTGCCGTCGTTGTTCCCGCTTTTTACTGTATGAGGGATGATTTGTGCGAACTCGCCCTTTAGATTGAGGGTCGATGGCTGAGTTGCATTGACGGTGGGAATCTTGTTGAGCAGGGTTGTGAGCCAGTTGAAGCGTGTGTTGTAGTCGAAGTTGAATCCCCAGATGGTGTTATTGACTACGTTGTCGGATATGGAGATTTTCTGACGCTGCGTTTTCTCTGAATAGTGCATCACGGTAGCTCCTATGGAGAAGTCGCGGTTGAATTGGTATTGCAGATCCAGACCGAGCAGCGTGCGTTTCTGGAGCATGTTCATGCCCTGGTCTTCAAGACTTACCGAGATGTTCTGCCCCGAGTCGATGATACTCTGGTTGAGTATGGTCACCAATCCCATGGAATAGTCCACAGTATAGTCGGTGTTTTCGATTAGCCGTGTACCTCCGGCCGTCACGACTACCGAGCCGCGTGGCACATTGGTCGCGTTAAGGCGTATCGTGTTGCCCGAAGCAGCCTGCATACGTCCTTGGAGGGTGTATACATTGGAGTTTTCGGTCTCTATGTTTTCGCTCTGAAGTTTTGTATACAGGTCGTAATAGCAGTATTTGGCGGCTTCGGTCTGTGAGAAACCACTGCGTATCATCTGTTCTTCAAGGTATGAGCCGAACGGCTCGGTGACGGGGAATATAATTCGTCCTGTCTGAGGGAGTATGGTATATCCGTCGAGCCAGTCGAAATATCCGTCTGACGGACTTTGGTTTGTGGAATTGAGCCGGTCGAGACCTAATATCTGAAGCAGCGGTGTCTGGCCGAGAGTTCCTGACAGTGGCAGGTATATCTGCTCGACATTGCCGTTGGTCTGATTGAGAAATTTGACATCAAGTTTGAAGTGATCGCTAACGAGGGAGTATCCCCCGGTGTTGTAGACATTTCGCATCATCAGTTTCCATGTCTTCATTTCGGCATTGGACTGGACGCTTTTGAGCATCTTGACCATCAGTGGGCGTTCGGTATCTGTTACCGAGCTTGACATGGTGCCTACGTAGTAGGTGGTGCCGTTGTAGGTGTATTCGTATGATATGCCGAGGACTTCGTCGCGCAGCTGTGAACGCAGGGATATGTAACCGAGCTGCTTGTTGACGGTGTATTCGCTTGACGAGAGCAGGCGCGCTTTCTCGACTTTCATATAGTCGGTGCCTGATACAAGGCCTTTTGCCGAAAGCACGGACTCGGCTCCGTTGAAGTTCTCAATGTCCTTGACGGCTGCGTACAGGTCGTTGTTGTTGTTGCTGGGGCGTTTGTCTTCGTTGCCGCCGGTGATATGCACCTGTGTGGGGTTCTGGAGATTGGCCTGTGTACCTTCGCCGAGGTCGGTAAATGCGATTATGTCGCGTGAATTGTTGTAGTTGCCCGTGCGGTTGGTGACCCAGATTTCTACATTGTTGATTTCCACTCCTGATGTGGTAAGGGGCAGGTTGGCGGCAAATTCGTTGTAGTGGTCGTAGAAATAAAGGCCGAGGAAATAGTGGCGGTCAGAGTCGTAATCGTGTGCCTTGATTGAAAACTCTGTAGTCTGGGCTCCGCCTTCGGTCGTGACGCTTTTTGATGCGGAATTTTGCTGTGCAACGAGGGCTGTGGCGGTGAGTTTGCCGAATTGCAGCTTCGTTTTCATGCCGAAAAGGGCAGTGGCTCCGCGTATGAGCGTGCCGCCGGTGGTCATGCTGACATTACCTGCCTCGATTTCCTGCACTATGTCGTCTTCTTCGCCCTTATAGGCTAATTTGAGGTTTTTCGAGTCGAAATCGAATGTGGCATCGGTGTTGTACGACATGTTGAACGACATGCGGTTGCCGACAGTGGCGTTGACTGTGGCCTGTATCTTCTGGTCGAAATCAAACCGGGTGGTGCGCTGGTGGCGTTTGCTTCGCGACGGGTCGCCGTTGTACTGGCTTGATATGCCCATGTTGATTTGCATGTTGCCGTTGAGCTTGAGGTTGACACCTCCAGGTCCGAAAATCTTTTCGAGCGGGCCGAGCGCGAAGTTCATGTCGAGGATGTTGAACTTTTTTTTGTTCGATTCGTCAAGGGCTTCGGAATTGCGCTGGCGGTAATAGTCGAGCATGGACTGGCGCATCTGCCAGTCGTTGTATTGCTGCGGAGTGAGGATGAAAGGGGTTGCCACTTCCATGTCGCCTACACGTGTGCGCACCACATACATTCCAGTCGTGGGGTCGTACTCCGGGACTGTGGTGATGTTGGACGGTGTGGCAAGGTCGGCAGCAAACTCCCGGTTGAGCAGATGGTCTACGTCGGGCGGCACCGTATAGCCGACAGGGAAAGGGGTCATCAGCGAATCGGCAGTCTGCATCAGAGGATTGTCAACAGGGGTTGGAGGAGGTGGTGGTGCCTGGAGGGAACTTTGTCGGTACTGGGCTCTCGATGGCATAATCAAACCGGCTGCCGCTATGAGTGCGGTAGCTATGCACAGGCTTGAGATATGTTTATATCGGGAGTGTGGTAATTTCACTTCAGTGAGTTGGCAGAGAGATAGCAGATTACATCATGGAAAGAGCCTTCTTGATGGCTTTTTCGGCACTTGTGAGCGGCTCGGCACCGAAGATCTTTTTCAAAGCCTTTAATGAGGCTTGCCGTTGGAAACCGAGCATTACCAAGGCTGCCAGAGCTTCTTCAAAGGCTTCGTTGCTCTTTCCACCCACATTTAATAACGTGGTGTCGCTTGGTTTTATTTTGTCGCGCAGGTCTACTATGATTCTTTCGGCGGTCTTGGCACCTACACCCTTGACACTTTTGAGTGTGGAAACGTCGCCTTGCGATATGGCAGTCTCAAGCGATGCCGGAGGGAGTGCCGAAAGCACAGTACGCGCTATGTTGGCTCCTACACCGCTGACTCCTATCAGCAGCCTGAACAGTTCGCGTTCGCGCTCCGAGCCGAAACCGAACAGTATGTGGGCATCTTCGCGTATGATTTCGTGGATGAATACACGCGCTGAATCTTTGCCTTGCAGGCTGTCGAATGTGCTTACCGAGATTTCTATTCCATAGCCTATTCCTGCAGTCTCTATAACCATGTAGGTCGGGGTGAGTTGTACTATAGCTCCCTTGATGTATTCAATCATAGTCTGTCATGTATAATCACGCCGAACGCTCCGTCAGGTCAATCGGTGCCTGGCGGAGCGTGCGTGAGAAAGTCAAGTGCGGAGGATTGTCAATCCCCCGTAAGGTTTATTTGAGAGTCTTGATATAATTGGCAAGTCCTTCATTGGAGGGGTCGAGGTCAAGAGCCTGCTGGTAGTAGTTGCGGGCCGATTCAATATCCTGGTTGGCGGCATAATATGAACCGATATACATCAGGCCGGATATTATCTGCGTCGAACGCTTCTCTTTTTCACCGGCGGCTTCGTAACATTCGATCATCTTCTTGTATGCTTCGGCTGCTTCCACATTTGGGGCGGAGTTGCCTACCTGGCAGAGCTGCGACTTGGTGCGGTAGAGCTGGCCGGCCTTGGGCTGACGTTCGATGGCTTTGTCTATCACCTTGATGCCTTCGGTTGCTACAGCGGTGCGCTCTTCGGAGTCTTCGGGGAGGCTGAGACCCCAGTTCTTGTAGTAGTCTGCGCAGTCCCAGAGGTCGTTGAGCGAACGGTCGCCTGAGTCGACGAACCGCTGCATGGTCTTGGCGGCGAGTTCAAACTGCGATGCGCTGTTGTAGGCGGCTGCGAGTTCGTCAAGGATGTCTGTGCGGTCGGGGAATGCAGCTTCACACTGCTTGTAGGCAGCGACGGCGGCTTCGTACTGCTTGAGTTCCATCAATATGTCGCCCTCGTATTCGTAGTCCTTGGGCTGTATCTGATCTTTGGGAACCATGGCGAAGAATTTCTTGGCGGCAGCTTCGGCCTCTTCATAACGTTTGAGTTCGTAGAGGTTGTACATCACCATGCGCTGCATGTAGAAGTTTTCAGGATTCTTGGCGAGCACCTTTTCAGCGATTTCGAGTGATTTGCTGTACTTTTTGCCGAAGAAAAGCAGACCGCTGTAACGCTGTTCGTCACGCTCGAAATGGTTGGGGTTGCTCATGTACTTGCCATACTGCTCGGCAGCCATTGTAAGCTGGTCGTTCTCGTAGTATTTTTCGGCGAGTTCGCGCTGTGCAAGGGCTGAGTTGGGCAGCTTCTTGTTGAGTTCGATAAGCTTGTCGATAGCGAATTTTGGGTTTACGTGGAAATATACTCGAGCATATTTCACGTATGCTTCGGGGCTGACAGGTGCGCCTACTTCTTCGTCGGTCACGATGGCTGTCTCATATTGGCCGGCTGATTCTCCGGGGTTGTTGACCACCATGTCGCCACGGAGTACGAAAAGGTCGCTTTCCTTGAATTTGCTGGCCTTGTCGCCGTCAGCGATGTATTTTTCGATTTTCTTGGCATACTTAATAGGGTCGACGTTGAAATATGCGCGAGCCACGGCTGCACACAGTGCGCCTTTCTCTTTCTTGTTGGTCGAGATTCCCTCCTTGAAGAGCTTCTCGGCTGCAGATGCGTTGCCGTTCATAAGTTCGACCTGGCCTTTGCCGATATAATTGTAGCCACACTGGGGGTTGGCGGCGATGCCCTTGTCGAAGTTTGCCACGGCAGCGGCAGTGTTGTTCTTGCGCAGGTCGATCGCTCCGAGGTAATAGTAGGATAGGGCTTTGTCGGAGGCAGGGTCGTCGATTGTTTTGTTAAGAATTATAGCTGCTTCATCAGGATAATCGGCCTTGAAATAGTCGATACCGTCCTGATAGCCGCCTTGGGCCATAGCACCGAGCATTGATGCTGCGAGTGCGGAGAAAAGGAATGTTCTTTTCATATCCTGTTCAGGTTAATTTGGTTTTGTGGTTATATTGTTGTGATTGTTCAGTAGTATTGGTAAGACATCTTGCCCCTTGATTGTGGGGTGATGTATTTGTCGAGTTTAAAATTACGCATTTTCTTTGTAATAGAGATGTTAAAGACTCAAAATTGTAGAAATTTCAGAGAATTTAAGCCAAAATTGCGACTTGGAAGTGGCTGCTTGGGCATGTAAAATCGACACCACACTTCATCACGCAATAGTAAACCAGACGAATGTTCGCATAGCTCATCGGAAATATTTAGGATAATCCCGCTAAAATTTGCTTACTCCAACTATTCTTGCCAACTTTGTATTCCGAAAATATGTAACAAGTGGCATTGTTTCGGAGTCAAGATGGAAATCAGGCGTGACATATATCTGAATCACTTTCGTCAGCGAAAGACGCTTGAAAATCACTGATAAAACTATCAAGACATACCTTGATTATATCTGCGACTCTTTTCTAGTGGAGAAGGCATTGCGTTATGATGTCAAGGGGCGTAGATACATTGATACCCCATATAAATATTATTTCACAGACTTAGGTTTGCGAAATGCGCGCATCAATTTCCGACAGTTTGAGAAGTCGCATATGATGGAGAATGTGATATATAATGAATTGAGAATACGAGGCTTCAATGTCGATGTCGGTGTTGTGCCTGTGACAATCCGAGATTTGGAGGGGAAACAGAAACGAGTGAGTTATGAGATAGATTTCGTTTGTAACCGTGGTAACCAACGCTACTACATCCAGTCGGCTTACAGATTGGAAACTGAAGATAAAATCCGGCAAGAGCAGAACTCACTGCGCAATGTGGGTGACTCTTTCAAGAAGATTGTCATTGTAGGCTATCCCTTGTTGGTAGAGCGTGACAATAACGGTATAACAACCATGAGCATATATGACTTTCTTCTCATGGAAAACTCGTTGGAACTCTAAAAATTCATAGGACGTGGATTTACTTATCCTACAAATGCAACGTGGATATGATTTGCCCACCTCTAAATTGCGACTTGGTTAGGTGTCGATACTCCATGAACGAGCGGGGACTGTGCCAATGCACGGTCCCCGAAATACATCCAGAGAGTGAGGTAATGTTAGCCCCTACACATTACATGGTCATGTCACTTATACGGATCTGAAGTAATCTCGCAGATTTTTTTGCAGTCTGCCCATCTGTTTCTCTTACATCCGCTGCCGATGTAGACTGTGAGGTTTGATATGGTTACTTATTGCGGACTTCATAAGAGTCCTTTGTCTTGTTTCTGTTCTGAATCAAATTCGTATTGCTGGACTTGGCGCTGTTTGTTGCGTCCTTTGTTAAAGCGCCATTCTATGCGGAGCATCAGCAGGTTGTCATATGTGCGCAGATTCAGATTTTGACTTAGGTTCAGTGATGGAGTTTCTATACATGATTTTTGAGCCGTCCTGACACCTATATGGATAGGAGGCACATAATTCAGAGAGACGGACAGGCTGTTGTTGATGAAAGTTTTCCTTAGAGAGAGCTGCCATAAATCTTGTCCAAACTGTTGCCAGCCCTGAAGCAATGGTATCTTTTGCATCTCTCGTGAATATTCCACTTTCACCAGCAATTCTATCGGTTTTATCCAATATTCCATATTGCTGTTCCAAGACAGGTTAGATGCGTGGTTTGCAAGTCCGTGTCCTGCAATCTCTTGCCATTGCCATTGAATGATGTTATTCCAAGTAAGACCTTTGGTAATCGTCCATTCATATGCAGCTACAGTCCTGAACTCCCGGTTTCTGGCATTTGTAAAAGTCTTGAGATAACGGTTGCCGTCAGATTTTTCATACCAGTCGGTTATGCTGTTTGACGAATGGACATATTCAGCCCCTAAAATCAAAGCATCAAAAAATGTAGCTTGGAGAGATACTGTTTGACATCGCGAGGGTGTGAGTTGTGGGTTGCCGGTCTGGATAAGCCATTGGTCGATAAATGCAGGAGATGCCGACACTTGATATAGCGATGGGTACTCCATTCTTGCCGTGTACTCACCCATCAGTTGTACATTTTCTGATGGTTGCCATGTGACAGTTGTCTGAGGTAAAAAGTTCAGCCAGTCACGTTTGCTATTAAAGCTGTTATTGTGGATTGACTCCACCCCGGTTCCTATATGCAAAAGGAGGCTGTTTGCAAAAGACCAATCAAAGAATGCATACCCATTGTGCCGGTTGTCTTCATATTTTGAAAGCAGCTGATTGTTGTCGCGATTAAAAGTCTTGTAATTGTTCCATATGCCGCGATACCCGAAATTAAGTGCCATGGCATCGTTAAACGAATAGTTCAAATCCAATTCGCCTCGGATATAATCTTTTGTGTTTCGATGTCGGTTGACCGAGTATACATTCAGCCCACTGTATGCTGAACGCAGGTTGTCGCGTAATCTGTCATACCCCAATGCTGAGTATATCGACCACCCGTTATGGAATACACCTTGGTAATACGCTGCTGCGGAAATATTATCAGCCTCGGATGATTCGATAGAAGTCTCGCGATAATCGGTGTCTGAGTCGTTTTGAAATTCCTTCAGAGCTGCGTTATACACAGATTCATGATTAATCCTGTCATTATGGTACATACCCCGCAATGACAATATGTGATATGGAGCTATCTGCCAGTCGATTCCTATGTTTGCTGCATGTGAGTTGGTGCCGTTGTGGTCATTCGGTGATTTTGGACCTGCATCCGCTGTATTTACAGATGCGATACCGGTATAGTTTCTTGAATAGCTTATCGGATAGTTCCAATGGATAGTGCCGTAACCGTAACCAGCCGTGACATCGAATTTTTCGCCAGAATAGATATACTGTATTTTGGGCTGCTCGTTTGCCACTATATCTGAGCCGTTATTATCTCCGGCTGAAATCATAGTGTAATTGCCGATATACAAGTCATGTCCCACGAAGTCGTTCTTCAGCTTGACATTAATCACATATCTGATTCCCTCTGTCGTGTATCTCGCACTTGGGGCATAGACTATCTGAATCCTGGATATACGACTGAGCGGCAGAGCCTGTAGATACTCCGAAGGAACTTGAACGCCGTCGACCTCAATGAGGACATTCCGGTCCATCCTGACACTGACGGTATTACCGATATTATTGTAAACTACGCCGGGAAGCCGGGAAAGAACTTCGTAGACAGATGCTGCTCCCTGGCATAGCTCAGATGTAAGAACATATTCGTCAGAGCGTGAATCATGTTTTACAAGAGCTGCCTTGACCACTACCTCATCAAGCTCTACTGTCTTACTGCCAATCGAATCAGCCTCATTCTGAGATTGAGACAACGAAACCAAGACCGCCGTCATCAACGATATAGAAAATATGCACCGTTTGCTCCACATATTATTTTTCGTTTATGATTGCAAAATTTCGGATATCTTCTGAGAAAACTTGCTCTTTATTTTCGTATTGACAATGGATCTTCCCATCAGAGATGGGTTTGGCCCTGTTTAACATGGATTTGATAAAATCGAGCGGATATGAAGATATTGAGCTATATAAGTTTGAATTTAAAATTGTAAATTTCAAAAAATCTTTAAATACTCATATAGGGCAAATATATGGAAAATTTTGATATGTCTAACGAATTATGCAAAGTATTTTTGTGATAGCTATTGATAAGTATAAAACAAGGAAAAGCCAACGCTGCCTCTGGGGAGGAAACGTTGGCCTATCGCAAAATGGAGATATATATGAGATGTAGGAGTTTTGGTGCTATTCGAGGCTGACCATCCGGGGGGAGAGGGTGCCGGGGAGTATGCCTGTCATCTGTATGAGCTTCTGACCCTGGAAAGAGGTCACGAAGCTGTAGAAGCCATGGACTACGGTGCCTCCGGCTGCGGTGTTGATCATGTAGACCGAGCGGTACAGTGGATAGCTGCCGTCATAGATATATGCCTGGTAGGGCTTATAGGCTGTGACTTCGTTGTTGCCGCGCACTTTGAGCACTTTGATGCGGGGGTCGAATTCGATGGCCGTGGTATCGCTCTTGCTGCTTGCTTCGGCAAGTTCCTCGCGGGTGTATTCGCGTTCGCGCAGGTCGCTGCTTATCCAGCTTACGCCTATGATGCCTATAGCATTTTTGTTAGTAGCGACGGCCTTGAATACGTCGGCGTTGGTTTTCTGTGCATATACGTTTGGCCCGAAATTACCGCCGTTAAGCAGGGAATCCCTCATATATTGCACGGTGCTCGACCCCTGATGGTCGAAGACGACCTCGATGTCGCCGAGTTTGCTCGGCTCTACTTCGTCCCACCGGCGCAGCTGTCCCGAAAGTATCTGTGCTATCTCCTTTTTGGACAGCACGGATACCGAATTGGCCGGATTGACGATGAGGGCTATCGCATCGACAGCTATGCGGCTTTCGCGGACGTTTTTCTTCTTGCTTTTGAGATAGTCCTTCTCCTGCTGGGTGAGTCGTCGGGTGATGACTATGGCTTTGGTCTTCAGGTCAAGCAGCGAGTCGACAGCGGAATGTTCGTCCACATAATATGGGATGATGCTGGCATTGGGATAGATGTATTCGTAGACATCGATCTCCTGTGACATTATGTTTTCAAAACTCGCATCGCAGACTATGGAGCCTACGCCTGACGTGGATGTAGTGGTGACTTTTTTGTCACATGATGTCAACACAGGTGCTATGGCTGCAGCAGCCATCATCGAGATGATAGAGTGTTTGAGTATATTCATAGCCTTGTCATTGATATTGGTCGGATTCGGATAATGTGGATGGGCTTGGAGTCAGACGGGGGTGTCTACCCCGGCGAACTGTCGGTATGCCCTCCAGATGCCGTAGATTACGAGGAGTATGCCGGCTGTCCAGCGGAGCCATGTCCATGACCCCGAAAACCACCCGAAGGTGCCGCACAATATTAGTGCGCCCATGCCTACATAGATTATTATCATTATAATGCCGAAGATGGCTCTTAACAGGCCATTGGAACCTTGATTGCTCATATCTTTATGTTTAAAAATGAATATCTATAATATTAACAGATGAGTCAGATGTAAAGTTAAGTAAAAATCGGAAAGCGAATTGCATTTTATATTCTATTAACACCGACTGGATTCAGTGGAATTATGCCAAAATCGCTACTTTTGTAAAAAACAAAATACAAGTACGATGATATACCAGCCATTGGCCGAACGGTTAAGGCCGCGGACTCTTGATGATTACATAGGCCAGACGCATCTTGTCGGTCAGGACGCAGTGATACGGCGTATGATAGAGACAGGGCGGCTGTCGTCGTTCATCCTTTGGGGACCACCCGGGGTGGGGAAAACAACGCTGGCGCGGATCATTGCCAATACTACCGGGTGCAGCTTCTACACTCTGTCGGCTGTCACCAGCGGGGTGAAAGAGGTGCGTGAAGTGCTTGACAAATGCCGTCAGGATGTGGCAAGCGTGTTTACAAAGGGTAGGCCGATACTTTTCATCGACGAAATACACCGTTTCAACAAAAGCCAGCAGGACAGTCTGCTCGGTGCGGTCGAGGAAGGCACCATAACGCTTATAGGGGCTACGACTGAGAATCCCTCGTTTGAGGTGATACGCCCGTTGCTGTCAAGGGCGCGTGTATATACCCTGAAGCCTCTTGATGAAGACGAATTGGATAGGTTGCTGAATCACGCTTTGGCTGTCGACACGGTGCTTAAGGAGCGCACGGTGGAGGTGGAGGAGACGAAGGCATTGTTCAGGTTTGCCGGAGGCGACGCAAGGAAACTTCTCAACATCCTCGACCTTATAGAACAGTCTACTCCGGACGGCGAAAAGATAGTCATCAATGACAAGACCGTCACTGACCGTCTGCAAGAGAACCCTGCTGCATATGACAAAAACGGCGAGATGCACTATGACATCATATCGGCGTTTATCAAAAGTGTGCGTGGGAGCGACCCCGATGCGGCGATTTACTGGTTGGCACGTATGGTAGATGGCGGCGAGGATCCTGAATTCATTGCTCGCCGATTGGTTATCTTGGCAGCCGAGGACATCGGGCTGGCCAATCCTAACGCGCTGCTGTTGGCTAATGCGACTTTTGACGTACTGCGTAAGGTCGGATGGCCCGAAGGACGCATACCGCTTGCGGAGTGTACCATCTATCTTGCCACGTCGCCTAAGAGCAATTCGGCATATCTGGCCATAAATGCGGCTCTTGACAAGGTGCACGAGACGGGCAATCTGCCGGTGCCCCTGCATCTGCGCAATGCCCCTACGTCGCTTATGAAAGAGATGGGTTACGGGCGTGACTATATCTATCCCCATGATTGCCCGGGGCATTTCAAGCGTCAGCAGTACATGCCTGACGAACTCGGCCACCAGTGCTTCTGGATTCCGGCCGACAATCCGTCGGAGATCAAAGCCGCTGAGTTGCAAAACCGTCGCTGGAATCCCGATTGACGAAGAAAGTACAGTATGTAAAATCTAAATGCGGCCAACCTACTTTGTCGGTTAGCCGCATTTGCGTTTGTGTTATGTGGGTTTTACAAAGGAGATCTGTTATTTGAAGTCCTGGAGCCGGGCGAGATATTTGCCTATGATATCAAACTCGATGTTGACTCGGCTGCCAAGGCGTATGGCATGGAAGTTGGTATGCTCCATGGTATATGGTATGATGGCCACGCGGAATGAGTCTCGCTGCGAGTCGCACACGGTGAGCGATACTCCGTTGACGGTCACGCTGCCTTTCTCTACAGTCACATACCCTTTTGCAGCCATGTCGGGGTCGATGTCATAGGTGAATTGGAAATAGGTGCTGCCGTCGACTTCTCGGATGTCGGTGCAGACAGCTGTGCAATCCACATGCCCCTGGACGATATGGCCGTCAAGACGGCCGTTCATGAGCATACTGCGTTCGAGATTGACTAAGTCGCCTTCGTGAAGGTCGCCGAGATTGGAGCGGTCAAGGGTCTCCTGGATGGCAGTCACGACGTAGGTCTGGTCATCATGCAGTTCGACTACTGTCAGACATACACCATTGTGGGCTACCGACTGGTCAATCTTGAGTTCGTCGGCAAACGAGCTGCGGATGCAAAGATTGAGATTTCCGTCGTTGCGTGTAGCGGATACTACTGTAGCTGCTTCTTCTACTATACCTGAGAACATATTGGAGTGCGGTTGAGGTTGAATAGTTTAGGTATAACTATGACAGGCCGTAGGAATAACTGCGGTCTGTCATAAATTATATAGAATGGAAAAGAGTTACGTATTTTATTTGGCGGGGGTGGCTGCAGGGGCGGGAGCGGGGGTTGCGGTGGGAGCCGGAGCAGCTGTAGGAGCGGCAGTGTTGAAGTCTTCAGCGGCAGTCTGCTCTGTAGCGGCCGGAGCCTGTACGCGTGAAGACTGGCCTGCACCGACTGAGGGCATGAAGAATACGGAGAGGATGGCAAGAACGACTATGGCTCCTGCGAGAGTCCATGTCACCTTTTCGATAAAGTTGGTGGTGCGGCGCACGCCCATAATCTGGTTTGAACCGGCGAATGATGACGAAAGTCCACCACCTTTTGATTTCTGGATAAGCACGACCCCGATAAGCAGCACCGCTGCCAGAAGGGTGAGAACAATAATGAGTACGTACATTCTGTTATGTTGCTATATAGTTATGTTTATTTTTTGTCTTTTTGCTGTAGTTCCTGGATAAGCATTAGTTTATGCAAGAAACGCAATTGGTCTGCAAAGTAACAACTTTTTTCTGGATAATTCAAGCTCAGGGAGTGAATAATTTCAAAAGCTTTGGCATATCGGCCTTTTTTGATGTATATCTTGGCGAGACTCTCGGTGAGCAATGCGTGCTGCCGGGCTTCGTTGCCGGGTTCGGTGGACGGCATTGCCGTATGAGAAGTCATCGGAGCAGGTGTGGGCGTGGCTGGAGTCTTGTCGGACGATATGGATGCTATCGGCATCGGTTTCGATGAGTCATCTGCTGATGTTGATATGTCGTCGGCGTTCTTAGCTATGAAAGCATCGATGAGTTGGTCTTGGCGGCTTGATATGCCGGGGGCGGTTTGCGGAGCCGTTGTCTGCGCGACGGCAGGCTGCAGGGCTTCTAACGAGGCCGTGTAATCGGGCGCTACAGGGTTGAATATCAGCTTCTCAAGCAGTGCCATCTCCTTGTCGTTGTCGGCGGGGTTCCCATAACGTTCCAAAAATGAGTCGATTGTACTTTCTGTGGTCATTTTTTCCCGCGAGGGTTGGGATTCGCTGTAGAAATCGGCATCGCTCTTAAGCCCGAGGGCTGATGATACAGCGTCGGGGTTGCCAGTGGTCATCATGATTGAAGCTTTGAGCGAATTGAGTTCATCAGGAGTGAGGCCTGCTGGGTTAAGAGATGTCACCAAATCGGAGTCTGGCTTGGAAAAATAAGGATAGCGTCTGCGTAGCTCCTGCAACAGCGAGGGCTCTGCTTCGTCGGCGCGTCCTTCGGCCAGCAGGTCGAGATAATGTAGAAGCTGTGAATCCATAAGCAGTTACTTACCAATTGCCTAATGTGGCATTGAAAATCAGAGTCACCAACTGGTTGGTGATATCTTCACATGCCTGGTCCTGGATATCTGTCAGCATGTAGGAGGAGTCGAAGTCGTAGTAGGCAGAGAATGTCTGGTCGACATCCTTGCTTTCGTCCTTGTGGTCGGTATATTTGACGCGCACGGTGATGGTCAGTCGTGTCTGCGCCGCCACGGCATTTTCGTTGACCGACTGAGGTGTGAGGGTGTAGCCGGTGATTTCACCTGTCAAATCCAAATCGGCCTGTCCGTCGACCACCTGCAGGCGGGTGTTGGAGCGGACATAATCGGTAAGGCTGTTTTCAAACAGCGATTGCAACGGAGCGTAGACTAATGCGGCACGGATGGGAAATTGTCCGATGTAGACAGTCTTGTAGAGGGAATAGTCAAGGGCTGCTCCATTGAGTTTGTAGCTTATGGAACATGCTGTCGGTATCATCAACATTATCGTCGATACGACGGCGAGTTTTAGCGGTATGAGTCGGATTAGTTTGTGTATCATCGGGATATAATCGGCTGGGTTTGTGTTGGGATTAATCGTCAGGCTGCGCTCCGGCGTTGAGAAACCGCGCTTTCCATTGCTCCACGGAATCGGACGGAACCGCCAAGGTCGTGTGGCATGTGTTGTCGTGTTGCTGGGATACGATGGTCAGGTTTTCGCTTTTGATTATCTTCATGACATCGTTCATGGCAAGGTATCCGAATGTCAGGCGCAAGTGTGACATTTCGCACCCTTCTTCTGTGCCTGCATCTTCAAGAGCTTCTCTAGCCGCCTGACGGTAGGCTGCTATGAGCCCGGATGTGCCGAGTTTGATGCCTCCGAAGTAGCGGACCACTATGACCACTACGTTGGTAAGCCCAAGCGAATTGATTTGGCCGAGAATCGGTTTGCCGGCCGTGCCGGATGGTTCGCCGTTGTCGCTTGACTGGTATTCGGCCCTGTCGGCTCCTGTCATGTAGGCCCAGCATACATGGCGGGCATCATGGTAACGGTTGGTGAAATCGGCGATTATGCTTTTCGCTTCTTCGGCCGACGATGCCGGCAGGGCGAAAGCCAGAAAGCGGCTCATCTTTTCGCGCACAATGCTTTTGCCCTCGTGGGCGATGGTGACGAAACGGCTTCCCATACCACATAAAACTTTTTAGATTATCAGCATAGCGTCGCCGTAGGCTCCGAAGCGGTATTTCTCCTTGATGGCTTCTTTATATGCTTTCATGACCAAGTCGTAACCGCCGAAAGCGCATACCATCATCAGCATGGTGGAATACGGCAGGTGGAAGTTGGTGACGAGCGATGTGGTTACGGAAAAATCGTAAGGGGGGAAGATGAACTTGTTGGTCCATCCGGTATAGGTCTTGATATGTCCACCCATTGATACTGCGCTCGCCAGTCCGCGCAGAGCCGAGGTGCCTACGGCACATACCTGTTTGTTGTGGTCTTTAGCATCGTTGACCACGTCGACAAGATGCTGGGTTATGTTGACCTGCTCGGAGTCCATGCGGTGCTTGGTCAAATCCTCGACATCGATTTCGCGGAATATCCCCAGGCCGATGTGGAGTGTCAGGTATTCAGGCTTCACTCCGCGTATTTCCAGACGTTTCATCAGCTCACGAGAGAAGTGGAAGCCTGCAGCCGGGGCTACTACTGCGCCTTCGTGCTGCGCGAATATGGTCTGGTAGCGTTCGGCATCGTCCGCTGTTGGCTTGCGGTCGATGTAGTAGGGCAGAGGTGTCTCGCCGAGTTTGAAAAGTTCTTCTTTGAATTCTTCATGCGGGCCGTCATAGAGAAACCGCAGCGTGCGCCCGCGTGAGGTAGTGTTGTCTATGACTTCTGCCACCATGGAGTCGTCGTCGCCGAAATACAGTTTGTTGCCTATGCGTATTTTCCGGGCCGGCTCTACGAGGACATCCCACAGCTTGTTTTCTTCGTTGAGTTCGCGGAGGAGAAATACCTCAATCAGGGCGTTGGTCTTCTCCTTGTTGCCAAACAGACGTGCCGGGAATACTTTGGTATCATTGAATACCATGACATCTCCGTCGTCAAAGTAGTTTATGATTTCTTTGAATACGTGGTGCTCTATTTCGCCGGTGGCGCGGTTGATGACCATGAGACGGGCTTCGTCACGCTCGTCTGCCGGGGTATATGCGATAAGTTCTTTGGGAAGGTTGAAATTAAACTGTGACAGTTTCATGAGAAATTACGCGATAAGCGGTGGTATTTTAAAAAAAAATTATCTGATTAAACAGTTTATAAGTGAATTATCAAGCGTTATTGAGGCTGAGGTTTGTCCGACGCTTCTTCGGGCATCGTGATGTCGACATCGCGTATAAAAGCTGTCGCTTCGTCTACGCTCATGCAGCGGTCGATGGTGAACTCTCCGACACGTGTGCGCCGGAGCGCGGTCAGATGTGCGCCGGAGCCGAGGGCTTCGCCTATGTCACGTGCAAGGGCACGTATATACGTGCCTTTGCTGCACACGATGCGTAGCGTGAGCCTGTCAGGGGCGAAATCAAGGAGTTCTATCTCGTCTATGACGAGGGTCTTGGCCTTAAGCTCGGGGGTCTGGCCCTTGCGGGCCATCTTGTAGGCTCTCTGTCCGTCGATTTTGACAGCAGAAAATGCAGGCGGAATCTGCTCTATGGAGCCTACGAACTTCTGTAGGGTTTCTTCGGCGAGCTGGCGTGTGATATGGTCTATTGGATAGGTCGCGTCTACTTCTGTCTCGAGGTCGAAAGAGGGTGTGGTGGCACCGAGTGACAGTGTAGCTATGTATTCCTTTACGCCGGCCTGGAGCTGGTCTATCCGTTTGGTTGCCCGTCCGGTGCATATTACCATCACGCCTGTGGCGAGAGGGTCAAGGGTACCCGCATGTCCTACTTTGAGCCGTTTGACTTTCATCCGTCGGGTGAGTGCTCCACGTACACGCTTGACGGCATCAAACGATGTCCATCCGAGTGGTTTGTCGATAAGGAGTATTTCGCCAGATATGAAATCCATAGACTGCTTCTTACAACACTATGCAGAGGACACCTACAATCAGGCAGTATACGGCAAACCACACGAGCTTGCCTTTTTTGACAATCTCAAGCATCCATTTGCAGGCTGCGCATCCCACGAGGAGTGCGGCGATGAAGCCGATAATCATCGGTCCCCATCCTATGACCTCAAAAGAGCTGTCAGCTGCGGTATCACCCTGGAGCAGCTTGACAGTGTCAAGGAGGGCCTGGCCGAGTATGGGGATGATTACCATGAAGAATGAGAAACGGGCCACAGCCTCACGCCGTGCACCCATGGAGATGCCGGTGGCTATGGTCGTGCCTGAGCGGCTGAGCCCGGGCAGCACGGCTACGGCTTGTGCTATACCCATGACGATGGCATCAAGCCATGTTATCTCATGCCCTTTCTTGTGCTTTTCTATCGACGGACGTGTGCGGAAGAAGTAGGCGAATGAAAGCAGAGCCGCCGTCACGCACAGACAGATGCCCACGAGTGTCAGATTGCCGGAGAAAAAGCTTTCGACTACGTCTTTGAAGCATATGCCTACTATTGCTACAGGTATGCATGACACGATAAGTTTCCATACATATGTGGTATTGGCATCACGCTTGAGTGTGAAGAATGAACGGCAGAGGGGTGCAAATTCCTTCCACAGGATGATGATGGTGCTCAATACGGTGGCTACGTGCAGCGTCACATCAAATTCGAGCGATGTCGTGCTGCCGAGCTTGGAGTCGAGAAGGTGGCGGAATATCTCAAGGTGTCCGCTCGAACTTATCGGGAGGTATTCGGAGAGGCCTTGGATTATGCCAAGGAGAAGCGCGTCAAGCCAGCTCATAGATTACCCTCCTCTTCTGTAGCCTTGGCGGCTTGTAACACACTTGGCTTGAGTATCAGCGCAACCGCCATAATCACATAGCCGCAAAATGACAGGGTCGGGCCCACTACAGTACGCCGGGTGCTGAAAATGTCGGGGTTGAAACGCTCGGTGGTCGAGCTTTCGCCGAGCATTAGCAGGAATCCGGCTACAATCATGACACCGGCGATTATCATCCACAAGAAATTACGCTTTATAAGCGGACGTTCAGAGGGCTTCTCAAGCTCGAACTGGTCCATTGTCTGTTGTTTTTCGTGTCGATTTTCAGACATAATAGGTTTGTAAAAGGAGAATATGTGAATTTATTATGTTTTGTCGTACTGATAAAAGTCGTGCTATTTATGGAGATTGTCGTAGTCGATACGCAGGTAGTGGTTGGTGGCGATGAAAGCAGAGATGGTGCAGAGCACAACGCCGAGTACTATCACACCCCCTAATATCCAGGCTACCATATCTACAGGCATCAGTAACGCCAGTTCCTGCCCCGTGGCGTAGCCGTATGCGAGCAGACTCCCTATGACGGCTACGGCTATAAATCCTGAAAGCAGCCCATTGAATGCACTGGCAAATACAAATGGTCGGCGTATGAACGCCGGTGTCGCTCCTACTAACTTCATCGTATGTATGATGAAGCGCCTGGCATATATGCTCAGTCGCACGAGATTGTTGATCAGCACGATGGATATAAACAGGAGCGCGGCAGCGATTATCCCCCCGACTATAGCTGCCTTGTTGACGGCTTTGTTGATATTGTCAATCATCCGGGCCTGAAGTCTTACCTCTCCGACCCCTGGCATTGCAGCAACAGCGGCTATAATAGGGCGCAGCGAGTCGACATTGGCGTAGTGGGACGTTACGTTAACATCTATTTCGGGGCGGAACGGGTTGGTGCCTAACAGAGTGACGATGTCCTCGTCATCGCCGGTAGACGTTTTCCACCGTTCAAGAGCTTGGGCGGGCGAAGTATACTTTACGGCTGATACATATGAAGCCGTCCGCCAAGACCGAAGCAGGGTGTTGATCTGGTCTGCGGTGGCATTGTCATCCATTATGACGGTAAATCCCATCCTTTGCCGCACCTGCTCTGTTAAAGAATGCGCGGCGATACCTCCGAGTGACATTAAGCCTAAGACTATCAGCACAAGCGACATGCTGATCATGGCAGTCATCTGTGCTGCGAGGGTTGATAATAGTCTGCGTTTTTTTTGTCCCATAGACTGCTGTTGACAAGGTTCGGGATGTAAATTCACACCTTGTGCAATATCTTGCAAAGATACTACATTTTTCGTCTGATGTCAACCCTATTAGACAAGTTTTTGCATACAATAACATGATACAATGCGGACACTGTGATAAAATGTGTAATATCTGTCCAAAGAGCAGAGATGTATCAGTATTGCAGGTAGATGAAGGGGACTATGTCGCTTTGGCGTACTTGTATTATCAGCAATATCGTCAGAGCGAGCAGCACGGCAAGAAGTATGGCGGGCATACGTGCCATGCTTTTCTTTATTGCGTCGCTCCAGCTTGACGGGGCGAGGTGCATAAAGTAGCCGAGTAGTATGGCAAGCACGATAAAGATGTAACCTTCGACAAACTGCGGGGCCACGCTGAGATGGAAGTCTGTGAATATCTGACGGCCCATGGCAGCGGCATCGTCAAGCGACCGGGAACGGAAAAATACGAAACTTATGGCAAACAGGTTGAATGTAAAAAACATGTTTGCACCCACTCGCCACCATCTGCCTTTCTTGTCATCGGGAAGACCAGGAAAGAGACGTTTGATTTCCTTGTGGATGACGAGAAACATACCTTGTAAAGCTCCCCATATCACATACATCCACGATGCCCCGTGCCACAAGCCTCCTATGACCATTGTCGTCATAAGATTGGCATGTTTGCGGACTGTGCCTTTACGATTGCCGCCAAGTGGGATGTACAGGTAGTCACGCAGCCATGTCGACAGCGATATGTGCCATCGCCGCCAGAATTCGGTGGGGTTCTGGGACTTGAACGGGGCTTTGAAGTTGTCAAGGAAACGGTACCCGAGCATCAGGGCTATGCCTATGGCGATGTCGCTGTAGCCAGAGAAATCGCAGTAGAGCTGTATGAAGAAACCGTAGATAGCCATGAGGTTTTCAAACCCGCTATACAGCGATGGGTTGTCAAACACGCGGCTGACGAAGTTTTCGCTTATATAATCGGCTACTACAACTTTCTTTATCAGACCGGCGATGATGAGAAACAGGCCGTTGCTGACCATCTCGCGGGTGGCGGTCTCGTTGGCGCGGATTTGCGGCAGCATGTCCTTGGCGCGGACTACCGGGCCGGCGAGCAGAGGAGGGAAAAACGTAAGGAAGAAGGTGTATTCAAGCAGGTTGCGGCATGGCTCCATCTTCTGGCGGTAGAGGTCTACGATGTAGCTGATGCTGCGGAATGTGAAAAACGATATACCGGCCGGCAGGATGATGTCGTCAAACGACCATTTCAGCTCCGCCAGATTGACAAACGTCTCCATGAACAAGCGGAAATACTTGAAGTAAACAAGCATGCCTACATTTACGAGCACATTGATTGTGACAATCATGCGCCGTATGGCTCGCCGCTCGCTGCGCCCCATCCATTGCCCTAACAGAAAGTCGAAAATGCAAACACCGAGGAGTATAAAGCAGTATTCGGCTGAGGATTTGTAGTAGAAATATAGCGAAAACAGGATTACGAAGATGAGCTTTGCGTTTTTCCAGCGTTTTATCATCTGGTACACCACTACGAATCCCGCAAAGAGGATGAGGAAAAGTCCTGTGTTGAACAGCAGAGGATTCGCCGCGTCAAACTTGATGACATCGGCAAATCTCTCCCAGTCTATGTTGAGTTTGTCAAGAACTGCTGCCACTGTTGCAGAGCTGTTTTTTAATGGTTACGTGTAATATGATTATTGGAACGCTTTGACCAATGCGTCGTACATCAGACGGCCTTCGAGACGGTAGCCTTTGGCGCTGTGGTGGATGCGGTCGGGGCTGAAAAGCCCGTTTTTAATCCATGTCGCTGCTGCCCCGGAGCCGCCGGATACTTCCCAGAAGTCATATACGGGTATGCCGTTTTCGGCACCGTAAGCGACTATGGCATCGCGGATAGGACGGATGTTGGTATTCACTCCCGAAGAGCGGACTTTGGTTTTGACGGTACGGTAGCGTGTCACTCTTCTTTTTCTGCCTTTGCGCCTTTTTGATCTGACAGGGACTTTTTTTGTGACTGTTTTGGTCGTGGAGCGGTAACATTCCATCGGGGTCACAAGCAATATTTCTGCAGCGGGGTTGGCATCACGGATGTCTTTGACAAGTTTGTCGACGCTGTTGCGTAGACGGGCGGTGTCAAGGCGGCCGAAAGCCTCGTTGGTACCCAACGACAGGATTACAAGATTGGGGTTAAGCGGCTTGATGGATGCGCCTATGTCGCCGATGCGGTTATATGTATCGTATGTCGCACCGTTGTTTCCTATCGAATGATAGAAAACACCAGGCCTTCCTCCCGACAGACTCGCTCCGAAAAGGGTAAGGTCGCCGAGGTTTTCGTAACTTATGGTCACACGGGTATTTGGAGAGGCGAGTTTAAGGAATGTGAAGTCGCGTGAAGGATGCTGGGTATAGGCGACTTTGTTGCCTAATTCGTCCGTGACCCCGGAGATGACCATTTTGCCTTTATGAAACAGGATTATGGAGTTGAAGGGGTTATAGTCTTCTTCCGTGCGGGTGCCGATGGTGATGTTGCTCAGGGATGTCGAAGGAGTAATGGAGGTGCCGGTAAAGCCCATGGTACGTTTCCATGGAGCTTTCATCAGCTTTACTGCGGTATAAGGGAGTGAGGAGGAGAAAGTATAGTCATAAGGTTGGTTGGTGCCGCTCATGCGCAGAGGGGATATGATGCCTCGTCCGGCGTTGCCGTATCGGTATTGCAGCAGTTCGCGTGTAACGCCGGTACCCATGTTGGCCTGGATGTGGCTGTCGCCTATGATGAGGATTGAGAGCGGGCGTATCTTGTGGGCATTGACTGCCTGGCGAAGGTTGGACCAGTCGGCGCCATTGAGATTGATGGTGTTGGCTTCCTGATTGATGAATGAGGGTATGGGGATATCTATGTCGCTGTCATCGGGTGCTATGATGACTTCGTTTTCCCGTTCGGCAGAGTTGTCATCTTCGGATACCTCCTCTGTCGTGGTTTCGTGCGGTGCGGCGGCATTGCTGTCCTCCTCTTCGTCTGATTCGGAGACTTCGCTTGTTTCTTCCTGGTCGGGGTTGTCAACTGGATTTTCAGGGATGATGACTGGAGGAGCCGGATTGGTCTGGCTCGCAGCAACCGGGCTGAGGGACAACGACAGCACTGCGGCTAATATAAGGGAGGTGCGTGATGTATTGGTCATGTCTGTTCTGTTATGGTTGAGGAGTGATTGTCGTAAGAAAGGTTGGAGTTATTTCAGCTCCAGACGCAGGGCGTTGAAGAGAAGGGTGGCCAGCTCGGCACCGCCCTGATGGGTCATGTGTATGTAGTCTTTGTTGGCTTTGCCGGATTTGGCCCATGCCACTATTGCGTCGTTGCCTCCCATGGCTTCCCGGGTGTCCCAGAATAGGCAATGGGCCTTACGGGCGGCATCGCGCTGCGCGGCCACCATGTAGGGCGCGGATTTCATGGAGTGGACTTCGCTGCCACGTTTTTCGCCACGGTCGCCTATGCCCATGACGAGTATGTCGGCTGTAGGATAGCATGTGCGTACATGGTTGATTACTTCTACCATCTTGCGGGAGTAGAGCGAGTAATCGGTCTGTGAGGATGTCATGGCGTTGATGCCAAATTCAAGAATGATGAGGTCGTAATTGATGACCTTGGCCATGGCACGGCATAGTGCGGCGTTGACCCTCAGAAGGGTCACACCGGAAAAACCTCTGGACGACATGCAGTCGACGGCGATACCGCTCGTTCCGTCGAGCCATACGCCCAGTCCTATGAGCGATGTGTCGGAGGTCTTGAGCTGGAAGTTATCGGTCTTGCCGTCGATAGTCAGGCACTGTACGCGGTCGCTCCCCTGTATCTGGTGGTCGGTCCACTCTTCTCCGGCATGTTTGGTGGAGATTACCGTATTGTTAGGGGCTATGAACAGGAATTGCGATTTGCTCCATTGGTCGACGTGCTTAAGGGCTGTGACACCCTGATATGTGGCGAGAGCATTGCCTGTGGGGACATAATAATGTTCGGCAAGACCTAAAAATATGTTTTTGGCTTTCTTGTTCGGGTCATACGTATGCCAGCCGTCACCTCCTTGCTTAACAGAGCGGCGGAATCCGGGGAAATCGCTATGGAGGCTCATATATCCCACACCTTCACCTCCATAAGCTTCTTGCAGCTGCTCGCGGAGATTCTGTGTGAATATGTCGCCTTCGATGTAGCTGTCGCCTACCACGGCTATGCGTCCGAGACGTCCGGCCGCGATGGCTGCTTTGAGCGAACGCAATCCTCTGCCGCCTGTTGTATAATCCTCGATGGCTACGAGGTTGCCTACACGGTTGTGTTTCGGCTGCTGCACGATTGTGTCAGGATCGACGTATGGCTTGACGGTGTCTGACGGTGTCCAGCCTCCTTCGGGTTCCTGTTCCATGCCGTAGAGGTACGCTTGCTGGTTGATAGCTGCTTCCGACTCGCTCTGCTGGCGTATGCGCAGCAGCTCGGGGTCGATGATGTCGGCTCCTTGCTGTATGAATGTCGAATCTTCGCTCAACGGCAGTATGTCGGCAAGAAGATTGAAATCCTTGATGCGGCCACCAGTCCATTTCTGGAGAGGGAGACACGACACACCGGCCACGATAAAGATGGCAATAAGTATTATCAGAGCGATTTTCCCTGTCGGATTGGGCTTCTGGCTGCCGTCCGACAGCTTTTGGTTCGGTTCTATTTCCATTTCTTATGTTCAGCGTTGCAATGCTTAGAGGGTTCCTGATTGAGAATATGACGGTTCCTGAGCTTCTATGCTTATTTGATCGTAGAGTGTTATGGCTGGAGTGTTGGCTGCTTCGTTTTCGCAAGTGAGCGCGTCTAACATCAAGGATGCTTTCCCGGCAGTTTCCGACCACTCCGATTCGGGATTGGACGATGCTGTGATTCCTCCTCCGACATATATATTATAGCGGGATGAAGAGCGATAGTCGCCATCGTTTTCGGGAGCTATGAGCATACTGCGCAGGTTGACAAACGTGCTGAACCCAATGCCGTCGGTGTCGCGTATGTTGATAGTTCCGGCATAGCAGAAACGCTCATGTGTCTCGAAAAAGTTGATGAGGTCTATGGCTGCATCGGTCGGATAGCCCCCGACAGCAGGTGTCGGGTCAAGGGCTTCCCTTAATTTTAAGGCCTGAGACAGAGTCCCATCGGCGGTAAACATGGAGCATATGTGCTCTACGTTTTTTAATTTGAGAGTATAGTCCTGCGTCTCTGCCGCGTCTAATCCTGCATCGTGGAGACATGAAGATATATGGCGGATTACGAACTGCTGTTCGGCCACGTTCTTATCGTCCCAAGCGTCTTCGTTGTCATCACTGGAGTGTGGACGTGTACCTGCGAGAGCCATGGTGGAGATGGTGCCACGGTCATCAGAGGCGGGTTGGGGGCGGAAGCTTACGAGCAGTTCGGGCGTAGCTCCAATCCACAGTCCTGTTTCCTGGGTGAAAAACATATACCGCAGGGTATCGCACTGGCCTTCAAAATATGTCATGGCTACCTCTAAAGGAGTCTTGTCATGTGTCGAGCCGGATATGATTCGTGACAGCACTACCTTGCCATGCAGTGTGCGGGCCACTTTGGCCAGTTCGTGCACCTGCGCCATGTAAGTTATGGCGGAAGTCGACTGTATGGCTGGATATGTATCCGCACCTGGGTATTTCAGGCTGTCGGGGAGTGCGAGCACATCCGCAGCGTTGTAACTTGGCAGTATGATTATCGGATAGGGATTGCTGTGGGCAAAAAATGAGATTTCAAATGCCCCTGATGCGCTTTGGTGGTCGTTGAGGAATTCCTCGTCGGTAGGGGACGATGCCAGAAATGTATATTGCTCGGAGCCTGGCATTGCATAGAGCGCGAACGGGATGTTTTGGCGCAGACATTTGTCCACGGCCTGTCTGGTAACCGCTGATATGCTGGAGGTCTTCATCTTATTTCTGTATGTTGGCAGTATGATTTTCGGGAGAGTTGGCAATCTGTCCTATCAGTTCAAAAGGCAATGCCTCGTCAATCGTGACATGCACATATTGGCCCGGACGGAGAGAAGCTCCCTCGGTACGCGGTATGAGGACTACGGGGTCGACTTCAGGGGAGTCCCATTCTGTACGTCCTATGAAATAATCCTCGTCATAGCTGTCTATGACCACTTCGAGGGTTGAGCCTTCTTTTGCTTGCTGTATTTCGAGGGATATGGATTCTTGGAGAGCCATGAGCCGGTCAAGTCGTGACTGCTTCACGTCGTCGGGGATGGAGTCTGCATAGGTTTTGGCTGCATATGTGTCATCTTCTTCGCAGTATGCGAATGCTCCCATGCGCTCAAACCGTTGTTCGCGTACAAAATCCATCAGTTCGTCAAATTCGGCATCCCCTTCGCCGGGAAAACCGACCATCAGCGTTGTGCGGATGTGCAGTCCCGGGACGCGGCGACGCATCTCGGCAAGCAACTCACGGGTCGCTTTGGCATCGATGTGCCGGCGCATGTTTTTCAGCACCGGGTTCGCGATGTGTTGCAGAGCTATGTCGATATAATTGCATACGTTGGGATAGCGTGCCATTACATCAAGGACATCCATAGGGAAATCGGACGGATAGGCGTAATGGAGGCGTATGCGGCGCACACCGTCGAGTTGTGCCAGCCGTTCGGTCAGTTCGGCTAAAGCTTGGCGGCCATATATGTCTGTCCCGTAAGCTGAGAGGTCTTGGGCTATGACATTAAACTCGCTGACACCACGTCCGGCGAGTATTGCGGCTTCTTCGACAATCTCCTCCATGGAACGTGATTTGTAGCGTCCGGTAATGAGCGGTATGGCGCAAAATGCGCAGAAGCGGTTGCAGCCCTCGGCTATCTTAAGGTAGGCGTGATGACTTGGAGTGGTGATGATGCGGTCATATGACGCTGCCTCTGGAGCGGCTTTTGATATGGCAGAGACTATCCCCGGCCAGTCGAATTTGCCGTACCACCCGTCTACTTCGGGCAGCTCAGGGGGCAGTTCTTGCTTATACCGCTCGGATAGGCAGCCCATGACATAGATTCTCTGTACCATGCCACGGTCTTTGGCTCCCACCCATGTCATGATAGTGTCGATGCTCTCTTCTTTGGCATCGCCGATGAAGCCGCAGGTGTTGATGACCGCGATGTCGCTTTTGCCGTCGGGAGTGTCGTGGTCAAACCTCACTTCACATCCGGCATCTCGGAGCATCTTCATCAACCTTTCGGAGTCGACAAGGTTTTTGGAGCACCCTAAGCTGATAATATCTACTGTGCGGTGCTTCACTATTTGCTGCCTTTACCGAAAAGTGAGCGTACAAATTCCTGTTTGTTAAAGACTTGCAAGTCGTCTATCCCTTCGCCAAGACCTATGTATTTGACAGGTATGTTAAATTGGTCGCTTATACCTATGACCACGCCGCCCTTGGCTGTACCGTCAAGTTTGGTAATGGCCAGCTCGTTGACTTGCGTTGCAGCCACAAACTGTTTGGCTTGCTCGAAAGCGTTCTGTCCCGTAGAGCCGTCAAGCACCAGAAGCACTTCGTGTGGAGCTTCGGGCACTATCTTCTGCATGACGTTACGGATTTTGGTCAGCTCGTCCATCAGGCCTTTCTTGTTGTGTAGGCGGCCGGCTGTGTCGATTATTACCACATCGACATCGTTGGCCTTTGCACTTTGGAGTGTATCGAAAGCTACAGAAGCAGGGTCGCTACCCATCTTCTGTTTGACCACGGGCACTCCGGCGCGCTGCCCCCATATGTCGAGCTGCTCTACGGCTGCCGCGCGGAATGTATCGGCGGCTCCGAGCATCACTTTGTTGCCGGCACGCTTGAAGTGCGCGGCTAACTTACCTATGGTCGTGGTTTTGCCTACGCCGTTGACTCCGACTACCATGATGACATGTGGCTTATGGCCTGACGGTACGGAAAAATCAGGAGCCGCGCTGTCGTCACCGCTGGAAGCGAGCATGTCGGAAATTTCATCACATAGCAGGTCGTTAAGCTCGGAGGCAGTCACGTATTTGTCGCGGGCCACACGCTTCTGTATGCGGTCTATGATTTTAAGGGTGGTGTCCGTGCCGACATCTGAAGTGATGAATGCCTCTTCAAGGTCATCGAGTACATCATCGTCGACTTTGCTTTTGCCGGCTACGGCGCGTGATATTTTTTCAAAGACGCTCCTTTTCGACTTTTCAAGTCCACGATCAAGCGTCTCCTTTTTTTCTTTTGAAAATATATTTTTAAAAAAGCCCATTGGGGATATGTTGAAGTTCGGAAATTTACAGTGGATAATAAGGACTGCAAATTTACGATTTTTTATTGAGCTTCCCCAATTCCGCATTATCCCATAGGATAAATTTGCTTAAAAGGGATGCAAAAAGGAGCTTAAGCTGGTGCCCGCTTACTTATCCGTACGTCGTTGCGAGGTGCATTGGGCAGATGATGCCGGCCGATTGAGGGTCGCGGCAGTCTTGGGCCCGTTGACTTTCTGCATCATAGGTATCGACAGCTGCTTGCGGGTATATGTATAGTGTATGGCATCATCGTCGCATACGTTGATGCAGTTGAAGCAGTTGACACACCGCGAACCGTCCACGGTGTGCGATGTCAGGTCTATACACTCCGATTTGCACACGTGTTCGCATTTGCGGCACTGTGTACAGCGGTCGGTATCGATGTCTATGCGCATCACCGCATGGCGGCTGACATATCCTAATGCGGTGCCTACAGGGCAAAATGAATTGCACCACATACGTCCTCGTTTCCATGACATGATGCTTATTATCGTCATCATGCACACCGAAAGGATGAATCCTGATATTGACCCTGCTATCCACGGTGGTATCCCACGTACTGTCGGTGATAATATTGTGGAACATGCACGGTGGAATATGCTGCTCGGGTCTAAAAATGCAGCTATAAATGTTATGCCTACAAGCAGGCTGGCAAATGTGATGATGACCACTATGTTGCGTATCATGGAGAGTGGTGGACGGTAGTGGTACCAGCCTTGAGTGACTCCCTTACCCCGCGAACGGCACCCTAAATGCGAACATATGTCCTGCCAAGTACCTAACGGACACACGGACGAGCAATAGATGCGGCCGAAAAGCAGGGTTACAACAAGCCATATGATGCATATTGCCAATGAAAACGACATGGCAGCCGGTAACCATTGTATCGCCTGAAATCCATAGAGGTGGGCGCATATCCACGTTGCAGGCACCGTAAACAGCAACGTCAGCGATACGAATATCACTGACGATACCATGATGCGGATTGTCTTCAGAGTGGATTTCTTCATTGATGCGGATTGAGGGGAGGGCGGTGGTAGGTGTCAGTCCTCCCGGTATATCAGAGCAACGGCCATGGCTGCTATGCCTTCCTCGCGGCCGGTGAATCCGAGGCGTTCGGTAGTGGTGGCTTTGACCGACACACTGTCATCCGGGATTCCGAGATCTGACGCGATGTTTGCTGACATCTGCGGTATGTACGGCAGTAGCTTGGGTTTCTGTGCCATAATGGTGACATCTACATTGCCCACGGCATATCCCCGGCCAGCAAGCAGGCGGACTACTTCTCTCAAAAGCTTCCGGCTGTCAGCCCCTTTGTAACGAGGGTCGGTGTCAGGAAAGTGGTAGCCTATGTCACGCAGAGCGGCGGCTCCGAGCAGGGCATCGCTGAGGGCGTGGAGGGCTACATCGGCATCGCTATGGCCGAGCAGTCCGCGCTCGTGCGGTATATTTACGCCGCAAAGCCACAGCTGGCGGTCTGTGGCGAATGCGTGTACATCAAATCCTTGTCCTATACGGATGGATGGAACTTTCATATGTAATGGCAGATGCAGTTAATGTTGATAGCTGTGGGTTATCGTTTGCCAAGCAGACCTTTGATGCCGTCGACATCGAAGGTGAGCGAGAACCGCAGTGTCTGGTCCAATGGTGAGTTGGCGGCAGTGGCCACAGTGTAACATGCGTCAAGTTTGAATGCGCTGATAGCAAATCCGGCACCGACGTTGAAATACTGTCGGTTTCCTTTGGTGGGGTGTTCGTAGAAGTATCCGGCACGGAAGAAAAACTGGTCGTTGTAAGCATACTCCGCTCCGAGTGATAAGGTGATTTCTTTGAAAAACTCGTTTTTGCCGCTATACCCTTTGCCGAATGATTTGAATATGCCTTTGAACGATGACATGTCTTCCCACTCTTGTTCGGCTTCCTGATATGCCTGTTCGTTGGTCGAGCCATCCTCGTTGATAAAATCCTGTGCACGCGGTTTGGCCGGGACGAGCAGTTTGTTGAGGTCGAGGCCGAAAGTCAGGTTGTGATAATCGGCCAATGGGAACGTAAATGCAGTACCGATGCGCAGGTTGGCTGGCAAGAACGCTGCTTGCTGGCCTTCGTATTTCAGCTTAGACCCGATGTTGGATATGTTCCAGCCCCACGACCACTGACATTCGTTGCGTCCGATGATAGGATAGTATGTGAAATAACCGTTGATGTCGGCGGCAAAAGCCGATGCTCCGATGGAGTTCGCATCCTGCCCGGTATTGTCGTAACCCATGGCTGAGTAGATGTAGCGGAACACGATACCCATCGAGTATTTTGTAGACAGTTTGCGTGAATAACCTATGTCGACAGCCATTTCATAAGGGTTGATAGTCGCCTGGTTGTTACCTACGGTCACATCGCCAAGCGAGAAGTAGCGCAGACTGGCACTGACAGCCTGCAGGTCCTGTGAGCCTATTTTCCAATAGCCGGAAACGGATGCCAGATATATGTCGTTGACAATCTTGCGGAGCCAGGGTACATAGTTGATTGTTACGGCTCCTTGGGAATATGCAAACGCGTATTTTGACGAGTTCCAGTATTGGGAGTTGGCATCGGGATCGGTCGCGGCTCCGAGTTCGCCCATAGATGCTCCGCGGGCATCAGGTGAAATGCGCAGTGAGGCCACGCCGGTAGTGATAGGGTTTATGTCCTGTATGTCGTCGTTTTTGTCGGCAAGGGCCGCCGGAGTTGATAGAATTGTTGCTGTCAGGGCGAGAATCGTCTTGCGAAATGCCATGTGTGAGATATGTTGGTAATAAGTTTTGCTTTGGGTTTCGGAAATGAACCCTAATATTATTAACTCATTATTGCGGCTTTTATTATATGGCTGTGTGGATTTATGTCGTTTTAATTATTGGAAATTATGGGATGTTCTCGCTGCGGTCAAACACGCTTGCCACTATCTTCTCGACACTGGCGGCTGCATTATGGCTGTAGTAGTGGATGTGTGTATAGCCGTGGTCTATCAAGTCCTGGCTCTGGCGTATGGCCCATTCTACCCCGGCTGCTTTTGCCTCTACATTGTCCGAGCAGCAGTCCAGCATGGCGACGAGTTCGTCCGGGATATCGACTTTGAATGTTTTGGGTAGTATGGTAAGCTGGTTGAGGTTGACTATAGGCTTGATTCCTGGGATGATAGGTACTTCAATGCCGATGTTGCGGCACGCCTCTACAAAACGATAAAATTTCTCGTTGTCAAAAAAGAGTTGGGTGACGATATATGAAGCCCCTTGGTCCACTTTATGCTTGAGCCAACGCAGGTCTATGTCCGTGTTGGGCGATTCCTCATGTTTTTCTGGATAGCCGGCCACGCCGTAACTGAACTTGAAGCCTTCTTCGAGTTCGAATGCGGTCCCGTCAAGCATGACTCCGTCATTGAAAGTGTTGACCTGCTGTTGCAGTTCGGATGCGTGGGCATATCCGGCAGGATCGGGTATGAAGCGGGGATCATGTTTAGCCTTGTCGCCGCGCAGCAGCAGCAGGTTGTTGATGCCGAGGAAGCTGAGGTCGATGAGCGCGTATTCGGTCTCGCGTGCGCTGTATCCGCTACAGATGATATGAGGTACCGCAGGGATATTGAATCTGTTTTGTATGGCTGCCGCTACAGCCACTGTGCCTGGACGTGACCGTTCGGATACCCGCTCGTATAGACCTCCTGGAACACTTTTGTACACTAATTCGCTGCGGTGCGTGGTGATATTGACATACCGTGGACCGAACGGCATCAGCCGCTTCACATTGTCAAAGAGCGTAGCGATGCTCTTTCCTTTAAGCGGAGGAAGGACTTCAAACGAGAAGCCCGGATGTCCTGACGTAATTTCATTCAATATGTCGTGTTGTGCCATAGTCTATGATTTGCAGAGATGTCGTTTTTTTCTCTCTATGCAAAGTTAAATATAATCTGATGTAACATATAAGCGAAATTGTCTGTTTGCATGTTATTTCAGAATTTAAATCTACGGAGTCGGTCTATTTAGAATATAATTCCAAAAAACAGGAGCTGACATCTCTGCAACGAGGTGTCAGCTCCATAAAGAGACTGGGTCAATCATTTTTCCGACAATGCCGTCCCTACAGTGGTTGTGGCTGATGGTGTGCCGAGGTTCTGCAACACCATCAAGAGTGGAGAGGAGAATGGTTGACGGAGGTCGTTATTCATCGAGGTTGACAGCATAGGCGGTGCGCTTGCCGGTGGGGTAGATGCCGGTGATGAAAAGCACTTTGTTGTCGCTCTGCATGGCGGCTTTGTAAAGCTTCTCGATGTCTTTGCCGGATGTGACAGGTCGCTGGTTGACGGCGGTGATTATGTATCCGGTCTTGATGCCGGCTGATTTAAACAGGCCGTCGGTGAGCTTCGTCACCTCTACTCCGCTGGATATGCGCAGCTCTTTGAGCATCTCTTCCTTGACTTCGCCGAATGAGCATCCCAGTTCGCTGCTGTCGCCCGCACGTGTGATCGATGTCGACCCGCTGCTGTTGAGTAGCTTGACTTTGGTGGCCTGTTTCTTGTTGTCACGGTAGAAATCGATGGTTATTTCGTCACCCGGACTATAGCGGTTGATTTGTCCGCGTAGCTGGGCATCGGTTGAGGTCTGCACACCGTTGATGGCTGTGATTACATCGCCTGGTTTGATGCCGCCCTCTTCGGCTGCCGAATTGGGCTGTACTTCCACTACGTATATGCCTGAATTGACAGCCGTGATATCTTTCTGCTTGGCAAGTTTGGCAGTCAGAGGCTGGAATGTTACACCTATAAAGGCGCGTTGTACAGCTCCGTACTGCTTGAGGTCGCCGATGATTTTGTTGACAATCGATGTAGGTATGGCAAATGAGTGGCCTGCATAGTTGCCTGTCTGCGAATAGATGGCAGTATTGATGCCTACAAGTTCGCCGTTGAGATTGACAAGGGCTCCGCCTGAGTTGCCGGGATTGACTGCTGCATCGGTCTGTATATATGATTCCACGCCCATAGAGGGGACATGTGTGGCATCAGAGATACTGCGGGCTTTTGCGCTTACGATACCGGTCGTAACAGTGGAGGTCAGTCCGAAAGGATTGCCCACGGCGAGAACCCATTCGCCTACTTTGAGCGCGTCGCTGTCACCCATGGGGATGACGGGGAGCTCGTTTGCTGTGATTTTTATGAGGGCAAGGTCGGTCATGTCGTCCGTGCCTATGACTCGGGCGTTGAATGTGCGGTTGTCATTGAGTGTGACCTCTAATCGGTCCGCTCCATCGATTACGTGGTTGTTAGTCACTATATATCCGTCAGGTGTCACTATCACACCGGAGCCGAGGCCGAGCTGCTGCTGTGCCTCCTCACCGTCGCTGTCTGATTCTGACGGCTGCTGGCGACGCGGCTGCTGGCGGCGCGGCGAACCGAAGAAAAATTCAAAGAACGGGTCGTTGAACATGTCGGGCTGCTGGTTGTAATATCTGTTGCTCTGACGGCGTGGGGTGACATAGCTTTTTATGCTGACCACACCGTTGATGGTGCTTTCGGCGGCCTGAGTGAAGTCGGTAGGAACCCCTCCTCGCGATGACACCGGGACGATGCCGTGGCCGTAAGATGCTACGGACACATCGCTCTGAAACGGTATCTGAGATGGCTGGTCGACATAGCCGGTGGCTTTCATTGCCACAATAGTCCCTGCTGAAGCGATGACAGCCACAGCGGCGGCTGTCAGCAGATTTTTGTTGTTTTGCTTCATAATAGTTCCTTATTTGGAAATTGTATTGATTATGAACTGGTGATTGGAGAGAGGTGTGAGAGTATTATAAGATCGTTGTATGATGTTATTGAATAGACGGGTCAAAATTAACACAAAAAGCAGTAGGTTATTCTACTTAGATATTTAATAAAACATGATATTAGATTTATTTAAGAGTCAGACGTTTAAAATAAAAGAAAATTAGCCTAATGTAATGAAATTTTAAAGTTATCTTTGCCATAAACAAGAAGTTCACATGCATTGTCGTATATTTCCCGTCATATCATTGAAATCCGTTTTAAAGATGGTTGCGTCGGTCACCGTGGTGATTGGCACGTTGTCGTTAGGAGCTTGCAGCAGTTCAAAGCAGGTATCGAAAACCGCTACCCATCGGCCGTCGAAGCCGGCGAGTGTAAAGGATATCGACATCGCTTCAATGACCAAGACCGAGAAGTCGCTCGTCAAGGAAGCGACCGCGTGGCTCGGCACTCCTTACAAGTATGGTGGGAATACACGCAGCGGAGTCGATTGCTCAGGTCTCGTGTACCATGTGTTTCTCAACGCTCTCGACATCAAATTACCGCGTAATTCCCGCAAGCAGCATGAGTTTTGCCGCAAGATTTCAAAGAAGGATTTGGCGACAGGCGACTTGGTCTTTTTTGCCACTACGCGAGGGAGCAAGAAAGTGTCGCATGTAGGTCTGTATGTCGGTGACGGCAAGATGATACATGCGTCCACTTCGCGGGGAGTGGTGTGCCAGAATCTCAGCGACGACTATTACACGCGCACATTCGTCGGTGCAGGGCGTGTCGACAGCTTCGCTTCAATCAATAAATCGAAAAAGTCGAAACCATCCAAGCAAAAGCCGCAGCAGGATGCCTCACCCGCTCCACAACCCTCTGTAGATGAGGCTACGCCCTCTCCGGTTCCGACGGTGCATATAGATGATATAGATAAGGTCTTGAAAGCCGGCCAGCCTCAATCAGAGCCTGTCAAGGTAGATGAGCCGAAGGATGCCCCTGCGACAACGACCACTGAACCTGCCCCTCGCGTTCAAGAACCATTGACCCCGGTAAGGACAGCCGAGCCGGTGCCACAGGCATCTCCAGATAATGCTGATGACGGAGATGATGCCCGCAGCGCAGTGTTGCGTAATCTGCCCGACCTTCGGTAAATCAAAGCAGCTTGCTTTTTAGGCTTTTGAAGCCATAACCCATCTTGATTTTGATATTGTGTATATAGTCAAGATGGGTTTCTTGTATATGAGTTGTAACGATTCGGACGGAATTTGACACTGTGGTTACACCGCTGCATTTTTAATATTCAATGCAACGATTATTATATGTGGTGCTTATAAGATTACAGAAATTTGCGACAGAGAAATTTCACAAACAGAACTGATTTGCAATAAGTTTAAATCAGTTCATAAACACAAATCAATATCATGACAAGAATCGTTTTAAGCACATTGATGCTTATGTTTGTGGTGTTTGCTTGCTATGGGCAAATCACAGTGCATGGGACGGTGCTGTCCAAGACTGACGGCGAACCGCTTGTCGGTGCATCGGTTTTGGATAGTGCTACCAAGGAAGGCGTTGCGACTGATTTGGACGGCAATTTCACCATTGTTGTGTCTGAAGGCGCGAATCTCACCATCAGCTATGTAGGATTCGTGCCGCAGACTGTATTGGCTCAGGCTGAAATGACCATCAGCCTTGAAGAAAATGCGGCTGTCCTTGACGAGGTGGTGGTAGTGGGTTATTCCACCCAGAAGAAAGCTGATGTGACCGGAGCCATCACAGCTGTCAACGTTGACGACATGGCAAAGGCAAATGAAAACAACCCTATAAAGGCATTGCAAGGCAAAGTGCCCGGAATGAACATAACCGCCGACGGTAATCCCAGCGGGGCATCTACAGTCCGTATACGCGGCATAGGCACGTTGAATAACAATGACCCTCTCTATATCATAGACGGTGTCCCGACCAAAGGCGGTATGCACGAACTGAATGCTGCCGATATCGAGTCGATGCAGATACTGAAAGACGCAGCTTCCGCATCCATTTACGGTAGCCGGGCGGCTAACGGCGTAATCATCATCACTACTAAGAAAGGTAGGGATTTGAAAATCAACTTTGACGCTTCTGTTTCTGCTTCTTTTATAACAACAAAATGGAAGTGCTCAATGCAGAGCAGTATGGCCAGGCCATGTGGCAGGCATATGTAAATTCAGGCCAGGACCCTAACACCAATGCTTTAGGCTATCGCTACAACTGGGGATATGATGCTTCCGGCTATCCGACGCTCTACGGTGTCAGCATGTCGAAGTATCTCGACTCGGCCAATACTACTCCTGCATCCGATACGGACTGGTTCGACGAAACGACCCGTACAGGATTCATACAGAACTATAACCTGTCGATTAGCGGCAGTTCGGACAAATTATCTGCGTTTTTCTCCTTGGGATATTACAAAAACCTCGGCATTATCAAAAATACCGATTTCGACAGGCTTTCTGCCCGTATAAACACGGAGTTCAAACCATTTGGCGATATTCTGACCATAGGCGAACACCTGACTCTTAACCGCACAACAGAGGTGCAGGCTCCGGGCGGTTTCTTGCAGAATGTCCTCCAGTTCAATCCGTCGCTGCCCGTCTATACGGAATCGGGTGAATTTGCCGGCCCTGTAGGCGGTTATCCCGACCGTGAGAACCCGGTGGCACGCCTTGAACGCAACAAAGACAACCGCTACACCTATTGGCGCACATTCGGAGATGCCTATATCAACCTTGCTCCTTTCAAAGGGTTCAACGCCCGGACTACATTCGGCATTGATTATTCTCAAAAAAGCCAGAGGATATTCACTTATCCTATTACCGAAGGTACCGTAGCCAACTCGACTAACGGCGTAGAGGCTAAGCAGGAACACTGGATGCGTTGGATGTGGAACCTTGTAGCTAATTACAACATCGATTTCGGCAAAAACCATTTCGACGTGCTGGCTGGTGTAGAATTGAACCGCGAAGATGATACATGGTTTTCCGGCTATAAAAGCGATTTCGTCATATTGAACCCTGATTACATGTGGCCTGACGCAGGTTCGGGTACCGCACTTGCCTACGGTAGCGGAAGCGGATATTCGCTCGTGTCGTTCTTTGGTAAAGCCAACTACTCGTTTGACAACCGCTATCTGCTCGGTCTGACACTGCGTCGCGACGGGTCTTCACGTTTCGGCAAAGAGAACCGGTATGCGACATTCCCGTCTGTATCTTTAGGCTGGCGCATCAATAATGAAAAATTCATGGAGCGGACTGCTACATGGCTCAATGACCTGAAATTACGAGCCTCGTGGGGTCAGACAGGCAATCAGGAGATTTCCAACACTGCCCGTTATTCTATCTATGTGCCTAATTACGGCGTGAATGAAAACGGCGGACAGTCATATGGTACGTCATATGATATTACAGGTTCAAATGGAGGAGCCATCCTTCCGTCGGGTTTCAAACGTGACCAGATCGGCAATGACGACATCAAATGGGAGACCACGACACAGTATAATGTCGGTCTGGATTTCGGCTTCCTGAATCAGCGTCTTTACGGTTCGGCTGACTGGTTCTATAAGAAAACATCTGACATACTTGTGCTTATGCAGGGTATCGCAGCGATGGGCGAGGGCTCGTCGCAGTGGATTAATGCCGGAGAGATGGAAAACAGAGGATTCGAATTCAGCCTCGGCTATAGGAACACCACCTCGTATGGACTCCGTTATGAGATAACGGGCAATATCTCTACATACGATAACAAAATCACCAAACTGCCGGCTACTGTGGCAGCCAACGGCACATTCGGTGGTAACGGCGTGGAAAGCGTAATCGGTCATCCTATGGGTGCACAGGTGGGATATGTGGCCGACGGTATATTCCGTTCGCAGGAAGAGGTCGACAACCATGCCGTGCAGTCCGGGGCCGCCCCCGGCCGCATACGCTGGCGCGACCTTAACAATGACGGCTATATAACCGAGGCCGACCAGCAATGGATATATAATCCCGTACCCGATTTCTCCTATGGTATTAACATCTATCTCCAGTATAAGTCGTTTGATTTCACGATGTTCTGGCAGGGTGTTCAGGGTGTCGACGTAATCAGCGACTTGAAAAAAGAGACCGACCTCTGGAGCGGGCTTAACATCGGTTTCCTTAACAAGGGTGTCCGTCTGCTGGATGCCTGGACTCCCCAGAATCCCGATTCGACCATACCGGCACTTGCACGCGACGATGCCAACAATGAGAAGCGCGTGTCGACTTATTTCGTCGAGGACGGCTCGTTCCTGAAGCTGCGCAATATACAGTTTGGTTACACATTTCCCGAATCAATCACTCGGAAGATAAAGATGCAGAAGCTCCGCCTGTATGTGAGCGCACAGAACCTGCTTACTATCAAGAGCAAGAATTTCACCGGCGTAGACCCTGAAAACGCCAATTACGGCTATCCCATCCCCGTCAATCTCACTTTCGGCCTTAATGTCACTTTCTAACCTATAATCGACTATCAAAATGAAAACAACTATATTATCAGTAGCGGCTGTGTTGGGGATGACATTCCTGACCGCCTGCAATGACTTCCTTGATGAACAGAAGCCGCAAGGAACTGTCGACAACGAACTGCTGAAAGACCCTCAATATGTCGACAACCTCATCATACCGGCTTACGCCATATGGATTTCAGCCGAGGACATCAATTCGTCGTTCTCGATGTGGAACTATGATGTCCGTTCGGATGACGCTTACAAGGGGGGCAACGGTACGGAGGACGGTGACGTGTTCCATGCCCTTGAGGTCTCGCAAGGAATCATGACTACAGCATGGAACATATCCGATATGTGGCAGCGTCTCTACAACTGTATATCTCGTGCAAATGCCGCCCTTGCATTGCTTGACAACGTAGATGAGGCAACGTATCCGCAGAAAGAGCAACGCATGGCCGAGATGCGTTTCCTCCGTGGTCATGGGCATTTCCTCCTGAAGCAGCTTTACAAGAAGATACCTTTTGCTATCGATGAAAACATGGCTCCTGAAGAGTATAACAATCTGAAGAACACCACCTACACCAACGATGAAGGCTGGCAGATTATCGCCGATGATTTCAAATTTGCCTTTGATCACCTTCCGGCCCATCAGGATGACAAAGGCCGTCCCACCCGTGCCGCAGCGGCGGCATACCTTGCCAAGACATATCTCTACAAGGCTTACCGCCAGGATAACGAGGCCACTCATGAAGTGACATCTATCAGCATGGAGGATTTGGCGAAGGTGGTCGAATATACCGAGCCGTCCATAATGATGGAAGGCGGCTATGATCTTGAGACCGATTTCCATAACAATTTCCGTCCTGAGCCTCAGTATGAAAACGGTGTGGAGTCAATCTGGGCTATGCAGTATTCTTTCAATGACGGAACCAAAAACGGCAACTGCAACTGGTCATTCGGACTCATTGTGCCGAACATACCCGGAGTGACCGACGGCGGCTGCGACTTCTATAAGCCGTCGCAGAACCTTGTCAACGCATTCCGCACCGATAACGACGGACATCCGTATATCGGCACCTTCAATGACAAGGACTATGACATGAGCCTTGATTATGCCGATCCACGTCTGTTCCTGACCGTAGGAATTCCCGGACTGCCTTATGAGTTCAATCGCAACTACATCATGGATAAGACTGCGGTGTGGAGCCGTTCAAACGGGTTGTACGGATATTATGTAACTCTGAAACACAACGTGGATCCTGATTGTGAATACCTCGTGAAAGGCGGTTGGTGGGGAAGCCCGATGAACCATATCGTGCTCCGCTATGCCGATGTGCTTCTCATGCGTGCCGAAGCTCTCATACAGCTTGGCTCAGGCATACCAGAGGCCATGAACATCATCAACCGTATACGTAACCGCGCAAAAAGCTCCATGGGAATGATTTCCGACTACGAGCAGCTCTACGGTGTACATATCGCTGTTGAACCCTACAACGGCTCGTATAGCCAAGAAGAGGCATTCAAACTGTTGCAGCACGAACGTCGCGTGGAACTCGCCTTGGAGAGCGACCGTTTCTTCGACCTCGTGCGTTGGGGCGAGGCTGCACGTGTCCTCAACAAGTACTATGCGGAGGAGGCCTCAAAATGCGCGATTTATTCAGGAGCTTCATTCACGGCCAACAAGAATGAATATCTGCCGATACCCTTTGCTCAGATCAGTGCATCTAACGGCAATTACACTCAAAACATAGGCGGATGGTAATCCATAATAAGAGTCAGCATTAAACTCAAACGCACTCTAAAACATATGACAAAAATGAAAGCGATTAAAAACAGCATATTCGTACTCCTCGCCCTCCTCCTTTCGACAGGGGTTGCCGGCTGCGACGATGACAATGCTTCTAATCTTAGATTGGACGGCGAAACGTTCATAAACTCGCTCCGTCTGGACGAGTACGATGCAGAGATAGACAACATTGCCAAGACAGTCAAGGTTGGTGTGCCGTATGGCTACGATGCATCGGCGATGAAACTCACATCGATAGCCGTCAGTGCAGGGGCTGTAGCAGATGTTTATCCCGGAGAAATAATAGACTGCACTGTGCCGCGCAGTATCCGTGTAACCAATGGCGATGTATATACAGATTACACCATGACTGTAGCCCATGACAATGTAGTGTTTCAGTCGTTTACTCTTGACAACAAGTATCAGGGTACTATCGACAATGAAGCCCGTACGATTCTCGTGTTCGTTCCGCTTGAAGCAGATGTGACATCGATGCTTGCCACATATACTGTCAACGAAGGCACTACCGTGACCCCTGAGTCTGGTTCAACCCTTGATTTCTCCAACCCGGTAACGTTCACAGCTACATATCGTTCGGCGGTCATCGACTACACGGTGGCGGTTGTAAAGGACGACATGTCGCAGGAACCAAAAGCGTTTATAGGCTTTGAGTCTTCTATCGACAAACTCGGGGCAGAAGCCCGCGCCGCTGCTGAGTGGATGCTCGCCAATGTCCCCAACACTACTTATGTCGGTCTGCCTGAAGTGCTTTCGGGTAGCGTCAAGCTCAGCCAGTTCAAGATGATATGGTGTCACTTCGATTGGCTTGACTGGCCCAGCCTTATGTGGGATACACGTGATATATTCAACGACTACTACATAAAGGGAGGCAATATCCTTGCATCGCGTGACGGTGCCCGTTATATCAATGATGTGTGGCGTATCACTCTTGACCAGCAGAGTCCTAACAATATGTTTGGTGGCGAAACAGCCGAAACGCTTGACGCAGACCTCGGCTTTGTCATCGCCGGACACGAAGGCCATGCAATTTATGACAACCTTCCTGTGGACGGTACCCGCATAGTCATGGTGAGCGCGGGTTGCAGCAATACAAACCGTACTCTGCAATGGGGTGTCGACTGGGATCCGTACTTCTCGATGCAAGGTTGGGAAGAACGCACCGGGGCAAGAGCCTTGGCATCTGATGACAGCGGAGACCCCAACCGCGTGACCATCGCGGAAATACCCTCCAGAGAGGTGCTAAAGGGTTATCAGAGCGGTGTGGTAATCACTGTCGGGACTCCTGCATACGAGTGGCATCAGTCGACAGGTGAGAATGCCTATAGAGCTACTATGGAGCAGTTTACCAAAAACGCTATAAATTATCTGTGTAAGTAATAAAACAAAGATACATCATGGAAACCAAACATATGAAATTATTGTCAATGATAGCTGCCGCCGCATCGCTGTGTTCATGCAGCGATGGCGATGACCCGGTCCTCACTCAAAAGGATTGGAGCACTACCGAGTTTTTCTCTCCGACCGACGAGGCTTCGCCGACCACTTTCTATAAGCCGTCAGTGGGATATGTCGCCGACCCGATGCCGTTTTACGACCCGGTAGCAAAGAATTTCAAGATAATGTACCTTCAGGAATACCGTCCTAATCAGGCCGGGACCTACCATCCGTTTTGGTGCGTGGAGACCTCCGATGCGGCTAACTATGTGTCATTGGGGGAACTCATCCCGACCGGCGGACTATATGAGCAGGATGCAGCCCTCGGCACCGGTTCTGTGTTTTACAACGAAGCAGACCAGACCTATTACACATTTTACACAGGTCACGCCTATCATTCCGATGTTACGGGATATGGCGAGGCTGTGATGATGGCTACATCTAAGGATTTCAAGACATGGGTCAAAGACCGCTCTTTCTTTATAAAAGGGGAGGATGTCTACAGCAAGTCGGATTTCCGCGACCCGATGGTGTTCAGAGGTGACGACAACCGCTTCCACATGGTCGTTTCCACACGAAAAGGTGGCAAAGGCGTGTTGGCGGAATATGTGTCGGACGACCTCCGCAACTGGACATCGGCTGGAGAGTTTATGACTATGATGTGGGACAGGTTCTATGAATGTCCGGATGTGTTCAAGATGGGCGATTACTGGTATCTTGTGTATTCCGAAATGCACGATGCCATCCGCAAGGTCCAGTATTTCAAGGGACGTACTCTTGACGAATTGAAGGCCTGTACCGCCAACGATGCCGGTCTGTGGCCCGACAGTCACGAAGGATTCCTTGACAGCCGTGGACTCTATGCGGCAAAAACTGCCTCCGACGGTACAGACCGTTACATATGGGGCTGGTGCGGAACACGTGCCGGCAACGACAATACTTCGTCTATCGAGTGGGCTGGTTCGCTTGTCGCACATCGTCTGATACAACATGCCGACGGTACGCTCACTCTGGGCGAGGTCCCTGCATTGGCCGGCAAGTATAATCAACGTCAGAGTGTGACTGTCACGTCTACCGAGGGTAATGTGACCTGGTCGGACGGCAATTTCAGCCTTGACGGCGATGCTGCCGTAATTTTCTCCCGTTTGGGTAAACATAACCGTATCAGCTTCACTGTGACGACATCAGGCGATTCTGACCGTTTCGGATTCTCATTCGGACGTGGCAGTGACAGCGAAAAGTATTATAGTCTGATTGTTAATCCTGAAGGCGACGCTCTCCGCAAAATCAATTTTGAAGAGGAGGGCATAGCAGGGACCGGTTTTCTCGGCAATAATGACGGTTATGTGTTCAATCGTCCTGACGACAACGTATATGACGTGACTATCGTGACGGACAACTCCGTGTGCGTTGTATATATCAATGATGTGGCTAATTACACTAACCGTATCTATGGTATGTCGCAAAACTGTTGGTCGCTCAATTCCTACGGAGGAAATATCAGGATCGACAATCTTGAAATAACGCAATATTAAACCACAACATTATTTATCCAAGCACCTCGGCTTCTGACCGAGGTGCTTACAAAAAAAACACCTTGTCTTATGAATCGAATTTTACTATCAGCTCTGGCTGTAGCAGCCGGAGCAGGCACGATGTGTGCCGAAAATCTGTTCACGGGTAATCAGGAGGTGACATGGGAAAACACACTCTCTATCGAGGCGGAAAAATTCGCATCTGCCGCAGTCGGCGACGAGCTTGTTGTTACAATCGCCGAAGGTGCTACAGATGTGATGGAGCTTAAGGCCGACGGGCAGTGGCTTCCCGGTACAATCCTTATCCGTCTTGACGGAAAAACTGAAGTGAAAGCCTATCTGACCGATGGGATGCAGGCAGCCCTTAAGAAGTACGGTCTCGAACTTTGTGGACCGTCGTTCACAGTCCAGTCTGTCGACCTTAATGCTTCCGACATGGCTGTACCTGACGGTGCGGTGTGGGCAGGTTTCTATTGGATTGACGGCGGCTGGAACACCCTCGAACTCTACAAAACAGCGTTCACTGGCCAAAATCCCAAAAAGCTCATCATCAATTTCTCTGATGAAGCTGAAGGCTCGTCTTTTGAGCTTAATGTGTTGACAGCATGGGATAACGATGATATGAAGCTGTCTTTGGCTGATAATGTGTCGATATCCGGCCGTCAGGCGGTTATCGACCTTGAAAAGCTGCCGGAGGGTCGTACTTTCGCTTCGTATTTCCCCGAAGGGACAAATGCCCTTATGATACAGGGACATGTCGAAGACGGTGCTTCTTTCAATATCACTTCGGTTGTAGTCGAGCCGTATGAACCGACATCAGCCATCGATGACGTAGCAGCCGATAGCGGTAATCTGGTCGATGTGTACTCTATCTTTGGCGTGAAAGTGCGGACTGCGGTAGATGCCCAGGATGCAACCGCAGGACTTGCCCCCGGTCTCTACATAGTCGGCAATAAGAAAGTGCTGGTAAAATAGTAAGTCGCAAAAATAGTGTATATGAATCGTAGTTTATAAATATAATAAGTGAGTATTCAATTTAAAGTGAATACTCACTCAAGACTTACTATTATGTAGCGGCAGATGCTAATGTGATATTAGCGTCTGCCGCTCTTATTATATTATTCAAAACCGCTTCTTACAGTTTTGAGGTTCGCCGCTGGGATTCAGAGGGCGATTCACCGAAATATTTCTTATAGCACTTGGTGAAATAGGAATGTGATGTAAATCCCACAGCATAACTCACATCATTGACTGTGTCCTCGGTAGTTTTCAGCAGCGTGGCGGCTTTTTTCAGACGTATGATACGCAGCAAGTCGGTAGGGGAGTAGTTCGTCAGGGATTTCAGCTTACGATATAGCTGGACACGGCTTACTCCCATCTCCTGGCCGATTTCGTCGATGTTAAGATCCGGATTTGACAGCTTGCGGTTGACAATCTCTACAAATCTGCTGAAAAACTTGCTGTCGATATCCTTAAAGTCTGTGCCGTGGGTCAGAGAATCTGAGGGTGTGGTGCTGTTGCGTACAGATACTGACATCTCGGTTTTGTTCGTGGCATAAAGGCGCTTCCTGTTCTCTATGAGAGAGTCTATACGGGCTAATAACACTGCTGAACTGAACGGTTTGGCCAGATAAGCGTCTGCTCCGCAATTATATCCGGCTACCCGCTGCTCATCCATGGCACATGCGGTCAGCATCAACACCGGGATGTGTGAAGTCGTGATTTCCGACTTTAATCTCCGGCATGTTTCGAGTCCGTCTATCCCTGGCATCATCACGTCGCAGATAATCAGATCCGGGACATACTTGGTGGCTAACTTTATACCCGTGGCCCCATTTGACGCTTGGATGACAGTGAATCTGTCAGATGTCAACGCTTTTATCAATGTGCATATGTCGGCATTGTCGTCGATTATAAGGATGGTGCTGTCGGTTGTTGATGGAAGCTGAGGAGTGTCATCGATGTCGGCAAGTTCGGATGTGACATCCGCTTCAGGCAATGGGAGATGTGCGCTCGGCCGTTCCGTTTCCGTTATATGCCTTATAGGAATCTGCACTGTAAACGTTGCGCCTTTGCCTTCTTCGCTCTGTACAAATATCGTTCCGCCATGCAGTTCGACGAAGGCTTTCGACAAGGCGAGTCCTATGCCTGAGCCTTGGGGATTGACCTTTTCGCTCTTGAAAAAACGCTCAAAGATCCGATGTATATCGTCCTTGTTTATGCCTTTGCCGTTGTCTGACACTGTCAGGTACACATTTGACTCGTCTTTATCGAGGGTGACAGATACAGTCCCGTTTGCAGGTGTGAATTTGAAAGCATTTGACAGCAGATTGAAAAGCACACGCTCTATCTTCTCCACATCGACGGCTATGTTGTATTCCGCTGCGGTAGAGGGAATGTCGACTTTGAATTTCAAGTGCCGTTTTATAGCCACTTCGTTAAAAGCTTCGGTCCAGTCTCTGATTTCGGAGGCGATGTTGACCTCGGAGAGGTTGATGTTGAGCCGGTCGGTCTCGTATTTCCTGAAGTCAAGAATCTGGTTGATCAGTCTCATCAGAATCTTGACATTTTTTTGTGCCAGTTTCATCAGTTTTGTCTGGGCTGGACTGAGATTGTCGGCAGATACCAATTGCTCTACAGGTTCGGCTATCAGTGTCAGCGGTGTCCGCAGGTCATGTGACACATTTGTGAAGAAAGTGAGCTTGGACTGCGTCGCTTGCTTGAGTCTGGTCAATATGTCGTTTATTTCATCGTGTTGCTTCTTTAGCTGCCGGTTTTGGCACTCGATTTTGTCGCGTTGCCTTAGCAGCTGCTGGTTCTGACGCTCTATGGCTTCCCTGTGCTGTTTGCCTGTCCAGAAACTGCGCAGGAGCAGAAATATGATTATAAACGACAGGAACAGGATTATTACAACCCCTAAAAGGATTTGCTTTTGTGATGAATGTTGCTTCTGAAACAGCTCCAGCCTGTTTTTCAGTGACTCGATATTGTCGGTTTCTACTTTTAATGCTTCATATTGACGCAGCAATATCTCCGCATTTGACAGATCCACGGCTGTCCCTGTCGGTAGATAGATATCCTGCTGGTGCCTTGCACGGTCGCCTTCAAGTACAGAGATTGCCGTATGGATGAGTTTACGCCCCTCGGTCGGATACATGAAAGTGGCATCTATTATGGAGTCTGCTACAGCCTGTATGCCGATTGATGGCGATGCGTCGATGCCTATGATTTTGATGTCGTCGCGTCCGGCTTTACGTGTAGCATTTGCAGCACCTATGGCGAGCCTGTCATTATGGGCATATATGACCGAAGTCTGTGGATAGATACGAAGTAATGAGTCGACTTGCCTTTCGGCTCCGTCAGCCGACCAGTCATGTACCATGCCGCTGGCCAATAACCGCAACGGCGCGTGGGTCTCTACGTATTTATAGAATCCATTATGCCTTTCGGCTGCAGGGGATGTCTCCAAGTTTCCTTGTATTTCCAGAATCTTTGCCTCTTTGTCGATGGAGTTGACATACTCTGCCGCAGCGATGCCTATCTGGTAGTTGTCGGGACCCCAATACACGGTATAGTTGTCGCTGTCGACCCGGCGGTCGAATATGATGATAGGAATGTCGGCCTTATAGATGCTGTCGATGATCGGTGTAAGCGCTTCGGACTCGTTTGGTGCTGCGATTATAATGTCAAACTTGTTATGGGCGAAATAGCGCAGGTCGTCGATTTGCTTTTCGTTGCTGTCGTCGGCCGAGCGGATTTCGACATAGATGTCGTTGCGCAGCAGCGTTTCACGCATGATTTCTTCGTTCATTTTGGCGCGCCAGTCATCCTGTGAGCACTGCGATACGCCGATGCGGTATTTCGGTTCGCTTTTACATCCTGTGACCAATGTCAAGGAAAGCAAAAGCAGCGATGGCAATAGATTCAGGGTTTTTTTCATGTCACAAAGTTACTGAAAAATTATTCACGTAACGCCATGACACATATTTCCCTATCATTGCAGGCTTACTATTACTTATGTAGCAAAAAATTATCATTTCTGAAATATTAATACAATATTTTGGAAATAATTATGAAATATCAGGGTGGTAGCTTTGTAGTAGAGAAAATTACAACGTTACTAAAGATACTGCCGTATGCTGCTACTGATATTGGCTTTCGCGTTCCTGTACCTGCTTGTGCTGGCATGGCTGTGGGCCTCTGACATGATGAGGTCGACAACTTCCATCAACAAGGGAGCGGCTGACCGTCGGCGACACCATGGGCCGCTGTCGCTGTCACCCCCATGGGGTTTCCGCTGACAGCATCATCGGCAGCTGGTATGCCAAAAGCCTGACAGCCTCTTGACCTTAACCCAACACGGTTTTCAAAACACGGTTTGCGCTGCTGACCGCATGTTGCTGGTGTGCATGGGTTACGTATTTCGGGCGGTGAGTTCGGCCATTGCCGGGATGAGGTTGCGGCGTATGGCATCGTTGGTGAGCCTGTGGCCGCAGGTTATGTTCTCGTATGCATCGCCAAAAAAGCGGATGTATTCGTCCTGGCAGTTGATGACATTGTCCTCGGTGCCGAAGATGGCGAAAGTCTCGCCGGTGTCCCTTTCGCTGAAAGATGCTAACTGCTGGCGTTCTAACCGTTGATAAGAGTCGCAGAGACTCTCGGTCACTTCAAATTCTGTGGCACCGTCAGCCCTTTTCTTGAAGAAGGGGACGACTCCGATTTTCTTGCGCATCGACTCCGACACATGGAACGACGGATTGACCAATATCTTCGGGACTCCGTCCAGTAGATTGGCAAACATTCCGCCCATTGATGTCCCCACTACTATGTCGACGCTTTCCTTGTCAATCAGTCCGCGCAGCATGTCGTATGCAGCAAAAGGGTCTATGGGTAAATCCGGCGACAGGACTCGGCTTTCGGGTAGAAGACGCTGTATTTCGGCGGCGGTGCCGGAGTTGCCCGATGAGGCGAATCCATGGATGTAGAGGATGGTCTTCCCCACCAGCATGGATTTTGCAATGTCCTCATTTATGAGATCGACAGCGTCCAAGAGCGGTTTTATGTCAACGTCATCCGACTCGTCGGCTTGCTTGGCCAAAGACAATGCGATTTTGAACGCTTCCTGTAACCGCTCTGCGGTCATTATGGCGCGCCTGAGTTTGTAGAGCAAATCATTGCCAGCCCAGTAATCGAAGCACACTGTAGCTAAAACATCCATGTATGTTTCGCTTGCGTTGAAGTGGGTATGCAGGAAATGCGACTCGTTCATTAGATTGGCTGCCTCAAGGAGATAGAAATAATCTTCCTGGTCATCCTCGTGTACTGTCACATCGACATGTACACTCCGTGTCATCGGCAGTATCTCGATTATCGTATCGTTCTGGAGTATGATAGCCGTGCCTTGCGCATCGCGGACTGCATATCCCCATTCGCGCAGTGCATCGAGGACTGTTTCCCTGGCATTCATAGTGCCGCTGTGTCGGTTGTTGTCTAGCATAACTTAATATAGGTATATAGTATCTGTGTCAGTTTGTTATTCGGGTTGTCAGCGGTTGCCTTTGGCGCGGTTGTGGTGCTTGCAGAGCATTCATTTCAATTTCATTAAATTGGATATAAAACTCTCGTCGTTTTTGGCGTTCTTAGCCCCTTGCAAGTTGGTATTTGCCATAGGTTACTTCTTTTTCTTAGAAAGGATTTTCTTTTCTTCTGACTTAAGGCGACGTTCCACTTTCTTGACATCCTCAGCAGGGGGAAGAGCTTCAGGGATAATACCCCTATCAAGTAGCATACCTCTGACAGCGGAGTTATTGTCAATATGCTCTCGTTCAATACCAGTTTGGCCATGCAGGTCTTTTTGTTGAACGTTTACATATGTCATCTCAGCAGCGAGGTCTTTAGCTTTGATGGCGATAGTAGATAGAAAATCTGCTAACGGTCTTTTTTCTGGAGCACCGACACGACGCTTCATCATAGCTGTGTCAAGACCGAATAATGCACGGTCGCCTTTGGTTCGGATTATCGCGAATCCCTTTGAATCGACACCACGTTCATATAATACTCCTGACAATGTGTGTTCTGTTTCAGCAAGTTTGGCACGCGCCTGGACGCGTTCATAGTCAAGAATGCGTTGATGTACAAGCTCGGCTCGGCGACTCTGTATGGCAAAATAGTTTTGGGCAAATGCAATTTCAGGTTTCCGTGGATCGCCATTTTGAGCAATCAGATAGCAAGCATAGCGTGTTAACATGACATCATCTATCTGACGTTCGGCTCCAGAACCGAGTGCGACCATTTTGCTGATGTCAGCAAAATGGTCTGAAACCGCTTCACCTGCGTTTCTGGCAGATTCCTTGGCCTTTTCAATGATGGATTGAAAGTTACGCCATTGAACATATCCCATGACAGGAGCAAGCTTTCGTGCACTCCAACATTCCACGCCCTCATATTTGATGGCAATGGACTCGAATCTATGAAACAGTTCTTGTATCTCTTGTGCTTTCATATATGTATCAGAGGCAGGGCGGTTATTCGAGGCCGTCAAGCTCTACGGCTTCGTCGGTGGAGGGCTGCTTGTTGGGGAGCTCGAGGCCGTAGTGGCGCTTGGCATCGAGGGCTTTGAGCCAGAGGCCGAACAGCAGGGCGAGGACTCCGAGCGATGCGAAGATGAGCATCGGGACGGTATAGTTGTAGCTCAGAGGGTTCATGACCCCGACATTGGTGGCTACGAGCACAGCTCCGATAAGCATCGGGAAGGAGTAGAGTCCGATATTCTGTATCCAGAAGATGACGGCGTAGGCCGAACCGAGCAGTTTGCCGTCGACGAGCTTCGGTACGGACGGCCACAACGATGCGGGTACTAACGAGAATGATATGCCGAGAAGGACGATGGCGATGAATGCGACCGTAAAGCCGAGCCAGCCGGTAGGTTCGTTGATGCTGTCGATGGTCAGGCGGAAATCTTCGTCAATCTTCATCGCCTGTGCGAAGTCGATCTGCGTTTCACGGTCGGAGAGAAACGAGATCAACGCTTCGGCTGATGCTTCGGGGTCGGCGGCTCCGGGCTGTTCAAACGCTTTGCGGGGATTGAACACGAGGGTTTCCCCGGTCTTTTTGCCGATAAACAGCTGCTTGACCTCGTCGTTGGCGAAATTGTCGATGCCGAACACTACATGCACTGCGGCATTAGGTGTGCCGTCGGAGGCTGGTCTGACACGCTCCACGTGGCCTGACACTATTGCTTCGGTGCCGTTGATGACTCCTGTTTCGGCTCCGCGCAGCAGCGGCAGGCCGAGGGCGAATGTCAGATGGCATACTATCATCAGCAACGCTCCGAAGATGAGCATGGTCGCCCCTTTGCCCTTGGTGTCAAGGTAGTTGCCGAGGAATGGGGTCACGGCAGCAGCTCCGAGAGGGAATACTGAAAATATGAGTCCGGCGGTCTTTACGGATATGCCTAACTCGCACTGGAGCATATTGGCGGCGTATTTCTGGAATGGGAAAATGGCTGAATAATACAGCACGCACAGGAGAGCGACAATCCAGAACACTCCGCTGGAAAAAATCTTGCCGAGGTCGCTGAAGCGGAACGGATCCTCTTTCTCTTCGGTATTGCCTATCTGGCTTTCAAGTTTCTTGTCCATGAATCCATAGACTATGAAGCAAATGAGGCCGATCAGCAGCAACAGCACAGCAAATCCTACGGGACGTGTCACCGAGAGGTTGTCGCCAAGGGTTGCTATCCATGGCGACCCGATGAACACTGCAAACACGCCTACTCGGGCCAGAGCCATTTCCACGCCCATTGCCAGAGCCATCTCCTTGCCGGCAAACCACTTGACTATACCGCGCGACACGGTGATGCCGGCCATCTCCACTCCGCAGCCGAATATCATAAAGCCGACAGCCGAGAATTTTGCCGAGGCAGGCATCCCTTTAAAAAACGGTGTCACATTCCACCATGCCGAGGGAAGGTTGAGGTTGGCATCAAACCATGCTGCCAGCGAGCTTGACGTGAAAGCGTCGGTCAGAGCATAATAGTTTATGGCCGCTCCGATGAGCATGACTGTGCCAGACAGGATGGCGGTGAAGCGTACTCCCATCTTGTCAAGAATGACTCCGGCAAAGATGAGAAAGAATATGAATACGTTGAGGAAAGTTTCCGATGAAGCGAAGTTGCCGTAGGTCGACGGGTCCCAGCCCTTGAGTATCTGGAGTGATGACTGGAGTGGGGACAGTATGTCCATGAAGATGTAGCTGAAGAACATCGCCGAGGCAAGCAGTGCCAGAGCGGTCCATCGAGCCCATTTCTTGTCGCTCAACACCTGTGAGCTGACGGATGGGGTGGTTGTTGTAGCCATTGTGTATAAGTATGATTGACTGGTTTGATAATTACGCTAAGTTTCAAAGAAACAAATTTAGCTTATTATTTTTTAACATGTAAGAGTGTGTTTACTTTTAACATTATAATTCGTTCGTCTGTGACCTATGACTCGAAACCAGCCTCGCAATGTTAATTTGTGATAAGTTTAAATCAGTTCTATAAAAATTTTTAATGTTAAAGTAAACACACTCTAAAAAATCGGCTGGATTATTTTTCGTAATTTTGTGTCATATACTGTTACGACAAGTCGCATCAACATGCCGAATACACATTCACGCCCCTACACGTTTGACCGAGTGGTAAGGATATTGTTTACCATTGCCCTGCTGGCGGTGGCGATATATCTTATCAATTATCTTAAAGCAGTGCTGCTGCCGTTTGGCGTGGCATGTCTTATAGCTTATATATTGGAGCCGTTCGTGCAGTTCAACCGCCGCCTACTGCATCTGCGTGGGCGCATCATTGCGGTTTTTGTGACATTGTTTGAGTCTCTGTTTATCATCTCGATAGCGAGTGCTTTTGCTGTCCCGTATATAATCGCGGAGTTCAGGGAGATGGGTCATCTGCTGCAAGATTACGCCAGCAGCGAGCTCCACATACCCTATCTGCCGGAGGAGATACATTCGTTTATCCGCCGGAATATCGACCTTGACGGTCTTTCGCGTATGATAACTAAGGACGAGTGGATTACCATTATCGAAGGAACGTTCCGTACGGCATGGGAGCTGATAACCAACAGCATCAGCTTCATGCTCGGTATTCTCAACTGGGTAATGGTGATTCTTTATGTCATATTCCTGATGATAGACTATGACCGGCTGGAGCGGGGACTGCGTTGGGTGGTGCCTCCTAAATACCGCCGCCCGGTGTTCCATATCGCCAATGACATCAAGACGAGTATGAACCATTATTTCCGTGGACAGTCATTGATCGCTTTTATTGTAGGTGTGCTGTTCTGTATCGGGTTCACTATCGTAGGTGTGCCGTTGGCTATACCGTTGGGCCTTCTTATCGGCTTGATGAACATGGTGCCGTATCTCCAGCTCGCATCGTTTCCGCTGACGGCGTTCTTGTGCATGGTGGCTTCGGTAGGCGAGGGCGGCAATTTCTGGACCATCTTCGGCGAGGCTTTTTTGGTGTACTGTGTCGTTCAGGTTATCCAGGACTTGTTCCTCACGCCTAAAATCATGGGTAAAGCCATGGGACTCAATCCGGCCATCATACTGTTCTCGCTGTCGGTGTGGGGGAGCCTTTTAGGAATCCTTGGCATGATTATAGCTCTGCCGCTGACTACATTGGTGATTGCATACTATAACAAATACATCATATCACGCGGAAACATAGAGGCTGAGGCTTCTGCTGATAATAAGATAGAGGAAAGAAACGAATGTTGAGAAAGCCTATGTCAGACAATCAATCGAAGCCAGAACAACCTAAGGCAGCACAGCCGAAACGGCCTCGCAGACCATCTGCTCCACGTTCACGCCGGCAGTCCAAACAGTCCAAGGCTGTCAGTCGCGTCAATCCTGTCACATGGCTGTTTATAGGGTTAGGGGCGGTGGCTGTCGTGGTCGTGCTATGGCTTGTCGGGCTTGACGGCTACCGTGGCGACTCTGTGAGGGTGACTGTGCCACATGATGCCACTGCGTCGCAGGTGCGTGACAGCCTTGATGTGCGTCTCGGAAAGTCGATGGGCAAGCGGGTCTACACATTGTGGCGGCTTATGGGCGGCACCCCCTCTAAGGCTCATGGGAGCTACCTCGTCACACGTGGCGAGATGGCATTGAAGATAGCTCGTAACCTGTCGCGGGGACGGCAGACTCCTGTCACGGTGACGTTTAACAATATCCGCACCATGCCTCAGCTCGCTGACAAGATGGCCTCCATGCTCGACTTCAGCAGCGAGGAATTTCTTGAAGCCTGCCGCACGGTACTCCCGCCGATGGGCTTCTCGGATGAGTCGCAGTATCCGGCGGCGTTTCTCCCTGACAGTTACGAGTTTTATTGGACCGCTTCGGCGGAGGATGTCGTGGCAAAACTTGCCGGCCACCGTAACCGTTTCTGGACCGACGAGCGGCGTGACCGCGCACGTGCACTCGGGCTCTCGCCTGTCGAAGTAGCCACTGTGGCATCGATAGCGGAGGAGGAGACGGCCAAGAAGGATGAGCGACCCATGGTGGCGCGGCTGTATCTCAACCGTATCGACCGAGGGATGAAGCTCCAGGCTGACCCTACCGTCAAATATGCGATAGGGGACTTCTCTATACGTCGCATCACTAACTCCATGCTCTCGACCCCCTCACCTTATAATACCTATGTCATCAAGGGCCTGCCTCCCGGTCCTATCCGCATAGCAGATGCTGCGACAATCGACGGAGTGTTGAACGCACCTCGGCATGGCTACCTGTACATGTGTGCACGTGAGGATTTCTCAGGCTATCATAATTTCGCGTCAGATTATGCCGCTCACCGAGCCAATGCTGCCCGTTACCGCTCGGAACTTGACCGGCGCGGCATAAAATGAACAATTTCTAAAAACTCAACAAATGACGGCAGATGTTGTCAAAAAGGCATTGCAAGCCATTGCATCCGTGGTGGTGGCAGCATCCGCGTCACCATTGGCAGGATGCCGCTTCGAAAAGCCAGCATCCCCGGCGGCATTGTATGAGTGTGAGAGCTATACGCTGTTTGCTGACAGCATCACCGACGGAATCCATGTAGGCTATGCCCCTGACGATACCACGTTGATAAGCACATTCCGCACAGCGACTGTGCCCGACACGTTGCATATACCGCAGCCCTCCATGTCGTTGCGTTACAGCAGCGATGCGCGTATGATTGATGCCGTCCATAACCTGTCTCTATGGGCGTTGGACAGTATTCCAGGCAATTTGTCTACGGCGGATATTTCCTATCTGACCGATCTCGCGCTCTGTTACGTTGCCTCTGATAAGGCCAAGGAGCTATTAAGGTCCAAGGTGCGTGACGGTAGGGTAGTGCAGGGGCGGAGCTATGGCGGTGGATTCCCTGTTGCTACTGATGCCGTGGCATGGATAGCGGCAGCGTGGAGCGTCTACGAAGTTACGGGTGATTATCGGTGGTTAGAAGAAATCTACCCGGTGGCTCGTAAGACATTGGAAATCTATGAAACCGTTGTTGCCGACGCGTCGACAGGCTTGTTCAGGGGTATGCAGAGCGTGGCCGGGAATGCCATACATCCTTATCCGGCATGGATGACGCCAGTGGATATTTCGACCATTGAACCCATTACCGTCAACGCCTTGACTGCCCGCGCTTATGAAGCCGCTTCCATGATGGCTATGGCTCTCGGGCATGACGGCACAGAGTACATGGCCAAGCGCAACCGCCTTGTCGAAGCAGTCAATACAACCTTGTGGGTGCCTGATGCGAGCATGTACAGCATGTATCTCTATGGAGAGCCGTATCCGATTGCGGCCGGAGCTGTCGACAATCTCGGCCAAGGTCTTGCCATGGTCTATAATGTATCTACCCCGGAGATGTCAATAGCTGTGCAGTCGCATACACCGGTGCTGCCATTGGGTATCCCTGCCATGTATCCGCAGTTGTCGGACTCTGTGCCGGCAGTAATCGTGCCGGTTACGGAGGCTTATTGGGCCATTGCGGCATCACATTCTGGCAATACCGCTCTGTTGCAGCGCATGGTGGGTTCGTTGACGTACCTGTCGGCCATGAATCTCGGCGTTTTCCCATATTATGACGCTTCGTCTGGCAAATGCCCGTCGGCTGTCAGGAATATGTCGGGCAGGAACCCTCTTGGAGCTGCCGCCAATATCGCCGCCATCTATCGCGGCATGTTGGGGCTGCGCTTCACTCAGGGAGGTATAGAAATACACCCGAACATTCCGCCTACGGTCGATACCCGCCGCGAAGTGAGGAACTTGCGTTACCGCGACGGTCTGCTTCACATCCTCATCAACGGCTACGGTTCGGTAATCAGTTCGTACAAGATGGACGGAGCCGAACAGACAAGCCACACCATCCCGTCGAACATCAAGGGGACGCACGTCATCGAGATTACTTTGGGGGGAAATACTCCGAAAGTATGTGAGATTAACGAAGCATCTGTTGCCGCGATGCCGGCGGTGCCGGTAGTTAATACAAGAAATGCGCGGCAGATACAGATAAAAAACTTCTCAGTCGGAGATGCTTATGAGGTGTATCTTAACGGTGTGCTTGATGAGCGGATTTTTGTTGATAAATACTATATCCACTCTGCTGAGGTCACGCAATTTACATCTGCGGCATTTGTCCCTGTCAGAGGATGGCAATATGCCGGGATGTCGTCACGTCCGATATATTTCTATCCACGCGAAAGCATCATGTCAGTGCCTGCCGACTCTTTAGCCTACACTGGCACATCGCTTATCAGCGACAAGAAATTGGCTCGTCAGTTTGTCGAGACTACCGAGTCGTATCGTGGGAAGATGAGTTTCAACATCGTTGCGCCCGAGGCCGGAGAGTATCTGATGGAAGCTGTCTACAGCAATGCTCTTGCCGATGGAGAGGCGCGTTCGGGCTTGTGTGCCATCAGGCTTGTAAGCGTCAACGACTCCATATCAGGGGCATTGGTGATGCCGCCGACTGTCAAAGATGAGTGGACGCTCACTTCGCGCAGCAACATGCTGCGCGTGAAGCTCCGTCAGGGTGTCAACCGTGTAAGCGTCATGTACAGGAAGCCGTACACGGTCAACAGCCATGTGACGCTCAACAATGTGCTTATCAAGACCGTGCGTTTCTACAAGTTATAGCGGACGCACTAAGCAGATCCATTATTAAGCGGCTTTTTAAGGACTATTTGCAACTTTTCTATCGTCATCATGCGTCTAATCTGTATAAAACCGTATAAGATTGATGAAAAATCATTAAATTTGGGAGTTACTTATATCTTCTCGTTTACGTAAATTCCAGTCAATACATACACACAAATTTACCAATCACAATGAAAAAATCCATTTTCAGCATCATGCTATGGGCTTTGGCAGCTTTTATAGCTCCTGTGATCTCCATGGCACAGATGCCACAGCCGCAACCTCTGCCCATGGACTCTGCCGTCAGAGTGGGGCAGCTCCCCAACGGTCTGACTTATTTCATCCGTCATAATGCTTATCCTAAAGGTCAGGCCGATTTCTTCATCGCGCAGAAAGTCGGTTCGATTCTCGAAGAGGACAACCAGCGGGGTCTTGCGCACTTTCTGGAACACATGGCGTTTAACGGCACGAAACAGTTTCCCGGTCATCAGCTGCGTGACTGGCTGGCATCGAAAGGTGTCATGTTTGGCCGTGACCTGAATGCTTACACAGGTTTCGATGAGACGGTCTACAACATCTCGTCTGTTCCAGTCGAAGGCAAAAGCAATGTGGTCGACTCGTGTCTGATGATATTGCACGACTGGTCATGCGACCTGACCCTCGCCGACAAGGACATCGACGAAGAGCGCGGTGTGATAGAGCAGGAATGGCGCCGCTCTAACGTCGGCATCATGCGTGCGTATGAACAGATGCTTCCCAAGCTGTTTCCTGACAGCAGCCGTTATGGTCGTCGTCTGCCCATAGGTACGATGGATGTAGTGCTGAATTTCAAGCCCGACGAACTGCGTGACTACTATGACCGGTGGTATCGCCCTGACCAGCAGGGTATCATAGTAGTGGGCGATATCGACCCAGACGTAATCGAGGCTAAAATCAAGGAGATTTTCACCCCGGTAACCATGCCTGCCGATGCGCCTGAACGACGCTATTTCACTGTCCCCGACTTCAAGGGCAGCAAGGTGGCGATTGGCACGGATCCCGAGATTCCGATGTCTATCGTGAGCTTTAATTTTGCCTATGATCCACTGCCAAGGGAATTGCGTAACACCATGGCCGGTTTCGTTGTGGACTATATGGACACTATGATAGCTGGTATGCTCAATCAGCGTTTGGAGGACATTTCGTCAAAGAGCGATGCGCCTTTCGCCTCGGCATATGTCAACATCGGGGAGATGCTGAGCTTTGTTAAGACTAAGCATGCTTTTTCGGCCGAAGGCGTAGCCAAGGACGGCGACATCAAGCCTGTGCTTGAGTCGGTCTACCGTGAAGTGCTGCGTGCCATGCGTGGCGGCTTCACCCAGACCGAGCTTGACCGTGTCAAGGCCGAGTATATTTCCAAGTTGGAAAAAGCATATAACAACCGCAATACTCATCCCTCTACACAGTATGCCCGGGCATATGTGCGTACTTTCGTCGACAACGAGTCGGCTCTCAGCCTCAAAGACCAGCTCGACATGACCAATATGATAGCCGGCATGGTGAATGTCGATGCCATCAACCAGTATTTCAAGGAACTCGTCACACCTGACAACCGCTACATAGAGGTGTTCCTTCCTGAAAAAGAAGGAGTAGTGGTACCTACCGAGGCCGAACTCGGCGAAATCATGGCCAAGGTTGAGGCTGAAGATATAGAGCCTTACAAGGAAGAGCTGCGTCAGGATCCGCTTATCCCCGGTGAAATCGCTTCTGGCTCTGTAGTTTCCGTCAAGCCTATGGAGAAATGGGATGCTGAGGAATGGACTCTGAGCAATGGGGCCAAAGTGGTAGTGAAGCCCACCAAGCTCAAGGATGACGAAATCCTCTTCGGTGCATGGGGTGCTGGCGGCAGCGCTGATTACAAAGACCTGTCGGACGAAACGGCTCAGATTATGGGTGACTATTTGACCAATCTCTCTGCTGGCACCTATTCTGCTCAGGATCTTCGCAAGTACACCGCCGGCAAGAATTTCAGCGTGCATATCGGCTGTGATGACTACCAGCGTTATGTGTCGGGAACTACCACGGTCAAGGATCTACCGTCGATGCTTGAGGTGTTCTATGCTACGTTTACATCGCCTAACCTCGATGCCGAGGAGTTTGCGGCAATGACCAATCAGTTAGTGACATACCTGACCCATGCTTCGTCAAACCCGCAGATGGTGATGACGCAGGACATGCTCAAATCGATGTTCGCCTCGCCTCGCAAGCAGTACCCGACTGTCGAAGCAGTGAAGAAAGCTGACCGTGAGCAGATTATCGATATGATTAAGGCTATGACATCCAATGCTGCCGAGCTGACATATTATTTCGTCGGTAACATCGACAAGGACACCCTGAAGCCGCTTGTTGAGAAATACATCGCTTCTCTGCCCGGTAAAGCCGTCGAAAAGAAGAATCTGAATTATGACCCCGCTTTCGGCATCAAGGCCGGCAAGAACGTAGACAAGTACACCATGAAGATGGAGACCCCTCAGATTTATGGGCGTATTGTGGTGTCGGGCAATGAGAAGCTCGACCTCCGTAGCGATATCCTTTCGACCATACTCGAGCAGGTTCTTACCGAGCGTCTCTTAAATAAGATTCGCGAAGAGATGGGTGCTGTCTACTCCATCAGTGCCCGAGTGAGGATTTCTCGTTTTGCCAAACCCAATACAACCATTGTCATTCCGCTGTTGCTCAAGCCCGAGAAGGCTGACGAGGCCATAGTGGAGGTCAACAAGATACTTGACTCTGTTACTGAGGAAATCAAGCCGGAAGAACTGGCCAAGGCCAAAGAGACGTTGGTCAAGGACTATAGGGAAAGCTTCGAGCGCAACTCTACTTGGCTGACAGCAATGTCTGTAGAGCATACTGACGGTGCTGACATCGTACATGGCGCAGTAGAGGCTACTGAAGCTGTTACAGCCGAGGATGTCATCGGATTTGCCAAGAGCCTTATCTCCCAAGGCAACCATATGACTGTGCTCCTCGAACCTGAGAAAGCAGAGTAAGAAGCCGTTTCACAATTATACACTATACATGTAGCTGTCCACAGCGTTTAAATGACAATGACTGGTCGGGTTGTTTGCAGTCCCGGCCTCCCCGCAAACCACCATAGGCTGCACGGCGACTATTGCCGCGCAGCCTATGGTATTATATGGAGAGCTGATTCTTAAATAAGTTGTCCACATAGTGTGTTGAGATTATGGCGGAAAAGTTTTGCGGAACGGAAAATTATGGCTAAATTTGTCGCGCTTTAAATGGCGTTTCCAACAAGCCGCTGTAAGCATTTCTGATAGATAAACAATCACACAACACTACAAAAATCCAATAAGTTAACAGCACAATGATTATCGTACAAGTAAAAGAAGGCGAGAACATCGAACGCGCTCTGAAGAAATTCAAGCGTAAATTTGAAAAGACTGGCATCGTTAAAGAGCTCCGTAGCCGCCAAGCCTTCGAGAAGCCCTCTGTAACCAACCGCAAGAAGATGATGAAAGCGGTCTACGTGCAGAAGCTTCGCTCTGTAGAGGAGTAATATCCGGCTTTTATTTGTAAAAATAAGCTCATATCCGGCATCAGGCTGTGAGGATTCCTAGAAATCCCCTACAGTCTGGTGGCGGTTTTATGTATATACGTATCATTTGTGTATATGTTGTAGCTGTAAGGGTGTATATGTGGCCGGCGGCGCACTCCGTGGTCGTTGGCTATCGTGTAACCGATTCGGCCACCAGCGAATGTCTGCATGGCAGGTAGGGATGCACCAGGGTGCCTCCGCCTGTTTGGCGTGTGTTGTCGTGGGGAATCGCGGTCGCCATGGATGGCGACACTACGTTATATGATGGCTCATTGTGTGTTGTGGTTGGTATTGATGTAAGCCGTGGGGAGTGGGGATGTGACCTGACGTAGGGTCGCCACCTGTGGCGACCGATGCTCAGAATGGCTGTTTTTGGGCAGATGAACATCGCGTAGCGATGCAATACAATAGACGTGAGTGAAACCCACGGAAAAAGATTCCCACAAAAATAAATACGACCGATTTATCGGTCGCACTTTTCTGCATATCGGTCATGCTAACGATAGCTATCGTAGAATACAATCGCTTTCTGATGTCCGACCGATAAATCAGATTGTTGTTTTAACTGGCCTATATACCATGGGCTTACGCCGCCCGGCTATTATCTTGTCATCGCTAACGCGATGCATCCGTCCATGTGGCGTTTGCGGTCACGTGCGCACAAAAAAAGCGGGTCTGATTGGTTAGCAATCGGACCCGCATATAGCGATATATGGATGATTCTCTATTAATCCTGCTCCGGTGCCTGGTCTATGAGGTCGAGGAACTGGTCGAGTTTGGGCGTGATGATGATTTCGGTGCGGCGGTTGCGCTGACGGCCGAGGTCGGAGGTGTTGTCGGCTATGGGGTTGTATTCGCCGCGTCCGCCGGCGGTCAGGCGTGAAGGATTGACGCCAAACTTGTCCTGAAGCACCTGTACGACCGAACTTGCGCGCAGAGCCGAGAGGTCCCAGTTGTTGCGGATATTGGTGCGCGAGATGGGCACATTGTCGGTGTTGCCCTCCACGAGCACGTCATAGTCCTTGTAGTCCTTGATGATTTTGGCAATCTTCGACAGCGTATCCATGGCGCGGTCGCTGATTTCGTATGACCCTGTATTGAAGAGCATATTGTCGGCCAACGAGATGTACACTACCCCTTTGAGTACCTTGATGTCGACATCGCGCAGCTCGTCGTTGCTCAGCGAGCGTGTCAGCTTGTTGGTCAGGGCTATGTTGAGCGAATCCGATTTGGATTTGGCAGAAATAAGCTCTTTGATGTATTTGTTCGAGGCGTTGATTTCGTCGACGAGTTTCGCGATATTGGCGCTTCCCATCTGGCTGTTGAGCAGACTCTGGTTGAGAGTCGCTTTCATGTCCTCAAGCTGGCGTTCAAGCGATGCGTTTTGCGACTTCAAATCCTTGATGAGGTACTCCATGCTCTTGGTCTGGCTGTTGCACTCGAGCAGGCCGTCGCGAGTCGCCTGGTATTCGGTCTGCAGGGCATTGTATTTTTTATTGGTGACACAGCTTGTGGCGAGTGTCATGGCGGCAACGGCAGCCGCCAGCATAATCTTACGTGTCATTGTGTGTGTTAGTTCGTGTTTAAATGAAACATTGGATATAACATCAACAAAGATACAGATAAAAATGTTCATGCTGTGTGCCATTACTATAAAATTAACGTTTTTCAGACAATAATCGTAACTTTGCACACATTAGGTTATGAAAGATGGTTTGTAGGTTGTTACTTGTAATCATGATGCTGTCGGGAGCTGTCGCTTTATGTCGGGCGCAGAGTGACAGCATCCAGGCCCGAAAGCTTCAGGAGGTCGTAGTGACAGGGCAGTCGGCCCGCCAGCGTGTGGCTGACGGGATGCTTGGTAGCGAGCAGCTGGAATTGACTAAGCTCGCTGTTACACCCCAGCTTTTCGGTGAAACCGACATCATAAAGTCAATAGCATTGCTTCCGGGTGTACACGGCGAAGCCGACGGAGCAGGTGGATTTGAAGTCAGAGGCGGTAACGCTTATCAGAATCTGATTACGGTCGATGGTGCGACCCTCTATAATCCGTCGCATATGATGGGTATCTTCTCGACTTTCAATGACGATGCTATGAGCCGTGCAACGCTCCATAAAGGACCGATTCCTGCACATTTCGGTGGCGCGACATCGGCGGTGCTCGAGACCTCGATGAAATCAGGCGATATGGAGGACTATCATTTTTCGGGCACTGTGGGCATTCTTAATGCAAAAATCGCGGCCGAGGGACCGATAGTGAAGGATAAGCTGTCATTTGCCGTGGCTGCGCGCAGGTCGTATGTTGACTTGTTTCTCAAGATGATCCCCCAATATAAAAGCACTGTGATGAATTTTTTCGATGTAAACGCCAAGCTGCGGTATAAAATAGACCATCGAAACATGCTCGATGTGTCGTTTTTCGCATCGCGTGACAATCTGGCAGTAAGCGACCTTATGGCGATGCACTGGGGCAATGTGGCTGCGAGTGCTAATTGGAATATGCGAGCCGGTGACCGGTGGCGCTTCGTGACCACAGGCTCTTTCACCAATTACACCACGGATATGGCCATGGATATAATGGATGCCAGTCAGGAGATGACGGAGTATATACGCTCCGTATCGCTTAATGAACGTATCATATATGAGATTACGGACGAACATAATGTAGAGGTGGGGCTTAGGTCTGAACTGCTCAGGGTGAAATCAGGAGAGATGGCTGTCAGTGCCTCCCGGCAGAAAGAGATACGCTCGGGATGGCAAAATGCCTTGTGGACAGGATATGACGGGACGTTGAGCGACAGGGTTTCAGTGGCGTTGGGAGCGAGACTGTCGGTATTCAGTGCCATGTCGGGTGACGGTTTCCATGAGTTTGAGGCTCTGCATGAAGATACGCCTGATTTTTCTGCGAAAACGTATGTGGATTTCGAACCACGAGGCAGCATCAAATATACTATCGACCAAAGACACAATATCAAGGCCGGCGCGTCGCTTTCCACTCAGAATATTCACGGCATACGGGCGGCATCGACCACATTCCCGTTTGACAGGTATGCACTGACATCCGCATGGGTAAAACCCGAACGGACTGCGCAGTATTCGTTGGGATATGCGGGTATGACTGCCGGAGGCGGTTGGGACTGGTCGGCTGAATGTTACTACAAGGCGATGCGTAATGTATATGATTACCGCGATGGGATGATGATGTTCTCGCGTATAGGTCTTGAGAGCCTGATTATGGGAGGAAAGGGTCGGAGCTACGGCATGGAGATGATGCTGCGCAAGAATACCGGCAAACTCAATGGCTGGATTTCTTACACCCTGTCAAAGGCCGAGACCCGTATCGATGGCATCAACGGCGGCAAATGGTATGATGCCTCTAACGACCGCAGGCATGACGTGGCGGTCGTGGCGATTTATGACATAAATGATGCGTGGAAATTTTCAGCATCGTGGACCTATTCGTCAGGCAGACCGTTGACAGCCCCGGATGCAAAATACGAGATAAGCGGCACAACATGTTATTACTATTCGCAGCGCAACGGTTACCAGACACCCTCATCGCACCGTCTGGACCTCTCTGCCACATATACCAGAATAGGAAGACGGTGCACGTCTATATGGTCGTTCGGCTTGTATAATGTTTATGCCCATTATAGTCCGTTCGTAATATATTTTGAGGACGATGCCACGAAACCTTCGGGTACACGAGCCGTGCAGCAGTCGCTGTTCGGGTTAGTACCTTCGGTATCATATACGATAAAATTCTGACAGACCATGAGATATATCATCGTTATGCTGGCTGCAGGGCCCCTATGTACTTCATGCGAGAAGGAACTTGATTTCCACTATCATGGTGTGGAGCCGCAGTTAGTGATAGAAGGGTGCGTGACCGAGGAGGGTACTTCGGTGGCTTTGACAAGAACGACTTCGATGGACGAACCGATGAATCCGACAAAAATCACCGATGCGACGGTAAGGTTGACGGATGTGACGGCTGGAGAGACAAAATCATTGCAGCCCGATGCTTCGGGAATATTTACAGATGCTACTCCCGGCATAGTGGGACACGAGTACAGGATAGATGTGGCGACAGGAGGACAGACCTACACATCCACAAGCATAATGAGACCGCACTCAGAGATATGCGGAGTGGAATTTCAATGGATCAAGATGCCGTATGACCATGTAGCCGTATTGCAAGTATCGTTCACCGACCCGTCATCCGCCGGAGATTACTATTGGGTAAGGCTATACCGCAACGGCGAAGCTTACAAGTGGAGTGTGCTTGATGACAGCCGGGCTTTCGATGGCATAATCAATGAAGTGCTTATGACGAGCCGCATGGATATCGATGAGGAGGATGATAACACTGTGCTCCTTGATGGCGATGTGGTTACGGTGACAGTATCTGCTATCTCGCGTGAGATGGCGGACTATTTAGAGGCATTGCAGTCAGACAGCAATGGACCCTGTATGTTCAGCGGCAGCTTTTGTTTAGGATATTTTCTGGCATCTCCGGTTGCGGAGAGCGAGATTGTGTTCAGACCCGACCAGATGGATGTGGCTGGATAATTGTTCGGTTTGTATCAAAATGGTCTGGATTCATACTCAAAATGACCAAGACGGCCCGGCTGAAAAATATTCCCGCTGGACAACAGCTTCTGGTTATGCCAGTGGCAACCATGCTTGCCCCAGTCAGATGTGTTCCGATAGCTCTTCATCGGGTGACATCTTGGCTGCTATTGGATTTGGGTGGATTGCCTGATGCGATTGACATGGATCCATATGTTTGTGCTTGAGAATTTTAATTAATTTTGTGCCATGAAACACTCTCCGGTAAAAGTTAGCGGACAGTAATATTTCTAAACCTTTTCGTAGTAACTCTGCCTAAATGATTTGTCGTTGTATCCATATATCATCAACTCTCTTCCGTGGCCTGCTAATTTCGACAGTTTCCATGCTCCTCGTTATTCTGGTCTTTTGTTCATGTGATAATATAGCCGATGCACCTACAGCAGCATCGGTCTCAAAAAGAAATCTTCCCACCCCTCCGGCTCATATAAGCGAAAAGCTGGACTCGCTGAAGATGCGTTGCTCGGAACTCGGCGACAAATTCGATTACGAAACACTCGAACGCTCTGCATCCGAATATCTTGAGCTGGTGTCAAGGTACAATGAACCAGGACACGTAGCTTATGCCAATTTTGTATCGGGCGTGGCCAAAATGATGTATCGCAACAGTGTCGAGTGTGAGCCGTTATTCTACAAAGCTTACGAACAAGCATCGTATGCTGGCATTGACTCGATATGCATACTCAGCCTTAATTCATTGGGTATTTGCGAGGGGTTCCTCAAAGGAAATTTCTCAGTTGCTCAAAAGTATCTGCTGCGCGCTTTGGAGTGGTGTGAGAGGATAGGTCGACAGCGCTCGATGATAACCATATACAATAACCTCGCCGAGGTCGGTGCCGAACAGGGCGATACTACGAGTATGCGTTATGCCATGCTTGCCTTGCAGATGCGAGAGAATCATACTACACATCACCAATCCTCAATATTCCTGAAACTGGCAAAACACTATGGGCTTCGCAAGGAGTACGGCAAGGCTCTTAGTTATGCTTCCATGTCGAGAAGAGTGTCTCAGGAATCCCGATTCTCAAGACAGCGCCTTTACACCATCGACATCGTTACCGCCGGAATCTACAATGACATGGGACAATACAAGAAGGCTTTGGATCTGCTTGATTCCATATTTGCGATACAGGGGGAGAACCCCTTGAGCCCGGATGTCAAGATCGATGCATTGTACCAGAAGGCGCGTGCCCTGTCCCTTTCAGGAAAGGACAGACAGGCTTTAGCCGATTGCACAGCGGCTATACATACGGCCCACTCATCGCACCTGCATTTCCGTGACATGGGGCTGCTCAGGCTGATGGCTGAAATCAACTGGGACCTTGGCGATTACGATCGTTCACGTGAGCTGTATAGGCAAATTATCGACGTGACATCGCGGATGAAAGCTGACACCGAGGACTATTTGGTGCGGGAACGCAACATGCAGCTCAAAATAGTAGAGAACCAGCGGCAGCGTGATATAGCTCGATTGTCGCTTGAAAGCCGCACCCGGATGCTCATATTGATAAGCATCGCAACGATCCTGCTGGCTATATTTATCGTATTGCTCATGTACCACATCCGCCGACGTAACCGCCTGCATCTGCATATAGTAACCCAGTACAAGGAATCAATCGAAAATGAGAGCCGTCTCCAACACAAGGTCGCAGACCTTGAGAACACGCTTACCGCGCACCGGAGTGAAGACAGGATTCGGAAAACCAGCCTGACAGATGAGAACTCGCGCCAGATATACAATGAGTTGCTATCCAAGATGGAGTCATTGCGGTTGTATGCCGATCCGCAGCTCAACCGCGAGACTCTGGCGGAGCTACTGAGTACCAACAGGACTTATTTGACAAGTATCATCAAAGAACATTCAGGCATGAGCTTGCCGCAATTTATCAATTCGTTCCGTATACGTAAAGCCATAGAGATGCTCTCGTCTGTGAAGTCTGACCAGATTGCGGACATCCTCAAGGATCTATGGCAGCAGGTAGGATTCCTGTCACAACCCACCTTCCGACGAGCTTTCCGCGAATATGTGGGCATGAACCCCTCTGAATATGCAAAGACAGCAGGTAAAATAAATTGAGCATAATGATCTGAAATTCAGCCTATACAGCGGTCAAATCGGCAAATTGTCTTTTTGTGCGTGCATGATCGAAGAGTCGTGTCCGGCTTCTGCTATCTTTGTGCAGAGATTAAACAACCGTTAACACTCCTTTTTGACATGAAAAGAACTACGTTATTATCCACAGCTACGATGGGCCTGCTGCTCTCATTTACGGTAGCAGCAGCCAGTCCGGCGGGACTGCTCAAGGCACCCGACTCTGCCGTTTTAGCGGCGTTGGAGTCAAATGCGGAAAAAATCGGATTGAAAAAGGCTCCTCTAAAAGCAGCCCAGAACAGAAACCTATTCTTATTTGAAGACTTTGAAAGTTACGACCCTTACGAAAAGCAGCTTCTGCCTGAGGGTTGGACTACGATAGCGACTCCTGGCAACGAAGAGGATGTCTGGCAAGCCGGTACGCTGTACCTATCCTCTGGCAGGGTTGCGGCACCCAGCGGTGAACGCTATGCTTACATCATCACAAGCACCGACAACCACGATGCCTGGGCTATATCTCCAGGATTTGAAGTGACCGAGGGCAAGGAGTATTACTTGTCATTCTATACATTCATGCTTGGCGATGGAGAAGGTAACGTATTGGAAGAGCTATATGTCAAAGGCGGTTACAGCGATACGCCTGCTGGCATGACAATCGATATGGTGCATCTAAACGACGATACCAACGGGTGGAAGTATTGCTCAGCTACTTTCACAGCCCCTGCAACAGGCACTTTCCATATAGGACTGCATGCCACGAGTCCAGGCTACGGAAGTGGCATTCTTATCGACAATCTTACGGTATGCCCGCCTGAAACTCCGATTTTTGCGGGTCCGACAAATATAGAACTTGACGATGCCTATGACTTGACACCGCCGGTCCAGACGACTTGTCGTATCGCCAACTACGGCAGTGCCCCGTTGACAGTACAGCTTAAGGAGTCGTCGCCGGAAATTAAGGTATCAAACCTTCCTGTAACTCTTCCTGCCGGACAGGTCTACGATATCGCACTTTCTGTCGACGTGCAAACTGCCGGGCTCTATGAAGGCTCCTTTACTCTCGCCACCGATGATGACGATGCATCGGAGATTACAATCAGCGTAAAGCAGCAGATAGAGGAGGCATCCCGTTCGGGATATTGGTTCGAGACATTCGATGCCGGCATCCCTGCTACGTGGAGTACCGATTACATGGTCTCTGCTCCTGGAATGGGTATCGACGGCACCAACTGTGCAGCTCTGACTACCCAAGTCCCCACATATTGTACCACACCATTTACCGAAATGGGAGACAATCCCGAACTCAGGTTCAACTACCTCTATCTCTACAACGACTTCTTCAGTGGAAGCACCATGCCAGTCCCGGCTGCTAATGCATATCTGAAAGTCAGTATCAGCGACGATGGCGGCCAGACATTCGATACGGTGTGGGAAATTGATCCCCAAAGCAACCCACATACGCCGACCACGGAGTTTCTGGAAGTCTCAGTACCGCTGAGCGATTATGCCGGCAAGACATGCCTGTTGCGATTTGAGACCCAAGGCTCATACGTGGGGGGCTTTAACTATTGCACATGCTACCTCGACAACGTAGAGCTTGGTACGTGTGCCGATCACGATCTGCAAGCCGTATCTCTGCGTCCAGAACGCATCATGCGCGAAGGTGTTGAAACTTCTGCCGATTTTAGGGTGTACAATAACGGTCGCAATGACGAATCCGGCTTCACTCTAACTCTTTCCGATGCACATTCGGGCAAAGTGCTCGCAATGCTTGACAACTGTTCTATAGATAGAGGCACAGACAAGACATTTACATTTACATGGATGCCGACCGAGCCTTTTGCTGGTGCAATGGTAGCCACCATAGCGTTGGAAGGCGATACTGAAACCCAAAACGACAGTTCGGTAGAAGTGCCATTCATCGTCACTCCCACTGCAGTGCGCGATGTGACATTGGGTAATGACGCGAAACTCGATACCGAAGTGCCCTGGGACATGAATAACAACGGGTCCGTTGCCCAGATGATTTATACGGCCAACGAAATAGGTGTCAATAAGGCGACAATTTCAGGGGTCGCATTCCGCGCCAACTCCGACATAGACTTCGACTCCGAGATTGTAGAACTCTATATCGGTGAAACATCCCGCACTGACTTCGCCGACCAGCAATGGATAGACCCTTCCAGCCTGACGAAAGTGTACTCGGCATCCATCTTCATAGAAAAAGGCAACAACGAAGTGGTTATCCCATTTAGCTCCCCATACCAGTATAATGGAGGCAATATAGTGATATATGCGGCAAAAAACAGTAAATACTTTGTACCCGACAAGCGATTCGCAGCCTTTGCAACCGAATTACCACGTACTATATACAATTCTACGCTCCGCAAAGATATAGACTTGACCGACCCTGCAAGTGTGGATAATCCGACAACATACAATCTGGTTCCCGCTATCCGTTTCGTATTCAGCGATGACGAGGCTGGTTCACTCACCGGTATCGTCACCTCGTCAGCCGACGGCACACCCATTGCAGATGCAACTGTGACACTGCACGGAACCAGCCTAACCTCCACTACAGACGCACGTGGCGCATACTCTTTCGGCAGGATTACCCCCGGCTCATACCAACTCGATGCTGTGGCAACTGGATATGTCGGCACAAGCGTCCATACGGCACCGTTGGCCGACAGGGCTGAGGTCGTCACAGCAATTACCATGGTATCGCGCCCGGTTATATCAGTCAAGGGTCGCATACTTGACGCGGATTCAAAAACCCCTGTGGCAGGAGCCGGCATACTGCTTTCAGGCTACAATGACTACCATGCCATAACCGGCGAAGACGGCTCGTATACATTGACGAATATTTATGGAGGTGCTGACCTCCAGTATACGTTGACAGTCCTCACCAGTAATTATCGCACTCTGGTCACAGATTTTATTCCCGGTGCGGAAGATATGGAGGCTATCGATTTCGAGATAAAGCCTCGGCTTTTCGCGGCACATTGTCCCAAAGCTACTACAACGGATGACAACGCTGCTACAATAACTTGGGAGGAGCCGATCGATGAATTCCGTCAGGACGGAGGAGAGATGGTGGACTGCGCGGGTTTTGACTATAATAATATTTCGGACCTTTACTATGCCATCATGGGCAATGCATTCACATCATCAGCCGATATAAAGGAAATCAGCTGGTACACCTGTTCCGATGGATATGCATATCCTGCACACGAAGAGGTGAATCTATTCATATTCCCTCTTGACAAGACAGGATTTCCAATACACAAACCGCTTTATTCAGTAACGGTGCCAAATGTAGATAATCAATGGAATACATTCCAATTGCCTTCTCAGGTCAAAGCTGAAGACGGATTCCTTGTTGCAATAAGCTACTCCTACGGATCAGTATGCCTCGGGTTGGCCAAACCCACCGCTGAATATCCATTGGAAGAATCGACAGGCTGGTACCATAGCGAATTTAGCGAATCAGTAGCCGGTCCCGAATATGGTGTGACATTTTTCCGGAGCAAATTCAATAACGTGTTCATGATACGTGCGGCTGGCGAAAATAATGGAGCAATCACATATTCTGTTCCAGACATGCGGTTTAAATCGGCAGCTACTCGCCCCACAGGCTACAATATCTACCGCATCGTCGATGGAGAACGCACGCTTTTGGCCCGAGGCACTACAGAGACTACCTATGTTGACAACAAATACGGAGAAGTCTCTGACGCTACTACAGTCGTCTACGGAGTTGAGGCGCAATATGCTGGCGGAGTATCCGATATGGCACTTACAGGGAAAGTGCAGCACGATGCTGGAATTTCCGGAGTAATAACTGACTCTGAAACTGGATCTGAAGCGGAGTACTTCAATCTGCAAGGCATCCGCATCACCAATCCCCTCCCTGGAGAAATCTATATAGAACGCAGGGGGAACAAGGTACGTAAGGTGCAGAAATAGGTTTCAAAGATAAGTAGACGATAACCTACAGACTGGGCAGGTCGGGAAGCGAAAGCTATCCGACCTGCTTTTTGTTAGGAAGATACCACTTATTATTCAGGTATTTTTATTGGCTGGGGTATAAACACATTTTTAGAACCGCCACATCACACCGAGCTGCGTATACGTCCTCACCGAAAACCCCATGGGGGCGACAGAGGCAAGGGGGTGGATCTGGCTGTTTCCGTGACGACTTCTTGATGGAGGCAGTCGACCTCATCATGTCAGAGCCCCACAGCCAAGCCAGCACAAGCAGGTACAGGAAAGAACACACCGATATTAGTAGAAACAACATTTTATGCGGGATTAATAGTTTTATTTATAACAAACATATTACCTATATATTTCATAATTATTTCCAATATATTGGATTAATATTTCATAAATGATGAATTTTTGTTACATCTCCTCGACAATCTATACCATTACTCGGTTTATTAGAAAATGCATTATAAAGATGGGGGCGGATGCTTAACGGTTTTGAAACATTTTTTTAATTTTTAATTAATATTCGTGAAAATGCCATGAAACATTCTGTGCCGAACTTTGCAGCGAACATTTAACAATCAATAAACCAACATGAATTTTTTTAAACCGTTAGTTGCAATTTCCGCTTTGTGGCTGTCGTCACAAGCCATGGTTTTCGGCGAACCGTATAGAGGCGGAGAAATTGTAGGTCACGTAGTAGATGAATTAAAAAACTCACTTCCCGGAGCAGAGGTGTCGATCGACGACCGCCAGTGGAGCATAACCACCGATCTGGACGGGAAATACCGCATCCAGGGAATAGACCCGGGATCGCATACATTGGTCGTTTCGTACCTCGGCTTTTCGCCAGTCACACGCGACATCTTAGTGAAAGACGGGGAAGCTTTAACGTGTGAAATAGTCCTGAAAGAAAATACACAGATGTTAGACGAGGTCGTTGTAAAAGGTGTGTTTTCCGAACAGCGTCAATCCATCAACCGCCAGCGGGCCAACATGAATGTCACCAATGTGGTCTCATCCGAGCAGTCAGGCAAATTTCCAGACTCGAACATCGGCGACGCACTCAAGCGCATATCCGGCATCAACGTCCAATATGACCAGGGCGAAGCTCGTTTCGGCCAGATCAGAGGTACGGCGGCCGACTTGACATCGGTGACGGTCAACGGTAGCCGTCTCCCGTCGGCCGAAGGCGAAACCCGCTGTGTGCAGCTCGACCTGATTCCCACCGATATGATACAGACCATCGAAGTCAACAAGGTGGCTATGCCCGATCAGGACGGCGACGCAATCGGAGGGTCAATCAACTTGGTGACCAAGTCCGCTCCCAACCGCTTTTTCGCCAAAGCATTTGCCGGCACCGGCTATAACTGGATCAGGCGCAAACCGTCGCTCAACTTCGGCCTCACCGTAGGCAACCGTTTCTTTGACGGGAAGTTAGGCGTTACCGTCGCCGCTTCTTATCAAAACGCCCCTAACGGCTCGTATGACACGGAGTTTGTCTGGGAAAAGGATGACAACGGCAACGCATATGTCAACGAATACCAAATCCGCAAATATTATGTAACACGCGAACGCCAGAGCTACTCCCTCTCTTTGGACTACAACATCAATCCTAATCACAGCCTGTATTTCAAAGGCCTGTTCAACAACCGCAATGACTGGGAAAACCGGTACCGCACCACCATAAAAGACTTGACACCCGAAGGGGACGGAACTGTCAGGGTGCAGACCAAAGGAGGAACACCAGACAACCGCGATGCGCGACTGGAACGCCAGCAGACCATGGACTTCTCTCTCGGAGGTAACCACAAAGTGGGAATATTTGAAATAGACTGGAATGGCGGATATGCCAGAGCTTCGGAAGAACGTCCTAATGAACGCTACATAGACTATCAGCTGAAAAATCAGCAGTTCGTGCTTGATATTTCCAATCCAAGAGAGCCGTTTGCCACTCCTGTCGAGGGCAGCACCATGACTCTTAACGACAATTTCTCACTGAAAGAACTCACCCAGCAGCAAGAAGATATAAAGGAGGAGGATCTGAAATTCAGCGTAGACCTTGAAACCAATCTCGGAAGCAACTCCAAACTGAAATTCGGCGCGAAAATCGTCAACAAGACCAAACGCAAGGAAATCGATTTCTACGAATATACTCCGCTTGACGAGGACGGCTTCAACGCCAACGCCTTTGGAAACCTCACCGACGAATACGACCCCCACTTCATGCCTACCGACCGCTACAATCCCGGCATATTTGTCGACAAATCGTATCTCGGTTCGTTGCAGCTTGACGATGCAAGCCAATTCGAGAAGCAGCAGGTGGCTGAAGAGCTTGCCGCAAATTACAAGGCGAGGGAGACAGTGTCATCGGGTTTTGTACGCTTCGATACCCGTCTCGCCGACAATGTAGAACTTATGGCAGGTCTCAGAGCTGAAAACACGGCGCTGAAATATACCGGCCGAATCTACGATGACGAGACGGACATGGTTAGCACGACTGACCCCGAAACATCCAATTACATCAATTTCCTACCCTCGCTGCTGCTCAAATGGGAGGCCTGCAAAGACTATGTCATCCGCGCCTCTTACACCCAGACCCTTTCGCGCCCCAAATACTCGGCACTTGTTCCCGGCATGACCATAAGCCGTGGCGACAACGAGATAAAACTTGGCAACCCTAACCTTAAGGCCACCACGTCGCACAATTTCGACATCCACAACGAATACTACTTCAAGTCGATAGGACTCGTGGGCATGGGGCTGTTCTACAAGAAAATCGAAAATTTCATCATTGACGAAACGCGGTTCAATGCAGAGTATCTTGGTCAGACATGGGACAAAATCACACAGCCCAAAAACGCCGGCAACGCCAACCTGTTCGGCATCGAAATGTCGTTGCAGCGTGACTTCGGTTTCATAACCCCGGCTCTGAAATGTATCGGTTTCTACGGCACATATACCTATACCCACTCCCGCGTATCCGACTTCAACTTCGAAGGTCGCGAAAACGAGACCGGCCTCCGGCTGCCAGGCTCTCCGAAGCATACGGCCAACGCCTCGCTCTATTTTGAAAAAGCCGGTGTCAACCTCCGTCTCAGCTACAACTACGCCTCAGCATTTATCGATGAAATGGGTACCTCAGCCTTCTATGACAGATACTACGACAGCGTAAACTATCTCGATCTCAATCTTTCGTACACCTTTGGCAAGAAACTGAAATGGACCGTCTATGCCGAAGCAAACAATCTGCTCAACCAGCCGCTGAGATACTACCAAGGCTCAAAAGATTACACCATGCAGGCCGAATATTACGGTGTCAAGGTCAACGGAGGCATAAAACTGAGCTTCTAAAGAAACAAACCTAACAAATTAACAACCAAATCTTATACACTCTATGAACCTGAACAAAATCATTACCATCGCCGCTGCGGCACTGCTCAACACAGTAATAGCTGGAGCACAAAGCCCCCAACTTATCGACTCCATCAAGGGCGAAATCAACCTCTTTGTAGCTAACGACACCGGCCGCAACGGCTATTACAAACAGAAAGCGATAGCTGACAAGATGGGTGAGATGGCCGATGTCATAGGTCCTGAAGCTGTAATCGCTATCGGCGACATACACCATTATCTTGGCATCGAATCAGTCGACGACCCCCTATGGATGACAAACTACGAGCTGATTTATACACATCCAGAGCTGATGATTCCTTGGCATCCAGTATTAGGCAACCACGAGTATGAGGGAAACACCCAGGCAGTCATCGACTACTCCAGTAAAAGCCGCCGCTGGCAGATGCCTGCGAGATATTATACCAAAAGCTGGGAGAATGACGGTACCACCATCCGCTTGGTGATGGTCGACACCGCCCCCCTGATCGACAAATACCGCAACAGCGACGAGCATCCTGATGCACGCAAGCAGGACATGAACCGTCAGCTACAGTGGGTCGACAGTGTGCTCAACACTGCCAACGAAGACTGGGTGATTGTAGCCGGACACCATCCGATATATGCCCAGACCTCAAAGACCGAATCAGAGAGAACCGACCTGCAAAAGCGTCTCAAGCCTATCCTGCTCAAACACAAAGTGGCAGCATATATCAACGGACACATCCACAACTTCCAGGATATAACAATGCCTGACAGCCCCATACATTACGTCACCAACTCTGCCGGGGCACTGTCACGTAAGGTGAAACCGACAGAAGGCACGCAGTATTGCAGTCCGTCAGAGGGCTTCTCCATAATAACAGCCGACAAGGACCGCTTGTCCATACACTTCATAGATGCAGACGGCAACAGGCTGCACGTCATCGAATTGGACAAATAAAAGTAATCCCTACCATATATACATCTATGGCAGCGGCAGTCACATTGATACTGCCGCTGCTTTTTATGCATCAACGGAGCAAACGTTTGACGAGCTTTCGGAGTGTGCGGATGTCATGGCTGTTGAGACCCGGATGCCTGTGGGTGTTGCCCTTTTGCAGAGACCCGACTATGCGGATGCCGCTGTATCGGAATATTTCTTTAACGGCACCGACCGCTCCCGATGTCTGGCGAAACAGTCTGTTCCATGGCCATGGTGTAGTAGATGTAGCTATCACAGCAGCTTTCTTCCCCCGCATCAGCGGTTGCGGCCATGCCGACCTGTTGTCATCCATCATGGCATATACCACGCGGTCAAACAGCCCCTTCAGCAATCCAGGGATATTGCCCCAGTAACACGGTGTCCCTACAATTATACGGTCATGCTCGCGTAGCAGTGCTGCCAACCGCTGTCCGTCATCGGCTGGCAGCACACAGTCGCCCTTGCTTCGGCATACCATACATCCCGTACAATGGCGGTAACCGGCACCGGCTACCGCAAACACTGTCACTTTGCATCCCTCTGCCACAAGAGCTTCTCTGGCCATGGCGAGCAGCTGGCTGATATGGCCGTTGGCACGCGGAGACGCATTGATTATCAAAACACTCTTGCTCATATGTATTTCATACACAATTATTTTGTATCCTACTGCGAATTAGTATGGTGGGGCCGACCTGAGTCAGTCCACGTTTCACACTGTAAACTACTATTGTTCTGATTACGTGCATTTTCATTGCAAATTTCGTGAGAATCCTTGGGATATGCAAAGATTCGCAGGAGAGGTGAATGGATATGGGAATGTGGTTTTATATTTGCAAAAAGGCAGCAATCCGTCCGTGTGCATGAATCTGAACGGCAAGCTGTACATTGACAGTATAGAGGTCGCGACTGATGGGGCCGCATCACGGTCCGACACGGAAGCTGACCGGGTCGGCGGTGGCACGGCCACGTATCTTGACCTGTAGGGCAGGCTGGTGCGGAACCACTCCGGAGGCACATTCATTGGGCGGAATTGTACTTTCGGTGTTGCTGTAAGTCCCTATCCGTATTGAATTTAACGCATCAAATAAGGTTATGGTGTGATACGATTTTGCCTTTATGTTCAGGCATAAAGAAATGCGTGTATTAAGAATGTCTACAGTATTCATCATTGCATGACGCGATGCTGTGCGGTTTGAAACAAATTTAGGTCGGTGCAGGGTGCAACAGCAAATGCAAAGTTAATACACATTGTTGGAAATTACGGGGGCTGGCTCAATTTTAATTTGCTTTGGGGACGGTGTCTTTCAGAAGCGGTATTGGATGGCGGCAAGGATGTTGCGGTGGCGGATCTGGAAGGAATGTTCGGTGCGGGAGAGGATGCCGTATGTCACATATTGGTATTGCCGCTTGTCAAGCAAATTGTTGGCAGTCAGCGATAGGCGGACCTTGCTGCTGATGTGCCAGGTCGCTGATGCGTCAAGCAAGATTAGGTTGTCGGTCCGACCCTCAGAGAATCGGGTCAAAAAGTGCTCTGCTCCTACGGTGAATTGCCAACGGTCGTTCGGGATGATAGAGGCGTAGAGTTGCTGGTTGAACGAATGGTTGTTATTGGTGGTTTCTCCGATTTTTAACCGCGAGAATCCGTAGGTTGTTTCATAGTCCACGGACAGCCAGCGGAGGATGCTTCCTTTGAAATATGGTTTGATTGAGACTGTCTGCTGACTGTAGTCTTGCACGATGTTGTCACGCATCGAGGCGGCTGAACTTGTCGATGCGTTTACGTCGCACCCTGCAACCATACGGCTGTGGCCCAATCCCTTACTCACGCCTCCGTCAAGATACCATGAGTGACTGCCCGAAACTTGGTCGGCATAGGTAGATATGATGAAATCGTCAAAGAACAGTTGGTTAGACATCAATGCACTCCGGCTGTAGTTGTACACCAACGAAGCGTTAGCGAAAAATGCGGTCAACGGATTACGGTATTTGTATGATATCGAAGCGGATGCTCTCTGTGAATATCTGTCTATGCCGTTGGCGATAAAGAGATTGTGGTAATCGGAGAGAACAGGAGCGGTGATGTACATATATGCCTGGGGGGAGTTGAGCTGATAAGCGATTGAAGCCGAAACTTCGCTTTTTGCCGAAGATTTTTTGCGGACGGAAAATCTTGGATACAGATTTATATAGTCGTGCTGCCGGCCAACGCTATAGTGAAGCCATTTGGCAGGTATTTTTGCCGATAGCAGCCATCCGTTTCGCTCGTAGTCGAGTTGCGGGGTGATGTAAAGATTGGATATGAACGAGTTGAAAACACTGTCGTTGTCACATGCATCCATTCCTGTCAGAGACAGGTGCAATCTGTGGTAATCCAGATCTATCCCGCCGTTGATGTAGAATTTCCAGAAACGTCCCAATTTGCCGTAACGGGTTTCTGTAGTGCTTCGGAAGTCGGTTGTGCCGACGCTTTGGGTTGCATTTTCCTCGAGGGCGACGAATAGCCTGTCAGGCCGATTGGCGAACGAATTGCGCGAGGTCAGCTCAAATAGTTTCTCGTCGTTGCGCTTTATCAGCTTGAGGTCGTTTGTGGCAGAGAACGTGCGCCGTCTGATTGTTTGGTCAAGATTAAATGACCCGGTGACAGTCGAGCGGGTCTTTTCCCAAACACCTTCCACTGTCAGTTTGTCCTTCAAAAAATAACCTCGCTTGTTGACCTGCGCGTTGAATTGTGCCGACAGCTCGTGGTTTTGTGTACGCAGGTCGTTGCTTTGCAGGAAATCCGGAATCGACGGGCTGAAATAGTCGGTCCGTAGCCCTGAATTATAGTCGAGTCTGTCACCGGCATAATTAAGTTTGACGCGCATGGATGTGTCTCCGCGCCGCCATGCCGTTATAGTGTTTGCAATCCACGAAAGATTGTCGCGTGTACGCTTCTCGTTGAGCGGAGCGTTCACAATGTCGGCGGCTATGTACTCCGGCCACAGACTCTCCGAGTAATCCGCTGAGAACATATCGTTGAAGTCGTGCTCCGTTATCTGTCCGTCGGGATTCCAGCCGGTATTACCTCCTCTCAACGTGAGTGCATTCTGCACTTTGGGGGCTATGCGCATAGCGTATAGAGAGCAGTCATACAGCCACGGCTGTGCGCCAGTCCCCGCCTTGGCGACACCTACCCACTTGCCCTTGGCTTCTTCGCTCAGCTTGATATTTATGCCTGCCTCCTCCGGGAAATCAATCCCTTCGAGAGCCTTGACTGGTTGGTGGTTTTCCATTACTTCTACCGACTTGACATCCTTGTGGGATATGTTGTTTGTGGCAAGACCATACTGACCGCCGAGGAAGTCGTCGCCGTCGATATAGAATTTGTTGATGGGCTTCCCCTGATATTTTATTGTGCCGTCATCCTCGACCTTGATGCCGGGCAGGCGCTTTATGACATCGATAATGGCATTGTCGGTAGCGTTTGCGTAACGTGCCACATTGAATACGAGCGTGTCGCCCTTTGCATAAATGTCAGGAGCCTGCACTATCACGTCTTTGAGCCTGGTGGTCTTGGGCAACATCTCCACGCCTTTTGTAAAATCATAGTCTCTGGGAACTTTCAGAGATTCATACCCCATACAGCGGAATGAAATGGAATCGGTTGTTTCCGAAACCTTGACTTTGAACGCCCCGTCGGTATTAGAGGATGCAAATGAAGTCGCTTTCCCTGTTTTGCTCAATGCCTGGACTACCGCCCCTACAATGGGCTGGTGGTTTTCGCTGTCGATTATGATGCCGTGCACCGTTTCCTGGGCTGCCGCCACTAAAGGCAGCAGCCACAAGAAAAGGCTAAGTATGAAAAAGCTATGTCTTTTCATTTCCGCCAGTCACGTTCGATGTAGTCAAATGCCAATTCTATCGGGTCGTAGGCATCAAGCACTGGATTTCCGGCTTCGTCCGACACGGTTATATGCCCGTGTCCGCCAGCCTCAAAATAAGCGTAAGGATTTATGTCGTAGCGGTTTTTTGTGTCATAATACTTTTGACGGGATGTAGAGATGTACGGTACCTTATACATGGTTATCGGACGTGACGCATTGGACTTGATGCCGATGCATTCGAACCTGTAATGGCCGTCCTTGTCGGAGGCTTTCATGATGAGTCCGGGAAGCCCCTGGAGTTTCCAAGGTCCGTCCATGATGGGGATTTCCTCGGTGTAGTACGCAGTCCATTCACGTCCCCTGAAGCTGCATTTGGCTTGGTGACATTCATAACCGAGTACGGTGCCCGTGCTGTCGGTAAGTTCCCATTCGAGCATCGGCATATCCTCTTCGTAGCGGAACCAGTCGAGACATATCTTTTCAGTGTGCGTGATACGTCCGGCCGGATAATTCTTGAAGATAGTCATAAACTCGCCATTTGACAGCTTATTATCCATCAATGCCTCTGTCAACTGCTCCTTTGATAAGTTCATCAATAGGGAATCCACTGTCAGGTTTTTGTAACTTGAAAATTTAGACAGGCCTTTCGGTCCTATCTGCAAGAGCATCCTGTCGGAGGTAAAGTTGTCTTCAAGCATTCCTGTAGTGTCGTTACACCACGAGTAGTCATAGACAAACTCCATGGTCTCGGGGGCGATTGTTTCGGTCTCCGGCACATTGGGTTGAAAGATACTGAGTGCACGTCGGGCTACTTTACCTGTTGCTGTAACAGCCGCTATTGCAGCCGCAATGATGATAAGAGCAATCTTCTTCATTTCTGTTGAGGTTTAAAATGAATACTCAATTAGACGTTGCGAAGTTAGGGCGCGATTGGCTGGTTGGCCGAAAATAATCATTACTCAATTATTGGGAATTATTACTAAATTATTACTCTTGACAAAATCACGGTAGCAACCAGCGGGTTAAGTAGGCGTTTTATGATTAACTTTGTAATATGGAAAAGAAAACAAAAACGCTTTACATACTCTCCATTATAGCCATTATCGCATTCCTTTTAATGCAGGTTTACTGGCTGTATGTCCGCTACGACTACACGCTGCTCGAATACGAAATACAAATGCAAGCCAGAATAGAAAACATACTGAATGAATATGACCAATTACGTACAAAGTCGACTATAAATTTCGGAGATGTGACGACAACGCGGACCATCAAAAACCTTAACATAGACGTAGATTCTCTCGGCCAAAGGGCAAGCACAGCTACTGTCAAAACAAGGACTTACAATGCCATCAGACTGTTAGGCATCACCGAGAAGCGTAAGCTCACAAAAAGCGAGAAGGAGAAGCTTTCCAAACTGCTTGAGGACAGTCTGTTGGCTTCTGTGTCGAGAGTGGCGTCATTTGACGTTTCAAGTGCTCCTGATGATGGTGCGGCATGGTCAGCCATGAATAGGTATGAATTAGACGTGCGTTCGCCGTTCACAGTTGAGGGCATAGACTCGCTGCTGCGCAAAGATGATATCAGGGCAGAGGTTTCGTTGGTCGTCACCGACAGCATGATCTGGAAAACCGTCGTAATGCCGCATACATCCATCTTCAATCCACATTTCGTCATTACTCATCCCTATTCGGAGCTTGAGAAAAAATCGGTCGTGATTGACTGTAGCATCCCGACTGCCGAGATTTTCCGTCAGATGGGCTGGACGTTGGTGCTGGCTACGGTTCTTTCGATATTCCTTATCATGTGTTTGGTATGGCAAATCAAAACCATCGCAAAATTGACGCGCTTGGATAAAATGCGCAATCTGTTCGTCACAACGATGATTCACGAATTGAAACGGCCTATCTCGACTCTGAAGATGTACGTTTCAGGGATAGAAAGCGACAAACTCATGGCGGATACCGACTTCCGCAAGGAAGTCGCCGGAGAGACACGCATGGCTCTTGACAATCTATCGGCATATTTTTCCAAACTGAGAGACATAACATTCAACAATGTCGACGAGATACCGTTGAGCATCACGTCGTTCAATCTCGCAGGACTTATCGACCACCTGTTACAGGCGACAGCAATCCCGAGTACAAAAACGGTAGTGTTCAAAAATGAAGTGCCGGAAGAGATGACCATTTCGGCCGACCGCCAGCATATGTCGAATATTCTGACGAATCTGGTTGAGAACGCAATCAAATACTCCGGCGATGAAGTAACGGTGGAAATCTCTGCTCAGATTGCAGACGGAAGCGTGGCAATAGATGTGTCGGACAATGGCTATGGGATTCAGTCAGCTGATCGGAATAAGATATTCAACCGCTTTTACCGTGGCAAAGCACCCTCTACTGACATCCCGGGCATGGGACTCGGCCTTGCTTATGTAAAACTTTTGGTTGAAGCCCACAGCGGAGATGTGTCGGTTGAAAGCCGTGAGGGTATAGGGTCTACGTTCACGATAAAACTCCCGCAATGAAAAAGATACTGCTCATAGACGATGACCTTAAGAACTCGATGTTGCTCAAACGTTTCATTGAGGCTGAAGGTTACGAGGTGGCGTATGCACCCAATGGCGCATCAGGGCTGGAATTATATAAGGAGGTTCATCCCGATTTGATTCTGCTTGACATAAATATGCCGGGTAAGAACGGTTTTGAAGTTGCTAAAATAATACGGGATGAAGACCGCCGTGTGCTGATATTTTTCCTTACTGACCGCACGGACAAGGTCGACCGCCTGTATGGATTCAAACTGAAAGGCAACGATTACATCCCCAAACCGTTCTACCCTGAAGAACTGATAGCGAAAATCAATGAGCGGTTTGAGAGCGACCTGACGAGCCAGGATGTGGAGTATCGTTTAGGCGAAATCTTATTCCGCCCCAACCTCTTAACGCTCACCTACAAGGGCGAGACACACTCGTTGTCGGTACGTCAGACCGAGATTCTGTCTATCCTCGCGGCTAATCTCGGTAAGGTCGTTGACCGTGACACAATTCTATACGCAGTGTGGGGCGACAACAGCAATTCCAATTCTCTGGCGCTCAACGTGCAGATAACCTATCTCCGAAAACTCTTGGATGATCCGTCGGTCAATATAATCTCCTTGAAAAAGAAAGGGTATATTCTACGCGTCAAGTAGATGTTGTGGCGTAGAGCCTGTAAAAACCACATGTCAAATTCATGCTCAAAATATTACCCTTTTTATTCTGCCAACAGATATTTCGCTATATTTGCAGAGTAGGATAAATATTAGGTTTTTAGAAATTAATATAAGATGTCAACATTCAGGATTCGGCTGGCAGTATGCCTGTCGGCGTTATTCGTTGTGGCGGGATGCTCGTCCGAAAGCTCGACAAAGGAGTATAACCTCACAGCCGAGCCGGATTATTCTCGTGGCAATATGTGGTTCGATGCGCCGGTAGACTCGACGGTACAGGCCGATGTATTTTACATAGCCCCGACTTGCATATGGGATTGGGAGGGTCAGGACGGCAAGACCTATCACCATATGAATGTTGATGACCCAAAACAGCGAGACAGGGTGGATGGCTCCATGCGTCTGGCGTATGGCTTGTTTGGAAAATCTTGCAGGTTCTACGCTCCTTATTACCGTCAGATTACAATGCAGTCATGGATGATTGTCCGTGAAGAGACAGAGCGCAGGTTTGCGATAGCCCAAGATGACGTGGCCAGAGCCTTTAACTACTACATGGAGCATTTCAATGGGGGGCGTCCATTTATCCTTGCTGGACACAGCCAGGGGGCAAAAGCGGTCATCGAACTGCTGAAACACACCCTCACCCCCGTGCAGTATGACAATATGGTCGCTGCTTATGCGTTTGGCTATGGTGCCAGCCGGCAGGAACTGGATGAATATCCTTTGCTGCGTCCGGCTCGCGATTCTATAGATTGCGGTGTGCTTGTATGTTACAACAGCGTTTCCTCCACAAAGGCTGTATCCTCATTGGTTGATGGAAATGTCGTTTGTATCAATCCGCTTAATTGGCGCACAGATACGTCCTATGCTTCGCCAGAGCAGCACATCGGCGCGGTATTCTTTGACGGAAACGGCATGACGGACACCCTGTACCATAGCATCGGAGTCCGGATTGACAGCGATACACATGCTTTGATTGTGGATGGATTGGACGATAATGCCTATTATATTCCGAGCATAGGCAATCTATTCCCGAAAGGCAATTACCACGTTCAGGAACTGAATTTGTATTTCCTGAACGTGCAGCACAACATCGCTCAGCGAATCGCTGCTTTCAATCTTAAAAGATCCGATCCATAGCTGGCAGATATACGGAAATGTGTAAGTTGGTTGTTTTTGTTACCATTTTCGGATTGCACATCTATTTTTGAGCAGTAGATGTAATTGTCGGAATATCAAAGTATTTGATGCAAATGACTGTGAAAAAATGCCATCATTGATGTGGAAAAGTATAAAAAGGCTCAGAAACCAAGGTTGGAATCAGAGCAGTGTTTGTATCAATATTAGGTAACTATATACGACAATACCCTAAATCCCGTGGTGACAAAAACATATCATTTTCAGTTAGATTCTAACAATATTTATGCAGATTAAACAAGCAAGTGCGAAATTAGTGAAAGTGTTAGACGAATTCAGTTCTTGTGGTTGAATAATTCAGTTTCTTTCTTGATCTGGAGTTTAGCTTCGTTTGAACTTCCTATAGAGCCTTCATCCTACATAAATATAAACCATTCGGTCTTGCGTTACCAATAATTTGTCTTACATTTGCAATGTTGAAAAACCAATCTAACACTTTTGTTTAGTAACCATCTAACCATCTAACCATCTGACAGTTTAAATCATGAGGAATTTCTGTATAGCGTGCCTGTTGGGTATGAGCTGTGCCGTCGCTTCGGCAGATGTCGTCACGACGTTCGATTTTTCCGCAGGACCAGAGTCGGGGATAGAGATGCCGGCAGGGAAATCCTGGCCTGCAAGCGGCTCTGTCGTCATGGACGAGGATGCCGTGTTCCGTATAGACAACGTGTCGATAAGGGCGACAAACGCGACTTCGCCCTCCAGGATATACAAGGCGAGTGGCGAGGACAGGTGGTATCTCCGTCCCTCGGCGGGGACAAAGCTGGTGTTCATGGGCGGTAGCGACAACCTTGCGGGCATCCGCATATACCTGTGTCCTGACAAGGAATCCGAGCTGTCGGAGCTGCCCCAGATGCCGGGGGAGTACACCGCCACCTATGACGAGGAGAACTGTCTGCTGGAGTGGGCGGGCAGCAATCCGTCCGTGTTCATGGATCTGGGCGGCAAATTGTATATTGACAAGATAGAGGTTACAACCGACGGTGCTGCATCGCAGCCTGACACGGAAGCAGGCAGCGGAGACGGCGGCGGCGCGGCCACGTACCTCGACCTTCAGGGCCGGCCGGTTCAGAACCCATCGGGCGGCACGTTCATACGCATCTCTTCCGGCCTCGCCGAAAAGGTGTACATCCCCTGACCGGGCAGATACGATGAAATGAAAAGATAATGTATGAAATCGTAGTTTAAGGCCTTTCTGACAGTCACGTTCCTGAAGCCAATAATCTAACGTGACGATGGACAGAACGTCAATCCGTGCGTGGCGACGCATTCGAGAAAGACGCATCCGGCGTAATCGTATTAAGTATTATGCCGGTTATGACCAGACAGTTCGTTACGAAGAGTCCGGGATGCCGGCCGTAAGGCGCGACTGGGAAGAGTACCTTAAAGACAGGTGGATGCTCAGACTGAAGGACACCGCAACTATTTGCAGTTGTTGGATGGGCAGCAATTATCTCTGCGACCGCAGCGAGGGGTATAAGCGCGCTACCGCCCGAATCCTCCGAGAGCAGTCGGAAGATAAAGATTAAGCAATAATCCCGTCTGGGATAAGCCTTATGCTTATCTTAGGCGGGATTTCCTGTTTCTCTCATCACGACAACTTTGGGGATGTCGCGGTATTCAAGGGGGGCTATTTGTAATAGTAGTCAAATATTTACTGATGAAGAAGGTTTTGATGGCAATAAGTGATATTTACGGGATTTTTAGCTATTTTTGTAGATGGAAATACCAATTGTTATTGAAGTAATAACGCAAATTTATTCACTTATGATACCGAAATTTGACGAAATACGGATACAGGCATTGAAAGAATTGAGTGCTGGAGTTGTTATGAGAGCTAAAGATTTGCGTACTCCATTGGCTAAGCATTTTGGATTGACCGAGGAAGAAATGAATGCTTGGTATCCTTCTGGAAACGGTGAAATATTCTTAGACCGTATTTCGTGGGCTTTATCGTATCTTTTTATTGCAGGACTTGTAGAAAAGCCCCAAAGAGGTGATTATAAAATCAGCGAAAAGGGACTGTCTATGCTTTCTTCATGTACGGAGGAACAAATAAAAAAGTTCATCAAAGTAACTGTGAATGCGAAAACTCCGAAGAAATGTTCTAAAAATAAAGATGCTAACAACACTTCTTCCCATTTGGGAAATGATGATGAACGTACACCGGAAGAAGAATTAGCAGATTCTTATGATAGGATAAAGCAGAATGTGCAATCTCAGATTCTGGCAACTATATTAAGTAAGCAGCCGAGAGAATTTGAGCGTTTAGTCGTGAAACTACTTCAATCAATGGGATATGGTGGCGAAATTAAAAACTCGGGAATAGTTACAAAACTATCTAATGACGGTGGTATAGATGGTATTATTAAAGAAGATATTTTAGGCTTCAATCATATTTCCATACAAGCGAAACGATATGCTTTAGACAATAATGTTCAACGTCATGAAGTTCAGAGTTTTGTAGGGGCTGTTGCCGGAACATCATCCAAGAAAGGAGTATTCATTACTACCTCTGATTATACCAAAGGTGCAATGGAGTATGTGGAAAGCCTTAACGGTTCACCAACCATTATCTTGATAAATGGTCAACAATTAACAGAATACATTTATGACTATGGCTTGGGATTGCAAACAGAGAAAGTCCTTAAAGTCATGAAAATGGATATGGACTACTGGGATGCAATGGATAATGCCTAATGCCTAATGGTATTGCGTTATGCAATTTCCCTATCAATTTAATCTTACACGCTGATTCTGTGTGCGACATTTTACGCTCAATAGTGGATATTTCAGAATCACGGAGAGTATGAGCAAATACCCGCTTTATAAAGTGGCAGTCTGTAAGCGTGGCTTGCCGAAAGCCTTGCCAATATTCCAACCAAAGTGCATGATGTCAATGGTCTTTAACTGAGAATCTACCTTTATTGGTTCAACTTTGAATAGAGAATCTGATAGGTAATATTCTGTCACATATCCGCACAAGCGGTTAAGTGTCGTTTCATCAAGATAGAGAACTAAGGTTTGTTTTGTGTAAGCAATGACCTTATCAAGTTTTTCTTGTGATGCTCGTTCTTTCTCAGCCATAGCGTTTGCACGGGAAATCTCGGCAGGGTGGACAAAAAGTAGGATGGAATCCGTGTAAAACTTCGCTATTGGACAAAAAGTAGGATAGGCGGGCGATTTACAACATTCTAATGATGCCTTGCGATATACTCGTCCAGCAGTTTCATCCTGTGTTCCCGGCTTATGCCGCTATGCGCCCTGACCTTGGATTTGAGGTCGGCAAACAACCCTTCCAAAGCGTTATTTGTGTTAGGCAGCCCTGTCTGTGGACAGTCGAAGAAAGTCCACAGCAGCGGCATGTTCCGTCTTATGCTCAAATACGCGCTGCGCAGTCTCGGACGCATGTACGGCGGCGTCTTTCTCTTTATCCGTCTGTCGTGGACCCTCTCGTTCAGAATGTCCTTGTATGCCTCATACCATTCGTTGAAAGCTCCGATGAAACTTTCCTTGTCTGTCCTTGTAATGCCGTTCACAAGTTCAAGGAGCGACCGGGATGCATCCAGGTCAGGCTCCAGGGTTAAGTATCTCCGGACAATGAGCATCTGGTGGAACTGGCACATCTGCACCTTTATCGGACTCAGCGCCTGGGGAAGTCCCCTCATCCCGTCAATGACAGCGCCGTATATCCTGAAGCCTTTGGACTTCAGCCAATCAACCCCTTCGATGTAACCCCGGATTGTCTCGTGACGTACATATTTGTGCCACAGCACATTGCCGCGCAATGCATCCCTGATGACCATAAGCCCGAAGTCCCGGCCCCAATAGGTCGTGTCCATCTGCACGGTCACATCCCTATGCCTGCTTATCTTATGGACATGGCGCATCCCCTCCGGATCCCTGCGGATAGTCCTCTCGTTTACCCCGTACTTGTCTGCAAGCTGCCGGATGGTCTGCTTGCCCTCGATGTAATCGGTTATTACCTGCGACTTGTCCCGACGGACACCGCCCATAAACTGCCGTCCGCACGACTTGCATTTATACAACTGTTTGCGGCCTCTCACACCGTTCCTGACCACATTATCCGACTCGCAGAAAAAGCATTTTTATCATATCAATGAAAATCTTCACAAAGATATGAAATACAGGCAATTACACGGATTACATCCTACTTTTTGTCCACCCTGCCTATTTTTTATCGTTCTGAATGGATTTTTAAGTTCAACTTTTCTTAAAAACCGTTCAATGCAATCCACCGAATACGAATTTATGACAACTGCATTATCTGGGGTCTCTTCATGTACACGGTTTTTGCTCGAAGGAATATCCTATATGTCGCTTGGTGTCTTTTTATAGAATAATTCGATGCGTTATAAACGGCCAATCACTCGCTTTGGTCTTCTGTGGTTATAAATATAACATCCCCATTATTAACTTGTCCACCCTGTCCCAAATGCGGTACAAAAATGAGCTGAAAAAGCCCTATAAACGAAGACCATCGCTTATAAGTCTAAAAAGAAAGGCGCTCAAAATGAACGCCTTGATAATCGTTGATGATATATGCTAATCGTTGGTAATCACCACTTATTTGCCGATGCAGTATGTGTACATCATTGATTATCAATAGTATAGCGCTCTAAAAGGTACAACCAGTAGGTTGGCAAGTATCTGAGAATGTGTAAGTTAGTGATTTTTAGCACCATTCTCGGCTTGTACCTCCATTTTGGAAAGTAAAAGTAAGTGTAATTTCTTGAATATCAAAATGTGCGGTACAAAAACTTGTGAAAAATGGCGCTTTTTGATGAGGAAAGGTACAAAAATGGCTCTGAAACAAGGGTGGGCATTATGATTATTTTGCAAAGTACTCCTTCTTCAACCAATAGGCATAAATCGGGTTCTAGAACGAGATATCACCAGCCTTATTATCCAATATATCATTCTTGATAAGAGCAGCCTTTGAGCGGGATATTTAGGTTGTTGAAGAGATTTGATAGCGATGCATCACTTCAGTCGGACTGATGACCTTTTCTCCGGTTATAAGAGCCTTGAGGCAGTTCAAGTTGCTGTGTGGTCAGTTTGTCGGTGATTGTTATAAACAACAGACTTATGTGACAGCGGTCGCTATTTTTAAAAATAGCCTAAGTAGCAATATTCTGAACAGAAAAGGAAGTATTATTTCTTTTTCTGTTCAAATTATTACTATATTTGCAGTATGGACAGGCAATTAAATGAAATAGGAACCATTCCGGTAACGACTTCAATCATTGAATCGTTATATCCGGAACTTAAGTCTGCTAATAAGAAAGTAACCTGGCTCGAAAAGCAAGGGGTTATCATCAGACTTAAGCGAGGACTTTATGTGATCAACCCCGAATATTCAGGAAAGACTCTATCAAGTGAGTTGATTGCCAATCATCTCTATACACCTTCGTATATTTCAATGTCTACTGCACTACGATATTATGGACTTATCCCCGAGGCTGTATATGTTCATCAATCAATGACTGTAAAACATCCCCGAAGCTTTCAAACTCCAGTCGGCAATTATGACTACAAATATATTCCAAGAAAGGCATTTCCGATAGGAGTAAGGAGTATGAATAAAGGTGACTATGCATTTCTGATTGCATCACCGGAAAAGGCTTTGTGTGATTTGATTGCCAATTCCTCAAAAGTCATTCTTCGCTATATGAAGGATGTAGAGACATATCTTGAGCAGGATATTCGTATGGATATGGATGAGTTCTATAATATGAACGCAACCATATTTGAAGATTATATAAAGGTTGGCAAAAAGGCTGATTCAATTTCAACACTATTAAAATTCTTAAGACGATGAAAAATGAAATATTCGACAATATGCTCTCCCGTTATGATCTAACAACCGAGCAACATAAGCGAAACGCCATATTTGAAGTGAACCAGCAGATGATACTTGCAGGCCTGTATGCCGGAGGCTTCTTTGAATCGGCTGCGTTTTATGGCGGAACTTGTTTGAGAATCTTTCATGGCTTGCAACGTTTCAGTGAGGATATGGATTTCTCTTTGCTTGCACAAGATGATAAGTTCGATTTTACGAAATACTTCCCAGCTATCATTGACGCCTTTGCAATGGTAGGTCGTGAGGTTGAAATAAAGAAAAAAGATAAGAAGAATTTCGGAAAGGTCGAATCGGCATTTCTTAAAGATAATACCGATGTGTATGATGTGAGTTTCCAGACAGAGAAGTCTATAAAGATAAAGATTGAAGTAGATACTTGTCCACCGTTGAACTTCAAGACAGAACAAAAGTTATTGCTTCAGCCACATTCATTTATGACCCGTTGTTTCACACTTCCAGACTTGTTTGCAGGCAAGATGCACGCCTTAGTATATCGTGCGTGGAAGAACAGAGTAAAAGGTCGTGATTGGTACGACTTTGAATGGTATGTACGCCATAATATCCCACTTGATTTTGCTCATTTGGCAGAACGATGCAAGCAGTTCAACAATGAGAATATCACTCCAGAGTTATTCAAGGAGAAACTCATTGAGCGTCTCTCTTCAGCTGATATAAAACAAGTGAAAGAAGATGTATTGCCTTTCGTGCGCAATCCAAAAGAACTTGATATTTGGTCAAATGATTATTTCGTGCAGTTGGCCGGGATGGTAAGAATAGAATAATACAACATTAAGCTTTCTCCAAGAAATAACTACTAAAGTATTTATAGCTTTAGTAAGCCTGCACCTTTTCTTATTGGCGAAGGCAATCCAAGTAAGGTTATACTTATTCATAGTCTTATTATTTTGCGAAATACTCAGTCTTCAACCAATAGGCATAAATCGGGTCCTGGAACGAGATTTCACCGGCCTTATTATCCAATATATCATTCTTGATAAGGGCAGTCTTTGAACGGGATATTGAGGTCGTTGAAGAGATTTGATAGCGATGCATCACTTCAGTCGAACTAATGGCCTTTTCACCGGCAATAAGAGCCTTGAGGTAGTTCAGTTGCTGTGTGGTCAATGTTTCGGTGATTGTTACAAACAACAGACTTATGTGACAGAGATCGCTATTTTAAGATTGTCTAAGTAGTAATATTCTGAACAGAAAAGGAAGTGTTATTTCTTTTTCTGTTCAAATTATTGCTATCTTCCTATAAACAATATATTGTTTGTTATCTGTAAAATGTCAGCCTTATGAATAATATAATAGCATTTAATATCTCCAACGCCCAATAATGTGACCAAAGCAGATTTTAACAGGAATAAATTCAAAAATTTATCTCTGTAACACATCATAAAATAAAGAAAAACTGCTATATTTGCATATTATATGATATGTTGAGCTATGACGAAAAGTACGATGGGTACCAAGTTGCCAAGAAAGCTGGAGCAGAAGATGCAGATAGTAGGAGAACAGATCAGGCTGGCCAGATTACGCAGGAATCTCAGTATTGCCCAAGTTGCCGAACGTGCCACTTGTTCACCTCTGACGGTTTCACGCATAGAGAAAGGTGTACCAACGGTGGCAATAGGCATTTATCTTAGGGTGCTTTATGCGCTTCAGTTAGATGATGATATTCTTCTGCTTGCAAAAGAAGATGCAATGGGAAAAGCATTACAGGATTTAAGTCTTAAACAAAGGGAAAGGGCATCAAAAAAAGAATAAGGAATGAAAAGACTCTATGTATTTGCTGATTTTGATTGGTAGAAAGAACCAAAACTAATTGGAGAGCTGAGTTACGAATCCCTTCGTGGCTCTGACAGCTATGGATTTTGCTATAATGATGAATGGCTCTAGGACTATGGAGGTCTGTTTCTTAGTGATGACTTGAACAACTATCCCGGTCAGCAATACACGACTCCAGGCAAGGATATTTTCGGATGTTTTTCTGATGCCCTTTCAGACAGATGGGAACGTACATTAATAAATCGTAAGGAGCAGATTTTACAAATGAAAAATAGCGTTCGGTGTGGCGGCTTTCAATTAAAAAATTATTGAATAAGATAATTAGAAAATACAAAGAAAATTCCAAATATTTTAGAAAATCTTCTGTCGAAAGAAAAAGATAAATAATGATTATATTAACCGAATAATATATTTATATGTTGTATTTTGACGAATCCGGATATACAGGACCAGATTTAACTAATGTAAGTCAACCTTACTTTGCACTGGCTTCTGTTAAGATAACTAATGATGAAATTGCGTGCTTAAAAAAAGATATAGGCTATTATGAATGGGGAAAGGAACTTCATTTCAAAAGCATGTATACTAATCCTCAAGGCAGAGCCATATTAGATAAAATATTTAATCATCCACTTATGGATGCAAATCATATACTCCCATCATTTGCCGATAAGCGATACTGCATATATGCCAACATTGTTAATATATTAGTTGAAACTATGTATTATAACAAAGGAATAAACTTGTATGAAGGAGCTAAAAATCTAATATTAGCAAATGGCTTGTATTATTTTGCTATTCGGCATCCAAATAAGGATTTAGTGGCAGAATTCGAGAAAAATTTTGTTACAATGGTTAGAACACCATCTGTAGCATCCGTTGCGGATTTCTATAGAACTACAGATAAATTAAGAGAGGATACTGGTACAGAGTCTGGATTTTTTGAGATGCTGTCAGAGATACCTTTAACTATTCAATACATTAAAGAGGCCTTGCCTTATATGAAATTCTATATCGATTTGACAATACCATTATTTTCTGTATCAGTCCAAGAATGGTATAAAAGAACTGGGGAAAAAGAGGATGTTCTTTTTGATTCTTCTGAACCATTCTTTGCAAACAAAGAGTTTATGGAATACCTAAGAGATATGGATGTTCCTGAAACTGTTGTAGGATATGGCAAAGGAAAGCATGTTTATCCTTTACCAATTGGTAATATAGAAATAGCTAAATCTCATGAAGAGTTTGGTATCCAGTTGGCTGATATCTTTGCTAGTGCTTTAGTTTTTGCTCTTACGCCACGTACTGATAAATTCGTGAAATATCAAAATAAGATAAGACAACTCCCTATTTTCCAAAATATTAAGCTGAATATTGCACCATCTTCAATTGATTTTATTGAGGAAAGGATGCAGGATACAGCAGATATTGATCCTTTAGATTTTCTATGCATGTATGGCAATAGCAAAAACACAAAACAGGACTAAAAATGTATAGATATATTATTAACTGAAATTGTATAGAATTTTTTCGATATAACAGAATTTATAGTCGAGTAGCCCGCCATAAATGAAGGCTGTTTATGGCGAGCTACTTTTTAGATAAAGAAACGGTAATCGTATGTTACACCATTATATTGTCTTAACAAGTTTCCCACCTGTGCCAATGTATTAGAAGTGTCAATTGTGGCAGGTAACTTTGTGTATAGATTAAACGAGTTCCAATTCATCTTTGTGAATCCTAGAATTTCTTTAGCAATAGTTTCCAAATCTCCATGCCCATAGTATTTGGTAATTTTTAAAGGAGCAGGAATACAACGTCCTCCTTGGTAGTATCTGCGATTTGACTGTATTGAGGGAACTACTCCATGTGTCCATAACAAAGCATCTCTCGATGATAGTTTAATGCACGTTCCTCTATCAACTGGATATCCATCTTCAAGAAATTGACCATACATAATCTTCTCTGCAATAAACTTTAAATCATATTCTTGAGTGATTGTGATCAAATCAATTTCTGATATTCCTGCTTGCTTTAATGCGTTTGTTATACCTTCAATCTCATCATTCTTAAAAGGGGTTCGTTTATGAATTACAACTCTTTGAGGTAACTTTTCCATAGCGTCTTGAAAAAGAGCCAGTATATCCATTCCAAATTTATAAGCTTCTTCAAAATTTAAATAAGGATTTTTCTTTTTGTCAAATTGAGGATGTTCAACTTTTGACAGTTTATATCTTAATCCCTGTCCTTGTGCATTGTATATATGGCTACAGCCTAAAACAACTTCAGCTTTACCTGAATATTGCTTTTTTATGCTATATCCAATTCCTGCATATGCTGTATTTTGATCTAAGTCTGCAAGAGTCCAAGGAGTTCTTAAAGCTTTCACAAATAAAGCTAAAGAGAGCCACCATGAAATTTCACATACCATCCTGTCATATAAAGTCTTTTCTTCTATAAATTGAGTTGTGAATCTATGTTGGGCGGCAAACGCTTTTATGTAGTTATGCAAATCAAATGTTTCTCCATGATAATTGAATTGTCTATAGTTGCTCCATGAATTAGGTATAAATATTAATAGCACAATTCCTGGGAACTGTTCTGAAAGTTTTTGCCCTTCTGTACAAATAGTTTTTGCTAAATTAATGGCACTTTTAGGATTATCATTTATTGATACCCATTTTTCAGAATGTATTTCAGGTATTTCAAGTCTACAGTTATAAATATTACTAAAACCAGTATAATGATGTACATAGTCAGATAATTTATCTGCGGAAATTGTAGAATTTAGTCTTTTTATAAATTCACTAAATTTTGAAGAATAAGAAGCAGGACAGATACTGCCAATACATACATCTTTAGGGAATACATCAAAATATTTCGCATCGAAAGGCCTGTATTTTGATAATCCTCTCATCGGATTGTCATCATATGCAGGTTTATTAACGTATGGATTTATAAATTCAAGCTTGGGTTCGTTAATGTGTATGCCATGATATAATGTTTGTTTTATGTTGTATTCCTTTGGAGAATATATCGTTATGTTACCTTGTCCGCAATGGTGTATCTCAGCATAACCACGATTATTGGATATTTTAAAGATAAAACCACTTCGTGAATTAACAGGTATCTCAAAACTTAATCTTTTACCATTAAACATTATATTACACCATTCTTGTAATTTCTTCTCATATTGCTGATTTCTCATTTTGTCTAAATATTCATGAGAGTATTGCTGTTTGAGTTCCTTTTTTATTTGGTCATTAGAAATAAAATAGACTGTTGGAGTAATTGAAAACAAGACATATTTCTCTTGTGGGACAAATGATAATCCACATTCAATAGCTTCATGTATTGTTACATTATTTTTATTTGCATAAATTTCTTTTTTATACAACCTATAACGCTTATAATCAACACCTAATCCTGTAATCTGGGAGATTCCATAAAGTACGGCTTTGAGAAATAATTCTTTAAAATAGCTGTTTTTTTCTATTTCATCAATAGAAATATGAACACGTTCAATTTCACTAATTAAATTTTTCCCAAAAACTTCATTGATAGTAGATACAGTTGAGATGGCATATACTTTGTCTTTATATGGTACAGCAATAAGGGGCTTTTCTTTAATCTTTTCTCTAAGATATTTCCATCTGTTTTCATTCTTATCGTATGAAATTTGAAACTGAAATATTTCATCGGGAAATGTAGCAGGAATTAGATTACTTTTCAGATATTTTTTTGTACTTCCATCATGTATGGAAAATGGAGTTGTCGTATTGTTTATACTTATTACTTTAAGTATTTCATTGATTTCCTCTTGTTTATTAGAATCTTCGTTAAAACAGAATTTTACAAGAGATAACATAACATTATCAAATCCGTTTGTGTCAATATAAAACGCTTGTCTTCCAGCAGATCGAATAGTTTGAATTAAATCTGCTATTTCAGGTGTAATATCCTTGCCGTAGCCACACCAATACAATCTTCCCGCTCCCTTATCCGTAAAAGCTTCTTTCAAAGCAAACATAAGGGATTTATCTCTTCCACTATATCCTATGATAATTAAATTTTTGTCAACAAAATAACGTCGCAAAGCTGAAACAAATTCACTATTTTGTGAGTCTAGTTCTTTCTCCGTATTTTTGAGTGTTCTAAATTTACAATCTCCATGTAAGGCTATATAAAGTAATTCATTTGAACTTTCTGTCCTATATATACGATCAACGCAATCAAGATTTATAGCTATAGGTGTTATATTGGCTTGTTGTGCAGCTCTTTCCACGAGTCCATCGAAATTTGTACTCCAAACAGATTTTACAATTCCATATTTATTCAGCAGACATAACAATTTATATCCTACATATGGACTTTTCCCATTGCACAGGCTTTCAAAATATTTAGTTCTGTCCGCATCGATTGGATATGAGGCTTCGGCATAAAAAGAATATTCTTCTGGACTCCCCAATTGTGGATATTTCCCTTGCACATCTAACCATTTCTGAATGATGTCTTTACTTAAATCAGATTTTTTTGGATCTACTAATTTTTTTTGATTACCTGATAATGATTGATATATTAAAAATTTCCAATCCCATATACAATCATTTGCCGATTGAATACCAGATGAGATGGATGCACCGGCACCTAATAGGACACCAAATGACCCATCTAAATTTTGTTTGATTGATCGTAAAAAAGCATCAAATTCTAAATATAAATTTTCGGGCATATTCATATTTATATTATAAGTCGTTGGTTATCGTGATTTTATTATTTCTCGTATATCTGACTCACAGCCTCGGCTGTTTCTTTCATCATTTGTCGTAATGACTCAGGGGCAATAACCTCTATTTGTGCACCAAACGAACGGAGCAAAGAACGTAACTCATAATTATTTTGGACTTTTAAGGTTATCTTCCAATATCCATCTTCAAGAGGTGTTGTCACTGCTGATTGAGATTCATGAAGTGGCTTAGTCACAATATATCCAATGACTTTATCACTAACCTTTAAAATGACTTCTTCTACAGGAGCATTTGAACGCGAAACGCCGACGATATCGCTAAAGTATTCTTTAAAATCTATTCCTTCAGGTTGTATTATGTATGGTTTAGATGTTTCCTTTACTCCTTCGATTCTATCAATTGCAAAGTTTGATAGATAATCCGAGTCTTTATGTTTGCCGATTAGAAACCAGCGATTATTATATTGTTTAAGATGATAAGGAGTAACAATTACAATTCTAGCATCCTTCCCAAATGGATGATATATAATTTCAATGACCCTTTTGTTAACAATTGCATTAAAAATGGGTTTATAGTATAAATCCATTCCTTTAAGATAGGGATTATGCTGAAAACTTACAACTGAATCCAGATTATCTCCTAATTTACTGGTCGTATATAGTCTTTTTTCAAGGTCGTTTAACCACTCAAATTGTGGTACTCCATCGAAACGTTTAAGAAGTATCAATGCATCATAAATCAAATTGAGCTCTTCTTGATTGATAGGTTGATTTTTGATGGAAGCCCCTTTGGTATGGTATCGGTAATATTTTCTATGCCCATCTCGAATGGCATCTATATCCATACCATATCCTTCTTCACTTTCAATGAATTTTAGATCTTCTTGTACTTGACGTTTTTTTACTCCGCAACCATCTTTCGTTTCTCCATTATACAGATAGAGCGCTTCATTGCAGGCATCTACTAAATCCTCAATATAGTAACGCCTAGACCAATTGCTCAGGCATTTATCTATAATCTGGTATCTTAACTGTGCATTCTTATTCGTTGGCATAGGCAATACTATTTATCAAACAATACAAAGCTAATTATGAACAATGCAGTCTTTCTGCATTGTTCATAATCTTTTATATTAGATTTTCTAATTTATCTACTATTGCAGCAATTTCTGTAGAATCAATACTTCCGTTCTCATGGTCAACTGTAGTAAATAAATTTACTCCTTCGATGTAACCGATTGATTTATAAAAATCTCGTTTCTTTTCCCATGATTCCTTATAGGCAGGATTATCTAACATTCCTAAATGTTCCCAAAGGATGGTATCTCCAGATGCATCTTCAAAAGTAAAATCAGGAATACATCGACGGCCGTTATCTTCTATCATTTTTTCGTATTCAAAGTCAATACCTCGTTCATATAGCATATTAGCAATAATTACTTCAGACTTGCTACGTACGATTAATCCTGGCTTTAAGGTTGTGTGAATCAATCCTTCTACATATGGAATGTTTGAAATATCTTCACGTACAGATGTAGAGAAAAGATTTGAATTCCGTTTAGCTAAAACTGACATCTGAGGTTTAGAATACTCGATTAACCACGATATATTATCTTGTATCAACAGAATTAATTTCCCTCTTGCTCGTGTTAAAGCTGTATAGATTAGTTCACGTGAAAGTATACGTCCACTCTTTGGAAGAACAACCAAAACGATCTTAAAATCACTTCCTTGACTCTTATGGATAGTTATAGCATAAGCCAAGTCTATTGTATTATCAGCCTCATCTGACTTAGAAGAATAATATGAAAATCTCTTGTTGGGTAACCCAGTAAAAACAACTGTAGATTTCTTTTCCCTCTTATTTGCATAATTAACAAAACCTATTTGCCCATTTGAAAGTTGACATTCTTCTTTACTCGTAGATTTCTTGCGTTCATTCTTTAATTGAATGACCTTATCTAGAACAGATATGGTAATAGGAGCTATTTCTATTGAAAAATTCTTATTTATACCAACCCACTCTTGGAAATACGAATTAATCTGGAATGTTCCCCATACCGGATTTTTTACCGGTGATAAAACCTGAAAATTTTCAACCTTTGACGGATCGTTTAAGGCTTTATTTACATCATCAAGTCCTATAGATTTACGAATCTTATCGGATAAAGATTTACCTTCCTCTTCTGGCAACTCTTTTTCAATGGCCTCTTTCAAACAGTCTTTAAGGTCGTTTTCATCATTCCAAGTATAAACAACCAGGTCATTATTAAGATTTCCTTTGGCAACTTGCTCAAAAATAAGATCGGAATTCTTTGCAGGTTTTTCTCCAGAGAACCATGATGCTAAAGTCAATATGTCAGAGTCTCCTGTATTAATAGTTCTTACAACATATCGCAATTTTGTTATTGCCGATCTTAAATATTCGTCTTTATTATCCTTTAGGTAGTTAAATAAATCAGCAAATGGTCTGCCAGGCCCAATAGGAGGTAATTGAAATGGGTCTCCAATTAAAATTATTCGATTAATGCTCTTTAAATCCAATGCTTTCATTAAGACATAAAAGTCCTTACATGTAAGCATGGAACACTCGTCAATAATGACATTTTTTGCTCCACAGTATTTACGTTTTTCTGCATCTTCAGGAACACAAGGTGTCATTGTATCCCAGTCAAAGAAACCCTGACGCGTCAGAAATTGCGCAATAGTTAGGGCTTGAATACCTGCTGACATGTTACCTAAGCGAACTCGTGCTTTTCCTGTAGGAGCCAAAAGGAGTGTACCTTCTGCTTTTATTTGTGGCGATTTTAAGAAAGCTTTGACAACTGTAGTTTTGCCTGTTCCAGCTGGACCTGCCAGTACAGAAAGGCGCTTACTGCAGAACATTTCCAATGCCTTTACCTGGTCAGCTACAGCATTACGGCATCGCTCATTTGCTTCATTGTAATCATCAATAGATGCTTTAACAATCGTATTCCAGTCTTCTTTTACTGGTGATTTGACATCCTTTGAAGCACGACCTTTGAATATCTTACGCAAATAATCATCAATTTCTTTATATTCCTTCAACTGCAGTGCACACCTGTCATCAGTATTAAGGTATACAGTTTTTTCTTCAATGAACTCTTTGTTTGACATTAAATAATTATATGGCAGTTGATGATTGTCCGCAGCCAAACAATCTTTTATATATAACTCAATCTCGTTTGCAGAAATTAATGTATCACCATCACTGAGACTTGCCACAAGTTTTGAAATGATAAATGAGCGGATCCTTCTATTATCAATTACGGATTCCACTAGTGAAGGAGCTTTTGGAGTCCATTTGCCTTGAATCTTAGGGTCAGCCATTATGCCAAGATCAATCATTTCGGTTGTAACAGGAAGATAATTTTCAATAAGACTCTCCTCGCTGATAATATATGGATTATTTAATAATTCATCATAGCAGCCAGGACTATCAAACCACCATTTTATTACTTCCGAATTTATTTCAAAACGTGATAGCAGTTCCAGTACTTGTCTTTGGTTACTTAGAGTATTTTTCCAAAGAATACGATAATGAGTAAGTTCACTTTTATATACGGAATCAGGAAGAGACAATTCACCTTTCATCAATTTATCAAAGGCTTCCCATGGATTATCTTTAACCCCACAATATCCATTATTTCGTAAATCCTGTTCAATTATAAATGCATAATTTACCCCTATTGCTGATAAAGCCTCGGCGAAAGCTGGGAAAGGACCTATCATATCCTTCACCTTTGCAATTTGGGAATCTATCCACAAAATTTGTTGTTTCCAGTTTCCTCCAACCAGCCCATGTTTAATAACCGATTCCAAGCACTTTCTGGCAACATTAAGAATAATCAGCATACTGTGATTGCTAACATAATCACAACCGTAGGATAATTCATTAAAGATAATCTGGCTATTACCTAACTTCGGGATAGTAATTTTTATTTCATCAATTACTTCTTGTTTCGATTTACCTGTTTGGGCTTTTACATAGTCTTCATCAAGTGACATGTATTCATGGTATGGCAAAAGAAATCCTTTTGACTTCTTCAAATCAGTTCTTATGCCATGCTCAAAGATCAAATCCCAAAAAGGATATGTATAATCGGCTGTTGTCTCATATTTTTGTACATCCAGAACTTTAGTGATCTCACCTATACCAACAATTAATTTTGCATCTTCATCAACAGGATTGCCTTTTGTACAATAAAAAACTCCAAGAGAATTACCTGCCTCAATATTTGATTTGAAATAATTCAAGATTTCAAACTGTCGTTCTCTTCCATATACCCAAGGTGTAGTAAACGGTGCTGTTTCGTCATTGGACATATTAGGATATTTATGATTCAGTTTTTCCTGAAAATCCTTAGATAGATATCTAAAAGGTATTCCATAACAGCTATATGGCTGAAGTTCAACTGTTGTAGGTAATAGTTTTGTATGTGGTGTTTCTCCAAAAGCATAAACATGTTTGAAGATTCTTTTATATGGCTTCTCATTCATAAAACCACCATTCTCGCCAACACAAGCAGGTAATTGATCATGCTTGAGAGAATTCCAATCCTTTCCTGCATAAGTTTCTTCTTTGTTCTCATCTTTTCTTTCAGATATATTGTGAAGCATCATGCAGAATGGATTATTTTTCGGACATTGACAAATAGTTCCATTCCATTTATTATCGTGCCAAGGCACACGGATTGATATATGTTTCATGATAATCGTCTTATTTCGTATTAATATTATTTCCTACAATCTTGGCAAACGCATCAGCACATTTCTTAATATCTTCATACTCTGATAGTTTTTTGCCACTAAGGTTATCGTCTGTCCAATCCTCAATATCTTTTGCATACACATCTTTGATGGAGCTTTGTAGTGATTCTATTTTAAGAGGAACAGGAAGGTTATTTATTTGCATATCATCAATGATTCTTTTGAAATAAGCAAAATCACCTTCTATGATAAATCCCTTATCTGCTGCTATACGATAAATCGCAATCCAATGTCTTTGCTTGCTCAAAGGAGACTTTTTAGCTTCATATCCAATAAGCTGGCAAATGCTCTTTTTCAGAGTTGCGATTCGTTTTTCTTCTGGCCAATCCTTTACGTCCGCTTCAGCGACCAATTGCTGATCATCATTTTCTTCATTATAATATGGATGCAACTGAATTACTTTATGGGCATAAGAATTTTCTTTGTACACACTTTCTGATTTTTGTATTTCATGTCCATTCATTTCCAAATCTGTAATAGAAGAACCCGTAGAATAGAAATACATGGTCAGGATGATGCTGATTGCGGTATCAACTTCCTGTTCTGAAGCGGTAGGAGAAATGTGTGATTCACTGTTTCTCCAACCTTTAATGAGCATAAGGTATTGATATAGCTGCTGCTTTCCTTCATCCGTGCTGTATTTCAGATTCCATAGACATTTGTGGGCATAAATCACGTTTTTCCAAGTTACATCTTCACCGGGATTTTGGGCAGGAACTTCATGGCCTTTCATCAGATAATACAATTTCTTCAGATATGCCTCAAACTTGGTGACCAATAAATTAAATGCCACAAACTTATCTACGATAGTTGCTTTCTTACCGTATAGATTGGTAAATGCCCGCTGGATAAACATGCCTACATTATCCAAAGAGTCAATTGACGGTGTGTCTATCACATAGAATACGCTGTTTATAATCTCATCGATAGGACGCATTTGTGGCAGTACTGCGGTCAAAGTTGTTTTAAGAATGCTCCGAATATTATCTTTTATGACGGCCACGTCTACATGCTGTACTTCGTCTATAATAACGTCTTCGTCTTGCGGCACCTGTTCTTCTTCGGATTGATAATTCTCCTCCATATTCAAGTACGCTTTCAGAATACGTTCTCTACAACTGCTGTCTAAAATAAACTCTCGAAGTAATTTGTCTGCTTTGGGAATAACCAGACGAGCCGGAACTTCTGTACCTTCTACTTTGGCTATGAACTCACGAGTTTTGGCCATGTTCAATGTCAGTTTCAAATTGTCAAACTGACTGAACTCATTCAGATTCTGTTCCGTTACATTACGACTCATAATGTGCTCCAGTTGACTGGCGTTTATACCAGTCGCTTCGGCCAGAATCATAACTTGTTTGTGCAATTCGCGGAATTGGTATTCTGCGATATAATCATAGATCGTCTTACCCGGCGACAGGTGTAAATCTCCACTTTGCAGGTCGTGTAGGATAATCATTGCCGTACGCTGATCCTTTTGTGATAGAGAAGCAAAGGTTTTGTGCAACTCTTTAAAGGCTTCTTTGGTCAGTTCGCTTCCTGGACCGGACATGTAGAGATTCTTGATGAACTTCACAAACTTGGAGTTGATATATTCGGCATCGATCGTACCCGTACCTGTTTCTGTGATATAGGTGTCAATAGGATAGTCAAAATCATCTCCTTCCGTACTGCCCCCTCCATTACCTTCAAACAGTTCCCTGTATCGTTGCAGCAGAATAAGGTAAGTCTGTTCATCCAGTTCCATCTTGACGTAGGTATAGGTATCGCCATGCTGGAACTCATATTCATCCTTATCCCATGTGAATCCTTGCAGCTTGGCTGCTTCCAGCAGATGAGTCATCTGACTAAAATCTTTGGCAAACATATTCCTGTCTTCTCTTGCTTCCGGCAATTTTGCAAAGTTTTTGATTTCCTGTGCCTGGAATATATCCCTTATGTGCAAGAACTTCTGGTTGATATTTGTCAGATTACTTTCCAGCTTATCGACAAAAACGCCCAACGGTCTGTCCACATATACATCGAGTGCATCATTGATATTCTGCTCCATGGTGTAAGGGAAAGAGTAGTAGCGGATAATGCCGAAAGGCTTGTCCGGACCAAACAAGCGGTTGGTACGTGAGAACGACTGGATAATGTCCACATATTTCATTACCTTATCCACATACAGCGTATTTACCCATTTGGAGTCATAACCTGTCAACATCTGCGAAACTACAATAAGCAAGTCTATCTGCTGTGCATGATCATGTTCTATATTGAGGTAAGGCTTCTTGTGTGCCAGTCTTTTGGCCACATCCTTTTTGTATTTGGCGTATGTGGAAAGCTGGAATGTTGTTCCATATTTCTGGTTATAGTCATCCAGCATCTCCAGCAAGGCATCTTCCTTGGCGATTCCGCCATCAGAATTGTCTATGTTGTTGTCGAATACGGCCACCACATTCAGAGAAGAATATTGCTCCTTGAATATCCGATAATAAGCGATTGCCTCAGGAATATTCTTTGTGGCCAGAATGGCGTGGAATTTACCGTTCTTGCTCAGTTTATCCCTTCCGCTTGCGATGTCGGCAGCAACAGCCTGATGATGAATAGGCTGCTGATAAATGTCTTTAGGCAGATAATGTTCTATTCCATGTATAGTTTCATCTCCTTCCTTATAAGTGTCCGGCATCTTCATCTCATTCATGAACCGGTTGTAAACAGCCATTTTCTGCTCGTCATCTTCAATCTCCTCGATGCTATTTACCTTCAGTTGGGAGAATGCCACTTTTTCGCGAAGCTCATTGTCATCGTAGGTTCTCACCATATACGGATCGAATCCCAATACGTTGTGATCAGGGATTCCGTTGGCAATGGTGTATTTATGAATCATGTCGCCGAATATGGTTTCGGTCATGATTTCATGCTTGGCATTTTCTTTGAATACCGGTGTGCCCGTGAAGCCGAAAAGCAGGGCTCTTTTGAACGTATTCTTGATACCTATCAGCATATCGCCGAACACACTACGATGACATTCGTCTATGATGAATACCAGTCGTTTGCGGTCTATCAGATCAATGTCGTCCTGCGAAATATCTTTCCCGGCTTTGATGTTCGACATCTTCTGAATAGAGGTCACAATCAGGCGGTCGTCGTTATCCGTACTTTTGAGCTTGCTCAACAGGATAGCCGTATTCTGCGTATCTTGAATCGCTTCGTCTTCTCCCGCAAAGCCACGGTATTCATCCAGCGATTGCACGCTAAGTTCGATACGGTCCAATAGAAATACCACTTTGTCTGCATCGCCGGAATTGGCAATGAGTTGTGCCGATTTGAAACTGGTCATGGTCTTTCCGGAACCGGTGGTATGCCACACATATCCGCCACGATGCTGATGAGTATCCCAATTGGTCTTATGCGTTATGTCACTGATTTTGCTGGCTGCAAAATACTGATAGCTGCGAAGTACTTTCAGTGTTTTGTCCTTATCGTCGGCAATGGTATAATAACCTATTAGCTGATGCGCCATTGGAATACTGAGCAAATCGGATACAATTCGTCTCCAGTCCCGTATGACAGTATTGTTAAAGTCTTCCCAATGGAAATAAAACTCCGGCTTGAAATTCTCTTCTTTGCCCGGATTGGCAAAATAAAGTGTCTCCTCCGGAGTCATGGCCACGAAAATCTGTACCATCTTGAAGATGCCGTTGCCGAATACGCCTTCGTGGGTATAGCGTTTAATCTGGAAGGTAGCCTGACTCACATCTACTTTTGAACGTTTCAACTCGATATGAATTACCGGCATACCATTGATAAGCAACATCACATCGCCACGTCGGTCACCGCCCAACGGGTGCGAAGCCTTGAAACGAGGTTGGCGCGCAATCTGGTAGCGACTTTGCCCGGCACTGATTTCGCGTGCATCGAAAATCTTCAGATAGACTTCCTTGCCATAATTGTTTGTATCGGCGGGATTGTCGCGTTTGATGCATACTTGTCCGCCATTGATAAACATATTCATGGCGTATGGGCTGTCGCATAGATTCACCTGATCGATGATTTGACGCATCTCACTCGCAGTAAGCGGATAATTGCCCAATTTATTGATGTCCCGGTTGTTGTCAAAGAGAATCTTTGCCCAGTTCTGGATCAAATCTTCTTCTGTGGGTTGTACGAGGACTTCCTTTTCCCAACCATGATGGGGAAGAAGGTCAACCAAGGCTTGTTCAAACTGGCTTTCCTTGACGAAATATTGTATGTCGTTTATATTATCCATATTTACTCCATTAAAGGTTTGAATGATATTTTATACAAACATCTTATCCAGACAAGCTGCCTTGATTTGTTTTAGCTTCTCAAGGCGCTGGGTTTGGAGAGAGATTTGCCGATCTAGACTGCGGAAGTAAGCACCAATCTTTTGTTGTTCGGGTAAAGATGGTACTAAGACTTTTATCCTAAGAAAGTCTTTCTCATGAATTCTCCACTGACCATACATAACACCCTGTCGCCATTTTATCATTTCCTTAATAAATGATTTCCTAGTCATACAATAACCTACAAAATTAGAATCAGAATTTAACGTACAATAAAAAATACTATAAACTGGCGATATAGTAGCCTTGCCATATGTATTTAGACCTATTGACCCTGTCTCCAAGTTGTTTGAACTATAAATGAAGTCCCCATAATATGTCCTTTTATACTGTTTGTTAATAACATCATTTACTAATGCACTTCTATCATATCGTTCTCCTTTTTCTGTAATACCATTATTGGCAATAAATGCCATTAATGGAAATTCTGGACTTTGGGGACTAAGTTCATTCCTTTCACATAAAAGTTCAGAGACACATTTTAAACTCCATTCTTCTTCAAATCCATTAAATCTGACTTTAGGTACAGTTTCTCCTTCTTGTGGGAACATAGATTGTAGGCTTGCCGCCTTTATTCGTTTTAAAGACGCAAGTTTCTTTGAAATGATTTGAATTAATGAGTCCAATGATTGGAAATAGGATACTATCTTTTGCTGTTCTGCATGAGATAATGGTATATGCACTTCACCAGATAGGGCCGTTTCATCACTAATATTGATAGTGTTTTTTGCACCTTTATTTATGAGAGGTAAAAGGTATTTATTAAGTCTGAAACTAGGCTCAAAGTAAACACTGATATAGTTAGGATCGAAGCCCTCTTTAACGTCGTATATTGCATATAAAACTGAAACTATTCCTGGTTTGTTGTTATTTACTTTAATTATTCCAAAAGGCTTTAACTTTAACGGAGATTTTGTATAAACTATCTGCCCTTTATTCAAAATTTTATAAGTGGATATATTGTTCCCTGTATAACTTCTCCCCAAATGCTCTATCTGATTAACAACGCCAAATTCATCAGAAACAGAAAGTGCGTCTTCCTTTTTATATTCTAACTTATTATTTTTTTTGTTACTAACTGATAGGCACTTCTCAAGAAGGACATCATTATAGTAATCACAGAACTCCTTAAATCTTATCTCCGGCACATTCATACATTTACTCCTTTCCATCATTAATCAACTCATTAAGCCCCAGAATCGCAAACTCATTTCCAGTCAGTTCATTAATAAGACCAGACAATTCTTTTTGAGACTTTTCCAAATCATCATTCAACTGCTTGTAGCTTACGGCATACTTATTCCCTAATGCACGCACTTTGTTTTCAAAAGTAGATAAGACCTCAGAGAGCGTTTCATCAATACCTTTGATAATAGGATCAATCCATTTTCTATGCAGGAACAGAGAAATTTCTTCGTCTGAAAGGTTCTCTATCGCTTCTACCGTTTTGTCAATAAGAGCCTGCTTAGCCTCCTTGATTTGTTTGTTCTTGTTTTTTTGTTCTTCCCAAAGTTTGACAATCTTCTTCAGTTTCTCTTTAGTTTCCGCTTCCACCGCATCCTTTTTGGCTTTTGCTCCCGCAGTAATGGCTTTCTTATCAAAGGCATTTTCCTTTTCACTATCCAAATAGACCTCAGACTCCTCTTCCGAGAAGTTTTCACGGATTTCATCCAGTTCACCGGAGATTTCTTCTACTCGCATCTGCAAATCGGCAATTGCTTGCAAATCGTCCTGGAATTTTTCCTGTTGTACCAACTCAAAAGGAACAATACGGCCTTTCAAGCCATCCGGCACTTCAATTTCTTCGTCGCCTTTCTTTACCAGCTTATAAGCAGGTTCTACCTCTCTTGCCGTTTCTATGCCTTCCTGCTGTATGGTCTCAATGTCATTGGTGATGCTCTGCCAGTTGTCAGCCAACGCTTGATAGGCTGCATATCGGTCGATGAGAGGCATCCCATGCAAACGAGCAAAAATATCATCGGAAATAGCATCCAACTCTTTTTGGGAATTTGCAGTCGCTATCTGATCAATCAGCCGGTGATGAACACTGTCGGCAAAACCTTCGAAAGCCCGTGCAAATCTCTTCTGGAAGGCTTTTACGTCTGTATTCTGCTCTATAACCGATTGGGTATCTTCTGTCTTCAATTGAGAATAAGGTTTGTCTGCATCCGCTACAAACAATTCTTCGCGCAAAGAAGGGAATGTGTCCCAATATTTTTGAAGTTCATCAATCTCACTGTGAGGAATGCCTCCGAACATGGTGGCATAGATGTCGAACTTCTCAACAGGATCACTGGAATCTACATAACGAGGGATGTTCAGATTGTAACCGTTTTGACGGATTTCATCACGGGACACTGTACGGGAATATCCGGGAACTGTTTTGCGGTCGCGTACCGTATCGGCAATACGTTTGATGTCACATTCGCGCAGCTTGTTGTTTTTTCCTTCCTTGACAAAACCCTTTGAGGCATCGATAATCAACACGTCGTCATTGTCACGATGCTGTTTGAGCACCATGATGAGGGTAGGGATACCTGTACCAAAGAAGATATTGGCCGGCAGTCCGATAATGGCATCGATGTTGTTCTTCTCAATCAAGTTGCGACGTATTTTGCCTTCCCCTTCACTATTTTCATCGGCATCACCACGGAAGAGAACACCGTGAGGAAGTACAATTGTCAGGATACCGTCTGGTTTAAGGTGATGGAGTTCATGAAGCAGAAAGGCGTAGTCGGCTTTGCTTTTAGGAGCTACACCATAATCCTTAAAACGCGGATCCAGTTCACGGTCGTTAGCATCCCACTGTTGCGAATAGGGAGGATTGCTGACAACAGCATCCACGTAAAGCGGTTTTCCGATATCTCCACCGTCAGCCTGCAAAGGCCAGTCCTCTTCCAGAGAGTCGGCACAACGGGTGTTGATGTTGTCTGGTTTGATGCCACGCATTACCAGATTCATACGTGTCAGGTTGTAAGTGTTTTCCTTCAGTTCCTGAGCATAATATTTCACCTTGTTCTTGTCCTCTATATGACGCCCAACCGATTTACCGATGGTAATCAACAACGAACCTGAACCGCTTGTTGGGTCATAAATTTCGATTTTGTCTTTATTCTTATGGTGCTCAGCCACAATTTCAGACATCAAGATAGCCACCTCGTGAGGCGTATAGAATTCTCCTGCCTTTTTCCCGGCATTGGCTGCAAAGTTACTGATAAGGTATTCATATACATACCCCAGCACGTCATAGTCCTGGCTTCCATCGGTAGGTATATCTTTTATCAGTTTGATCAAATTCTTCAGTGCACGTGTTTGAGATGCGGTATTTTCGCCCAATTTACTCAATCCGGCCTGTAATGTCTTGAAGATGTTTTCATAGACATGTTTATAATGAGGGCTGATCAGGCGGTCGAAGCTATTGAGTGCTCCGCTCAAGTCTGCCACACTAAATTCAGAATTGGGCTTCAGCCAGGTACCGAACAGATTTTTGTATTGTATAAAGTAGCCGATGTTATTTCTGCAATATTCCATCATCATGACTGCTTCCTGATTATCATGATCTTCTACAAGTGTCACTAAATCTTCATCGGTCCATCCGATACTTTTCAGATAGTTCACTTCGTTGTCTGACAGGAATTTATAGAAAATCAAGCCAAGAATATAATCCTTGTATTCGTTGGCTTCTATCTTGGAACGCATCTTGTTGGCAGATGCCCATATCTTATTGGCAAGTTGTTGTTTGTTCATAAAATCAATTTTGAATCTAGCTTACTCTATATGAGAATATCATAAGCAAAGGTTTAAATTAAGAATGCAGACATTCTGCATTTATTTGAGAATACTTAGTATATATAAATCTTATTCATCAGACTCTCTGAGCAAGTCCTTAACCTCCACGTTAAGTACTTTAGCTATTTGAAGTAGCATTTCCAAACTAGGTTGTGCCGTATTGGTACACCATTTGGAGATGGTAGCAGGATCTTTCCCCACTTGCTCTGCCAGCCATTTATTGGTCTTTTCCTTCTCGGCTAGCATCACTTTGATTCGGTTTATTTTTTTGTTGGACATATATCATCGCTTAATTAACAATTATACAAATATAATCCTTTTGCCTAAAAGAGCAATTGAGTTTTGATTAATAATTAGCTGTAAAAGGAATTTTTATTGCGTATAATTCAATTTTTACGGTATTATGGCCGAGAACAATGCATCTAAGAGATTTTGATTAAGATTAATTGTTTACTTTTGAAGTATATACAATCTTAAAATTGATTTTTATGAATGATAATATTGAATATGAGAAATTTACTCAAGAAATTTATAATGTGATTTTGAAGAATTTGTATGTAAAGAATATAGAGGTTAAGCATAATGTGAAATTGACTGGAAAGTCAGGCCAGAAGCATCAAATAGATGTGTACTGGGAATATCAATATGATAATACCACATTTAAGATTGCAATAGAGTGTAAGAATTATAACCACACAGTATCTATTGGTAAAGTAAGAGACTTTTTTGGCGTTCTTTATGATTTGGAAGATGTAAAAGGCATAATGGTTACCAAGAAGGGATATCAAGAAGGGGCAAAGAAATTTGGCGAGTATTACGGAATTGATTTAATGGAATTAAGAGAACCGGAAGAGGGAGAGGCTATTGTTGCTGAAACCACATTAACTATTGATAGTTCTGTTAGACATATACTTTTTCAGGTTGATGAAGATTGGGCTAAAGCACATGATTTTAATATCCAATTATATAAAAAACGACTGGATTGTTTGAGTCTTTCGCCTAGTAGCTACAAATGGATTAATGCAACCCATATTCCTTTAACAACTAAAGAAAATAAGATTAGAAATGCAAAAGATGAGATTATTACAGATATACAGAAATTAGAAGAAGAATTACCTGAAAATTGCGAACAAAATAAAAACTATGTATTTCCATTTGACGAT
>CALUMU010000005.1 GCA_944321825.1 Candidatus Amulumruptor caecigallinarius
AAACCCCATAAATCATTAACTTTCAATCATATTTCCGTGATTTGCTCAGTATCTCACTTTTTTGTATTATCTTTGCCTGATACAATACAAAAGATCCACTATGAAACATACACTGACCGCTTTATCAATCAGCATACTGACTACAATGAGCATTTCAGCAGCGTCACAACTGACCTATCCGCCAGCACCCAAAGACGATACTGTCGACGAATATTTCGGCACAAAAGTAGCCGACCCCTACCGTCCGCTCGAAAACGACACTGCCGCCGCCACAGTGGCATGGGTCGAAGCCGAAAACCGCGTAACTAACGACTACTTGTCCAGAATCCCATTCCGCGAAAGCATACGCCAGCGGCTCACAGACCTGACCAACTACAAGAAAATCAGCACACCCTGGCTTGGCCGCGACAACAGATATTACTACAGTGCAAACGACGGGCTGCAAAACCAGTCGGTAATATACCGCAAGGCTACCCTCGACTCTCCTGCAGAGGTGTTCCTCGACCCCAACAAACTGAGCGATGACGGCACAGTGGCCCTTACGGGTCTTTCAATGAGTCCCGACGGAAAATATATGGCATATACCATATCACGCAGCGGAAGCGACTGGACGGAAATATATGTGCTTGATGTCGCCACAGGCCGGCTGCTCGACGACCATATAACGTGGGCAAAATTCACCAGCGCGGCATGGTATGGCGACGGTTTCTATTACAGCGCATACGACCAGCCGGTAGCCGGCAAGGAGTTCAGCAACTCTAACGAAAACCATCGCGTGTACTACCATAAATTAGGCACGCCCCAGAGTGAAGACACCCTCTTCTACAGCGACCCGGAGCATCCTCTGCACTTCCACCATGTAGGCATCCCCGAAGACAGCGACTATATCGTGCTCTACACCGGCGGCGAAGGGATTGGCAATGCCGTAGCAGTCCGCAATCTCAAGGAAGCGGACTCGGATTGGATAGTACTCGAACCGACCCAGGACTATAATCTCGGTATCATCGATATCCGAGACGGCAAAGCGGTGCTTACCTCCACCATCGATGCCCCACGTGGACGCATCATGGTAGCAGACCTTGCTAACCCCGGACGCGAAAACTGGAAGACGCTTGTACCCGAACAGGACGGTGTGCTCAACTCGGTGTCGGAAGTAGGCAAAAACCACTACATAATAGGCTACGAAAAAGACGCTTCCACGCACCTCTATCTCTACACCCGTGACGGCAAGATGATACGTGAAATCGCCCTCCCGTCCATAGGTGACGCAGGGGTCAGCACAGACCGCCGCAACGAAGATGTATTCCTTGCGTTCACTTCGTTCATACAGCCTGTCGCCTCATACATCTACGACATACACACCGACAAGCTCACCCCATTTATCACTCCTGATGTCAAGGACTTCAACCACGACGACTACGTCACCGAGCAGGTATTTTACACGAGTGCCGACGGTACGAAAGTACCCATGTTCCTGACCTACAAGAAAGGTCTGAACCGCGACGGCAAAAACCCGGTATACCTCTACGGCTACGGAGGGTTCAACATCTCGCTGACTCCCGGATTCAGCCCCTACCGTCTGCTGTGGCTTGAAAACGGCGGCATATACGCACAGGCCAACCTCCGTGGCGGTTCGGAATATGGAGAAGAATGGCATGAAGCCGGCACGAAGCAGAAAAAGCTCAACGTGTTCAACGATTTCATCGCCGCCGCCGAATATATGATAAAAGAAGGCTGGACCAATCCTGACATGCTCGTCATAGAGGGTGGCAGCAACGGAGGCCTGCTTGTCGGAGCGACAGTCAACATGCGACCCGACCTGTTCCGAGTAGCCATTCCCCGCGTAGGCGTGATGGACATGATGCGCTACCACCTGTTCACTATCGGCTGGAACTGGGCATCGGACTACGGCACCAGCTCCGACTCGCCAGAAATGGCATCCTACCTCCTCGGGTATTCTCCGCTCCATAACATCAAGAACGACGGGACCCGCTACCCGTCGATCCTTGTCACCACCGCCGACCACGATGACCGCGTAGTGCCGGCCCACTCATTCAAATATGCCGCCACCCTCCAGGCTTCAGATACAGGCGACAATCCTAAACTTATCCGTATCGACAGCAAGGCCGGTCATGGAAGCGGCAAACCCATAAGCAAAGTCATCGACGAGTACACCGATATATACTCTTTCATATTTGAGAATATAGGCATCTCGCCCAAGACAGGCTCTAATAAATAAACAATGACACTCCGACCGCTAAAGCAAAAGCCAACATACCTGCTGTCAGCAGCACTGCCATCCATAATGTCGGCAATGCTGCTGACAGGCTGCTATGCGGCCACGCACACAGCTCCAATCGGTCAAGACGAAGTCAAAAAGGAGGGTGCATATGCCCCCTCCCGCGAACGGCAGCTTTTGGCATCTGTCACTCCGCAGGCACCGGCATCATGGCAGCCAGGAAAACTCTGGAGCATCACCGACGACAGGTTGAGGGTGCTGCTCAATGCCGTCGACGGCACGATACCCGAACAACTCGCACCGAGCACACTGTCATTTGACACCGTGGAGACAGCCCGCAATATCCTCGGTTCCGAACACACTGACATCATATTCACCCTCCACACCCCCACCGATGTGCACGGTATGGCAACGTCACCGACCAAAGTGTCATACCGTGTCGACACGCCTCTTGACAGCTTTATGAAAAAGCCGTCGCTGCCTATCCCGTTTACCATCGAGACAAGCATAGTCAACGATGCCGACAGCATATTGCGCGGACGTAGGCTATATGTAATGACATCGACATGGCTTGACGACAACGGCAACTATATCAAACGCCGCCGATTCTTGCCGGTCATCATCACAAAAGTCTCGGCAGGTACACCACAAGCACCTCTGCAAGTCTATTTCCACCTTGAAGAAGATCCGGCAGTCAAAGGCAGCCTTATGCTTACACTCCCTTCACGTCCTGATGCCGACGGCCCGAGAGACTTCGCGTCCATGTTCTCTCTGAGCAATCCACGGGATGCATACAAGTCAATATACCCCGACATATGGGATCTCATCACACGCGGACAGGTCACCCAAGGGATGACACGCGAAGAATGCAGGCTGTCACTCGGCATCCCGATGGAAACCAAGCGGCAGGAAATGTACGGCTATACCCGCGAAACCTGGCTATATGAAGCCGGCACATACCTCGTATTCGAAGATGGTATTCTTAGAAATTCTCGTCTATGAAACTGACATTTCTCGGCACAGGCACTTCTACTGGAGTCCCACAAATCAACTGCACCTGTGCGACATGCACTTCGCCAGACCCTCGCGACAAGCGTATGCGCTCGTCTGCCATTGTCGAGGAGCGCGGACACGTGGTGCTGATCGACTGCGGACCTGATTTCCGCGAGCAGATGCTCCGCTTCCCGGCGGACAAAATAGATGCACTCATAGTCACCCACAGCCACTATGACCATGTAGGCGGCATCGACGACCTCCGCCCGTTCAGCCACGCTTATGCCGGGCGAGGAAATTTTCCTATCTATTGCACCCGCGATGTGTCGGTCGACCTCCACTCACGTATCCCCTACTGCTTCAAGCGGCATCCCTACCCCGGAGCCCCGGCATTTGACATCCATGAAATATCAGCCGGAACTCCATTGAAGATTAGCGGCATCGATGTAATGCCTCTTGACGTCATCCACTGGAAACTGCACATCCTCGGCTTCAAAATAGGCAAACTTGCTTATATCACCGACTGCAAGACTCTTCCTGAAGCCACCATAAGAGCCATACAAGGTATAGACACACTCGTCATAAACGCCTTGAGACGCGAAGAACACATATCACACCTGTCACTGTCGCAGGCATTGCAGCTGATAGAGCTGATAAACCCGCGTCAGGCATACCTCACCCACATATCCGACCGCTTAGGGCGACATGCCGATGTCGACCCCACACTGCCTGACAGAGTGCATCTCGCCTATGACGGTCTTACGATAGAAATTTAGAAACCCTTTCACCCTCAACAATATCATAACAAAAACCAAACACTCCTATCCAAAATGAAATCACTGAAAATCTCGGCCATCGCCATGGCAGGCGCGTTGATGCTCGGCGCATGTTCCGAACAAAAAGCCGGATCGTATGAAATCGCAATCCCTCTGCAAGGACAGGATTTAAACGGCACAGTAGCTTACCTGATCGACTATGATAACGGAGACAAGATGGACAGCACGGTAGTAGCCAACGATTCCATCATCTTCAAGGGCAACGTAGACAAGTCATATTTAGCTCGCATCATAGTCGACGGCCAGCGTTACGGCACCATCATCGTAGAGCAAGGCACCCTCACGCCCGACTCCACCGGCCTATTGACAGGGACTCCGCTCAACGACCTGCTCGTCAATGCCGGCAAGCGCCTTGACAGCATAGCCATGCAAGCCAACAGCCTTCCAAAAGATTCCATCGGCATGGCCAAACTCGATTCAATCAACATCGTTTACGAGAACATCGAGAAAGAAATATTCACGCAGAACGCCGACAACCCCATAGGCTACCTCTTCTTCCTCAACCTCGCATACCGCATGGAGCTGGCCGAACTTGACGAACAGCTGAAAGCATACCCATCCATGGCATCATACCAACGCATAAAAGATTTACGGAGCGCCCTTGAGAAAAAAGCGGCAACAAGCGTAGGCAGCAAATACAAGGACTTTGAAATCAAAAACGACAGCACTACTACCAGGCTGAGCCAGTTTGTAGGCAAAGACGGCAAGTTTACCCTCGTGGATTTCTGGGCAAGCTGGTGCGGTCCGTGCCGACGCGAAATCCCCGTAATCAAGGGACTTTATGACAGCTACAAAGAGAAAGACCTCAATGTAGTAGGCGTGGCAGTCTGGGACGAGCCAGAAGCCACCCTCAAGGCCATAGACGAACTCGGCATCACATGGCCATGCATCATCGATGCGCAGAAGATTCCGACCGACATTTACGGCATCTCAGGTATTCCCTGCATCATACTCATCGACCCCGACGGCACCATCGTAAGCCGTGACAAACAAGGCGACGAATTAGTGGCAGATGTCAACAACTGCATAGCCAAATACCGCGAAAAGCAGAAGGAAGCTAAAGAAAATGCCGTACTTACAGAGGCCGCATCGTCAAATTAACACGATTTAACTCAGAATCTATTGACAAACGCCCGAAAACATGCTACCTTTGCACTCACAATACATCGCGGGGTGGAGCAGTGGTAGCTCGTTGGGCTCATAACCCAAAGGTCGTAGGTTCGAGTCCTGCCCCCGCCACCAAGCCAATGCGGCTGATTCAAATTTGAATCAGCCGCATTGTTTTTTTGCCAATTACGGGGTCAGCGGACAGGGACAGGCAATGCCGTCAGCTACGTATGGGCGCACGGCTCGTGCGTCCTTGTGCCTGAGCGGTCATTAAATTCGGCTCGGAGCACTTTGCAACAGGGAGATTGTCCGACGGTGGCAACGGCTTGCGCCGCCCAGCCCTTGCAGGGCTAACCATGTGGGGTGCACCTTTGCAACGGGGCTTGCGCCCCGCCATACTATTCCCCCGCCCCTCCGGGGCTCCTATCACGCTATCGCGTAGCGATGAAACACAATAGCCGTGGGCGGAAGCCCACGGTAACCGGCTCGCAGAAAAACACGACCGATTTATCAGTCGAACATCTCCGTCGGTTGGTGATAACGATTGTTCAACCGCTACGCGGTTGTTGTAAAGAGGGTAACGCATTGATACCGTGGGCTTCCGCCCACGGTATTATCTCTACACCGCTATCGCGGTGCCGCCACCAATGCCGCAATCCACGTCCGACAACCGACACGCCCCACGCCGCAAAAGCGCCGCCCAATAACGCATCACAAAACGTAGGGACGCACGGTCTGTGCGTCCTCAGCCGCAAATCGCCCCATTAAAGCTCCGCAGGAGCGTAAAAAACAGTAGGGCGGAGGCGCAAGCCCCGTTGAGGTAGGAATCCAATCGATATGGTCCTGCAAGGGCTGGGCGGCGCAAGCCGTTGGTATCGCATTAGACCATTTTTGTTTTTCACTAAAGGGGCATTGCGATTATTAACTGCTCTTGTGCGTCTGCCCCTGCCCGATTACTGGCGGTAGAAAGTGGCCCACGGATAATCGGGCACAAACCGGGCATCGAAATAGTCATAACCCAGCTCTACCTCTCCGGCATAGCTGTAGTCACGGTCGCCGTCCCACCAGATATACAGACTGCCACCTTGGATGTAGTGGTCTATAAATGTATCGCTATAGGGATTGGACGGCACATTGACCCAACGGCTGTAACCGCTGCCGTCAGAATAGAACATCCATGCAAGAACAGCACCGTCACGATACCGGCCTTCATAATAACCTTCGAGATAATATATGTCGTAATATCCCCCTGGCGGCGGAGGTGGCCCAGGTTCATCGCCACATGACACCATAGCCGAGCCGACCAAGGCCACGACAGCAATAAACAACGGCTTCAGACGCAAGCAGCGCTTCGCCATTAATGTTTGTATTTTTTTAAGCATTAGCGTATATGATGATTAAATGTATTTAAATCTGGCACAAAGTTAACACCTTTTAGTTTAATGTACCCACCACAATAGCGTAATTTCCCATAATTTTACACACAAAATTAAGAATAACCAGAACATCGCCTTTACCTCACAACATGAATTCACGCATCTTTGTTGACCGTCCCATATTTTCTGCAGTCATTTCCGTAGCTATAGTCATTATCGGAATCATATCTTTGTCACAACTGCCGATGGAACAGTATCCCGAGATTGCACCTCCTACCATCAGCGTGCGTGCAAGCTATACGGGGGCCAATGCAGAGACCGTGCAGAAAAGCGTCATAGTCCCGCTTGAGGAAGCCATCAACGGCGTGGAGGACATGATGTACATGGTATCGACCGCCACCAACAGCGGCATGGCCAACATACAGATATACTTCCGCCAAGGCACCGACGGAGACATAGCCATGGTCAACGTGCAAAACCGCATAGCCTCCGCCCAGGGGCTGCTACCAGCAGAAGTCACCCGCAGCGGAGTAAACGTCGGCAAGCGTCAGACAAGCCGCATCAAAACAATAGCCCTCTACAGCCCTGATGACAGCTACGACGAAAAATTTATCAACAACTACATGAAGATAAACATCGAGCCACGCCTGTCACGCGTATCGGGAGTGGGAGAAGTCGATGTCAGAGGAGCCAACTACTCGATGCGCATATGGCTTGACCCAGCCAAAATGGCATCCTATGGATTAGTGCCATCAGACATCCAGCAGATACTTGACGAACAGAATCTCGAAAAAGCCACAGGCACACTCGGAGCCGACACCGACAACACATACCGCTACGTACTCAAGTACCGTGGCAGATATGAGGATGTGAACGAATTTGAAAATCTCGTCATCCGTGCAGGCAAAGACGGCACTGTACTCCGCCTACGCGATGTGGCTCGTATAGAGCTCGGACAGCAGGGCTACGACTTTGTCGGACGTGTCAACGGACATCCGGGCACGACGGCATCCATATCACAGACCGCAGGCTCCAACGCCAATGAAATCATCATCGAGGTCGACAAAGTGATGGAGGAAATCGCAGCCACACTGCCGTCAGGATTAGAACTGGTAAGCCTGATGAGTACCAAGGATTTTCTCGATGCATCCATAAGCAAGGTTGTGCAGACACTGATAGAGGCGATTATATTGGTGATTCTCGTGGTATACGTGTTCCTGCAAAGTTTCCGATCCACATTCATACCTCTTATCGGCATCATCGTATCCCTGATAGGCACATTCGCATTCCTGCACATAGCGGGCTTCTCCATCAACATGATTACGCTGTTTGCATTAGTGCTTGTGATAGGCACGGTGGTCGATGACGCCATAGTGGTGGTAGAAGCCGTACAAGCGCGGTTTGACGCTGGCGAACGCTCTCCCTACCGCGCCACCTTGGGAGCGATGAAAGACATCGCCACGGCACTTGTGACCACTACTTTCGTGTTCATGGCGGTTTTCATTCCTGTAAGCTTCATGGGCGGCACGACGGGGGTGTTCTACCGTCAGTTCGGCCTGACCATGGCTGTCGCAGTAGGCATATCGCTTATAAACGCCATGACACTATCACCGGCATTGTGCGCCCTGATGCTGACACCACACGGCGAAAAGACGGCCAAGGCCAAGACAAAGCGAAGTTTCTCCACCCGGTTCCACGACGTTTTCGACCGCTTCTTCGTGCGTCTGAGCAACCACTATGTACACGGAGTAGCATGGATGCTGCGCCACAAATGGCTCACAGGAGTACTCGTCATAATATCGTCATGCGGGCTTGCATGGCTGCTCGCCAACACCAAGACCGGCCTCGTCCCGTCGGAAGACATGAGTTCTATCAACATCGACGTACAGATGCCCCCCGGCTCCAACCTTTCGACCACTATGCAGATGATGGAGGAGATAGACAGCCGCATACGTGACATCCCACAAATCGAAATCTACTCGCGCACCACCGGATTCGGCTCCATCACAGGCCAGAGCGTGACTGCCGGCACATTCGACATTCGACTGAAAAACTGGAAATACCGAACCGGCAAGGACGACGATGTCCAAGCGGTCATAGCCGAGATATACCGCCGCACAGCCGACATCACATCTGCAAAGATACAGGTATTTACACGCGGCATGATTCCCGGCTACGGCGCCACCAACGGATTCGAGCTGTATGTCCAGGACCATAACGGAGGCGAAATAGAGGATTTGAAAAACATAACGTTCAATTTCCTCGAACAGCTCAACAAACGCCCGGAAATATCACGCGCCACCACCTCTTTTGACACGAAGTATCCACAGTACATGGTAGAGGTGGATGCAGCAGCCTGCAAACGCAACGGAATATCGCCCTCCGACGTGCTCGATGTCCTGCAGGGATATATAGGCGGCATATATGCCTCCAACCTCAACAAGTTTTCCAAGCTCTACCGCGTCATGGTGCAGGCCTCGCCTGAATACCGCCTTGACACCCACGCTTTGGCAAGCATGTTTGTAAGGAACTCTGCCGGAGAGATGTCGCCTATCAGCCAGTACATCACTGTAGAACGTGTATTCGGTACGGAATCATTGTCACGGTTCAACCTTTTCCCTGCCATCCGAGTCAACGGAAACGCCGCCCCCGGCTACAGTTCCGGCCAGGCGATTACCGCAGTCAAGGAGGTAGCCGCACAGACCCTGCCTATGGGCTACGGCTTCGAGTTCAGCGGCATGGCGCGAGAAGAAGCCTCATCAGGAGCCGGCACGGTGACCATATTCATCATCTGCGTGGTATTTATCTACCTCATACTGTGTTCGCTCTACGAAAGCCTGTTTATACCCATCGCTATCATCGTTTCTGTGCCGTTCGGTCTGGCAGGCAGTCTGCTTTTCGCCAACCTCTCCGGGTTGGAAAACAATATATATCTCCAGGTAGGACTGCTGATGCTTATAGGTATGCTCGCCAAGACCGCCATTCTCCTTACCGAATACGCCTCGGAGCGACGACGCTCCGGCATGAGCATCGTCGCGTCCGCGCTGTCAGCCGCACGGGTGCGTCTGCGTCCAATCCTTATGACATCACTGACCCTCATATTCGGTATGCTCCCCATGGCATTTGCATCGGGCGTGGGAGCCAACGGCAACAAATCCATCGGTATAGGCACCTGCGGAGGCATGATCATAGGCATATTAGCGTTGCTGTTTCTTGTACCTGTGCTGTTTGTGGTGTTCCAGTGGTTAGAGGAGCGCGTCATGCCCAAGCGTAAGCGTCACTGATAAAAAAAGCACATAATTTTTGATGTCAAGTGCAACCTGCCAGACATTACGTGCATCTAATGTATGAAAACAACATACATTAAACACAAAACACCACATTTAATATGAAACATACAGTATTCTCCCTCTTTTTGGCACTCTTCGCCTTCTGCGCACTGCCTTCACTCTCGCTTGCAGCCAATCCTGCCGCAGCCAACGATTCAGCCGACATTGCTCTCGAAAAAGCCCTTGCCGACCTGCGCAACGGCAGCGACACAGCAAACACTCAGGACGAAACCAAGGTAGAAGAAGTGACATTCGACAACGGCAGCGGTGTCAGCATATCGTCAAAAGACATCAGCAATGATGTACTCGACGGTCTAAGAGACTTTGACACCGACGACTCTGAGGCTGCCGTTGCCGTACTCGCCATTTTGGGCATATTCTTCATGCCGTTTATCATGGTTATCGGTGTGGTATGGGTAATCTGCGCCTACCGCGCCAATGAACGCCGGCAGCGATACACTCTGGTTTCCAAAGCCATCGACAACAACTATCCCCTGCCCCCTACGGTATTCGAGCGCAATATGAAATCACCGATACGCTCATCGGCTTACCTGCTGGCGGTCGGACTGGCTGTCATAATATTCTTCATCTGCGTGGGTGAATGGACTATAGGATTGGCCATCGGGTGTATCCCGATTCTGATAGGTGCAGCTAAATTTACCGCTTACAACCTCGAGAACAAAGACCGTCAATGACACGTCTTGAGGAAATATCCCTCGTGGCAAGGTGCGTCGGGTTCGATGACCGACGCGCCTTCGCCCGATTGGTCGACGAGTACCACCAGCCTCTGTTGAGGTTTCTGACCGGAATGTGCGGCGACGAGATTCTGGCCGCCGATTTGGCGCAGGAGACTTTCATCAAGGCTTGGAAAGGGCTTAAGTCATGGGTAGGCAGTGGACGCTTCTCGACGTGGCTGTTTGCCATCGGCCTCAACGAGTTCCGCAGCCACGCCCGTTCGTCACGCACCGAGGTTTCAGCCGATGAAATCCCGGAGGCTGGAGCCGAACCGCTCAAAGGCATAGATGCCCGCATGGATCTGAACGCAGCCCTGAAATATCTCAGCGAGACACAGAGAGCGGTGGTATTGCTGTTCTACTACCGCGACCTGCCCATCAAAAAGATTGCAGCCATAACCAACATGCCCGAAAACACCGTCAAGAGCCACCTGCAACGGGCACGAGCGGTGCTGAAACAGATATTGAACTGATTTAAACTGGTTTAAAAATATTAATTCAGTCCATTACAACATCGTTAGAAATTATGAAACACGACAAAAATACCGACTCCCAGCTCCGGGAACTGTTTAAAGCAGACCTCGCCGACGGTCCACGCGACCCGGATTTCACACGCAAAGTGATGAACCGTCTGCCTGACCGCAAACCCGCAGGATGGACCCGCAAACTTATGACAGCTGTCTACATCATAGCCGTCATCATAGCCGTCACACTATTCGTACATGTGACTAAAGGCATCAATCCCGACACTCTGAAAGACCCGATGACCCTTTTGACCTACTTCGGGATGCTGGCTACATACTTCACGACAATGGCCCTGTCACGGTCACGCACGTAACCCTACAGCCCATGGCATATAACGCCTCAGAAGTTTGTCGGCCAAAGGGAGGACGACCACACATAACAACGCCATAGCACACGGGAGAGGCAATACCGGATGTGTCCACCCCATTTTCTCATACACGAACACAACACTTGTCAAGACAATGAAGTGTCCGCAATAATATGTCATGGAATTTCGCCCGATATATCCGAGATTGAATATCCTGAAAAACCATTGCGGCATACGACCTATGAGATTGTTACATGCTATTACACCTGCTATCCACAAGGGTAGAGCCGTAAGCCACGCAAGCCACTGTGAAGTCAATCCAGCACGTGAAAAGTTCATGGTAAAGCCGTCGTCGATACATAACGCAGTCAAATATATCGCAAATGAAACGAGATATAATTGCCATCGGTATTGCGACTCTCTAAGCTGAGCACCAAGCGCATAAAGAGACAAGCCCATCAAACCTTGTGGAAGAGCTATAAAAACATATTGGGGATTTGATACCGAGTGATATACAGCATAATACGCGGCAGCAAGCAGCCATCCAACCGCAGCTATGGTATAATTATTCCGCAAATATCGTTTGGCAACGGGATACATTAGCCGGCAGATAATCAATGCAATCAAGAACCATATCGGTCCATCATTAGGAATGTAACCTAATTGATAGAATCTCATAATCGTCGCACCAAGAAGCCAATGCAACGACCATCCATGACTGGACATGTATCCCGGAGCCCATAATACCCAACTCAATATGGAAAAAAACAGATATGGCACCACAAGGCTTGACAATACCTTCCTGTATGACGCACGCATAGACCTGTCCTTCTCAAAAGACCCCGACTTGAAAAAGAACCATGCCATATAGAAATAGAATATTTTTCCGCCTCCGCACTCACGCCACCAGAAAGATTGATGAGACAAGTCATCAATATGCTGGACTATCACAACCAGCGTCAACAATCCCGCTATCCAGTCAATCGAATGGTTTCGAGTAGCATCTGTGGCACTCTTATTATCGGCATGACGCCCATCGCCACATAAGCCACGCGCACCACTGGGGGGGGTATTCATCTGATATTCAGACATTTACACAAACAAGTATTTTTCTTGCAGGAAGCGCAGCTCGGCTTCTAACATCTCAAGGGACACCATCGGCGCACCAGCCTCGCGGGCCATGGCGAGCGGACGCGAGTATAGATACTCTATCTCCATCGGACGGTGGAAGTCGTAGTCGAGTTTCATCGACGGAGAGTATGGGGTCATCTCGTCGGTGTTACGAATCATCTGGTCGGCAAACTCCTCCGTGATGGCAGTCACGCCACACGCATTAGCCGCATGTATCACCTCAAGCATCTGACGGCGGATGAGCGCACGTGTGGCCGGATGTTTCAGCAGCTGGTCGGTCTGCGCTCCGAGGGCTACAGTCATACCGTTGAAAGGCATATTCCATACAGCCTTGCGCCAGCGGGCTTCCTCATAATCGACCATACGTGCAGTTATACCCGCTGCCTGCATGTCGTCGGCTACCACCTTGGCATCATCGTCCGAGCCTACGGAGTAATTGCCGAGGTTGATATGTCCGTAACACTGGTGGTCGATATGTCCAGGTCCGCGCTTGGCAGAGCAAATGAATGCCAGACCCGCCATCAGACGTGCATCGGGAAGCATCCTTTGGACATCAGCCTCTACTCCGATACCATTCTGTATCAGCAGCACCACAGGCTTGCGCCCATCATCCGCCTTGTCGAGCAGCGGACGCAACAGCGACGGAAGCAGATGGTTGTTGGTGGTCTTCAGCCCCACTATGACAACGTCTACCGCAGGCATATCTGCAGTAGACGTATAAGCATTGACATTGTCAAGATGAAACGAACCGTCGCACGAGTCGACCTGCAGCCCGTTGCAGCGGACATAGTCGTAGTCGGTATGCAGCAGGAAGTGGACATCACGGTCACTGCGGGCAAGCTTGCCACCGTAGTAGCCGCCGATGCCTCCTGTGCCTATGACAGCATATCTCATAAATAACTAAATCACTTGTTGGCCCGTTTGCGTTCGGTCTCGTCAAGGATGATTTTGCGTATGCGCAGATGGTTAGGTGTCACCTCCACATATTCATCCCCCTTTATGTATTCAAGAGCTTCCTCAAGGCTGAACACCACAGGCGGTATGATACGCGCCTTGTCGTCGGCTCCCGATGCACGCATGTTGGTGAGCTTCTTGCTTTTTGTGACATTGACCACGATGTCGTTGTCCTTGGCGTTTTCGCCCACTACCTGACCGGCGTACACTTCCTCCTGGGGGAATATGAAGAAACGTCCGCGATCCTGAAGCTTGTCTATGGCATAAGCATAAGCCGTACCGCCCTCCATGGCTATGAGCGAGCCGTTGGTGCGACGCTCTATATCACCTTTCCAAGGCTGGTATTCGTAGAAACGGTGTGCCATGATAGCCTCTCCGGCCGAAGCGGTGAGCACATTGTTGCGCAGACCGATGATGCCACGCGAAGGGATGGTAAATTCCATATGGATGCGGTCGTTCTGGGCATTCATCGTCAGCATCTCGCCCTTGCGACGCGTGACCATGTCTATGATTTTGCTGGAATATTCTTCAGGGACATTGATGGTGAGCAGTTCTACCGGCTCACATTTCTGTCCGTCGATTTCCTTGATGATAACCTGCGGCTGACCGACCTGCAACTCGTAACCCTCGCGGCGCATAGTCTCTATAAGCACCGACAGGTGAAGCACGCCTCGGCCATAAACGGTCCATACATCCTCATGGGGATCTTTGTGTACCCTCAAAGCCAGATTGCGGTCAAGTTCTTTGGTCAGGCGTTCGGCTATGTGGCGAGAGGTCACATACTTGCCGTCACGACCGAAGAATGGACTGTCGTTAATAGTGAACGTCATCGACATGGTAGGCTCGTCGATAGCGATGCGGGGCAAAGCCTCGGGTGCGGACGCATCTGCCACGGTGTCACCGATCTCAAAACCATCGATGCCCACCAATGCGCATATATCGCCGCTCTGTACACTCTGCACCTTCTTGCGCCCCATGCCTTCAAATACGTGCAGCTCTTTGATGCGCTGCTTGACAGTCGAACCGTCCTTCTTCATCAGCACTATATCCTGACCCTCGCGGAACTCGCCACGATGCACACGGCCTATAGCGATACGGCCTACATAGCTTGAGAAATCAAGCGAAGTCACGAGCATCTGCGCCGGGCCCTCGATAGTCTCAGGAGCGGGGATATATTTGATGATAGCATCCAATACCGCACAGATATTGTCGGTAGGCTTGCGCCAGTCATCGCTCATCCAACCCTGCTTGGCCGAACCGTAGACCGTCGGGAAATCGAGCTGGTCCTCGGTCGCGTCAAGATTAAACATCAGGTCAAACACCATCTCCTGCACCTCATCGGGGCGGCAGTTGGGCTTATCGACCTTGTTTATGACCACTACGGGTTTGAGCCCCATCTGGATAGCCTTCTGGAGTACGAACCGGGTCTGGGGCATAGGACCCTCAAAGGCATCCACGAGCAGCAGGCATCCGTCGGCCATATTGAGCACACGCTCCACCTCGCCTCCGAAATCGGCGTGTCCCGGGGTGTCGATGATGTTGATTTTGCAATCCTTATAGTTGATTGATACGTTTTTCGACAGAATGGTTATGCCGCGCTCACGCTCAAGGTCGTTGTTGTCAAGGATGAGCTCGCCGGCATTTTGGTTCTCTCGAAACAGATGCCCGGCAAGGAGCATTTTGTCCACGAGGGTAGTTTTACCGTGGTCCACATGGGCAATGATGGCGATATTGCGGATGTTTTGCATAAGTAACTGTTCAAATTAAAACGAAATTATGACTTTGTAAATTGTAACCGTTCTTTTATATGCCTTTAATTGAACAGTTACTTACCTTTTATGGAAACTTATATATGATACTTGAAACATGGACCGACAGTGCGGCCTCTGCCATAAATCAGTCTGCAAAGTTACGCATTTTTCACCAAACCCACCCCCATTTCCCCAATATTACTTCACACAAAAATCCCGAAGCCCCTGCAAAATAGGAGTCTTAGGCGTCCTATGAGTCCTATTTATTACCGCCATATTTGTCTTTACGAGCCTCAAGGCGTGCACGAGCCATCTCTTCCTTGATGCCCCCTTTCTCTAAAAACTCGGTCTTAAGATGCTCTATCAGACCTCTCAGCAGCTTGTCGCATTGGAATATTAATGTTATAGCAATATTTGCTATGGCCGTATCGTTGCGTTTTTGAATGGCAGCTCTGTAATATGCAGAACCATTCTGTTGCGCACAAACTCTACGACATCGAATGCCTTTTTCACTGTTGACGTTCCATTGCTCCAAATTTCTAACCCTCAGATAGTCTTTATAATCGAGAAGAAGCTCTTGAAGACTTGCACGTGCCACGTTTACAAGTTTTATTCCTGTTTCTTTGGATGTGGCACCTGCCTCAATACCTTCTGCAATGTTTTGCTTGCCGCTTCGAGCCGCCTGTATCATTTGGTCGATCGTTCGGTCGCCTTTAGACAGGTAAGCGTGGGCAAAGTGGAATGTAACATCGTAGATACACTCACTTTTCTTATATGCCGTCAGGCTATCGTAGTTCGCTCTAATGGGAATAAAACCATTGTCAACGTCTGTCATAGGCACAAAGGTAGGAAATCTGGTCTGACTTTTATGAGTTAACTCCCATTTTGTCAGGTTAAAAGTAAAATATAGGAATCCTAAGAGACCTAAGAGTCCTATTTATCATTACAGCCATGAAATTTTACTACAGCAGTGAAATCTAATCAGGGGCGGTGGTGAGGAGGGCGACGGCGAAGTCGAGCATGGTGTCGCGGCCTTGGAGTGCTGCTGCGGGGTCGAGGTCTACGGCACACCCTTCGGTGGGCTCTACTCCCTGCTCTGTGCATATCCCCTTGGCATCGTACATCGGACAGGCGGAGAATCTTACGCCCCACCCATTGGGAATCTCGCTTGAAAACGGCATACCGCTGCCACCGCCTGTGGTCGCTCCAACGATTGTGACATCAGGGAGATATTTCATTATGGAGACGAAATTGTTGGCTGCAGAATATGTGGACCGGTTGCACAGCACCACTACAGGCTTGCCCCACAACACGTGCGACCCGCCAGCCGGACGGTAGTGTATCGGATAAGGCTCTGAAAAATCGTCATGCCCCGGACCTGTCTTGTGGCGGATTGAGCCTACTACCGTCTCCTGTGTGATGAAACGGCTTACAAGGGTCTCGACATTGGTCAAGTCGCCGCCGCCGTTGTCACGCACATCTATTATAAGTCCCTGTGCCGACGAAAGGTAATCAAGCACATGGTCAAGATTGCCCTCGCCGAGGGTGACAGAAAACGAGCCATAATAGATATATCCGACATTTTGCGGCAATATGCCGTAAGTCATGCCGTTGACCTGCCGGTAATTGAAATTGAAATAATACTGCTCGACGAGACGCGCATCGTAGTTCTGGGGATAGTCGCTCCACCACTGTCGGTAATACGACACTTCAAAGGGTGACAGAAGGTTGGTATGCCCGTCACGCAGCTCTGCAAGCATGGCGGCACATACGTCAAACAGCTCGGCACTCGACATGTTATCGCTTATTTTAGCCGAATAACGCTCATGTACTTCGTCCCAGTCCACACCTTTGTCGTCAAAGAAGCAATAGTGTTCGTCGACCACCGTCCACAGAGCCTCGAAATTGCCTCGTGCGTCATTATCCCACTGCTCTATCTCATGGCATGACGACAGAACCAACGAAGCAAACAGCGATATGATACAGACTGACAGATGGCGTAGCACGTGGTAAGGCATAGTGTGTATGGCAATTACAATGCGTTGATGATCCGGGCGTTGTCTACCGAGAGCTTCTTGCGTGGGTTGAGGCTCATCCATTCGCCCGATATACCTATAATAAATGTATTGGATGTCATGCGTGACGTTATGCCGTTGACTTTGGTAGAGTAGACAAATCCACGGTAGCCTAAGCGTAGCGAAGTGGCTCCGAAGTGTAGGTCGGCGGTCAGCTGGTTGTCCATAGCGAAATAATTGCCCCAATGCCCCCAGTGGATAGTATTCTCACGGTTGCCGAGCCAATACTCGTAGTACAGCTGTCCGTACTCCACGCCATAAAATACTCCTGTGAGCGGCAGCGTCGCCCGGTAGGTCAACGTCACAGGCAGCCGTCCGAGCCGTGTCTTCCACGAGGCATACGCTGCAGCATCGACCGTCCACGACACCTTTGCCGAGGCAGGATTATTGCTGTTGCGACCATTGTACATGCATCCGGCCATAATGCCTGTGGAACCGCCCGCTCCGGCAGTGATGCCCCAAGGCAAACGCCAGCGGTGCAACATGGCCCATCGGGCATCCAATCCGGCATACCACATCGAATTGTTACGGGCAGGGCTGTCCGCGTCATTCCATGTCCCCCTGACGGTCAAGCTCATAACCCACCTGTCAGGAGAGAATTTCATGGCCTGCCACCGCTCATATTGCAGAGCGAGCGAATAACCGCCATATATAAGAGGTGTCAGATACGTATCGGCGAGATGCGAGCCTCCGGCCTCAAATGTGTATGCCGACATGACCGGGCGTATAATCTCGGTGCGTGACGAGTCTGTGACCTCACCCCACGCCGACACAGACGCAGCCAGCATCAACACAGCCGATACGAGAAGCGGCTTGAATCTTTGACAGCTATTGCGGCGGGACATTGTCATCAAATTCTATCACAGACTGACCCTGAGAATCAGGCTCGGCATCCATAGGCACTTCTCCAATGGATGAACCGTCTGTGGATACCTCATCCGCATCGTCATCCGGCTCATCGGTAAACACAGGTTCAAGCTCCACGATCTTGTCTACATGCCAAGTGGTCAACCTTTTCCCTTTGGCACGGAACGACTTCACGCCGACAAAATCATCGACATCGACTATCAACGGCTCGCGCTGCGCATCGTCGCCGCCAAAAGCGACCTCTAAACGGGCATGGGGAGTGTCGGTGATATACAGCAGACGCGACTTGTCGTTCTCGCCGATGAAACGCTGCTTCTTGAACGACGGCTCGAATGTGAAACGCTTCAGATACGGATACTTCTGGTCGGCATCATAAAGGACTACAGTCCACTCTACCCCCTCACGATACTTTTCGATACGCAATATGCCTTCGCTATAATGGTTAGTGGCCTCAAACGAAGTCATGTAGTATTCCCCCGTATCGAGTATCACAAGAATCTGGTCATTGCCCAGGAACTCGCCAAGATAGCTGCCTTGCGCATTATAATTAAGACGCATCACATCATGGTCAAACCATACCTGACGGCCACCAAGGGTAGAGACTCCCTTGTCTTTGAGGGTAAAGCTCTTGACTTCGTTTTTAGTCACAAGATTACCCATCGCCCCTTTGCCCTTGATGGCGAGTTTGCTGAAATCCACATCAAACGACAGAGACTTAAGGCGCGGCTTTTCCTTGAGATTGACGCTGACCACCTCGGCCTCGCCGTTGTGATTGACCGTAAAGTAGCGCACTCGGGTGCCGGGCTTACCGGGTGTCATGTCATAGTCCTTGTCACGGGTAAGGCCGGTAACGGCAAAACGCTTCATGTAATAGGGTCCGTTCTTGCCGTTCTGGTATATCGCGTTATATATGGTGCGTTCGTCGCCTTTCTTGAATACGCCGAGCCACAGGACGTTCTTGCCTATAAACAGTTTCTCCTGCACCTTGACCACCTTATAATGGCCGTCGCGGTAAAATACGATGATATCGTCGATGGAGGAGCAGTTGCAGACAAACTCATCCCTCTTCAACGACGTGCCGATGAAGCCCTCCTCGCGGTTGATATACAGCTTCTCGTTGGCCTCAGCCACCACAGCAGCCTCGATATTGTCAAAACTGCGTATCTGTGTGTGGCGCGGATAAGCCTCGCCATACTTCTCCTTAAGCTGCTCGAACCAGCCTATGGTGAACGAGACCATATCGCTGAGTTTTTCAAGCAGGTCGGCGATACGTGCGTTGTACTGGGCTATGAGCTCTTCATTCTGCTTGGCATTGAAGCGGATGATGCGCCCCATCTTGATTTCAAAAAGCCGCTCGATATCCTCGGTCGTCACCTCACGGAACAGCTTCGGCTTCCACGGCTCCAGACGCTTATCAATATGCTTTATGGCAGCTTCTTTTGACTGGGCCTGTTCGTATTCCTTATCTTTATATATGCGTTCCTCGATGAAGATGCGCTCTAACGAGGCAAAGAAAAGCAATTCGCGCACCTCGCCGAGCTGTATCTCCAGCTCGCGTCGGAGTATGTCGCGTGTGGCATCCACATTGTAGCGCAGCACATCGCTAACACCTATGAAATGCGGCTTATTGTCACGGATGACGCAGCAGTTAGGCGAAATGGACACCTCGCAGTCCGTAAAAGCATACAGCGCATCGATAGTCTTGTCGCTCGACGTGCCGGGAAGCAGGTGGACGATGATGCGGGCATGTTCGGCGGTGTTGTCATCGACTTTCCTGATCTTGATTTTGCCGCCTTCAAATGCCTTGATTATCGAATCGATTACCGTACCAGTCGTCTTGCCATAGGGTATCTCGGTTATCGCGAGGGTCTTGTTGTCAACCTTCTCTATCTTGGCCCTGACTTTGACAGCCCCGCCACGCAGCCCGTCGTTATACCGGCTGACATCAATCATGCCGCCTGTCACAAAATCAGGATACAGTACGAAGTCCTCACCCCTGAGATACGCAACGGCGGCATCTATCAGCTCGTTGAAGTTGTGAGGCAAAATCTTGCTGCTCAATCCCACAGCTATGCCCTCCACTCCCTGAGCGAGGAGCAAAGGGAATTTGGCCGGCAGGGTGACAGGCTCTTTCTTTCGTCCGTCATAACTGAGGGTCCACGCTGTCACCTTGGGGTTAAACAGCACATCAAGCGCAAACTGGCTCAGACGCGCTTCGATATATCGCCCGGCAGCCGCCGACGAGCCGGTCAGAATGTTACCCCAGTTACCCTGCGTCTCCACAAGCAGGTCCTTCTGCCCGAGCTGCACAAGAGCCTCATATATCGAAGCATCACCATGCGGATGATACTGCATGGTATTGCCGACGATATTTGCCACTTTGTTAAAGCGTCCGTCATCCAGTGTGCGCATCGAGTGGAGTATGCGCCTCTGCACAGGCTTCAGACCATCGTCGATAGCCGGGACGGCTCGCTCAAGTATCACATACGACGCATAGTCCAAAAACCAGCTACGGTACATGCCCCTCAGATGATGCTTGGCCAAATCCTCAGCCAACGAGTGATGGAGAGCCGGAAGATGCGACTCCGTCGCATCCCCGGCCTCTGTCTCGTTCACGTCGGCGGCTGCTGCCGACTCTATGCCGCTGCCATCGGCCGGCGGCGACAAGCGGTCATCAATGGGCGCGTCTGTATCGTTAGGTGTGTTTTTGGACATGGATTATGTGTAAGGTGTGTGTGCTATGTTTAATACTTATACAGTGAGTATTTCCTTTTCCTTGGCAGCGAAAAGCTCGTCAATCTGCTTGAGATATTTGTCGTGGAGCTTCTGGGCAGTCCCCTCGGCATCTTTCTCTACATCTTCGGGCATACCCTGCTTGACGGCTTTTTTCAATCCGTCGATAGCGTCACGGCGAGCATTGCGCACCGAAACCTTTGCTTGCTCCGCCTCGGCCTTTGACTGCTTCACGAGCTGCTTACGGCGGTCTTCGGTCAACGGAGGTATGGCGATACGTATCACTTCACCGTTGTTTTCAGGCGTGATGCCAAGCTCGCTGTTGATGATGGCTTTCTCGATTTCACGGAACATGGATTTCTCCCAAGGAGTGATGACTATGGTACGCGCATCGGGCACAGAGATATTAGCCACATTGCTGATGGGGGCGGCACTGCCGTAATAATCCACACGGATTCCGTCAAGTATTTTAGGATTAGCCTTGCCGGCGCGGATGTGCGCGAGTGATTCATCCAAATATTCTACGGCCATCTGCATTTTCTCCTCGGCAGGGCCAAGATAAGTCTTAGGGTCAGTCATGTCAGAGATTTATTTCAATATGGGTTAAAATTATATGCTTACTTATTATTAACTGTCACCAATGTGCCGATACTCTCGCCTTGGAGCACTTTCATAAGATTACCGGGAGTATCCATATCGAACACATATATCGGCAGCTCGTTTTCACGGCACATGGTTATGGCTGTGAGGTCCATCACTTTCAGACCACGTGCAAGTACTTCGTCGTATGTGATGACATCAAATTTCTTTGCTTCCGGATCCTTCTCCGGGTCGGCAGTATATACACCGTCGACACGTGTCCCTTTAAGCATTATTTCGGCACCGACTTCTACTCCACGGAGTGCGCTGGCCGTATCTGTGGTGAAGAACGGATTGCCCGTACCGCCTGCAATTATAGCCACTTCGCCATGCGCCATGGCGTCAAGTGCATTACGGCTGCTGTAATGCTCTCCCACAGGATGCATCGCAATCGAGGTCATCACACGCGCCCGCTGTCCGGCAGCCTCAAGAGCCGACCGCAGAGCCAATGAGTTGACTATAGTCGCCAGCATACCCATCTGGTCGCCGGTCACACGGTCAAAACCTTTGGCAGCTCCTGAGAGGCCACGGAAAATGTTTCCGCCGCCTATCACTATCGCTACTTCCACTTTCAGCTTGCCGACGATTTCGGCTATCTGGGCGGCATACGAGTTAAGACGCTCCGTGTCTATGCCATATCCTTGAGCGCCCATGAGGCTTTCGCCGCTGAGTTTGAGCAATATCCTGGAATATCGTGGTGTATTCATGATGATATGTAAATGGGTCAGAAGAATGTGTTAAAAATTCGCTGTTTCCACAAAGTTAGGAAAAATTTCATCCATTGTTGAAACTTTTAGAATAGTTTTAGCGTCTAATTTATGTAACATCACCAAAAACACCCTATACGATAATTACAAACAACTTAAAGTAGTACTAATATGAAAATCAAACATCTGCTTGCTCTCGCCATCGTGATGCTTAGCGCATCCGCCTGCAGTGCAGCCAAGACCGCAACACGCGATGTCCCTGTCAGTGGGGATATAAACGCATTAGTGACATCCAACGGTGTCAATGTCATATACACCGTAGCATCCAGTCCGGTCCAAGTCAAAGTAACCGGCCCGGACGATCTGGTGCCGATGGTCAAAGTGGTCACCAAAGGCAAGACCCTCAACATCGGCATACAGCCGCCCAAAGGAAAAGGAAAAACGAAAATCAACACTAAGAACCTCAAAGTTTATGTCTCCGGGCCGGTAATATATGCCATCAAGGCTTATACCTCCTCCGACGTGAAATTCACCAACCCTCTCAACACTGGCGGCAAGCCTCTGAAACTCCATGCCGACACATCCGCCGAAATAGAAATCCCTGAAGTATCGTCGACCGGCACTGTCACTATCGATGCCGACACGTCAGCCGACATAAAAACACCTACACTCCGCGCCGACAGGCTGACTGTAAAAGCAGATACCTCGGCAGATGTAGACATCAATACAGCCAATGTCACTGCCTTGAACCTTGAAGCCGATACATCGGCAGATATTAAAATCGGCACTGCCGCAGTAGGCATAGCAGGTGCCAGAGCCGACACATCGGCTGCAATCACAATCGGCCATCTTACAGCCAGGATTCTCGATGCGTCAGCCGACACCGGCGCCGGCATCAAAGTCAGAAAAGGCAGCGTCGACAAAGCGAAAGCGAAAGCCGACACCGGCGGCAGCATCAACCTCAAAGGGCTCACAATCGCCAACATCGAGCGCATCAACGTCGACACCGGCGGTTCCGTCAAAACGAAATAAACACCCACGCTCATAAAAATACGCCAAGCGGCATCCCATGTGTTGGCCACAGGATGCCGCTTGGTGTATTGGTTATTGGCGTATTAGCGTTTCATATTTTGTATTTCCCCTCATGGATGTTGGAGATGCGGCATATTTCCCGAGCTGTTATGCAACAGCGGTTACTGTAACAGCCGTTGCACCAACATCCATCCGCAGCAGACAGGAAGGATGAAAACCAGCTATGTCGGGCTGTCGTTCGACGATGTGTAACCTGATGGTTTCCCTATGGATATTTGGATATATTGTTGATGATATATGTTGGAAGCAGGGATACTCAACAATTTGAACTTGAACCGACAAAATTTATTAATCAGCATTGCTTGGTGTTGAAACGAGGAGACGCAATTTTGTTTTGCATGATTAATAAAATCCATGTTTTACTCGATTTTATTTGGTATAGTTAATAGATTTTGCCACATTTGCATCATGGAAATAATATCAAGACAAAGATACACGAATCATATCCTCAGATTCTTAAACAAGGGGATGATTATCGCCCTGACAGGGCAGAGACGCGTAGGGAAAAGCTATGTGCTGCGTGAACTGGAAAGGATTATCAAGCACCGAAATCCAGAGGCAAATATTGTATACATCAACAAGGAAAAGAAAGAGTTTGACTCCATTAAAAATGATTCCGATCTGTCGGCTCATATTGCTGACAAATTCCCGGAGGATGGAGACAACTACCTGCTGATTGATGAAGTCCAAGATATTGACGGATTTGAGAACTCGTTGAGAAGCCTCAATGCCGATGAAGAATGTCAGATAATAGTGACAGGGAGCAATGCCAAAATGCTCTCATCCGAACTGTCAACATATCTCGGCGGCCGTTATATCGATATCCACATACAAAGTCTTTCCTACCAGGAATTTCTGCGATTCCACAATTTGGAAGATTTGGCTGAGAGCCTTGAACTGTACCTTTCATTTGGCGGACTGCCCCACTTGTATCGCCTTGGCCTTGACAACGAAGATATGGTCTGGGAATATATTCAGAATATTTATAACACTATCGTACTGAAAGATGTGGTACAACGTGAGGGTCTCCGCAATGTCACCCTATTTGAAAACTTGATGTCGTATCTCAGCGACAACACTGGGCAATTGGTTTCAGCCACCTCACTGTCTAAATATCTTAAATCGCAAAGGGTGCAACTGACACCTATTTCAGCGATAAATTATCTGAAAGCCGCATCCAACGCATACATTATAAGCAAAGTGAAGCGTTACGACATCCATGGCAAACGGTTGCTTGAAAGCAACGACAAATATTACTTTGAAGATTTAGGGTTGAGAAATCTACTTGTCGGCAGTAACCGCGCAAAGGATATAGAGAAAGTCATGGAAAATGCCGTTTATCTTCATCTTAAAAATACCGGCTATAACGTGGCAGTAGGCACTCTTCCTAACGGAGAGATTGATTTCGCGGCAGAAAAAGGTGGCAAACCCATCTATATACAAGTGGCCTATCTTTTGACGAATGCATCAACGATCGAAAGAGAATTTGGCAACCTGATGAAGATTCGTGACAACTATCCCAAATATGTGGTTTCCATGAACCCTATGACGAAGCCCAAAGACTATGACGGCATAACCCACCTACCCCTGCGGACTTTCTTGATGATGGACTCATATTGACCCAATAAAAATCAGAAGATGTTAACGCATATGTTTAGGGTCCAATACGCATATCTCCGTTCCATAACTTACGTTGTCACAAAAGCATTGCATGATATGCCTATTTTTTGCTAACTTTGTGGGAATCATCAGGCTCAACATTAACAAGCTCAATAATAACATCACAGAATATAATGGCAGAACTCAAAGACCTCACCAAGCGCAGCGAGGACTATTCCCGCTGGTACAACGAACTCGTAGTGAAAGCGGATCTCGCAGAGCAGTCAGCAGTGCGAGGATGCATGGTAATCAAGCCCTACGGCTACGCGATCTGGGAAAAGATGCAGCAGACGCTCGACAAGATGTTTAAGGCGACAGGCGTACAGAATGCTTATTTCCCCCTGCTCATTCCCAAATCCTTCCTTTGCCGCGAGGCCGAACACGTGGAGGGCTTCGCCAAAGAGTGTGCCGTGGTCACCCACTACCGTCTCAAAAACGACCCCGACGGCAACGGTGTCATCGTAGACCCCGAAGCCCGTCTGGAAGAGGAGCTTATAGTGCGCCCCACCTCGGAGACTATCATATGGGGGACGTATAAAAACTGGATACAGAGCTACCGCGACCTGCCTATCCTCTGCAACCAGTGGGCCAATGTGATGCGCTGGGAAATGCGCACCCGCATGTTCCTCCGCACAGCCGAGTTCCTGTGGCAGGAAGGCCACACCGCCCACGCGACAGCCGAAGAAGCCGAGGACCGCACCGTACAGATGATAAACGTTTACGCCGACTTCGCCGAAAAATATATGGCAGTCCCTGTCATCAAAGGTGTAAAGAGTGCCAACGAACGCTTTGCCGGTGCACTCAACACATACACCATCGAAGCCATGATGCAGGACGGCAAGGCCCTACAGAGCGGCACGAGCCACTTCCTCGGACAGAACTTCGCCAAGGCATTTGACGTGACATTTGTCAACAAGGACAACAAGCCCGAATATGTCTGGGCAAGCTCATGGGGTGTATCGACACGCCTTATGGGCGCACTCATCATGACCCACAGCGACGACAACGGACTCGTACTCCCACCCCACCTCGCCCCGATACAGGTGGTCATCGTACCTGTTTCGAAAAACGCCGAGCAGCTTGCCGAAGTAGACAAGGTGGTGGCTCCGATAGTCGACAATCTGCGGGCACGCGACATATCGGTCAAATACGACAATGCCGACAATAAGCGTCCCGGATTCAAGTTTGCCGACTACGAGCTGAAGGGTGTCCCCGTGCGCCTCGTACTCGGAGCCCGCGACATAGCCAACGGAACCATAGAGGTCATGCGCCGCGACACGCTCGAAAAGACCGTAGTACCTCTCGAAGGAATAGAGGACTACGTGCAGAGCCTCTTGGAGGAAATCCAGAGCAACATATTCCAGAAAGCCCTCAAACTCCGCGAGTCCATGACACGCACCGTAGAGACTTACGACGAGTTCAAGGTGGAGATAGAAAAAGGCGGCTTCATACTTGCACACTGGGACGGCACTCCCGAGACCGAAGACAAAATCAAGGAGGAGACCAAAGCCACTATCCGCTGTATTCCTTTGGACGGAGATACCACACCCGGCACATGCATGGTCACAGGCAAGCCGTCAAAACAGCGTGTAATATTTGCACGAGCCTATTGATATTCCGCTAAGTACCTTATCAGCTACGCCACCATGAAAGCCCCGGTAATCGCTATAGTCATACCCTGTTACAACGAGCAGGAAGCCCTCCCCATAACAGCGTCCACGCTTCTCAAGCTGCTTGATAGTATGCAGTCCGAAGGTCTGATCGACCCGGCAAGTTATGTGATGTGCAGCAATGACGGCAGCCGTGACAGCACATGGCAGGTGATTACAGAGCTACATGCCGCCGACCAACGCATCAAGGGCATATCCCTTGCCCACAACCGTGGACACCAGTATGCTCTGCTGGCCGGATTGATGGAGGTCAAAGACCACTGCGATGCAGCCGTTTCAATCGACGCAGACCTCCAGGATGACCCGGCTGCGATAAGGGAGATGGTCAAAGCATATCTTGACGGCAAAGAAATCGTCTACGGTGTGCGCAGCAACCGCGACACTGATACTTGGTTCAAACGCAACACAGCCCATGCATTCTATTCATTCCAGAAATCCATGGGATTGGACACCGTATATGACCACGCCGATTACCGCCTGATGTCAGCCCGCGCACTCAATCTGCTGAGTGCTTACGGCGAGAGCAACCTGTTTCTGCGAGGCATCATCCCTCAAATCGGCCTCGACACGGCCATAGTCACCTACAGCCGTGCGGCACGCGTGGCCGGAGAATCCAAATATCCGCTTAAAAAGATGCTGAGTTTCTCTATCGACGGCATCACGAGCTTCTCAGCCCGGCCTATGAGATGGATTTTTACGGTCGGATTGGTGCTGCTGATTATCGACCTGATAGTAGGCGGATATGTGATGTATTCACATTTTTTCCGCGAAACGATTTCCGGCTGGGCATCAATCATGCTGTCGGTATGGTTTCTCGGCAGCTTGATTCTCATAGCCATAGGCATTGTGGGAGAGTATATCGGCAAAATATTTACAGAGGTCAAAGGTCGCCCACGGTATGCCCTGCGTGACAAACTGATCGATTAGCTCCACTCACGTATGGACCAGCAATTTCTCGACAACAACCTGACCCCACAAAAGGCTTCCAAGATACTTGACACTATGCGTGGATGCCTCGTGCAGTGCGCCTTGCAAGGCGACTCAGTCGCTCTGCCAGGATTCGGCACTTTTGTCACGGTCAAAGAGGACGAACGTATAGACCGCGACCTGTCAACCGGCCGCCAAGTACTGCTCCCGCCGCATCTATCGATGGAGTTCAAGGGCAGCTCCTCCCTGCTGAAGGCTATCAACAAACGCTTGTAAAACCAGACTCATCACCACAGGCAATGGACAAAACTCTGACGTTGCAGCAGTTTGCACAGATGGTGGCTACTTCAGCCGACATCCCCGCCGACGAGGCCATGTCATTCATCACCTCCCTTACCGAACATATCAAGGGGATGCTATGCGATGGAGAAAAAGCCTACCTGCCAGCCATCGGTACCTTCGCCGCGATAGAGGACAAAGACGGCAATGCTACCGTGGTATTCGCTCCTGACGAAAGCTTCTCAGAGTCCGTCAATGAACCGTTTGCCATGTTCGAGCCGGTGGAACTCAGCGACAATGCCGCTCTTGACATCGCCGCATCGGAGGTACAACCACCGCTCCGATCTTCGACAGACGGCGGCACCACCACTCCCCTTTCCGACGACCGTCACGACGATTCTGCCGAAACCGACATATCTGCCATACCGTCCGATGCAGCAACCCCAAAAGAACCCCAGCAGACAGCCGCTGCAACAGCCACCACGGAACGGACGCCCACCGACACTCCCGAAATTACCGGGGCTGAGAACACTGCCCCTGTGTCCACAGCTGTGCCGATGCCTGCCTCCCTTGCCCCCACCGCACCGGCAGCCCCATCACGCCAATACCGGCTCGGTTGGCTATGTCTCGGCATAGCCATCGGGGCGATAATAGGCTATTTGGTGGCCGCGCTGGTATATACCAACCGCGAGATGGCAGACAGCGAGGAGTACGGCGATACTTATGAAGAAACTGCGGAATACACCGACTCCGTCATATCCGTAACCGACGACATCGCTGCCGATAGTTACCACCCTGCGGTCTCAGCAACTGCGGATATCCTTTGCACCGATACTGTCACAGTCAGACGCTATATCACACATATGGCCAAGGACTATTACGGCGACCGCAATTTCTGGGTATATATCTATGAGGCCAACAAAGATGTGTTAGGGCATCCCGAACGAACCCTCCCAGGCACCGTAGTAAACATTCCCACACCTTCATCCATCCCTGCCAACCCTTCAAATCCCGATGACATCAAACAAGCCAGACTGCTGGCAGCCGAAATCTACGCACGATTCCAGTGATGCGGCATCCGCTGTGCATAAACAGCGTCTCAAACGACTTCTATGTTTACTGAAAAAAGATTAAACATTTGGAGTACGCAACTTTAAATAACAAAATATAACAATCTGCACATACAGGGAAATTGTTATAAAGTATAATTTTGTGTCTGATATGGGATATTATATGCTCTTATCCCTGTCATCACACGCTATCTCTCTATACGGCATCGGCCACATCCGGCACAAGGATGCCCTCTACAGAAATCTAAAAATACAATCACAATAGGAAAAACCTCCATTAATTATGACTGATCAGGTAGACATCAGAAAATTAGGCGACCTCGTGGCCTCAAAGAGCAATTTCATGCATCTTGTCAACCAGGGTATGAACCAGACGATAGTCGGGCAAAAACACCTAATAGATTCGCTGCTCATAGCATTGCTTGCCGACGGACACGTATTGCTCGAAGGCGTCCCCGGTCTGGCCAAGACTCTCGCCATCAAGACCCTCGCGCAAGTCATCGATGCTAAATACAGCCGCATACAGTTTACTCCTGACCTGCTTCCCGCCGATGTCATAGGCACGATGATTTATAGCGTCAAAAACGAGAAGTTTGAAATCAAAAAGGGTCCTATTTTCGCAAACTTCGTGCTGGCTGACGAAATCAACCGCGCTCCGGCCAAGGTGCAGAGCGCGTTGCTTGAGGCCATGCAGGAGCGTCAAGTGACCCTCGGCGACCGCACATTCCGCCTTGACGATCCGTTTCTCGTCATGGCTACCCAGAACCCCATCGAACAAGAAGGCACCTATCCCCTGCCGGAGGCTCAGGTCGACCGCTTCTTGCTCAAAGTAATCATCAGCTATCCGTCCAAGGACGAGGAGAAAGTCATCATCCGCCAGAATATCAGTGCCGAAAAGAAAGAGATACGTCCACTGCTGCGCCCGGAGGAAATCATCGAAGTGCAGGAAGTGGTCAAACAGATATACCTCGACGAGAAAATCGAGCGGTATATCATCGACATCGTGTTTGCTACACGTAATCCTGAAGATGCCGGTCTGGAGGACCTCAAGAACATCATAGCTTTCGGAGCGTCGCCGCGTGCGTCAATCTCTCTCGCCCGCGCTGCGCGTGCTTACGCATTCCTGCGCGGACGCGGCTACGTCATCCCCGAGGACGTGAGGGCTGTCTGCCACGATGTGCTGCGCCACCGCATCGGACTCACCTACGAGGCTGAAGCCAACAACATCACCACCGACGAAATCATATCCAACATCCTCGACAAGGTAGAGGTACCCTGACACGCCGCCACGGTATTCTTAATATGGAAGCCAACGAACTTCTTAAAAAAGTACGCAAGATCGAGATCAAGACTCGTGGCTTGTCTCAGAACATATTTGCAGGCGAATACCACAGCGCCTTCAAAGGCCGAGGCATGACCTTTGCGGAGGTGCGCGAATACCAGTACGGCGACGACATCCGCGACATAGACTGGAACGTCACCGCCCGCCACAACAAGCCCTATGTAAAGGTCTATGAGGAAGAGCGCGAGCTCACTGTCATGCTCCTTGTCGATGTGTCACGCAGCCGCCTGTTCGGAGCTGTAGGCGACGAAAAGCGGGAAGTAATCGCAGAAATCGCAGCTACTATCTCCTACAGTGCTATCACCAACAACGACAAGATAGGCGTACTGTTTTTCTCTGACCGCATCGAGAAATTCATTCCTCCCAAAAAAGGTCGCCGCCACGTGCTTTTCATCATCCGCGAACTCCTCGACTTCCAGCCACAAGGCGTAGGCACTGACATATCAGCCGCTCTGCGATACTTCACCGATGCGCTGAAAAAACGCACCACGACATTTCTGATAAGCGACTTCATAGACACGCACGACTATTCGCAGGCACTTTCCATAGCGTCAAACAGGCATGATGTCATAGGCATACAGGTTTATGACAAGCGTGACACTGCCCTGCCGCCCATAGGTCTGATACGTATGCGCGACCTTGAGACCGGTGCCGAACGCTGGGTGGACACATCAAGTTCTTCAGTCCGCAAAGCCTATGGCCGCTGGTGGTACGAACGGCAGCAACGCATGGATGCAGTGTTCAAACGCTCGCGCATCGACATGACGAGCATAGCCACCGACGAGGATTTCGTAAAGGCTCTGATGGGGCTGTTCAAGCGCAGAGGAGCCGGTCGGTGAAAAACCCATACGCCGCATCAAAGCATTGCAGTACGACTATTTCTTATGCCTAAACGCCCACTACGTCAGATTAACAAGCATCTCAACCATATGTCGACAACAACCATCTGCCATATGCCCCCTTGCCGCCGTCTCTTGTCAGCCATAAGTCTGGCACTCCTGTTCATAGCTGCCCCCTGTATGCGCGGACAAAGCGTCAGGATTGAGTCGAAGCTGGATTCGGCTACATTGATGATGGGACGGGTCACATCGCTCAATGTGATCGTGGTCAAACCTACCGCCGAACGTGGTCGCATCGTCATCCCGGCAGACTCTATGGCCGTCAACGTGGAGATTGTCGGCGAAGCATCGTCCGACACCTCCAACCTCGGCAACGGTATCGAAGAAATCAAGCGGCGCATCATACTGCAGTCGTTTGATTCGGGTGTATATACGCTGAAACCGATATTGTATGTAGGTCCACTCGGTGACACCATCGCATCCGACCGGCCGGTGTTGAAGGTGATTCCTGCCAACGTCGATTCGCTGACCACCATACACGACTATGCCGATGCGCAGGACGGAGAGCGCCATTTCTTCGACTTCCTGCCCGACTTCATGTCGACATGGTGGTTTTGGCTGATAGTAGCCGTAGTGCTTATAGCCGCCGGCATCATACTCTATTTCCACTATGCCAAAAAAGGCAAAATCAGCATCAAGCTGCGCAAGCCCGAAGAACCGCCCTATGACCGCGCCGTCCGCGCCCTCAACACTCTGCGTGCACAGCACCTGTGCGAGCAGGGACGGGAAAAAGAATTTTACACACGTCTCACCGACATACTCCGTGTGTATCTTGACAAACGCTTCGGTATCAACGCCATGGAGATGACAACGACACAGATTCTCCATGCCCTTGAACGCAACGAAGCCACACGTATGCCACGGCGACATATGAGCCAGATCCTTGAGATAGCCGACTTTGTCAAATTCGCCGCCCAGCGTCCGCTGCCTGACGACAATGTACAGGCATTTAACAATGCAATGCAATTCGTCGAAGACACCAAGCCCGTGGAGCCGGCCGACGACGCAAGCGGTGACAGCGATTCACAGGCCGCAGCCCCACAAACCACCAACCCTAAAAACTAACCTCCACTACCCGATATGCAGTTTGCTAATCCGCATTATCTCTGGCTGTTCCTGCTGTTTATCCCTATCATATTATGGTATATCAGGACGCTTCCACGCAACAACGCTTCGCTTGGAGTATCCACACTGCAGCCTCTTGCCAAGCTGCCAAGGTCATGGAAAGTGTACCTGCTGCACTTCTGTTTCCTGCTGAAGCTTCTGGCCATTGCATGTCTTATAATAGTAATCTGCCGCCCACAGAAACGTGACAGCTGGAGCGCATCGAGCATCTACGGCTCCGACCTTGTCATCGCCATGGACATCTCCGGCAGTATGCTTGCCCGCGACTTCAAACCCGACCGCTTCGAGGCGGCAAAAACCGTAGCCAAGAAATTCATTGCCGGACGCGAGAGCGACAATATCGGAGTGGTAATCTTCGCCGGCGAAAGCTTTACGGCAGTGCCGATGACCAATGACCGCGCCGTGCTGTCAAACTATATCAACGACATCAATATGGGCATGATAGCCGACGGCACTGCCATAGGCGACGGTCTGGCAACCTCCATCAACCGCATCCGCGAAGGCAAAGCCAAATCCAAAGCCATAATACTCCTCACCGACGGAAGCAACAACACCGGCGTAGTAGCTCCGCTTACAGCCGCCGAAATAGCAAAGAAATACGGCATCAAAGTCTACACCATAGGCATCGGCACGAACGGCAACGCCCTCTTCCCCCAGCAAAACGCTTTCGGACGCATCGAGTATGTGCCCATGCCGGTGGTCATCGACGAAGTGACACTCCGCAAGATAGCGTCGACCACAGGGGGCAAATATTTCCGCGCCACCGACAACAAGGCCCTATCGGAGATATTCGCCCAGATCGACTCCATGGAGAAAACCAAACTTGACGTGCATAACTACACCGCCACCGAGGATGACTACATGATATGGATGGCTCTTGCTATAGGGTTGTTCACATTGTCAATCCTGCTGCGCCACTCGCTGCTACGTACCATCCCTTGATAATTAATCCACACTATCATATGATTAGTTTTGTCTATCCCGGTCTGCTTTATCTCTTGCTGCTCATCCCGGCCATTGTCGGACTATGGTTCTGGGCCAGATGGTCAGGCAAGCGCAAACTCCGCCGATTCGGACATATCGCCATCCTCAGCCACCTGATGCCTGACGCATCGAAATACATGGGGGGCATAAAACTTTCGGTAGAAATGGCTGCACTTGCCCTTATGATTGTTGCCTTGGCCCGTCCCGTAGCCAACAATGCCAGTGCCGAGGGAAGCAATGAGACCGTCACTTCGCGAGGCATCGAACTGATGGTGTGCCTTGACGTATCAAACTCAATGCTCGCATCGACGACCAACAACCCATCGGGACAAAGCCGCCTCAACAAAGCCAAAAACATACTTGAGAAAATCATCGACAAAATGAGCAACGACAAAATCGGCCTGATAGTGTTTGCCGGAGATGCCTACACTCAGCTACCCATCACGTCGGACTATATCTCAGCCAAGATGTTTCTCTCAAGCATCAATACCGGGATAGTCCCCACCCAGGGGACAGCCATCGGAGCCGCCATAGACATGGCTGCTTCGTCATTCACCCCCGATTCCGACATGCCCAAAGCCATTGTCGTCATCACCGATGCCGAGAACTTCGAAGATGATGCCGTGGGTGCAGCCAAATCGGCCGAAAAATCAGGCATACGTGTCGACGTAGTAGGTGTAGGCACACCCCAAGGAGCACCGATACCCCTCAACAGGCAGCATACCGAATTTATGCGTGACGACAGCGGACAGGAAGTAATCACAGTCCTCAACGAGGCCATGGGAGAGGAAATCGCCAAAGCCGGTGGCGGCATATACCTCAACGCCAACAGCCCCTCGGTGGTATCCGACCTCGACGACAACCTCAACAATCTCGGCGATGCCGAGTTTACACGCCGCCACCACAGCCCGGCTGCAGAGCAGTTCAACATCCTTGCATGGCTTGCCCTCGTATTGGTGGTTGTCAACATCTTCATCCTCAACCGCAAGATAAAGTGGCTGACACGCTACAATTTCTTCTCCAAACATTGAATCTCCACACATGAAGAGCCGTATATTATCCCTTATTCTTCTTGTCGCTTGCATTTCCGGGGCTATGGCCACAGATGCACACGCTGCTGCCGACAAGACCTCCGACGGATACGAGTCCAACAAGCAGGAACGCAACTTCATCGCTGCCGGCAACAAACTCTACCGCGACAAGCGGTATGCTGAAGCCGAAGTCCAGTACCGCAAAGCTATCGAAGCCAATCAGGCATCCGAAACGGCTGTGTTCAACCTCGCGGCCTCCCTGATACGGCAGGGAGGCACGAATACTCCCGACGCTCCCAACAAGACCATCCAAGAGGCACAACAGCTGCTGTCATCGTTGAGCACATCGGCCCGCGACACCCATCTGGCCGAATTGGCAGCATACAATCTCGGCAATCTCGCTTACAATGCCGAGCAGTACCAGCCTGCCATTGAACATTATAAAAACGCCTTGCGCCGCAATCCTGACAACGACAAGGCTCGCCAGAATCTCCGCCTGGCCCAGAAGAAGCTCCAAGAGCAGCAAAACCAGGACCAAAACCAAGATAAGGATAAAGACAAGGATAACGAACAGCAGCAAGACAAACAAGACCAGCAACAAGACAAAGATAAAAACGAAAATAAAGACGAAAACCAGGACAACCAGAACCAGCAGCAACCACAGCAACAGCAAGACCAGCAGCAAAACAAGCAGCAGGGCGGCATCAGCGACCAAAACGCCGAGCAGATACTGAAGGCGATGGAAAACGAAGAGAAAGCCACCCGCGCACGCATCAATGCAGAGAAGGCCAAAGAGACAAAAGCCAACCGCCGGCAGATAGCCAAACCCTGGTAAGCCCTGACACCACACCGGATATGAAACGACTTATATTTCTGACATTAGTCACTTTCTGCACCATAGCAAGCCTCTCGGCACAACAAATCAGCTTTGAAGCCATAGCCCCAAGAGGCATGGTCAGAGAGGGCGACAAATTCGCGCTGACTTTCCGCCTCAACAACGCTACGGCGACCCCTCCGAGGCAACCACAGATTGCCGGCTGCACCTTCATATACGGTCCGGCGACTTCAAGCCGCTCGAGTTACTCGGTGATAAACGGAGCAGTTACCTCATCGTCAAGCACCGACTACGTATTCACATACCGAGCCGACAAAGCCGGCAAAGTGTCGGTTCCGGCTCTTAGCGTAACCGTCGACGGGAAGAGATATACCTCACGTCCGATTGAATTTAACATCGGCAACGCCATACCCGGACAACAAGACCCGGACCAAGGTCAAGGAAGGGGCAATCATCGCGGCAACTACCCTCCTGTCGACATGAACGACATAGCCACCCAGAGCAGCGGCCGTGCAGTCAACGCCAACGATGTCTTTGTACGAATCATCCTCTCAAAGTCACAAGCTTACGAGCAGGAAGCCATAGTCTGCACCATCAAGCTCTACACCAAGTACCAGATATCATCCTTCATGCCGACTTTGCAGCCGTCATTCGATGGATTCCTGATACAGGAGCTTGACGTACAGCCCGCCCTCAACGAGGTCGAGACCCTCAACGGCCAGAACTACATGACAGCCGTACTCAAAAAGTGCATCCTCTTCCCCCAACGAAGCGGCAAACTTACCATCAATTCGGGCAACTACGACATCACAGTCGTGCAATATGAGCGCATCAACATGGGTCTGATGACCGTCAGCAACCCCACCGAAAAGCAGATAAAGGTCAGCAGCAACACTGCATCTACCAACATACAGCCGCTGCCTACGCCCCAGCCTGAGGGATTTTCAGGGGCAGTGGGGACGTTTAACGTCGACAGCCGGCTTGTCGGCACCACTTTCCGCACCGACGATGCCGCCACGCTTATATATACGATTTCAGGCACAGGCAACATCAAATACCTGAAAGAACCCACACTCGACTTCCCGACGGAATTCGAACTGTACGAGCCGCAGAGCGACATAGACACCCGCGTACAGGGAGGCAACGTATCAGGCACGATGACCATCAACTATACTTTCGTACCGCGTCAGGTCGGCCAATTCCGCATCGGCAGCGACAAGTTCGTATATTTCGACCCAGCCAAACGCCAATACGTGACCTTGACCACAAACCCGTTTGATATAAAAGTGTCGCAAGGCGCGGGCAACGCAGTCTCATCACGCCAGGACATCGCTTCAAAAAATACCGACATCCGCCACATACACCTTCACGGAGCCACCCCATCACACGGCAACAACCTCGTCATAGACCGGATATGGTACTGGCTGCTATACCTCGCGGCTATCGGAGTCCTTGGCGGAGTATTTTATACCAACCGCCGCCACATGCGCATGGCCGCCGACGTGACCGGCACACGCATGGCCCGCGCAAGCAAGGAAGCACGCAAACGTCTGCGCTCTGCCAAGGGGCATATGGACTCTCGCGACAGCGACAAGTTTTATGAAGCCGTGCTGCAGGCCATGTGGGGTTTCCTCAGTGACAAGCTGTCCATGCCGGCATCCCAGCTTTCACGCGAAAATGTCAGCGAAAAGCTGCACGACTTCGGAGCTGACGATGCCGTCACAGACCGCCTTATATCTATCCTCGACCAATGCGAGATGGCTCGTTACACCCCCATGGGCAGCGACGAACAGATGGGCAGCCTGTACAAGGAAGCATCGGAGGTCATCAACACCCTCTCATCCATACGGAAGAAATAAGATACCGAAGTCCATACCGACTAACATCACACCACACTCATAGCCACAACGACATGAAAATCCACATATTACTGGCCTCGCTAATATTCGCCATAGCGACCCCCATGCTCCATGCGGCCCAACCGGCCATCATACAGCAAGCCGACTCGGCCTACACCGCCGACAACTACATGGAAGCAGCCACATTATACCAGACAGCAATCGACAGCCTCGGCACATCTACCGACCTTTATTACAATCTCGGCAACGCCATGTACCGCATGGGCAAACCGGGACAAGCCGTCGTAGCTTACGAACGGGCCCTCAGGCTTGACCCCACCAACGCCGATGCCCGCACCAACCTTGAGTTTGTCAACTCCAGGCTGATCGACCGACCCGCCGAACGCGGCACCCTGATAGGCAACATGCTCGACACCGCTTCTCTCACCCTCCACAGCAACTCTTGGGCGTGGATAGCTTTCGGGGGCTTCTTGGTCTTTCTTGGGGCGATAGCGTTGTATATGTTCTGTCCGTCGGTGATATGGCGAAAAATCGGTTTCTTCGGTGGATTCATAGTGCTGATACTCGCTGTCATATCCGGATTCCTGTCGGCTCGCAACGCCGCATTGTGCCAAGCTACCGACAAGGCTGTCATCATAGTCCCGTCCACCATACTGTCCACCTCTCCACGCGCTCCGCGTGACCGATCGGAAGAAGCCATACTGCTTCACGAAGGCACAAAGATGCGCATACTTGACAGCGTAACCACACGCACCGACTCGGTCAAATCCGTGTGGCTCGACGTGGAAATCGACAACCAGCACCGTGCATGGATTGACCGCAAGGCCGTAGAAATCATCTAACGCTTTCGGTATAAGCCTTCTACGTGGCTTATCATAAGCATCTGCTAAAAAACATACAAAATTATTGGCAAAAAGATTTGCATTTCCCGACAAATCATGCTATATTGTCACAAGATAAACAAAGCACCTGCCCAGCAGGCCATAAACTAACTTAATACCTAATACTAAATATTCTAAGTATCATGACAAAAACTATCACATTCAACGACCTACGTCGCCTCAAAGACAGTCTGCCCGACGGTAGTATGCACCGTATCGCCGATAAGCTCAACATAACCGTACAGACCGTGCGCAACTACTTCGGCGGCAGCAACTACCAGTTTGGCAAAAACTGCGGTGTACACATCGAACCCGGTCCTGGCGGTGGCATCGTAGTGCTTGACGACACCACAATATACGACATGGCTTGCGACATACTCCGTGAGACGGAGTCGGCGTAAAGCCATTTTTTGTTTAGCAAAAACACACAATGCGCAATGAACCTGACAGCATCATTGCGCATTGTTAATATATATCAAAGCATACGCATCACAACTTATGGAAGACCGTCTCATCACCATCGCAATCCACACCTACGAAAAAGCCCTTGTGCTCAAATCCATGCTTGAATCGGAAGGCATCATGGTCACGCTCCAGAATGTCAACCTGCTGCAGCCGGTGGTCTCATCAGGAGTCAGAGTGCGCATCAAAGAGTCGGATCTCCCCCTCGCGCTCCGCATCATCGAAAGCAGCGATCTGCTATGCCCCGCCAAAGGCGACAAGGCCGTATCGGCCTCGTCGGACAGCGACCCGGTAATCATAGTACCCGTCGACGAAAGCCCCGCTCCGCAGGCCGCCATTTATTTCGCTTTCAGGATTGCCGCTGCGCACAAAGCACGCATAGTGTTGCTCCACGCTTATATAGTGCCGCCTGTCGGCATCAACAACCCGCTCAACGATGCCCTGACATTTTCAAGCGAAACAGCACGCAGCAAAGAGACCTTGGATATGGAGGCCAAGGCACACTCCCTTATGGAGCATGTGTGTGACGATGTGAAAAACCGTATCAAGGACGGCTCGCTGCCCCCGGTACGTTTCACCTCTCAAGTAGAGGAAGGGATACCCGAAGAAGTCATACGCCAGACCGCACGTGAACTGAAACCTATGCTCATAGTCATGGGTACACGAAGCTCATCACAAAAGCAGCGCGAAATGCTCGGCAGTGTCACCGCCGAAGTAATAGACACCTGCCGGTACACAGTGCTTACCGTGCCTGACGACACCCCCCCGTTGACACCCGGCACTGATGCATCGGCTCTGTTTTTCGGCAACATGGACCAGACCGACCTTCTGGCTCTTGATGAGCTGTACCGTCTGCTCAGTTCGTTTCCGCTCGATGTATCTATAGTAAATGTTGTATCAAAAAAGTCCGCGAAATCATCGGCCGAGAGCATGGATGCCCTGCTCAGATATTGCGGCGACCACTTCCCGTCATTCCGCTGCAAACCGGCAGAGATACGTCAGGCTAACGTAGCCGACGATGTCAACTCCCTGCTCAAAAAATACCGTGTGGACATCATCGTCATCCCTAACAAACGCCGCAATGCGTTCACCCGCATATTCAACCCCTCGCTCGCCCACAAACTGCTCTTTGACACCAGCCGGCCAATGATCGTCATACCCGTATGAGAGCGAAATCACGCGCTAAAGTTTCTTCAAAAGCCGTTTACGCCTCATCCTGCGGCGACTGAATGCAAGTATCTGGTATGCACACTCATCACAATCAGCCCCGGTCAAGTCATGGTAGTAGGTGACAAAATCCCTTAGCCACCACACATTGACCCCGACCTGTGACAATGCTTTCATGGCATCGCGTGTGCCAGTGTGCCGGCCCGTAGCCATACGGTTTATGTCTATAAGCGAAAACTTAAGCTCGCCGCTTTCAGCATCGCGGTGATAGAATATATTGTCCATGTTGAAGTCCTGCGGCACAATACCTCGCGAGTGCAGGTCCACGAGAAACGCCACAAGCCCCCTCTGTATCTCCGCACGCTCGCTGTCCGAAGCCCGCTCGGGCATATACATGTCTATGACCGTAGCATATGGCAGATACGAGCTGACAAAATACCCGGCACGGAACACCCCCATCCGGCGTTCCTCGATGTAGGCTATCGGCAGAGCAGTACCTATGCCGTTGCGGAGCAGATACAGAGCATTTTCATAGGCTCTCCGGGCTTTGGATTTACGGAAAAAGGTATATATGAGTCCTTTGAAAAAACCTACAGGCTTGAATCGCTTTACGATTACGTCCTGCTGGCCGTCAGGAGTCTTGACCCTTTCCACTACGTTACGTCTGTTCCAGCATACCTCTTCCTCAGCATATCCATGCGAGGGTATGGAGCGTACAAACGCTTCAAGATGCTGATAATCGGGATGTAGCTGCAGTTTCATTTTTCTATATGGCTATCAAGTCCGTTTTCACATTTTACACGTCCGCTGGCGCGGGTCTCGGCAAGCAGACGGTTGTTGCGCTCGAATGAATCCGTAGCCTTTGACGACGGATGCCACATATGATAGCACACAGCCACATGGCGCAGAGCCACGAACTTCACCCCATGGTTGATCAGACGTGCCACCAAGTCATGGTCCTCGCATCCCCAGCCACGATAATTCTCATCATAACCGTTGACCGCCACAAGGTCGTCACGCCAGAAAGCCATGTTGCATCCACGGTATTTCAGGCGGCTCGATGCAACAGCATCAACCACCGACGCGAGCATCGCAGACCGCAACGCATTTTTACGGTTAAGGATTCCGCGAGTCCATGGAGTTATCCGGCGGATACCGTCGCGGAATATCTCGTCTGTCAACTTCTGACCGAGAAGTACACGGCTACCGCAAGCAAACGCGCCCCGGCGTGCATACCGTCTGTGATCCTCCACAAAACGCGGATGCAGGAGTATATCGCCATCAATCTGCACGATATAATCGCCCTCCGCCCCGGCTATCGCTTTGTTACGGATTGCACCGAGACGAAACCCGGTGTCTTCATGCCATACATGCCTGACCGCGAAAGGCGCCGATGCTGCAAACCGTCTGACCACCTCGGCAGTCTCATCCGTCGAGCCGTCGTCGGCGACTATCACCTCGTGGGGATATTCCGTCTGTGACACGACGCTCTCCAATGTGCGCCGCAACGCCACAGGGGCATTATATGTAGAGATTATAAGCGATATAAGCATATTTCAATCATGCAGATGCGAAAAATTCATCACCTTGTCAAGTTCATACAACAGTCTGAGCTTCACCGGACTGCGCCATCCGTCGCCGCGCAGCAACCGCTCGAAGCCACTGCGGATCTCCACGTTGCACCGAGGAGACAATGCCGGGAAACGCTTCAGCCGCTTCAATGTCCGCCCGGCAAGCACCTCGCGCTGCCGTTGGCTTAGGTCAAGAAAATCCGCCATGGCGTTTATGACCGTGAAACCCTCCCGATAAGTCAGCCCCTCCTTTGAAGCCGATGGAGATACCTTACGGGAATGCTGGCGGAAATAGTTGTGCCGCTCACGAAGCCTTATGGCATCGCCACGCATAGCCAGCTCAGCCCAAAACCACCAGTCGCCGCAAAAACGCATGGATGTCAGACGCGAATCAATCGCAGGTGCCGTCTCGCGCCTGAAAACAGCCATCGATGCATTGTAGATACCGTTGTTCATCAGCAGATTGCGGCGTATCATCGTATGTGGGTCAAGCAGCTCTACACGTGGTGCTTTCTTCCCCATGCGGTCCCAATCAGCCCCCTGGATGACACTCCCGGAGGCATCGATGATATGCGACCCGCAGTATGCCACCACTGCCTTTTGATGAGCTTCAAGGAGCGGGACAAGCACCGAAAGGAAACCGGCATCCGCGCTGTCATCACTCTCAGCGATCCAAACATACTTGCCACGCGCCAATCCGATACCGCGTTTCCACTGGGCGAAAGTAGAACCCGAGTTGCTGTCATTGCATACGATATGGCTTACTTTGTCATGGCCTCTGTACCGCTCTATGATTTCGCGGCTGCTGTCGGTGGAACAGTCATCGAGAAGTATCACCTCCATGTCGTCCATCTCCTGCCCGAACACGCTTTCTATGCGCTCCTGCAAGTACGGAGCATGATTGTAATTGGGGATGACCACCGACACAAGCGGCGCATGAGTAGACTCAAACTGCATAATGACAAAAGTACAAAAATAATTCGTAAATTCGCATAAACATCACGCTCACACATGTATTCATCCGATAGGCTATCAGTAATCATATGCAGCATCGACCCCGACAAATGTAATGGCTGCATCGACGCGCTCAAACGCACAGCCGGCATCACACTTGATATACATGTCACAGACAACAGAGCAGACGCACGTCCTATAGCAGAGGTATATAACGACTCGGCCAATATATCCGGATCTCCATACCTGCTTTTCATCCACGAGGATGTCATAATCAGCAGCCACGGCTGGGGACGGAAATTGCTCGATAAACTCTCCGAACCCGAAACAGGCGTGATAGGGTTTGCAGGAAGCACTCTGCGTGTTCCCGTACCTGGAGGTTGGGACCAGGGCGGACCAGAGTATATGCGTGCATCCCTGCGCCACATCGAACATGGCGAGGAGCGCACCATGTCTTTCGGGGTCGTTGATGGCGAAACTTTCCGTCAGGTTATCGCCGTCGACGGTTTAGCCATGGCCGTGCGGCGCGATGTGTGGGCCAGGCATCCATTCGACGAAGCCATGCTGACAGGCTTCCACTGCTACGACATAGACTTCTCTGTAGAGATAGCTTACGCAGGTTTGCGCAATTACGTCATGTATGGCGTAGATGTGTTGCACCTTTCGGCTGGCAGCTATTCCGATTCGTGGTTGCGGCATACTATCGAGATGTTTTATGCCAAATGGTCGCGAATCCCTGTGCTGTCCGTAGACCTCGTCGATGCTAAGAAGGCTAACGATGCAAAATGCCGTTGCCTGTACTCGTTCATATTTAAAGCCATCCGCTCGGACATGCCAGACAGCGAAGTGCAACGCCTGATGAAACACTACCGTTCCCTCCCATCTTCGTCACACCGCTACTACCGCCACCTCCTCACCCTGACGTGGCAGCAGCTCCGCTACCGTAGCTGACAGTTATCTACTTTTTAAAGGCATACTTACACAAGTATCTCCAACATACCACCGCCATATGGGAGCGGTATGCCCTACTATGCCGACACTTGCGCAGATATCTATGGACCATTTTACGTGCCAACGATTTTGATATCCCTTTCCTAAAAAACCTAAAAATATGGTCATAATCCAACGAAGCCGACAACCCATCAACGTCAATGTCTTTTAACGAACCATCTACACCATAAGGCAATTTCGGAGACCACTTTTCTACCAGCATCTTGTATGTCGTTGCAAGCCACTGTTCTTCATAGCTACCCCTTGAAAAGTGTATTATTCCAAATGTATATGCATAATTACGATAACCGGCCATAGATATGGTCAGCGAAAAGTCGATGTCGTAGCAATGGAAGCCTGTCAGCATGGCTTCATCAAACGGATGCTCCGCCCATACGTCCTTGCGTACAGCCATCCCTAATCCATCAACGATAGCTACATGCACAAACATCTGAGAATCCTTCTCAGAAAATTCATGATACCTCATAACCTCAACTATACCATCCCTCACGCCTATCACATGTCCATAATTACTACCCGACATGCACCAAGGACCTATAGCATCAAAAAGAATCCTCGACCCGATAAATCCGACGACTCCTGTCGTCGGTTCGTGGAGCTTTTCCACGAGAGCTTTTCCCCATCCATGATGCTCAAATTCGACATCCTCATGCAGAAACAACAGACAATCGGACGAAGCCCGCTTCGCTCCCTCGTTATACGCCTTTGCTATCGGCCACTTATACTCAAGATTATCGATACGCACAAATTCGACAGGCACACCGATAGTCGACGCGATATTGTCGGTACACTTTTTGTACCTTTCGGGCGATATACTGCAAAACACGATGGAAATAAGGGGTCGTTCCATAATCAGGAGTCAAAAACAATCGGGCAATTGTATCTATTTAAATGAGCATTCACTTATGATACTGCAAATTTACGACTTTTCATACAACAATGAGGATTAACACATCGGTTACCATCCGACCGACTCGTCTATATAAATTCTAAATAGTTATCCCGGTTAACGACATGGAACGCGGCATTGGGATATGCTTCCAGAAACACTTTAGGAGCATCGGGTTTCTTGTTACCCCATTTGAATTCTAAAGCCGTAAGTTTATCGGCAGTCTCTTCAATCAAATCTATTTCCTGCCTGTCGTATGTACGCCAGAAATAAAATTCTTTATGAAGCCCTTCGTTAAAATTCGCTTTGAGCCGTTCGCCAATAATATAGTTTTCCCACAGCGCACCGACATCCTGCCGGATAGCCAGCGGTGAAAAAGCTCCTATAATCGCATTACGGATTCCATTGTCATAGAAATACCATTTCCCTGCTTTAGCGACTTCTTTGCGGAGATTACGCGAGTACCCCCTTAACCTGTATATGACAAAAACCTTTTCCAACAGGTCAAGGTACTTTTCAACGGTTGACCTGCTCATGCCGAGTTGTTTCCCCAACTCGTCATAAGAGACCTCGCTTCCTAACTGAAAAGCTATAAGGCGCAACAAATCGCGCATCTTGCTTGAATTTTTCAATCCGTCAACAGCCAATATATCTTTAAGCAGATATGCACCTACAATATCGCGCAGATAGTCGGTCTTGCGTTCATAATCTTCCATCATTACCACTTCAGGATAAGAGCCATAAATCAAACGGGATTCAAGATTCTGACGTGTTTCAAAAACATTCTCCATTTGCGATATTTCTCGTTGCGAGAACGGTGTAAGCAAAAACTGAGTACTGCGCCCGACCAACGGCTCTCCTGCCTTATTCAGCAAATCAAATGACGAAGATCCGCTTGCCAATACGCTTATACCAGGCACTTCATCAACTATTAATTTCAAGACACTGCCTATCTGTGGGATATTTTGCGCTTCATCAATCGCCAACAGGCCAATGCCATCCAGCAAATGACGGTAATTAGCGATCGAACGGTTTTCCAACAATGCTAACGTATCGTAGTCTTCACCGTTAAGCATCATTGTCCGACCCGGATAGTCGTTCACAATCTTACGCATCATCACCGTCTTACCTACACGCCGGGCACCAAAAATCAACACCGCTTTATTAGGAGCTATTCGTGCCGCAATTTTCTCTTGAAGTATTCTATTTATTGTTTTCATGCCTGCTTTATTTATAAGTTAGCCAAAGATAATCATTATTTTTTAATTAGCGAATTTTACGTAAAAACCTTATTGTATAAGTAGCATTTTTACATATCAATGTACTTAGTATCCCAAACAGTTTCGTGTATCAGTTGCTCCATTGTGTTTCATTGCGTAACTTTGCAGCGACAAGATGCCATAGGTAACAACCAGTCACGACCAATTAACAAACTCCAGCCCATATGTCCAATCCCAAGGTTTCTGTAATAGTGCCCAACTATAACTACAGCCGTTATCTTGAGCAGCGAATGGACTCCATACTGGGTCAGACATATGATGAAATGGAAATCATAATACTCGATGATTGCAGTACCGACGACTCACGTAAGATTATTGAAAAATATCGCGGCAACCCTAAAGTAACCGGGATTATCTACAATAACGAGTGTTCCGGCAGCCCTTTCAAGCAATGGGAAAAGGGTATTTCAATATCACGGGGCGAATATATCTGGATTGCCGAAGCGGACGATGTGGCCGATGCGGATTTCCTGCATCACACAGTCAATATTCTTGACAGACGCTCCGATGTAACCGTAGCTTATGCTCTTTCCCGATTGATCGACTCCTCCGGCAAAGAAATCCGTAACCATATAGAGGATACGGTTTACTCGCCCTTCTCTCCACCCAAAGCCAGCGGAGAGGCAGTCGTATATGACGGAGCCTCATATTTTGCATCGAGGCTCATCGCTCACAACGTAATCTACAATGCCAGCATGGCCTTGTTCAGAGCGGTAACATTCCGCAGACTTGACATCAGACTGTATGGGAAACTCCGTTATATAGGCGATTGGGCTTTCTGGTCAGAAATGTCGCTTAAAGGAAATATCGCCGAAGTCAGACTCAGGTTAAACTCTTTCAGACAGCACCAGGCATCAACGACGCACATATCCCTAAGCGATAGACGAGAAGCTCTACAACGCGAAGAAGATGCGTTCGGTCACACATTTTCCCCGATTGCCACACGCATCCTGTCCCAGCAGGCTGACTGTTCTCTCTATATGCCATCATACAATACATATCTGAGACGTTATAACCCTGCCCGACACAAGAAACGCAGATATATAAAGCACCTCGTTTCATCATTTTTGAAAGCTGCCACCGGCAGGGATGCCCCTATCCCTCCCCTATCATACCTTATCAGCATATCTTCTCCTTCCATATTGGCTATCATACCCCCGAAAAAATGATACTAAACAACCAGTCATACAAACCTGCCAGAATCATAGCATTCTACCTGCCACAATTCCATCCTGTACCCGAAAATGATGTGTTTTGGGAAAAGGGGTTTACCGAATGGACTAACGTAGGTAAAGCTAAGCCCCTTTATCCAGGACATAAACAGCCCAAACTGCCTACAGAATTAGGATATTACGACCTTCGAGTACCTGAAGTCCGCGAACTGCAGGCCGACTTGGCCCGCCGCTACGGTATAGGAGGATTCTGTTACTGGCACTACTGGTTTGGACACGGCAAACAGATGCTTGACCGGCCACTACGTGAAATGGTCGAAAGCGGCTCTCCCGACTTTCCGTTTTGTATAGGTTGGGCCAATGAATCGTGGCATGGATTTGACCACGGTCTCAAGACGAAATCTTACCTCATCCAGCAGACATATCCCGGAGAGGAGGATGACCGTAAACACTTCATGTCTCTGCTGCCGGCATTTAAAGATAGACGATACATCAAAGTGGATGGAAAACCGCTGTTTGTCATCTACCATCCACTTGATGCTCCCGATGCAATCCGAGCCAAGATAAAGCTATGGCGCAGTCTCGCAAGCCGACATGGACTCGGCGACTTCCACTTCGTAGGCATCTCATATTTTCCTGACAGTGAAAAAGCAGCCATGCTTGATTTGGGCATAGACGCGGTCAACGTATGCCGTTTCCATGACTTCAAGACCAAGAGAAAGGGGCTTTTCAAACGCGCAAAACTAAAATCACGGTTGTTGCATCGCCCCATAGTGGTACCATACCGCGAAGTCATCGACACGATGATAGCACCGGAGGATTGCTCTGATGACACTTATCCAACGGTCTACAGCAACTGGGACCACACCCCCCGCAGCGGGGTGAAGGGCGTGGTATTCGATGGCAGCACACCTGAATTATTCGGAAAACTACTTGATAAAGCCATAGACAGCGTCAAGGGTCGCGATGCCGACCATCGGCTCGTGTTCCTTAAATCATGGAATGAATGGGGCGAAGGCAACTATGTGGAGCCAGACCGCGAGTTTGGACGTGGCTATCTTGAGACAATCGCGTCAAGGATACATCCTTCAACCCCCGATGACACACCTAAAGTGTCAGTGCTTGTAGCTGCATACGGACAAGAAGCATATCTATCCGAGACTCTTCAATCCCTGATTGACCAGACCTATACTAATTGGGAAGCCATAGTGGTAGACGATGGCTCACCCGACAATGTAGCCTCTGTGGCTAAAGAGTGGATGGCTCGGGATAAACGCATCCGATTTTTCCATACGGACAATAAAGGAGTAAGTGCCGCACGTAACTTTGCCGCTACCAAAGCCACAGGAAAATACGTGATGAGTCTTGATGGTGACGACATGATATTACCGGCATATATCCAAAAATGCGTAGATGTCTTGGAAACGCTTCCAGATATCAAAGTTGTTTATACCAACTGGAAATTCTTCGGAGCCGACACCCATACTACCGAGCTTGTCTATACTGATTATCGCGAAGAGTTGTTGCATAACAATATCCATGTTTCAGCAATGTTGAGGTTGGATGACTACCGGAAAGCCGGAGGCTTTGACGAGCATATGCGTACAGCTATGGAAGATTGGGAATTTTGGATTAGAGTTCTCAGCGACGAGACTCCTAACCAGGTCAGACTGATTCCAGACCGTTTGTTTCTATACCGCCAGAAAGTCCGCTCGCGCAACAACTCAATAACTGACAATTCTCTGAAAATCAAAGACTGCCAGGAATATGTTTTTAACAAACATCGCGAAAAATATCTAAAGTATTTTGGCGAACATATATCAGCCGATATGCTTATGTTTGTCGGCAATGACCTAATGGATGTTCTTACCGATACCGAGCATTTCCATACACTCCATGACAAAAAGCAACTGCTGCACCAAGGCCTAAAGGCAGCCAAGAAATTGGCACGATTACGAGGTATAGACCCATCTATCAATCTCAAATATATCACAAAAGTAGCTGACGAACTGACACGAGTCCAAGATGATGCAAAGTCGCTTCTTAACCATAAGCAATTCTCACGATATCAACTCCTCACCAGCAATCCCGGCAGATTCATGGCCAATATGCGACGCTCCCAAGCCATGATGCCTAAAAACTGGGGGCGCAAGGAAATAAGATATAGATAAACAAAACCAACAACTATCAGACATATATGGACACAAACGAACAATCTCCGAAACTCTCTCTTGACACTATATGCGTACAGGGTGGATGGCAACCCCGCAACGGCGAGCCCCGTCAGGTACCTATCATCCAGAGCACTACGTTCAAGTACGAAAACACCGAGGAGATGGCCGACCTATTCGACCTGAAAAAATCGGGTTACTTCTACACACGCCTGCAAAATCCCACCAACGATGCCGTAGCGGCGAAAATCGCCGCACTCGAAGGCGGCTCGGCAGCCGTGCTGACATCGAGCGGACAGGCCGCCAACTTCTACGCCATATTCAACATAGCCGAGGCCAGCGACCACATCATCGCCTCCAACGAAATCTACGGCGGCACATACAACCTGTTTGCCGTGACACTGCCGAAACTCGGCATACATTGCACCATGCTCTCTCCCGATGCTTCCGAGGAGGAGATTATGGCGGCTGTACGTCCTGAGACTAAAGCTTTCTTCGGCGAGACAATCTCAAATCCCGGATGCCGCGTGTTCGACATAGAGCGTTGGGCCTCTCTTGCCCATAAAGCCGGTGTCCCTCTGATTGTCGACAACACATTTGCCACCCCTATCAACTGCCGTCCGCTCGAATGGGGAGCCGACATAGTGACCCACTCCACCACCAAATATATGGACGGCCACGGAGCTCAAGTGGGCGGAGTGGTGGTCGACGGAGGCCGCTTCGACTGGGATGCCGCAACCGACAAGTTCCCCGGACTGACCACACCCGACCCTTCGTACCACGGGCTGACATACACCAAAGCATTCGGCAATCAAGCTTATGCAGTCAAGCTCACAGCCCAGCTGATGCGCGACTTAGGCTCCATACCGAGTCCACAGAACGCCTTTCTGCTCAACCTCGGATTGGAATCGATGCACCTGCGTGTACCACGCCATTGCGAAAACGCACAGAAAGTGGCCGAATTTCTCGCGTCAGACCCACGTGTGGCATGGGTTAACTATTGCGGACTTCCCGACAACCCTGATTACGACAAGGCAAAAAAATACCTCCCCAACGGTTCGTGCGGAGTACTCTGCTTAGGTCTCAAAGGCGACCGCGAAGCCGCCATCAAGTTCATGGACTCGCTGAAGCTGATAGCCATAGCCACACATGTGGCCGATGCCCGCAGCTGCGTGCTCCACCCGGCCAGCCACACCCACCGCCAGCTCTCTGACGAGCAGCTCCGCGAAGCCGGCATCGCCCCTGACCTCATCCGCCTATCGGTAGGCATCGAAAGCGCCGATGACATCATTGCAGACCTCCGTCAGGCGTTAGACCAGATTTGACAGTCTGACCGATATAAATATGAATGGGACGCGGCAAAAACCGCGTCCCATTTTGTTACTTATTATCAGGCACTTACCTACTGCACCAAGTCGCGGAATATATCCAATGCCTGCCTGATTTGCTCTTCGGGCACTATACTGTCCAAACGGATGTGTCCCGGAGACGCCAGCAGAGAGAAGTTTATGTCCGCTCCTGATACGTTTTTCTTGTCGTGCCGCATATAGTCTATCAGAGCGTCGTAGTCATCGCACGTTATCGGCAGTGTGCCGTAAAGATTACGCAGCGTGACGGCGTATTGCTGCAACACTCCCGAATCGAAGCCATACAGCATATGCGACAATATCATGTCGACAAACACCCCGAAAGCCACGGCATAGCCATGAGGTATGGGTTGCCGGCGGTGCATCGCCCATGATTCGAAAGCATGTCCGGGCGTATGGCCGAGGTTCAGGGCCTTGCGCAGACCTTTCTCCGTAGGGTCCTCCTCCACCACCCTGCGTTTGACCCCGACATTATCTTCAAGTATCGGGAGCAACGCTTTCATATCCCGCGCCGTAATATCATAAGCCATCAGCTTACGGAAAGCATCAAGTGATTCCAACAGGCCGTGTTTGAGCATCTCGCCATAGCCCGACAGCAGTTCCTCAACAGGCAGCGTGTCGAAAAATACAGTGGATATAATCACAGCATCAGCCTGACTGAAAACACCGATTTCATTCTTCAGTCCATGGAAATTGATGCCGGTCTTACCTCCTACCGAGGCATCGACAGCAGCGAGAAGCGTGGTAGGCATGTTGACGAATCGTATGCCGCGTTTGAATGTAGAGGCAGCAAAACCGCCGATATCCGTCACCATACCGCCGCCGAGATTAATCATAAGAGACCGCCGCGTAGCACCGCCCTCCACTAATCCGTCCCATATACGGGCGAGCGAATCGAGCGATTTGTTGACATCACCCGAAGGTATGGTTATGACTGCGGCCTGACGCGCCACGCAGCTCTCTGCGGCCAATCTGGGCAATACGAGTGATGCCGTATGGTCGTCGGTAAGTATGAATATACGCCCCGTAGAGGAGATATCGCCTGCGATACGGTCCAATTCCAGCGCAGGGCTGTCAGTAAATATTAGTTGCTGAGACATAACCAATTATCATTTAAGCGAATACTCACTTGTACGCGCGAAGTTCGGCAATTATGGAAGGCAACGCCTTTACAAAAGCCTCCATGGAACTGTAAGCTATGGCCGCTCCGGCCTTCATCAGGTCGTCGAGAGGGATAGGCCCCGTGGCCACACCGACTGTAAACGCCCCGGCCCTGGCTCCTGCACGGACTCCGCACGGAGCATTCTCCACCACTATTGATTGCCACGGCTTCACATCGACAAGTTTCATGGCCTTGAGGTACGGCTCCGGATCGGGCTTACCATGCGCAACGCTACGCGACGTAATGAAATTTTCAGGCTTGAATGCCCCGGGATAATCGTGGGATATGCGCTCTATCAGCGTAGTCTGCCCCGACCCGGTGACCAAGACCCGCTCCATACCCTCCTGACGGAATATGTCGAGCATCCTGTCGGCATCTTTCATAAGCGGCACATCACCCTGGGCGTGGAAATTCTCGGTTTTCTCCTTGTAGAGAGCTGCGACCTCGTCAGCAGTGGCGTTACGGCCATACTCACGTTCAAACAGGAGGTTGATAGTAGCAGCGCCGGTCATGCCCTCGTAACCGAAAAACTCCTCTTTGGTAGCCTTGATGCCGTGGGCTGTGACCATGTCGTACCACGCCGAAGCATGTAGGGGCATGGAGTCGTAAAGCACCCCGTCCATATCGATAAGGGCGGCTTTGGGTTCAAAAACCGTATATCTCTGCGCTTCCATGAAACGCTTGATAGCTGATTTTATATGTGTCATAAGTAACTGTAGATTCTTAAATTAACGTTATAGTGTTTTAGTTCACTTTGATTTTTTCTCCTTGGATTCCTCTGGGGTTGGAGGAGGTGGTGGCAGCAGCCCTTCTTTGATAAACAGAGCCGAATCTGCCGCCGATATGGTGTCACCCGGCACATCCGCGTCCATGCGCAGCCTGTCGCCATGGTTACGTCCGCGGGCATTGAGACTCCTGAGACGGGCGTTACGCACTCCACGACGGAATACGCGATCCATCTCTTTGACAAGGTTGATGCGCGTCGTGTCCACAAGTTGAACCCTCTCCACCACCATGTTTTCCTTGACCTTGGCACCGCCAAGACGTATCTTCATATCATCTATAGTGCCTTTGATGTTGATGCCGAACTTAAACGGAATCGGCGATTTAAGCACCGACACATGATAGTTTAGGTTCATGGCCATGTCGTTATTGCCCATAACCCCTAATTTGTAGCGGTCGAAATTGAAGATAAACGGATAAATCTCCAACTGGTTGTTTTCGATGGCAATCTGGGCTGATATGCTGTCGATCATGTTGCGGTTCTTGTTTTTGAACATCAGCCATTTGCTTATGGTCTTGTATGTGTCAGGGTCGATGACCACGAGTGAATCGCCCTTGATGGTAAGCAACGCGCTGAGCGAGCCGAGATTCATATCCATGTTGGGGAATATGTCGGTAGTAGCTACCATCTCGGCATTTATACGGCCTGATATGGTGTTGAGCGCCGGCAATATGGAGTCGACCGTCGGAAACAGTTTGTTGAACTTCTCGATGTAGAAATTTGTCAACACCAATCCCATACCCAGAGTCATCTCGTTTTTGGTAGGAGCCGAGTACAAGGCGTTGAGATTAACACGTCCGGCATCGGTGTTCGCTCCGAGGTCGGTCAGCTTGATAGCCCCCTCGTGCATCATGGCCACTCCACGGAAATCATGGAGCGTCAGACCCTCATACAGCACCACTTTCGATGACATATTCAGATCGGCATCAAAATTCATCGGCACAAGCAACGGCCCTGCCACACTGTCGGCTGCCGAGTTCTCCACCTGCTGCTCAAGGGCATCGTCACTGACATCGTCGCCCATCTTGACAGCCGAAGCACCTTCGGCCAATTTTTCGGCATATGCAGCACCGTAGAATGAAGCATTGACAAGCTGATTGATGTCAATGGTATCGCCGGTAAGACTGAGCCGCAGGTTCATTGCCGCACGTTTACGTAACATGGCGTTAGTGTAATTGCTTATCACTCCGTTGACGGTTAGCGAACTGCGGCCGGCTTTCAGTTTCGTATCTTTAATCACCAACGAATCCATGTCGAACGATATATCCACATTCCTCACCACATTACGCAACGGATAATAAGGAGTCAGGATGCGTCCCCTTTTGGCCGTGATACGTCCCGAAGCATTCCACCAGAGCAGCAGAGAGCGAGTCTCCTTGTCGGCACGGAAGTCAAGAAGGTCGGTGCTGTCATGCCTTGCCCTCGGTCTGGAGGCATTGGCAGCGCGGTTCTTGCGCCGCTGCAAGGCATGTTCACGCCGCGCGAGAGTATAGACCGAGTCAGCCCTGAGCGACGGATGAGCCGCAGTGATAGAATCGAATATCGCACCGAGCCGGTTGTTCATTCGTGGACGAGCGCTGGGATACAGTCTAAGCCGCACCAGCGGCTCTCGCAAAGTCACGCGCCCGGCAGAACTACGGTAACGTATACGGTCGGCCGAAATCCGCGTCATCATCATCGGACGTTTATTGCTGTCCTTATATCGGGTGATAACCGCCCCCACTTTGGGAGACCGCAGCATTACGCTGCTGCTATCCGACATGTCGACATAGCGCAGACGGCTTGCGGAGATGTCAAGACCCATCGGTATCACTACTGCCGTATCGGCCGATGCAGCCTTGTTGCTGACACCTAACCCTAAGTGCATGTCGCTGCCTGTCAGTCCGAGGCCGTCCATCATGTATGAAGCCGTATCCACCTTGAGCGACACCGTCAGCAGCGAATCCACCTGGCGTCCTCTTTTGGTAGTGAATGATGACGACGAACCGAACTTAAGAGTTGCGTTACGGGCATATATGTCACCTGTAGTATCATTCATAAGCATATAGAAATCGGTCAGCGTAGCCTCTCCGTCAATCTTTAGCTTATGGAAATTAAGCCGGTCAAAATAGCTCTGTCTGACATCCAGATGGGCATCCATGACCAATTTCCCTTTCAGTGTGAAAGGTAGCTTATCCATGAGAGCCGACGGAAGCCGCCCGAATCCTACGCCCCCTTTGAACTCACCTTTGACAACAGGATCGCTCAACAGCTTGGAGACGCTGCCGGAAAATTTGAATCCGATGCTTTTACCCACAGCAAGCAATCGCTTAATATTGATGGTACTGCCGTCTATGTTACGACCGTTGACATGGCCGGAAACATCCAGTCCGAATGCCGTGAGCACCATCTGCTGGAATGACAACGAGCCGTCAGGCATCTCTATCGAGAAGTCGAACGATGGCAGCGCATCGTCGCTGACGGCATAGGGAGCTGTCAATCTCATCGCCATGGACACTTTCAGGTCTGTCTTCATGCCCTTTAACGACGACACATATTCCTTGGGCAACCAATTTATCACATCAGCCACCGATACATCGCTGATTTTGACATCGAAAGTTTTGACCTCCATGTCATCAGTGAAATCAAGCTCCGTATCGACAATGCCGTTCAACGGCCCGATGCCTATATCGAAATTCTCTATACCGAGTGCATATGGCTGGTGGCTTCTCCACACAATCTTGCCGTCAAATTTGAAATCGACAGACGGCGGCAATGCGACCCCGGCTATTTTTAACCGAGCATCCCCCCCGGTGGTCAATGTATAAGAAGAATTGCCGACTGTAGCAAGATTTGACGGGACAATCTCCACCTTCATGTCCGTAGTGTCAGCCGCATTGAAGTAGGCGGCTTTCAATCCGCCCGGTAGAGAAAACCGGTTGAAAGAGATGTCAGGCATCGCCGTAGAGTCCGCCTCCTCTTCCGAGGGCGGCAATATATCAAAATTGCTGACCGAGTCGTTGAGACACACTATATTGACTTCAGGACGGTCAAGGATTATGTCTTCCAGCTCCACCTTCATCAGCATCAGCTGCGGGATATTGACCTTGCCCTGAAGCGACACGAAACTGAGCAGCGAATCGGCATTGCCCGGAAGCCGCATACGGTCGGCATTGCTGATACCATGCAGCGAATGGCTGACAATGCTCAGGGAGTCCACCCTGACATTGAGCTGGGGGAATGTACTCCAATAGGTCAGTTCCACACGGCCGATAGATACGTCGGCATCAAGATACTCGGTAGCGACACGCTCCACTATCGGGGTCAGTTTCTTCGGAGTCAGAATCCATACAGCCAAACCTACTACAGACAGCACGAGCACAACCAACGCCAAAGCCGTCACCACTACCCATTTAATCAACCTGAGCCACAATGGGCGGCGACGCTTGGCCGGTTTCCCTTTGTCTGGTGAAAGGTTTTCCGCATTATTATTGTTGTTATTTTCCGAAGGCTTAGTGTCCACGATAAGATTGTATAATAGATTCGACTAAGAAGCTTAATAAAAACAAGCTCCATATAAATGAAATGCAATGACAGACAGATTTGTTCGTATTCTGCAAACAATCCCTGACATCAGTCACGCTTACGGGCCGTGATATGGTAGCAAGGCTGCTGTCGCTCGAATTTTATATAGCACCAGCCTTCCTTACGAAGACCATAGAGTACTTCTCCGAGTAGATTTTTCAAGTCTTCGGCACTGCGGCGCGGCTGCATCGAATCGCTGCACGCAAATCGCGAATAAGTGATGTCAAACGTTGTGCCGAGCTGGTGGACCGACGAGTCTACCGCATTGCTGTTACGCCGCCGCAGACGAGATACGCTTTCAGGTGTGCGGAGCACACTCGTAACCCTGATGCGGTACGCTCCGCCTCCACGGGCGGCAAGGCTGTCGTTGAAGCGTCGTCCTATTTCATGGAGCAACGTAGCAGCCTCCGGCACAAGGTATGGCGACGAGTACGTCAGCTCGTCGACATAGAAATCCCTGCACGACACTACCTTGACCAGATCGCGCCCCGGATCGAAGTGCGAGCGGGTATCGGTCAGCGGCTTGATGCCTATGCTCTCGGCTGCTGCCCAATGCACCATATTGCTGTCATTGAACACCTCCCCGAGATGTCCGATGGTGTTTATCCGTATCTTCCGTGTGTTGCCCGGCATTTCCTCCAAAACACGGTTCCATCCGGCAGACGAATCGGCAAGCAGACTGATGTCAAAATCCACTGTCTGTGCCATCAGATGCGGTCTGCCGAAAATCACACCGGCATTTGTATGGTCGGTCAAAGCCAGAGAAGCAATGAATACGGCCACCGACGCTGCTATTATCACCAATAGGATTTTTCGCATCTGCTATAACTGTTGTTCTGTATACTTATATGTATTTAATGCGCAGCCTGACGGCGAAATTGCTCTTTTACCGTGTCCACGACATTGATTATATAGTCGCCCATGCGCTCTACATCGCTGACGAGGTCCATATAATATATGCCGCTCTGGTATTCATATACCCGGTTGTTGATATTGTTGACATTCTCGCCGCGAAGCTGGTTGCGCATGTTGTTAAGCTCGCGTTCGCGGTTGTACGATGCTATTATATCCGATTCGCGGACATGTTCTATGTCGCCGAGCAGTTTGAGCATGTTGTCCATGGCCGTCAATACCTGCACGAACATGCTGTCCACATTGTCATATATATCTTTGTTAAATTCGGCGTTGCTCTCATGCTTGCGGAGCAGTATCTTGCCGGTACCGTAACAACAGTCGGCGATGCTCTCGATTTCCGACACGATACTTAGCATTGCGGCGATGTGCATCTTGCCTTCGTTTGACAGACGGCCCTCGGCACAACGGTTAAGATAATGGGCTATCTCTATCTCCATGCGGTCAGAAATCTCCTCATATTTTTCCAGACGTGAAAACCGTTTGGTAAATTCGTCCGTTCCCTCCTTGGTGTGCACCAGTTCCTTAGCCATACCTATCATGCGGCGTACTCGCTCGCCAAACACCACAATCTCCTTTTCGGCCTGCGAGAGGTTGAGCTCGGAAGCGCTGACGAGGCCGCTCGATATAAATTTGAGCTGGAACTCCTCATCCTCCGTATTACGCGACGGTACAAGCCACACTACCACCTTGACATAGAAGTTGGTCAACCATATCATGATAGAGACATTAATCAGGTTAAACAAAGTGTGGAACATTGCTAAACCGATAGAAACGCTTACCTGCAACGATGCCACTCGCGCCTGAGCAGCTGCAAGCTGTCCGCTGATTTCGCTGGGCGGATTGGAGTTAAACAGATGATTGTATATGCCCGGGTCGGTAGCTTCAAGATGGCGCACGTACTGCGACAACTCTCCAGGGTTTCCTGACCCTAAAGCTTCGGTCACCCATGCCGTAAGCCCGACAAAAGGCAAGAATGCCACCAATGCCCACACAGTGCCCAAGACATTGAAAAGCAGATGTCCCATGGCAGTGCGCTTGGCGGCTACGTTACCGCTCATCGAAGCTATGATGGGGGTGATAGTCGTGCCAATGTTGGAGCCGAGCACCAACGCACACGCCAGATCAAAACCAATCCATCCCTTTGAACACATAATCAGCACGATAGCAAACATCGCCGCCGACGATTGCAACACCATCGTAACCATCAAGCCTACAGCGAGAAATATCAACACCGAACCATAACCCATGTCGGCGTATGCCTGCAAGGAAGCAAACATTTCAGGGTTGCTCTGGAGGTCGGGGACATGCAGGTTGATTTGCGCAAGCGACATGAACAGCAGCGCAAAGCCGACGAGGAACTCGCCTATGGACTTAGTGCGTCCTTTCTTGGCAAACAGCAGCGGCACGGCCACGGCAAGAATCGGCAGCGCAAACGCCGAAACATCCACCGAGAAGCCTAAAAACGATATAATCCACGCTGTAAATGTAGTGCCGACATTCGCACCCATTATTACGGCCATAGACTGTGCCAACGACATCAGCCCTGCGTTGACGAAGCTCACCACCATCACCGTAGATGCGCTCGAGCTCTGTATCAAAGCCGTGATAAGACACCCGGTTATCAGCCCCGCAAACCTGTTGCGCGTCATAGCCGAAAGAATGTTGCGGAGACGGTCGCCCGCTGCCTTCTGAAGGCCTTCGCTCATAATCTTCATGCCGAAGAGGAAGAGGCCTACCGCGCCTAAAAGGCCGAGAAAGTCAAGTATCGAATAGTTCATCTGATTGGCGTAATATGCACGACTAATAGTATATACAATACGATATGTCAATATGTACAAGCACAAAGTTAATGAAAATGCGCAAATAACTTAGAGCTTGTTAAAAATTAAATATGAATAATTGTGCAGCCTATCTTGTCATGCCCGCGCAGCAGCCTGTTTACGAATGTTTACAAATATGAATGTCACTAAATGGGGAGAGCATGTTATAGGTGATTAGCAGAAAGTTTGTAACTTTGCGTGGTTGATTACACACAAGATGAAACGTTATAATCTCGTCAATAATTCGTTAGGCTGGCTGTGCTTCATCATCGCCGCAGTCACCTACATGCTCACATTAGAGCCTACTGCAAGTTTCTGGGACTGCCCGGAATACATCTCCCAGGCTTACAAACTCGAAGTCGGGCATCCGCCGGGCAACCCCATATGGATAATGATGGCCCGCGTGGCCGTCAACTTCGCCGGCGGCAATACTGAACTTGTACCCCTTATGGTCAATGCATCGTCGGCTATGTTCAGCGCGGCCACCATACTCCTCCTTTTCTGGAGCATCACGCACCTTGTCAAGCGTCTGTTAGTGCGTGACGATGCCGACAGCATATCCCTTACCGAAATGATAGTAATCATGGGGTCAGGTCTATGCGGAGCGTTGGCCTACGCATGGAGCGACACTTTCTGGTTTTCGGCCGTCGAAGCCGAGGTTTATGCTTTCTCGTCGTTCTGTACGGCATTGGTATTCTGGCTCATACTGAAATGGGAAGCTCGCGCCGACCAGCCCCACAGCGACCGCTATTTGGTGCTGATAGCTTATGTCATAGGCATATCCATCGCCGTCCATCTGCTCAACCTGCTCTGCATCCCTGCCATAGTATTGGTGGTATATTACCGCAAATGGGCGAAGACCACAGCATCAGGCTCGCTCATAGCCCTGCTGGTGTCGTTTGTGATAATCGGCCTGATACTGTTCGGACTCGTGCCGGGATTCATCGAAGTATCGCAGTATTTCGAGCTTTTCTTCGTCAACACATGCGGTATGCCATATAACATGGGTGTGCTTATCTATGCCATCCTGACCATCGCAGCTTTTGTATGGTGCATCCGCTCCATGTACGCACAGAAGAGTCCGCTTAAGATAAAGGTGTCGTTCCTGCTCGCCATCCTGCTCAGCGGCATCCCATTCATAGGCGACAGCCTATGGATTCCAGTAATCATACTTGGAGGTCTGGCGGCATACCTGTGGATGGCAAAAAAAATACCTGTAAGGGTGCTGACTGTGGCGACCCTTAGCTGCTTCGTGATATTCATAGGCTACACGAGCTACGCCCTGCTGCTGATACGTTCGTCGGCCAACACGCCAATGAACCAGAACGGGCCCGACAACGTCTTTACCCTCTCAAGCTACCTCAACCGCGAGCAATACGGCGAAACGCCGCTGCTCTACGGCCGCACCGTCAATTCGTCGATACTCTATAAGGTAGAGGGACAGACACCGCGTCCTGTGGTCAACCTGTCGAAACCGCTCTATGGCAAAGCCGTCGACGGCGAGGACCGCTATGTCAACTACGGCTACAAGAAGGACTACGTCACCACGCCCGAGCTCAACATGCTCTTCCCACGCATCCACAGCTCGTCGCATCTCGAAGCATACACCGACTGGATAGACATGAAAGGGAAGCCTGTCGATGCCACCGTCTACTTGGACGAAAACGGAGAGCCGCTACAGAAAGTGACGAAGATGAAACCCACCATGGGCGAAAACCTGAAATTCTTCCTCACTTATCAGCTCAACCACATGTACTGGCGGTATTTCATGTGGAATTTCGCCGGCCGACAGAACGACATCCAGGGCAACGGAGAGGTCAACAACGGCAACTGGATAAGCGGCATACCGTTTATCGACAATCTGCGCCTCGGCGACCAGTCGCTGCTCCCCGACGACCTCGGCAAGGCCAACAAAGGCCACAACGTATACTACATGCTCCCGCTGATTCTCGGCATAATCGGACTGGGATGGCAGGCATTCACGTCCAAAAGGGGCATAGAGCAGTTCTGGGTCGTATTTTTCCTTTTCTTTATGACCGGCATAGCCATCGTGCTATACCTCAACCAGACACCCACACAGCCACGTGAACGCGACTATGCATTTGCCGGGTCGTTCTACGCCTATGCCATATGGATAGGAATCGGAGTCGCCGGACTGTGGCGAGGCATCAACAGCCTGCTTGAAAGCTTCAAGAAAAAGCCCGACCACAAGCTGACTGCGATTGCCGCATCGGTCATCGGTCTGCTGATACCGCTACAGATGGTATCGCAGACATGGGACGACCATGACCGCAGCGGGCGTTACACTGCGAGGGATTTCGGCTTCAACTACCTCAATTCGCTTGACGACAACGCCATCATATTTACAAACGGCGACAATGACACGTTCCCGCTCTGGTATGCACAGGAGGTGGAAGGAGTCCGCACCGATGTGCGTGTGGTCAACCTCAGCTACCTCACTACCGACTGGTATGTCAACCAGATGAAGCACCCGACATACGACGCAGCCGCCATAGACATGCTCGCCAAGCCGGCCGACTATGCCTATGACCGCCTGCAGTTCAACTACTTCTTCGACCCCGACACTACGAAGGTCAATGCCCTCAAATCGCTTGAGCAGATTTACGATGCCAAAAGCGACAAAAACAGCTACGGGCTCCCCATGATGAAATACCCCAACATGTATGTCCCGGTCGACCGTGATGCTATGGTCAAGGCAGGACGCATCACCGAAGCCGAGGCCAAAATAGCCGACGACATCATCGACTTCGACATGATGCAGGATGCCTCTACAGCCCGTGACGGAGGAATGTCGTTGAGCAAGCTGATTTCGTTGGATATGATAGCCACAAGCGCAGCCAACGGATGGAACCGCCCCATATATTTTGCATCCACTGTGCCTACGGAATATTACCTCGGCCTTTCGCCCTATCTGCGTTCCACCGGCATGGCTTTCGAGGTGTCACCGATACGTGATGCTAACGGAATGACGAGCGTCAACACCGATAAAATGTACCGCAACGTGACCGAACGTTTCCGCTGGGGCGGCATCGAAGCAGTCAATGACGGCAAGGAAATATATCTTGACGAGACAGTGCGCCGCATGGTGACTTCGACACGCTCATCGCTCTATGACCTCGCCCACGCCCTGATTGTGGAGGGTCTTGAAGCCACGGACAGCATCACCGATGCCAACAAGCAGCAAGCGGAAGCGTTTGCAACCGACCGCTACAAGAAAGCTGTCACCATACTGGATCTGATGATGACCAAGCTGCCCACCAAGGCCCAGCCGTTCGGCATACAGCTCGGCCAACAAGTAGCCGAACTCTACGCTACCCTTGCCGAGCTTACAGGCGACAAAGCTCTGACCGACAAGGCTCTGTCAATACTCCGCAACGAACTCGACCAATACACTCAGAACGTGGTATATTACCAGAGTCTCAAGCCATGGCAATACATGACGCTGCCGGCCACCGACCGATGGATCGACCAGCACTATTACCTCAAACTCCTGCAGGCCTATAGCGACTTCGGAGGAGATGCCGAAGCATACATGCAGCAAGCGGCCGACAAGGGGGTCAACTTCACACGGCAAGCATCTTTCCTCGACAGCTAAACACCTGTACTGATGCTTATAGAGCAGCCACGACTACCATATCGTCTCCTGTTCCCGGAGGCGATATGGCGTATTAAGCACCGCGACAAAAAGGCCGTATACCTGACATTTGACGACGGTCCTATACCCGAGGTAACACCTTGGGTACTCGACACGCTCGACCGTTATGGGGTGAAGGCTACATTTTTCATGGTCGGCGACAATGTACGCAAGCATCCTGAAGTATTCAGCGAAGTGCTCCGTCGCGGACACACCGTGGGTAACCACACCATGCACCACCTGCAGGGATTCAAGGTGACGACTCTGCGCTACATGCGAGACATCACCGAAGCCGACACCCTGATAGGCAGTTCGCTGTTCCGTCCGCCTCACGGTCTGATTCGCTGGGCACAGGCCGCAGCCATCAAGCACCACTACAACATCATCATGTATGACCTCGTGACACGCGACTACAGCAAGTGCATGACACCTGACAAAGTATTTGCCAATGTCAGGAAATACACACGTAACGGGTCAATCATCGTATTCCACGACTCGCTGAAGGCTTGGCGCAACCTCAAATATGCGCTGCCGAAAAGCATCGAATGGCTACAGCAGCAAGGTTATGAATTTATGGTCATACCAGGCGATTGACCACCTATCCCCTATATGGAGCGAAGCCAAGTCAAGGAAATCGTCAAAGGTGTGGGTGCTACGGCTGTAGGCATCGCACGCGTCACGGAGGTAGATGCAGCGGCAAGGCAATCCTATCTCCACTGGATAGAGTCAGGCCGCTCGGCACCGCTCGGCTACATGGACCGCTACCACGAAGTACGCGACAATCCACGGCTGCTGCTTGACGGAGCCAACAGCATCATTGTGGCTGCGTTCAGCTACTACTACCCGACATCTGCCGCCAGATCGCATTTCACCATAGCCCGGTATGCACGCGGAGCCGACTACCACGACGTAGTGCGCCGACGGCTTAACGAAGCAGTCTCCGCAATGATTTCCGAGACAGCCCTTGACCCGTCGGATTTCCGCGTGTGCGTCGATACAGCCCCGCTGCGCGAACGGTATTGGGCGCGGAAAGCCGGAGTAGGGTTCATCGGACGCAACAATGCCCTGATAGTGCCCGGCGAAGGCTCATACATGGTCTTAGGCGAGATTCTGACCACCATGGAGCTTGATACCGATGCCCCCTGCGCACTGACCTGCGGCAACTGCATGGCTTGCGTCAAGAGCTGTCCCGCAGGGGCTTTGGATTGCGACGAGGACGGTTACTGCGGAGTCGATGCTTCACGATGTCTCAGCTGCCTCACCATAGAGCACAGGGGGGACTTCCCCGAGGGGGTAAAACTCGGGGGACGCATCGCCGGATGCGACACATGCCAGGATGTATGTCCGCACAACCGTCATGCGAAAACATCCACGATAGCTGAATTTGCGCCCTCAAATCCACTGCTCGACATGACGGACGACCAGATATTGTCGCTCCGTGCCGAGGACATCCGTCCTCTTACACGACACACGTCTCTCAGCCGCATCAAACCTGCCGACTTCATCCGCAACATCCACACTCCATAGCCAGGCTTGCAGAACATCGGCTCTCATCAGCCACACGCAATAATAGAGCGACTGCAAGCGTTAAATATTATATACACATGCCCTTAGTATGAATTTCCCGTGGCCACGCCGGCTGTTTCCTGTCTCGTTCATACTCATCTCCATGACGGTGGTGAGTTATTTTCTGTATTATTCGGGGACATTGGTCGACGAGCTGGCCGTACAGGAACGGGCGAGGATGCAGATCTGGGCCGATGCTACACGCCAGATCATCAACACGGACGACACCGTGTCGTCACCAGCCACTTTGGAGTTTCTGCTCAGTATCATTGAGGACAACCGCACTATCCCCCTGCTGCTGACCGACGACGAGGGGACAATCATCATGCAGCGCAATTTCGCACTTCCCCAGCCCATCGACAGTCTCGCGCCATGGGAGCTGTCGGACGCCAACAAACGATACCTACAGTCCAAACTCGACCGTCTGAGGCAGTCGCCCAACGTAATCCACATCGACATCTCCGAGGGCAATGTGCAGCACCTGTATTACGAAGATTCACGTCTGCTCAAGACCCTCAACATATATCCCTATATCCTGGTACTCGTCATGGTGATTTTCATCGCCATAATATATCTGGCGTTGAGGGCTTCCAAGAAAGCCGAGCAAAACCGGCTGTGGGTAGGACTGTCAAAGGAAACCGCACACCAGCTCGGCACACCCATATCGTCCCTGATGGCATGGCTGCCGCTGCTTGAGGCCGAGGGCGTGGACCACGATACGGTCAAAGAGATGGACAAGGATGTCAACCGCCTGTCGACAATCGCATCGCGATTCTCGAAAATCGGCAGCAAGCCCAACATGGAGCCATCAGACCTCAACGCCGTGGTAGGCCAGTCGGTCGACTACATGAAGAGCCGCATATCCCGACGGATTACGCTGACTTTCATGCAGTCAAGCGTTCCCATCAATGCCAACCTTTCAGCCCCGCTGCTCGAATGGGTGATGGAAAACCTCATCAAAAACGCAGTAGATGCCATGGACGGACAAGGCTCCATAACTGTCGAGGTCAAATCCACCACCGACAATGCCATAATCATGGTGAGCGACACCGGCAAAGGGATGACACGCAAGCAGCGCCGCGACATATTCAAGCCCGGATATTCTACAAAAAAACGCGGCTGGGGACTCGGACTGACATTAGTACGGCGTATCGTCACGCAATATCACGGAGGTAAAATATATGTCAGCGACTCCCAGCCCGGCATCGGCACGACATTCGTCATAGAACTACCACTTAACCCCGCCCTCTCAACTACCGACGCATGAAGCAACTGTTCATAACCGACATGGACGGCACTCTGCTTGATGACCAAAGCAAAGTCAGTCCACGTTCGGCACGGATTATCAGCGACCTCTCACGCCAAGGCGCACTCATCACAGTGGCGACAGCACGCACACCGGCCACGGTCCAACCTCTCCTTGAAGGGATGTACACCTCGCTGCCGGCAATAGTTATGACCGGAGCAGCCATGTGGGACAGAGAGAAGCAAACATATGCCAGCACACGCCCATTTGAATATGGAGCCGACCGACGGCTCATAGAATTGCTGAACAACTATGGGATTCGCCCGTTTGTCTACATGTTTTTCGACAACGACCCGCTGCTGCATGTCTACCGCCACTCCCCTCTCAGCCCTGAAGACATGACATTCATGGACCAGCGACGCGAAAGCGGCCTGAAAGAGTTTCATATCGACCAGCCGATACCCGATGGCGGACACACAATGCTGCTATTCGCCATGGGACCAAAAGAGAGGATATTTACAGCAGCCGACAATATCCGCGCACTCGGCATCTGCTCGGTGTCGGCATTCACCGACATATTCAGCGACAATACCGGCATCCTTGAACTGTTTGCACCAGATGTCAGCAAGGCATCGGCAGTCTTGTCGCTCAAGGCACAGACAGGTGCGGAACACCTTGTGGTCTACGGCGACAATCTCAACGACCTGCCCATGATGGCTGTGGCCGATGAAAGCGTGGCCGTAGCCAACGCCCTGCCCGAAGTCAAGGCTGCCGCCACACGTGTCATCGATGCGAACACCGACGATGCCGTAGCCCTCGACATATTAAGCAGATACACGGATTAAAACGAGGCATGAATCACATAAACATAGTCTAACAAAGCCCATATAAAAAAAAGGCAGCTGTTCGCACAACAGCGGCCTTTCTCTTCCCTGGCGTAAGAAGCTCTAATTAATATTTCACGATAATAAAAATCTCTCTAACACATTATTTTATCATTTCCTTTGTCACTTTGTGGCCACGGACTACAATATATAAACCGGGAGTGGGATTTTCAATTTTTACGCCTTGCAGATTGTAGTATATAGGTTCTACAGAGTCATCGTCAGAGTCCACATTGCCTGTCGACAGGGCTGTGGTCGTAGCTGTCACTGTCATATTGTCAAAATCGGCAGTAATGGTATACTGGCCCGGGGCTATGGTCCATGACTGACAGCCCGAAGCAGAGACATTGAGAGGATAGGCCGTCATAGCCGCAGACTGACCCACGGTCAGAGGAGCACCTTCGACAGAAGCACCGTAGCGGTCGGCACTCTGGTTGAGAGCGTCCCATGAAGATGCCGTAGCCGTGGCGAGGTTGAAGTAGCATGAGGTTTCGCCTGTGGCAAGCTCAAATTCCACATCGTAGGCCGTGAACTTATTGCCGCTCTTGGTCATAGCGACCCCAATTCCAGGAGTAGCACCCCAGCCTGCGCCGTTGGCGAGGTTGCCGAGGATGTAGAGCGATGACGGTGCTGTGCCTCCAGTAGTGCCACCACCTCCTGAGCCACCGCCAGCTATGGTGCCGTCTGCATTATAGGTAGCTCCATTCTGGAACACGAGGTCTCCTTCACCGGGTGCAGAGCCACCGCCTCCGGCTTTCTCGTTGCCATTATTGCTGATTATAATATGGGTCGGAACCTTGCCGGCCGGAGCTTCCCAGTAATATTTGCCGTCTTTCTGAATCATGAGGTCACCAGGCCATGTACCGTTGGCATTACAATTCGCATCGCCATGATTGGCGTTCCATGCCCATACATATGGTGTCCAACCGTTGCTATTGATAAAATAGCAATACTGCTTGTCAGTGGTAGGAGTATCACCGCCAGTGCCACCGCCGCCACCCGTGGAGCCGCCTTTATATATCACTGCTATACCGCTTGAACCTACATTGCCGCTGATGGTCGAAGATGTGACAGTGAATGAGCCACCGCTCACCACATCGGTATATGTACCAGCGGGGCAGTAACCGCCGCCATTGGCTATGGAGATGTTGCCGCTGCCCTTCATAACAATGACAGCACCAACGCCCTCACGTGTGCAAGAGAAAGCATCTCCCGTGGATGTAACATAGTCTCTGGCACTGCCGGCGACGTTGCGCAGCTTGTTGACTGCAGTAACCGCCGCAGACTTGAATGCTGTAGAACCCTTGCCTGTCTTGATATTGTTGAAGCCCTTGGTGTTGGGACGTGACAAGTAGAGGGCTGTCGCTCCGTTACGGGTCGCAACACAAGCATAAGCGCGGTCGATGACGCTCTGGTCCACATTCATGCTCCAGTCATCGTTGGAATATGTGTCGTGGCTTTCGGCCCAATAGACCATCTTGTTGTCGGCAACACCACGGTTGGCAACCCATTCACCGGCGTAGCCCTGCTGGACGCCACCGTTGTACTGGGCTGCTCCGTTGGAGTAACGGTTGTCGGTCACACTCATGTAATTGGCATACTCGTTGATTGGAGAGCCGTCATCGTTGAGGATTTCTCCGTAGTGCCACATGCCGGAAACGGATGTCACCGCACTCCAGAATCCGCAGCCTTCACTGGGAGTGGCGATATGCTTTGCAGCATCCCAACGGATACCTTTGACACCGCAGCTTTTGAGAAATTCGATATACGCCTTGCCGCGAGCCTGCACTTCCGGGTCTTCGGAGTTGACATCGCCGTAATCGCCGAGCTGTCCGTGGGTGACGGAATAGCGGTCGCCATAATTGATACCACCGTTCCAACGCACACGCCCATTGGAGTCCCACCACGTGTCATGGTAACCGGCAGTCTTGTCGACATGGTTGGCCACAACGTCGACGATGACCTTGATGCCGTAGTTGGCCGCCTCTGTACAAAGGTCTCTCAAATCCTGCTCGGAACAAAAGCCCGACGACTTAAAAGCGAGGTCGTAGGGACGATAGAGGTCATGCCACGGAGACCCCGAAGCGCTTACATCGGGACGCTGGAGGGGAGAAAGCTGCACAGAGCCGAATCCGGCAGCCGCGATGGCAGGGAGCTCGGCCTTGACAGCCGATACCGGCCAGTTGAAGCAATGAAGGATGTTGCCGTCCTGGATGTTGGCAGGCAAACCATAGCCTTGAGCCATAGACGACGGCCAAACCGCAGTCAGGCACAGAGCCGCCAACAGCCACCTACCGACTTTAAGGTAATGCTTTTTCATCAGAAAATGGGATTAAATTAGAATTGGTGAATAATAATTGAAATGGTAAATGCTTAAGAGCTATAGATTAAAAATAACAGTCAAAAATGAAACAATCGCAAAATTATGCATCATACCGATACATACCCTCAATGGGTAACTACACATCCCCGACACGCCATTACAACCCTCTATATATCAGCAAATTGATATTCAAATGAGTAATAGCCAACCTTTGTATGGGTAAACTCGGACATCTATATTGCAGACTGTATGGAAGCCAGCCGCCGATAAAACTCATCGACACTGACTGTCAGCTTCGAGCGTATCAGAGTACGCAGATTATAGATAGTGCGAGGCGAGTAACGGAGCATAGCCGATATGTCGTCAGTGTTTTCTATCCCGAGTTTCATCAACGCGATGATACGCATCTCGGTCGACAGACTGCTCCTCCGGGGCTTTGAGGGGTTTTCTATCATAGCACTGATCCGCGAGACAAAATCGGGATATATAGAGAGAAACATACGGTCAAATGCCTCGTAGAACGTATCCATATTTGCATCTATCTGCGCTTTTGATCTAAGCGAAGCCAATAAATCATCATATTTGCCGACCACAGCCATCCTGTAAAGAGTCCTTTGATAGGACGCACATCTGTTAATCGAACCCGACCATTGGCGGAATAAAGACATAATGTATTTGACCGTATAGGTATCGCCGCCTACACATATATCAGCATGATTACATCCAGCATACGGACCGACTTCTTCTTTCATGATTCGACACATTAAGGTAAGGGGGTTAAACGCTGTTTTGATTTAGCTCAGGATTACGACTTATGAAGTTGCTGCCTCTATATATCTTATTGATATTGGGCAAGCATTTTCCGAACGCATATCATGCCTGCACGAGCCACACATGACGCTCGCAAAAGTATATAAAATATGGTAATTTACCCCCCCCCATTGTTAATTTTAGTTAATATCACATCTTATTGCGGTGTCATGAAGACCATGCTCAGCTGCATCAGAGCCAAAGTCAAATAGCTACACATACATAACATACAAGCCCGACACGGCATAAACCGTGGCGGGCTGTCTTATTTCGAAGTGTATAGAAAGAACTCCTTACAAAAATCTATGGGTGAAATCAAACCGTCTTCTTGGCAGAGCGGGATTTGCGGGCTTTGCGTTCCTCGTTGTAATGCTCGCGGTCGGTATGTGCCGATGCGAGCTGCTTGTTGAGTTCTTCGATTTCGCGACTCTGGTTGCGTATGGTGGTAAGGAGTGCGTTAAGTTCCTCATTCTCTATCGACAACGGATACTGCTCCTCTACCCTCACAATAAAGTCGGCAAGGACATTCATGTAGTTAGTGAAAGCCTGGAACGGAGATTCATAAGGGCTGAAAAACGAGTGGATAGAGCCGTCGGCGCGATGCTTGGTCGACATGTAGAATAGATGGTCGCTCGCCTGCAGGTACATCCAATCCTGACGCAACCGTCGGTCGTCACACAAGCGTACCCTCTCAGCCACACTGTAGAGCTTGCGGAAAGCCTCGTTCTGGAGAGCGTTGCCCAACCACGCCGAAGTATCGCGAGCTTCATCCGCCCATGAAATCGGATGCATCACCTCCAACGGAGCCACAGCCGGGATGCTGTCGACGGCCTCCGACGGTGTGACAAATCCGATGCCCATGTCACGGGCAAACCTCGGCAGAGCCTCCATAAAGCTGAATATGCCGCTCTCGGCCGGCTGGGTCTCTCCAAGGGTCTCCATACTCATGAAGATATTGAAAATCTGCTCCTCGGCAGGGGTTGCAGCAATCTGGGCGATATACTGGTCGGCCGTGATGGGCTGAGTGGAGAAATGATAGTTTATCGGCTCTGTCATGGCATCGTTTTTCAGCAGGAGCTTAAGGCCGGGGGCTTCGGATGCCGAATAGATGTAATTAGGCGACTTCCATCCGAGTATGTGCTTCGCGCCTTCCGTAATCACGCCCTTGTAACCCATGGCGAGTATCTGCGGGGCTGTTTCATCACAGTAAATCAGCTCGGTGTTGCGTAGCACACGTGGACGCTGACCGAAGAGCTGCTCTATCTTGTCGTCATGCTCTTTGCACTGCAATGCAAACTCCTCGGGGTCGATAAGCGACGCGAGCGAATGGGAATATGTCTCTCCGAGTATCTCCACACTCCCTGTGGCCACCAACGCCTGCATACGGTCGATGAACTCCGGCACATACTGCTCAAGCTGCTCCAATGCGAGACCTGTGACCGAAATGGCGCATTTGAAAGCACCGCCGCTGTCACGAATCATCTTCAGCAAAGTATCGGCAGCCGGTATGTAGCTGCGGTATGCGATACGTGTGATTATGTCCTCGTTGGCAAAATTGTCATAATAGTAATGGTCGTTGCCTATGTCGAAGAAACGATACCGTTTCAGACGGAAAGGCTGATGTATCTGGAAATAGAAACAGATGGATTTCATGGCGTTTATGTATGTTTTCGCTTGATTTTATTTAGACTGTGTTTTTGTGTATAACGGCATTTACCAGCCAAGCACCTTGTGGTAGATGTCTATGACTTTCTGACCTGCCTTGTCCCACGTGATGGCATTGACTTCGGCAAGCCCGTCCTCTTTGAGCTGCTTGTGCAGCGACGGATATGCCACAAGCGCGTTTATGGCATCGGCCATGGCATCTATGTCCCAATAGTCTGTCTTGATTACATTAGTCAGAATCTCGGCACATCCGCTCTGCTTGCTGATGATCGACGGCACGCCCATCTGCATAGCCTCAAGCGGCGATATGCCGAAGGGTTCGGACACGGACGGCATCACATAGACATCGCTCGCCGACAGCATCTCGTAGACCTGTTTTCCTTTCTGGAATCCCGGGAAATGGAACCGGTCAGCTATGCCGCGCTTGGCTGCGAGGGTAATCATCTCATCCATCTTGTCGCCGCTTCCGGCCATCACGAAGCGGACGTTATGATTGTTTTTGAGCACCTTGACCGCCGCCTCAACGAAATACTCCGGACCCTTCTGCATGGTGATGCGTCCGAGAAATGTCACTACCTTTTCCTTGGGTTTGGGAGCCTTTATGGCAAGAGTCTCAGCGTCGAGGGGTGTGACGGCATTGTGGACAGTGGTGACTTTTGCCGGGTCGATGCCGTACTTGTAGATGACGGTGTCGCGAGTGAGGTTGCTGACGGTGATGATATGGTCAGCGTTGAGCATACCGTCACGCTCAATATTGAATACAGTAGGGTTGACATTGCCACGCGAACGGTCAAAATCGGTGGCATGTACATGGATGACGAGAGGCTTGCCGGTGACCTGCTTTGCATGGATACCGGCAGGATATGTCAGCCAGTCGTGGCTATGTATGATGTCGAAGTCAAGCGTACGCGCTATCACTCCGGCCATGATGGAGTAATTGTTGATCTCTTCAATCAGGTTGTCGGGATAACGGCCCGAAAACTCTATGCAGCCGAGGTCGTTGGTACGCATGTAGTTGAAATCGGCGTAGATGTGGTCACGCAGGCGATAGTAAAGGTCAGGCGACATCACACGCCCTATGCGCTGTTCGACATATTCACGGTCGACGTCACGCCATGCTATAGGCACCTGCGAAGCGCCTACGATGTTGGCAAAATGCCTATCTTCATCGCCAAACGGCTTGGGGATTACGAATGTAATGTCCATATCGCCACACTGCCACATGCCGCGTGTCAGACCGTAGCTTGCTGTGCCAAGTCCGCCGAGGATATGAGGGGGAAATTCCCACCCGAACATTAATGCTTTCATGTCTGTGTATTAGATGGACTACTTGTTAGTTGATTCAAACTTACGCAATGTGGTGAGTGCACGCAGCACTTCGGCTACATTGATGGCATGGCTGACAGCCCCGTGACCGTTGAAGGGCGGGTTGCCGTCATAGAGCTGCGACAACGAGCCGATACAGTCACGCGACATCTCGTCCTCGAAGCCGATGAGCATACGGTCGATATATCCGACTCCGCTCATGCCGAACACTTTGAGGTACGCCGCCGCATAGAAGCCCATCAGCCAGGGGCGTGCAGGGCCGTTGTGGTGCGCCTTGGCTCGCTCCTCCGGCGTGCCGACATAAAGCGGACGGTAGTTGCCGCTCTTCGGCGACAGTGTGCGCAACCCCTTGGGGGTCAGAAGCTCGCGGGTGACCACGTCTAGCACGCCCTTGCACTGGCGGCGGCTTAGAGGCGTGTGCCGCAGACCTATGGCTATCGCCATGTTGGGCCTCACCTCGGGGTTGGGGCCGCTATGCTCCACATAGTCCCAAAGATATCCGGCTTCGTTGAGGAACATCGATATGAACGACGGGGCGAGCGATGCCGATACCGCCGACCATCTTTCCCTCTGCTTTTCATACTTAGTGTCGCCGTCAAACAGCTCTATGGCAAATTCAAGCGCATCATACCACAGCGCGTTGAGCTCAACGAGATAGCCCGTGCGCGGTATCAGTGGCACAGTACTGCCAGGCATCGTCGCAGCCATCCATGACGCAGCCGTGCGGTGGCCAGCTGTCTCGATTAGTCCACGGTCGTCGACATGCAGATTGGGATGACTGTCGGCAAGGATGTCGTCGATGACTCTCGCGACAAACTCGCCGTACTTTTCGCGTGCCGTTTCCTTGCCGCATCGCACAGCATATTCCTGCACCGCCCACAACGCCCAGAGGGGTATGTCGGGGGCATCAAGATTCTGTATGACCGAATCCGACCGCCCATCGTCGAGGAATCGCAGCAACGCTTCCGAAGCCGTGGCGAATATCTGCTCGAAATCCTGCGGATGGTCTATGCATAGAGTAGACCCGGGCAATGCCATGAATATGTCACGCGCCCTGATACCACCCCACGGATAAGCCGACAGGATGTACATTGCTTTCTCTCCGTCATGGTCAGCCCGCAGATAAAACTGCTTGGCTGCGTTTTTGAGACAGTTGAAGAAACTCGTGCGGCAAGTGCGGCTTCCGATTTCCGCCTCATACATCTTTTCAATCTTGCCGGGCGGCACCTCGGATGTCCCCGCCGAGAATATCACGGATTCACCCGGGCGGATAGGCAACTCGATGTAACCGGGAGTCCACAAGTCCTCACAGCGTCCTTCATACCGCTCGACATCCTTGATATACTCGAAGTTGTGGTACCAGTCGGCTTTGGGGACGAACTCAGAGGGCGAGGATGTCTGCATATACAGGTGCGGATAGCCGTCATACAGGCAGCAGTCTATGCCGTTAGGGACTTGACGCACCTCGGTGTTAATACGGTCGTTGGCCACACATATGTCGTCGGCCTTGCGGAACGCCAGCATGGGACGCAGCCGCAGAGTGGTGGGCGAATGTGCATCCACCAAGGTGTACCTTATCAGGATGCGGTTTTCATTGGAGATGAAGATTTTCTCCTTGGTGAGTATCACCCCACCGACACGGTAAGTGGTTCGCGGCACTCTCTCGCAATCGAACTCGCGTATGTATTTGTGCCCGTTAGGGGCATAAACGCCTCCCTGATAGCGGTGCAGGGCGAGATTAAACGGAGCACCATGCTGTATGACAGTCTCGTCAAGCGACGACAGCATCACATGCGGCTCTCCGCCGGCACCGGGCAAAGGGATGACAAGCAGACCGTGCTGACGGCGCGTGTTACAATCGGTCAGCGACGTGCAGTGGTAGGCTCCGCTCTGGTTGGTGCGAAGCATTTCCATACGCAGCGATTGGTCGAGATTAATCAGCAAATTCTTGTCAAATTTGAGATAACTCATTGTTTTTCAGGTACTTTTTATTATTAGATTATTGTCCTTATTGTACTAAATGAATCACAAATCATATCGGCCTGTCAGAAGACAGACTACACACCCAAATTTAGCAAATCCGAGCGTCAAATGCAACAATTACCGCAATAATTGTCACCGAAAAATCTGACGGAGACCGTATTAGAGGTCTCCGAGCAGCGAAGGGAGCATGTCAGGCATGATGCGGCGATACCCGGCAGGAATCGAGGGCATCTCCACCTGCGCAATGTCCCACTGGGCACGGCCTGTTTTCCATGTCACCGACACCTTGACGGCACGTCGTCCCGGCACGTCTACCGTCATCTTTCCGGCTACGGGACCTGCTGGTGTTGCGGCATCCAATCCGTCATACTGTATGACAGCCTTCGGCAGTCCGGACGCTGACACCACCAGCTCCTTAATAAGATTATATGCATCGAACACAAACGAGTAGCTCCACCGGGAGTCAAATGGCGGCGGTGTCACCGACCATACGTCTCCGTCAAGGGAGTGTAATACTAAGTCGTCCGACGGCGTGAAGCCGTCACTGCCGGCTACAAACGCCCGTCCGAGCAATATGTCCTGGAGGTTATTGACGGTGAAACCGACACCTCCTAAAAGTACGCTGACCGGCTCTGCCAGATAGAATTTATGGTATTTGTCGATGACGGTGATTGAATCGTCAGTAACCGTAAGGGTCCCCACTTCGACCAATCCCATGAATCGCAGCGACATGCTGATGCCACGGCCGCGCTGCATGACCACCGTGCCGCCGAGCGATGCTTTGGCAGGACTCTCTATTTTCACACTCATCGGCATCTTGACCGATTGCCAGCCACGCATAGAAGCCGCGACCTCGCCAAGCCGCTGAGACAGGCTCGATGCGGCTATACGGCTCTCGGACCCTACCGGTTTCGCAGCTTGCTGCGACGACCGGCAGCCCGACAGAATGGTTGCAAATGCAACGACAGCCGCTATATATACTCTGTATTTAGACATCTTGGTAACTGCACTAAGTAAGCCCCGAAAATTAATGCACATAATAAATCGCGGTTAATTTTCTTAATCGAAAAATATCGTCTTGTTTCTGACTTTGCGCTTGATAGTAGCACTGTCGGGGTCGAGCTGCAATGCCTCTTCCCAGTATTCAAGAGCCTTGTCCCGCTCCCCGTTCATGAAGTATATGTCACCTGCATGGTCATACTCCTCAGCAGTCATATCTTCCGGGGTCGTGAGCTGCAATGCCTTGTCAATCATCTCCTTGGCTTCGGCATAACGCTTCAGCTTAAACAGCACCCAGGCATATGTGTCAAGCGACGTAGGCTCATCAGGACGGCCATCGACAGCTTTCTTCACCATCGACAGGGCTTCTTCGAGGTCGCGGTCCTCACATGCGAGATAGTAAGCGCAGTTATTGAGGGCGGTCCAGTTCTGCGGATACTGCTCTATAGCCTTACGATAGTATTCGAATGCCTTAGCCTTGTTCCCGGTGACATATTCAAGATCTCCTTTAGCACCCGTTATGGCCGACAGCGTAGCCATGTCGGCCGAATCGGTCAGGGCTTCCGACTTGTCAAGCATCTCCATCGCCTCCACATAACGCTTCTCCTGCTGGTATGCTGCCGACAGCATCAGCGGAAACTGGCTGTTGGAGGGGAAATAGTGCATTGCCCGGAGCGCACTGGCCTCCACGCCCTCGGCATCATTGGCCTGCATCTCTATGGATATGAGCGCCATCCACTGCTCTTCATCGGCAGGGTCAAGCTCCAGGCTGCGTCCGAGCATTTCCGCGGCACCAGCATTGTCTGACATTGACAGCAGGTAGCTTGCATAAAACTTGTAAGCGTCAGGTTCGTGGGGATGCTCGTCAAGGACTATCTTAAACAGGTTGCCTATCTCCGCCTGCCTTTGGGCGACGCGATCCATGAAACTTAAGGTATCGACCATTACCGTGGCATCCACCTCCGCCGAATCAACCACCGCCACCGTGTCGCCGGCCGCTATGGTTTCTCCGCTCGTCATATAGTCGTCAAGGTCGCTCTCTACCACAGATTTGAGTATCTGGAGCTTCGTGTCAAGGTCAAGGGATGTCTTACGCAAGGCATTGATGATTTCCCTCCGATAGGCTTCCGCATCGCCCTGGCTTTTGTAGAAATTGGCCAACGAGTAGAACGCGTACCCATCGGTGGAGTCCACCTCACATGCGTTGCGGTACAACGCCAGAGCTCCCTCACTGTCGCCGAGGGCGGAGTGTACGTCCCCCGCATATGAGGATATCTGCGCTGAGTGCGGGAACGCCGCCTGGAGCGACTGCAGTTCGTTATAGACCTGTGCCGTATCATTGCGTGACAAGTAATATCTTATCTTGGCGTTGGTGACCTGTACATCCTTGCCATCCATCACCTCCAGCGAATCATACAGAGCTATAGCTTTGCCGTTAAGTAGCGAGTCTCGACTGTTAAGCAACGCCTCGGCATAACGGTAAGCCACCTCTGTTCGCTCAGGATATATCATATGAAGCCTGCGCCACACTTCACGGGCCTCCTCAGGGCGGCCAAGCATCTCGCTGACGCGTCCATAGGTGACGCTGCTGTAGAAGTCCTCCGGATGCGCGTAGAAATACCCCTGCATACGGCTATATCCCTTAGCGATGGCCGACGAATCCTTGCCGCCCACCATAATCTGATAAAATCCGTAGCTGAACTCCAGCATCTTATCGTCAGGATTTTCCTGCAATGCCCTTTTGAGCAGGTCGAAGTAGGCATCATTGGCATCGAGGGCTTTCTGATGGCCGGCTTCCAGAAATATATAGTCGGCCTTGCGGCGGGATGCTTCATCGTCCCATTTCGCGTACTTTGACCCTGCCAGCGCCGGCACCACCACAAACACTACTGCCACCAAGGCTATGACCCAGAGCCGCATATGTCGTTGATTTCGATGTTTTACCACGTCGTATTGCTATCAATGTATCGTTTAAGCATGTCATCACAAATAGTGCACGTATCTATAATGTGCTATGACTCAACCCACTCCTGTGTGTCCGAAGCCTCCGGCACCACGCTCGGTAGTGTCTAACTCGTCAACGCTCTCCCACTCTACATGAGAGTACCGCGTCACAACCATCTGGGCGATACGATCACCATCGTTGACGGTAAACGGCTCGTCGGAAAGATTAATCATTATCACCCCGATTTCGCCCCGGTAATCCGCATCGACAGTGCCCGGAGTATTGACAAGCGATATGCCGTGCTTCAGAGCCAATCCGCTGCGCGGACGTATCTGGCACTCATAACCTTGTGGAAGCTGTATCCTGAGCCCTGTCGGTATCAGGGCGCGCTGAAGAGGCTTAAGCACAACAGGCCCGTCAAGGTACGCACGGAGATCCATGCCTGCCGACGACGGTGTACCGTATGCCGGCTCCTCATGTCCTGAATGGTTAATTATTTTAACTTTTATGCGATCCATTAGTGTGTTAGTTGTTTCTATGGTGTACCTGTCAAATATGCGCCATACTTAATACAACAGCTAAAGTAGTGAAAAAGTAGGAGAAAACTGACTCTATACATCTTAAAAATGGTTGACTCCGCTCCAAAGACCATGCTGTTGCATCGGGAAGCATGGCATCGGGAGTGTGAAATCGGCGTTATATTTCCCATCATATGTCATATATCATTCTATATTATCAACTATGTAATATAATATTAAATCACTATTATTCAATATAATATTAACTATATTGAATATAATTAATCTATATATAATTAATATTTTATTGCAAACCCTTGACACGATATGTAACTTTGCATCGTCAAGATAATGACATTCAGATTCTCATCTGAAAAACTGATGTTTTTAGGTTAATGCAAGAAATACGAATTGGTAAGAAAGATGTGTTTTTAGATAAAAACTATTAGTCGTCACCATGACGGCTCAACAAGGAGCGACATTGTGAAATGCCGCTCCTTGTTGCATTTATTAACACACGCGTGCTTCATCCTGACACATGCCAGTGCAGAACTTTGCACCTATAACGATAACGTAATCAGTAACAGCAATGTGAACCAATAAAAAAACACCGACATGAAAACCGTACTCATCCTTGCAGCAAGCCTGCTGATAGCCTCTGCCGTCCTCGTAATATCACTTCGCATACTCCAATGGGTCGTGACCGCCATATGCGGCATCTTGTCAGCCGCTATAGATTTATTTCGTGAAATCAAGACATCGGTCACAGCAGTAAACACACGTCTGAGCCATCTTTGCCGCTTTGTCTATAAGGTATCATGCCTGATCAGGCGCAGGACAAAAGCCAGAACACGCCGCATACTCTACCGCGCCACACCAAGAATATGCAACCTGCTGACCATGATGTCGTGGATGCTCTCCCGAGCAAGCCATACGTTCTATACCAGATACCACCGCGACAATATCGCGTCAGACATCCGCCACCTGCCAGACTACACCCCCGAAAGCCGTATCGCCGTCCACGGATTATAAAGAATGGGAACTTGCGCCACATCAAAGGACTATGCCACCTGAATCGGATAATCTCTTATAAATTTATAAGATGCACGGACACAAGCCCATCCACAATCGGCAAAAAAAGCTGGCGGCTCCACATCTGAGCCGCCAGCTTCCCGAATATAATTAAAAAGCAATGAAATTCTTATTCGTCAAGGCTTATTCGTCGAGGCTCATCTCGTCGAAATTGTCAAGCGAGAACTCGTCATCGTTATAGCCCTCGGATCCGTAGAAATCGGCATCCATGTCATCCTCCGCTATCTGGGCCGCCTTTGCAGCCTTAGCATCCGATTTGGCATCAAACTCGTCAAGGTCGACAAACTGCGCGGGAGCCTTACCCATAGATATGGAGCAGTAAGCTTCGCTCAGATGTTTGCCGGGTTCGCTCTTCTTCATCTCCATGAAAAAAGCGCGGTCAGTCATATAGTCAAACACAAATATGAGCCGCTGCCCTTCATCCTCTATGAAATCACTCAGGGGGCATTCGTCCATTATGTAGACCTCCTCTGAGCTATCCGATCCCATATCCTCGAGGGTAATCTCCTTTCCTTTCTCCCATCCATCTTCGCAAAGGAAAAAAGAGCTCATCTGATTCTTATCATAGCCGACACTATCACAGATGGCATTTCTGAGATCGAGGAACGTATTATCAGCATCAATCTTGATTTCGCGCTTGAAATTATCCACTTCATCGGAGACTATGCGGAAAGTAAAAATCATTGTTGTAGTATTACGTGTATTTATAGTTGTTGTTTATGTTTGTTGCAGCAATACGCATCAATCTGTGCGGCTCACTTACTGTGACGCAAATGTAATCATTAACTAAATAAACATGCAAACTTTTTCTCAAAAAAAACGCCCTCTCCGCTCCACGATAACACATCATCTCCATACCATCACACATACACCTTAAATTTATAAATAAAATTGCAAAATATTTTATTAAAAACACGACACGACAGGAATAATAAATGAGAAAATAATTGTAAATTTGCAGCCTAATTACAATTCTTCCACTTATGAAGCTACTACAGGCTAAGCTTGCACGCTACACAGCCCCACAAGAAGCCAAGGCGGCAGGCATCTACCCTTATTTCCGGGCCATTTCGAGTGAGCAGGATCCCGAAGTTATCATCAACGGCCGCAAGGTGCTGATGTTCGGCTCAAACTGCTATTCCGGGCTCGTAAACGACCCCCGCATCAAAGAAGCCGCCATAGAGGCTACAAAAAAATACGGAACCGGTTGCGCTGGCTCCCCCTTTCTCAACGGCACCCTGGATCTCCACAAGACCCTCGAAGCACGTATCGCCGAATACATCGGCAAAGAGGACGTGATGATATACAGCACCGGCTTCGGAGTCAACCTCGGAGTCGTGTCGGCTCTCACAGGACGCGAAGACTATATCATCTGGGACGAGCAGGACCACGCATCCATCATCGAAGGTCGCCGCCTGTCATTCAGCCAGTCGTTGAAATACAAGCACAACGACATGGCATCGCTTGAAAAGCAGCTCCAGAAGTGCGAACCCGACAAGGTCAAGCTCATCGTCACCGACGGCGTGTTCTCCATGGAAGGTGATGTGGCCAACGTCCCAGAAATCGTACGACTCGCAAAGAAATACGATGCAAGCGTCATGGTCGACGAAGCACACGGCATCGGAGTTTTCGGCAAGGGAGGTCGCGGAGTATGCCACCACTTCGGTGTGCAGGATGACGTAGACCTTATCATGGGTACATTCTCCAAGTCGTTCGCTTCGCTTGGAGGTTTCATCGCCACCGACAAGGAGATAACCAACTTCCTCCGCCACCACTCGCGCAGCTACATCTTCACGGCCAGCATCACCCCGGCATCCACAGCCGCAGCCCTCAAGGCTCTTGAAATCATGGAGACCGAGCCCGAACGCCAAGAGCAGCTGTGGGAAAACACCAATTTCGCCCTTGAAGGCTTCCGCAACATGGGCTGCGAGATAGGCAATACATCCACACCTATCATCCCTCTCTATATCCGTGACAACAATCTGACATTCACCATCACACGCGACCTCTTTGACGAGGGAGTGTTTGTCAACCCGGTTGTCTCTCCGGCCGTTGCGCCCCACGACACCCTCATCCGCTTCAGCCTCATGGGCACACACACCAAGGAACAGGTACAGACCGCGCTTGAGAAAATCCAGAAAGTGTTCCGTCGCTACAACCTCATCCCCTGAACCTCATTACATAGTCAAAATAAGCCTGACGGGTGCGCCGACAATACCGACCGGCGCACCCGTCATCTTTTAGATATAGGGATTTATATGCTTAACTTTTTTTGCAGTGTGCTTATCAATGGCTACTTGTCTGCACAGCTCTTTGTGCTGAAAGCCACGAGCATCCAAACCATTTTCTCCTGTTCTTTCAAGTAACCTGTCATCAGGTCGGCCGTAGCATCATCACCGGCTTCATTAGCCAGTTCTATCACCTTTCTTTCCTCACCGATGAGATAGCTGTAAGTTTCGAGAATATGGTCTACAGCCTCGCCTCCACATGAAATGCCGGAGATTTCCTTCACCTTGGCCACCTTGAGGTATTCGCTGAATTTGTTTTCGGGCGTACCGCCTAACGTCAGTATTCGTTCCGCTATTTCATCCACTTTCGCAGCGGCATCGTCGTACAGATCCTCAAACTTGCTGTGCAGCACAAAGAAGCCGCGACCTTTAACATTCCAGTGGAATCCGCGCAGATTGGTATAATGAATCTGGAAGTCCGCCAGTAACTGATGCAATGCCGATACTACGCCGGCAACTTTCGTCTCATTCAAATGTAAGAAATCTAAAGTCTTCATAATCTTTCTATTTTTTATTAAGTTAATACTATCGATATTTGTTTCTGATACAAAGGTAAGCAGCAGACAGGCACTTGTCAAACAGATAATTTCTATCTTTGCATAGGATAAATCTATATATCATTCAAAAGTCCTGTCGACCATGACCTTACAACAACTGGAATACATTCTCGCAGTCAATCGTTTTCGCCATTTTGCCAAGGCCGCCGAGTATTGCCGAGTCACACAACCCACTTTGAGTGCCATGATCCAAAAGCTGGAAGAAGAGCTTGACGCTAAGGTTTTCGACCGCAGCCAGCAACCTGTACGCCCTACTCCTATCGGCGTTCATATAATAGAACAAGCCAAGGAGGTACTAGTTCGCACCGACAGCATAAAAGATATCATAAACGAAGCGAAACATTCGCTCTGCGGTATTTTCAGATTAGGCATACTCCCCACCATTGCCCCCTACCTGCTGCCACGCTTCTTCCCTCAATTAGCAAAAAAATATGCGCAACTTGACATCAGGGTCGTGGAAATGAAGATTAACGACATCAAGACAGCTCTACAGACTGGAGAGATCCATGCCGGCATCGTAGCCAACCTGCCAGGCATGGAAGAATTCAGCCAGACACCACTATTCTACGAACAGTTTTACGCTTACATTGCGCGGGAGGACCGTCTATTCGGCAATGAAGTGATCCGGACATCCGACCTGACTGGCTCGCAGCTATGGATGCTGGACGAAGGCCACTGCTTCCGCGACCAGCTGGAACGCTTCTGCCAGCTCAAAACTGCCCGGGCAAGCCAACTGGCATACCACCTTGGCAGCATGGAGACGTTCATGCGCATGGTGGAGAGCGGCAAAGGCATAACCTTCATCCCCGGGCTGGCCGTTTTGCAACTGGACGGAAGACAGAAAGAACTTGTACGCCCTTTTGCCATACCCTCCCCCACACGGCAAATCATCATGTTGACCAGCCAAAACTTCATCCGGAAAACGCTTTTGCAGACCATCGTCCAAGAGATAACATCCTCGGTGCCGCCAGAAATGCTTTCGCTGAAGGCGACGCAGATAGTCGTATAAAAAACATACCCTCCACTTCGTGAAGCTTTTAAGCGCATATAGCGGGACGATACGAAGCGCACACACCTTTCGTATATACATATTGCAGTTCACACCCCGGTGCAGCCGACATTCCGAAATGACCGCGTTTTCTCCCAACCCACACAATATAAAAAGAGGCTGCATCACGCAGCCTCTTTTTATAGGTTTCCAATAGGTACAATTTCTAAGGTAAAAAAGATTGTTTTAGGTTTGTGATACAAAGGTACGCCCTTTATGGCAACCAATCCAAGATTTTTCATATGTTTAATAACACCATTTTTGAGCCACTAAGCATCAAACGTCTTATAAACTCCTATGACATAACAATGTAGCAGCATCATGAAAATATGTAATTGACACTTAATTTGTGTTAATATATTATTTTCGAGCCACCTCCTACATCTATCTAACCATTATCACATCCATTTTTTGTAACTTCGTAATTGAGAAGCTGCCTGAGTTTAACAGATTCTCAGAGACCTCAATCACAAAATTACAAAAATCCCTCCAATAAGCCATCACAACATCCACTCTCTATGGACCGCCGTCACTTCATCCGCAACATGGCCCTTGCCGGCATGGCACTCGGCATCCCCTCGCGCCTGTGGGCCAACGACAGCCACACTCAGACTGAGCAGCCGAAGCTGTCAGGCAAAGGGTTGCAGCTGACATTCACCCCCTATGAGTTGAAGCTCCGACATTCATTCAATCTCGCGAAATTCTCGCGTACCACGACTCCCGACGTGCTTACTTCCATAACCATCGACGGCATCACCGGATATGGAGAGGCATCGATGCCCCCTTATCTCGGCGAAAGCATAGAGAGCGTGACAAAGTTCCTCTCTCGGCTCGACCTCAGCCAGTTCAGCGACCCGTTTCGCATCGATGACATCCATGATTACATGGACGGCATAGCTCCGGGCAACAGTGCCGCAAAAGCATCCGTAGATATAGCCCTACATGACCTCCTCGGCAAGCTCATGGGACAGCCGTGGTATAGGATATGGGGGCTGAATCCGTCACTTGCGCCGGCCACATCATACACCATCGGCATCGACACGCCCGACATGGTGCGCGTCAAGGTCGAGGAAGCCGCGCCATACAAGGTGCTGAAAGTCAAGATGGGGCTTGACCGCGACCGCGAGACCATAGAAGCCATCCGCAGCATGACCGACCGTCCGATATGCGTCGACGTCAACCAGGGATGGAATGACAAACATATGGCTCTTGACATGTGCCACTGGCTCAAGGAGCAAGGATGCCTGTTTGTAGAGCAGCCGATGCCCAAGGAGATGATCGACGAGACCGTCTGGCTGCGCGAACGATCGCCCCTGCCCATCGTGGCCGACGAATTTATGCAGGGGCTTGCCGACGTACCGCGGTGCCACGGAGTCTACGATGCCATCAACATCAAGCTGATGAAATGTGGCGGTCTGCACGATGCATATAAGATGGCGGTACTGGCGCGTGGCATGGGCATGAAGGTGATGCTGGGCTGCATGACCGAGACATCATGCGCCATATCGGCCGCATCGCAGCTCGCACCGATGGCCGACTGGGCGGACCTTGACGGCAATCTGCTCATAGCCAACGATTGCTTCTCTGGCATGAAAATCGTCGATGGCATGATTACCCTCCGCCCCGACCTCCCCGGCATCGGTGCCACAAAAATATAGGGCATGAGCTCCTACCTTCGTATCATATCCCTGTCGTTGGCCACCGTCAGCACGTTGGCGTTGATAATGATATGGACCATCAGTTCATTGGACTGGTGTATGATGCCCACACTTAACGAGTACCGCGAACTTGCACAGGCTGATGCCGTGCAGCAGACTCTCGCGTCCAAGTCTATCTATCCAACCGATGCACAGGGTCCATTCTATGTTTATGGCCCATTGTTTCCTCTGTTAGGCGCGTCTGTGGCATGGATGACCGGATGGTCGCCGCTGATAGCGTGCAGGGTATTGTCACTCTATTTAACCGCATTGACCGCAGCCCTCGGAGCATGGGTAACGTATAAATCGGTCAGAAAAGCCACTCACGCATCCACGGCTGTGGTCATGGGCCTTGTGGCTTTCGCATGGATGTTGCGCACATGGAGCTATGGCAATTACGGTGCGGCGACCCCCTCCGCCTTAGGATGCATTTTGCTTCTCGCTACGCTGGTCTCGCTCCCTTTGCGCCTATCGTGGTCAAGACTGATACTAAGCGCATTGCTGTCGGTGGCATGTCTGTTTACCAAACCTTATTTCTTTGCCATCTTCGGCGTAGGGGCAGTTATACTTGCGGTGCGTGACATGCGTCTTTGCGCCATATATGTAGGCATGGTCGTGACTCTATTGACCATAACTGCCATAGCGGTTGTCAAATTTTGCTACCCTGCATTTTTTGTCTACAACCTGCTCCATCACCTGCACATGGGACTCGGACTGCATCCCGGCTACCTGCTCAACCAGTTCATTGATATTTGCACCGAAACGTGGCCATTAGCCATCGGTTTCATCTTTGCCATATGGCATACAGGCCGCAATCTGCTATACAACCGATACTTCCTCGCCTCACTGACCTTGTTTGCCGTATGGGTCGTAATAGGGCAGCATCCGGGACAATACCTGACTTACGCATTTAACCTGTGGTACATACCCCTTGTAATCTTCATCTGCCAGATGGTAGTACAAAGCCGATGGCACAATAATATTACCTATCTCCTGATTATCCTTTTGGGATTAGGTTGCTGGAGTCCCGGCTCTGACGATTACGTGTTTACTCCTTCCCATGCAGCGCAGCAGCAACTTGAAGCGGAGTCCGTCCGTTTCCATTCAATCACCGCTGGAGAACCCGTGCTTAACTTCTCCCCGGTAGCCTCTGTACTTGCTTCCTCGATTACCACCGTAAATAACGGCATGCAGTGCTATACACCGTCCCTTGCCGCATCGCCCTCCGACCCCGGTCTCATCGACATCCTCCTACCCTCAATGGACGAAATCAACGCCACCGCATCGTCTTACGGAGACTCTATTGATGACCTCATCCTGTCAGGACATTACCCATGGATAATAGCTGACGAATATTCGCCTCTCCCCTCCTCCGCCACATCCTACGGCTACTGCCCCGTCGCAACCTTCCACATCAACATCTACCAAACCTACCCTCCCGTCACCCTCTACCACCGCACCAATAGTAAATACACAACAACAACCAAATAAAGGCTGGACGTATATATAACGTTTTATCATGGGAGTTGAGGATAAATTTGGTAAATTTGCATTATTAAGTTAGTCAATACAAATCTTATTTATGATAAACGCAGACAAGCCGGTACTCGTCACTGGGGCCGACGGATTCATAGGTTCGCACCTCACCGAGGCATTGCTCGACAAGGGTCTGAGGGTAAGAGCCCTCGCCCAATACAACTCCTTCAACTCGTGGGGATGGCTTGACGACATCCACGGCGACCGCCTTGAGGTGGTGTGCGGCGATGTGCGGGATCCAGACTTCTGCCGCCACATAACACGCGGCACCGGAACGGTGTTTCACCTCGCCGCCCTGATTGCGATACCGTACAGCTATGTAGCCCCCGACAGCTATGTCGACACCAACATCAAAGGGACTCTCAACATGCTACAGGCCGCACGTGACGAAAAGGCTGACCGCATCATAGTCACATCTACGAGCGAAGTCTACGGCACGGCGCAATATGTCCCCATAGATGAGAAACATCCCCGTCAGCCGCAGTCGCCCTACTCCGCCACAAAAATCGGGGCTGACGCTTTGGCAAAGAGTTTCTACAACGCTTTCGGCCTCCCGGTAGTAATAGCGCGTCCATTCAACACCTACGGTCCGCGCCAGAGCGCACGAGCCATCATCCCCACCATCATCACCCAGATAGCCAACGGCGCACACGAAATAAAAGTGGGAGATCTCACCCCCACCCGCGACTTCAATTACGTAGCCGACACTGTCGCGGGTTTCATAGCCCTTGCTGAGGCTCCCGACATCGAAGGGCGTGAAATCAACATAGCGACAGGTACAGAGGTGACGATGCAGGAAACATTGGAGACGATAGCCCGGCTGATGGATGCGGATGTCACATTTGTCACCGATTCGCAGCGGTTGCGCCCGTCGAAAAGCGAGGTTTTCCGTCTATGCGGCGACAACACTCTGATTACGTCGCTCACATCATGGCGACCCTCCCACAGCCTCGAAGACGGCTTGCGGAAGACAATCCAATGGTTCTGCGACCCCAAAAACCTTGCCAAATACAAAAGCAACATATATAATGTATGACAGACCGTCCTCCACAGGATTACGCATACTGATGCTCGGCGGCGCAAAACGCGTGTCCATGGCGCGGATGTTCCGGCAAGCGGCGCGGAAGCTCGGCTCGGAAGCCCATATCTTCAGCTACGAGCTGTCAGCCACCGTGCCTATAGCCACATGCGCAGAGGTGATAATCGGCAGTAAGTTCAGCGACCCTGACATCCTCGACCACCTCCACCACACGGTAGAGCAATACGGCATCGACATAATCATCCCGTTTGTCGACCCGGCAGTAGGTGTAGCCGCAGCATACCGCGACCGACACCCCGGCACCGTATTTGTGCCTGTAGGCGACAAGGACGGAGCGGAACTGATGTTCGACAAGTGCCGCAGTGCGGCTATGTTCGCGTCCGCAGGCCTCCCTATCCCTGCCACCTACACAGGAGGAGATGTCACAATGCCGCTGATAGCCAAACCGCGCAACGGCTCGGCATCCAAGGGAATACAGCCCATAGACTCACTTGCCGATATAGCCCGATTACCGATGCCTGCCGACAATTACCTCATACAGGAGCGCATCGACGAGCGCGAAGAGATATCAGTGGACTGCTACGTGTCGGTCCATGACGGCGATGTGCTTGCCGCCGTGACACGCCGACGGCTTGAGGTCACAGGGGGTGAGGCTTCACGCACGGCGACATTCCACGACGCTGATGCCGAGACACTTGCAGCCGACACGCTGTGCACTCTCGGACTGCGGGGGGCTGTGACCATACAACTCCTGCGCGACAAGCGCGACGGCCGGTTGATGATTATGGAGATCAACCCCCGATTGGGCGGAGGAGCCGTGTGCGCAGTCCATGCAGGGGCCGACATACCCATGATGATTTTGCAGGAAGCCTGCCGTCAGAAGCCGCAACGCGCCGTGTGGGATGCCGACGTGGAGATTACGCGCTACATGCAGGAAGTCACATTCAAAAACGGACAACTGATTACAGATTCTGACAAATGAACCATACAGCAGACACAAACCACGTCATAATCATAGCCGAGGCCGGGGTCAACCACAACGGCGACATCAACATGGCACGCAAGATGGTCTATGCCGCCAAAGAGGCGGGAGCCGACTACGTAAAATTCCAGACCGCCGTGCCCGAATTGGTCATATCCGCCATCGCCCCGAAAGCCGAATACCAAAAAGAGACCACCGGCAGCGAGCAGAGCCAGCTTGAGATGTGCCGCGCCATACATCTCCCCTTAGGCGACTACGCCGGGCTGAAACAGCTGTGCGACGAAGTAGGCATCGGATTCATGTCGACCCCGTTTGATCTCGTATCTATCGACTGCCTGTCGGCTCTCGGCATGGACTACTGGAAAATCCCCTCGGGTGAAATCACCAACCTCCCCTATCTGCGCAAGATTGCAGCCAAGGGCGGCAAAGTAATCCTGTCAACAGGGATGTCGACCCTCGACGAAGTGGAAGCAGCCGTGGCGGTGCTTGAAGCCGGAGGCATACCGCGACGCGACATCACGCTGCTCCACTGCACAACACAATATCCCACTCCCATGGAGGCGGTCAACCTCCGCGCCATGGACGCGCTGTCATCGCTCGGATGCGGAGCCGTGGGCTACAGCGACCACACTTGCGGCATCGAAGTGCCTGTTGCGGCTACCGCCCTCGGAGCCAAGGTGATAGAGAAGCATTTCACCCTCGACAAGACACTGCCCGGTCCCGACCACCGCGCCTCGCTCGAGCCGTCGGAACTGACAGCCATGGTGACCGCCATACGCAACATTGAGAAAGCCCTCGGCTCTTCCGACAAGAAAGTCACCGATGCCGAGCGACCCAACATCGAGGTAGCCCGCAAAAGCATCATCGCCGCCCGCCACATAGCCCAAGGGGAAACATTGACCGAAGAAAACCTGACAGTAAAGCGTCCCGGCAACGGCATATCGCCCATGCTGTGGGACACGGTCATCGGCCAAAAAGCCCCCCGCGACTTCCTCCCCGACGAACTCATATCGCTCTGACAAACATTGCCGACAGCCAATGCGATGCAGAGGTGTCACCTCCTCACTGCCTGAAGTAGTATGTACATGAGATGCGTACTACATTCTCGTTGACCACTTCCGGGACGACCACATCCTTACGTTTGACCATATTGATAAGTCCGAAGTACATCATCACGTTTATTTCGATATTATCACGGACAAATCCGGCGCCAACACCCCATTTCAGGTCGCCACGTCGCCACAGTCCGTCGCTTCCGAACAGTGGATAACCGCACCCGTCAGCATCACCGTCTATGCTTCCTCCCAAACACAGCGACCCTTCGATGCCGGCCATTACATTCATCCTCATCCAGTCAAACAAGCCAAACTGGCAGCCGGCTGTCAGCGGCACTATTGCATCGAACTTTGACATACGGCCTGACAGACAGATTTCACCCACAAGCAAATCGACCCCGAACTCGCCATACGACAACATCAGACCCGACTCAAGAAACCACCGCCTGTCCTTCATGACATTGTAGACCACCCCGACCGCTCCGCCATATCCGATATTACCCGAATCAAAAGCATCAGGGTCAGTCGATGTCCATTTTCCAGGGATATTCAAGTCAAACGCAGCCTTGACACCAATCGACCTATGATAGCTGTGTGCAGAGTCCATTGCTTCTGCCGCACGCAATGACAGCAAGATTAACAGCAGAAATACAACGACCACTATTCTTTTCACACCTCTTAACAACATAGCTTCATAAAAGGAGTACGAAACTGTATAAATTTGGCACATGATGTCACAGTTTCTAAATCATTTTATAATATATAGATTGTATTTTTCAGCAAAATTAACGAAAAAACAGGATATTATCAAGTATGTGAAAAACAGAAAGCAGTATTATCGAGAGTTTACCGATTCAGCCGCATATGATTTGGTGATGTTTAAATGGGTGGCATAACATCTGGGCGATTGCTTGTCCCCATGGTTTGCACCGCCAGCCCTTGCAGGGCTAATCATGTGGTGTGCGCCATTGCAACGGGGCTTGCGCCCCGCCCTACTGTCCGCCCGCCCCTCCGGGGCTCCGCTTTCGCCATAACCGCCGCATCGCGACCCACACACCATCACCACGCCGCCAATCCGCCCATCCCCTCCGGGGCTCCGCTGCCGCCACACCGCCGCATCGCGACCCACACACCATCACCACGCCACAATCCACGGCAAGCTACTCGGCGGGGGCGTGGATGGTGGCTTGCTCCATGAAGTAGGGGATCAGGCGGGCAGGGACTGCCGGGAATACCGGCTGGCAGTGGGAAGCGTCCGTTTCATCGGCCGTGACATTTTCAAAAGCCCTCCGTACCACCTCTGCCGACGACTCCTCCGTGGCACCAGCATCGGTATCGGACATATCCGAGCCAGCCAATCCTTCAAGCACCTGCCGGCGGATGTCTCTGCCAAAATCCGCCGCATCGCCGGCGGAAGCAGAAGCCATCAAGGCTTCGTCATCAGGCGAGATTACAGGCTGTACGAGGTCTATATCATAGCGTGGAGAGTCAGATTTCTTTCTTTCGGTTTTCTTCTTTTTTCCGCCGGCATAGCGCGACGACATCTTGCTGTAGAGGTTAAGGATATCCTTGCCATACGACTTGCGGGCAGCCCAACGGCCTCCTAACCCCTCCCAGGTAGGCGCACAGCCACGGCTGACGAGCGTAAACCGGGCATCGACCAGCTCCTCGCCATCCGGCAGGCTTTTACGTGTGGCGTAGGCATAGAGATGCTGTATCTGGGCGGTGACACCTTCCTGTATGGAGCTGAACGCATTGCCTTTGACTCCAAGCCGCGTCACCCCGAGTCCGCAGAAATTGTATTGGTCGGGAGTCACAGCCGTACCGTCTTGAAACTTAAACCATCCCGTCTCTATAATAGCCTGACAAAGAGCCACATCGCCACGTATACCGTAGCGGGAACCTATCTCATAGTAAGCCTCGGCTATTTCGAGAGGGAAATCGGGATTGTGCTGACGGACAAACTCACACATATCCTCGGGGGACACCTTTGCCTCTCCGACAATACGGTTTGACGCCTTGATGCCCACTGAAGCACCGCACAACATCAGCAACAAAAAAGTCAAAATATGTCTTTGCATGGCCAGTTTCAAGTCATGCAAAATAAGCTATTTTTTTTGAAACTCTTGATTAATAAGGTTATAGAATCAACCCGACTGATATGCGTTTTAACATATTTTATGTTTCACATGCTGATTTGGCGGAATGTGACAAGGCGGTTGTATATAAAATTGGCTATTGTGTAAACCATCATGCCTATCACCGTAGCCACTCCGTAGCCCGAAACGGCAAAACCAAACGCCGACACCAAAAAATCATCATATATCACATAATTGGTCAGCAGCCACGTAGCAGCAAACTGCAGTCCATAACACAACGCAAATCCTACGATGAATTTGACGCACTCCACCTGCCATCCGTGGCTGCGGCTATGGAAGACCCACAATTTGTTCCACAGAAACGAATTGATAACACCGCCGACATAGCCGATGAAATTCGACACCCAGAGATTGACTCCGATGATGCTCTTGCAGACATATATGAGAATCAGCGTGACAAGGGTGTTAATCACCCCTACCACTAAATATTTGACAAACTGCATCAAATCCTTACGGTTGACCTGCTTCATGGTATCTTCAGACTTAAGACTTCTGTATAAAAATGTAATGAGGATTGGTTACTTTTCGGATGAATTGTAGTGGCGGCAGTATGCGCGTATGCCGCACTCCATGCAGTCAGGCCGTCGCGCCTTGCAGACATACCGTCCGTGGAGTATCAGCCAGTGGTGGGCACGCGTAACAAGTTCTTCAGGGATATACTTCATCAGCTGCTGCTCTGTCTGCAAGGGGCTGCGCGAATCAGTGGTGAGGCCGATGCGCTCGCTTACCCTGAACACATGGGTGTCTACCGCCATGGCTGGTTTGTCATACACCACGGCAAGGATTACATTGGCAGTCTTACGCCCCACGCCTGGTATGGTCAGCAATTCGTCAATCGACGAGGGGACTTTGCCGTCATATTTCTCCACAAGCACCTTGGCCATGCCGAGGAGCGATTTGGTCTTATTGTTGGGGTAAGAGACCGATTTGATATACTGATATATCTCCTCCGGGCTGGCCTGAGCCATGGCCTGCGGTGTAGGGAAAGCCTCAAAAAGCGGAGGTGTAATCATATTGACCCGCTTGTCGGTACACTGTGCCGACAGGATTACGGCAACGAGAAGCTGGTAAGGGTCGCTGTAATGCAGCTCGGTAGCCGCCTCGGGCATAGCCTCAAGGAAGTAATCTATGATACCTTTGAAACGTTCTTTGACTGTCATTAACTCTGACTTTATATAAGCTTCAGCAACCTATCGGTGCCGAAAAGACCTAACGCACAGGCTCCGAGACCGCCAAGGAGGGTGATAGCCACATATGACAGCATCTCGGCAATGCGTCCGTCATGAAGCAGCTGCATGGCATCAAGCGAAAACGACGAGTAAGTGGTATAGCCTCCCAGAAACCCGGTAATCGCGAGCATATAGACCCAACGCGGCACTCCGAGATAATGGAACACTGCCCACAGGATGCCGATGACGAGACTGCCCGTTATGTTGATGCCGACGGTATAATAAAATTTGTCATGCTCGATAAACGGAAGCTGCGTCACCCCGAAGCGCGACAACGCTCCCAGACCTCCTCCGAGAGCCACAAGGGCACAATCGCCTATGATGCCGAGAGATGTCATAGCCATACAGCATCAGATGTCAACGCGCACTGCGGAACTGCAACAGGAACCGGCGGTCGTTTTCAGAGAACAGGCGCAAATCCTTCACCTGATACTTGAGGTTTGTGATGCGTTCGACACCCATGCCGAGAGCGAATCCTGTATATTCCTTGCTGTCGATGCCGCAGGCTTCAAGCACGTTGGGGTCTACCATGCCGCAGCCGAGTATCTCTACCCAGCCTGTACCCTTGCAGAACGAACATCCCTTGCCTCCGCAGAGATTGCAGGAGATATCCATCTCGGCCGACGGCTCGGTGAACGGGAAATAGCTCGGACGCAGACGGATTTTGGTATCGGGACCGAACATCTCGCGGGCAAAGTAAAGAAGCGTCTGACGCAGGTCGGCAAAAGAGACACTGCGGTCCACGTACAGGGCTTCTACCTGGTGGAAGAAGCAGTGGGCGCGTGCCGAAATAGCCTCGTTGCGGTACACACGTCCCGGACATATGATGCGGATAGGTGGCTTGGTAGTCTCCATCACACGCGACTGCACCGACGAAGTATGTGTGCGTAGCAGCACCTCGGGATTGCGGGCTATGAAGAATGTGTCCTGCATGTCACGCGCAGGATGGTCCGCAGCAAAATTGAGCGACGAGAACACATGCCAGTCATCCTCGATTTCCGGGCCCTCGGCTATTGAAAATCCCAGACGGTCGAATATGGCTATGATGTCGTCACGCACTATCGAAAGCGGATGACGGCTGCCGAGCTGGCGCGGAGCGGAGGTGCGGGTGAGGTCCAAATCCACATCTACGGCATCGGCATTGTCAAGAGCCTCACGCAACGCATTTATCTTGTCAGTGGCGAGATTTTTGAGTTCGTTGAGAGCCTGACCTATCTGACGCTTCTGGTCAGCGGGGACGGTGCGGAAATCATTAAACAGAGCCGACACTAACCCTTTCTTACTCAGATACTTTATGCGCAGCTCCTCGACCTGGGCAGCATCAGCGGCTGTGAGCGCAGCGATTTCATCGCGCAGAACGTTTATCTTATCTATCATGTCAGTGATTTATTTTGACAAATTTACAAAATAATTTCCGTATGGCGGCTGTCGAATAGCAAACAGCCGCCACATACATGTGTGTTAATCCTCATAGTCGTAGACAAGCTCCACGTTGTCAAGCCACATGGTAGCCTGATCACAGCCGGTGAAATAGTCGCCGAGCCAGCTTGCCGAGGCCGTTATAAGGATATATTTGGGCACACGCGAAGTGGACGTGTATTCAAAATCCACATAGAACTCGCGGTAGTCCGCGACATCTTCCTGCTGCTTCATCTCTCCGTAGGCTATGACCATAGGATCGTTGCGGTCAAAGAGACGGCGGTTTGACGGGCTGGTGCGTATTTCGTAAGGCCCGTCGGCATCGATAAGAGCAACCCATATGATACACTGGTCAGGCTGACCGGCCATATCCTTGAAATCGGAGGAAGTACGGTTGATGAGACCTCCCTCGTACTTGAAATAACCGTGCAGCCGTGTCGGCCGGGCAGTGAAAGGACGGCCCATATTGAGCACACCGTTCGTACCCTCGACACGCACAAACACACCGGCATAGATATTTCCAGCAGCAAATTTGCCTAAAGGACCGATACCTACAAAGCGGCTCATGAGTTTGGCAGCCTGCCCATATCCGTCACAAGTGTCGTCAGTGGGCACTGTGTTACTTTCGCCAAGGATAGTGGCTCCCTTGTTGCCCGTATCCCACCACGGCTCACCGCTCTCTAACCACGGATTCCAGACCTTGCCGCTTTTCCACCAGTCGTCAAACATGTTGTTGGGTACCTGCGGATTATCCCCGGTGTAGAATGTCGTCACCAACGACTTGTCGTCGCCGCTGACCGCCTGTACTTCGTAGGTGGTGAGGGGCGACAGATGTCGCAGACAGCATGTCAGTGCGCCGCCATCTACAGCGACCCATGATGCCGGAGCCGCCGACCACTGTTCCTGGCCTGACGGACGGTAGTTGAATGTGACTTCCCGACCCTCCTGGACGGATGCATACACCCACGCGACCTGAGTCCAGGCATCTACCGCATTGATTGACACCACCAGGTCTGTAGACTCTACTGTAATGGTCCACACCGTCTGCCGCCCGAACTCCGTGACAGTCACAGATACAGGCTCCGAGAAGTCGACCGTCTGGCCGTTGAGGTCAGGAGTCATGACTGCTTCAGGTCCGGCGAGCTTGATGTCGGTCACATGCACAGCCGTTATATCCTTAGTGCTCGGATACATTGCCTTGACTGTATGAGCGGCGGCATCTATATCCGAGGCTCCTATCTGATCCTCTATGGCAAAACGTCTCTCGATATCCTGCACCGCAGTTATGGTCCAGTCATAAGTCTGATACAGCTGGGTCGTCACAACGTAAGGCGACGACAGGTCTATGGTCCCTGACAGGCTCGCCGGGTCGGTAAGCTCGCCGGTCGACAGGGCATAGTCCGTCACCGACACATTATATATATCGGCATATTCGTCGAGCGTCACCGTAATCGAGCGTGTAGCCGAATCAATCTGAGCCGCCCGCATCTGATGTTCCACTTCAAACGCTGTGAACACCGGCACGATACGTGCGTACGGTATATCATTCTTTATACAGCTTACCGCCAAACAAGCGATGAGCATGAGCGCCACGAAAGCCGATGCTCCCGGCATATGTATCTTACGCATAGTGTCTGATTATATGGATAAGTGTTTTGTCAGATATGCACTCCGAGGCCGAAGTTGATATTGAACACGTTAAACTTGAAATTGGCACCCGATGCAAACCGTGAACCTTCGTCCACACCGTCGGTCATCTGGTGCTGGTGGGTCAGATGCACACCAAACACACCGAACGAGATGTTGAACGACACATAGTCCATGACGAAAACCGTCAGACCGGGTGAGAAATTGAGGGCAACGGACGTTGTGGTGGTGGAGGTCTCTTTGCTCACACCGCCTATGGTGCGGCGGAAACGTCCAGAGCCGGAGTTGAACGACAAATCCACCTCGTTGAACACACCGAAACGTTTGGCCCTACTCAGACCTATGTAGTGGCGGTAAAACACCGATGCGCCGAATGACTGGTCGTAATAATGGACATCGCGGATGTCAAAACTGGTGTCATCATCAAAATCCACCGAGAGATTGTCGAGCCGTGCATCCGAACGGACATAGTTGAATTTCAGACCTACAACATTGTTGTTGCTGTACACATAAGCGATATACGGCTTAATGGAGTATGTCTCGCCCTTGAAATCAAAATCCTTCAGCACGTCAAGTATGGCGACATTCTCGGCATCGAAACTCGCATAGCTTGCATTCAATCCAGCCATCCACTGCCCTTTGGGCATAAACAGATAGTTGAACAGTCCACGGTCAAAACGCCCCCAGTTACGTTCGGGCAATATCATGCTGACAGTATCACCGTTGACGATGACCAGATCGGGCTGTGGCTCAAACGCCGGGGTCTTGTCTCTCTTGCGTATCGGATACTGCACCTCGTCAGGGACGCTTGAAGCCTGACGGTCATCAGCATAAGCGGCAGGGCATACCGGCACCGATGCCGCTATCATAACGGCGCATATCATGCGACGGATAAGAACAGTGGTTTTCATATGTAGAATGTTGCGCCGAACTGGATTGAAAACAAGTTGATACGAAAGTTGGCCGACGAGCTGTTGCGATGCGACTCGTATATCTGGTCACGCTTGGAGTTGGTATGCTTGTAGTTGAATCCGAGCACGCCTATATTGACCTCCACCGCCGAGTAATTGTTGAGGAACACCACCATACCCGGCTGCAATCCCACACTGAGCGAAAAATTGGACTCATAGGTGCCGGAGAAATCATCGCCCACACCGTTGGTGAGCTTCGATTGTCCACCGCCGAGTTCGAGCTGCACTTCATTGAAGAAGCCGAAACGCATGCTGCTCCCCATCGACAGATAGTTGCGGAACACTCCCGCCACATAGAAGTTATGCCCTATGCTGTAGAGGTGGTCCACGTCAAACTGCGTCCCCTCACCAAGGTTGAGCATCCCGGACTCGAGCTGGGTGCGCCTGCGCTGATAACCTACCCGGCCACCTATGGCAAGATTATCCTTGAAAGCATACAGCACCGTGGGGCTTACCTTGAATGAATACGTGTCACCGTTGAGGTTTTCAAGGACGAAGAATGTATAATTATCCTCATGCTCCTGCGAATAACTTACGCTCACTCCAGCAATCCACTGGCCTTTAGGGATAAACTTGAGCTGCTGTATGCCTCGCTCGAACACAGGAATCGAGTCAGTCTTAGCAGCCGATGCCGTGTCATCAGCCGGGGCGATGCCTGACGGCTGGAAATCCACAGGCGACTCTTGCGCCACAGCCACCGAAGGCAACCCGGCGACAGCAGCCACGACCATGATTCGGCAGCATGTGATTAGTTGTCGGATGTTAAACATAAAAAGATGTTGTCTATATTGCTTCCTATTGTTTTTTATTATTTACTGCTTGTCCCTTTCCACATTCAGAACCTGCTTTGGCACTACATGCCGTCATCAATATGACAAGGTAAGCTCATCTACCTCCAGTATGCTACCGGTCGATGAAGCCGTCTGCGCATCGGCCGACGTGATTATATGACGCGACTCATAATCGATATCGCCTATATCATATGACGAAGATACCATGACTTTTATTGCAGATGCCTTGGCTCCGAATATCGGATAACTTATGGGGACGCTGAACGAGGCATTCGTGGCACTCGGATACAGCTTACCTGTCGCGCTGGCTATCTCGCGGTATTGGCCGTCGACCGTCCCCCAGAGAGATATGTCTACACGCCCGCAATCCTCAGGAGAGTCGCCTCCGGGGATATACCTGTAGATGCCGTTGATTGCCGACGGTCGCGACCCGAACGGATAGCCCTCATTGTACTCCTCGCTGCCGCCGTTATATGCATAAGAGCCGAGGAATATCTTTCCTGCCGCCCTGTAGCGTATATCGGGCACATTGGGATTATAGCTGATGTAAGGAGGCGACACCTGGCGGTACGGCTCTATGTCAGCCCCTGCCGGGTCAAAAGCCACGCTTACGAGCTTAATCGACACCGCACCGCTTATGATGTTGGCGCTCTCCATGGTCGAAGGCTGCATATACCATGTATTAGGATTGGACGAGGACTGATAAAACGTCTTTTCATTGACGGAAGCCCATGGCGCTTTCGGCTGGTTGGCGACCACGTCAGTACGGTTCTGTCGGTTAAAGAGCGGCATGGCATTTTGGGAGTAACGCCCTCCCATAGGCAGGTCATGCCAGTTTATGACCTCGTCGGTCTCTTCAAAAGTCCCGTTGGGAAGTTGCTGGATGTCCTCGGTTGTGATGCGTACAGGAGCCGTAAAGTCGCCGCTTTCAGGATGACGAAATATCGTGCAAGTCACATCGTAGGTTGCCGACGGAGTCAGCCCCGTGACATATATAAGGTGATTGGCGTCATCGCGCATATATATATTGGCAGGAGTACCGTTGACATACACATAAGCCGACGAAGCTATGGCCTGTGATACCTGCGGAGTAGAGCCGTTGATTTTGACCACCGCCTGCGACGCGAAAGCATCGACAGCGATAGTGTATGCCGGCGAAGTGAAATACAAGTCGAACATGGCCGCCTGTACTCCGAGATAATCCATGCGTACCCTAACCGAGGGATATGCCACCGAACCCGGCAGGCGGAAACTGACATCATAGAGCTGCTGCGATATTTCGGCGCAACCTGTCACGGCCTGGTTGTCCCACGACGCTCCGTCGTCAGTGGACGTATATACTTTAAGGTGATTGATGAAATCGCCCGATGTAGCCTTGACCCTTACTGTAGCCGTCGAGGCTCCGGCTTCGACCCTGTCGGGTGTCTGCACCTCTATCTCCATCGGGCGCAAATCCACCTCGAGTGTAGCGGGACGGCTCACCTGTCCGAGTTCGTTGATAGCGACAAGTGAAAATCCATGCAGGTTTCGCTGCCCCACAGAGCTGTCGGCGGCTTTCAAGTAAGTAAGCAGAGTGGTGACATCGAGCGTAAGCGACTTGCGGTCAGCGGCGACAGTGCAATCAGCTCCGTATTGCACCAACTGCCCCAACGCAGCCTCATCCCCGCCCAACAAATCTGTCTCACGTGAAATGCCTAATGCGAGAAGCGACGGCGGTTGCACCGTAAACACCACTTCGCTGAGTCGTTGCGAGGATGACACCTTGAAAACAACAGGAACAGTGGGCTGCACACCTTCCACCACCTCCAAGGGGGTTCCTGAAATAAAACCCTCTGCCTCTATTTCAGGAGCGGAAGCGGAGAAAAGCTCCGATGTCAGCTCAAGGACACGAGGTTCGCGACCGGCGACATCAAGCGTGACAGCAGCATCGTCGGCCGACAGGCGGAACGACAGATCTTCGCCCTCCGCCGCAGCCACGCGATACATCAATACCGAGGCAGCCCTGCCGTCAACAAGCGTGAAATGCAGAAACACCTCCACATCGCCATGACGGAGATACAAATCCTCCGCCGCATCCAGCTGATAGTCGAAGTAACCGCCGCCCTCGCTATGAAATATGACGTTGTAGCCGCTCATCCTTGACGAAAACGACTCATCCACATCCAACGCCACAGCGACATTCTTCCTCGTGCAGTTGACAGTCACATCCGTGGTCTTATTGGCCGTAACATCAAATGAAGTACTGCCGGAATAAAACGGCATCCCGAAACCTTCGTCCTCAGCATTACCGTATGAAGCCGTCATTACATAACGTCCCGGACGGAAACCCTGAGTCGGGGAAAACTCGTCTGCCCGACTCCACGTATGCTCTTTAGAACCCCCGTCAGAGAGGGTCAGCGAAAAATCCGAAACATCAGGAGCATCGTCTCCGCTCACATATATATGAGGCAGTATGTAGCCGGCATCCGCGTCTCCGATGCCGTCGTCGATGTCATTGCTACATCCGCCGGCAAGTGCGGCCAGCAATATTATATATATATGTGCTATACGTTTCAGCATACAAAATGCAAATTTACACTTTTTTTCACAATTAATCAGACTTCGCGGCCTTTGAGCCGATTAACTGACCGACACGCTGCTCCTGTCTGGGCTTTACAGGCGGCACTCATCACTGAGGCAGGCGGTCGACGATGCTCTGTACGGCAGGATGAAGCGCGGGGGCGATGTCGGGCCGCACAAACTTCTCATCGGGCTTCTCCTTGCGCAACTCCTTGTACTCCTCTATGGTAAGGTGGGTCACATCGACAGGGTACATCTCCACCACGAGATTGAACTCGACAGGCTCCGACACCTTGAAAATCTTCTTGAACCACTTCCCTTTGCCGAGGTAGCGGATAGTGAAGCCGCTGGATACGAAATCGTCCATATCATACACCCCGGCATCGTTGGGTATGTACGCCAACGTCCTCTCGACCTGTACGAAATCCACCGTGAGCCCGAGCATCTTGAAGAGCCATGGCGACATGACCCTGTTTTTATGGTCGGCAAGTGCATCGTGCTTGAGTGTCAGCAGTCCGGGCATTTTCCTCATAACATTTTTAGGCCCGTACTTGCCGAAGATGGTGTCAGTGCGCTCCCCGGCCTTGATACGGTCATACTCGTGCAGCACGAGCGGCGGCACCGACCACTGCTTGTCGATAAACGACACGAGTATCTCGTCGTCAGACACATACACGCTGTCAAGCCCCTGCGAGTCTGCCTGGCGGGTAAAGTGCCGCGAGGCAAGCAGCCGGGGCTTGGCATCGCCATCTTTATACCCCTTTACATTTTTGTCGGCAAGGAACACATCGGCCATCGCTTCGGTATACATCTGCAAGGTATCTTTCGGAGTACACCCGGTGCTGTACTCACGGATATAGCACAGCATCCTCGTCACTGGGCGGGCGGCAGTGGAGACAGTCACTTCCGGCAGACGGAAATCATCCACGACAAGCGCCATTGTATCAGACACGGCAGTGAATACCGAATCGCGGTAGCCGATCAGACGCACCGACACCGGGTAGTCATCCGATGACAGATTGCCTATCGCTCCGTCATCATCCGTCAGACCTTTGATGACCCCACGGTTAGAAATCACCGCAGCGCCGGACAAAGGAGAGCCGTCAGCCGAATCGACAACTACAATCTGTGATGCCCGGACACAAACCGTCGCGAACAGGGCAGCGAAAACAGAAAGAAATATATGCTTTGACATAATCTTCAGTGAAATTTAACATGTTATATGATAGTGCAATATACGTCTGCAAAGTTAGTCAAAAGCTCAAAAATCTACGTAATTTCAGTATCTTTGCAAGTAAGCAAAGTAAACAAGTAACCTTTATCAGAAACGCCATGATAGAAGAATTACTGCAACACAACCGCAATTTCGTGGAAACCCAAGGTTTCCGCAAATTCGAGACCTCGAAATACCCCGACAAGAAAATAGCCATAGTGACCTGCATGGATACCCGTTTGGTGGAACTCCTTCCTGCCGCACTTGGTCTGCGCAACGGCGATGTCAAGATGATTAAGAATGCCGGAGGCACCATCACCAATCCGTTCGACTCCACCATGCGCAGCCTGCTCGTGGCCGTCTACGAGCTCGGGGTCAACGAAATCATGATAATAGGTCACACGGGCTGCGGAGTACAGGGCATGAACGCCTCAAAAATGCTCGGCCTTATGAGATCAAGGGGTGTCAGCGACGAGCATATCGGCCTGATGCGCCATTGCGGCATAGACCTCGACAGCTGGCTCCACGGATTCGACCGCACCGACGATGCCGTCCGCGAGACGGTAGACCTCGTGAAAAACCATCCGCTGATGCCAGCCGACGTAAGAGTCGGAGGCTATATCATCGACACTCTCACAGGAGAGCTGTCAGTGGTCTGCCGCGAACAATAGTCCGGCATCGCTATAAATAGTGCGGAAATCATGCCGATGTTGATAAAACCGCTACGAATGTCAGCGCAATGTCAATAACTCATGCGGAATGTTGATAACTTTTTGAAAATGTTAATAACTTTCTGCGATGTTAATAACTTCCAGCTCCGTTAGACATAATGGCGAACCGACTTAAATTTATTGTAAAATTATTCGTATCTTTGTAAAGGCTCATGCCGCAAACAACCCCAATATACACACTAATCAACCATTACTTAACTTATCTAACCACACGCATCTGCTACAAACAAATGCCCATGAAAAAGTTTCTCACATCCATCGCATGCGCGGCCATATCGACTGCCGGCCTATGCTCTGCTGCCAATCTTACCATAGACCGCGTAGAGCCCCCCTACTGGTGGACCGGAATGCAGCAGGACACGCTGCAAATCATGGTACACGGTAAAGACATCGCCAATTCGATAGTGTCGGTAGATTATCCTGACGTGCGTCTGGCCGAACAGGTCCGCCTCGAAAGCCCTAACTACCTGCTCCTCTACCTTGCCATAGGGAAAGAAGCCAAGCCTGGCACCATGGATCTGAAGTTCATGGACGGCAAGAAATCAAAGACTTTGCCTTATGAACTCAAAGCCCGCACAAAAGCCCCGGAAGACTATAAAGGATTCGACTCATCCGATGTACTCTACCTCATCATGCCAGACCGCTTCGCTTCCGACGGACGCAAGGAGGACAAGGCCGTCAAAGACCTCGACTATCCGTCGACCGCCGACCGCTCGGACCCCAACGCCCGCCACGGAGGCAATATCGGCGGCTTGCAGCAACACCTCGGTTACATCGACTCTTTAGGCGTGACAGCCGTATGGGTATGCCCCGTGCTCGAAAACGACATGCCGGGAGGCTCATACCACGGATATGCCACCACAAATTATTACCGCATAGATCCCCGCTTCGGCACCAACGACGAGTGGAAAGCATTCATCGAAGAAGCCCACAAGCGAGGTATAAAGGTAGTCATGGATATGATTTTCAACCACTCCGGCTCTAACCACCCATGGCGCAAAGATGCCCCCACTGCTGACTGGTACAACAATTCGGACAATTATATCCAGACCAACTACCGCCTCTCCACAGTCCACGACCCGTATGTCAGCGATTACGACTACAGCCGCACAGTCAACGGATGGTTTGTCGAGGCGATGCCCGACCTCAACCAGCGTAATAAACATCTCGCCAAATACCTGACACAGAACTCTATATGGTGGATTGAAGATGCCAAAATCGACGGCATACGCATGGACACACATCCCTATGCCGACTTCAAAGCCATGGCCCAGTGGCTGCGCGATGTACGCAAAGAATATCCGTCGTTCAACATCGTAGGCGAGTGTTGGTACGGCACCGAAGGCGGAGAGGCTTACTGGCAGAAAGGCTCGAAAGTCAATCCCCACGGCGATTCGGAGTTGGAGACCGTCATGGACTTCGTACTGTCAATCAAGGCACGTAACGCTTTCTCCTCACAGACCGACCCCTGGAACGGACTTAACGAGATGTATGACCATCTGGCTCTCGACTACCTCTTCCCCAACCCGTCCAAGATACTGACATTCCTCGACAACCACGACACAGACCGCTTCCTGCTCGAAGAACCCGAAAACCTCGGATGGTGGAAGCAGGCCATAGCATTCCTGCTGACAACACGCGGCATCCCGCAGCTCTACTACGGCACCGAAATCCTCATGCACGGCTCCAAAGAGGGCAGTGACGGCTACATACGCAAAGACATGCCAGGAGGATTCCCCGGCGACAAGGATGTCAACGTGTTTACCGGCGAAGGTCTCTCCGACAAGCAGCAAGAAGCTCTCGGATTCATACGCAAAGTGCTCAACTGGCGCAAGGGCAACGATGTCGTAGCCAAAGGCTCGCTCAAGCATTTCATGCCGCAGCAAGGAGTGTACGTCTACGAACGCCGCCTCGGCGATAAGCAGGTAGTGGTGATGATGAACGGCAATGACGCTCCAAAGACCATGAATATGGAGCAGACCGCAGAAATTCTTCCCTACGGCACGACTCTTACCGATATGCTCACCGGCAAGAAAGTCACCATAACCCCCGAAATGACTTTTGCACCCCGCGAGCTCTACATACTCGAAAACTGACAACCCCACGCTCTGGCACATCTCGTTTGATGTGCCAGAGCGTCACATAACGCAACCCGATGACATATCCGAGACTACGACAACGTGCGTTCCTGCCAGCCGCTGCGATTATGCTTGCCGCCGCGCTGTTCGTCGGATGCAAGCCATCCGAAAAGCACTACCGCGAAGCTTACGAGACCACTATCAAGGCTCGACACGCAGGAGAGGACGAATACCTCGATTCCGTGGCACGTGCTGGAATGCAGACCGGCGGACGCCCGGCGATAATACATGTCGGCGACAGCACCTTGCAATACCGGGTCGAGTGGATACGCCCCGTCAGTGAAGGCAACACAACCACCCAGGCTGCATCAGGAGCAACCGCCAAGCCTCAAAAGCCGTTTTGCATCGTAGTAGGTCAGTTCAAACAGCGGTTCAACGCACGCGAAATGTGCCGACGGCTTCAGAGCTACGGCTATGCCGATGCGATGATATTCCAAAGCTCCGAGCCTCGCTACTTCGTGGCAGCCGACACCATCGGATCGCCATTGCGCACATTGCAGATGCTTGACTCAGTAAAATCCGACACCAGGCTGAGGTTGAAACCACCGTTTCCCGCAGTCATACAGCCAGCACAACGTGCGTATTGAATCTGCAATTTGGCATTTATGATTTATTAACAATATTTTTATGGAATTTACAACTATTCGTCTTAACTTTGTAACCACAAAGCAAGAAGGATAATTGACATTACTGCTTTGAGAGCATTTTTCCAAAAATATATATGTTTTTATAGATTGTAGATTATGATAAACTGGTGGCATCGTGAGATGCCACCAGTTTTATTATCTACCCCATACCATACACCCAGACGGTTTCATATTGTGTGGTCTAATGCGATACCCACGGCTTGCGCCGCCGGCCCTGTCAGGGCCATATTGATTGGATTCCTCACTCAACGGGGCTTGCGCCACGCCCTACTGTTTTTACGCTCCTGCGGAGCTTTGGCGGATGCTGTCTCTGCTTATCGAGCGGCTGCACCGGGGTGTGAAGCCATACTATGTTGGTGGATGTGTGGCTGCAGAGCCCCGGAGGGGCGGGGGAATAGTAGGGCGGGGCGCAAGCCCCGTTGCAATGGCGCACCCCAGATGATCAGCCCTGCAAGGGCTGGGCGGCGCAAGCCATGGTCTCCGTCGGACAATCCCCTTGTTGACAACCGCTTTTGTCCGCTGACCAGCTATCATCGCTCCATGCGGACAATAAACCGCAAAAAGTGCGGTTAATGAGCAAAAGATAAGCCGTGTGCAAAAAAATACATTGCACACGGCTTAGAGTTATATTACAGGAGCTGTCAGTCATCGAACTCGACAAGCAGGGCATCCGTGCCTACCACGTCGCCAAGCTCCACGAACAGACGCTTGACCACGCCGTCGGCAGGAGCCTCAACATCGTTTTCCATTTTCATGGCTTCGTACACGAGCACCACATCGCCTTTCTTGACTTTCTGACCCGGCTTGACATTGACAGCTATAACCTTACCGCCCATCGGAGCCGAGATTGTCGGGCCGGTGACAGGAATCATTTCCTCCTCTGCCTCAGCATCGGATGCCGCCTGAGCTTCCTTGATTTCAGACTCGTGCTGCGCCTCGTATTCCTCCCGGCGGCGGTTCTTAAGGAAATTCACCGCCACTGACGGCAGAAGTTCAAGCAGCAGGTATTCCTCATCGTTAACCGCCAGAGACACCCCTCCAAATTCGTCAAGGACCGGATTGTCAGGCTTGCGGTATGATGACACGTCATAGGCTTTTTCCTCCGGAGAGCCGGTAATCATCTCCCGGAAAGCCGGGTCGATAGCGACCGGTGTGTGTCCGTATTCCCCTTTTATCAGCGAGATGAACTGGTTGGACGGGTTGCTGTAGTCCTTGTTGCCCTTCTTGCGGTCAAGAGCCAGGCTCACCGCCTGACTGCCGACAATCTGGCTCGTCGGCGTAACCAACGGCACCAATCCGGCATCACGCCGCACCTTCGGAATCAGAGCCATCGCATCGTCAAGCAGCTCACTTGCACCGAGAGCCTTGAGCTGCGCCACCATGTTGCTGTACATGCCTCCTGGTACCTCTGCATCCTTGACCAACTGGTTAGGCTTCGGGAATCCGAAATAATCCTCTATGGCATGACATGCATCGAGCAACGCAGCCTCATCGCTGCGATTGGCTGCAGCAATCGCAGCATCAAACAATGCGTCTACTTCCGCCGGCAACACATCTATAAGCGGGTCGAAATCTTTAGGCATCTGCTTGGCAAGGTCGAAATCTTTCAACGTCCTGCGGGCTTCAAGCAGTTCCTTGCGGATCTGGCCTACGGCCTCCATGTCGACCTCGACATTCACCCCGAGCTTCTTGGCGAACACATACACCAACTCGATAGCCGGAGCCGCCGATCCGCCGCCAAACCACCAGATGTTTGTGTCAAGGATGTCAACCCCGTTGATGATTGCCATCAACGATGATGCCAGTCCGTAGCCTGGAGTACAATGAGTATGAAAATCGACCGGCACTTTCAACTCCGCTTTAAGACGCGAGATGATGGAAGCCGCCCGCAGAGGGTTGACCAATCCTGCCATGTCCTTGAGCGTAATGATTTTCGCACCGAGAGCTTCCATCTCTTTTGCTTTGCCGACAAAATACTCGTCGGTAAATATCTTGCTCGGAGACTTAGGAGACATACCGAACAGGGATTTAAACTTTGAGCCGAAGCCCGATGACTGAGGTGTTTCGTCCTTCGGGTCAACGGTATAGCAGACAGCTCCGTCAGCTATACCACCGAGTTCGTTGATCATCCGTATGGAGTCTTTTACGTTGTCTATGTCATTGAGCGCATCAAAAATGCGCATAACATTCAAGCCGTTTTTCACAGCTTCTTTGTAAAATCCTTCGAGCACCGAATTAGGATACGGTACATAACCGAAAAGGTTACGTCCACGCGACAGAGCCGAAAGCAACGACTTGCCCTTCATGGCCTCGCTGATAGAACGCAGACGGGTCCATGGCGACTCGTCGAGATACCTCATCACCGAGTCGGGTACAGCCCCTCCCCACACTTCCATTATATAGAATCCTGCATTTTCATAATAAGGGAGCAGACGGTCGATGGTCTGCTGGCTCATACGGGTAGCAAACAGCGACTGCTGCCCGTCACGCAGTGTCAAATCACGGATTTTAAGATTTCGTTGTTCCATCATCATATCTAATTAAATCGTTATGCGACGTTGGGTTAAATGTATTTTTTATCTTGGTAAGTGTGTCTTATCCGAAAGCAAATTTATATTTTCATTTTGGATTACGGAAATTTTTCCTCAATTTATTTCGCAGTTATTCGGCTTATAGTAAATTAAAGCGTACAACAAGCAATGCACATTTCGGAGATTTTTGTGTTATACAACATACTTTTTAGTTAAAAAGCCAGCGACATTCTTGCAATTTCAAACAGTGCACAACCGCCAACATTACATTTTGTAACAAAATTACCTACAGTGATTATAATATTATTGCGCACTTCAATTATTATCCTTACCTTTGCAAATCCTCATTAACGCATGTTGCCCGACGGCACCGCATGCTGCCATTGAATTTATAAGTTAAGGTAAAAAAGATAGCCAGATTTTTTATGAGCGACCGTTTGTACATATTCGACACCACTCTGCGTGACGGCGAGCAGGTGCCGGGATGCCAGCTTAACACCGTAGAGAAAATCGAAGTGGCCAAAGCCCTCGAAGCCCTTGGAGTAGACGTAATCGAGGCCGGATTTCCCGTATCGAGTCCCGGAGACTTCAACTCGGTAGTGGAAATATCGAAAGCCGTCACATGGCCGACCATATGCGCGCTGACACGAGCCGTGGAAAACGACATACGCGTAGCCGCCGACGCTCTGCAATATGCAAAGCGCAAACGCATCCACACCGGCATCGGCACAAGCGACTCGCACATCAAATACAAATTCAACTCCAACCGCGAGGATATACTACAGCGCGGTGTTGCCGCAGTGGCATACGCCCGCAAGTTTGTCGACGATGTGGAATTTTACTGTGAAGATGCCGGACGCACCGACAACGAGTACCTTGCCCGCGTGGTAGAGGCCGTAATCGCAGCCGGAGCCACCGTGGTCAACATCCCCGACACCACCGGCTACTGCCTGCCCGAAGAATACGGGGCGAAAATCCGCTACCTCATGGAGCATGTCAGCAACATCGACAAAGCCATCCTCTCCACCCACTGCCACAACGACCTCGGCATGGCCACGGCCAACACCGTCATGGGTGTAATCAACGGAGCACGTCAGGTGGAAGTCACTATCAACGGCATAGGCGAACGTGCCGGCAACACTGCCCTCGAGGAAGTGGTCATGACTCTGCGCTCGCACAAAGAACTCGGCATAGACACCAACATCAATGCCACCAAAATAGCTTCGACCAGCCGCATGGTGTCATCCCTGATGAACATGCCCGTGCAGCCCAACAAGGCTATCGTCGGACGCAACGCATTCGCCCACTCGTCAGGCATCCATCAGGACGGAGTGCTCAAAAACCGCGAAAGCTACGAAATCATTGATCCCAAGGATGTAGGCGTAGACGAAAACTCCATCGTACTCACCGCCCGCAGCGGACGCGCCGCGCTCAAACACCGCCTGCACACGCTCGGCATCAACCTTGAGCCGGAAGCACTCGACAAAGCTTACGAGCAGTTCCTCAAACTGGCCGACCGCAAGAAGGAAATCAACGATGACGACGTGCTGATGATTGCCGGCGAACACCACAAAGCCCGCAGCCGCATCAAGCTTGACTTCCTGCAAGTGACATCGGGCGTAGGCATACACTCGGTGGCCAGCGTCGGCCTCGACATCGCCGGCGAGAAATTCGAAGCGGCAGCTTCGGGCAACGGCCCTGTAGATGCAGCCATCAACGCCATCAAACTCATCATACGCCGCAAAATGCTCCTTAAGGAGTTCCTTATCCAGGCCATCAATAAGGGAAGCAACGATGTCGGCAAGGTACATATGACCGTCGAATATGACGGCGCACACTACAACGGCTTCGCCGCCAACACGGACATCGTCGCAGCATCGGCCGAAGCGTTCCTTGATGCCATCAACAAATTCGTGCGCTGACACCATTCCCCAAGAACATACATCACAATCATTACATAACATCACAACCATCTACATGGCAAAGACACTGTTTGACAAAATCTGGGATGCCCACGTGGTCAACCACATCGAGGACGGTCCCGACCAGCTTTATATAGACCGGCATTACTGCCACGAGGTGACATCACCCCAGGCTTTCGACGGACTGCGTCAGCGCGGCCTGAAAGTCATGCGCCCCGAACGCACCTACTGCTCGCCCGACCACAACATCCCCACCATGCACCAGGACCAGCCCATAGCCGACCCCGTGAGCCGCAATCAGGTGGACACGCTCACACGCAATGCGCGTGAATTCGGGGTGACTCTCTATGGCCTCGGCCATCGCAAAAACGGCATCATCCACGTAATCGGACCGGAAAACGGCTTGACCCTGCCCGGATACACCATCGTGTGCGGCGACAGCCACACATCTACTCATGGAGCTTTCGGTGCCGTAGCTTTCGGCATCGGCACAAGCGAAGTAGAGATGGTGCTTGCCACCCAGTGCATACTTCAGCCCAAGCCCAAGAAGATGCGTATCAATGTCAACGGCAAGCTCCGCCCCGGCGTGACCGCCAAAGACATCGCGCTATATATAATAGCCAAAATGACCACCAGCGGAGCCACCGGGTATTTCGTGGAATATGCCGGAGAAGCAATCCGCAGCCTCTCCATGGAGGGACGCATGACCGTGTGCAACCTTTCGATAGAGATGGGAGCCCGCGGAGGCATGATAGCCCCTGACGAGACCACTTTCGCATATGTCAAAGGACGCGAATTTGCTCCCAAGGGCGAAGCCTGGGACAAGGCTCTCGCTTATTGGAAAACCCTCTACAGCGACGAAGACGCGGTGTTCGATGCCGAGGTCGATTTTGATGCCGCCGACATCGAGCCACGTATCACCTACGGCACAAATCCCGGTCTCGGCATGGGCATAAACGATGCCATACCTTCATTCGAAGGCGACGACGAGACTGCCCGCCAGAGCTACGAGAAGTCGCTGGCGTACATGGGGTTCAAAGAGGGTCAGAAACTCAAGGGCATCCCTGTGGATTATGTGTTCCTCGGCAGCTGCACAAACGGACGAATCGAGGACTTCCGCGCATTTGCCGAAATCGTAAAAGGCAAAAAGAAAGCCGACAATATCACTGCTTGGCTCGTCCCCGGCTCCTGGCTCGTAAGCGACCAGATTAAGGCCGAAGGGCTTGACAAAATCCTCGCAGAGGCAGGGTTTGAACTCCGCCAGCCCGGATGCTCGGCATGTCTGGCAATGAACGAGGACAAGATACCCGAAGGCAAACTCGCGGTCAGCACATCCAACCGCAACTTCGAGGGCCGTCAGGGTCCCGGCTCGCGCACTATTCTCGCCGGACCGCTTGTAGCCGCCGCTACCGCCATCACCGGTGTCCTCTCCGAGCCTTCTGACCTCTAAGAATTATTTCACACACCCCACGTTTGTTTCATTATGAAAGAAAAATTCACCACCATAACCTCCTCTTGCATCCCTCTGCCCATAGAGAATGTGGACACCGACCAGATTATCCCCGCTCGCTTCCTCAAAGCCACAAGCCGCGAAGGATTCGGCGATAACCTGTTTCGTGACTGGCGTTATGACAAGGACGGCAATCCCAACCCCGACTTCGTGCTCAACGACCCCACATACAGCGGCTGTGTACTCGTGGCAGGCAAAAACTTCGGCAGCGGCTCGTCACGCGAACATGCTGCATGGGCTATAGCCGATTACGGATTCCACGTAGTGGTCAGCAGCTTCTTTGCCGACATCCACAAAAACAACGAACTCAACAACTTCGTGCTTCCCGTCGTGGTAAGCGAGGAATTTCTTGCAGAGCTGTTTGACTCCATCGCCAACGACCCCAAGACAGAGGTGCGTGTAGACCTCCCCTCGCAGACCATCACCAACCTTGCCACAGGCAAGAGTGAAAACTTCGACATCAACGCCTATAAGAAACAATGTCTCGGGCAGGGACTTGACGACATCGAGTATCTCCTGACCAAGAAAGCCGACATCGAAGCCTTTGAAGCAAGCCATGGCGTATGTTGAGATAATGGACACGACACTCCGCGACGGCGAACAGACGTCAGGGGTGTCGTTCACCCCCTCTGAGAAGCTGACCATCACGCGTCTGCTCCTCACAGAGCTACATGTGCCGCGCATAGAGATAGCATCGGCCCGTGTGTCCGAGGGCGAACGCCAGTCGGTGGCCAACGTGTGCCGCTGGAGCCAGCGCGCAGGACTCATAGATGCTATAGAGGTACTCGGGTTCATCGACAGGGGCGTGTCTATCGACTGGGTGCGCAATGTAGGCGGGCGGGTCATCAACCTGCTGTCGAAAGGTTCGGAGAAGCACTGCCGCTACCAGCTCAAGCAGACCCCCCAGGAGCATATCGAAGCCATACGCCGCGAGGTGTTAAACGCCCGCGATGCCGGGCTCAAGGTCAACCTGTATCTTGAGGACTGGAGCAACGGCATGAAGCACTCGCCCGAATATGTGTTCAACATGATGGATGCCCTGATAGACCTCCCGATAGAAAGGTTCATGCTGCCCGACACCCTCGGCATCCTCAACCCATATGACACACTGTCATATGTGCACCGAATGGTAAAGACATATCCCAAGCTCCATTTCGACTTCCATGCCCACAACGACTACGACCTTGGCACCGCCAACCTGTTTGCAGCCATAAAGGGAGGAGCAAAGGGGGTCCATACCACCGTCAACGGTCTCGGCGAACGTGCCGGCAACGCCGCCCTGTCAAGTGCGCTTGCGGTCATCCATGACCAGCTCCACATGACCACCGGGGTCGACGAAAGCAAAATCAACAAGGTAAGCCACATCGTCGAGTCGTTTTCAGGCATCATGGTGCCACCCAACAAGCCTATCATCGGCGACAGCGTATTTACCCAATGCGCCGGAATACACTCCGACGGCGACAACAAGAAGCAGCTCTACTACAACGACCTGCTACCCGAACGCTTCGGACGCGAACGCGAATACGCCCTCGGCAAGACATCGGGCAAAGCCAACATACGCAAAAACCTTGAAGTCCTCGGCATCGAACTGAGCGAAGAACACATCAAGACCGTGACCGACCGTGTCATAGCTCTTGGCGACAAGAAGGAGATAGTCACCCAGAGCGACCTCCCCTTTATCGTGGCCGACGTAATCAAACATGCCACCCTACCCTCTACAGTGCAGCTCGTCAACTACGCCATAAGCGCGAGCAAGGGGCTGCAGCCGATGGCAATGGTGCGCCTGAGCGTCGACGGCGTGGAATACGAGGCCAACGCTTCGGGCGACGGCCAATACGATGCGTTTGTCAGAGCGTTGCGCAGCATCTACCGCACGAAGCTCAAACGGTCATTCCCCGTGCTGACCAACTACACAGTCAATATCCCTCCGGGCGGCCGCTCCGACGCGCTCGTCCACACCACCATAACATGGGACTACGACGGACGCACCATCAAGACACGCGGGCTTGACGGCGACCAGACCGAAAGCGCCATCAGCGCCACGCTCAAGATGCTCAACATCATCGAAAGCTACGAAAACTAAAACAAACAAAATAAAAACCACTTCAAAACACAAATGGACTTTAAAATTGCAGTGCTTGCCGGCGACGGCATAGGCCCCGAAATATCAAAGCAGGGTGTCAACGTGATGACCGCCGTATGCGAGAAATTCGGCCACAAAGTCGAGTACAAAGACGCTCTTTGCGGTGCCGATGCCATAGACAAGGTCGGCGACCCGTTCCCCGAAGAAACCTACCAGACCTGCCTGTGGGCTGATGCAGTGCTGTTCTCGGCAGTAGGAGACCCTAAATTCGACAACAATCCCAATGCCAAGGTGCGCCCCGAGCAAGGTCTGTTGGCGATGCGCAAAAAGCTCGGCCTCTACGCCAACATCCGCCCGGTGGAGACATTCAAGTGCCTCGTACACAAGTCGCCCCTCAAGGCCGAACTGGTTGACGGAGCAGACTTCGTCTGCATCCGAGAACTGACAGGCGGCATGTACTTCGGCGAGAAATTCGAGAGCGACGACCGCGCCTATGACACCAACGCATACACACGCCCCGAAATCGAACGCATACTCAAAGTGGGCTTTGAATACGCACGCCGCCGCAACAAGCACCTGACCATCGTCGACAAGGCCAATGTGCTTGCATCGTCACGCCTCTGGCGCAAAATCGGCCAGGAAATGGCTCCACAGTACCCCGATGTCACCACCGACTTCATGTATGTCGACAATGCCGCCATGCGCATGATACAGGAGCCCCGCTTCTTCGACGTGATGGTTACCGAAAACACCTTCGGCGACATCCTCACCGACGAGGGTTCGGTCATCTCCGGCTCTATGGGTCTCCTCCCCTCGGCTTCTACAGGCGAAAAGACACCCGTTTTCGAGCCCATCCACGGTTCGTGGCCACAGGCCAAGGGTCTCAACATAGCCAACCCTCTGGCTCAGATACTTTCAGTGGCGATGCTATTCGAATATTTCGACCTCAAAGCCGAAGGCCGTCTCATCCGTGATGCCGTCAACGCATCACTCGATGCCAACGTCCGCACACCCGAAATCCAGGTAGAGGGCGGAGCCAAATACGGCACCAAGGAAGTCGGCGCATGGATAGTGGACTACATCCGAAAAGCCTGACACACTGCCCGACAGCCTTATACACACTCAACAGTCTATATATCGACATATTGATAAGCGGGACCCCGACAGCCTTGGAGTCCCGCTTATTTCTTCACTCCAATGTCATCTAAAACAATACTGATGGCTCATCATGGCAAAGGGTTCGACCGTTCCAACTCGGCTATGAGGAAATTGCATCTGACATTTCCGAAAAGTAAGACGCTGTCTCACAAATTGACATGGAGTCATTATTTTACACTTCTAAAAATGTGAGGACGAGATTGGAGTTGCTGTTCTATTTCCAGAAAGCCATAAACCAGCTCCGGTGTTTGCATCGTGTTTTTTCCCATTGATGTAAAAGGCTATCTCCACGATTTTGCCAAGTGACTTATCGGCTTCTATGGACTTGTAGTAGTAGTAACTGTTTTCGAACCGGTGCTTTTAAATGCCTTTTCACAACGCAAGTGTTATTCAGACTTCCGCAGTACCGGCCAAGCAACCGCAGGAAATCTCAGCCCTAAAAGAGCGGCACTTCTCATGATACTATCATTCTACATGCTTTCTGCATAATTCTCACCTTCCATGATAAATATGCCTGGCTCTTTCCAATAGTAAATCACATACGGCTCGATTAGCCCCATTTTGTTAATGTCCTGCGTTGGCATTCCGCTGAAATGGGTAAAAATCACTGCGTTTCCCTCTATCTCCCCTGCATAATATTCCAACGTAGGGGTAGGGATGCTTTCTCCTTGCGGAGGATACATGGTAGTCTTTTCCATAAACACTTGATCCCCGTGCCTTTCCAGAGCAAATGAAGTCAAGTCTCTTGCATATATTTTTGTAAAAGCCTCTTGAGGAATAGTATTGTCTTTCAGATAGGAAGCATACTCTGGAGAGAGATACCCCACGCGCTTATCTTTGGCAGAAAGCTCCACTTTAAACCATCCATTTTCTTTTCCCAACACCCTGAAACTCTGCCCCCGGTCGGCTTTCATCAACGGAACACCCGATACCGGCGTGGAACGGACATCGATTTTATCTCCTCCATTGACGAATACATAGTTACATTTGTCTTTCTGCCTAAACGCTACCGGGTCAGATCCGGGCGGCAAGAAAGTCACTTCCTGAGTGGTAGGATTGTATTTGAACTCCGCGTTCTGTTTTCCCATGCTGCCTTCTACGGCTACCGAAGCACCAGTTTCATCAATGAGGTAGATATCCACTATGCTATATGCAAGTCCGTAGCCATCTTCAGATAAACTGTAATAGCCGTAGCTGCCATCGGTCGGTGTGCTGTACAAGTCTAATTCCAACTGGAACTGGCAATTGTCTTCCCAATATTCCCACTTGCCCGCAAAAGGTTTAGTGTTATCTGATTGTACAGCTGCGTGTACGCTCAGGAAGCCGCAAACAACGCTTATCAAACTTAAGCAAATCCATTTTCTCATATTATACTTGTTTTATCAGTTAAACTTACAGATTAAAGGTGACATTGACAGCGTACTGTACCCGCACCAGCTGTCCATCTTTGCATCCAAGTGTACATCTCTTTAGTGACTTGACCACTCTTACAGCTTCGGTGTTAAAAATGATATACGCACATTGTGGACACAACGCTCTCGCGCTGCCCACTCGACGGAATATATACATATCCACATAAGCCATCTACCGTTTGCTGCATACTTGACTGAGATAAGAAAGTTGCGAAGTTTCAAGTGGTCAAGAAAGAGCGTCGAGTAAACGCTTTTCATTATATATGTCAGGCGAGCCTTGGCACTTTGCCTCTGCAAAGCCCGGCAAGCCTTTTGCAGCCCCTCCCGCTGTGACCCGTGACCAAAGAGCCGGTATCTGCGTGAGACGGTCTGCAATAGCAAAAATAACGACAAATTTTCAGATTCGCAACACCGCAAAAAATTGCAAGGTGGACAAAAAATAGAGGCATCGCCCGCACATGCATGTGTGACAGGTCGATGCCTCTATTGATATCAGCTTATGTTCCGCCGGTCATGATGACCGCTTTCGCATAATCGATTTTTAAGCCTTGGGGCCGGCAGCTACAAGAGCCTTGCCAGCTTCGTTGTTCTCGAACTTCTTGAAGTTCTTGATGAACATGTCAGCAAGCTTCTCAGCCTTGGTGTTCCACTCCTGAACGTCAGCGTAGGTGTCACGAGGATCGAGGATCTTCGGGTCAACGCCGGGGAGTTCGGTGGGTACTGTGAAGTCGAAGATAGGAATCTGCTTGGTGGGAGCTGAGAGGATAGCGCCGTCGAGGATTGCGTCGATGATGCCGCGTGTATCCTTGATAGAGATACGCTTGCCAGAGCCGTTCCAACCGGTGTTGACGAGGTAAGCCTTAGCACCGCTTTCTTCCATCTTCTTGACGAGTTCCTCAGCATACTTGGTGGGGTGGAGCGAAAGGAACGCAGCACCGAAGCAAGCAGAGAATGTAGGAGTAGGCTCGGTGATACCGCGCTCTGTACCTGCGAGCTTGCTGGTGAAACCACTCAGGAAGTAGTACTTGGTCTGCTCGGGTGTCAGAACCGACACGGGGGGAAGCACTCCGAAAGCATCAGCCGAAAGGAAGATGACATTCTTAGCGGCGGGGCCACGGCTGGGCTTAACGATATTCTTGATGTGGTCGATAGGATAGCTTACGCGGGTATTCTCGGTAACGGACTTGTCGGTAAAGTCGATCTTGCCGTCAGCGTCGACTGTAACGTTCTCCAGAAGAGCGTCACGAGTGATGGCGTTGTAGATATCGGGTTCGCTTTCCTTGTCGAGGTTGATGACCTTAGCGTAGCAACCGCCTTCGAAGTTGAACACGCCGTTGTTGTCCCAGCCGTGTTCGTCGTCACCGATGAGCAGACGCTTGGGATCGGTCGAAAGGGTTGTCTTGCCTGTGCCTGACAGACCGAAGAAGATGGCTGTGTTTTCGCCGTTCTTGTCGGTGTTGGCAGAGCAGTGCATAGAAGCCATGCCCTTGAGGGGGAGGTAGTAGTTCATGATAGAGAACATGCCCTTCTTCATCTCGCCGCCATACCAAGTGTTGATGATGAGCTGCATACGCTCTGTGAGGTTGAAAGCCACGCAAGTCTCAGAGTTGATGCCGAGTTCCTGCCAGTTTTCCACCTTAGCCTTTGATGCGTTGAGCACTACGAAGTCGGGCTTGAAGTCCTTGAGCTCGTCAGCGGTGGGACGGATGAACATGTTGGTCACGAAGTGAGCCTGCCATGCCACTTCCATGATGAAGCGCACTGCGAGACGTGTATCGGCGTTGGTGCCGCAGAAAGCGTCTACTACATAGAGGGTCTTGTCAGAAAGCTCCTTGTCAGCGATAGCCTTGAGGGCATCCCAAGCTTTGGGAGTGATGGGCTTGTTGTCGTTCTTATATTCGTCACTGGTCCACCAGATAGTATCTTTAGAGGTGTCATCCATCACAAAGAATTTGTCCTTGGGCGAACGGCCTGTATAGATACCGGTCATAACGTTAACCGCGCCGAGCTCTGTGTTCTGGCCCTTTTCGTAGCCTGTCAGAGAGGGGTTGGTTTCGTCGATGAAGAGCTGGTCCCAGCTGGGATTGTGGATCACCTTTGCGCCGGTGATGCCATACTGAGTCAAATCGATGTTACTCATGATTGTTGGAAAACACTTAAGTTATTTTACGAAAGAAAATTGTACTCGCAATGTGAGGATTTTTGTGAAGTCTATTACCGCCACTGCTGACGGTAAGACAGGTGAACATCAGTGTTGCAGCATATACGTCGTCGCGCATATATCTTTTATCACTGATGCAAAGTTACTTCTTTGTTTTTGCAATAACAACACTTATTAGCGAAATTTTTCCTTATTATGGGTGAAAAATACTTAATTACTCGCCTTTTCAGCTAATTAAAGCCTTTATGTAGCCCTTATTCTTCTTCGGGATATTTGCGGTAATGCTCTTCAAGCACAGTCTGGATGTTGAAATAAAATTCACCCGCATCGCGTCCATGGCTGTCCTTGACTTTTATCTTTTCGAAATACGGCTCTACAAACGCATGATCCACCACGGTAAAGCCCATCATATTAAGCAACACATACTCGTGCTGCGGCTCTACCACCCACCAGGCTTCATCGTCGTCCGACCCCGTACCCGTGGATACTATCGCCATCAGGATGTAATTGAGCTTGTACTGCCACACCTTTGCGGCGTTGATGTCGCCTTTGTCACGCAATGCCTGTATCAGCAATGCCATGCTGCGAAGATCAAACGGATTATTGTCAAGAGAAAGCTTGGCATATTTGACCACCGTGTCGCACTGCTCGCGGGTGAGCTGCTGCTTGGAGTTGTACAACGACGACAAATCCTTTTTCACAGGCGACGGACGGTATGGGTCATAGTCCTCCTGCAACATGTAGCCGAGATACAGCCTGCGACACTTGTCGATTTTCATCAAAGTGTCGTTGCGCAGATACTCTTTCATCAGGCGCGGATAGTAATATTGACCCGAACGGTCATTGATTTCGCGGCGTATCTGCTCCATGTCGGGAGTTTCGCGTTTGAGCTGCGGCAGGATATTATGCGACACTGCCGACAACGTGCCGGCCATGGCAAGTATGATGACGAAAATATGCTTCATTTAATATGTAAGCTAATTTTTGCGAGTTACTTACGGTGGTATGCATGATGCGTTAGGAGCCTCCGTTTCGGGGCTTGCATCTCGTCAAAATTAGCAAATATTTCCATACACCGCAGCTATAGCCACGATGATTTAGGATGTTTTAGCTATTGACCCGATTTAAACGAGCCAGCGGACAATAGTGGTTGGCAGCAGGGAATCCTCCGACAAATACAGACAACGCCGGCCTCTGCATAGGGACGCACGGCCTGTGCGTCCTTGTGCATGTGTAGTCGTGCATCCGGCTCGGAGCGGGTTGCGAGTGAGGACGCACGGGCCGTGCGTCCCTACAATGAAGGGTGGCAGCGAGCCTTGTGTCGTGGATTACGAAAATTTTTATAATTCATGAGAAAGCCCCGGCCATGGCTTCAAGAGCCTCCACGAGGCATCGACGCGGCGTGGCAACATTGAGACGCACGAACCCGTCACCGTCTTCGCCGAACATCGTGCCGTTGTTGAGGGCGAGGTGGGCCTTGTTGACCAACGCATCCATCACTTGCTGTTGAGTCAGTCCCAGCTCCCTCATGTCGAGCCACACAAGGAAGCTCGCCTGCGGACGGTGCACCTTGACCTGCGGCAGCCGCGAAGCCATAAACTCCTCTACAGCGATGATATTGTCCTGAATATAAGGGATAAGGGCATCAAGCCACTCTCCTCCATACCTGTAGGCTGTCTCCGCCGCCAACACCGCAGTAAATGTCGGGTCAGAAAACTCGTTGGCATCAAGCCATGAATAAAACGGAATGCGCAGAGCCTCGTTGCGTATCATAATCCACGAACTCGCGAAGCCGGGTATGTTGAATGTCTTGGACGGAGCTCCTAACCATATGCCCACTTCGGCGGCTTCGGGGCAGCTCTCCACAAACGGCTGGTGCTTCTGACCCCACAACATCAGGTCGCCATGGATTTCATCGCTCACCACAATCACCCCATGCTTTTTTGCCATACGCGCCACCCGCTGCAACGACTCGGAAGTCCACTGCACACCAGCCGGATTATGCGGATTGCACAATATCATCATCTTTGTCTGAGGATCAGCCATTTTTTCCTCCAAGTCATCATAATCTATCACATAATCGCCGTCCGAAACGTGTATGAGCCTATTGTTGGACACCACACGTCCATTACCCTCTATGACCATGCGGAAAGGGTGGTATACGGGTTCCTGTATGATGATATGGTCGCCCTGCCGGGTGAAGAAATTGACGCAAAAGGCCAAGGCCTTGACCACACCCGGGGCAAAAATGAGTTCTTCGCGGCTCACCCTGACACCGTGGCGGCTCCAGAGCCAGTCGATGATAGACTGCCAATATGAATCAGGCGTGGCTGTGTAACCGTATATCGGATGGGCGAAACGCTTCATCATGGCTTCCTGTATGGCCGGATGACAGGCAAAATCCATATCCGCTATCCACAGAGGACGCAAGTCACAGCGTCCGAACAGTTGCCCCAGCTGCTCATATTTCATAGCGCACGAGCCTGACTGGTCTATAATCTCATCAAAATCAAATGTGTGTTCCATAGTTTAGTCGCGAAGCTACCGCATCGCCCTGTATATGATTTATGTGTGAAAGGTTCTTTATAACTTTTTTGTGAGTTACTTACGACAAAGTTACAGCATTTTTCCCAACTTCAAAAGTCAAGAAGCGGTTTGGATGTAGCACATGATTTTTTAAAGCCGTTTTGATTCAACATTTGACTTAAGTTAGTCAACAAAATTAGTTTATATCATCAAGTCAGTCCTATTTTTCGATGCTTTTGAGGTCTTTTGGGCTGATTCCGTACTCGTCGTCAATCACGTAGCTCGCTACGCTCACTCCTTCTCGTCCAGAATCATCGCCAAAATTCACGCAAAATCATTCGCTCTAATTTTGTGGACTGACTTAACACACAGTTTTTATAGGGAGTTTCGAGGATATTTTTTGGTCAGTGCGTCCGTAATGACTAACTTTGCTTTGACGGCAATCGGTTTCTTCGGCACCTTTTGCCCGTACACAGCAACCACTATTATACAAATCACATTACTTACCCATTGACATCATGATGAAATCCGTCATACTGCTGATTGCCGCCGCAGCTGCGGTCGCCCTCATAGCCCCGTCGGCCAGAGCATCGCTGACAGCATCAAAGGCATTCGCCTCAGCCCCCCAGAGTGTGTTTCCGCTGCTCGACACCAACACCCGGCTCGACATGATTGATTACTATAACAGCAATCTCTCCACTCCGTCGCCCAACCGCTTGGACGGACGAAGCCGCATCACTTCGCTGTCCGACAAAGTGGCGAGCATCGAGCTCACCCAGGCATCAAGCTGCGATGTAATCATCATGCCTGCGGCCGCCGGCGACACGATTATCGCACTGATAAGCACGGTGGCGACACCCGCCCCTGACAGCCACATCTCTTTCTACAGCCGCGACTGGAAAGAGATACCCACCTCACGGCTGTTTACAAAGCCGGTGCTGTCCGACTGGCTGAGCGAACAGGGGAAGAAAAACCGTGGCGACGTGGAAGCGATGGTGCCGTTTCTGCTCGTCAGCTACTCATGGGATCCTTCAAGCAATGTCCTCACACTCACCAACAACACCAAGGAATTTCTGACCGACGACATATACAGCTTCGTCACAGACTACATGCTCCCAACTATTTCATACCGCTGGGACGGACGCAAATTCTCCAGAATCAAGGACTAAGGAGCTTCTAAACAGCATCTTTGAAACCATATCAAGAATTTGAAAGGCCACAACATAGAGGACGCACTGACCCTTGAGTCGCTCAACCGGCTCATCGGCGCTCTTATCACGACCGAAGCCACCCAGAATGTGTGGGTGACGGCTGAGCTGAGCGACGTAGCCGTGCGCGGCGGACACTGCTACCTCGAACTGCTCCAGAAAGACCCTGCTACAGGGAGGCAGATAGCCAAAGCCCGTGGCATAATATGGGCCAACCTCTACCCCACCATCGCCAGCACGTTCAGCGCGGCAACAGGGCAGCAGTTCGCCTCAGGCATCAAACTGATGGTCAAAGCCTCAGCCACGTTCCACCCCGTGTTCGGGCTGTCGCTTGTCATAAGTGCTGTCAACCCCGAATACACCATGGCCGACCTGTTGCGGCGGCGCATGGAGATACTCAACCGTCTCAAAAGCGAAGGCATCCTCGAGGACAACCGCAATCTCCAGTGGCCCGACGTACCCCAGCGTATCGCCGTAATATCAGCACCGGGCGCAGCCGGTTACGGAGACTTCATCAACCAGCTGTTCAACAACAAGCACCTGCTGCGGTTTGATGTCAGGCTGTTTCCTGCCATCATGCAAGGCGAAAAATCCCCGGCATCAATCATCGCCGCACTCGAAGACATCCTCGCCGAGGAAAATCCCCGCCAAGGTGTAGTCATCATCCGAGGGGGCGGAGCCACAAGCGACCTCCAGGCTTTTGAGAATTACGACCTCGCCGCCAGCATCGCCCAGTTTCCCTTGCCGGTCATCATAGGCATCGGACACGAACGCGACATCACAGTGCTCGACTATGTGGCAAATATGCGCGTGAAAACCCCCACAGCAGCCGCAGAGTGGCTTATTTCACGCGGAGCCGATGCTCTCACACGCTTGCAGCTTGCAGCTACATCCATATCTTCAGCCGTCAGCGAGCGCATATCAGGATGCCTGCAGCAGCTTGCATATCTCGAAGGCATACTTCCCACAGCTCCGCTGCGAGCCATCGAACGCAGCCGCGAGCGGCTCAATCTTGCCGCCATGACCATAGCCCAGTCAGGCGAACGGCGGCTGGGTCCCGAACGTATGCGGCTGCAAACGATCATCCCCCGACTTGAGACAGCCGTCACCACTCGCCTTTCGAGCCTACGTGACAAACTCAATGCCCACGCACGGCTGCTTGAAGCCCTGTCGCCACAGGCGACACTCAACCGGGGCTACTCCATCACGCGCCTCAACGGACACGCCGTCACCGCTGCGTCCATGCTCAAACCCGGCGACACAATATCCACCATCCTCGCATCAGGAGAAGTAACAAGTACAGTAACAGACCGTTAAAAACCGACGACACACATCATCATATGGAAACACCTAAATTCCAACCCGTCAAGGAGCTGACATACAATCAGGCCGTCACGCAGCTCGAACAGATACTGCGCACCATGCAGAGCGACAGCTGCGACATAGACCAGCTCAGCATATACACACGCCGAGCTGCCGAACTGCTGTCAGAGTGCCGCTCGAGACTCACCACCACCGAGGCCGAACTGCAAAACGCGCTTGCCGACCTTATGAAAAAATGCTAAATTTGCCCCGTCTATTACCCACAAACACCGACCATGCCACGTAACGTCAAGCCTAAAAAAGCCTTGGGGCAGCACTTCCTCACCGACCTGTCCGTAGCCCGGCGCATCGCCGCCACACTTGACGATTACCGTGGATTGCCGGTCATCGAAGTCGGGCCTGGAATGGGTGTACTCACCCAGTTTCTGCTTTCCAACGGCCACGATGTCAGGGTGGTAGAGATTGACGGCGAAAGCGTCGAATACCTTAAAGAAGAATATCCCGAACTGTCCGGCCGCATAATCGATGCCGACTTCCTCAAACTCGATCTCAACGAAGCAGTCCCGGGCGACGGACAGTTATGCATCATAGGCAATTACCCCTACAACATTTCATCCCAGATATTCTTCCACGTGCTTGAGTACCGCGACAGGGTGGCATGTTGCTCAGGCATGTTACAGCGCGAGGTGGCCGAGAGGCTTGCTGCCCCGGCTGGCACCAAAGCACGCGGCATATTGAGCGTGCTGCTGCAGATGTGGTACGATGTGGAGTATCTGTTCACCGTCGACGAGCACGTGTTCAACCCTCCGCCAAAGGTCAAAAGCGGAGTGATTAAGCTGACACGCAACGGCACAACAGACCCGGGATGCGACGTGCGACTGTTCAAGACCGTGGTAAAAACCTCATTCGGCCAGCGGCGCAAGACCCTCCGCAACTCCCTGCGCGGACTCTTCCCTCCCGGAGTACCGCTGCCCGACACTCCGATGCTTTCATTGCGTCCCGAGCAGCTGACAGTCGAGCAGTTTGTAGAGCTTACAAACCTGATTGCCGGCTCCCGCTTGCAGCAAAGCTGATTATACGCCTATTACGCACAGTCTGGAGTTCTCTCCACTCCCCGGCACACATCGACCTCATTTCCGGAGTTAAAACCACTTTAACAAAGCTCCTGTCCCATGAAAGAATACTCCCCCGAAGATCTCGAAAATATCCGGTCAATAATATCCACCAAAGACGAAGCCGCCGCCCGGCAGCTTCTCGACGGACTGCACCCGGCCGACATCGCCGACCTCTACCAGGATCTCGACTTGGAGGAGGCCGAATACCTCTACCGCCTCCTTGACCCGGAGACTGCCGCCGATGTGCTCATGGAACTCGACGAAGATGACCGCCGCAAACTGCTCCACAATATGCCGGCGGAGGAAATCGCCAAGCAGCTCATCGACAACCTCGACACCGACGACGCTGTGGACATCATCCAGGAACTCGACGAGGAGGACCGCGAGGAGATTCTCACCCACATGGACGACGTGGAACAGGCCGGCGACATCATCGACCTGCTGAAATACGACGAGGACACCGCCGGCGGCCTCATGGGCCGAGAGATGCTTGTGGTCAACGAAAACTGGAGTATGCCCGAATGTATCAAGCAGCTGCGTATGCAGGCCGAGGACATGGACGACGTATATAACGTGTATGTCATCGACAACGACAACAAGCTGCGCGGCGTGCTACCGCTCAAGACCCTCATCACGCATCCATCGGTGTCAAAAATCAAGCATATCATGGAGACCGACCCTGTAGCCGTCAGAGCCGACACCCCGGTCGACGAGGTAGCACTCGACTTCGAGAAATACGACCTTGTGGCCATGCCGGTAATCGACGAAATAGGCCGTCTGGTAGGTTGCATCACCGTCGACGACGTGATGGACGAAGTCCGCGAATCAAGCGAGCGTGACTACCAGCTGGCATCAGGTCTGTCAAGCGACGTGGAAGGTAACGACAAACTCATCGCGCAGACCAAGGCGCGTCTGCCATGGCTGCTGATAGGCATGATAGGCGGTCTGGGCAATTCCATCATCCTCGGCCATTGGGAGGAAGGATTTGTAGCCGACCCCACACTGGCCCTGTTCATCCCCTTGATCGGCGGCACCGGCGGAAATGTCGGCACTCAGTCATCGGCTATCGTCGTGCAGGGTCTCGCCAACGGCTCCCTTGACATCAAACATGCCGGACGACAAATATTAAAAGAGCTCGGCGTGGGACTGATCAACGGAGTCGTCATATCCCTGTTGGTGTTGCTTTACAACTTCTTCCGCCTTGGTGACGGCCATGCCATCACCATGACCACCATGTCGGTCAGCATCGCACTGTTTTGCGTGGTGATGTTCGCCTCGGTATTCGGCACATTCGTCCCGCTTACGCTCGAAAAGCTCAAAATCGACCCAGCACTCGCCACCGGCCCATTCATATCCATAACCAATGACATCGTGGGCATGATAATCTACATGGTGGTGTCATCAGTGCTGATGATCCACCTCGTCTGACGCATTGACAAAATCAAGCAGCTGTCAGAATTAATATATCGCTGCTAAAGCTTTGCCGCCATGACAGATGCCATCTCTGCCATGGCATCTTTGGCCGCGTCTATCATGGCCTGCTTCATTTCTGCCGTCGGAGCTATCACTTCCACAGGTTTGCCCTCGAACTTGGCCACGAGCTTACGCACCGACTGCGACCCCCAGGCATACGAGCCGGCGATGCCTATGACCCTGTTTTTTACTCCGCGCGCCACAAGCGCATCGGCCAGATGTGCCACCGGGGGATATATCTCAGAGTTATAGGTGGGACTGACCATAACGAGTCCTTTAAGTCTCATGACCTCACCCAACACATGACTCAGCGGAGTGCGTGACAAGTCATACATCACTATATCCCTAACCCCATTTTCAGCAAGCCGCGATGCGATTTCCTCGGCCATTGCAGTCGTATTGCCATACATGGAGCCATATGCCACCACCACGCCGGGATTTCCTTCCCATCGGGACATCCGGGCGTATTGTCCACAGATTTCTTCGCGACGGCTGTGCCATACAGGGCCGTGGGTCGTACAGATATAGTCGACCGTCAGCGGAGCTATCTTTGCGAAAGCCTTTTCGACAAACGTGCCGTATTTCGCCACTATACATCCGTAATAGCGGTATACCTCACGGAAATAATGGTCTGACGCCATGTCGTCGTCAATGACAGCTCCGTTAAGCGCACCGAAGCAGCCTAACGCATCGCCGGTAAACAATACACCCTCCTCCTGCAAGTAGGTAAACATCGTCTCAGGCCAGTGTACCATCGGGGTCATGATAAACTGCAGCGTCCGGTCTCCAAGACTGAGGGTTTCACCCTCTGCCATCACCACCACGTTAGATTCTATGCCATAAAAGCCTTTGAGCATGTCGACCGTCTTGGCATTGCACACAAGCTTAAGCGCAGGATAACGGCTAAGCAGCATCGGAAGCACACCGCTGTGGTCTGGCTCCATATGGTTGATTACAAGATAGTCCGGGGCGCACCCTCCGAGGATTTCTTCTATATGATGCAGATATTCAGGGGCATGTCCCGAATCGCTCGCGTCGATAATGGCCGAAGCATCGCTGCCACGCACCACGTAGCTGTTGTAGCTGACACCCGTCGGCAGATCCCAAAGCCCCTCGAACAGGTCGGTCGTGCGGTCATTGACACCGCAATATATTACACGGTCGGAAATATTCTTTATATTCATGTTCAGATTATGTTTTTGATGATTGAAGGCCCTGACCAATACTGCCCGCCTATTTGTGGCGGTAACGGGTCATGGAAAACGCCTGTTTTTTAAACAACAGCACGGGCAGAATAGAGCCGCCAGCCAATACACCTATAACCATCACAGTGACCGCTGAGTTCACGGTAAACTGCTCAAGATAATTGAGAAGCTGCATGTCGCTGCCTATATTCTGCACCAGCATTATAAGAGCGAATACCGACCTGTAGGCGTACATACCTGGTATCATCGGGAGAAGAGCCGGAATCAGCAGACATGTCATGGGGGTATGGCATGCACGGCCCATAGGCATGGAAAGCATCCCCATCGAAACGGAAGCCGCCAGACTGCCGGTCACGATATCCACACCGGCGTAATTAATCAGAGCAAAGCGCAGGGCGTGACCCACTGCGGCAAGCAGTGCTATGTATGGGAAAGTCTTCACACCAGGGTCAGAGATAGCTCCGAACCCTATGGCTGCTGCGGCAGCAAACAGTCCGTCGAGCAGCATATCTACAAGTATGTCAGTCATGGCATGAAAAAATTACAGCAACGAACCTTTGATTAACAACAACGTGAACGACAGGCCGATGGCTATGCACATTATCAGCAGCATAGTGCTGATCAAGCGGCTGAAACCTACCAGCACATGTCCGTCAAGCACATCGACGCAACTGTTGATGAGCGGCACCCCGGGTATCAGGAACAGCGGACTGGTAGCTATGGCAATCTCCGCCGTGCAGTCAAGCAGCAGCGACACAGACGCACACATCGAGGCGACATAGGCCGACACGACAAACACTATATAATGGTTGACCCCGCGCTTCTGCATCTGCTGACGCAGCCCGAAACCTATCAGCGTGGCGACAAAGACCACAAGCATCGCCGTGGCATCGCCGCCGAACAAGCGGCAGAAACATGCATTGGCCACGCCCACGAGAGCCAACACGACATGCTGGTTGATGCGCGGCTTGGCTGTCAGACGGTTGAACCGCGTCCACAGTTCGTCAAGACCCAACTTGTCATCGACAGCCTGCCACGACAGTGCACTGAGGTCGGAATTGCGGAGAAAACTTATAGGAAGCTTCTCGGCGGTACATACACGTGTCATCGCCGAACCGTCCGACGGGTCGCGCATCGTCATGACAAAATGCTGCAATGTGTACGATATATCCACCTCCACGTGTTGCGAGCACGCAATCCTTTCTGTACACCTCACCACTCTCGAAGTATGCACCCCGCAGCCAAACATGTATGCCGCATACTTGCTGCAGAAGTCCATGACATCGCCAAGCGGCGAGGATGATTGAATCTCATTCATATATGTTTAATATCTTTTTGTTATCTTCTTCCAACGGCTCCCAGTAGTAGTCGCGGCTATAAAGACGGCACTCAGGATGGCGGCGGAAAAAATCGTCCAAACGAGGCGACGACACATCGTTAGGACCGAGGTGCCATCGTGAAGCATCCGCTGTGAAATTCGCAGTACACCTGTTTTCGACAAACACGTTTGGAAGCTGCATCACCCGCCATTCATTCCTCGGGACCGTCAACCCGTGATGCACCCTGCGGCCTATCTCCCACCCTGTCGACACGAAGCAAAGTAACGACACCACAGCAAATGCCCTGCGCACCCTTACCGGCCGCGAACTCCACGACCCGACAAACACTGCCACCTGCAGAGTGAGGAATGTCTGCACTGCCAGTTGCATTCTCGACCCGAAATCGGCAGAATAACCGACCTGGATGAAAAAAGCCACGCAACTCGGCACGAACAAGAGCCAAAACTGAGGCATACGCTTTATTTGAGACCACAAAACCGGAAGCCACACCACCATCTGCAGAATTATTATGATGAGAATGTGCACTATCATTTTTATCCGTTGCAACACCTCAGGACCCTCGCCGGCCGGATACCACCCTACATGCCCTCCTGCATTGTTGATGGACAAGTATGCCGCCACGGGTATTATTATTATTACCGATGATACATTAATGGGGGAAAACAAAATCCGCAGTTTCGCCGCAATGCCACTACACTCCGACATCTCCTGTATCAGCATCCATACAGTTATAGGAAGCATGGAAAACGCTGCAATTGGAGAACTGATAGACATCAGAGCAAGCACCGCCGGAGCGTACCCTTTAGCCGGGCGCGTCAATATCATCATTGTGGCGAGGAAAGATGGTATATACGAATGGAACACAAACCCCATCAGAGCTATATTAGGCGACGTAAAGCCAGCCGGCGAATAGCCCCACATATTGCGCCAGAATTCAAAACGCATATCCGGGAAAAAGTTACTGTATATGGCCACACCCATGGCATCAAATCCGCCAAACAGGAATAATACCCACAAAGTCCTGAACGTGACACGCCCGGCATACTCATACATCATACGCAACCCGAGCCATATGCCGCCTGCCGCATACAACGTCTGACACAGATATCCCAATTCCAAGCTGTGCGACAACTTAGCCACTACCGCCGACGGCAACCAGAAGCCGAAATAATAATCGAGCATCTGACCGCCTGTTATCACAGGCCAAGGGTTGTAGACCAGATCCTTGAACACCGCATTGCGGAAGATATGGTCCGGCGGATCCTGCCACATATACCCTCCGATGCCCGCACTTACCACCCACAGCATGACCAGAGCCGCGATAAGCACCTCTCGCCACAGCGAGGCAAATTCCACTCTGCCGCCGACATGCCTGAACGGCCATATACATGCCCACAGCCCGAGCAGCACAGGCAGCAATGCCACCCACCAATATGCCCACCCCACGAGAAATATCGCCGTGGGTAGCCACAGGTAAAGCATCGATACTGTATAAAGCACTCTGCGCGACATAAAAGTGCCGAAATTCAGGAGTTGTATGAATCGAATCGGAAACCTCACGGGCGGATGTCCAAGCCTGCACCCACCCGGCAATAACGGGCGCAAATTTACGAATATTTTCCGTATCATACACATATCCTGTGCTTCATCTTGCAATAATACGCCACAATGGGCTACAGAAGCACGGCTGGTCAAAATGTCACATTTCTGCGTATATTTTATCCTATTTTAGCATAGTTTAGCACACCGGCGGTCGTAAAAAAGATGCGAGAGACAAAGATTTCGTATCTTTGCACACTGATTGACATACATGCGAGAATTAACAACAAAACCTATTTTACAATTTACATTATTTCCTAATTAGCAATTAGCAGATGAAAGCTATCACGTTGAAATCAGCAGCCCTGTACGCACTCTCCGCAGTCATCACAGGGTCACTCCTCTCCTCTTGTGGCGGACAGCAACAGCAGCAGGCAGGTGCTCCCGAGATTGCCGTTATGACAGTTGGTGACACCAACACTACCCTGCAGCAGTCATACCCGGCCACACTCCGTGGTAAAACAGACATCGAAATCCGTCCGCAGGTGACAGGCTTTATAACCAAAGTCCACGTTGACGAAGGGCAGCAGGTCCGCAAAGGACAGGTGCTTTTCACACTTGACCAGGTACAGTTCCAGGCCGCAGTCGACCAGGCCGAGGCCGCAGTCGCATCTGCCAAGACAGCTGTAAGCACAGCGCAGCTCACCGCCGACAACAAACGCCGTCTCTACGACAAGAACATCATCAGCGAATACGAATGGCAGCTTGCCGACAATGACCTCCAGAATGCCAAGGCTGCTCTGGCTCAAGCCAATGCAGCCCTCGTGACCGCCCGTAAGAATCTGGCTTATACAGTGGTCACAGCTCCGAGCAACGGTGTCGTAGGCTCCATACCTGACCGCGAAGGCTCGCTCGCGTCACCCTCAAGCCAGACACCGCTCACCACCATCAGCGACAACAGCGAGGTATATGCTTACTTCTCCCTCACAGAGAAGGACATACTCGCCATGGCCGACAACGGCTCGCGCAACATCAATACCGCCATCGCGCAGATGCCCGAAGTCGGGCTTGAACTCGCCGACGGTTCCACCTACAGCGCCAAAGGTAAAGTCTCCACGATTTCAGGAGTCATCGACAGCAGCACAGGAGCGGCAAGCGTACGCGCCCTTTTCCCCAACCCAAGCGGTATGCTCCGCAGCGGTTCTACAGGCCGTGTCATCATACCCCGCACCTTCACCGATGTCATCGTAATCCCCCAGAAAGCCACTAATGAGCTTCAGGACCGCCGTTTCGCCTACGTGGTCAATGATTCCAACAAAGTAGTGGCTACGCCTATCACCGTATCGCCCCTCAACGACGGAAGCAACTTCGTGGTTACATCCGGACTGAAGGCCGGCGACCGCATCGCTGTCGAAGGTGTGGGCATATCAGTGCGTGACGGTGTGGAAATCAAGCCTGTCGACGCAGCAGCCAAGGCCGCAGCGATGGCCCAGCAAGCAGCTCAACAGCAATCTGCCGGCAAATAACCCGAGAGCCTGCACGGCTCTAATCCAACACAAACTTTTCTTTTCGTAAGTCTATCATCCACAAATGAAACTTGATACTTTTATTAACCGCCCGGTTCTATCGACGGTTATATCAATATTCATAGTGCTGTTAGGTATAATCGGTCTCGTGTCTCTACCCGTGACCCAGTATCCTGACATCGCCCCCCCGACCATCTCGGTCACCACAACCTATACAGGTGCTAACGCCCAGGCTGTGCTCAACTCCGTGATTGCTCCTCTCGAGGAGTCTATCAACGGTGCTGAAGGCATGACCTACATGGAGTCGACAGCCACCAACACCGGCAGCGCAACTATCAACGTCTACTTCCGCCAAGGCTTCGACCCCGACATGGCTGCCGTGGACGTGCAAAACCGTGTCGCCAAAGCACAGAACCTTCTCCCCTCCGAAGTGCTTCAGGTCGGCGTACTCACCCAGAAACGCCAGTCATCGATGCTCGTCGGCATAGCCCTTTATGACACATCGGGCAACTACGACAGCGAGTTCCTCGACAACTACGCCAAAATCAACATGATCCCGGAGCTGCAGCGTGTCAACGGTGTGGGCGACGTGATGAGCTTCGGTGCCGACTACTCGATGCGTATCTGGCTCAAGCCTGAAGTGCTCGCACAATACAATCTCATGCCCGACGACGTGGCTGCCGCACTTGCCGAGCAGAACCTTGAAGCCGCCCCTGGTGCTTTCGGCGAACAGGGCAACCAGAGCTTCCAGTACACCATGCGTTACAAGGGCCGTCTGACCACACCCGAAGAATTTGACAAAATCGTGGTACGCGCCCTCCCCAACGGCGAGACCCTCTATCTGCAGGATGTCGCCGATGTCGAACTCGGCCGCGTGACATACGGATTCTCCAATACACTCAACGGCTATCCGGCAACGATGTGTATCGTGTTCCAGACCCCCGGCTCCAACGCGACCACCATCATCAACGACTGTCTCGGCTATGTAGACAAGCTCAAAGCCGAGCTGCCCGCAGGTCTGCAGGTAGCCGTACCTCTTAACAACAACGACTTCCTCTATGCATCGATCCACGAGGTTATCAAGACCCTCTTAGAGGCGTTCGTGCTCGTGTTCCTCGTGACCTACATCTTCCTCAGCGACTTCCGCTCGACCATCATCCCTGCCATCGCTATCCCGGTAGCCCTTGTGGGTACATTCTTCGTGATGAACCTCATCGGCTTCTCTGTCAACCTCATCACCCTCTCGGCGTTAGTCTTGGCGATTGCGATTGTGGTCGACGACGCGATTGTGGTCGTCGAGGCGGTCCACGCCAAACTCGATGTCGGATACAAGAGTTCGCGAAGGGCTGCCATCGATGCTATGAACGAAATCGGCGGAGCTATCGTCTCCATCACACTGGTCATGATGCTCGTGTTCATCCCGGTGTCGTTTATGCCGGGCACTGCAGGTATCTTCTACCAGCAGTTTGGTCTGACCATGGCCATAGCCATCGGTTTCTCGGCTCTTAACGCCCTTACCCTCTCGCCGGCACTCTGCGCACTGTTCCTCAAACCGCACAATCCCGACCAGCCGATGAAAGAGCGTGTGACCGAGGCTTACAAAGCAGCCACAGGTGCTGTCGTGGGTAAATACAAGAAGTCATTCTCTCTCCATCCGCTCATTGTTGTAGCTCTCCTTGTGTTTACAATCTTCTGCATGGTCGACGGATGGTTCAGCACCACGAGCATTGTCAAACTCATCATCGCCATCATCGTAGCCGTACTGACTGTTGCAGGCCTATTCACAAAGCGTTTCCACGAAGCGTTCGAAAAGGGATATAGCTCACTGATCGGTGGCTACAAACGCATCGTCCACTTCTTCGCTCGCCATAAGATTTCAAGCTTCGGCACAGTACTTGGAGCCATCGCCGTCCTCGTATGGCTCATGGGCATCACTCCGAGCGCACTTGTGCCCAACGAGGATACCGGCGTACTCTTCGTTATGGTCGACATGCCCCCGGGCACCTCTCAGGAGCGCACCGAGGAGACCCTTAACCAGGTCGACGCTGCTATCGCCCAGATTCCCGGCGTCCAGTACCGCCAGAAGATATGCGGCTACAGCTTCCTCGCTGGCCAGGGTGCCACTTACGGTACATTTATCGTCAAGCTCAAAAACTGGGAAGAGCGTACAGCCGCCGACCAGTCAGCCGATGCGATCCTTATGAAGATTTACGGTGTCACCGGCCAGTTTGTCAAAGACGGACGTGTCGTAGCCTTCGCTCCTCCTATGATTTCGGGTTACTCCATGACCAACGGTTTCGAAATCAAGATGCAGGACAAGACCGGCGGCGACATCAACCAGTTCTTCGGCATCGTACAAGGCTTCCTCGCCCAGCTCAACCAGCAGCCTGAGATCCAAGTGGCATACACCACCTTCAATCCCACCTTCCCCCAGTACCTCGTGGACATCGATGCAGCCAAGGCCAAGCAGGCCGGCATCAGCCCCCAGACAATCCTTAGCACGCTGCAGGGATACTACGGTGGTCTGTATGTGTCAAACTTCAACCGATTCGGCAAGATTTACCGTGTCATGATGCAAGCGAGTGCCGAAAGCCGTATATCGCCCGAAACACTCTCGGCCATCAAGGTACGCAACTCCCAGGGTACCATGGCAAGCATCAGCAACTTCGTGACACTCGAACGTGTATTCGCGCCCGACTTGATGAACCGCTTCAACATGTTCTCATCCATATCGGTGACAGGTAGTCCTGCTCAGGGTTACTCGTCTGGCCAGGCACTTGAAGCCATCAGCCGCGTGGCTGCCCAGACCCTGCCCGCCGGTTATGGTTACGAATACGCCGGTATGACCCGTGAGGAAGGAAGCAGCTCGAGCGGTAGCTCCACTGCCATCATCTTCGGTCTCTGCCTCCTGTTTGTCTACCTGCTTCTATCGGCCCAGTATGAGAGCTACATCCTGCCTCTGGCGGTTATCTTCTCCATACCGTTCGGTCTGATGGGTTCGTTCATATTCGCCCAGATATTCGGAGTCAACAACAACATCTACCTCCAGATTGCACTCATCATGCTTATCGGCCTTCTTGCCAAGAACGCCATCCTTATTGTGGAGTTCGCCCTCGACCGTCGACGCACAGGCATGTCGGTGCTCAATGCGGCCATTGACGGTGCCGTCGCCCGTCTCCGACCGATTCTGATGACATCTCTGGCTCTTATCATCGGTCTGTTGCCCTTGATGTTCGCCCACGGTGTAGGTGCCAACGGTAACCGCGCTCTCGGTGTCGGCTCTATCGGAGGTATGTTGATTGGTATGATACTCCAGATTTTCATCGTTCCTGCCCTCTTCGTGACATTCCAGCTCATCCAGGAGAAGATTTCTCCCATCAAGTGGAAAGACACATCCAACGAGGGTCTCGAAAGCGAAATCGAGCAGTATTCCCGATAAACGCACCTATAAACTCGTTCTCCTCTCTTCTCCTATTTCCTATTACTGATAACTTCCATATACGCTCAATGAATATCAAGCATATATCGTGGATAGTCGCAGCGACGGTAGGCATCTCAGCCATGACCGGCTGCAACATCTACAAGAAATTCGAGATGCCCACCGACAGCCAGCTCACCGCCGAATATGTCAAAGCTGACTCGGTGACACGTAACCCCGAAGCCTACGGCAACCTGCAGTGGCAGCAGGTGTTTACCGACCCTGTCCTGGCCGGTCTTATACAGCAGGCGCTTGACAACAACACCGACCTCCAGAACGCCAAACTCAATGTCGACGCTGCCCAGGCCCGTCTGCAGGGAGCTAAACTGGCATACTTCCCCTCGGTGGCACTCTCGCCCAATGGCGGCAAATCATGGACCAAGCTCCACGGCAGCGACATGGTAGGCTCCGACTGGACCTACAGCATACCCCTCTCAGTCAACTGGGAAGTGGATATATTTGCCAAGCTGCTCAACTCCAAGCGCGGAGCCAAGATGGCTCTGCTCCAAAGCGAGTCGTACCAGCAGGCCGTGCGCAGCCAGATCATAGCATCTGTCGCAGCCATGTACTACACCATCTCGTCGCTCGAAAGCCAGCTCGAACTCTCACGCAACACCGCTACCCTCTGGTCAGAAACTGTCGAGACCATGAAGGATCTTAAGCTCGCCGGACGTGTCAACGAAGCAGCCGTAGTACAGTCGACCGCCCAGTATTACTCTATTCTCGCGTCTATCACCGACATCGAGGTCAACCTGCGCAGCGCCTACAACTCACTGTCGCTGCTGCTCAACACCATGCCGCAGAAATGGGACATCCCGTCACAGCACACTGCATTGATGCCCAATATCGTGCGCGAATCCATCCCGATGGTCGAACTGGCATCGCGCCCCGACGTGAAAGCTTCAGAATACGCATTGGCAACAGCTTATTATGCGACAAACTCTGCTCGCTCGGCTTTCTATCCGTCGCTCAACATCACCGGCACAGGAGCATTCACCAACAGCTTCGGCTCGCTTGTGACCAATCCCGGCGGATGGCTTCTCAATCTGGCAGGGCAGCTGGCCGCACCCCTCTTCTCACGCGGTCAGAACATCGCCAACCTCAAGATAGCCAAGGCTCAGCAGCAGCAGGCTCTCAACAACTTCGAGTACACCCTCATGTCGGCCGCTGCCGAGGTTTCGGATGCCATGATGACCTATCAGAAAGCCACCGAAAAGCAGGCATACCTCGCCGACCAGACCGACAACTACTCCAAGTCGGTCGACTACAACAAGGAACTCCTGCAATACGGCACATCGACCTACCTCGAAGTGCTTACCGCACAGCAGTCCCTGCTCTCATCGCAGATAGGCGAAATCACCTGCCGCCTCACACGCGAACGCGCCCTGATCAACCTCTATCAGAACCTTGGCGGAGGCCGTTAATCCAGCAATCCTTAATCTATAACTAATACAATTACCACCATGGGAAAAGGAATAAGCCAGCTGGCACATATAGACCCTTCGGCAAAGATAGGCAAAGACGTGACAATACACGCCTTCGCATATATCGATGCCGACGTGGAGATTGGTGACGGATGCGAAATAATGCCATACGCTTCCATCATCCACGACACCCGCATAGGCAATAACACCAAAGTATACCAGAATGCCGTGGTAGGAGCCGACCCCCAGGACTTCCGTTGGCAAGGCGAGAGGGGTCTCTGCGTGATAGGCAACAACTGCGTGATACGTGAAAACGTAATCATCAACCGCAGCATCCGCGAAGGCCAAGCCACCACCATCGGCGACGAAGTATACGTGCTTGCCGAAAGCCATATAGGCCACGACTCCCTCATCAAGGGCAAGACCGTCCTCGGCAACGGTGTCACAATAGCCGGCGATGCCGAAGTCGGCGAGTGTACCATCATGTCATCCAACACCATGCTTCACGAACGTTGCAAAATCGGCGACTGGGTACTCATCAAAGGCGGCTGCCGCATCGGCAACAACGTACCCCCCTACTCTGTTTTCGCTCACAATCCGGCCGAATACGACGGTGTGAACGCGGTGGTGATGACTCGCCACGGCTTCACCATGGAGAAGATCGACGACATCGCCAAGGCATACCGCCACGTCTACCAAAGCGGCACATCCATATTCAATGCCGTGCGACGTATCAAAAACGACATCGAGCCGAGTCCCGAACGCGAGAACATCCTCAACTTCATCGACCGCGTCAACCAGCGTCTCGTCGACCTCAAAGTCGACACCGCTGACGACTGATATTTCTTGTGCATAATGTCAAAAAGAGAAGGGCATGGAACCTAAAAGCTCCATGCCCTTCTCGCTTATCTTCTCACACAGGCTGCATATGTAGGTCAGCGGACAGTCCCCATACCTGTCCGCTACCACCTATTTTGGAGGCCGGCTGTCGGTGTCGATAGTGTCGTTATGCTCGTGCATCCGGCCAGCATTGCGCTCCATACGTTCTTGAGTGAAATCCTTCCACTGCCGCTTCCAGCTCTTACGCGCACGGATAGAAGAAATACCGGTCGCAGTTTTCAAAAGCGAAAGAATCCTCTGCCCAAGATTCTGCTTGACAACCTTTCGCCCCACCAAACGCTGGTCCGGCACGAAATCGAGCCTCACCCGGTCATGGTCCAGTTTGTTGACCCGATCCACCAATGCCAATATCGGAGGCTGCAAGTCAGGAGCCTCCGAAGGCTCATACATGGCGATTTGACCGACATCTGTCTGCAGCTTCTCCCATTTCTTGGCCTCTTTAGCGGTTATATATTCTTTGTCGACGATATACACCTCCCCGTATGTATTGACGAAAAACGGCTCGTCATGGCGGTTGAACCTGAACAGGCCGTGTCCCCTGCCGTTCGACTCTATATTGAACGAATAGCCAGTCAAATCCATCGGGGCAACTTCGTCGCCATCTATGTTGTCGAACCCGAAACGCACCCGGAATCGCTCGAAGTCTACATCATCCTTAAAAAACAGCGACAGATCCGGCACCCACTTCCGGCTCGTAGTATCGGCAAGCACATTGACATCAACCGTGACCCTCTCGCCACGCTTCATCCAAACTTCTGTCGGGCTGTATTTGCCGCGCACGGTATCCATGCCGTTCTCCGAGCGCCACAGCCGGTCAGGCATCTTTGTCCTCGGCACCACACCTACCCAGTCGGTCCATGAAAACCTATGGTCGCAGCGGTCGCTCACACTGTCGAGGCCGTTGCTGTCGGTGAAGCGGTAATAGGATTTCGATTGCAGTATGCGCGGATTGCGCCACCCCCTTACCGGCCCTTTACGGTCGGGCGACAGCATATAATCCACCATCTTCTCCCGGAAAAGAAAAATAGTGTCACTGTATGTCGTCAACGTCGAGTATTCCCTCACATACGCCAGCATATGCAGCAGTTTGTGGGAGCGCGATTCGATGACCACCTCCGGCAGCGACATGGCATTTTCCACCATCTTAACGCTGTCGGTATCGGCATCATCGACCACCGCCTCATTATAACCGATATATCTGATAGTGATAGGATAATCCGACCATGAGATACGTGGCAACCGGCCATTGGACTTGCACACGCCTATCGCCACCCCTTTGCGGTTAAACACCGACGCATTAGGCAGAGGCAGACCCGTCAGCGAGTCTACCACCACCGTCTCCCGCGCTTGCGCCACGGAGAATACGGACAAAGCTGCCAATATACAGGCTGTAACCCTGACAATCCGTTGCATCTGCTTGATAGTGAACCACGCGAATATACGGATTATAAAATTCACGACAAAATACCTGCATCGGCAGACGGCAAAACGGGGATTTTGCCTACACTTCACGACAGCACCCGCGCCATCCGCTCCAGTCCGTCGGCAAGCTGCGTGCGTGGGCAGGCGATATTCAGCCTGATGAACCCCTCTCCACCCGGACCGTACATCGTACCCGGATTGACCATCAGCCGCTGCTGCTCTTGCAGACGCTCCGTTACAGCATCCGAGTCGAGTCCGGAAGCACGGCAGTCAATCCACACCAAATAAGTCCCTTCGAGCGGCAGCACTGGATATTGCGGTAGCCTTTCGGCGAAAAAGCGGCGGAGGTATTCGTAATTTTCCCACAGATATTTACGCAATGCATCAAGCCACGCACCGCCCTCGCCGTAAGCGGCGATTGTAGCGATTACGCCAAACGGATTGACATCGCACACTTCGTTGATATTGATAGCACGGTCGATACGGCGGCGCACCGCATCATCGGCAGCGACTATGTTGGCGATTTGCAGCCCGGCAAGGTTAAACGCCTTACTCAGCGATATGCATGTCACGGAGTGTTGCAGAAATTCATCTGACAGCGAAGCAAACGGCGTGTAGTCATGCCCTTCATATGTCAGCTCGCAGTGAATCTCGTCGGCCACCACCATAACCCCGTGGCGCAGGCATATCTCGCCGATGCGCAGCAGTTCCTCCTGCGTCCAGACCCTGCCTACAGGATTGTGGGGATTGCACAGCAACAGAAGTTTCGCCCGCTGGTCGGCGGCTTTCGCTTCGAGGTCGTCGAAGTCTATGGTGTAACGGCCGCCACGATAAACGAGGTTATTGGCTGACAGCTCGCATCCGTCATTGCGTATCGACGAGAAGAAGCAGTTGTATGCCGGTGTCTGGACTATTACTTTATCGCCAGGCTCGGTCAAAGCTTTTATGATGGCTGACAGAGCCGGCACGACACCGCTCGTATAAATCATCCACCGGGGGTCTATCTGCCAGTGGTGTCGGCTGCCGAACCAGCGTACCACCGCATCGTAATAGGCATCAGGCACTTTCGTATAGCCGAAAATGCCGTGCTCGACACGGCGGCTTAAAGCATCGACAATGGCGGGTGCTGTACGGAAATCCATATCAGCCACCCACATGGGCAGCACACCCTCCTCTTCGGGAGTGTCCCATTTATAAGAGTTCGTCCCACGCCGAGGGATAATCGTATCAAAATCGTATTGCATAACCTTATTTTTGTTTATAGTTTAGAAATCCAGCGGCCACGCCACAGTCTGACGAGGAAAATCGCACCACGGAAACAGAGTTCGATGCACATGGCGAGCCACACGCCGCGCAGACCCATCGCAGGAGCAAGCAATGCCGCCAGCGTCAACCTCACGCCCCAGATGCTGCCGAAATTCATCAGGCTCGGCACGAACGTCTTTCCTACGCCCACAAACACTCCATAGGCGACTATCGAGGCCGCAAACATCGGCTCGGCAAAAGCTTCGATACGCAGTATTTCTGTCCCTAACGTGCGGATTTCCTCCACAGGGGTCATCACTCCTATAATTTGCGGAGCCGCTGCATACATCAATGCACCCATAACCCCCATGATAACCATTCCCGACAAGACCGTGATGTTGGCAAACCGTTTGAGCAGCCGTGTACGGACAGCTCCGATGCTCTGCCCTACCAACGTCGTGGCAGCTTCCGAGATGCCGTAACCGGGCATGTAGCAGAGGCTTTCGGCAATGATAGCGAACGAGTTGGCGGCAATGGCGACTATACCGAGCGGAGCTACTATGACAGTCGTCATAATCTGCGCCCCGCATATGGCTATATGCTCGAATCCCATCGGCAGGGAGATGCGGACAGCCTTGCGAAGCGTATTCCTCCGAGGCAGGAAACGGCCACGTTCGCCCGAAAGTTTCAGCATAGGCGAGCGGCGGCAAAGATACCACATCATCCCTCCGGCGGTGACAAGTTCGGCAAGCACCGTACCCAATGCCGCGCCCTCCACTCCTAAACCTGCGCCCGGAATGGTCAATTCCATGCCTGACAGATGCACCTGCCGGGTGTGGAATATCAAAAAGAAATTAAACACCACATCCAGCACACACATCATCACGTTCAATATGCTGGGCACGCGCATATTCCCGCTGCAACGCAACATGCCGCCAGCAAGGAAATTAAGCTGCAACGCCGGCAGGAAAAGCGAGAATATCCTGAAATAGAGTGAGGCATCGCTGCGTATAGCCTCGTCGCCGCCCAACCAGCCGGGCAACGCTCCGCTGATAGCAACGCCTGCCGCAGCCAGCAGAAACCCGAAAGCCAGCGTGGCTGTAATCGACTGGCGCAGCACTTTCCGCGCCCCTGCAAAGTCTCCGGCACCGATGCGGTGGGCCACCTGCACGGAAAATCCCGTTGCTGCCGCCGCACACAAACCCCAGAACAGCCATGTAGTAGTCGACACCAACCCGATGGAGGCGGCGGCGTTCGCACCCAAGCTGCCCACCATCGATGCATCGATGTACTGCATGGCTATCGATGACACCTGCGCCATGATGGCAGGAACGCTGAGGTATACAGTCAAGCGCAACTGCTGCCCCAGCGTCAGCCGCTTACCTTCGCGAATAAGCGACAACAGGTAATCGGACTTCCTTTTTTCAGCCCCCATCCGGTTATCTAACTGATTTAAATGTTCATTAATCGGTCATGACTATGGGTTCTCCGCTCCAGAGTTTCAGTGCGCAGTCACCCGGAGCCTTGATGTTTCCGTCGATAATAATCTCGCCGTAGCTTTCGGCGGTGATGCAGCCGGTACGTGGGTTTTTCACTCCGCCTATCGCGCCTTTTATTGTGGCCTGCACCGAGCTGTATTCGAAAGCGCGGTCGCAGTCTGGCCCGAACGTGCAGTTTTCCAGCACGAGGTCGTGCGCATAGCATAGCGGCTGCTCGCCGGTTATATGGCAGTTGACGAGCCGCAGGTTGCGCGAATGCCAGCCGAGATACTCGCCGTTGAGTACCGAGTCGTAGATAGTCACGTTCTCCACTTCCCAGAAGGCATCTTTGGTGGTAATCTTAGCGTTATGAATCTCCACATTCTTGACATACTGGAACACATACTTGCTGTCACTTTCCAATCCGTCTATATAGATATCGTGACTGAACATGAACGGATAAGTCCCTCCATGCAGCTTGAGATTTTTGGCACGGATGCCTTTGCACCGCCAGAACACCTCGTCGGCATCGTTCATCTCCACGTTTTCTATCTCGATGTCGTGCATCTCGCGGAACATTTTGGGCGCATCGATTCGTGTATCGGTCATCTTCAAGTTGTCGGAGTACCACAGTGCCGAGCGTCCGCCCACATCGAAGAAACAGCGGTCAATCGTGAAGCCGTGTACATGCCAAAAGGGATAGTTACCCTCAAACCGGCAGTTGACAGCCTCGATGTTGCTGCACTCTTTGATGGCCGATTCGCCGGCACGGATGACAACGTTTTCCAGTCGGAGATCGTGCGACTCGAACAAGGGTCTTTCCCCTCCAAACTCAGCATCTTTGATAAGTTTCATTTGCGATATTCATTTTGGTTTTAATATTACAAAATTAGATTGAAATAGCAAATAATACAGTATCTGAATTACTGTCATTATTACCAAATTTACTGATTCATGCACCAACATTTGTCCCAACAATACAACACAAACGAACAGAACCCCCATCTCATGACGGAGGTTCCTGTTCGTAATACCGGCTAAGAAACCGTTAGTCAACAAATCAGCACATGCCGCTTGTGTGCCTGCCGTCACATGCTCTCGCGCAGGACAGCTATGATTTCGTCACGCGACAGCACCTTATAGCCGCCTTTCATGATCAATGTCGCATCGGCAATGCCTTCCAGCATATCTTCGGTCACTCCGAGCGAAGATATTTCCGTAGCAACGCCGATTTCCTTCATCCAAGCCGACAGCGCGTCCAAGCCCTCGGCTGCGAGCTGTTCGTCAGTCTTGCCGGCAGCAGGAACGCCCCATACCGCAGTGGCGAAGCGGGCAAATTTGTGCAGCCCGTAAGACATGATATGGCGGTAATAAGCTATGGATACCCCTGACAAGGTCATGCCGTGAGTCGCATCGGTATACGCCCCGATGGCCTGGCCTATCATGTGTACCATCCAGTCCTGGCTCTTGCCTTTGCCGATGAGCGTGTTGAGTGCCCATGTCGAAGTCCACATTATGTTGGAACGAGCCTCGTAGTCATGCGGATTCTTCACCGCTATGCGGCTGCTGTGGATAAGCGAACGCATCAACCCCTCAGCCATATAGTCTGAAGTGTTGTCATCATCCCCTGACAGGTATTGTTCTAAGATATGGCACATGATGTCGTAGAAACCTGCCACCATCTGACGCTGCGGCACTGAGAATGTGTAGCGCGGATTGAGTATGGCAAACTTCGGCATAACATTTTCACCGAACACCTTGCCGATTTTCAGCTTCGTAGCATGGTTGGTAATGACCGAGCCCCCGTTCATCTCAGAGCCGGTGCCCACCATGGTAAGCACAGCACCCACAGGGATGATGCGCAGGTCGCTGTCGGGGTCTTCCTGACGGAGATAGTATTTTTCCCAAGGGTCGCCGTCATACCATGCAGCGACGCTCACTGCCTTGGCATAATCGATGGTCGAACCGCCGCCGACTGCCAGTATCAGGTCCACGTCGTGTTCACGCGCCAGCGTTGCACCCTCATAGAGCTTGTCAGTCGTAGGGTTGGGCATGACTCCGGGCAGCTCCGTCACCTCCTTGCCGGCAGCACTCAGAGCCGACATCACTTCGTCATAGATACCGTTAGCCTTGATGGAGCCGCCACCGTAGGTCAGCAGCACTTTCGGACCGTAATTCTTTAACTCTTCTACTAAATGTTTCTGGGCTTCATCCCCGAAATAGAGCTTCGTGGGATTGGAATAACTGAAATTTCCTAACATAGTCTCTATAATTTAAGGTCGTCGTTATTTTTTCGGATGTTACAAAATTAATCATTTCCCTAATGGCAACAAGTAGACAGATTACTGATTATTTTACCTCTATTACTGAATATTTCGCCCCGGTGGCAGCGGCGGAAGGAAAAACATCAGCAAATAAGTAACCAAGGTAAAACAATCCGTAATAATGGTTGCGGCAGATACGTAATTATGCCTTATTTTTGTAACATGATAGGTCAGACTTTTAAAACATAAGTATACATGGAAAATCACATACTCAACCTTGACAGCGTAGACCAATATAACAAGGTGTACGGTCTCGAAACGCTCCACCCGCTGATCAGCGTGGTCGACCTTAACAAGGCCACACGGCGTATGGAGTATACGCACTGGCACTACGGTGTCTATGCCCTCTACCTGAAGCTCGAAAAAGCCTGCGACATCCGCTATGGACGGCAGAACTACGACTACCAGGAGGGGACCATCGTGTGCTTCGCTCCCGGACAGAACGCCGAAACGACAATCACCACCGACCGCATCCAGATGAACGTGCTGGGCATCCTGTTCCACCCCGACCTGCTTCGGGGCACTGCGCTCGGCAGAGACATCAGGAAATACACGTTTTTCTCCTACGAGGCCAACGAAGCCCTGCACCTCTCCCAAGAGGAGCGCGACATAGTGATAGACCACCTTAGAATCCTCCGCATGGAGCTGGAACACGGCGTGGACAAGCACAGCAAGACGCTGCTGGTCAACCATATCGAATTGCTGCTCAATTACTGTATGCGCTTCTACGAACGCCAGTTCGCCACCCGCAGCCGGGTGAACCACGATGTGCTGACCCGATTCGAGCGGCTGCTCGACGACTACTTCGACGGACCGCTCGCCGAACGCGACGGTCTGCCCACGGTCAAATACTTCGCCGACAAGGTGTGCCTCTCGCCCAACTATTTCGGCGACATGCTCAAAAAGGAGACCGGCAAGACCCCGCAGGAATACATCCAGGAAAAGGTTATCGAAGTTGCCAAAGAGCGTGTCTCCGGCACAAACGACACTATAAGCAGCATTGCCTATTCGTTAGGATTCCAATATCCGCAGCACTTCTGCCGCCAGTTCAAGAGGCGCGTGGGGTGCACCCCCAACGAGTATCGCGCCATGGTCAACCAGTAACGCCGTTTATGGGAAAAGACAACACGCTTGACATCAAGACCGTATGCGAGTGCAACCGCCAGCTCGACTGCAAGACGCTCCACCCGCAGGTAAGCCTCATCAACTTGGAGAACACGTCGCTCGGACAGGATGCAGTCAAGTTCGAGTTCTACGCCATCCTGCTCATCGAGAACTGCCCTGACGGATGCTCATGCTGCGGACGCAAGTACTACGACTATTCCAACGCGACGATGGTGTTCCTCACTCCGGGCGAGATATTCCGCATGAACGAGGACAACACATTGCCGGCCAAAGGCTACCTGCTGGTGTTCCACCCCGACCTGCTCTTCCGCACCACGCTGAAAAACCACATCCGCAACTACACCTTCTTCCACTACCGCAAGGAAGAAGCCCTGCACCTCTCCCAGCGCGAAACCGAAAAAGTCACCTGCTGCCTATGGCACATCGAAGAGGAGCTGCACCACCCGATCGACTCGCACAGCGCAGTCATCCTGTCGCGTCACATCGAGCTGCTGCTCGACTACTGTACACGCTATTACGAACGCCAGTTCATCACACGCGAGAACAAGAACAGGACGATTCTTGAAAAAATGGAGCTGCTGCTCGACGACTACATAGCCTCAGGCTCGCTGCAAAGCGGCAAGCTCCCTTCGCCATGCAGCATCGCCGAAGCTCTCGGGCTATCCACATCCTACTTCTGCGACATGCTGAAATTCGAGACCGGCAAGACACTCGACGAATACTTCTCATTCAAACGGCTCAACGCAGCCCGGCTGATGCTGCTTCAGCCCGGCAACTCCCCGGCAGCCGTCGCCCGGCAGCTCGGCTTCCCCAACGTACAGCTTTTCAGCCTGCTGTTCCGCCGACTGACCGGCATCGCCCCGAGCCACTACCGCTTCGCCTACAACTGACCCCCCATTTTAGAGTACGGCTCGCAAAGGCAGAAAGCTGAAACAACGATGTGCCAGTAGTAAAATACCCCACTTTTAGGGATTTCACAATCGATGCCCTCCGCATAACTTTGCATCGATTACGACAACCATCCCACAAACACTACAAACATCTATGAAACAAACAGCAATCGTCTACGGCTCGACTTCGGGCAACTGCGAAAACATCGCCAACAAAATCGACGCAGCACTCGGCATAGACTCGGCCAACGTGTTCACCGCGTCGCAACTCGACGCATCCAAAATCGCCTCGTTTGACAATCTCCTTCTCGGCTCATCCACATGGGGCAGCGGAGACCTTCAGGACGAATGGTATGACGGCATCGAGGTCATCAAGTCGTCCGACCTCAGCTGCAAGACCGTAGCCGTATTCGGCTGCGGAGACTCAAGCGGCTTCAGCACCACATACTGCGATGCCATGGGCACCCTCTACGAAGCAGCCAAGGCTGCCGGTGCCGACATGATCGGAGCCGTATCGACCGACGGCTACACATTTGACGACTCCACAGCCGTGGCCGACGGCAAGTTCGTAGGCCTCGCCCTCGACGAAGACAACGAAAGCCACCTCACCGACACCCGCATCGCCGCCTGGGTCGCCGAAATCCAGCCCAGTCTCTAACCTCCCTCACTTCCCATAGGAAAGACATCCCGACTCCCCTCTCCAATCTCCTCCCTCCTCGCATATCCATACTGCATCCCTACCCAAAAGAATAGAGCGTACCTCCCCAGGATCCGCTCTATTTTCATTTTCACACCCCTCCAGTCCTTCCACATTCATATCAGAAACTTACACATTGGATTACGCGTTATTTTTGAGAAACAAAGTCAAATGTTTATCTTTGTAATTGCGCACGTACAATAAATTCACTATTCGCCGTTATATTAGACACAAACCGCTTGCATTATGACACATCTCACCGTCTCAATAGAAAACCCCGATATGCTTCGCGACATCAAGAAAGCCATCATGATGATTCGCGGCGTAGTATCGGTTAAAGCTGAAAAAACGAAGCCCAATGCCACCACAATCGCAGCCATTGAAGAAGCTCGTAGTGGCAAAGCCATCCACTGCGGCCCCTTCGAAAATTATAAAAAAATGGTAGCCAATCTCGACGATGTTTGATTTAAGCTTCACATCGCAATATAAGCGTGACTTGAAACTCGCACGGAAGCGCGGACTTGATGAAGCACTTCTTGATGAGATTATCCTACTCCTAATAAATAACAAGCCCCTACCGGAGAAAAACAAAGACCATCCTTTGAAGGGTGATTATAAAGGCTGTCGTGAATGCCATATCACTCCTGATTGGCTTCTGATATATTCCATTGACAACACAGTTAACCTGTTGACACTTGTCCGCACAGGCTAACACTCCGACTTGTTTTAGAGAGTTTATTCCTAAAATAATCCATGTATCCCAGAGTTCTCCATCATGGTTGAACTCCTCTATTTACAATGTCAAAATATTAAAAATGAACATTGAAGCTCAACTTTCACCCTAAATATTTTGTATTGAAAAGACACCGTCTAACTTTGTAACCGATATGACCGCCCACGCTTCCCGTAGACCAGCGCACCCGGGGCGGTCTTCGAGTTTTTATATGGCTACCACCGACCATTCCGAATACACAAAGCGACCTTTAACGCTTTCCGAACAAGTGGCACACTTAAAACATAGAGGGCTGATTTTTGACAACACTACCTAATTTAAAAACCTTTAAATGCGATTTAATATTAATTAAGTCCGCTGCGCAGAGATGTAGCACCCTGCGCTCGTTACTTTGCACCCATAATGACAACAGCAACCCCATCCCCCTCCAACCCTCCTCGTACCTCCGCCCACTGAACCCTTACATCAACCCCGCCACAATCCAACCACCAACAAATAATCTCCCTCCCTCTCCCCCAATCTCAGGAAAAACCTTACCTTTACGTATATACCTCTATTAGCACCATAACGCGATATAACGATGGCTGAACAAAGACGAAACTGGACACGAGAGGAAACCATTGTAGCCCTCAATATGTTTTGTACCATTCCTTTTAACGAATGTAGCAAAAACCATCCCCTCATACGAGAAGTCGCAGCCCTCATCGGTCGTTCGCCCTCTGCACTGAATATGAAAGTCGGCAATTTCGGGCGGCTCGATCCTACACTTGCAGCACGAGGCATTACAGGTCTTACTAACGGTTCAGCTCTTGACGAAGTTATATGGGAGGAATTTTACGGTGACTTTGACCAACTGGCTCTCCAGAGCGAACAGATATTATCAAAATTACGCTCATCCACCGTTCCTGTGGAACAAGACTTTCCAATAGGTGAAGAATACGAATATACAGCCAAACAACGCATTAATCAGGATTTCTTCAGACGCATGGTGTTGTCGTCTTACAATAACAAGTGCTGCATAACAGGCATTTCAAATCGAAAACTCATCGAAGCATGCCACATTGTGGATTGGACTGCCGACAAAAAGAACCGGACTAATCCACATAACGGTTTGGCGTTGACACCAACTCTACATCAAGCATATGACAGCCACCTATTAGCCATTACTCCTGATTTGCAAGTGGTTATATCTGACAGCTTTTTAGGGGACAAAAACATGACCAGAAATACACGAGACTTTTTTAAAGCAATAGATGGCACCACAATTGCAATGCCCGACCGATTTGCCCCATCTAAAGAATTGTTAGATATTCACTACCAATCATTCGTACAATCAAATATATGACCGAAGTGGCTGCGATAATAGGCGCAAGCGTTCTCGCGACAGGAATCTTACTCTCAGCCCTCGCAGCCCTCAGCTTCTACCTCACCGCCCTGAAAACTACCTGACTTCACACAAAACACCGTCAGGTCTGGGTTATTCGCCCTCGTAGCCCTCGTAGTAGTATGACTGCTCGATGCCGTGGAAAATTACATCACGGTCATCGGTTTCCGCTGAAAGAGCACCGTGCAGAAGCACACGGAGTTCGAGGTCGTTGATGGGACTGCGTTCCATCGCCTGCATGTAAGCCTCCTTAGTCACTTTTCTCCAATCGATAACTCTGCCAAGCGAACGTTTCAGCATCATGTCAAGCCAGATGCGAGTCGCTCTTCCGTTACCTTCCATAAAAGGATGGGCGATGTTCATCTCAACGTATTTTGCGATGATTTCTTCAAACGTGGTTTCAGGCATCTTCTCAATCTCCTTCAGAGCCGGGACAAGATAGAGGGAGTTGGCAAACCGGAATCCTCCTTTTGAGATGTTGAGCTTCCTAATCTCTCCTGCAAAAGGATATAATCCGTCAAAAAGCGCAACGTGGATTTCTTGAAGGCCGCGAGTCGTGCCGACTTCGATCTCCGTTATTCTTCCCGATGTGAAGAGTTCCTTTGCTTTGGCAATGCTTAGCCTGTCTATCTCATGCTGTCTCATAACTATTTATTCAAGTCTTATTGCAAATGTAATCATAAATCATCAAACGTATCGGTGTTTGGATTAATTAATGCGGTCAAGCACTTCTAAATCCAGCACAGGCTGTAACGGCCCTTGCATCGGTACGTTACAGCCTGTGGATTGTTTTATAAGATGAATTCGATTGGTTCTCGACGGCGTTATGCCCACATCAGAGCGTTATGCCGACACCGACAAACGGGTTGATGTTCCACTTACTGCGCACGTCATCTTTGAAGTTTGTCACACCGGTGCAGCCTGCCATGATGTTGATTTTGCCACGAGTCCACTGGAAACCAATCTCAATCGGCAGGGCGGCATGTTTCTCCAACTCCTGGGATGTACTCCAATGGCGACCATCGTATGTACGCTTGTCATCCACCGAGAAGTTGTAGCCGAATCCGAGTCCGGCAAATACGTTGAAGTTGCGGGTGATGGTCTTGATGCCACCGACGGTAAGCAGGAAGCTGTTGGCCGACACCTTATCATCTGAGTATTCTTCATAAGAGTCACTGCGGCTATCCTCATCACTGACATGCGTCCACATCAGCTTGCCGTACCAGCCCCAGCGTCTGCCGTAGCTGCCATACATCAGACCGAACTGAGGTCCAGGATCGAAATTGCTATCCACGTCGATTACCGCGCCACCAACCAGATCGATGAAGCTGTGCCGGCTCATGGGCACCTCGACGGTTTTGGCCGCTTGCATAGGACGTCTGCTGGATGAAGTCGCTATCATCGGATAGGCTATGGCCATCTTGCCGTCGAGCGCGGCAATCTTGTCAGCATCCTCCTTTGACATCCTGCGGAAATTGGCATACTTGGCCGGATAGCCTGTGACGGTCACCGAGCCTCCACGAAAGAGACCGCGCCGCTTGATGGTGTACTGAGGTTCTACGAGCACATCCGCATCATGTTCCCTGAGCAGTTCGGCCGTAGCATTTTCTTTCTGTGCCGACAGCGACACCGACGATAGCGGAGTCCATTTCCACTCTGTCGTCTTAGTAGCTCTGTTTTCGCTTACATCCATATCCGCAACCGTCAGGTTGTAGACACGGGAATCCACATCGGCAGTCTGCGCAGTGTGGCTGAGTGACGAACACGAACTCACCGCCATGACCGCCAACAGCCCTCCTGTAATTATTGATAGTTTCATGACATCAGGAGTTATAGTAGTTACTTACGGCACGGAGCGATACATCGCCATTGAGGGTGTTCACTACGTCAGCCTCGCCCGGAGTCGTAGCGTGAACGTTGGTGTATTTCCCTGCATACCCCTTTACGGTTATGTACTTCACTTTGGTCAGGAACAGGCCACGGGTCTTCTTGATCTCAAACTGCGGAGCCACCAGCACGTCGGCATCGCCGTCCGCTTCGAGAGCCTTAGCCACCGCTGCAGCTTTCATCGATTTCATACCTGCTCGCCGGTGCGCACTTGTGGGCGTGAATGTGTAGGTGATTTTACGGTCTGACACCTTGAGGTCGGCAGTCGAGCGGTTGACCAATTCGGTATCCACTACTTCGGTCGATGCCGTGTTTGATACAGTCGAACAAGAGCTTAAAGCCAAGGTGGCAGTAACTGCTGCTAAAAGTAATACTTTTTTCATGATGCGATAATTGTTTTGGTGATTAGTAAAAAGTTTAGTCGTTGCAAATTTAACTAAATCGGGTCAAATTACCCCCCCCCATTTATAAAATTTGTTAAATATTACAACTAAATGCAAAACGCTCAGCAAAACTGCCTCTCATCCATGCACTCAAATTAATACACTTTGGACAGTCACACCTAAAACCACACATTCTTCGGTTGTATCAAAGAAATGACATAGGCTGTAACCGCTGGCTTCACAGCCGGTTACAGCCTATGTCATTTATGTTGTCAGAGACAGACTACCGCTTAATCCTCGATGGCAGCCTGCGCCGCCGCTACGCGAGCGATGGGTACACGGTAGGGCGAGCAGCTGACGTAGTTCATGCCGAGCTTGGCGCAGAACTTGACCGACGAAGGTTCGCCGCCATGTTCGCCGCAGATACCCACCTTGAGTTCGGGCTTGGTGGCACGGCCTTTCTCCACACCCATCCTGACGAGCTGGCCTACGCCTTCCTGATCGAGCACTTCGAATGGGTCGGTCTTGATGATGCCGTGTTCCTTGTAGAATTTGAGGAACTTGGGAGCATCGTCGCGTGAGAAGCCGAATGTCATCTGAGTCAAGTCGTTGGTGCCGAACGAGAAGAAATCAGCCACAGTGGCTATCTCGTTGGCTGTCAGAGCCGCACGAGGCACCTCGATCATAGTGCCCACCTTGTAGGGCACCGATGTGCCGGCTTCCTCAAACACCTTGGCAGCCGTAGCGTTGATGACATCGGCCTGGTTCTGTATCTCCTTGAGCGAACCCACCAAAGGTATCATGATTTCAGGATGCACATCTATGCCACGGGCCTTGACCGCAAGGGCGGCCTCGATGATGGCGCGGGTCTGCATCTCGGTGATTTCGGGATAGGTGATGCCCAAACGGCAACCGCGATGGCCGAGCATGGGGTTGAACTCTTCCAAAGAGTCCACCTTGGCCTTTACCTCCTCGAGGGTCAGACCCATCTCCTTGGCCAGCTCCTTCTGGGTAGCTGTCTGGTGAGGTACGAATTCATGCAGAGGGGGATCGAGCAGACGGATGGTCACTCCGTATCCGTCCATAGCCTCGAAGATGCCCTCGAAGTCGCCACGCTGCATCGGCAGCAGCTTTGCAAGGGCGATGCGGCGACCTTGCTCGTCAGAAGCAAGAATCATCTCACGCACAGCCTTGATGCGGTCGCCCTCGAAGAACATGTGTTCCGTACGGCACAGACCGATGCCCTGTGCTCCGAAATGGCGGGCCTGCTTGGCATCGCGGGGAGTGTCGGCATTGGTGCGCACAAGGCATTTAGTAAACTTGTCCGACAGGTTCATGATGGCGCCGAAATCGCCGCCGAGTTCGGGTTCGGTGGTGGGCACCTGGCCGTCATACACCTCGCCGGTCGAACCGTTGAGCGAAATCCAGTCGCCCTCCTTATATGTGATACCGCCCATGACCACGGTCTTGGCCTTATAGTCCACGCGGATTTCACCGGCTCCCGACACGCAGCACTTGCCCATGCCGCGGGCGACAACTGCCGCATGGCTGGTCATACCGCCGCGCATCGTCAGGATGCCCTGGGCAACAGCCATACCGCGCAGATCCTCGGGCGAAGTCTCAATGCGGACGAGCACCACTTTCTTCTTCTTCTCCGACCATGCCTCGGCATCCTCTGCCGAGAACACTATCATACCTGTAGCGGCACCGGGCGATGCTGGGAGACCCTTGGCGACGACACGCGCACGCTTGAGGGCAGCTTTGTCAAACACAGGGTGGAGCAGCTCGTCGAGCTTCTGAGGCTCCATGCGGAGCACCACTGTCTTCTCATCTATGACACCTGCGCGGAGCAGATCCATGGCTATCTTGACCATGGCTGCGCCTGTGCGCTTGCCGTTGCGGGTCTGGAGCATCCAGAGCTTGCCGTCCTGGATGGTAAACTCCATGTCCTGCATATCCTTGTAGTAGCTTTCGAGCTTGTTGGAGATAGCGATAAGCTCGGCAGCGCAGTCAGGCATCGACTCCTCGAGCGAGGGGTACTTGCTTGCGCGCTCATCCTCCGATATGCCCTGAAGGGCGGCCCAGCGGCGCGAACCCTCCAAAGTAATCTGCTGCGGAGTGCGTATGCCGGCCACCACATCCTCGCCCTGGGCGTTGATGAGGTATTCGCCGTTGAATATGTTTTCGCCCGTGGCAGCGTCGCGGCTGAAAGCCACGCCGGTGGCCGAGTTGTCGCCCATGTTGCCGTAGACCATCGCCTGTACGTTGACAGCCGTACCCCACTCTTCGGGTATCTGGTTCATGCGGCGGTAGATGATGGCACGCTCGTTCATCCAGCTGTCAAACACGGCGCAGATGCCGCCCCAGAGCTGTTCCCAAGCGTCGTCGGGGAAATCCTTGCCCGTATGCTCCTTGACTGCAGCCTTGAAGAGCTTCACGAGGCTCTGGAGATCCTCTACGCCGAGCTCGGTGTCAAGCTTGACACCCTTCTGCTCCTTGACCTTGTCCATGATTTCCTCAAACGGGTCGATGTCCTCCTTGCTCTTGGGCTTCATGCCGAGCACCACATCGCCATACATCTGCACGAAACGGCGGTAGCTGTCCCATGCAAAACGAGGATTACCGCTCTTCTCTGCCAGCGAAGCCACTGTGGCATCGTTCATGCCGAGATTGAGCACGGTATCCATCATGCCGGGCATCGAAGCGCGGGCACCCGAACGCACCGACACGAGCAGCGGATTGGCAGGGTCGTTGAATTTCTTTCCTGTAAGACCTTCCACATGGGCTATCGCCTTATGCACATCATCATTAAGACGCTTGACCACCTCGTCACGGCCATATTGGGTATATTCTGTGCAGACTTCGGTCGTAATGGTAAATCCGGGAGGCACAGGCATGCCGAGAAGGTTCATTTCAGCAAGGTTCGCTCCCTTGCCGCCGAGAAGGTTACGCATCGAAGCATCGCCCTCAGCATGTCCGTCACCGAACGTGTAAACTCTTTTCATTTCTGTAAGGGTTTTTCTGTAGTTAAGGTTAAGGTTTGTATATTTTAAGAATTGATAAGCACCTGTTAACTGTTTTTATACATTGCGATTCCAAAACTGGCTGCAAAATAAAAAAAGCTGCATCCACAAGGCTCCGAAAAGCGACTTGTGGATGCAAATTTAGCATTTTGTTTTATGCCGACAAAACAAACAGCGTTTTATTTTATCAACAAATTTTAAGAATAGCGACAGAGCTAATACCGCCTCAACGCGCAGCTATCACCTCCACCTCTACCATAGCACCCTTGGGAAGGTCCTTGACGGCCACAGCCGAGCGGGCGGGATACGGCTCTGCGAAGTGCGAAGCATACACCTCGTTCATCGCCGCAAAGTCGGCGATGTCGGCTAAGAAAACTGTTGTCTTGACAACGTTTTCCAAGCCCAGTCCGATCGACTTCAGCAAAGCCTTCACATTGGCTATCGCCTGTTCGGTCTGGGCGGTTATGCCCTCCGGCATCAGCCCCGTAGCGGGGTTGACAGGTATCTGGCCAGAGCAAAACACTATGTTGCCGAGATCTATGCCCTGCGAATAAGGGCCTATGGCTCCGGGAGCCTCCGTTGTAGAAATAACATTTTTCATGTCAGAAAATCAAAGTATTTATATATAAGTAACTGTTCAAATTAAAACGATATATTAACCTTATCTCTTGTAACCGCTCTTTTATATGTCTTTGCGGTCTTTTTGTACTGCTTCCAAGCTCGTCATCAGTCGTTTAGCTCGCTAAACTCCATCTTCCTTGCTTGAAATCAGCTTCAAAAATCCTCGCAAACTCACATAAATTTAATTTGACCAGTTACTTAGGTTAATGTGTTGCCAAAATCATGACCCGCCTAAACCGGCGCTGTCTATCGGGATATCTATAAACCGGGTCTTATCCGTCAATGCAGCCATCCCGCTGTCGATGCTATGCACCACCTTGTTGACCGGGGCGAACCTCGCGTCGAACGCCGGGATGAACCCCGATGTGCCGTCATGGTCAATCAGCCTTATCGCATCGCCCACAGTGACAGTCTCCACCGGCACCGCCGGCTGAAGCGGCAGCTCGCCTTCGGCAGTCCCTTTGACCACATAGTCGAGCAGATGCACATCGACAAGCTGGGTGACGACATCCTTGACCAACCGCGCCGGCAGCTCATAGGTCCGCGCCAGCTCCGTCACATTCATCGGGGGCTGGCGGTCATAAAACCTCCGGCATATCAGCGCCATCACAGCTATCGTCACCTTGCGACGGTAATTGGGCGATATGCTGTCGACCTGCCCTATGAAACTCAACGCAAACGTGTTTTGCGACGCATAACACAGCACTGCGCCTATAAGCGTGATGAGCCACACCAAATAGAGCCACAGCAGGAACAACGGCAAAAACGAGAAGCTACCGTATATGGCATTGTACTTGGCGACATACAGCTGCCCGGACAGAAACAGCCACCGCAGCACCAAGAAACTGACCCCGGCAAGAAAGCCGGCCATGAGCGCATTGACAAACTTGACCTTCGCGTTAGGAATCAGCATGTATGCTCCAGTAAAACACAGACACGTGATGGCGAAGCTCGCCATATCGAGCAGAAACTCCACCGCCGGCGACAGGAACCCGAACGGCAGCAGAGAGTGGAGCGTCGTCGACATGGCTATAGAGATGCCGGCCGACAATATCATCAGCACCGGCAATATGAGGAAGATAGCCAGATAGTCCGTAGCCTTGCGCCACAACGTGCGCCCCCGCTTGACATCCCATATTATATTAAAGGCATCCTCCACATTGCTCAGAAGCGATATCATGGTCCATAACAGAAACACCATGCCCACCCCGACAAACAACCCTTCGGAAGCCTGGGCGAGATACCCGTCGACAAACTTCAGCGATGCCGAGACCATGGCGTGCTGCGACGGGAACGCATCGTAGAGCTGCTTCTGCAGCAGGTTCTGGAACCCGAACCCACGGCCTATGGCAAACAGCATCGCCAGCACCGGGACAATCGCCAGCACCGTATTATATGTCAGCGACGCAGCCCTGACCTGCAAGCCGGAGTCCATAAACGACCTCACGGCCAGATTGAGCGTCTTGACCACTGAAACCTTCCAGCTCCGGCGCGAGTCAAGCCACACTCCGTCAGTGCAATAGTCCCAGCGGCCCTTGGCCCACGCCGACAGGCGTTCAAACCGCGTGGACGGTCCCGTTTCTTTCGTTGATTGCGACATATGAGACAAATATAAGGATTTTTAGGTATATCGCATAAAAATAGTAACTTTGCATTTCAGATAACCACTTTTTCAAACCCAAATTCACACCCATTTACAGGGATAGCCGTCCCTAAGTTTTCACCATTATGAAAAAAACTTTGATCTCTTTGGCCGCCGCTTTCATCGTGACCATATGCGCGGCTTTACCGGCTCAGGCCCAGCTCAAATTCGGTCCAAAGATAGGTATGACCGTCAACTCTCTCCACTTCAACGAGTCAGTATTCGACTCCGACAACCGAAGCGGATTCACCGGGGGTGTCATGCTCCAGTTCATCGCCCCCGTAGTCAACCTCGGCTTCGACGCATCGGTGATGTATGTGCGCCGCAACCTCGACGCCACAATCGAAGAGAACGGAGCAAGCGATCGCATCGTATCTCACCGTGATTACATCGAGATCCCCATCAACCTCAAGTACATGATAGGCCTCCCTGCCATCGGTAAGATAGTCTCGCCTTTCGTGACCACCGGCCCCTCGTTCGCCTTCCTGACAAGCGGCACAGGCATCAACGAAGCTTTCAAGAACAAGACTTTCGACGTAGCATGGAACTTCGGCTTCGGTCTCGAAATAGTCCAGAAAGTACAGGTGGCAGCATCTTACGGACTCGGCCTCTCCAACTCCGTGGTTGACCGCCTCAGCGGTGGCGCGCTCAACAATATCGACATCGACGGCAAGACCCGCTGCTGGGCCATCACCGCCGCATACCTCTTCTGATTCCACGCGCCGTCGGCTCATCGTCAGCCAATCACTATTTTTAGGTATCACGCAACGCCCTGCAAATAGTGTTGCACGTTTTTTTGAAAAATTTCTGTGAAAAATGTAGCGAATTTGCCAAATATATGTAATTTTGCATCACAGAAAGTGAGTATCCCACTTCAAGGATACCCGCCCATGAAAACAACCTAAAAAGCTAACTTATAAAACACTGACAACTATGGCTTACGTAATCACCGACTCTTGTGTCGCTTGCGGCACCTGCCTCCCCGTTTGCCCCGTGGGCGCTATCTCTGAGGGCGACATCTACCACATCGACCCCGATACCTGCATCGACTGCGGTTCTTGTGCAGAGACATGCCCCAGCGAAGCAATCGTCCCCGGCGAATAACCAGGGGCGCCGGCCGCACGTCTGGCTGACACAAACAGACATACATAACGACAACTCTGACCGGAGCACGGCAAAGCCACACAGATGGCGCGTCATGCTCCGGTCAATGCTTTTTGGCTAAATGATGCATAATTGCTAAATTTGCATATTAATACTAAGGTGTAGGCATAATGTCAGTCAACAAAGTCATACTCCTCGGCAATGTGGGTCGCGACCCGGAGTTGCGCTACCTCGAACAGAAGCGTCCCGTAGCGACATTTCCGCTCGCCACCAACGAGCGGGCTTCGGCCAACTCCCCCGAGCTGACCGAATGGCACAACATCGTCATGTGGGACGCTGCCGCCGAAGCCGCCGAACGCTACATACGCAAAGGCACCAAGCTCTACATCGAAGGCCGTCTGCGCACCCGCATATGGGAAGACCGCAATGCCATCAAACGCACCGTCACCGAGATATATGTCGACAATTTCGAAATACTCGGACGGCAGCAGCAACAACCTTAAACAAGCCTATTCACACAATACCGTAACACCACCTATCATCACATTCTATGGCAACTGACCACCTCAACACTCCCTCATCAGCCGACACACGGCAGACCTATCCCGATGCCGACCCCGTGCAGATTCCAGAAAACGCCTTCCGCGAACTGGCGGCAGACGAGACATTCCGCCCTATGATGCATCCCGCCCGCGAATACCGCGAAGTCACCCCCTACTCGGTGACAGTGGGTCTCATACTCGCAGTCATCTTCAGCGCGGCAGCAGCCTATCTCGGGCTCAAAGTGGGACAGGTGTTTGAAGCCGCCATACCCATTGCCATCATAGCCGTAGGACTCTCCGGAGCTTTGCAGAAAAAGAATCCATTAGGCCAGAATGTCATCATCCAGTCCATCGGAGCCTGTTCGGGTGTCATCGTCGCCGGTGCCATATTCACCCTTCCTGCCCTGTACATCCTGCAGGCTACATATCCCGACATAGCCGTCAACTTCCTTGAGATATTCCTCAGCAGCCTTTTGGGCGGCGTCCTCGGCATACTGTTCTTCATACCATTCCGCAAATACTTCGTCAAGGATATGCACGGCAAGTACCCCTTCCCCGAGGCCACGGCGACAGCGCAGGTACTCGCAAGCGCACAATCCTCGGCCAAAGGCGAGAAGGGCGGACAGGCTCTCACGCTCGTCGTTGCCAGCCTTATCGGCGGTATCTACGACTATGTGGTGGAGACTTTCGGCTTCTGGGCAGGGACAATCACCACCGCCGCTACCTCGTGGGGACAGGCCGCAGTAGAGAAAGCCAAGGTAGTCCTCACATGCAACACCGGCGCGGCACTGCTCGGTCTGGGCTACATCATCGGGCTGAAATACGCCTTTGTCATCTGCGCCGGCTCGGCTTTCATCTGGTGGGTGGTGATACCCCTTATGGGTACATACGGTATGCCTGAGATAGCGTCGCTCCCGGCCGAACAGATATTCAGCGACTACGCCCGACTCATAGGCATCGGCGGCATAGCCATGGCCGGAGTCATCGGCATCATCAAGTCGTGGAGCATCATCGTGCAGGCCGTAGGCCTCGCCACCCGCGAGTTCAAGGGCGGCCAGACCGGCAAGCGACCTGTGCGCTGGCAGCTCGACATCTCGATGAAGCACATCACCTTCTACATCGTCATCGCCCTCGTGGCAGTGTTCATATTTTTCTACACAGGAGTAATCCATAACTTCTGGCAAGCACTGGTGGCATGGGCAGTGGTGACAGTCATCGCGTTCCTGTTCACCACCGTTGCAGCCAACGCCATAGCCATCGTGGGTACCAACCCCGTCAGCGGCATGACCCTTATGACCCTCATCGTGGCTTCGGGCATATTCGTGGCTATAGGCATGAGCGGGTCGAGCGGCATCGTGGCATCGATGATTATCGGTGGGGTGGTCTGCACCGCCCTATCCATGGCCGGAGGCTTCGTGACCGACCTCAAGGTAGGCTACTGGCTCGGCTCGACACCGCGCAAGCAGGAAAGCTGGAAATTCCTCGGCACACTTGTATCCGCCGCCACAGTTGGCGGAGTCATACTGCTGCTCAACGATGTCTACGGCTTCAGCGGCGACAACGCTCTCGTTGCTCCCCAGGCCAACGCCATGGCCAAGGTCATCGAGCCGCTCATGATGGGTGGCGATACCCCTTGGATTCTGTATCTCACCGGGGCAATCCTCGCCCTGCTGCTCAACTGGCTCGGCGTGCCGGCTCTGGCATTCTGCCTCGGCATGTTTATCCCCCTCAGCCTCAACACCCCACTAATCGTAGGCGGTGCGCTGGCATGGTTTGTTGGCTCGCGGTCAAAGGACAAGGCCGTCAACGATGCCCGCCGTGACCGTGGCACCCTCATAGCTTCGGGTCTCATCGCCGGTGGCGCGCTCTTCGGAGTATTCGCCGCCCTGACCCGCTTCCTCGGATTCGAATACACCTGCCCCATGGGCGACGGTCTCAACCAGCTTCTCGGCCTTGTGGTCTACGTGCTCCTCATCATCTATGTCGGATGGGACAGCATGAGGGCCAAAGGCATGATAAAACGATAGCCTGTGAAGAAAACCAATCGCGACATACTGGCTCTGGCCCTGCCGTCAATAGTCACCAACATCACCACCCCGCTCCTCGGACTGGTAGATGTGGCTATCACGGGACACATGGGTTCGGCTGTCTACCTCGCCGCGATTGCCGTAGGGAGCACGGTGTTCAACCTGCTCTACTGGTTGGTATCGTTCATACGCATGAGCGCGAGCGGCATGACCGCGCAAGCGTTCGGACGCTGCGACCATGAAGGCCAAAGCCTCATCCTCTCCCGCGAACTGCTCGTGTCGACCGTCATCGGAGTGTGCCTGATAGCACTCTCGCCGCTCATCGCCGCCCCCCTCATACGCTTCGTCGACCCATCCGCCGAGTCGTCGCTGATGGCGATGCGCTACTTCCGCATAGCCGTGTGGGGTGCGCCAGCCGTGCTTGCCACATACGCCTTTTCGGGATGGTTTCTCGGCCGGCAGAACTCGCGCATACCCATGTGGGTATCCATACTCATCAACGTATCCAACATCCTGATAAGCCTCCTGCTCGTATTCGGCTTAGGATGGCGCATAGAAGGCGTGGCGACAGGCACACTGGCTGCCCAATGGATAGGAGCCGTCACATTCCTGGTCATGGCTCTGCGCCAGCATCTGTCATGGCCGGGATTGCGGTTGGTACTCGCCCCGCGCGAGATAGCCGGATTCTTCCGCACCAACGGGGTGTTGTTCCTGCGCACAGTGTGCATGATCGCTGTCACCCTGTGGTTCACACGCACAGGCGCATCTCAGGGCAACGTGACCCTCGCGGCAAACGCACTGCTGATACAGCTGTTCATGCTGTTCAGCTACGTGATGGACGGCTACGCATTTGCCGGCGAAGCCCTCGTAGGCCGCGACATAGGTCGGCGCGACGTGCCTGCGCTCCGCCTGACGGTGAGGTCGCTGCTGCGGTGGAGCGCGTCGCTTGCCATAGTGTTCACGCTGCTCTACATCTTCGGCGGCGAGTCGTTTCTTGGCCTCCTCAGCGATGACCATGAGGTAATCGCGACATCTGCGGAATATGCCGCATGGGCTTTCGCAATCCCCATGGCGAGCTTCGCCGCTTTTGCCTACGACGGCATATTCATCGGCACCACATCGGGCAAGATGATGCTCCTGCCGATGCTCTACGCAGCCATAGCCTTTTTCGCCGTCTACGCTGTCACATATCACCCGATGGGCAACCACGGACTGTGGCTGGCATTCCTGGCATATCTCCTCACTCGCAGCCTCACCCAGGCGTTACTGTGGCCGGGGATGCTGCGCCGCATCGACCGATCCATACAAAACCTCAACATATAACGCACTACACATACACATCATAATCTCTACAATGGCACAACAACTACCTCGAATGGTGATAATCGGCGGCGGGTTCGCCGGACTCAATCTCGCCAAGAAGATTGACAAGTCACGCTGGGACGTTACCATCGTCGACCGCAACAACTTCCACAGCTTCCCTCCCCTGTTCTATCAGATTGCATCCAGCGGACTCGACCCGGGCAGCATATCATTCCCATTCCGCAGGGAGATGCGCAAAGGTTCGGTCCGTGGAGTCCACTACCGCATGGGCGAGGTGATGGCCGTCAACACCGAGCAAAAATGGGTGGAAACCCAGTTTGAACGCATCCCCTACGATTCGCTCGTGATAGCCAACGGCACGACCAACAATTTCTTCGGCAACGACGAGCTTCTCAAGCGCGTATTCACCCTCAAAAGCGCCGCCGAAGCCATACGCTGCCGCAACGAGATTCTCGACCGCCTCGAACGTGCATCTATCTGCCATGACGAAGCCGAGCGCAAGCGTCTGCTGACATTCGTGGTAATCGGAGGCGGTCCCACAGGCGTTGAGATGGCCGGCGCCATCGGCGAGATGAAGCGTTACATCCTCAAACGCGAATATCCCGAACTCAATGTCGACGATGTCCGCATCATACTGCTCGAAGGCACCGACAGGCTGCTGCGCACCATGAGCGAGACATCGTCAGGCCATGCACTCGAATATCTCGGACACCTCATGGTCGAAGTGCGCCTCAACACCCTCATGGAAAGCTACAACGACAACATCGTGACCCTAAAGGACGGCAGCACCATCTACAGCGAGACAGTGATTTGGACAGCCGGCGTCACCGCAGTCCCCATCACATTCCAAGGCAAACAGCCGCAGCGCGGTCCGGGCAACCGTTACGTGGTCGACGAATATAACCGCGTAGCCGGACTCGAAGACGTATACTCGCTCGGCGACGTGTGCATCATGCCCACCGCCGACAAGCCCAAAGGCGACCCGCAGCTGGCACAGGTGGCGATACAGCAGGCCCACAACTTGGCCAAAAACCTGCGCAAAGGCTCGTGGAGCATCCCGTTCAGATACAAAGACAAAGGCTCGATGGCAACCGTAGGGCGTAACCGTGCCGTGGCAGACCTCAACCACATCAACCTCTACGGCCGCCCGGCATGGTTTACATGGATGTTCGTCCACCTCATCTCCATACTCGGTATGCGCAACAAAATCACCGTCCTCATCAACTGGATATGGTCATATTGCAGCTACACCACATCGTTGCGACTGCTCATGCACCCCAACCGCTACCCCCTGCGCCGCCGCTGGGGCGAATAATCCGCCGGTACACATCTACCCGTACATACTTCCCCATTTATATATCGCACGAAGCCGCCACCGTCCCCGACATGGGTCAGTGGCGGTTTCGTGATGACGGCAGAGCCTCGTCGGCAGCAGGATGCTTGGGCATCTTGAGCTTGATAGTGTCGAATCCCTCGCCGTACACGCCGTTGACGAGCCCCTGGGCTATGAAAGCATGTTCGTCGATGCTCTTGACTATGCGGAATATGGTCACCGACTCGTAGCGACGGCACATCACCAACAGCACCTTCACTTCGTGCTTGCTGTACCACCCCACACCGTCAAGCACCGTGCACCCGCGATGGGCCTTCGACAGCACCGCATCGGCTATCTCCTTCCAGTGCGACGAGATGATGGTAAACTGCACAGCCTGGCGGTTGGTGTTGATAATCACATCCGCCAGCATCGGCACTACGAACAGGAACACCACGCCGTAGATGGTGGTCTCGATGCTGTGGAATATGAAATACGACGAGCTGATGATGCACATATCGATGTAAATCATCATGCGCCCGAACGACACATTGCTCTTTTTCGATACGATAGCAGCCACGATGTCCGTGCCGCCCGTCGAGCCGTTGTGGATATACGTCAGCCCCACGCCGAACCCTGCCATGATCGCCCCGATAAGCACGTTCATGAAATCCTGCCCCTTGACTATCGGCTCATGGAAAAACGGCTGGAAGAAACCGATGCCGAGCGACAGCACCGTAGCCCCGAATATGGTACGGATGACGAATGTCTTGCCGACCTTGCGCCACGCTATCGCAAGCAGGAGCGCGTTGACCGCATACGCCGTGACAGCCACCGGCACTCCGTAACCGAGGTGGTTCTGCGTGAGGAAATAGACTATCGTACTGAAACCTGTCACGCCTCCGATGATGACCTTTTCGGGCAGCACGAACGCACAAAACCCGAAAGAGTACATCGTCAGACCCAGCGTGATGATGATGTAGTCTTTGGCCGACAGCCAAAGCTTGTTATATGAAAGTGTCATTATGGTATGTCGTTGCGGCACCGCAGCCCACTCTGGAGCCGATGCCTTAAGGCTGCTGCAAACATAGCAAAAATTTTTATTCCGTGTATCTACTTGACCGGGATATTTGTAACTTTGTGAATAAATGTGTATCCGACACACGTTTCACTTCAATCATCAGCCATGCGACATCTTCATAGCATCCCCGCAGCCATAGCCATCATCCTCTCTGCCATCGTACCAATCCGCTCCGGCGCAGCCGAATTTTTCGACACACGCGCCGCCGACCGATTCTTAGAGATAGGCGTACACGGCCTCGTCGGCACCAGCACCCTGCTCCAGAACTACCAGGGCACCTACCCGGCCATCACCGACCTGCACATGTCGGCAGGGTTTGCCGGCGGAGCCGGAGCATCCGTGACATTCGGGCTGCGCAACTTCCTGGCTCTCGGCACCGAACTCAACTTCATGGCCCGCAACAGCCGCATAGCCATGGCATTCCGTGGCACAGAGCAGATGCCTACATCCGCCATACACCTCTCCAACCGCTCATACTCGTTTGAAGTACCCGTATACATATCGGTAAGGTTCAACCTGTCGGACGATGTGCGCTGGAACCTGCAAGGCGGCTTCTTCTATTCGCTCGGACTCTCTGGCTCACAGCGTCAAAGTATGTTCAGCTCATACATCAACGAGCTGGGACAGATGGTCAACATCTACGAAACCGCCAAGACCGGCTATTACAACGACCCCGAAGCGTTCATCAACTCCATGTACCGCTCCGACTGGGGTCTGATGGCAGGCACATCGATAGACGTATGGCGGCATGTCACCGTCGGATTCCGTGTGATGTTCGGGCTTAAGAACGTGTCGAACGACTCCGAGTCCGGCACAGCCAACCCGCGGGTGCGCAATCTCGCCGCGCTCGGCACCGTCGGGTGGCGTTTCTGATCCCTGCGTTGTTTTGATGCCGTTGTGATGCCGATGCCCCGTGTTTTTTGGGACGCTGGTCGAATTTTCCACATGATTTTAGACAGCATCTTACGTCCGCGCATTGCATAAATCGAATTTTAATGCTACCTTTGCATCGTCCAAAACCAAAGGAGTGGTGCTCGAGTGGCTGAAGAGGCACGCCTGGAAAGCGTGTATACGCCAAAAGCGTATCCCGAGTTCGAATCTCGGTCACTCCGCTAAAAGAGACGGAGTCCTCTTTTTGAGGATGCCGAGATTTGAACGAGCAGAGTTCGTCATCGCGAAGCGCTTTGCGAAGCAAAGAATCTCGGTCACTCCGCTAAAAAACCAAAGTCCATATAGGCAACCCAAGCCCATATGGACTTTTATTTTACCCACAAGGAAACGTCGATGAGCAGTTAGTTACATGAAAGTATAAACTGTTTATCACAAACAGAAGCCGTCTGCAATCCAACGGGTTGCAGACGGCTTCAAGTGCGCATGAAGGGACTCGAACCCCCACGTCCTAAGACATTAGATCCTAAGTCTAACGCGGCTACCAATTACGCCACATGCGCATCAGCTGTGGAACTTCCACAGCGCAAAGTTACGCATTTTTTCCCGATAGGCAAGTTTTTTTCATGTGACCGATGCTGATATTTTCGCATGACAAGGGGGTCGGCGCAGCATAATTTTGTGACAAAACACAAAATTATGACAGCTCCAGCCACCAAAACAGCCACCCGACGCAAAGCGAAATGGACCCGCCTCGTGTCACAGAAGTTCTACCAGTCGATCTGCCGTCAGGTCCACGAGGTCAGCCTCCTCAGCGAGGACATCACAGAGAGCAACGTGATGCAGTGCATCGACGACTATATCAACAAGGGGAGTGCCGATGTAGAGTTCACCGACGCTGAAACGGTCGTATTCACCCTCCTGCAACCTCTTATCGACAAGGCTATGACCCGGTCGATGCGTGCCCGCGCAGCCGCTGCACGCCGCCGCGAACTTGCCAAAACCGGCATTTCTGCGACACCTGACCCCGCCGAAACCATCCAGCCCGTTCCAGCCACAGCAGCCGAACTGTCAACTGCCACGCCATCCGAAGAGCTCAGGCAATCCACTACCGCCGGACTCCCCGACGAAAACAAACAAGCCGCAACTATCAGCCCAAGCGAGCCAAGCGCAGCCGCCGACCCAGCTGAGGCGACCGTACCAGCAGCGGCAGCTCTGCCACCGTCCCCACAAACCCCACGCGACGAGAAACGCGCCAAGCGGCGCGAGGCCGCCCTCATCCGCCGTCTTGACAAACGCCGCAAACGCCTCGCCCGCCGCCACTCCCCCTCCACCGAATCCACCACCGCGACATGCCATTGCATCGCAACCAACACACCATGACGTAGGGTCGCCACCTGTGGCGACCGCTATGCGGGTCGGACGGCAGCCCGGGGTACAGCCATGCATTTTGGTTCATATTGTCGCTGTTATTGGATTGGCAAAGCCGGCATCGGAGTTTACCCCCATCGCGATAGCGATGCGGAGACATGTGCGAATTTGTGCGACCGATAAACCGGTCGGATTTCCGTAGGGGATCCTTCTTCCGTGGGTTGTACCCACGTCTACTACCTCGGCACCGCTATGCGGTGAGGGGCTTGCGCGCCGGCAACATGACGGCAACACAATCAGTGAATATATGGAAATTAATGTAGTCCGTTGGCAGGGCAATATTTGGGAGTTTGACTGTTAATCCGTATATTTGCTACACTTAGAATCAAACATCATAAATACAAACATACATCGACATGGAAAACCAGGAACTTATCAAGCAGGTGACAACCAAGGCCGAGACATGGCTCACCGATGCGTATGACGAAACTACACGCGCCGAGGTGCGCCGTATGCTCGACGCTGCCGACAAGACCGAGCTGATAGAGTCGTTCTATAAAGACCTCGAATTCGGCACAGGCGGCCTGCGCGGCATCATGGGTGCCGGTACCAACCGTATGAACATCTACACCGTGGGCGCAGCTACCCAGGGTCTGGCCAATTACCTCAAGGAGGCATTTGCCGACGAAGCCGAGATCAAGGTGGTAGTGGGCCATGACGTGCGCAACAACAGCCGCAAGTTCGCCGAAATCGTAGCCGACATCTTTTCGGCCAACGGCATAAAGGTGTATCTGTTTGACAGCTTCCGCCCAACGCCTGAGCTGTCATTTGCCATCCGCCATCTCGGATGCCACAGCGGAGTGAACATCACAGCGAGCCACAACCCCAAGGAATACAACGGCTACAAGGCATACTGGGCCGACGGAGCCCAGATCATCGCGCCCCACGATGTCAACATCATCAACAACGTGGAGAAAATCAAGAGCGTAGAGGAAATCAAGTTCAAGGGCAACCCCGACAACATACAGATTATCGGCGAAGACATAGACCAGGCTTTCCTCTCGGCTATAAAAGGTCTGTCGCTCAGCCCCGAGTCGGTAGCACGCCATGCCGACCTCAAAATCGTCTACACCCCTATCCACGGCACCGGCGTGAAGCTCATCCCCGACTCGCTCCGCAACTACGGCTTCAAGAACATCATCCATGTGCCTGAGCAGGACGTGCCCAGCGGCGACTTCCCGACCGTCGAGTCGCCCAACCCCGAAGTCCCCTCCGCCATGGCGATGGCCATAGCCAAAGCCAAGGAAGTGGGAGCCGACCTCGTCATGGCCTCAGACCCCGACGCCGACCGCATCGGAGCCGTAATCCGCGACAACAAGGGCGAATATGTGCTCATCAACGGCAACCAGATTGTGATGATACTCCTCAACTACATCATCACACGCAACATAGAGCTGGGGCGTATCAAAGGCAACGAGTACATCGTCAAGACCATCGTGACCACCGAGGCCATCAAGTCCATAGCCGAGGCCAACAACATCCCGATGTATGACTGCTACACAGGCTTCAAGTGGATAGCCTCAGTGATCCGCGACCAGGAGGGCACATGCCGCTACCTCGGCGGAGGCGAAGAGAGCTACGGATTCCTCGCCGAGGAGTTTGCCCGCGACAAAGACGCCGTATCTGCCGTATCGCTCATGGCCGAAGCATGTGCATGGGCCAAGGACAAGGGCATGGACTTCCTCCAGATGCTCCAGGACATCTACATCAAATACGGTTTCTCACGCGAGGCCGGTATCTCCGTGGTCCGCAAGGGCAAGACAGGAGCCGAGGAAATCGTGGCCATGATGAAGAATTTCCGCGCCAATCCTCCCCGCCAGCTCGGCGGCAGCCCCGTCATAGAGGTCAAGGACTACGACAGCCTCAACCTGACCGACATGCGCACAGGTAATGTCACCAAGCTCGACATGCCCACCACATCAAACGTGCTGCAATACTTCACCGAGGACGGCTCTAAGGTGTCAGTACGCCCGTCAGGTACCGAACCCAAAATCAAATTCTACATCGAAGTCCGCGGCAAGATGTCGTCGGCAGCCGACTATGACCGCGCTATCAGCGAAGCCGATGCCAAGATCGAAGCTGTCAAGCACGACCTCGGCATAGCCTGATGATGACGATAAGCCATATAAAGGTCTTATAAGATTTTAATCACGAGAATCGCTAAGGGCGCTGCGCTGCAGCGCCCTTAGCTTGTCATTGCGCATTTCGGGACTATTTGAGCAAAAACAGCAATTTCTCGCTGGCAAAAGTTTTACAATTCGGAAATTTTTCCTTAAATTTGCATCGCGAAATGATTTTACTAACCAAATAATTAAACCACTATGTCAGAAATCGCATCACGCGTGAAAGCTATCATCGTTGACAAGCTCGGCGTTGACGAAAACGAAGTAACTGAAACCGCAGAGTTCACAAAGGATCTCGGAGCTGACAGCCTCGACACCGTTGAGCTCATCATGGAATTTGAAAAAGAATTCGGCATCACCATCCCCGATGACAAGGCTGAAGGCATCACTACTGTAGGTGACGCAATCGCTTACATCGAAGCTAACAAATAATCGCCTTTAGTCATCCACAAGTCCCGGAGGTGACGCAGCCCGAAAGCTGCGGCCATGCCTGGGACAACGTCAAAGACTTCATCAAGCGTGATGGCCGTCGGAACGCTCTTGACGGCCCTCGCTTTTTAGAGCCTTTAAAAACGAAACAAGCTCTTACCTCTAACTCCTACCCCATTCTCTCCCTCACTCCACCATCCGGCTTATAAAAGCTGTTTCGAGCGATAAGCCGGGAACCAAATCAGTTATTTATCTCCAATCTCCAAAAATTCGCCATATATGGAATTAAAGAGAGTAGTTGTTACAGGCCTCGGAGCTATCACGCCCCTCGGCAATGACGTAACATCAACATGGGAAGCAGCAGTGGCCGGCAAGTCAGGCGCGGGTCCCATCACACATTTCGATGCTTCAAAATTCAAGACCCAGTTTGCCTGCGAAGTCAAGGACTTCAAGGCTTCTGACCACTTCGACCGCCGCAAGGAACGCCAGCTCGACCTCTATGCCCAGTATGCTCTCGTTGCTGCCCGTCAGGCCGTGAAGGATGCTGCTCTCGATGCCACCGACGGCTCCATCGACCCCGACCGCATCGGCGTAATCGTAGCTGCCGGCATCGGCGGTCTCCACACATTTGAAGAGGAAGCCGGCTACTATGCCATGCACCAGGACCAGGGTCCTAAATACAACCCTTTCTTCATCCCCAAGATGATTGCCGACATAGCCAGCGGCCACATCTCCATGGAATACGGTTTCCACGGGCCTAACTACGGAGTGGTTTCGGCATGTGCATCATCCAACAACGCTATCGTCGACGCATTCAATCTCCTCCGTCTCGGCAAGGCCGACGCTATCATCACCGGCGGAGCTGAAGCGGCCATATATCCTGCAGGAGTGGGCGGTTTCAACTCCATGCACGCCCTCTCGACCCGCAACGACAGCCCAGAGACGGCATCACGCCCGTTCAGCAAGAGCCGTGACGGATTTGTCATGGGCGAAGGCTCGGTAGTGCTCGTGCTTGAGACTCTCGAACACGCGCTGGCACGCGGAGCGAAAATCTATGCTGAAATGGCCGGCGGCGGTCTCAGCGCCGATGCCCACCACCTGACCGCCACACATCCCGAGGGCCTCGGTGCAATGCTCGCCATGCGCAACGCCCTTGAGGATGCCAACATGAAGCCCGAAGATATCGACTACATCAACGTACACGGCACATCGACTCCTGTAGGCGACATATCCGAAATCAAGGCTATCCGTGGCGTGTTTGGCGACGCTGTGAAGAAGCTCAACATCAGCTCTACCAAGTCGATGACCGGCCACCTCCTCGGTGCAACCGGCGCATTGGAAGCCATGTTCAGCATCCTGTCCATCATCAACGGCATCGTACCTCCGACCATCAACCACGCCGAGGACGACAAGGACGAGGAAATCGACTACGAGTCGCTCAACCTTACTTTCAACAAGGCCGAGCACCGCGAAGTGCGCGCCGCGCTGAGCAACTCGTTCGGCTTCGGCGGCCACAACGCCACTGTCATCTTCAAGAAATACGAAGAGTAACCCATCCACGATACTCTCCCCATCAACCCCGAGGGGCTGCACATCACACCGACCGTGCAGCCCCTCGGTTTATTTTATCCGATCCACTACATCTCCACGCCCCCACTCCGATTAACGCCTCATAAATCTACACATCATCATAACACACGGTTTACACTCTATCGGATGTAATTCAGCTATATAAAAGCAATATTACATCCGACAGAGTGTAGTATTGCAATATTATTGTAAATTTGCATCCGAAAGGCTATAAACACATGAAAACACCGCCGACTCAACTCTCAGCATTTGTCAAAGAATACTCAAAGAGCATGACGGCATGTACGTGTTCCGATAAAAGTTACCTGACATTTTAATTTGCATGAAACTCCTGCATATTTTTTCCATCCTGATTGCCACGCTGACAGGGTGCGGTGTGGCTCATACACAAACAGCCGCAGACGTAAAAATGGGCGAGATACTTAACGGCGGCGACCTGTTTGAGCTCAGGGAACAGTATCCGATACTGCACGATTCAATCAGCATAGAGATGCTGAGGCTTGTAGCCGAGGCTCAGCTTGGAATCGGCTTCAACCGGATAGAACAAGCAGGAGAGGCATTAGACAGTCTGCTACAAAACCATCAGGACGAACTCGGCGCTGAATCATCCATAGGCATGGCTGCGCTAAGGGCCATGAATCTGCTAAATTCAGGGCGTTACGAAGAGGGAGGCAAAGCAGGGGAAGAACTGGTAAAGGCACTTAAAGACTCCGTCCCGTACAAGGCCCTTTACAGCCTTATATTCATCGAACGCATCGGCAAGGCTCTCGCCAATACGCCCGCACCTTATATAGACCGACCGCAGCGCGATGTGTCGGTGCCTATGAGATGCGATACCGTTGGACGAGGGAAGCACATATACATACCCGTCGAAGTCAACGGCATCACAAAGGAATACATATTCGACACAGGCTGCTCGTTTGGCAACTTCGTGTCAGAGAAATATGCTGAAGAAACAGGACTGAGGGTTGTTGCCGATTCCATACCTGTATCAGGCATGAATATAGGCTTCGTCAAGCTGGCAGTTGCCGACTCCCTCAAAGTAGGCGAGATAGTCTACCACAATCCTGTATTTATGATTGCCCCAACGGACCATATCGTCGACTCCGTTTTTGCGCTTGACGGCGTGTTAGGGTATCATTTCATCAGGGATATCAAAGAAACGATAATAGACAATCAGACACAACGGTTCGTCTTCCCATACCGGATATCGAAGGGGGAACCCAACATGTATCTTGCGTCCAACACACCAAATCTTCAAATCGAATATGCCGGGAAACCGTTCGATGTGATCTTCGACACAGGAAATGTGAAATCTTTACTTGACGAAAAATTCGCACAGATGTACCCGGAGGCTGTCTCCGGATTGACGGAACATGCTACACACCTCGGCGGATTCGGTGGCATATCCAGAATCGACGTGGTAACACTGCCTGAGTTCTGTTTCTCAGTATCAGGCACCGCTGTGAAACTCGGCGATGTCGAGGTCATAAGGCTAAAGCCAGACAGTAGTCCAACCTTGCTGTACTCAAGTTCGTTAGGGGCCGATTTTGTACTTTCATTCAAACGGCTGACAATCAACTATGAGAGCATGTTCGTCAAAGGTGAACAATATTAGAGCCTGAGCTGCCAGACATAAGCCAATGGGCGTAACCGGCCGGTTACGCCCATTGGCTTATGTATAGTGGATGAATATCAGTCTATGATTGAGTGAGGAAATCGATGTCGGAGAGGATGTTGGAGGCGGCGGTGAAGGTGGAGGGGTCGTGGATTAGCGGATGCACCGGGGTGCATCCCTACGTGCTGGGAGCATGGCGTTGCAATGGAGGGACTGTAGCGGGACACAAAGCCACGGTAAAAAACAAAGCCAGCGGATACGACAGCACAATCTGCAAAGTACACTTTGCAGACCCGCAAAACCAGCCAGAAATAAAAAGCGTACTTTGCGCTTTCGTAAATTTTGTGGTTTTACAAAGTATAATTTGCAATTTTGACAAAATATATTTGTTTGCAAAGTACAGTTTGCTATCTTTGCAGATAAGTTAGTCAACGATTGATTTTGTTGGCGGATAAAAATATACGGATTAAAACCTTACGGATATGAAGCAACAAATAATAAAGCGTCCTATTTATCTCGACCATATAACATCAATCCTCAACCGTGGCATGATGATATTTTTGGTGGGGCAAAGGCGAGTGGGTAAGAGTTTTCTACTTCTTCAACTTAAAGAATGGTTAGAATCGACTTACAAAGAATCACATATAGTATATATCGACAAAGAACAGCTGAGCACGACAGAAATCTCTTCGGCTGATGAACTTTACACAAGAGCTGCCGAGGGACTTCCTGCCGGAGGCGACAACTATCTGTTGGTGGACGAGATACAAGATATACCGCAATATGAAAATGCGCTTCGCCGACTCTATGCCGAAGGAAGGTGCCAGATTGTAGCGACCGGGAGCAATGCAGACATATTCTCATCTCAACTAAGCACCAAACTATCAGGAAGATACATTGAACTCCCAGTATATAGCCTTACATACACAGAGTTCTTAGAATTTCACAATTTGGAGGATTCCGACCAGAGCCTGATGAAGTATATGACAATTGGAGGGCTTCCTGGCCTGAGACTCTTTGATATTGATGACGAACGGCAAATAAGGGATTATCTGTTTGGCGTGTACAATACCATTATGATGAAAGATGTGATTGAACGGAATCAAGTACGCAATGTCCCGTTTATGAACAATCTCGCTCGTTTCATAGCAGATAACATAGGCAAAATCATTTCGGTAAGGAATATAACACGATTTCTAAAATCTAACATCGGCAAGGAAGCGGCATCAGATATCACAACTTCAAACTACCTGTCGCATCTGTCGGCGGCTCTGATTATCAATCCCACCTACCGCTTCGATATTCATGGGAAAGAACTTTTTGAGCACAATTACAAATATTACTTTTCAGACCACGGAATAAGAAACCTACTATGCGATTTCAATATCAGGGGTAGCATTGAAAAAATAATGGAAAACATCGTATGGCATCACCTGACAGTCCAAGGGTTCACCGTAAAGGTCGGAGAACTACGCGCAGGTGAAATAGATTTTGTAGCGACAAAAGGGTCACAGAGAATCTATTTCCAAGTAACATACATCATGAGGTCAGACGAAACCGCAAAGCGTGAATTTGGCAATCTTATGGAGATAAAAGACAACTATCCGAAATATGTGGTTTCGATGGAACCTGTCGTGGGAGAGTTGAGTGATTACCCGGGAATCAACCATATCCACCTGCGCGATTTCCTGACGATGCAATTCTGACGTATGAGAGATAGAGAATATTATGACTGGGTGAGGAAATCGATGTCGGAGAGGATGTTGGAGGCGGCGGTGAAGGTGGAGGGGTCGTGGAGGGAGGCTTCGCGGGAGGCGACGGCCTTGGCACGTGGCAAGTCGTGACGCATCACCCTCGCGAGCAGACGCATCAGGGCGTAACGGCGGTTGAGCGCTTCGGAGCCGTCAAGCCGGCCGATGATGTCCCACACATCATCACGATGACGCAGGGCGTTGAACGTCAATGAATCTATCGCCTCAAGGGTGACGGCTTCATCAATGAGCGAGACTGCCTCATCGGCAGCCATATCGGCATACGGAAGGAACATCGGGGCGATAACGACGCTCTCACGTGTGGCTGTATCGCGCCACAAGGCATCAAACAGTTCGCGGCTACGGTCATAGCGCAGGGCTATGTCGCGCAGCTGGGGCATGTTGAGCCCCCAGACTATGCGATGGGGCAATCCGGCGGCTTTCATCGCGTCGGAGACGATGCCGTTTTTCATCAGCATGAACTGCTGCTTTATCTCATTGAAACTAGTCTGTGTGGATTCGTCCATATCTACTTTACTTTAACATTCTTCTTTCTGCGTCCCAAAAGTCCGGGCAATATTACTGCAGCTGTCATAAAGCCTACAGTGCCCACCACGACGTGAGCCGCTACGGAGTCGCCTGTGGCCATAACCATAACGCAGCCTACGACAGAAGCCCCGAAAGCCAGCAACGACAGCCGCACGACAGATGGCGACAGCCACAGGCCATAACGTCTGCGGTAAACGATTGCAACCATCAGCGTATAGACAGCATACCATATTATATAAGCCATGCCCATGCCAGGGATGCCCCAAAGGTTGAAGCACAGGATACTTGCTCCGACATACACCGCCGCACTCGCCACCTCGACGGCCATATATACCGTGCCGTCGGCCTTGGCGAGCATGACGTATGCCATGACAGACGACAAGGCACGCAAGACCGTGCCGATTATACCCATATATACCATGGGGCGTATTACCTGGAAATCGCCTGTATAAAGCACCTCTATGATGACAGGGACAAAAGCAATGAACAGCAGCACCAGCGGTATCATGACACCCATAATCACGCTAAGTTCCTGGCTGACTATGACCGACATGGCACGGCGCGACCTCTGGCTCATGCTCAGGCGCGGGAAGAAATCGACCATCAGCGCTGCGAAAACAAGGCCTACGTAACGATTAACCAGAGTGAAACCGCTCTGGAAATAGCCGACCGTGGCGGTGTCGGCGGTGCGGTTGAGATATACAAGAAACAGGTAGGAGCCGAGGTTGGCCATCATTATGCTGATGATGATGTAAAAGCCAAGTTTTATAATACCGAATCCATCCATAAGGCTGCTGCGCCACGAGACACGTCCATATCCGTCAGGCAGCAGCTCACGGGTGGCCTTGTGGGCATAATGCCACATTATGGAAGTAGTAATCACCAGCAAAATGACAATGGAGGGTACGATAGCTGCAGCGCGCCAAAAGTAAAACAGCGGGATAGAAACCGCCAACCCCGCAACATTGCCCCACGTGGTGGCCAGCGCAACGCCACGGAGCTTGTGGAGTCCCATCAATATGCCTCCCTCTCCACCCGACACAGCCATGGCGAATATCGCTACCGACAGCAGGCAGAACCACCACGTCATAGACCCGTCGCCGAAAGCCCAACGGCTCAACAGTGGTGAAAAACCGACAGTAAGCAACGCGAACAGCAGTCCCAACGACAGGCATATGCGGCGCACCATCAGGATGTAACGGGCCCGTTCGCTCCGGGCCGTGTTGGCAGCAAGCTCTCGGGCAGCCACAGTGTTCATGCCCATCTGCGCGAAATTACCCAACAGGTCAAGCACCGTATTAAACACACCGAAGAGCCCCACTCCGAGAGCACCTATCCAGACGGCCACAAGTTTAGTGCGCACCACCGATGTAAGGATGCTGATGGACTGGACCCCGGAAAAAACGCCCATAGTCTTGACTATCAATGCCGTGGACTTGCTTTTATGTGCCATGAAGGAAGTGTAGGATGCGACGGTTTACCTTACCCACTGCAGGGGATTGAGTTTCTGACGCTCGTGACGCAGCTCGAAGTGGAGTACGTGACGGCCGTCGTTGTCGGGGTCGGGCTGCACCTGGCCAATGGTCTGTCCGGTCTTGACGGCATCGCCGGTCTTGACCGACAGAGAGCTGATGCCTGCATAGATGGTGATGTATTCGCCATGGCGTATCATGACGATATTATTGTAACCGGGCTGGTGGAACACGGCAGATACAGTGCCGTCGGCTATGGCACGGGCACGACGGTTGGATGACAGCATCTCTATGTCGATGCCCGAATTCTGAATCTCGATATTCGGGAAGTCGGGATGCGGATGACGTCCGAACGCGCTGATGACACGGTATTTGCCCTCTACCGGGAAAGGCAGACGGCCTTTCATGCGCGCAAACTGCGACACGGATGCCGAGGCCGTAATCGGAGCCGCCTGACGGACATCGCCGTCCGTGCGTTTTGACGGTTTGTCAGCCGAGGGCTGCTTGCCTGAGGACGTCGAGGAGCCGCTTTGCTTGCCACGCGCGGCCTGCTCCTGCCGGCGGCGTTCGCGTTCTGCCCTCTCGCGCTCTGCTTTCTCACGCCGTAGACGTTCCTGCTCCATACGACGCTGCTCGGCGGCGATGAGACGGTCAAGCTCGCGGTCGAGTTTCTGCAATTTCTGCTGTTGCCGCGCCAGATGGGCCTGCAGCTGCGAGCCCTCCTGCTTGAGCCGCTCCACTATCTGCGAAGTCTCCCGAGAGTCACGCTCCACGCTGGCCTTGGCGGTGTTGAGGCGCACTATGTGTGCGTTTTTCTGACGCAGAAGTTCCGCCATGTCGGCCTGACGGCTGTGCAGGTCATCTACTGCCGTCAGCAGTTCCTGATGCTTGGCGCGCCGCCAACGCGATATCTGGCGTAGATAGCGCACACGCTGCAGTGATTCCTGAAACGACTCGGCGGCGAATACAAACGACAGCATATCCAACTGCCGCTCGGTGCCTTGCGACCGCCGCAATATGTCGCCATAACTTTCGCGAAGCCTCTCCACATGGTCACGCATCTGCTTTATGGTATCATCAAGCAGCTCTATGCGCTGCGATATGGCATCAGCATCGGCCTGAGTGGCGGCAATGACCGAAGTCTGCTGCGCTATGCGCGAGCGGAGGTCGTTGAGCCGGTTGAGCTGCGATGCCGTGGACCTGCGGTTCCGGTCAAGTTTGGCCGAAGTCTCCTTGATATCCTTGGCTGTAGCCTGCTGCTCGCGGCGGACATCCTTTGATGTACGCGAGGAGGAGGCTTTACCAGTCTTCTTGCGCGTGGTTTTCTTTTTTTTGGAGGTCGTTTTTCTCTTCTTGGAAGCAGATTTCTTCTTGGAAGCAGATTTCTTCTTAGAAGCAGCTTTCTTCTTAGATTGTGATGTCTTCTTTTTGGATGACGATTTGCCGCTCTGTGCGACAGTAGATGATGCGGCGACAGCAGAGGGGGCTTCACCCACGGCGGCTACCATCATAAGAACCGCCACAGCTACTGCCCTAAGCAGCCGTAGCGACAGCCTGTGTTTTTCAAATTTATCGTGCAATAAAGCAGCTCCGCTCTTCATAATCACAAATTTATGATTTTTTCGTGCGATTACCGCTATTTCGCTATTATAAATTCGTATAATGTCGGATAATATACAGGAATCTTAGGAGGCTTAGGAGACATACGAAGCCAAAGGACAAGGAAAATGGAGAAATGGAAGAGGGTGAGCCGCAGCAACAGCGGCCCACCCTCAAAGGCGCATTATGAAAAGACGGGGGGATGCCCCCTAAGCTTATCCAGCTTACTTCTTGATGACGGTCACGTCAGATATGGTGATTACAGCACCCTCGGGAGCACCACCGAAGTCGAATACGAGCTTCATGGACGCAGCATCACCTTGTGCCATCTGGACATCTTCAAAGCGGTAAACCCATCCGCCTACAGGTATCTCATGGCGTGCGTTGAAGAGCATGTTGTCATCACTGTTCATATCGGTAAGCTTGACCGTAGCCCCGTTGAACTTGACAGGTTCGCCGTTGAGCGAGGCACTGACTTTGATAGAGCAGTCATAGTGGTCAGAGGCGTTGACGGCCAGCGGGAGATTAACCCATGTATATTGAGCCTGCCATTCGTTAGCACCCACCGGACCGGGGATGGTAACTGTATGGACATTGCCGTCATGGGTGGAAATTATCTCTTGGCTGATCTCTGCCCAGTTATTGTCAGCCCAGAAGCATGTTTCTTCAAAGACACCGGCCTGGTCTATAGCGGCGAATACATTGCGCGGGTCGTTATAGTCGAACGCTTCGTTGAGCTCGGCCGGAGCTTCTACATTGTTCTGGTCAGACGGCAGGATACAGATATTCTCGATTATGACATTGGTGTTGTCGGGATTGCCTCCGAAGTCGAATATGATTTTGAGGTCCGACACACCACCGGCAAGGAGCTTGGTAGCGTAAAGCGCAATGGGCTCATCAGCAGGCACACTGAAGTCCTTGTCAAGGAGTATATTGGGGTCTCCGGACGCGTTTTGGTTCATTTTGACCTTCATCGACGGGATTGCCTGAGTAGATGTCACGATCATAGAGACGTCATACTCGACACCGTCCTGCAGCGCAACACCAGTAGAGAAGCTGAACTGATTCTGCCAACGCTCGGATGTACCAGTGGGATAATCGATGGTAATCGAGTTTTCAGACGAATTATATGAATACGTGGGACCGCCAGGTATTTCCGCCCAACCTGGAGCATAATAATAGGCGAAATTGTCAAACGTTGCGCCCTGCAACATGTTAAGACCAGCATTGGCATCGACATCGAAGCCTTCGAATCCGTTCATACGTGTTTTCAGCACCTCGAATTGCTTAACGACTACACCAGCCGACATGCCGTTGCGGTTTTTAACCTTGCACTCGACGCTGTATATGCCTTTTTTACGGTAGAACTTGGTGAATTCGAAAGCCGAGCTGTAGGCACCGTCAACAATCCACACGGGTGTTATCCCGGTCATATCTACACCAGCGACAGGCTCGAACGAGAAGTGGGCGTTGTTATTTTCGTCCACGGTCACTTTAAAGCAGTTTTCGTAGAGCGACGCTTCCGGCAGATCGCCGTTTGCTCCATCGAATCTATCTTCGGAACAGGCAGATATCGCCAAGGCAAACAGGGAGATAAATGCCGAATATATGATTTTTTTCATTGTATAATCGTATGGTTAAGACTTACTTAATAATTGTTTTGAACCAGAGCCGGGTCCGCATCAATCTCCGACTGAGCAATCGGAATATGCTTCTTCGAGGGAGACCATGAGCGGGTGCGGTAGCCGTAGTCGTCCGGGACAAGGACGGTAGAAGCACGGTTGGCATCCGAAACGCCCGATACGTTGTCGCAACGGACAAGGTCAAATGCGCGTTTGCCTTCGCCTACGAACTCAAGGTGGCGTTCGGTCAGGATATTGTCGAGGGTCGCACGCTCATGGCCGCTGACATTTGCGCGCTGACGCACAAGGTTGAGCCACGTTTTGGCTTCGCCCGTTTCAGAGCCGCCGGTGCGGACATAGAGTTCGGCCGCGTTGAGAAGCACCTCGGAATAACGGTAGACACGGAGATTGTTGTTATAGTTCATCAGACCGTCGAAGTCGGTGGGCATATTGCCGTTGAGCGGACGGTATTTAGCCAGCCACAGGCCAGTGTCCTGATAACGCTTGGTGTAGCCTGAAGCAGATGCATCCCAAACGGTAGCCGCCAGACGCTCGTCAGTCGGACTGTACATGTCACGAGTCTCAGTGCGTACCGGGAAGAATCCCCAGCCGTCACCGCCGGCCCAAAGGTCATCGCCACCGTAGGAGTTGGGGGCAATCAGAGTGGGCAGGATGGTACCACCAGCAGAAATGGGCCAGTCCCAGCAGCGTTCGTGATTTTCGGAAGCGAAGTTGATTTCCCATACCGATTCGATGCTCCACTCGCCAGCAGTGGTCCATATGGAAGCGAAGTCGTCAACAAGGTCAAAATCAGGTGACTGAATCATCTCTCTCATATAAGAGAGAGCCTGCGAGAAGCGCGACTCGTCATTCTGGTACATGACAGCTTCGGCGTAAAGCATGTATGCCAAGCCCTGGGTCACACGACCAAGCTGAGTCTCATCGATGTTGCCGTTAGCATCCTTGTAGTACTTGAGCGGCAGCACACCGGAAGTGATGATTTGCTCCAGCTCGGTGACGATGTTGGCATAGACCTCGTCGGCACGCATCTGAGGCGCGGTATAGGGAGGAGTCTGGACATTCTCGGTATAGTAGGGAATGTTGCCGAAGAAGTGCCACAGAGTGTTGTAATAATAGGCACGGAGCAGACGGGCCTGCATACGGTAGCTTGCCTCCTTTTCGGGAGTTATGGTTCCGTCAGGCACATAGTTGTCGAGGTAATAAATCACATCGTTGCAGCGCTTGACACCCCAGTAGCTGACACGCCATACGGATGACAGAGTGTGCTGGGCATCGGCTTCGAAGTTGAATATCGAGTGCCACTGGGAGTTGTCGCTCTTGTCGGCACCGCCGATCCAGAAATTGTCACCGGCCAGCTCTGCCATCATATTGATGGGGCTGTACTGCTGTCCGTCCCAATCGTATGTGTGAGTGGGGGCATAGGCAGCGATGAGAGCTTCCTGTACATGCTCATCAGTGGTATAGTAGTCCTCGATAGGGTCGCCGGTAGGATTTTCCACATCAAGGAAATCGTCGCTACATGCCGAGAGCGCCACTACCGGGGCACATATCAGCATCGCTTTGAATATATTGAATTTCATGAGTTAGATTTCTTTATTGGGTTAATTAGAATGACAGGTTCAAACCGACAGTCCATGTGCGAGCCTGGGGATATATACCACGGTCAACGCCGAGAGAAGTGCCGCCAGAGGCGATTTCGGGGTCGAATCCGTGATACTTGGTCCATGTGAAGAAGTTTTCGGCCATTACATAGAAGCGAAGTTTAGAGATAGAGACTTTGCGGGTCCACTTTTCGGGGAGTGTGTAGCCCAAGCATATGTTCTTGAGTCTCAGATAAGAGCCGTCATAGACATAGAGGTCGGAAACTTTCCAGCTGTCATTGTTGCCGGCCACGAGACGGGGCACACGGTTAGAAGTGCCTTCGCCGGTCCAACGGTCGAGCACCCATTCGGGATAATTGCCGGAGTAGATGTCGCTGCGGTAGGTGCCGTCGAACACATCAGCACCGCTGACACCCTGGAGGAACAGGTTGAAATCCAACCCGCGCCACTCTACGTTGAGGTTCAAGCCGTATGTCCAGTCAGGAGTACCCTTACCGATGTTTGTGCGGTCATTGGTATCAATCACGCCGTCACCGTTGACATCGACATAGATGATGTCGCCAGGCTGTGCGTTGGGCTGGAGCATCTCGCCCTTAGAGTTGACGTAGCCTGCAATCTGGGCAGCGTTCTGGAATACGCCGCCTGTCTTGTAGCCGTAGAAGAACGGGAAAGGCTGGCCGTTTTCGGCACGTGTGATGATGCCGTCATAACCCTGGATGCCGTCAAGGTCAAGATAACCCTCGGCGTTACCGAGATTCTTCAGCTTGTTGTGGAGGTACGAAGCGTTACCCTTGATGGCGAACTGCACATCGGCTACGCGGAACTGGTAACCCAGCTCGAATTCGACACCTGAGTTCTCCATATCGCCGACATTGGCCAGAGGACGCTCTTCGCCGATGTATGCGGGGATAGGCATGTCGATAATCATACCGTTGGTCTTCTTGATGTAGTAGTCGGCACTGAACGTCAAGGCATTGTTGAAGAAGCCGAAATCAAGACCTATATCTGTCTGCTCTGATTCCTCCCACTTGAGGTCGGGGTTGGCGAGGCGGGCAGCCTTCGAGCCGATGTACTTCTGGGCATCGCGGCCGAAGAGGGTGTTGTAGTTCATGGCCGTAAGGGCTGTGTAGCCAAATTCGGGGATGTTGTCGTTACCGTTCTTACCCCAGCTGGCACGGAGCTTCAGGTTAGAGAGCCATGAGCGTGTGGGCTCCATGAAATTCTCGCGATGGATGTTCCAACCGGCAGATACAGAGGGGAATGTACCGTATTTATGGTTAGCACCGAAGCGGCTCGAACCGTCGCGGCGGACAGTGACTTCAGCCATGTACTTACCGTCGTAGTTGTAACTACCGCGTGCGAAGTAAGAAGCCAGGCGGTGTTCGGTGTAACGGTTAGCACCTACGCCATAATGCACTTCGACACCTGTCAGGTTTCCAGCGTCGTCATAGATATTCTGGGTGCCGCCATAGGTATATTCCATCCACGGTTTGTTAAGGTTGATCAGACCCCAGCTGCTTCCGGAGAGGTCATCGCCCTTAAACTTGGTGGCCGACTGACCGAGGACAACGCCAACATTGTGGGGCCCGAAGTCCTTTGACCAAGAGATGACGTTTTCAATCTGCCAGCGGTTGTTGTTGCCTTTGTACTTGCCGGCACTGGTGTGGCTGGCATTGTTGTTACCAGAGAGATAATACTTCTGGAGCGTAGCACTTTCGTTGCCGTAGAACGAGAGGTCGGCTGCATAGCTGAAACGGTACTTGATGTTGTCCCAGATGCTGACCGTAGCGGAGAAGTTACCTACGAACTTGTGAGTCCAGGCCTTGGTGGGCTGGAGAGCCATCATGGCCAGCGGGTTGTTGATTTCCTGATACGAACCGCCATAACCGGGGACGGTGTAAGGCAGACCGGTGTTGGGGTCGGTGAGCAGGTCGTAGTCGCTATAGTAAGCCTTCATAGCTTCAGCTACGCTTCCGGTGGCCACGGGAGCAAGAGTCGGAGCCAGATAGAGAGCGGAGCCTAGGATAGAACCGAACTCCGAGTTGGTGCTGACACCTGTCGAATGGGTGCGCATGTATGCGAGGTTGGCACCGAGCTCGACATTGTTGAGCCAGCTACGCTCTTTTGTAGCGTCATAGATATTATATGTGGTATTGGAGCGGAGGGTCAGACGGTCATAGTTAGAATGTCCGTAATTACCGCCGACAATACCGTCCTGGGTGAAATAACCGAGGGAGAAATAATAGTTGACCTTATCAGTAGCTCCCGACACTGAAACGTCATGATTCATGATCGGGGCATTGTCGTTGAACACGAGATCCTGCCAGTCGGTACCGCCGCCAATAATCGGGTCACCGTTAGAGTCGGTCAGGTTGTAGGGGTTGGCAAACACCGGAGCCTGGCCGCCGTTGATGGCGCGTTCGTTTTGCAGGATAGCATAGTCAGTGGCGTTGGTCATCTTGCGACGCTTCCAAGGACTCTGCCATCCATAGGAGAAGTTGTAGTTGATCTTGGCCTTGCCCTCTTTGCCTTTCTTGGTTGTCACGAGAACGACACCGTTGGCGGCACGGGCACCGTAGATGGCACCAGAGGCGGCATCTTTCAGCACCTCAATCGACTCGATGTCGTTAGGGTTGACAAAGTCGAAGGCATCGTCGATAGGCATACCGTCGACAATGTAGAGAGGGTCGGAGTCGTTAATCGTACCTGTACCACGGATACGCACACGCGAACCTTCACCCGGCTGGCCTGAGTTGGAGGTAACGTTTACGCCAGCGGCCAGACCTTTAAGGGCGTTGTCCATTCGCACAGGAGCGACATGCGAAAGGTCATCGGACGAGACTTTGGCGATAGAAGCCGTCACGACGCTCTTTTTTTGCACGCCATAGCCGACCACGACCACTTCGTCAAGGACCTGGGAGTCCTCTGACATCTTCACTACAACCCCGGCCATGTCAGAAGCGCCGACATTGAGAGTCTGGGGTTCAAAACCTACATAGCTGAACTTCAGCTCAGAGTTTTCAGGAACAGAGATTACAAAATTACCATCGATGTCGGTAGAAGTGCCCATCTTGGAACCTGCTACCATCACTGATACTCCAATAAGCGGTTCGTCGTCTGACTTCTGAACCACTGTGCCGGAGACTTTTACATCCGCCCAAGATGAGAGCGCCGTAAGCCCCATGGCAAATACTGCTAATTGTTTTAACATGTGACTGGTTTTTATGGTTAACTTTAAGGTTTAAGTTAGTATTCACTTAATTAATTCACTTAATTCACTTTGAAATCTTTAGCCAGATCAGCTTTGCTGCTGCCGCCTATATAGAGGGTGAAATCGCCCGGCTCTACGGCAAACTTCATGTCGAGGCCGGTAAAGGCGAGTTCCTTGACAGGCAGCTCGAAGCTGACAGTCGTGGATTCATGCGGCTTCAGGGTCACGCGGCTATACTGCTTAAGCTCGCGCACCGGGCGGGTCACAGAGCCGAAATGGTCTTTGACATAAAGCTGCACAACCTCGGTGGCTTCCATGTCGCCGTCGTTGGTCAGAGTGACCGAAGCACGTATAGTACCGTCAGGCGTGTAGCTGTCGCTATCGAGACGGAGGTCGGAATATGTGAACCTGCCGTAGCTCAAACCGTAGCCAAAAGGATACAGCGGACCGAATCCGGCATCGAAATAGTAGCTCGAACAGCCGGTAGAGGTCATGGGAGCTTCGATAGGGGCATCATACATCAGCGTCTCCTTGCCTGTGGCAGGACGGCCTGTGGCATGCTGGTTATAGTATAAAGGAGTCTGGCCTGAAAATCGGGGCAACGAAACAGGCAGCTTGCCTGACGGCGACACTTTGCCGAACAGTATATCAGCAATCGCCGGACCTCCCATGGTGCCGGGATGGAATACATAGAGCAACGCGTCGCTGATTTCGTCGACACTCGGTATGGCCATCGGACGGCCCGTCATCACCACTGTCACCAAGGGCTTGCCTGTGGCTTTCAGGGCTTCAAGATATTCATTCTGTGCCCCCGGCAGAGTGATGTCGGCCCTTGAATGTCCTTCACCCGAAAGGATGCTCTCCTCACCCATCACGGCAACAATCACGTCTGCCCCGGATGCCTTGCGGCAGGCTTCTGCAACGCCGGCTGTGGACCTGTCACGGCTGAATGTCAGACAGGGATCGAACACAATTTCTACATCTGACCCGAACTGGTCACGCATGGCTTTGGCGATGGTCACGGTACGGGACTTTTCGCCATCGAAAGTCCAGGTACCCATCTGCTCGTGGGGCGCATCGGCCAACGGTCCTGTCAAGAAAACCTTTTTGACACCTTTGAGAGGAAGCACTCCATTGTTTTTGAGCAATATCGCGCTCTCTTCGGCCGCTTTCCGGGCTGCGGCAAGATGTTGCGGGTCATATTTGACACTTTGAGGGGTCACGACATAGGGATTTTCAAACAGTCCGAGCATGAACTTGACACGCAGGACGTTTTTCACGGCGTTGTCGATGTCGCCCATGCTCACTTTGCCGGACTCAATCAACTGCTTAAGGTGGCTGATGTAAGCGTATCCCTCCATATCCATGTCGACACCGGCATTGAAAGCTCGGTCGGCAGCATTGCTCAGGTCGGGACAAAAGCCATGGGGTATCATTTGCTGGATGCTGCCCCAGTCGCTGACCACAAATCCCTTGAAGCCCCACTCGTCACGGAGGACATCCTTGAGGAGAGCCCTGTTGCCAGTAGCGGGAACTCCATCATTGTCATTAAACGAGGTCATGAATGTAAGGACACCTGCCTCGACAGCGGCCTTGAACGGCGGAAGATACACATCGCGGAGCTGGCGGGGCGGTATGTAGGTGGAGTTGTAGTCACGTCCGCTCTCCGATGCTCCGTAGCCCACGAAGTGCTTGGCACAAGCCGCGATCGAAGTGGGATCCGACGGGTCTTCGCCTTGGAGGCCACGGATATTTGCCACAGCCAGGCGTGTCGACAGATATGTGTCCTCGCCGAAGCTCTCGGCGATACGGCCCCAACGGGCATCGCGCGAGATGTCCATCATGGGAGTGAAAGTCCAGCGGATGCCGTCAGAAGAGGCCTCTACAGCCGCCACACGGCCACCCAACTCTACTATAGCATCGTCAAAAGTCGCCGCCTGACCCAGCGGGATGGGGAAAACAGTCTTATAGCCGTGGATTACGTCACGCGCCATAAGCACCGGTATGCCGAGACGTGATTTCTCCATAGCGACCTTCTGGATTGCATCGGCGTTGTCAGGCGTGACGATATTAAGCAGCGAGCCGATATTTCCAGCCTGGACTTCCGACTGCCACATTTTCATCGCCTCCTCCCCTTCATAAAAACTGCGCTGGTTGAGCTGGCCTATCTTCTCGTCAATGGTCATGCGCGAAAGCAGGTCATTGACGCGGTCCTCAACCGGAGCATCAGCTTTCTTGTAAGTGAAGTCGCCGGCGGCGTACAGCATGTTGCCTGTAGCAAGCAACAGCGTAGCCATTAAGGCTTTTCCATACTTCATTGCAATAAAAAAGATGTGTTTTTAGGTTAATGGATGAAACTCTGATAAAATATTGTGTATATGTGATTGAGAGAATGTGCGTATGCACGGATTACCGTCTTAGCCACTCACCTGATTTTCTGGAATACCCTGACATAGTCGATGTGGTATTCCACAGGGAGTGCGCTTTCGTCGACACCGTTCATGCCGCCCCAGTCGCCGCCCCAAGCCAGATTGAGTATGATTTTGAAGTCATAATCGAAAGGCCATGTGTTGCGGTCGCCTTTCTTGTCGTTGGCGAAGCGGAACAGCTCGACTCCGTCGACGTAGGTCACGATGTAATTTTCATCCCATTCCAGACGGTAGACATGGAACGAGCCTTCGGCACCGTCGACCATACGGGCCGAAGTCTTCTGCGTCTGCATCACGTGGTTATAGGATGCGCAATGTATCGACGAGCTGACCTCGTCAGGCACAGTGCCGACTTCCTCCATGATGTCGATTTCGCCGCAGTAGGGCCAGTTACCGTCAGGCTGGTAGGGATACATCCAGAATGCGGGCCACGTACCCCGGCCGGAGGGGAGATTCAGGCGAGCTTCGATGATGCCGTATGTCCAATGTTCGCGCGAATTGAGACGGGCCGACACCACTTCACTGCCGACTTTCCGCGCGGTGATGGTAAGGATGCCGTCATGCACCTCGGCAGTCTTATAGCCGTTATATTGCCCTGCGACATAGCGTTGCAGCTCATTATTGACGGTACCCGGATCCCAGACTTCGTATGTCCACTTCTCGGTGAGGCTCGATTCGTCGTTGAACTCGTCGTTCCACACCAACGCATAGCCGTCAGGGACATCGATTGCATCCGTAAACTGCGTAATATCGACAGGTGTCCTCGCGCCCGATGCGGTGACAAACTCTATGGTAGCAGTGCGCTCGCGCGGCGTGTCGTTTTCCTGCACGGAAATGCTGCATGAGCCGCTGCCATTACCTGCCGGAGTATCGATTGTGAGCCATGTCGAGACAGAAGAAGCCGTCCATGACTGGTTGGATTCGATGGGTATTACGATGGTCTGCGCTTTTGCACCGATGGAATACGAAGCCTTACCTACATTGAAATACATGTCAGGGGTCTGGGTGACAGTCACCGACGCTGACGACGATCCGGCTTTTATAGTAACAGTCCCTACCCTCTGCTCGTGGGTGTCGTTTTCCTTGACCTTGATGCTGATTTCGGTGTCACGGTCTTTGAGTCCGCCCGATGGAGATACCGTAATCCAGTCCACATTGGATGACACGCTCCAGTCTGCACTGCTGCGGACGGTGACCGGCAGTGTCTGTGCCTCGTATCCTACCGACAACTCGGAGTCGGAAAGGGAAATAGTAGCATTGCCGGCCTGTGAACCCGTCGCTTCGGGCTCGTCGCTGCCGCAAGCAGCGAGTAAAATAGTCAAAAGCGGAAGTAGCATGAATGTGATTCTCATGGTAAAAGATTAAGGTTGTGTTTGGTTAACGCCGGGGAAGTACCGGATTTTACTTTGCGAAGTTAAGCCTTATATAAGATTTGATTCAAAGATTTTAATACTCAAAAACATCACATAGCAACATATCGCACCTCACAAAAACCTCAGCAGCCACAACGCAATATATTGAAAATCAGAGAGTGGAACGCAATCGTCGTGTTAAAGCTAAAGAAATGTATTTTACAGGCTCTTAACATTTGGAGGATAGCGGAGAGCAAGGTCGTATAAGCTACACAATCTCTTATAATCTTATAAATCTTATACGTTTTATAAGAGATTATAAGACTTAGACGGTTACTGCGCCGGGGCGGGATCGGAGCGGTCGATGCTCTGGATGAAGTCGAAAAGATTGTCGCCGCTCTCAATGCCGAGCTTCTTGCGCAGGCGGTAGCGGGCGGTCTCGAGGCTGTGCACTCCCATGTTGAGCAGCGAAGCCATCTCTTTGGTATTCATGCCCATGCGCAAGTACACGCACAGCTTTATATCCAATTTCTTCAGGTCGGGATAGCGGGCCAGCAGCTTCTGCGTGAAATTGTCATAGACGAGATTGAAATTTTCCTCGAATTTGTTCCAGTTGGCATCATCGACCATATTGGCGCGTATGTCGCGACGCATACCGGCAATACAGTTGTTGATGACGGATTTCGCTGCATTGTTTTTAACCTGCAGGTGCATCTGCTCAAGCTGCGAGTCGATGGCGGCGAGAATGTCGTTTTTGCGGGCCACATTCATGGCGCTGTCGGCCAGCTGCCCCGCCTTTTGCTTGAGTATCTTTTCGAGCTGCTGCTTCTCCTGGCGTATTATCTCGTTTTGCTTCTTCTCAAGCTCGACGTTGAACTGTATCTGCTGTTCGCGCCGCTTGAGGGTCTCTTCCTGACGGATGCGCTCGGTGCGGAGTATGATGCTCCTGCGCACAAACCACCCGACCAAACCCAGCACGGCTATGCCCAACAGCACATACAGGCATACCGCCCACCACTTCATGTACCACGGCGAGAGCACCCTGACCTCTATCGATGTCTCGGAAGATGCGTCGTTGATTTTGTCGATCGCACGGACATGGAAAGTGTAGAGTCCCGGACGCAATCCTGTGTATTCCTTTTCCGTCAGCACCGACGGATTAATCCACTCTTTGTCGTATCCCTCGAGGTAGCAGGAGTACTCCACTGCTTCATGGTCGCGGTATTCGGGGTAGACAAACGAGAAACGGATAGAATTGAGCGAATACGGTATAGTGACCCTACCCTCGGAGAGGTGTGTGGCTGCATAAAGGAGAGTGTCGTTGGCAGCCGTCCCGGTGATGCTGCGTATCATCACTTTTGAAAGCGTATCGGAGTCGGAACCTTCGCGTGTATCAAGGACGAAGAAGCCGTTGTCGTAATTGAGCAGTACATCGGCCGAGTCGAGAACGCCGACATTGCCAAACGCCATCTGCAGCCGCCGCTCCAAATGGTTGTATGGGAGCTGCCGTGCGCGGAATGACCCGTCAGGCTGCTTATAGCCTATCGCCAGATACCCCGGTTTGTAGGCAAGCAGGTGGCCTGTGGGAAGCTGTGTCACACGCAAGGCGAGCCCGAAGGTGTTGAACACACCGTTGAGTCCGACCTGCATCTCCAGCTTGTTGCCGACAAGCCGGCGGAAGCCGTCGACCGACGACACATAGACCTGACTATCGATTTTGCATATCAGGTTGTCGCGAGTGGTGACCAGGCCGTTCTTTTCGTCATACAGCTCCTTATGTACCACCCTCGTCAGGTCGGGGCTAAGGACCATGCGGTAGACCCCCTCCTGCCAGTGCGCCATCCATATCGAGCCGTCCTGATCCTGCATGAACAGGCCGCTGACCACATCGCCTCCCTCCACTCGGTTTTTGACCCGGTAGTGCCCCGGGGCAGCCGGTTCGAGTATGAAAAGCCCGTCATAGTCGCAGCCCAACAGACAGTCGGTGCCTTGGAGGGGGGTGAATCCCCACGTCCCTTTAACGCCATGCACCGGGGTGGCGTTGAAACCATCCACGACATCCACCCCGTCATTATGGCTCACGAGCATCGAGTGTCCAGGAAAGCGTTGGCAATTCCACACCTGCCCGTCGATTCCACGTATTTTCGTCAGATTCCGCCCTATGCCGTCACGGTATAGGGGGGTATGGGGGGGGGCAGAAAGGGCATACAGCCCTTGGTTGGTGCCTAAATAGAGCTGTCCGCCGTCGACTATCGACGCATATCCTGTGCCTATCTTGTTAGTCTCGTCATAAAGGATGCTGAACGGCGAATTGACCATCATGTACGAGATGCCGTTGTCCAGACCGAGCCACAGATTGCCAAACCCATCGAAACATACCGACAATACCGTATTGTTGGGCAGACCCGTGTTGACGTTGGCATACATCGCCTCGCCCGTCGTGATGTCGACCACTATGGCTCCGTCGCCGATGGTGCCGAGAGCAAGCCTGTCGCCCATCATGGCCGCACAATATATCCGCGCCCGGTCAATCCCCGGCGCAAGCGGCACACGGGCAATCGAGCCGTCGGCCCCGCGCCTGAAAACGCCCCCCTTGGCTGTGGCTACTATCATGTCGCCGCCATGCTCCATCAGGGCGACGATGTCGGTCCCGTTCATATCCCTATTGGCAGCTACCGCCGACAAGGTCCGGCCGGAGTACGCGTATTCGAATATCTCACCCGACGTGCCGATATATGCGGCTTTGTCCGTCACAAGGAGACCCTTTATATCTTCTACGGCAAAGCCGGCTTCGGGTTTGCCGTCTCTAAGCACATAGAAACCTTTGTCGGCCCCGACTAAAAGCCTCCCGCCCGGGCCCTTGGCTATGTGCCAAACTTCACCGATCTTGCTGTCAGCCGCACCCAGCTCCGACACGATAGAGCGGTATTCCTCCCTGTAAAGAGGTGGCAGGACCTCGAAATACCCCACTTCATTATAGGCACCCACGTATATACGCCCGGTATCCTCATCATACATCACGGAGCGGATAGCTGAATTATTAGGGCTTTTGATTGTATGCCACCGATTGCCGTCGAAAGTCAGTACACCGCTATCGTTAGCAAAAAACACAACGTGATTTTTTGCTATGTCGATGTCCCAGTTCTGCCGTCCACCCTTGTAGTCAAGGGGGGTGAACGATCTTACGACAGGGATTTTTCCATATGAAGAAATGGCCGCGACAACCATCAAAAGCAGTAGGTACAGTTTTTTCATGGGCTGACTCTTTGTGAGTAAGAATGTTTAAAATTACGAAAAATCATGACACAGTCAAAATTTTCGTCCGTATTTGACCGTTTAATGTTAAGGTGAGTTCTATCAATTCAATTTATCCTCTTGTATCAGACAGCAGAACTCTTTAACTGCCCAATTTGTGAGCT